>NZ_JBXAPN010000007.1:0-405610 GCF_058803975.1 Bradyrhizobium sp. GW821-FHT13H06 | reverse complement strand
GGGAGTGCGGCACTCCCCTAAGCCACCACCACCCGCCACACCGCAGAGCCCAGCTCCGTCAGCGGCTGGCGGACGATCGACAGCCCGTCGTAAGGCCCAGCCATCCGCTGCAGCACCTTGCCGATCTGTTTGGCGCTCTTGCCCGCCAGCGCGGCCCGCAGGTGCGGGTCTCGCTCGGCCTGCCGGATCATCATCGCCACCGTGAACGGCGCATCAGCGAAGCTGTCAGCCAGCCCGGCGACCAGTCTGGCGGGATCAAACGGCGGCGAGGCCAGATCGAAGCCGCAGCGCGGACAGCGGCACGGCGGCGGCGGCTCGTGGGCGCCCCTTCGGTCCCGCCTCAAGACCAACCTCCCTCGGGTGGCCGGGCTGAGCGTCGCTCGCTGATCTCAAGGCCAGCATGGCATTTGCGAGGCTGTGACCGTTGGCCGCCCGACCTGAGGTTGGGCACCGCTAGGCAGGTTGGGCGCAAGAAACCCCTGTAATTATAGGAGATGCCCAACCTGCCCAACCTGCCCAACCTAAATAGAGTTCTAGGACAGCGGTGCATTTCGGTGGCCCGGACGGCCTCGGCGGCCGTGGCGGGAAAAACGCCAGACACTATGCGCGCCCACCCTTTAGGGTGGGCAGGTTGGGCGGGAACCGGGTTAGCCACCTGTCTTGACCTTCCGGAAATAGCCCCGGACGCGCTCGGAACCGATGGTGAGTTTGCCGGAACGCATCCAGCCCAGCCGCTTCATCACCACCGACAAGCGCATGGTGTGAGCCTGCGTCTGTTGGCCGGGCGGAATATCCAGCACGTAAGTCAGGAGATCGCGGCTGGCGACGCACTCCTCGTCCTCAGTGTTGCGGTAGACAATGAGCCGCACCTTGGCCTCGGCTGAGGCATCGGCCCCTTTGATCTCCTGATACAGGTGGATGATTGCAAGTTCAGCCTCCCACGGGTCTTTGACCCGGCGTTCGTCCTGCACGACGGCGGCATCAGCCCACATCGTTTCATCCAGCGTGATGCTCTCGCCTGCGGACTGGCACCTCGCGGCTTCACCGATTAACTGCAGCCGGTCGCGCTTGAGCTTTTCAACATCGATCGCCTTCGTCACCCGCAGCGGCCAAAAGCGGCGGTTGCCTGTCTGGCTCTGCAGATATTCGTCGCTGTTGGTGCTGCCGACCTCGATGGAGTGCCTTGGCTGCTTCACCACGAAATGGGCGAAGGCCGCTCGGGCGATGTCCGTGGTGCGACTGGCAAACGCCTTGACGGTCTCGACCTCGGCCTTCTTCATCCCGGCGAGATCGGCATTTTCGTGCAGCCAAATCTCTGACAGCTGCTCTTGGACCTCTCGGTTTCCTTTGCCGATGATCGCTTCATCGGAGAAGTTTTCGTCACCAGCAAGAACACGCCAAGCCGTGGATTTGTTGTAGCCTTCAACGCTCTCCAACACGGTGATCGTGTCGTACTTGCAGCCGGGCTTGCGGGCGCGGGCGACCATCGCAATCATGGTCTTGCGTAGGAATGCGCGATTGACCGGTGTGTCCTCGCAATTGA
Source organism: Bradyrhizobium sp. GW821-FHT13H06 (assembly GCF_058803975.1). Classification (NCBI taxonomy): domain Bacteria; kingdom Pseudomonadati; phylum Pseudomonadota; class Alphaproteobacteria; order Hyphomicrobiales; family Nitrobacteraceae; genus Bradyrhizobium; species Bradyrhizobium sp. GW821-FHT13H06. Next base: position 404,067 of record NZ_JBXAPN010000007.1, on the reverse strand, counting down.
AATAATCGACGGCCATCCTGTCGAGACGTTCGACGCCATCCCATTCGGCTTCGGCCTTATCGATCAGGTCGCACACTGGATTGAAGCAATGCTGTAGTGCCAGCGACTTCACGGCATCGCGGGTCGCCTTATCTTCCAGATCGAAACCGAACTTGTCGGACATCAGTTGGCGCAGAGCGATGATGCCGTCGTCGCTGACTTCGCCTAGGATCGATTGCAATTCGTGCCTGATGGTGCCGTCGCGAAATCCAAACAGCGTCTTGTTGTGGAACGTGTCGCGGCTGCAGGTGATGCCAAGCGCCACGATCGCAAGGCGCGCATTGTGCATGCTGGGGATCGGTGTGCCGTTCTTGCGCTGCTCTCTCCAATTCGGTGAACCTGCGATTGGCGCGTTGCTGGTCGATGTTGCTGCTGTCTCGTCGCCGTTGCGGCTGCCGCGATAGTCCAACCAATCAGCGATCTGCATCGCGATTTTCTCGTCGAACATTGTCTTAAGCGACGGGTAACCGCGCGACGGTCGGCCTTGCTGATGTTCGGTCGCCTGATCTTCTGCGGCCCGCATGCGGTCGCGTCGCTCGTTATCGCCTGCCGCCTTGGCGACGGCTTCGGCGAAATACTTGATCTCGGGTGGCTTGTAGCCGCAGCGCGCCAGAAAGCCGCCGATAGTCAGCGCCGCGTCGTGTCGCGCGCCTTCACCCGGCCAATAGCGCGCCAAGAGCGCAAGCGCACCGAGTAGCTTCGCGCGGCGCACAAGATCGTTGTCATCGGCAACAGCAGGATCACCATTCTCGCTCCACGTGATCTCTTCGCCGCTCTCATGCACCGAACCGGGGAAGATTGTCTGCGCGCCCTTGTCGCCGCCCACGCGGATTTCCAGCACCGTATTCTTTTTCTTGTCGGGATGTACCGGGTCGATCAACTTCAACGACGCCTTGTCGAGCGTCGCCGCCAGCGTCGTGCGATACTCCCAATGACTATCACGCTTGCTGGTGCGGCCGAAGATCGCGGCGGTTTTCGGCAATACATACGGCGCGATGGCGATGGCTTCGGCACAATCAAGATCGAGATCAGTCAGGCCGTTCGATGTCGGCCCCATGATGATGCCGATATTCTGGGAAGCACCGTTGAAATATTCCGGCACGTTGGCTTCGGTAATGACGCGACGCTGCCAACCTCTCCCGGTCGGCCCCTTCGATTGGTAGGGGACAGGCACTGGGTTCCAGCCGCGACGGCAATAGGCGACGGCGATCTTGCTCACCCGGCCTTCAAGGTCTAACTTCTTTAAACCCATTTCCGGCCTCCAACGCCGCCGATGGCTTGTCTTGAAATCCGCCGCGCCGGTTCGCTCCCGGCGCGGTTTTCGTTGGCGTGAGTTGTCAGTTCCTTTGACATCCCAAAAGAAAAAGCCCCGGACGATGCCGGGGCTTTGCGGTGTCGCAGTGCGTGATGCGGGACATCAGGCGATCTCCCCCAGTAGCCGGTTGAGAGCCGCTGTCGGGATCAGCAGACGCTTGCCGAGCTTGATCACCGGGAGATCACCACGGTGTACCGCGTCGTAAGCTTGGTTGCGCCCGATGCCCAGCCGCGTCGCAGCTTGCTCAACGGTGATGGTCGCGGTGATGATTGCTTCGGCCGCTGCCGATCTCGGTGCAACTGCGGGCACTGCTGCTGCCTTACGTACTTTCTTTTTCTGCTGGCTGACCATCGCACCTCTCCTCCGGAACTGTAGTGGTATGCCACTACGCTACACCTCCTTTCCAAGCCTTGACAATCCCCGTAGTGCCATTTAACTACAGAAAATGGGGATGGAACGGGAGCGGTGGGGATGAAGAAGGCGAAATCAAAAAAGGCGAAACCTGAGCGCGCTCGGTTGCCTGTCAGCCTGAGAATGTCCGCTAAGACGAAGGCCATCGTCGCTGCAGCTGCGGAGGCGAGCCAGCTCTCGCAGTCGGCACAGATCGAGGCGTTGATTGAACGGGCCGTTACCTACGACGCCATGCTCGACGCGATGAACACGACCATGGCCGACATCAAGAAGGGCAAGCTCGAAGCTGCGTTGCGTGAGGCGGGATACAAAGCCGTTCACTCACCGTACGGAAACATCTGGTTGCCGCCCGGTCATCCGGGAGGATCGCACGGCGGCTTCACTGATCCAGAAGGGACAGAGAAATGAAAGGCACGATCAAGCAGCGCTCGGAAGGCTCATATTCGCTGATCATCGATTTGCCGCGCGAGCGCGGCGAAAAGCGCAAACAGAAGTGGGTGACGTTTCGCGGTAGCAAGCGCGGCGCTGAGAAAGAACTCGCGCGCCTGATCACCGAGATAGAGGATGACAAATATGTAGAACCCTCCAAGCTAACGACCGGGCAATGGGTTGATCAGTGGATCGAAGCCGGTGCGCCGGGAAAGCGGAAGAAGAAAGTCAATCAGCGAACGTTGGAGCGCTACGGCCAACTACTTCGAACGCATGTAAAGCCCGTGATCGGCAGTCGTTTGCTTCAGAAACTGCGCGCGGAGGAGATCGATAAGCTGTACTCCGACATGGCGGACGCCAAGATCATTTCCCCTCGGACGCAACACCACGTCCATACTGTTCTTGGCTCTTGTCTGGGGACTGCTCACCGCAAGGGTTTGATCGCAGTCAATCCAATGTCGCGCGTCGAACAAATTCCCGCACCAGAAGCCTTTGACTTTGACCCCGATGATCAGGAAGAGGTTGATCAGATCGGCGAAGGTCTAACGGATACCGAATTGAGGACATTGGTTGCCGGGTTCAGGTCAGTAACCATCTATCCGGTCGTAGTGCTCGCCGCCGCCTGCGGCGCACGCCGCAATGAGTTACTGGCGCTGCGCTGGACTGATCTCGACACCACTAAAAAGACGCTGCGGATTGAACGCGCTTTGGAGCATACCAAGAAATTCGGCATCAGGATCAAGCCGCCGAAGACCAAGCGCGGCTTCCGAACCATCAATCTGGACGATGACGTGATCGCGGTGCTGTTGCAGGAGAAGCAGCGGCAGCTACGTCTCTGTGCTGGTGTACCGGACGGAGCCGACGTTGACCTATCCTTGATCAAATTGCCTAGCGGCGCTTTGATGTTTTCGGCGATCTCGGTGTCGTTCACGACCCCCCGACATCCACGCAATTTCTCGCGGGATTTTGCCGACCGCGCGGAGGCGCTTGGGTTTGGGAAGACCCGGTTCCATGACCTGCGCGGCATCCATGCAACCGCCCTGCTCGACGCAGGCATCCCGGTCCACACCGTCGCGCAGCGGATTGGCGATGACCCCGCCGTGGTGCTGCGCAACTACACCAAGCGAAAACGCTCGCAGCAGGCGGACGACAAGTTGACGGAGGCGCTGGCTGGGTTGGCGGCGGGATTTCTCAGCGCCGGTTAGCAAACGCGTTAGCAAATTTGGGGCGGGATACCCCGAGAGCAACCTAAGTGACTGATTTTACTGGCAGGAGTGGCAGGGCTCGAACCTGCGACCCCCGGTTTTGGAGACCGGTGCTCTACCAATTGAGCTACACTCCTACGAACCCGCGTCACCGCGGATCAGGGGCGCTTTCAAGCACAAGGGACGGCCGGTTTGCAAGGGTGAACCGCGTCGGCTTCGCTTGTTTGTGCCGGGGTTTCCGGGCCACAGTCCGTTCACGATAACGAAAAACAACCGGGAGTGCCCATGACCGCGACAGCGACCGCCACAGCCGCCCCACAGGCCACGACCGCGCTCCAGACCCCGCCTGTGCCGGAAGCGCGCCCCGAGACGCTCGGGCTGTCGCGTCCCCGTCTCCAGGCCATGTCGGACGCATTCAAGCGCGAGATCGACAAGGGAACCGTTCCCGGCATCACCGTGCTGGTGGCCCGGCGCGGCCAGATCGGCTGGTTCGAGGCGCTCGGCAAGCAAAGCCCGGCCGGCGCCGCACCGATGGCGCGCGATTCGATCTTCCGCATCTTCTCGATGACCAAGCCGATCGTCTCGGTCGGCATCATGGCGCTGGTCGAGGATGGCCAGCTCCTGCTCGGCGACGCCGTCGCAAAATTCATCCCGGAATTTGCGAACCAGAAGGTCGGCGTCGTCAAGGACGGCAAGTTGGAGCTGGTGCCCCCGACGCGGCCCATGACCGTACAGGACCTGCTCCGCCACACCTCCGGCCTCACCTACGAGCACCAGGGCGACGGCCCCGTGCACAAGCTCTACCAGGAGTCCCGCGTCCGCAGCCGCAAGATCAGCAACGCCGAGCACGCCGCGCTGGTGGCGAGCTTTCCGCTGGTCTGCCAGCCCGGCGCGGCGTTCAACTACAGCCGCTCGACCGACATCCTTGGCCGCATCATCGAGGTCGTCAGCGGCAAGACGCTCGGCGCCTTCCTCACCGAGCGCGTGCTCGCACCGCTCCAGATGGCCGAGACCAGCTTCTCCGCATCCGAGGCTAATGCCGGCCGGCTCGCCGAGCCGTTCGCGGCCGATCCCTGGACCGGCGACAAGGTCGCGCTGTTCAACATGCTCGAGCAGCCGGTGATGGAGTCCGGCGGCGGCGGCCTGGTCTCGACCACGATGGACTATGCCCGCTTCTGCCTGATGCTGCGCAATGGCGGCACGCTCGACGGCAACAGAGTCATCGGCCGCAAGACGCTGGAGCTGATGGCCTCCGATCACCTCGGGCCAGGCGTTGCGATCAACGGCACCCTGCTCTCGCCCGGCCACGGCTTCGGCCTCGGCTTCGCCGTGCGCAAGGAGGCCGGCATTGCGCCCTTCCCCGGCAGCGTCGGCCAGTATTTCTGGAGCGGCATTGCCGGCACGTTCTTCTGGATCGATCCGAAGGAGGATCTGTTCGCGGTGTTCATGAGCCAGGGCCCCGGACAGCGCGACTACACGCGGACCTTGGTGCGGGATCTGGTTTACGCTGCGGTGGAGTGAAGTCTCGCTCGTGCCCCGGACGCGACGCAGCGCGTAGCGGTGCGGCGCAGAGCCGGGGCCCATGCCTCTGCAATCTAGCCCTTGGCTTTCTGGGTCCCGGCTCTGCGGAGCGGCACTGCGTGCCGCACCGCGTCCGGGACACGAAACCATCAACTGATCGTCGCGCCGCCGTCGATCACCATGGTCTGGCCGGTCATGAAGTCGCCGGCCGCAGAGCCCAGGAACACCGCGGCGCCTGCGATCTCGTCGGGGATGCCGATGCGCTCCAGCGGCGACCGCGAGGTCGAGGCCTTCAAATTCTCCGGATTGTCCCACAGCGCCTTGGCGAAGTCCGTCTTGATCAGGCCCGGCGCGATGCAGTTCACGCGGATGTTGTGCGGGCCGTATTCACAGGCGAGGTTGCGCGCGAGTTGCATGTCGGCGGCTTTCGAGATCGCGTAGGCACCGAGGATGGTCGAACCCTTGAGGCCGCCGATCGAGGAGACGATGATGATGGAGCCGTCCTTGCGCTCGATCATCTGCGGCACCACCATCGAGATCAGCCAGTTGTTGGCGACGATGTTGTTGTCGAGGATCTTCCTGAACTGATCGTCGGAGATGCCGGCGAGCGGCCCGTAATACGGGTTCGAGGCGGCGTTGCACACCAGCACGTCGATCTTGCCGAAGGCACGGTTGCTCTCGTCGACGAGGTTCTGCAGGTTCTCTTTCGACGAGATGTTGGCGGCGACCGCGATTGCGGTCCCTTTGCCGAACTTGTCGTTGATCCCCTTGGCGACCTGCTCGCAGACATCGGCCTTGCGCGAGGAGATCACCACCTTGGCGCCGTGCTCGGCCATGCGCTCGGCGATCGCAAGCCCGATGCCGCGCGTCGATCCGGTGATGACGGCGACTTTCCCCTTCATGTCGAACAAGGTCATGTGTCTCTCCCTGATTGATCTTGGTATTGAATGTCATCCCGGGGCGATGCGAAGCATCGAACCAGGGATCTCGAGATTCCGGGTCGGGTCCTTCGGACCATCCCGGAATGACAGCTTAACTCAGGCGAGCTTCTTGACTTCCGGTCCCGCCGGCTGGTGCATCGCTGCGTGCGCAGCATCCGCAATCCACGGCTGCTGGTTCACCATCGGCAGTCGCCAGACGGTGCGCTCGGGACTCGCAAAATAGTCCAGCCGCGTCACCGAGCAATTGTCGATGTCGAACGACAGCCCGCGCTCCGGCTGGCCGTCGAGCGCGAGGCCCAGCGCCGCCTTGATCGTGCCGCCATGCGCGACCGCGATGATGTCCTGTCCTGCCGCCTCAGCGTTGATCCGCTCGATGGTGCGGCGCGTGCGGTTGTAGAGGTCCATGAAGCTCTCGCCGCCGGGCGCGGGCTCGTTGACATCGGCGAACCAGCTCGTGCCGACGGGGCGGCTCGCGATGAACTGGGCCCGGTTCATGCCCTGCCAGCGGCCGAGATTCTGCTCGGCGAGATCCGCTTCCCACTTCATCGACGCAGGCCTTGGAAAGCCGGCGGCCCAGATCGCCTCGGCGGTCTGGTGGGTGCGCATCAGGTTGCTCGAATACCAGGCCGCCGTGCGTGGCAGCACCTTGGCAACAGCATTGAACACATAGGTGTCGCTGGTGTCGCAGGCGATGTCGGACTGTCCGTAGATGTTGCCGCCGTCATTGCGCACCGGCGCGTGACGGACCCACCACCATCGCGTGACGACCACATTTGGCTTGTCTGCACCTGCCATCGAAACCCTTCCATCCCGTCTGATGTCGCTGTACGTGAGTAGCGAACGTGCCTCAAGACACTTTACCGTTTGAAATCTTGTTTGAAATTCCGCCGCGCGGCAAGCGCCGCGCGGGGCACCACAAGGGAGAAACGCATGGGCCGCCTGCAAGGCAAATCCGTCATCATCACCGGCGCCGGCAGCGGCATCGGTCGCGCGGCTGCGCTGCTGTTCACCAAGGAAGGGGCCAAGCTGATCGCGGTCGATCGCACCGAGGCCGTGAAGGAGACCGTCGAGGAGGTGAAGAAGGCCGGCGGCATCGCGGAAGCCATGATCGCGGATGCCGGCTCCGAAAAGGACGTCATCGCCGTGATCGACAAGGCGGTGAAGGCGCATGGCCGGCTCGACGTGATCTGGGCCAATGCCGGCATCTCCGGCGGACTCGTTCCGCTCGCCGAGCAGACGGTGGAGCACTGGCAGGAGATCTTGCGCATCAACCTGATCGGGCCGTTTCTCGCGGTGAAATACGCGATGCCGCACATGGTCAAGCAGCAGTCCGGCGCGATCGTGCTGACCGCCTCCGTCGCCGGCCTCAAGGCCGGCGCGAGCGGACATCCCTATGCCGCGAGCAAGGCCGGCGTGATCAGCCTGGTGCAGACCACGGCCTATTCGCTCACCGGCACCGGCGTGCGCATCAACGCGGTCTGCCCCGGCCTGATCGAGACGGGCATGACAAAACCGATCTTCGACCGCGCCAAGGAACGCGGCACCCAGGACAAGATCGGCCAGCTCAATCCGCTCAAGCGCCCCGGCCAGCCGCACGAGCTCGCGGCGATGGGACTGTTCCTGGCCAGCGACGAGGCCTCGTATGTCAACGGCCAGGCATTCCCGGTGGACGGCGGCCTCACGGCGTCGATGCCGTACACGGGCAAGCCGGTTTAATTGGGATCCCGTGTCCCGGACGCGCTGCAGCGTTCTTACGCTGCAGCGCAGAGCCGGGACCCAGGACGCCACACGGGTCGCTGCAACATGGGGCCCCGGCTCTGCAGCGCATCGTCGAAGAGACGCTGCGCTGCGTCCGGGGCACAAGAGCGGAATGTTCGCGCTTACTGCCTCAGCATCGTCAAAATCTCTCCGCGGCGACAACAATTGATCCGTCATCCTGAGGTGCGAGGCGTGCGATGCGGACGCATCGCATGCAGAGCCTCGAAGGATGAACGGCCGAGCTGGTGCAGCGGGGCCGTCGCCCTTCGAGGCTTGCTCTGCGACGCCATCGCGCCGCAGCGCGCGCACCTCAGGGTGACGGTGATGCATAGGGTTTGCAATGTACTCGCCTTCATGCGGACACAGCATCGCATCCTCGCGGCGCACTTCGCCCGAGCTTTGCTTGTCGCCTCGCCCTCAATTGAAAGAGGGCGCAGGGAAGACCGGGCGCCGGCTGGCACCCGCGGTCCACTGTGCGAAAGCGTGTGCTTAAAAAAAGCTGCACAGCGGCATACAGGTGAAGCCAAAACATCCGGCCTTCCCTGCGCAGTGGTTTGACGGCTTATGTCGTGATCTCCCCGGGGAGCGATGCACTATTGCCCCCGTCGCCTTGCGGATGACTGACGGTGCGAGCCCGGTCGGGCCGCAACGTCACCGCAAGACTTGGCGCACAGACCCCGGGCGCCAGGACCACACGATTTTGCCGTACGCTGATGGCACCGGTCGTATGCGCGACCACCTTGCTCACGGTTGCCCGCCCTGCAAGCCCGTTCGCGCCAACGCCATCTGCGTCCACCGCCGCCCGGCCCGCGTTCGTGACGATCGCGATACGCCCCTCTTCCATGGGCCGGATTGCGGCGACACATACGCCGTTTCCGAATTTCGGTAAAGCGGAATATTTTGGGCGAGACGTCTTGACCGATGGTTTGGGTGTTTTGCCCGACAGGCAACGCAAGGTCTGGTAGCTCTTCCCTCGTCATTCCGGGGCGCGACGAAGGCGCGACCCCGGAACCCATGTCACCGCGGGTGATGCGGCCCGATGGATTCCGGGCTCGATGCTGCGCATCGCCCCGGAATGACGGTTGCGATGTTGATTTGCCCGACCGGGCGCCACATTGGTATGGTTCCTGCAAGCGTTTCAGCCTCCATTCCCCCGACAGAACGAGACAATGCCAAGCTCAAGACCCGACCGTATTCGAAAACTCCTCGCCGACCTCGTCGGTTTCGACACCATCAGCGACCGCACCAACCTGCCCCTGATCGCCCATATCGAAAACTATCTCGCCGCGTTCGGCATCAAGGGTGAGCGCATCGTCGACGAGACCGGCGAGAAGGCCGCGCTGTGGGTCACGATCGGGCCGGAGGATCGTCCCGGCATGGTGCTGTCGGGCCATACCGATGTGGTGCCCGTCGTGGGCCAGGACTGGAGCCATGATCCGTTCAAGCTGGTGGAGTGCGACGGCAAGCTCTATGGCCGCGGCACCACCGACATGAAGGGATTTGTCGCGGTGTGCCTCGCCATGGTGCCGGAGATGCTGGAGGCCGGGCTCAAGACACCGATTCATCTGGCGATCTCCTATGACGAGGAGATCGGCTGCGTCGGCGTGCGGCCGATGCTGCGCGAGGTCGCGAAGAAGAAGATCAAGCCGCTCGGCGCCTTCATCGGCGAGCCGACGCAGATGCAGGTCATCATCGGCCACAAGGGCAAGCACGGCGTGCGCGCCACCTTTCGCGGCCTCGCTCGGCATTCCTCGATCGCGCCCGACGGCGTCAACGCGATCGAATATGCCGCCGAGCTGATTGTCGAGATCCGCCGCCGCGCCGAGAAGCTTGCGGCCGTGCGGTCAAACGACAGCCTCTACGACGTTCCGCACTCGACGCTGCTCACCAGCATCGTCCATGGCGGCGCCGCGCTCAACATCGTGCCTGACACCTGCATGGTGGATTTCGAATGCCGCGGCATCGGCATCACGGAGTCGCGGGAGGTCACGGATGCGATCGTCGCCTGGGCCAAGGCCGAGCTCGAGCCGGCGATGAAGACCAGACATCCGGAGTGCGGCATCGATTTCGAGGAGATCCTCGACTACCCCGCCCTCGACACCGCCTCCGACGCCGCGATCGTCACGCTCGCCAAAAGCCTGGCGGGACGTAACGACCACGCCAAGGTCGCCTTCGGCACCGAGGCGAGCCTGTTCTCCAGCATGGCCGATATCCCGTCGGTGGTGATCGGCCCCGGCTCGATCGCGCAGGCGCACACGCCGGACGAGTTCGTGGAGATGGCCGAGCTGGAAAAATGCGCAGGCTTCGTGGAGCGGCTAATCGCACATTGTAAGATGGGATAGGCGACAATCAGCAAGCCCATGGCAGGGAAAGTTCGACCACAACTGAAGTCGCTGTTCAGTCCGGACGCCGATCCGATTGATCAGTTCATGCCGGACGGACCGTTCGGGATTCTGGTCATGGCTATGATTGGACCTGCGGACAGCTTGGGTGAAGAGTCCTTCGACTTCATGCTCTGCACTCCCGATTGGTTCGCTTCGTATATGAAGAGCGACATCGTCGAGGGGAGGCACTACCTCTTCGTCAAGGAGTTCAATTACGCGCAACTGAAAAGGTTTATCGAGGACTATTGCGTTAAATGCTCTGCAAACTCATGGCCTGAGGTGGCCGAGAAGCTTGCTCGGCTCGGGAAATGGGAGTTTGAGGACTACGTAGAGCATAGGCCGCCCCCAGCAGCGTGGTAACGGCGGCCAGTCGGGTGGCAATGCAGCGTGGCTCAAAGAACAATGGCGAAAGAAGAGTTCGCCTCATCGCAGCTAGCATGCCCCGGCTTGACCGGGGCATCCAGTACGCCGCAGCCTCTCGGTTCAAGCACCAGCGTCTCTGGAATGCTGGATTGCCCGCCTTCGCGGGCAATGACACGGAGTGTGTGGAGGCAGCTCGAAACCACTAACACAAAGCGCGGCCACATCGGCCGCGCCCTTGTTGTCCTACACCGCGCCCGCCTTCTGCGCATATTCCCACGACGCCTTCGACAGCGGCACGGTGCGCTTGGCGGATTCGAGCGCCTTGGCGTTGGCGGCGGTGCCGTCGCGGACGCGGCCGGCGATGCCCTGGGTGATGCCGGCGAGACGGAACAGGTTGTAGGCGAAGTACCAGTTGAGATCCGGCACCGTCATCTTGGTGACGTTGCAATAGATCTGCGCGGCCTCTTCCACGCTCGGGATGTTGAGCGCCTTGAGGTCCGCGCCGTCGAGGCCCGGCATGATCCACTGCATCAGGAGATAGGTGAAGTCGGCCATGGGATCGCCGAGCGTCGACAGCTCCCAGTCCAGCACCGCCTGCACGCGCGGTTCCGTCGCGTGGAAGATCATGTTGTCGAGGCGATAGTCACCATGGACGACCGACACGCGCGCCTGTTCCGGCACCGTCCGCGGCAGCCATTCGGCGACCTTTTCGAACTCGGGAATGTGCTGGGTCTCGGAGGCCCGGTACTGCTTGGTCCAGCGGTCGATCTGGCGCGCGAAATAGTTTCCGGGCTTGCCAAAATCGCCGAGGCCGATCGTAACAGGATCGAACATGTGGAGCTTCGCCAGCGTCTCGATCTTGCTGGTGAAGATCTTGCGCCGGTCGTCCGGCGCCTGGCTCGGCAGCGTCGGATCCCAGAACACCCGGCCCTCCTCCATCGACATGATGTAGAAGGCGGCACCGATGATGCCGTCGTCCTGGCACAGCGCATAGGCGCGCGCGACCGGAAAGCCCTGCTTGCCGAGCGCGGCGATCACGCGATACTCGCGATCGACCGCATGCGCCGACGGCAGCAATTTGCCGAACGGCTTTCTGCGCATCACGTAGGAGCGCTTCGGGGTGTCGAGCCGGTAGGTCGGGTTGGATTGGCCGCCCTTGAACTGTAGGACGACCAGCGGCCCCTCGAACTCTTCGACGTTCTCGCGCATCCACGCTTCGAGCCGCAGCTCGTCGAAACGATGCCGCTCCTCGACCGGCTTGGTGCCCGAGAACTCTTCGTCTTTCCTGACGCCGTCAGCCACGATGACGCTCCCTCTTCAGTCCGAACATGATCCTAATCGGTAGCCGCTGACGCACTTGCGTCAAGCGGTTACCGCAATTGGATCATGTCCTGTCGTTTCTTCAAATCGGGAGCGCCGCAGGGCTCCCCCGCTTAGTGATTGGGAGAGTTTGCATACTTCCGAACCTCGAGCCTGGCAATGGCGCGGTTGTGCACCTCGTCCGGGCCGTCGGCGAGCCGCAGCGTGCGGATGTGGGCGTAGTCCTTGGCGAGGCCCGCCTCGTCCGACACGCCAGCACCGCCAAACGCCTGGATCGCCTCGTCGATGATCTTCAGCGCCATGTTGGGCGCCGCGACCTTGATCATGGCGATCTCGGCCTGCGCGGTCTTGTTGCCGACCTTGTCCATCATGTCGGCGGCCTTGAGGCACAGAAGACGCGTCATCTCGATGTTGGTGCGGGCTTCGCCGATGCGCTGCTCCCACACCGAATGCTCGACGATCTTCTTGCCGAAGGCGGTGCGCGAGGTGAGCCGCTTCACCATCTTCTCCAGCGCCTCCTCGGCCTTGCCGATGGTCCGCATGCAGTGGTGGATGCGACCCGGACCGAGGCGGCCCTGCGCGATCTCGAAGCCCCGGCCTTCGCCGAGCAGGATGTTCTCCTTCGGCACCCGCACGTTGTCGAGCAGCACCTGGGCATGACCGTGCGGCGCATCGTCGAAGCCGAACACGGGCAGCATCTTCTCGACCTTGATGCCTGATGTGTCGAGCGGAACCAGGATCTGCGACTGCTGCTGGTGCTTGGCCGCCTTGAAATCGGTCTTGCCCATCAGGATCGCGATCTTGCAGCGGGGATCGCCGACACCGGATGACCACCATTTGCGGCCGTTGATGACGTAGTGGTCGCCGTCGCGCTCGATGCGGGTCTCGATGTTGGTGGCGTCGGACGAGGCGACCGCCGGTTCCGTCATCAGGAAGGCCGAGCGGATCTCGCCGTCCATCAACGGGCGCAGCCATTTGCGCTTCTGCTCCTTGGTGCCGTAGCGCATGAACACTTCCATGTTGCCGGTATCAGGCGCGGAGCAGTTGAACACCTCGGAGGCCCAGGTGATGCGGCCCATCTCTTCGGACAAGAGCGCGTATTCGAGATTGGTCAATCCCGCACCGCGGAATTCATCATCTTCATGCTCGTTCGGCGGCATGAACATGTTCCAGAGGCCTTCGGCCTTCGCCTTCTTCTTGAGGTCTTCCAGGATCGGGATGACCTTCCAGCGGTCGCCGTTCTTGTCCTGCTGGTCGTAGATCGGCACTGCCGGGCGCACGTGCTTGGCCATGAAGGACCGCACGCGATCGAGCCATTCCTTCTGCTTGGTGGACAGATCAAAATCCATGGGACGCTCCTCGTTTTCTCTCTCGCAAACCCTTTTGCGCCGGACTGTCCTCCCGCCGCGCGCGGCCCGCAAGCGCGAAACTGCGAGGCGCACCGGAACCCATCACAGTTGCGAATGAGTCCCGATTGCGGATTGACTTTCCCGGCCTTCAAACGATAGTTTCATACAACTGTTTGAATTGCAACTCCCTCGCTCACGGCGTCATTCCGGGGCAGCCTGCAGGGCTGAACCCGGATCTCGAAGTTGTGGCGCGAGATTCCGGGTTCGACGCCGGCGCGTCCCTCCGGAATGACGGGATAAGAGCCATGGCCAGCGATCATACGAGGTCTGCCATTCTCGCCGCCGCCGAACGGCTCTATGCCGATCGCGGCTTCGGCGACGTGACGCTGCGCGACATCGTCGCGGAGGCCAATGTCAACCTGGCGGCGGTGAACTATCATTTCGGCTCGAAGGACGAGCTGATCGCGGAGCTGTTCGTCACACGCTCGATCGCCACCAACCGCGAGCGCCTGCGCGAATTGAAGGCGGCGGAAGAGCAAGGCGGCGGTCGCGCGCCGATCGAGGTGATCCTGCGCGCGCTGGTCGGGCCGACCTTGCGCGGCTGCCTCGGCCCGGCGAACCAGCGCTCCACCGCCGCGCGCTTCATGATCCGCGCCTCGATCGAATCGGTGCCGCCGATCCGCCGCATCAAGAACCGCGAGATCGACCATTTGCGGAAATTCGCCGGCGCGATGCGCCGCGCCCTGCCCGAGCGCAGCGAGGTCGATATCTACTGGGGCCTCAACTTCGCGCTCGCGATGGCGCACCACACCATCCGCGAGAGCGAACGGCTGACGAAGCTGTCGGAAGGCAAATGCGACCTCGACGACGTCGAGGACGTGGTCGCGCGCGTGGTCAGCGTCGCGACGATGGCGCTGACGGCGGGAAAGGTCGACGCAAAGCCGAGAGCGCTGGCGCGGGATTCGCGCTGATCAATGAACATCGATCGCAAGCCGAGCGAGTTGGTCCCGCTTGCGGCAAGACCTCGGAAGTCCGGGTAGCGGCGACAGCGCCTATATCCGCTGCGGCATCTCCTCGGCCTCTTCCTTGGCGAGCAGCAGCAACATCTCGATGCCCATCTCGCCTTCCTGCGGCGAGCGGATGAACTTTATTTCGTCGGCGCTCTGCCGCAGCGCAGCAACGATGGCGACGGCCTGATTGGCGGTGGCCGCCTCGGTCGCCAGAATGGCCTTCTGGTCCTTGGCCTGGAACCCGATCGTGTAGGACATTCACTTCCCTCCCGAACTCAAGTGGAGGGATCGAATCAGAGTCTCGCGCGAAGGGGAAGCCTGTGCGACTACGGACCGGGATTATTTGGGGATTGCGCGCAAGCTTCAGGCAAGCCCCAGCATCCCGCGCGGGTCCTCGGCTGTCGCAATGGCGCGCCGAGGCTCGCGCTCCCTCCGGCGAAAGCGCAATGCGATGAGGCTGAATCGTCATCGTGCTTCAGGTTGTTGTTCAAAGCATGATCTTTTCGGAAAACCGCTGCGCACTTTTCCGGAGGATCATGCTTCAGATGATCCCCTGCTGCCTCAGCGTCTCGATCTTGCCGGCATCATAGCCGAGCTTGGCGCCGAGCACTTCTTCGGTATGTTCCCCCAGCAGCGGCGGGGCGCGGTAGGTCTCGATCGGCGTCTCCGAGAGGGTCAGCGCGTTGCGGACCAGCGAAAGATCGGGTTTGAAGGGGTGGTCGACCTTCACCCGCATGCCGCGCGACTGGACGTGCGGATCGGAGAACACCTGCTCGAAATTGTTGATCGGACCTGACGGCACGCCGGCCTCCTCCAGCTTTTCCAGCCAGTAGGCCACCGGCTTCTTCAGGAACAGGCCGGCGAAGATCGCCATGATCTCCTTGCCGTGCACGACGCGATCGTTGTTCTTGACGAAGCGCGGATCGTTAGCGAGTTCGGGCTCGCCGAGGACGGCGCAGGTGCGCTGAAACTGGCCGTCGTTCCCGACCACCAGCATCAATTCGCCGTCGGCGCAGCGGAACACGCCGGCCGGCATGCCGCCATTGCCCCAGGTGCCGCGGCGCGGCGGCGTCTTGCCGTTGACGAGATAGATCTGCAGCCAGTGCGACAAGGATGCGATGACGGTGTCGAACAGGCAGACGTCAATGTGCTGTCCCTGCCCGCCATTGGCATCACGATGGTAGAGCGCCGAGAGAATCCCGATCGAGGAGTTCATGCCGGTCATGTAGTCGACGATCGACGGGCCGACCTTCATCGGGCCCTCGCCCGGCTCGCCGTCGATATGGCCGGTGACGCTCATCAATCCGCCCATCGCCTGCAGGATGGCATCATAGCCGGCACGCGGCGCATACGGTCCGGTCTGGCCGAAGCCGGTCACCGAGCAATAGATGATGCCGGGATTGATCGCCTTGATGGTCTCGTAGTCGAGGCCGTAGCGCTTGAGATCGCCGACCTTGTAGTTCTCCATGAAGACGTCGGCGTCCTTGGCGAGCTCCCGGACGATCGCCTGCCCTTCCGGCTTGGCGATGTTGACGGTGACGGACTTCTTGTTGCGGTTGGCGCAGAGATAGAACGAATTGTTGTTGTTGGCCTTGCCCTCGGGGTCGGTCAGGTAAGGGGGGCCGAAGGCGCGCGCGTCGTCGCCGGTGCCCGGCCGCTCGATCTTGATCACCTCCGCGCCGAGATCGCCCAGCATCTGGGCCGACAGCGGCCCGGCAAGCACGCGGGTGAGGTCAAGGATCTTGATGCCTGAGAGCGGCAAGGCCGACATATCGATTTCCTCCGGGGAACTGATCTTGGCGCGGCGGCGAGATCGAAAGGCCGCGCTCCCTGCGGATACACTATTTTCGCGCCCTGAGCACTGCACTGACGGCATACGGCCATCTCCTGCCGGGCAGCGGCGCCAATTCCTGCCCGCAACTTCCCGCACCGCGAATTTCGCCTCGCGGTCTCAGGTTGCGCCCGCCGCGACCACCCGCGGCCGGCGGCGGCCGAGCAGGACCAGGATCAGCACCGTGGCGCAGGAGAAGACAAAGGTGAGACCGAGCGCACCGCGGCTGCCGAACTGGGTCAGCAGGCCGACGAGGAGCGGCGGCGAGACCGCCGATGCCAGATTGAGCGGCAGCGCGATCATCGACATGGCCTTGGCGAACTCGGCCTGGTCGTAGAACACGAGCGGGATGGTCGCCCGCGCCACCGCCATCGCGCCGCTGCCGGCGCCATAGAGCAGGATGAACACCGCGACCGCCCAGGTGGCGCCCTCGCTCATCATCAGCAGCAGCATGGCGACCGGCAATGCGGTGCCCGCCACGAGCCCGGTCGTGATCCCGTCCCACCGGCCGCCACCGAGGAAATCCAGCCCGCGGGCGCTGACCTGGATCACGCCCAGCATCGAGCCGAACCCGAGCGCCTGCGCCGGCGTCAGCCCCTCCGCCCGCAAGAGCTCGATCAGGACGGCGCTGATACCGAAATTGACGAAGGCGTTCAGCGTGATCGCGGCGACGACGAGGCCGAACGTACTCCTCGGAATCGCAGGCGGCGGCGACCGCCTGGCCGGTTCGGCGCCATCGTCCTTTGCGACGATCCGGCGTGGCGCGAAAAAAGCATAGAGCGGGAGGCTGACGACGAGCATCATCGCCGCGTAGACGAGGCACGTCCACCGCCAGCCGAGATGGCCGCTCAGGAACGAGGTGGTCGGCCAGAAGATGCTGCTGGACAGGCCCGTCACCAGCATGAGCGCGCCGATCGCGCTCTTGGCCCGCCGCCCCGCGACCTCGTTCAGCATGATATAGGCGCCGGTCGACAGCGTGGCGCTGCCGGCGATGCCGAGCACGATCCACGCGGCGAAATAAAGCATCGGCTCGCGCGCGAGCGAGAGCAGCACGAAGCCCGGCGCAGTGACGATCGTACCGACCATCATGACCGTCCGCGCGCCATGCCGCGCAAACGATTTGGCGAGCAACGGGCCGCACAGCCCCATCGAGACGTAGAGAACGGATGTCCCGGCGAACACCGCCGGCAGGCTCATGCCGAGATCGGCCGCGAGATCACGCCCGACGATGGCGGGAAGCCCGATCGTGCCCCATCCGACCAGCTGCGTGATCGCGAGCACCAGCAGGACGCCGATGAGCCTGCCGTCAGATTTCAAGAACCGCATTCCAATCGCCTGCCCGCCAGGCACAGATCGCGCCCGGCGGCACGTCATACCCGGTATACGGGCCGAGCGGGAATGTCGGTTCCGAATGGCACCGCGGCGCCAGCCGCAGAGCGATTGTCAGGACGTGTGGCCGGGATCGATGTGCTTCGGAGTCTTCTTGTCCCGCTGCGGCGTCATCTTGGCCGGGTCAGGCGCACCGGGCACGCCGCGCTGCTCGCGCTGGATGTCGTCCTCGGACCGGGGCGGCTCGACGCCGTTCTGCTCACGGAGCTTGGTCATCATCGCGGCCTCCTTCTCTCGGTTGTTCTACACACCGAGCGCGTTGTCGCCGGCTTCGCGGCCGGGGACGCTGACATGGACTTCATGCCCCTCGCGAAGGGCCAGGGACGCCGCGGCCACCGCCGACTCGAAGGCGGCTTCCTTGGTGGCGTATCGGCTCTTGACGTCGCCGTCATGCAGCACGCCCCATTCGTCCTGCACCGGTACGATGGCATATTGAGCAAGGCCCATTGTCGAACTCCTCCCGTTCTCGAAGTCTAATGTTGCGTCAGCTGCGGATGCGCTGCCGTCACCCGCCAGACCGTGTTGCCGCTGTCGTCTGCGACCAGAAGCGCGCCGGTCTTGTCGATGGCGACGCCGACGGGGCGGCCGCGCGCCTGGTTGTCACTGTTGAGAAAGCCCGTGACGACGTCCTGTGCGGGACCGCTCGGCTTGCCGTCCGTGAACGGCACGAACACGACCTTGTAGCCATTGAGCACATGCCTGTTCCAACTGCCGTGCTCGCCGACGAACGCGCCGCCGCGATAGGCGGCCGGCAGACCGGCGCCGGTGTTGAAGGCGAGCCCGAGCGGTGCGACATGCGAGCTCAGGGCATAGTCCGGCACGATCGCCTTGGCGACGAGATCCGGCCGCTCCGGCTTGACGCGGGGATCGACGTGCTGGCCGAAATAGCTGTAGGGCCAGCCGTAGAAGCCGCCGTCCTTCACCGAGGTCATGTAGTCGGGGACGAGATCGGGGCCGAGCTCGTCGCGCTCGTTCACCACCGTCCACAGCGCGCCGGTCTGCGGCTCGAAGCTGAGGCCGTTCGGGTTGCGCAGACCGCTTGCGAACAGGCGCCAGCGGCCGCTGGCGCGGTCGATCTCGAGGATCGCGGCGCGATTGTGCTCGGCCTCCATGCCGTTCTCGGTGATGTTGCTGTTGGAGCCGACGCCGGCATAGAGCTTCGAGCCGTCGGGACTAGCGACCAGGCTCTTGGTCCAGTGATGGTTGATCGGTCCGCCCGGCAGCGGCGTCAGCACCGTGCCCGGCGCGGTGATCTTCGTATCCCCTTCCGTGTAGGGATATCGGACGATCGCGTCGGTGTTGGCGACATAGAGATCGTTGCCGACCAGCGCGACGCCGAACGGCGAATTGAGATGGTCGAGGAACACGCTTTGCGTCTCCGGCACGCCGTCACCATTGCTGTCGCGCAGCAGTGTGATGCGATTACTCTCGCCGGTATCGCCGCCGGAGGTCGCCCAAGACTCGACGAAGCCCATCACGATCTCTTTGGGCCGCTTGATCGGGGCGCCCTTCGGCGCCTTGGATTCCACCACCAGCACGTCGCCATTGGGCAGCACGTAGAGCGAGCGCGGGTGCTGCAAGCCCGTGGCGAAAGCCTTCGCCTGCAAACCTTGCGCGACGGTCGGCGTCTCGTCCTTCTTCCAGCCGACGATGGGGGCGATATGGATCGGCGGCACCAAATATTGCTGGATGTCGGGGAGTGTCGGGTTGGCGCCTACTTGCGCCCTGGGATCACCGCTGCCGTCATTGCAGCCGGCCAGAAACAGCAACGACGAGCACAACAGCGCGTGGGCAAGCAAGTGCTTCATCGCGCAACTCCCACGCCGTGGCGATAGACCAGGGCCGAGCCGAGCCAGCCCGTGACAGGCAGGATCAGCACGGTGATCGCCGAAAGCACCAGCCCGACCGGCCACACCGAGGTCCAGGCATCGCGCATGTGGATCATCGTGTTGAAGATCGCCAGGATCAGCACTACCGCATTGCCGATCAAATGCGGCCAGGCCGGCGCCTGCGCCCGCACCAGCCGGTTACCGAGGAAATCGATCAGGCCCGCGATGGCCGCCAGCACGCCGAAGATGACGCCGACGAGAAGAAGCCAGGCCGAAAAATCCGCCCACATGATCTCGGCGCTGACGACATAGGCGATATCGGTCAGCAGCGCCCCGACAAAACACGCGATCGGGATCGGCACCAGCATCGGATGAATGGGATGACCCGCGATCTGCGCGGTGCTGTGCACGCGCACGTCTTCTTGCACGATTGGCCTCGTGTGACTCTCGGCCCCTTCCCGTGCGGCCAACTCAGGCTAGCGATGAAGGTTCCTACCGTTGTGCAGCAAGCCGTGCGCTGACCTCACACGCCCGCCCATGCGCGCTTTCGCCATCGTGAAGCGAGGCCATGGCTCTCGCGCCCATATCCGGCCGGAACAACGGCCGGGCCAAATCCTTCACGTAGTCGCGAGCTTCGAGCCCCAGGGCGCAGCCGATCGCTCCGGGCCAACGCGGCCCGAGGCATCCAGCTACTAACCATCATGCACTCCACAATGCAGTGATGGAGCACCTACGTCCGCAGGCTGTGCTTGTTCAGAACCCTGACCGTGCTGGCCCGTGGTCCCTTCTCTCCGAGATCCTCAACAAAGCTGACACGCGAGCCGACGGCGATGCTCGCGCGGCCCTCCACAACGCTGTTACGATTGAAATAGACCTCCTGGCCGTCGGTCCCTTCCAGAAAGCCGAACTCGCCGCTGGGATCGATACGCACGACGGTCCCAACCGGTTCTCCTTCGTGGAGCTTGGTCTGGCCGTGCATCACACGCACCTGGTCCTGCAGCTGCCGCCGTGCGCGCTTGAATGCATCGTCCACCGCAAAGGTCAGATCGGCGTACCGCTCGTCCTGCTTGGGCGTCCGCCCGACATTGACTTCGCGCCCTTCGGGAAGGCACAGGCGGATGCTCACCTGGTATTGACCGCCCGTCTTGTGACGATCACCAGGGCCTCTCACGACGATGCGGCCCGCGGTCGCTCGACCGTAGCGCTTTTCCAGCTCAGCAATGTGCCCGTCGATCGCCGCTTGCAGCTTCGGGGACGCCGTCACGTGCTCGAACTCGATTTGAGCCGGGGTTTGCATGGTCGCGCTCCTCCTATCGGACGGACATTCTGAGCACACGATGCGCCCAAAACCTTGCGCGAGATCAACCCGATCCGATTGGCAATCCGCCGTGGGAACCTTGCGGCACGTCAAAGCAGGCTGGCCCGAGCCCGCAAATAATCAACGATCGGTCTCTGGTCCGGGAGCAACATCATGAGCATGTCCACGGGTGTGACTGCGTTGGACCATTCGGTCCAGGAAATAAATGTCTGGCTCAAGGCCATCGACGAGCAGCTGGCCTTGGAGAACCGCCATCAGGCCTACAGCGCATTGCGAGCCGTTCTGCATGCGTTGCGCGATCGGTTGCCGCCGGAGGTGGTGGTCAAGCTCGGGGCTCAGCTGCCGATCATGGTGCGCGGTATCTACTACGAGGGCTGGCGCTTGGCGGCAACGCCGACCAAGGAACGGCATATCGAGGAATTTGCGGCACATGTCGCCAGGGAGCTTCCGCCGCAGTTCCCGCTCACTGCGCTCGGCGCAGCCCGCGGCGTCTACGAAGTGCTGTGGGAGAAGCTGGATCCCGGCGAATTCGAGAAGTTGATGGCCCATCTTCCGGCGCCGCTCAGGAATCTACAGGGCTGACCAGACCGGGGGGCGGTGCATGAAACGCGATCAATCGTTCGACGTTCTCATGCCGCCGCTGGGGCTGGCAGGAACGCTGACGCTGCCGGAAAATGCCCGTGGTCTGGTCGCGTTTGCGCACGGCAGCGGCTCCAGCCGGTTCAGCACCCGGAGTATCGCGGTCGCGCGTGGACTGAACGCACGCGACTTCCCGACGTACGCTGGCGATCAACCCCTGCAGAATTAACGGACGGCGCCCCGGATCCATGCTATCGGAAGTGATGAGAGCGCTCATTATGGCTTTGCTTTTGGCCTGTTGGCCGGCGGCGGCATAAAGCAACAAAGAGGAGCTCTCCCGGAATCAGATCAAGGTCATCCACACAAAAGAAAACGCGGATGAAGCGACAGGCCGCCCGAAGGAGTGAGCATGGGATCGCGACGCGCGCGGCAAGCGTCCTTGGGATGAGGGCCCGGACGGCCAGAAGTGAGGCAGCATCGTTGTCCTCGTGCGCCTTGCTTCGCTACCAGATCGCCACGGCCTTCATCAGTTCAGCTGGTTGCAGTGGCTTGCTGAGAAATCGCGCTTGCGAGGGCATTTCGGTTACGTGAGGATGCCTCTTGCCCGACATCAGGACTAATCTGACGGGCGGCCATCGATCTCTCACCGCGCTCGCCAGCTGCAGTCCATCCATGGAACCGGGCATGTCGATATCGGTTAACAGCAGGTCGAACATGCTCTGCGCCAGCATCCGGACGGCAACATCGGCGTTCTCTGCCACGGCCACCTCGTACCCTGCTTCCAGGAGTTGAACTTCAACATCCATGAGAATGAGGGGCTCGTCTTCGACGATCAAGATCTTCAACGGCCCGCTCCTGAGATGAGACCAATTCTTTCCAAGTCCCCCGTTCGAGCTAGGTTCCAGAGACCACAAGAAATGGCGCCAGCCCCCCACGACCTCGCAGACATCATCATCACGGATGAACTCGCAAAAAGGGCCTCGGAGCCGCCCGACTATCTGCGCGAGAAGCTTGCGTTTCGGGATTTGGCCGATGACATGGCCGATAATCCGAAAGCGGTGCTGCCTCGCCTGGTGCGGCTCGCGATGGAGGCCTGCGGAGCAGAATCGGCGGGTATTTCCCTCCTGGAGCACGAGGTTCGCGAGTTCAGGTGGTTTGGACTTCATGGGGCTCTCGCGGCCTTTGAAGGAACACGAACCCCGCTTGATTACAGCCCTTGCGGGGTGACGCTGCAGCAAAATGCTCCAGTCCTGATGAAGCATCCGGAGACGGTCTACGGCTGGATCAGGAGCGCAGGCATCACCATCCCAGAAGTCCTGCTCGTCCCCCTGCACTTGCGACGGCCTGCCGAGGATAGCGGCGCAGGAACGCTCTGGGTCGTCGGTTCGGAGCCGGGCTTCTTCTCCCTGGAACATGTACGTGTCCTGACCGAGCTTGCCGCCTTCTCGAGCGTGGCGATCCGAATGATACAGGCCGAGGAAGTCGTTCAGGCAGCTTTGCAGGAGCAAGAGCAACTCACGCGTGAAATGTCCCATCGCATCAAGAATCTTCTCGCCATCACGGACGGCATGCTGCGACTGACCGCGCGCACCGCGACCACCAAGGAGGAGTTGGTGGCCAAGATGTCGGGGCGACTCCTTGCACTTGCGAACGCCAATCAGCTGGTCAGACGGCCCTTTGCGCACGACACCATATTGCGGGTTGGGCTTCAGCAGCTGATGGAGACCATCCTCAAGCCGTATGAGCGCGTCTCGACAGAGGGGCCCGACGTTGCACTGGGCGATCATGCGAGCAACAGCATGGCCCTCGTTTTTCATGAGCTCGCCACCAATGCCGCCAAGTACGGTGCGCTGAGCCGCGACGAAGGACAGGTCAGTGTAGGATGGTCAATCCATGACGATCGTCTGGAGGTGACATGGAATGAATCCGGCGGGCCGCGGGTCAGCCAACCCGAAACGAGGGGGTTCGGATCCACTTTGATCGAGACGACAGTCCACCGTCATAACGGGACAATACGGTATTCCTGGCTCGATGACGGCCTGACCGCTGTGATCATCCTCCCGCTCTCCAGCCTCGCCCGATAGGCGGACCGATTGGGGTCGGCAGCCTCATTGATCGTGCGCGCATCGCGCGTTTCAACTGTCGGCATTTCCGCTGAGGATTTGCTCCTCGCCCACTGATGAGCGCTCTCCATCCCTGACGTCGAAACAGCAGGACTGCCGAACACGTCCCTATTTGCGTCGACCAGTCGACTTAGCCTCCCGAGCCAAGCGCTCCGCCTTCAAGCGCTCGCGGTTGTCTTGAAACGACTGTTGCGCCATTTCATAGTCATTCGGCTGCTTCGTCTTCGTCGTGTCGACCTGTTTGAACAGCTTGTCGGCCTCGCGCTTGGCACGAGCCGTGCGATTGTCATTCGTCCTCATTTCGTTGTCCTTCGATTGAGTGAACGCGGCGCCTGCCGGTCACATTGCCTGATTGTCTGAGGCGAATAGCGCTTGCAAGCAGCTTGATCGATCGTCGTGGCTGGCCACCACAGTGCTTGCGCTCATGGCATCTTCGGGCGCGGCCGCTCGCAAGCCAATCCAAGTCAACTCATCGTTCGACCATGAGTTCCCCCACCTCCACACGAGCCGGGACCGAAGAAGAATTAGCTTGGAACATCGGACCTCTTGCCCCATATTTTCAGGTATCACCGACATCAGCCAACCATGGGCGTCGGTGGCTGAGAGACCACGCGCGCTCCCGCCTGCAGAGGGAGCGCCGTGATGACCCGGTACTACTTCGACATTAGAGACGGCCAGGATCTCTACCCCGACGAAGAGGGCCTTGATCTCGCCGATCAGAAGGCGGCCGAGATCGAAGCTGCAAGAGCGTTAGGCGATTTGGCCAAGGACCTTCCCCCACTCGATGAGCGCCAGCACATGGCGATCGAGGTTCGAACGATGAGCGGACCAATCTTCCAGGCCGCCTTTGTATTTGAGATTGCCCGGCTGAAGCAATAGGACCGGGTGCTTTTGAGATGGCGCTCGTCTTGCGATCCGCCTGCCGTCTCTGCCCCAGCAAGGGACGGAGACACTCTCTTGATGCGATTCCAAAACAATAGCAGCGCCGACGCTGGATGCTTGCCTCCGGCTCAACAGCGGCCAGCATCCCGACTGGATTTCGGTCATCTTGTTGGGGCAAGCGGAAGATGACTATGCTGGCGTCGCCTTCCTCCAGCTCGCCGCAGGGCACAGCATTCTGGCATTCCGCCAGCGAAGTGCGTGCCAGGTTCGACCTCTGCGCTATCGCATCGCGAAGATTTCCTGATGGAACCTGTCGCCGACAGGAAAGCCGTGCGTGGCAAAGTCTCGCCTGAGCGCTTCACCGAAGGCGGTCGGGCCACAGAACCAGATGCTCGCCGTGCGCCATTCCGGCGCCGCTTCGCGAATGCGCTCGCCACTCAGTCGTCCATCACGGGCGTCGACAAGAACGTGCAGGCGTACATCAGCCGAGTGCGCATCCGCTGCAAGCTTTCCCAGCGCCTCCTCGTCGACATCAGCCGTGGTGTGAAAGAGGTGAACCGTCGGCGCAATGGTGCAAGCGGGAGTCCCCGTCTGCATGGCCAGTTCCTTCATGCGGGCGACGAAAGGCGTGATGCCAATGCCTCCGCCGATCCAGATCTGGTGCGCGCAATCGTCGTCGAAAGTGAAGCAACCGTAGGGCCCTTCCACCTTTACTTCCTGCCCGACGCGGAGCTTCTCCCGCAGCCGGCTGGTGTGGTCGCCCAGTTCCTTAGTGATGAAGGTGATCCTGGGGTTTTCAGCCCTCCAGGCGGACGCGATCGTGTAGGGATGGGCGCCCTCCGAGGTGTCCGACGTGGCGAAGGCAAATTGGCCCGGTCTGTGTCCCGGCCAGCCGTGCGGCACCTCGATTTCGGTCTCGATTGCTCTGACGCCGGGATAGTATTTCAGAGAGGTGATCCTGCCATTAACCTGCCGCCCAGCGCCCACGCGTCGCAGGAGCGCAAGAACGGCCGCCCATGTGCCGCAGGCAAGCAGCCCGCCCATGATCCAGCCGAGCGGGGACATCCAGTAGCTGAACTTCATCAGAGTGACGGCATGAAAGACCAACACGAGGTACGCAAGGGCGATAAGCCGATGCGTCTTGTAGAACAGCCGGTAGGGAAACCACTGAACGAGTGCCAGAACGATCAGCACCACAGTCCCATAGAATGCCCACTCGCCGAGCCCCTCCGCCAACCCGCGCAGGCTGGCAAAGAAGGCTTCAATGGGATTCTCGATGATGGGCCTCGCGCCACGCTCCGGTCGCGCCAATAGACCCCAGCCGACTGCCCATTTCGGGCCATTGGCCCATAGCCAATGAACAATGGCCGTCACAAGGGCCGTGATGCCGAACCATTTGTGCAAGCGGTACATCTTGTCGAGGCCGCCGAGCCACGCCTCCGGCCAGCGCGGTCGCAGTGCGAGGATCATCGCCATGCTCATGCAACCGATTGCCAGGACGCCGCTTAACTGCACCATCCTCTCGCGAAGCGGGAAAAAGGGACCGGTCCCGAATGGACGGGGTTCCGCAACCAGCCAGAGCAGGACGAGAACCGCCAGACTACCCCAAAATGCCCGCTTTAGATTTTGCATGTGGGCCCTGTCTCATGCCGACATCGGCGTGACCGATCGCAGGGCACAATGGAGCCGATCGAGCCGTGTCGCATTGAGCTGACTCAATGCTGCACACATCAGAAGCCACAAGGCACTTGTGGGAGGCCAGCTTCTCCTGCCTGGCAACCCCTCCAGCGTTGATCCACGTCAAGACAAATGGATCGAACTGCGGGCAGGCTTCGACAGGTGTTTCGCTGAACTGGGGTACCGCGATGAGAATGCTGCTCGTCGCAGTTACAGTTGCGACTTCAGCATTTGGTCAGACCGGTCCTGTCGCCGCGCTATGCACGCAAGACATCCAGATCTGTTGCGCCAACAAGGGACACGGTTCGCGCCAGACCCGAACTTGCATGGAGGCCAATCGCGACAAGCTGTCTGCCGAACGTCAATAAGCGCCCGAGACTACCGGGCGCGGCAAGGGCCGGAGCAAACAGGGAGCCAAGTTTCCGGCCAGCTACTGGGTCTCCGGATGCGCTGCCGATGTCTCAACTAACAATCGATCGGATCTGGAAGTCGATTGCCGCAGGTATTGCCGGCAGTATCGCCCATTCGCTGCTGATGTATCTCAAATCTCGCGAAGGGCTGCTTCCATCGTTTCAGCCCTACGACAATCTCCAGGCAACGCTCAGTCATTTGGTGGGGAGCGCCGTCGATCCCATTGTGCCGTGGGCGCTATCATTCCTGAACGGTTCCACATTGGTCGGGCTTGTTTTCGGATACTCTTATCAGCGGTTACCCGGCAAGACTGGGGTGACGAAGGGTGCGGTATTCGGAGTATTCGGATGGATCATCATGGGACTGGTATTCTTCCCGATCATCGGCCTCGGCTTCTTTGCACTCGATGCAGGGCTCGGCATCTCGCCGGCATTGTTCTCTCTGATGATGCTGCTCAGCTACAGCATCGTCATGGGCATTGTCTACAATGCGCTCTACGCCAAGGACGGAAAGACCGGCAAAGACCGGCTACAGCATTGGTGAGATCGCCGGTACACTTCCATATTCGAGCGACAGGAGGAGCAAGGAATCCCTCCAGATCAACCTTAGCCCGCTCGCATATCGAGCTGTCGCCTATGCCGCCACGGCTTCGTAGATATCCTCCTCCTGAGCCGTGTGCATGCGCACCAACGTTTCAATCGCCTCGATGACCCGCTGAGCGTCCCGGACCAGATAGCGGTCGATCTTCTCAGACGGAATGTCCTCGACGATCCGAGCGAGCAGCCGGGCGAGGTGCAGGATCTCCCGATGCGCGCGGCTCATGGCAGACAGGCCATGGCGGTCGCGCAGAACCTCCGCAAGCTTTGGATAGACGCTGTCCTCATCCTCGCGCTCGTGCATCACGACGCTATTCTGAACCAGGCGGTGGGCTTCCCCGATCAACGCCGCGGCGGATTCGGGCGTCACGTCGTCCAGCGCGTCGACGATATCGCGCAGGCGGTCGAGATCCCTAAAGAGGGCCTGATGATCGTGATGCAAGGACAAGCCTTGCTCCGTCGTGATGCGCGGGCCGCCCCTGACCAGGGCCGGAGTGAGCGCCCGCAGCGCATTCAAAATGACCGCAACATCGATCACCTCCTGGACGATCGCCGCGGGCACGGGATCGAGCCAGCCAAGAGTGGCGGCGACCATTGCCACCAGTGACAGCCCCATGCCGACGACAATGCTCTGCACGGCGATACGCCGCGCCCGCTGTGCAATCACGATCGCTTCGCCAACCCGATCGAGCCGGTCCGCCAGAATCACCACGTCCGCGGCCTCGGACGAGGCGCTCGCGCCGCGAGCGCCGAGCGCGACCCCGATGTCGGCCACGGCCAGCGCCGGGGCGTCATTGATGCCGTCGCCGACCATGATGGTCGGATGCTGGCGCTGCTCGGTACGCACCGCCTCGACCTTGTCCGAAGGAACGCGGTCGGCCAGCACGGCATCAAGGTCGAGCGCCGCACCGATTGCCTGCGCCGCTGCGGCGCGATCGCCGGTGACCATCACCATCCGCACAATGCCGGCATCGCGCAGCAGCCGGATCGCGCGTGGCGTATCGGGCCGCAGCTCGTCGGCCAGCAGCAGTGCGCCGATTGAACGACCATCAACAGCAATGAATACGATCAACGCCGAACGCCACGAGGCGCGCCGGATGGCGCGCAGTTCCCACGGCGATAGCTCGGCATGTGAGAGAAGCATCTCTCGCGAGCCGGCGGTGACCTGGCGTCCATCGATCAGGCCGCTCAGGCCCGACCCCATGGTCTCCTTGACATGTTCCGGCGGCCTCAGTTTGAGACCGCGATCGACGGCGGCAGCAACGACCGCCTTCGCGAGCACATGATGCGAGGCTTGCTCGAGCGATGCCCCAAGCGTCAGGACCTCGTCCGCGTCCTGCCCCGGCGCGACCTCGACGGAGAGCAACCGCGCCCCTCCCACGGTCAGGGTGCCGGTCTTGTCGAGCAGGACGGTGTGCGCGCGCGCCAGCGCCTCCAGCGCCGCTCCGCCCTTGACCAAGATGCCGCGGCGGGCGGCTTGCGCCACGCCGGCGATGAAGGCGACCGGTGCGGCCAGGATCAGCGGACAAGGCGTCGCCGCCACCAACACAGCAAGGCTACGGGTCAGATCGCCGGAGATGCGCCACGCCACGAAGGCCATGACGAGCGTCACCGGCAGAAAGATCAGCGCATAGCGGTCGGCCATTCGCACGAAGGGAGCCTTCGCCGTCTGGGCCGCCGTCACCATGCGCACGATGCCGGCGTAGGTGCTCTCGCCAGCCGGCGCGGTCACGGTCAACTCGAAGGTCTCACCCGCATTGAGTGAGCCCGAAAGCACTGCGCTGCCGCGTGTCTTCTCGACCGGAATGGGTTCGCCTGTTACCGCAGACTCGTCGATCGTGGCCGAGACCGAGCCGACGATACCGTCGACAGGCACAATCTCGCCTGCCCGCACCAGGAGCTGTTCGCCGACTGCGACTTCCTCGATCGGCACTTCCTCGATCCGCTCGTTGCTTTTGCGATGAGCCTGCCGCGGTGCCCGATCGACCAGGGATCGCAGGTCGCGCTCCGCCCGCGCGATCGCGATGTCCTCCAGCACATTGCCGCCGGAATACATCAGCGCAACGACGGCGCCGGCAAGCGGCTGGCCCAGCGCCAGCGCCGCGCTCATCGACAGCAGCGCAATCGCGTCCACGCCCAGACGGCCGCCCAGCAGGTCCCTGACGATCGAGACCGCCAGTCCGCCGATCACGGGCGCAGTGCCGAGCGCCCATGCGAGATCGGCCAGATCGAGGCGGCCGACGGCTCGCGCAAGAATACCCGCGGCCAATCCTGCGATTGCAATCGCAACCAGGGTCCATCGCAAGACCCGCTCAAACGACATGGTTTGGTCCCACAGCTACCGGAACGTTACTCTCGCCCGAAACCAGCACCGTTGTTTGAGCAGGATCAACCGCAGAGATGAAGAAACGCCAATTCGCAAGCGCTCCTTCGCAGGGATCATTGCAAGGCTGGGGCGCAACTGGCGTATGCGGGGCGAAAACGAGAATCCCTGCCACTCACGGACCGCGACATCTCGGGTTCTATCCACTGCGCCCGAACGAAATCCCGTGCGGCGGCAACATCTCAGCCACGTTCAACGACCTCGCGGGCTTGCGACATCTCTGCGGCCGTCAGATTGACCGAAATCAAGCGGCCTGGCGGCGGCCTCGTCGATAGTTCCAAGCCGCTGGTCCTTGCAGGAGATAACTCGAAGTGGATACCGTGCCGGGATCTGCTGTCGCATCTCCGGCACGCTCGCGGCGGATGCATGCGATGCTGCCGTTCATTGCTATCGTCGTCGGCCTCCTTTTTCTCGAGCCAGCGGGCGTGGCACTTGATCTATTGCTGCCGGCGGTGACCATGACGTTGATACGAATCCGGCGGGGTTGGGCAGCAGTCGCGATCGAAGCACCGCCACAAGCACAAGAACGTGACGCCGTGCAGTACACATGATGGATTTCCTGAAGCCGAGCCTAAGCCCCGACGTCATCGCCATCATCGTTGCACTCGGCATCGGGCTCCTGATCGGTCTCGAGCGAGAACGCCGCAAGGGCGAGGGACCGGGGCGCTCGCCTGCCGGGCTGCGTACCTTTGCCGCGGCATCACTCGCCGGTGCCGTCAGCGTCATGATCGGCGGCAAGGGCCTGCTGGCGCTCGTGACTGCCGGGATCATGGCCATGACCGCGATCGCCTATCTCCGGTCCAGGAGCGACGATCCCGGCTTGACTTCGGAGACCGCACTCATCCTGACGGTTCTGCTCGGCGGACTGGCCACCCAGCGTCCCCTTTTGGCCGCGGGCGTTGCCGTCATTCTGGCCATTCTGCTTGCAGGCCGTGCGGCATTGCACGACTTCGTCCGGAAGGTGCTCAGCGAAGGCGAGGTCAAGGACGGCCTGATCTTTGCCGCCGCCACGCTCGTTGTCCTACCCTTGCTTCCGGATCGGCCGGTGGGCCCCTATGGCGCGCTCAATCCACGCGCGATCTGGATCATCGTCATTCTGGTGATGGCCATCGGCGCCGCCGGGCATGTTGCAATACGCCTGCTCGGCGCAAGAGGCGGTCTTGCTGTCTCAGGCTTCGCCTCGGGATTTGTCTCCAGCACGGCCACGATCGGAGCGATGGGGGCGCGGGCTCGCAAGGCACCGGAGCTGCTTGGCGCCGCCACCGCCGGCGCAACGCTTTCGACCGTCGCAACGAACGTTCAGCTCGTCGCGGTGCTCGCAGCGACAAATCTCGCTACGTTGCAGAGTCTGATGATTCCGCTCCTCTGTGCCGGTGCCGCGGCAGGTCTCTATGGCGCGATCTTCACGGTGAAGGGCATGCGAGAGACGAGCGCCGCCGAGCTCCAGCTCGGACGTGCTTTCAGCCTGCCGACGGCCTTGTTGCTGGCCTTGACGCTCTCCGGCGTCCTCGTGCTCTCTGCCGGCCTGCGGGACGCGTTCGGGGAAACCGGCCTGCTGGTCAGCGCGGCCGTAGCCGGGCTCGCAGATACGCATTCGCCAGCCGTCGCCACAGCCACCCTCGCCGCCTCGGGAAAGATCAACTCCGCCGACGCTGTGACTCCGATTCTGGCGGCGCTGTCGACAAATACGCTCAGCAAGATCGTGGTCGGCTGGGTCAGCGGCGGGCGCTCCTTCGCGCTGCGGCTGATCCCCGGCCTCGTGCTGGTCATCGCGGCCGCATGGGCCGGCGCTGTCGGTCCTGACGTCGCTCACCAGATGTTTCAGAGATAGCCGGGAAGAGGCGCAGGTTCTGATGCCGACAAGCGATTTGATGCATGAAGTTGGACTGACAACGGCGACCGCGCATTCGTTGCCGGCGAGCGAAATCCTTCGCGCGCTTCAGGTCGAGCCGGAGCAAGGCCTCGCGGAACGCGAGGCGACCGAGCGCCGCATCCGCTTCGGGTCGAACGCGATCGCTGCAAGGAAGCGGGTCAGCGCCCTGACCATACTTCTTCACCAGCTGCAGACCCCGGTGGTCTACCTGCTGGCGGCAGCCGCTGCGCTCGCCTTCTGGTTCGGCGAACTCGCGGAAGGCGTGGCGATCGTCGCCGTTCTCGTCCTCAACACCCTCATCGGCTTCCTGACCGAAATCAGGGCGGCGCGATCGATCGAGGCCCTGCGCGCGCTTGGCCGGACATCGGCTCGCGTGCGACGCGACGGTCACACGCGCGTGCTCCCGGCGGAGGACCTCGTACCCGGCGACATGCTCCTCGTCGAGGCCGGCGACGCGATCTCGGCTGACCTGCGCATCGTGGAAGCCTCGCGGCTTGCGGCCGACGAGTCGACCCTGACAGGCGAGTCGGTGCCGGTCGACAAGTCGTCCGAGCCGGCCGCCGAAGATGCGCGGATCGCCGAACGCACATCGATGCTGTTCAAGGGCACGGCCGTGACGCGCGGCAGTGGTCTTGGCGTCGTCGTCGCGACGGGCTCCCGGACCGAACTCGGCCGGATCTCTCACCTCGTCGAAGGCGCGGAGCCCGAGAGCTCACCGGTTGAACGCAGGCTCGCACGGTTGTCCGGGCAGCTCGTCTGGGCGGTCGGGCTACTGACCGTCGTGATCGCGGCGGTTGGAATGGCGAAGGGAGAAGACGCTTTCCTGGTTGTGGAATCGTCGATCGCGCTCGCGGTGGCCGCCATTCCCGAGGGCCTGCCGATTGTGGCCACCCTCGCGCTCGCCCGCGGGATGTGGCGCATGGCCCGCCAGAATGCACTTCTGGAGCGGCTCTCCGCGGTCGAGACATTGGGCGCGACCACGGTGATCCTGACCGACAAGACCGGCACGCTCACCGAGAACCGGATGGCCGTGCGGCGGTTGTGGGTCGAATCCGGCGAAGTCGAAAAGGCCGGCGCGGAGGAGCTTGCCGGCGATGCGCTGCTCCAGCGGCTGCTGCATACAATGGTACTTTGCAACGAGGCCTCGCTTGGCCATGGGGGAGTAGCCCATAGCGGTGATCCCATGGAAGTGGCGCTGCTGCAGGCTGGCCGGGCGGCGGGTTTGAACCGCCGCGAGCTGCTGCGCGGCTTTCCGATCGCGGCCAAGCACGCTTTCGACAACGAAAGCAAGATGATGGCGACCGTGCACCAGCACGGCGACGCGTATTTCTATGCCGTGAAGGGCGCACCGGAGCATGTGCTCGCGGCGTGCACCGGCATGCTCACCGAGAACGGCGAGACGACACTGGACGAAGCCGCGCGCCGTCTATGGAGCGGGCGGATTGCCGAGCTCGGACAGCACGGCCTGCGCGTGCTCGCCTGCGCGACCAAACTGGCGACATCCGCAGATGCTGAGCCCTATGGCGAGCTGGTGTTCGTGGGCCTCGTTGGCCTGGAAGATCCTGCGCGCGCCGACGTTCCGCAGGCGATCCGCGATTGCCGTCATGCCGGCATCCGCGTCGTCATGGTGACCGGCGATCATGCCGTCACGGCCCGCAGCATAGGCCGTGCGATCGGGCTCGAGGCTGACCATGTGGCGGAAGGCCGCCATGTCGAGCATCTCATCGAAAAGCATCCGCAGGAGCTGGAGCGCATTGGCATCTTCGCCCGCGTCAGCCCGGCGGAGAAACTTGCGATCGTACGCGCGTATCAGGCGTCCGGTGAAATCGTCGCGATGACCGGGGATGGCGTGAACGATGCACCGGCGTTGAAGCAGGCCGACATCGGCGTGGCCATGGGCCTGCGCGGAACGGACGTCGCGCGCCAGGCGGCGGCGATGATCCTGCTCGACGACGCCTTTCCGACGATCGTCAAAGCGGTTCGGGAAGGCAGAGTCATTTTCGGCAATATCCGTCGGGCCGCCGCTTACCTTCTGTCCTGCAACATCAGCGAGGTCATGGTTGTTGGGATCGCGATCGCGGCGGCACTGCCCCTGCCGATCCTGCCGCTGCAGATCCTGTACCTAAATCTCGTGACCGACGTATTCCCCGCTTTCGCACTGGCAATGGGCGAGGGAGAAGGCGATATTCTCGAGCGGCCGCCGCGCCATCCGAAGGAGCCGATCCTCGGTCGCCGGCAATGGACAACGATCGTGCTGCAGAGCATTCCGCTGGCGGGCGGAACTTTCGCGGCGCTTGGGCTGGCGCTTTCGGCCGGCTGGACCGGCGAGGCAGTGGTCACCACCACATTCCTGACGATCGCATTCGCGCAACTCTGGCACGTTTTCGACATGCACAGCAGCCGCTCCGGCGTCGTCGCCAACGAGGTCACGCGCAATCCATGGATCTGGGCTGCCGTCGGCCTCTGCGGCGCTCTGCTCGCGGTTCCTCCCTACTGGCCGCTGATGGCGGAAGTCTTGCACGTCACCCCTCCGACGGCGGCGATGTGGGCCATCATCATGGGCTGCAGCCTGGCGCCATCGCTGCTAATTCAGGTCGGCCGCGCCATCATCGCGCTTGCCAATCGAGGTCGCTAAATCACCGCCGCCAATCGCGCCTGGAATGTTTTCCGCGAGCGCCGCCGCGCGGCCCCTCGGACCCGGAGCAACGGGATCGGGATGGAGCGGGTGAAGGGAATCGAACCCTCGTATTCAGCTTGGAAGGCAACGCCGGCCCCATAATCGCACATCACGCGGGATCACCCTAAACCACCGCAAACATCTTGTTTTATGGCGCCTTCTCTTTGATCTACTTCCGAAACTTCGAGATGTTTTCGCTCAGCCAGCCCGCGGCAGACCGCGGTGCGTGGCCCGTCAAATTTTCAACCGTTGACGTCGTTTCAGCGAGCGCCGAATCGTGGAAGAGACGATCCAGTCCGACCAGCAAGTCAGCCACAAATTCATTCAGTCCCGAGGCGAGCAGTTTTTCGCGTTGCTCCGCGCCGCTTCGCTGCTGATATGTGACGGTCCGCCCAAGTAGTTTCGATATTTCTTCGGCGATCTCTGGCATGCTCACCGCCCGTGGCCCGGTCAGGTGATAGGCGCGCTGAGCAGTCGGGTGTGCGTCGTCCAGAAGCGCAGCGCGCGCGACATCCGCAACGTCGCGCGTGTCGATCAAATTAACCAGTCCATCGCCCGCCGCGCCGCCCCATGAGCCATCGGTAACTTGAGCGCCGGTCCGTGCCAGGATATCGACGAAGGTTGATGGACGCAAAACCGTGTAGCCGATGTCGAGAGTCGCCAGATGCGCCTCGATTTGCATGTGCCAGTCCATCGGATGCAACCGAGAGGGCGGCCCCATCGCGGACAATTTTACGATGTGACCGACGCCTGCGCCGACAGCTGCATCGATCAGTGCAATCTCGTTGTCGACTTGCCGAGGTGAGGTGCCGTGGGCAAGAAAAAGCCGATCGGCGCCACGCAAGGCGTCCTCGAGACTAGACGGTACATCGAAGTCTACCA
This sequence comes from Bradyrhizobium sp. GW821-FHT13H06, assembly GCF_058803975.1. NCBI lineage: Bacteria > Pseudomonadati > Pseudomonadota > Alphaproteobacteria > Hyphomicrobiales > Nitrobacteraceae > Bradyrhizobium > Bradyrhizobium sp. GW821-FHT13H06. Next base: position 369,572 of record NZ_JBXAPN010000007.1, on the reverse strand, counting down.
CCGCAAGAGAAGCATCGGAGGGCACGCGTTGTGCGTCCGGATTCCGGGTCAGCGCCACCAAATCAAGAGGTTCGGATACCAGGCTTGCGATGAGGGCTGAGCCAACTCGGCCTGTGGCGCCGGCAACGGCGATCCGGGGGCGACTGTCGTTACTCCGGGAGTGCTTGAGCATTGAGGATCCTTTGGGTATCTTGGAACGATCAGTTCAAGATTGTTGGAACGATCGTTCCAACATGTCAAGCGAGAATTCCATGAGCGGAAAGCCCCAATTTGATGACAGTGCCGTGATCAGCTCCGCAATGGAGATCTTCTGGCGCCATGGCTACGCAGCATCGTCGATCGATCAACTGACGACCGCGATGGGTCTGTCGCGCTCGAGCATGTACAAGCGGTTTCGGGACAAGGACGGCTTGTTCCAGGAGGTTCTTTCGACCTACGCCCAGCGCGTCCTGAAGCGGATGAATGCGGTTCAAGCCAGTACGAAGCGCCAGCAGCTTGAAGCTCTCTTTCACGAATTCCTGCCCAGAGAGGGCAAGACGGCGCGCCCCTCCGGCTGCATGCTCGCTCGATCCTGCACGGAAATGGCCGATCTGCCACCTGCGAGCCAGGCGGTCGCGCGGGAGGGCGTCATGAGCCAGCGCGCCATCCTCGACAGAATCTTGCGGGAGGCTGTCGCCAGGGGAGAATTGGCCCCCACGTCTGACATCGCCGGTCTGTCGTGGCACTTCCTCGGCGTGTTGCAGGCCATGATGAACTTGCCGCAGGCCGGCGCCACGTCTGGAGAGCTTCGCCGAGTTGTCGAACTTGCGATGCTGGCATGGCCATCGGCACCAGCCGCTGCGGCGCCTCAACGGTCTGGCAAACGGAGATCATCCAGCGCAAGGCCTGGCGAGGTCAGCATGCCGAGGCGCGCCAGCAGGAACGAAGACTGTTCATAAGGCGGCCCTTCATATCTTCATCGGCCAGAAACGTCGGCGCCAAGCGCACGCCCTCGCGAGAGCAACTCGAATGCGTGCCCTCTCCCAGGAAGCGCCATCACGCCTCGCTTGCCGGCAGCGAACCAGCAAGCGTCTGCGCTTCTGACTTGAGCGCTTTCAGTTCAGTCGTCTGCGCCTGCGCGTCGAAGCGTTTCGGATGGCTGAAACCCACAGCAGTCTCCTGCCGGTCTACCTTCATCATGACGACGAGGCCAAGCAGGACGCACAGATGAAGTGCATCAAGCGGCGCAAGCAGGCGGCCAGAAAGTGAACATTTGTCGGAATGGATTCAGCCGCCTTGTCGGAATGTAAATCAGGAAAACCGATAAGTGATTGAAAATATTGGAGCGGGTGAAGGGAATCGAACCCTCGTATTCAGCTTGGAAGGCTGCTGCTCTACCATTGAGCTACACCCGCGTCGGCCGATCCCCTAACACGGCCGGGCGGCGGTCTCAACTGCCGAGGAGGTCGCTTTCTCGGCCCTCACAGGCTTCGCGGACCGCCCCGGTTCCTCCGGACCCGCCGCCCTTAACAGCGGCGGCAAGGTTGCCTATATTGATGTTTCCCGAAACCAACGAAAGGAGGTGATCCAGTGTCTTATCTCAAGCGCTGTCACCTCGCTGGGATCGCCCGCTGAGCTTTGACTAAAGGCTTGGCATCGGGGCGCTCTCAGCCCTGGACCAGCGAGCACGAAATCGGGCGCGACGGGGCCTCCCCGCCGCGCCTTTTCCTTGCGATTTCTTTGAAACTGGAAGCCGGTCGGCCGGCGCGAGGCCGCTCGTGCGGCGCGACGGCGGCGATCAGCATGCCGAGGCACCGGCCACGACTTGCACGGTGCGGCTCCCCACCAAGCAGCACCGTGAGGAGGCTCGTCAGAAGGCACGGGACGACAGCCTTGCCCGTTCGGCTCATGATTGCGAGCAGGAACGGCATCGCCGCGATCGACAATTGCAGGACGATCATATGAACGACCGGCTCGTCGAAAGGCTTCAGAAGCCGCAGATGTTGAGCGCGCGCGGCCGTTTGCCGCGCCGGCTTTCCACGATCCGCTCGCCGCCGTTCTCGGCCGAGCTGCCGTAATAGCGTGATGACCGGCCTGGTCGTGCAGATCGGCCGGCTCCGACTGTCCCGCCCGCCGCGCGTCACAGATGATCTTGATGGTATGTCCCGACATTGCCGCCTCCCGCAAAAGCCTGTTGTTTATGGTGCATCAGTCGCGACCCGTTCCGGCGGCGTTCACATGGCCGGGGCGCAATCGGGTTTCAGAACCGTTTCGCCACCTTGCCGGGCACGCAATATTCGTCTCGGGATTGTCGGGACGGGCTGCCGTGCTACGTCCTTGGGACCTGTGCAAAGAAAGAGGTGACGATGCTCTACGCGATCCTGGCCTACCACGTGGAAGACGAGATCTTGTCCTGGACGCCGGAGCAGGACGCCGCAGTCGTGGCCAAAGTCATCGAGGTTCAGGCGCCCCTCCGGGCAAGCGGACAGTTTGGACCGGCGGCCCGCCTGGATGAGACCCGAAAGGCCCGCACCTTGCGCGGCCCTGGCGCGGGAATGGTGCTGGACGGGCCGTTTGCCGAGACCAAGGAACAGCTTCTGGGCTTCCACCTGATGCAATGCGCCACCGAGGATGAGGCAATCGCGGCGGCGCGGAAGCTGCGTGCGGTCAATCCGACGGCGGTCTACGAAATCCGGCCGGTCAAGCTTTACGTGCCGGCCGATGGGTTCGGGGCGACGGAGGGGTGAGCTGAAGCATGATCCGGAAAAGTGCGCAGCGGTTTTCCCTCGCGACAAACGCGGAACGCGTTTGCGCGGAGATCATGCCGAAACACCAACCTGAAGCGCGACGGCGTTCATCCTGATCGCATCGCGCGTTAGGCGTCCGGCCCGGTCCGCGGATTGTAGAAACGCTGGATCACGATTCCGCCGAAGGCGATGAACCACAAGAAGGGCGCGACGTGCGGCGCGAACGCCGCAACGATCGTGCCCGGGATGAACACCAGCAGCGGAAACAGCGCGGCCATGATTTCCTGGCGCCAGCCGCCCAGGATCCTCCACCACAGCCAGGCGTTGAGGCCCGCGATCGCGGTCAAATGCAAGCCGTAGAGCACGGCGACGGCGCTGCTCATGCCGTAATTGGTGTAGAGCCCGTTGGTGACCGGCAGCAGCACGATCGAGAGCAGAAAGAACAGGTTGAGGATCACGTCGCCGCGGCTGCCGACCGGCTGGCGCGCCAGCCGCCGGTGATGGCTGATCCAGAACACGCCGGCGATGATGAAGCTGAGCGCAAAGCCTATCAGCTTGCCGGAATAGACCCGGGCAAGGTCGTTCCAGTCCGGCGCGCTGGTGAACACAGCGGCCTTGGGCAGATCATAGGCGAGAAGCGTCATGCCGACACCGAAAATGGTGTTGCTGAGCGATTCCAGCCGTCGCATCTCGAACTGGTCGGGCTTGAGCTCGGTCATGTCGGGCATGGGGTGCGCTGGAACTGGGGGCCATCTTCCCCCTAAATCCTAATTCCGGTTCCGTCCAGCCGCATTGCGATTCGCGCCGGGATCGCCGACTCTCCCTCTTTCACCGGGGCGATTCGTGGCGACATATCTGGACACGCTCAATGCGGAGCAGCGCCGCGCCGTCGAGCATGGCGTGGTCGAGGGCTCGACCGTGGGCGCTCCCCTGCTCGTCATCGCCGGCGCGGGCTCCGGTAAGACCAACACGCTGGCCCACCGCGTCGCGCATCTGATCGTCGCAGGCAGCGACCCCCGCCGCATCCTGCTGATGACGTTTTCGCGCCGCGCGGCGGCGGAGATGGCCGGCCGCGTCGAGCGCATCGCCCGAAAGGTGCTGGGCGAGAACAACGCCGCGATCATGCGCGATGCGCTCACCTGGGCCGGCACCTTCCACGGCATCGGCGCGCGGCTCTTGCGCGAATATGCCGAGCGGATCGGCGTCGATCCCGCCTTCACCATCCATGACCGCGAGGACTCTGCCGACCTGATGAACCTGGTGCGGCACGAGCGCGGACTGTCGAAGACCGCGAGCCGCTTTCCCGCCAAGGGCACCTGCCTCTCGATCTACTCCCGCTGCGTCAACGCCGAGATGGAGATCGAGAAGGTGTTAGGGGTGCACTATCCCTGGTGCAGCGGCTGGGCCGCCGAGCTGAAGGGCCTGTTCGCCGCTTACGTCGAGGCCAAGCAGGCCCAGCACGTGCTCGATTACGACGACCTGCTGCTCTACTGGTCGCAGATGATGAGCGATCCGCTGATCGCGGAAGAACTCGGCGGTCGCTTCGACCACGTGCTGGTCGACGAATACCAGGACACCAACCGCCTGCAATCCTCGATCCTGCTGGCACTCAAGCCCGACGGGCGCGGCCTCACCGTGGTCGGCGACGACGCGCAGTCGATCTATTCGTTCCGCGCCGCCACCGTGCGCAACATCCTGGAGTTTCCGCAAAGCTTCTCGCCGCGCGCGGAGATGATCACGCTCGACCGCAACTACCGCTCGACGCAGGCGGTGCTGTCGGCGGCGAACGGCGTCATCGGCCTCGCGCGCGAACGCTTCACGAAAAATCTCTGGACCGAGCGCACCTCAGGGCAGAAGCCGCAGCTCGTCACCGTGCACGACGAGGCCGACCAGGCGCGCTACATCGTCGAGGCGGTGCTGGCGAACCGCGAGCAAGGCGCGTTGCTCAAGCACCAGGCGGTGCTGTTCCGCACCTCCTCGCATTCAGGTCCGCTGGAGATCGAGCTCACGCGCCGCAACATTCCCTTCGTCAAGTTCGGCGGGCTGAAATTCCTCGACGCCGCACATGTCAAGGACGTGCTGGCGCTGTTGCGCTTTGCCGAAAATCCGCGCGACCGCGTCGCCGGCTTTCGCATCCTTCATCTGTTGCCGGGCATCGGGCCCGCGACCGCACAGCGCGTGCTCGACCAGATCGCGGAGAGCACCGATCCGCTTGCCGCGCTCGGCCGGCTCCCGGTGCCGGCGCGCACCGGCGACGACTGGACCGACTTCGTCCGCACGGTCGAAAATCTGCGCTATTCGGAATGGCCGGTCGACCTCGAGCGCGTGCGGCTCTGGTACGAGCCGCATCTCGATCGCATCCACGAGGATTCCGAGACGCGCCGCGCCGATCTGATGCAGCTCGAGCAGATCGCGAGCGGCTATGCCTCGCGCGAAAAGTTCCTGACCGAGCTGACGCTCGATCCGCCGGATGCGACCAGCGACAAATCCGGACCGCCCCTGCGCGACGAAGACTATCTGATCCTCTCCACCATCCATTCCGCCAAGGGCCAGGAGTGGAAATCGGTGTTCGTGCTCAACGTCGTCGACGGCTGCATGCCGTCCGATCTCGGCGCCGGCACCAGCGCCGAGATCGAGGAGGAGCGCCGCCTGCTCTACGTCGCGATGACCCGCGCCAAGGACGATCTCCACCTCGTCGTTCCCCAGCGTTTCTTCACCCACGGCCAGGCCGCAAAGGGCGATCGCCACGTCTACGCCTCACGCACCCGCTTCATCCCGGAGCAGCTGGTCCATCTGTTCGAACGCACCGCCTGGCCGAAGGCCGCAGCAGGTGCTGCGCGCACCGCAGCGCAGGGGCCGAAGATCGACATCGGGGCGCGGATGCGGGGGATGTGGCGGTAGACACAAGAGGCTGGTCGCGGGACGTGTCAGGATAACTGGAACAGTGGAGCTTCGACATGAAAGCCGTAGTCGTCGAGCAATACGCCCCCATCGATCAGATCGAGCTGAAGGACGTCCCGGCCCCATCCATGGAGCCCGGCCAGTTGCGCATCCGCGTCGAAGCCGCTGGAATCGGCTTTGTCGACGGCTTGAAGATCGAGGGGCGCTATCAGACCAAAGATCCTCTGCCATTCGTTCCCGGGACAGAGTTCGCGGGCGTAGTGACCGACGCACCCGACGCACCTGACGGCTACCAGCCGGGCATGCGAGTAATGGGAATGACGCGGTCGGGCGCGCTTGCTGAGGAGATCGTCGTCAGCCCCGCAGCGCTCCATTCCCTGCCGGACGGCGTTGCGGCCGAGGTCGCCGCCTCGTTTCGCGCCAATTATCTGACCGCGCTCTATGCGCTCAGTGCACGCGCCTCGCTCTGCGCAGGTGAACAACTTCTCGTGCTTGGCGCGGCTGGCGGTACGGGAATCGCAGCCGTCCAGATCGGCAAGCTGCTCGGCGCTCGCGTGATCGCAGCGGCATCGACGCCGGACAAGCGCGCGTTCGCGCAGGCACACGGCGCCGACGCCGTGATCGACTACACCCAGGCCGGCTGGCGCGACACGCTGAAGGACTTGACCGGAGGACACGGCGCCGACGTGATCTTCGACCCCGTTGGCGGCGAGATCTCTGTGCAGGCTTTTCGCTCCATCGCCTGGCGCGGCCGCCATCTCGTGGTCGGGTTTGCCGCAGGCGCCATCCCCGCGCTGCCGTTCAACTTGCCGCTGCTGAAAGGCGGCGCTCTGCTCGGCGTCGACCTTGCGCAGATTCCAACGCGCGAGCCCGACGAGCAGACGCGCCTGATGTCGCAATTGACGGGCTGGCTTGCCAACGGCCAGCTGAAGCCCGTGGTTGGCCAGGTTTTCGCCTTCGAGGATTTCCGCGAGGCGTTCAAGACGATGCAGGCGCGCGCTGCGCTCGGCAAGATGGTGGTGAGGATCGCGCGATAGAATTCGCAAACGGAAACCGAGCATTTCCGCAGGTGCGCTTGTGACCGGGCCGCGGTCCCTTAGATCTGGCCGATCCTCCCACAGAGACCTGATCGATGACCGCACCGCTTGAATTCGGACTGGATACCTTTGGCGACGTCACGAGAGATGCGTCCGGCGCCTTGATCACGCATGCGCGGGTGATCCGCAACATCGTGGACGAAGCCGTGCTGGCCGACGAGCTCGACCTCGACTTCATCGGGCTTGGCGAACACCACCGCGCTGACTTCGCGATCTCCTCGCCCGAGACCGTCCTCGCGGCGATCGCATCGCGCACCCGGCGCATTCATCTCGGCTCGGCCGTGACGGTGCTGTCCTCGGACGATCCGATCCGCGTGTTCCAGCGCTTTGCCACGCTCGATGCGCTATCGAACGGACGCGCCGAGGTGATCCTCGGCCGCGGTTCGTTTACCGAATCCTTTCCGCTGTTCGGCTTCGACCTGCGCAAATATGAAGAGCTGTTCGAGGAGAAGCTCGATTTGTTCGCCGCGCTCTTGTCGCAGCAGCCGCTGACCTGGGAAGGCAAGCTGCGTCCGCCGCTGCGGGATCAGCTGGTCTATCCGCCGGTCGAGAACGGCACGCTCAAGACCTGGATCGGCGTCGGCGGCAGCCCGCAATCGGTGGTCCGCGCCGCGCATTACGACCTGCCCTTGATGCTCGCGATCATCGGCGGCGATCCTGCGCGCTTTGCGCCCTACGTCGATCTCTATCACCGCGCCTTCAGGGAGTTCGGCCGCCCGGCCAAGCCGATCGGCGTGCATTCGCCGGGCTACGTCGCCGAGACCGATGTGCAGGCGCGCGAGGAGCTCTGGCCCGACTACAAGGCCATGCGCGACCGCATCGGCAAGGAGCGCGGCTGGCCGCCGATGGGGCGCGACGAGTTCGTCAGCGAGGCCGAGCACGGTTCGCTCTATGTCGGCTCGCCGGAAACGGTGGCGCGGAAGATCGCGAAGACCGCGAAGGCGCTCGGCATTTCGCGGTTTCAGTTGAAGTATTCGGCAGGACCTTTGCCGCACGAGAAGCTGATGCGGAGCATCGAGCTTTATGGGCGGAAGGTGGTGCCGATGGTGCGGGAGATGATGGGGTAGCGTCTTGAGGCGGCTTCAGTCCGTCTTCGCCCTACGGGCTTCGCCGGACACCACGCTTTGCCCTTCGGACCTCACGTGGCTGCGCCACGCGGAGCCCGAAGGGCGAAGCGTGGTGGGGGAGGCAGGACTCGAACCTGCGAAGCCATGAGGCGGCTGATTTACAGTCAGCTCCCTTTGCCACTCGGGACACTCCCCCGCTCGACGGCAGCACAATCGGGCCGGACCTTGCCGGCGACCGAAGTCGGCCATGGAACGTGAAGGCCGCGACAACCCGGATCGGGGCGCGACCGGGCGCGTTTATGGGCGATGCAGTGGGGCAAAGTCAACCGAGGCAAACAGCTAAAATCGCCCTCGCAGCCATCGAAATTGCCATATTCCGGAACCCATGACAGAAGCGAGCCCATGAAGGATCGAAAATTCGGCCCCAAGGGGGGGCGCGGCGGGGCTAAGCCCTTCAACCGGCCCGGGAAATCGGCCGGCCGCTCGGCGTGGCGCGACCGTGATTCGCAGCTCGACGGCCCCGTCATCCTCTATGGCTGGCACACCGTCACCATGGCGCTGGCCAACCCTCGGCGCCGGATCCGCAAGCTGACGCTGACCGAGAACGCCGCAAGGCGCCTTGCGGACGAGAACATCGAGACCCGCGTGGCGCCGGAGATCGTGCGGCCCCAGGAGATCGACCGGCTGCTGTCGCCCGACGCCGTGCACCAGGGCCTCTTGGCCGAGGCCGATCCCCTGCCCTCGCCGGATATCGAGACCCTGACGCAGGGAGGCATGGTGCTGGTGCTCGACCAGATCACCGATCCCCACAATGTCGGCGCCATCCTGCGCTCGGCCGCAGCGTTCGCGGTGAAGGCGATCGTGACCACGGCGCGGCACAGTCCGGAAGCGACCGGCGTGCTGGCCAAGGCCGCCTCCGGCGCGCTCGAACTGGTCCCGTTGGTCACGGTGCAGAACCTCGCCCGCGCGCTGACGGCGCTGAACGAGCGCGGCTTCCAGACCGTCGGCCTCGACAGCGAAGGCAGCGAGGATATCAGCGATGTCGCGCTGCGCGAGCCGCTTGCACTCGTGCTCGGCGCCGAAGGCAAGGGCCTCAGGCAATTGACCCGCGAGACCTGCAGCGTCGTGGCGCGGCTCGACATGCCCGGCGAGATCAAGAGCCTCAACGTCTCGAACGCCGCCGTGCTCGCGCTCTATGTCGGCGCGAGCCGGCTCGGCCTGATGAAGCGCTAAGGCGCAATGCGATCAGGATGAATCGTCATCGCGCTTCAGGTTGGTGTTTCGGCATGATCTCCGCGCAAACGCGTTCCGCGTTTGTCGCGAGGGAAAACCGCTGCGCACTTTTCCGGATCATGCTTTGACACAACAAAACGCCCGCCCGCATCGCGCGGACGGGCGTCTCGTTGGGCTTTGGCCGATCAGAGATCAGTGATAGCGGCGCAGCGCGCGGTGACCGCCATAGTAATGCGGCGCGTGGCGATGAGCGTAGCCGTAGCGCGGACCGTGGCCGTAGTGCACACGCGGCAGATAGCCGTAGCGGGGGCCGTAGCCATAACGATACGGACGGTAGTACGGGCGGCGATAGGGGTAAGCGGCCGGCGGTGCGACCGCAGCGGCACGATAGCCGTAGCCGTAGCCGTAATTGGCGGGCGCAACGACCGCGTCCTCACGGTAGGTCGGATACGGCGCGAACGCGCCCGGACCGGTATAGGTCGGGCCCTGGTTCACGTAGTAATACTGCGTGGTCGGCTCGACGAGACGCTCATAGGCGCCATAACCGTAGCCGTAGCCATACCCATAGCCGCCGCAGCCAGTGTTGCAGCCGGAATAGACCGGCGCAACCGGCGCGCACGTGGTGAAGCCGCAGGCGGCGGCGGGCGCGGTGGCGGCGAACGTCACGGCTGCTGCCGCGACCAGTCCCGAAATCATCTGACGCATTACTCTCTCCTGTTGATTTCCGTTTTTTTGGATTGTCACGTTTCTCAACCCGGCGGCCTGCCGGGTAGCTCTGTACGCGGCCGCGGCCGAGGGGGCCGAGGACGATCGTTGATCTCGGGCGCGTAGATCACCGGCGGTGGATCGACGGGCGCGTCCATCTGCGGCGGCAGCGGCGCGGACGACGCGCCCCAACTCTGGTGATAGCTCTCGGCGGGCTTCGGCAATTTGCGGTTCGCCGGCGGCTCGACCTCGAGCCGACCGTAGCCGGGCCGATGGCCGAGCGTCGGATAGTAATGGCCGACATGGTCGGGCTGCCGATCGGCGATATAGCGTCCGCCATAGATCGTCGGCTGCACCTGCTGGTTCTTGCCCAGACCCCAGACGCCTTCGACCACGCTGTAGGACGCGTCGATGTTGTTGATGATGATCGGCACCCCGGGGCGGCCGGGAACGACGATATCGAAGCCCTCGCCGGCAAACGCCGTCGCAGGCAGTCCGATCAGAAAGGCGGCGAGCGCCACGGCGCGCATGAGGAGACCCCGATTATCCGGCGACAACCTAACCGATCGCCACGCAGAGAGGGTTAAGGCCTGCTCACCAATTTCCGGTAAGCCTAATGTGTAAGGGTTGCGCGCCGCTCAAATGCCGCAAAGCGAGCTAGCGAAGTGTTAACGGCGAAGGCTCCGCCGCCGGAACAACGCTGCCGTGCTCACATCCGTTTGACTGTCCAGCTGCGAAAAATCCCACGGTTGCATCGGAACGTCCTGCGCCTTCGGCGTTTAGCCCCCGTCAACAAGATGGGAGCGAACAGCCATGAACATCAAGCTTCTCGGGGCGACGGCGATTGCAGCGACCATGCTGGCAGGCTCCGCCATGGCGCAGGCGGTCGTCACCAATCCCGGCCGCTGCGCGGCGCAATTCCCCAACGCCAACTGCCAGAACCTCGGCCCGGGAAACCCCTACACCGATAGCGGCTATCGTCATCGCCGCGCGTCCTATCGTCAGACCAATAGCGACTGGAATAACGACTGGAACAGGAGCCGCACCGGCTTCTGGCCGACCGACGTCGCAGCGGGCGTTGCCGGCGCCGCGATCGGCACCGCTGGCGCGATCGCCACCGCCCCATTCCGCGCCTGGGACAATTCCTACGCCTATGACAATTCGTGGGACCGCGGCTGGAACAATCGTGGATGGGACAACCGCACCTACGCCCAGCGCAACGGCTTCGTCTGTACGCCCGGGACCTGGTTCAAGGGCGAAGACGGCCGCCAGCACATCTGCCAGTAGGTCAACGAGCGCGAGCGCGATGGATCAGGCGGCCTTCGGGCCGCCTGTTTCGTGCCTGCATCCATCATCGCGGGTTCTGGCACTTTCCGACCAAGTCTGATATTGCGACGCCCGGGCGGACAACCGGCGCACATGCCGGGCCCCGCTCTGCTTTCAAGCCTCGCCGGCTTAGCTCAGCGGTAGAGCAGCGGTTTTGTAAACCGAAGGTCGGGGGTTCAATCCCCTCAGCCGGCACCAGCAGGTGCCTGCATTTTCTAGGGTTTCCCCGTTTTCACGTCCCCGGCAAAGTCGGCACAGACGGCGAACGACTGCGGTTTCGACAGGCACAAAAACAGGATCATTTGTTCTCGGAGCGTTCTGACCTATTATTGGATCGGGCTGGAGAGAGCAAAAATGGATCGAGCGGAGCTATTTCGGATTTATGAATTGGGCGCCAATATTCGCCCGCTTTTGAGCCTGCAAGACAACATCGCCCTTGGAGATTTCTTTCTGCCGATGCTCAACGCCCAAGGAGCGCTTAAGCAGCTGCTCGGGCCCAATCCCCAGGCAAAAGTGGACCTTTGTATAGGTGAAGCTCAGCGACTTCTCGCAGTACTCGATGAAGTTGAGAAGGAGCACTATCAGGATGCAAATGGCAGCTGGCAATGGCCGAAAGACCCAGGCGTCCCGGTTGGCCCATTCACCCTTATGACATTGCGACCTGCGGCTCAGTCATTCGAGACGGTGTTGCGCGTCGAAATGGAAGTTGCAGCTTCCTATTGGGTGCCCAAACGGGGATCCTACAGCACTCGCGACCTGGTTGATGAGTTCGAGAGAGCATTCCTTCCAGAGCTGCACTCGTCTATCGGCCCTGTGGCTCTCGCCGAATATCGGAGCGCCGGCAGGTGCTTTGCCTTCGGCCTTTGGAGTGCAGCCGGCTACCATGTGTGCAGAGCAGTAGAGGCAGTCTTGCGGCGTTACTATACAGCATACACGAATCAACCCGACACGGGCGTTCGTAACTGGGGCGGCTTGCTGCATCGCTTGAATCTGATCACCACCGGTACCATTCCTCAATCCAAAACGATGTTTTATCTGCAGCAGTTGAAGGACAATGATCGCAACCCGCTGATGCACGTCAGAATCGTGCTCAATGAGGGAGATGCGGACATTCTGTTGAACCAAGCCAAAGTGGTTATAGCTTTAATGGCTCGCGAGATACTCGCGATTGAACACTCCAAGCCAGCGACTGCGCTTGTACAAATCGCCGGCGGAAAGCCGTAACCAAGTTAACCCGCTCTACGAAGAACAGCACCCTACTGATGGGGGGCGGGGCGGCTCCTTTGCCATTCCCTCGGCGATAAATTTGTGTCGCTGCGTTCACGTGCGAGAAAGCGACGGTGCCGCCACCTATGCCCAAGATCACCCTTGGCGAAATGCGTCACGGCCGCGCCGGCGCGCGGGGCCTGCTGGTGTTCTGCGCCGACCACCGCTGCGGCCACATGATCAGGCTACCGCCTGCCGAGGTCGATCGCTGGCCCGATGACGTGAGCCTGTCGGACCTCGAGCCCAGGTTCATCTGCAGCAAATGCAGCCGGCGCGGTGCCGACGTCCGGCCGGATTTTCGGCCAGCCCGCATGGGCACGGGCTGATCGTCTCCGGCGGATTTTTTTCGACCAGGAACCTGACCGGTCATTTGCGGCTTACAGATCAATCGAACGGTGTCAGGAGGCGTCCCATGGCTGAGCGCCGTAGGGTGAAGCAAGTTCGCTCTCTCGAGGAGAGACTGGCCGAACAGGCGGCTAAGCTCAAAGAACAAGCCGCGAATCTCCCGGCCGGCGCCGAGCGCGAGAATCTCCTTAGGAGAGCGCGCTTGGCCGAGACGGGTGCCCATTTGAGTGAGTGGATCACCTCGCCCGGGCTTCGGCCGCCCAAACTGACGTGATCGCTCGGCTTGTCCGTCTTCTGCGGTTCCTTGCTTGGAACAACGATCCTGCGCCGAGACGAAATACTCCTGAAACAATCCGCTGCTTACATGCCTGCATCCGGGCACGTGTTTGTATCCTTAGCTGTTTGCATCCCGGGGCTGGTATTTTTGCACCTTATTTTTATCCGAAGCGCTCAGACTTCTGACAGGGCCGCCGCGAAGGCGGCCCTCTCCTATTAACCGCTAGCGCCGACGCCTGCCGAGCTCGCCCGCTAGATGGTTCGCCGTCGTCACCGGAACGAATCAACTCCGAAGGACTCGAATCCACCTGTTCGTGTTGCGTGGAGTTGGCCTGTGGCGTGGCGTCGCGAGAAGTGGAAAGAGATCGGGATCAAGGCCCCCTTCCCCGGCTTCATCGAGCCCGTGCTCGCCGAGCAGGTCGATCGCGTCCCACGCGGCGAGCGGTGGATCCACGAGATCAAGTTCGACGGCTACCGCGGTCAGATCCACATCGCCAACCATGAGGTGAGGATCTACACGCGGAACGGCCACGACTGGACAAAGCGCTTCCGGAAAGTGGCGCACGATGCCGATCTGATCAACGCGACGTCGGCAATTATCGACGGCGAGATCGTGGTGCCCGGCGAAGGCGGCAAGACCGACTTCGCGACCCTGCAGAAGAGCCTCACCGGCAAGGCCGAAAACCTCGTCATGGTGGCATTCGACCTGCTCTATTTCGATGGCCGCGACCTTCGGAAGTTGCCGCTGCTCGAGCGCAAGGCCGCCCTCAAGGCGCTGCTCGCCGGCACGCCGATCGAGTACAGCGACCATTTCGACCTGGACGGCGCCGAGCTCTATCGGCGCGTCTGCGCCGGCGAACTCGAGGGCGTCGTCTCCAAGATCGCCGATTCCCCCTATGGCGGCCTGCGCGGCAATTACTGGGTCAAGACCACCTGCGCCCACCGCGAGACGCTGGCGATCGCCGGCTTCAAGATCAAGGACAACCGCTTCGACGGTATCTATGTCGGCCGGCAGCACGGCGACAAGCTGGTCTATGCCGGCAAGGTCGAGCACGGTTTCGAGGACACGGCCGTCAAGGATCTGCAGCGCAGGCTGAAGAAGCTGGTGCGCAAGACACAGCCCTTCGCCAGGCGCATTCCCAACAGCGGTATCTGGGTCGAGCCGCGCCTTGCCGCCGAAGTCGAGTACCGCGCCAAGTCGGCGAATGGCCATCTGCGGCATCCGTTCTTCAAGAGCCTGCGGGAGGATCTATGATGGTGCTTATATCCGATGCCGAGCACATCGAGCAGAGCTACGACCTCGCCATGATGGCGCTGGCCGACTACCTCACGCATGAGCGCGACGCTGTGGCAACGGTCGATGCACTGCTGCGCATTCTCGATCGCGACAGCCTTCGGGACGCCATCACGGAGGTGCTGGTCGACGCCCGCGTGCATCCAAGGCCGAAGGCGGACACGCCGGTGCGGACATGACAAAGCCCGGCGCGGGCGCTGGCCTGTTTCCGACGTCAGTGGCTTAGTTTGATTTTGGAGTGGCCTGATCTGAAAATGGAACTGGAGTTGTTGAGGTGAATCAATCCTTACCGAGGGCCGCTTGATGAATTGAGCCATGAGCAAGGAAGCACCGGCGCCACCACCAAAGAAACCTCCCGAGGAACAGCGCACGGAAGAGCTGCGCGAGATCGTCAGGCAGGACATTAAGGAACAGCGCGAACTTATCGAAAAGCTGCGCCGCAAATTGCATTGAGGCCGCCCCAGTTGCCGGCGTCCAGGTCAATCTTCCGTCAGTACCCCGGCGCGAGAGGCATCCCGCGCCGGGCTGGAGGCTTGACACGATCTGAAGGGCCGCAAGGCCTCTCACCTAACGGCGCACGCCGATGCTCCGCATCGCGCGGGGGTTCACGATCACGTATCCGGCGATCGAGCGGGCATGCAGCCGAGTCGCGTGACGGCCGGAGTTGGCGTCATAAGCAAGCCAGGTCGAGCCGCCGAGATGCTGCTCGAGCACGAACACATGATGCCGCCGCACCGCGACCATGCCGGTGGCCGGTGCCGCGCGCGGAAAGCCGAACCAGGCGGCCGCCAGCCACAGCTTGCGGACCGGATTGCCGAACACCCGCACCGCCGCGCCGCAGCCGCAGAACGCGCGCCGCGGGCACCCCTGCGGATGCGGCAGGATCTGCGCCGGCCGGGCTGCCATGCGCGCACCGAACCGCGCCGGCCGGGCCGGTGCAGCGACCGAAGCGACCTCGCACGGAAAGATGACGTTGCAGCCGGGATCGAGCGTTGCGGCGCGCACGTGGCGCGGACGGGCGTCGGCGACGGATGCAAACAGGGCGCAGCAAAGCGCCGCCAGGACGAGGCGAAGCAACATGGAGTTTCCTTTTTTCGATGGGGATGGTGCGCGCGGCTACTGCCGGCTGTTCCAGCGGCCGTCGGCGAGCCGGTTGATGCCCTTCAGGATCTCGCGCAGCAGCTCGACCATGTCGTCACTGTGCTCGGCCATCTCGAAACTGTTCTTCTCGAGGTGGCCGAGCTGCTTGTAGGCTTCCCACTGCCAGCGCTTCTCCTCGTCGGTCAGATCAAGGCGGACCGTGAGCACCTCCTCGATGCGGACGACACGAACCTCGTCGTCGTCGGCACGGGTGCGCTGGTTATCCTGCAAGCCCCTCCGGATCGCCCAGAAGCCGGCGGCTGCAACCAGCAGCCCGATCACGATCCCCTGCGCCACCGGCCACGGCCCCAGCGCCTTAAGAAGTTCTTCCATTCGCCACCACCCGATAGGCCACGTCGAGCTCGCCCAGCACGAACATCGACCAGAAGGGCACCCCGGGCGACATGAAGCCCTGGCTGATCGAGAGCTGGATCAGCGCCAGATCGAACTGCACCCACATCACCGCGCACGCCGCCGCGGTCACGGCCCGGATCATCGGCCCGACACGGCGCCCCCTCACCTGGTGCCCGTTGAGCAAGAGACCGACCAGCCGGGCCCAGCCGATCGCGAACAGCAGACACGCCGTGACCCATGGCGAGATCACCAGCGCCATCCACTGGAACGCCGAGGCGCGCAGGATCTCCGGCGAGACGAACGTTGCCACCGCCAGCCACAGCATGGCGATGGTAATGAGCCATTCGTAACGCCGGCCTTCGAGGTAGTAGCTGAGGAGACGCATGCGGCTTCAATCGTCGTCCCGCGGCTCGAGCAGCCGCTCGATGGCGCTGCGCGGCGGCCGGGGCGCCGGCGCAGGCGGCGGCACCACCACAGGCGCCGGCTCGATCGGCGGCGCAGCTGCAGGCCATTCCTTCGCCGGCAACACGCGATCGCGGATCCTCCGGGCTAGGCTCTTGCGCTTCGCCGGCGGCGGCTTGGTCACGTCGATCAGGCCATTTTCATCGAGCCCTGCCGGCCGCGCCTGAGGCCGCCTCCAACGACAGCCCCCGACGCCGCCCTCGACCGTGCTGTCGATCCAGTCCTGGTCGTAGGCAGCCTTGCCCCGCACCTCGTATTTCGGTGCCTCGAAGATCTTGCATTCGCCGCCGGCGATCGAGACCGGACCGCCGTGGCCGCAGCCGGCGAGCAGAAGGCCGAGCAGCATCAACACCGCAACGCGCATCACGAACACCTCCCCTCGCTCTGGATCCAGCGGCCGCCGCGGTCGCGGCATTCACGCCAGGTCTTGCGCAGCTCGGTCGCCTGGCCGATCGCGCGCTTGTCCTCGGCGGCGATGTCGGCGAGCGCGCGGCGGTAGCCGGCCTGGTCGACCTTGTGATGCCAGACGCCGTAGACTGTGCCGGCGACCAACAGCGGGCCAACCACGGCGACGATCCGCATGCCCCAGGAGGCCGCCTTCCAAGCGAGCAGAAACGCTTCGATCATTGCCGTTCTCCGGTTTGCACTGACAGCGTCGAGGTCTTGATCGCGCGCCAGGAATTGTAGGCGATGAAGGCGAGTCCGCCGGCGCCGAGCAGCCACCAGATCTCCGAGGGCATGCCGGCGACATGGCTCCACAGCGTCGACACCAGGCCCGGGTGATCGTCGACGACGTCGCGATGATCGGAGAAGAAATTCCATGCGTCCGCGATGCTACCGCTTACGCTGTCCCAGACCGCACCGACGCCGGCGACGATCGAGCCCCAGAGCGCCGCAAGGAAATTGCGCTTGGCCGGCACCACCTCCGGCGCGAGCTGGGTCACCACCTTCGGATCCGCCGCGGCGCGTGCCTCGCTGACCGGCCGATACCAGCCCTCGGTCTCGGCCTCCGTCAGTTCATCGCGCACCTGGTCGGCGATGCCGTGGAACGTCTCGACCGACGTCGGCAGCGGCAGCGCCAGACCGCGATCGTTCATGAAGCCCGACAGCGCACCGCTGGTGCCGCTGCCCCAGCGGCCGTCGATCACACCGGGCGAGTAGCGGCGCGCCTTGAGGCGCCTCTGCACGTCAAAGAGCACGGGATCGCCGCGCACGTCGGGATCGAGCGGCTGCACGTTCGGCGGCGCCGGCGCCGGATCGTCCTGCGTCGCGGCCGCAACAGCGTCCTGCTCGGCCGCCGGATCCATGGTGACGAAGGACGCGACCGGCGTCGCCGAATAATCCGCCAGCACCTGCTTCGCCTTGGCGAGATATTTGCGGCACTCGGCAAGGCCGTTCTTGCCGCCGTTGATGATCCACCGGGCCTCGACGACGTCGTCGCGATCGGCCGCGGCGTTGCAGCGGCCGTCCTGCGCCCATTCGAGATAAGCTGCCATGAACGCCGAATCCGGCTGGTGCAGCAGCTCCGGATGCTCGACCAGCGGCAGGCCGGTCTTCTTCGCCATCTTCGCGTAGTTGCTCTTGCCCGTGGCCTGCATCATGCCGCCGCCGCGATAGAGCCAGCCATCGTTCGGCCCGGTGTTGTTGAATTCGCGCATCTTGGTCGGATTGCCGACGCCATAGACCCGGTTGAACAGCACGGGCCCACGCCGTGCGACCGGCAGCGCCGCGATGCGCTTCGCCTCTGCCGCGGTCACCGCCGCGCTGTGCCGGCCGACGCCGAAGATCTCCATGATGCGCGCCGCCCTATAGGCCCCGCTCTCCTCGAGGATCGAGAGCCCGCCGGTCTCGGTCATGATCTGCGCCAGGAAATGTGCAGCCCGTAAGCGCGTCGTCAGCCCGGCCTTGGCGACCGCGTTCGGCCAGCCGCGCACGATCGCCGCGACCAGGTCGCCGCGCGCGCCGCTGCCGGCGATCGCCTTCAACTGGGCAGCCGTGATCGATTGCGGCATGGGCATAATCCTTTCTGGAAGGTAGTCCGAAGAGGAGCGGGCCGCGTGCTATTCCGTATTGCCCGAGTAAGTTGCGGCCGCTAAAAGGCGAGCGTCGAGCACCCTGCAATCGGTGCGACAATTTTGGCGGGGAAGCTTCCCGCAATGCGAGGCGAGAGAAGGCCACTCCTCACCATGTCTTCGATGGAAACGCCGCCCGACCCGGACGAGCCAGAGCCGACTGAGGAGGAGATCAACAAGGCCGTTAAGGACTTCGTGCTCGACGTTGGCGTCCTTGTTGCGCTGGCTGCGACGATAGTCGGATATCTCCAGGCGACGGGACGAATTCACTTTTTCTAGTAGCCGCCGCGCGCGTCAATGAGCGCTCGTTCCCATGAAATAGGTCTTTGTGCTCTGCCCGTCGACAGTAGCGGCGCCGCCGGAGGTCTGAAAGGCCCGAATAGTATAGGCGACGCCCTCGTCCGCGACGTCGAACGCGACGCCGCCAACCTGCAGCTCACTGGTGCCAGAGGCATGCTTCGCATCCAAGCGGTGAAGCGCAGTGCCGTTCTTGTACAACCAAAGCTCGTATCGCGCCTGATCGACAGTCACCTGGAATGTTGCGGCTGCGCGAATCTCGATTTTGCGAGCCCCTGGCGTCCATGTGCTCGAAGCAAAGTCGCCGGCAATGTCATAGAGTTCTGTCCCGAATGACAGTGTCGTCAACGTCGATGCCGGAACGCCCTGATCGGTGTTGTTGTTGTGAGCCGAAAAGCCCGACCCGACCGCATCCGCTGACTTGAGGACGCGGCGAAACTCCTCGACAACCATCGCCCCGCGGACGACCAAGCTCGAGCCGATCGTGTCGATCACATCGGCCGCATTTCGCTGTGACAGACGTTTCTTGTAGTAGCTCTGCGCGCTATCGAGCGCGGTCACCGCCTCGGTAGATAGCGCCGCGTTCCCCGAATTGATCGGATGCACGCCGTCGGTATCGAGCAGCGAGGTGTCCCACAGCACGCTCTTGGCATCGATCGGAACGACCCACAAGCCGAGCCCGACAAGTTCGTCGACGATGTTGGCTATGCCGACGTTCAAACGATCGCGCCGCGTCGCGTTGGTGCCCTGAGCCGACTCGCCAACTCCTGAGAAGTGGTGCAGGTTGAATACGTTCACCAGCGGCATGGCCTCGTTCTGCGCGCCGGACAGACCAGCCACATAGCTGATGAAAATGTCGTTGCCGGCGCCGGTAGGCGCAAGATTGGCGACCGAAACCTCCAGCTTCGAGTTGTCGTCGATCCCGACGTTCTTGTAGATCCGCACGAACGGGATCGTCTGCGTCGGCGAGCCGCCCGGCGAATTCGAAAGGATCGTAGGCCGCTTGAAGGAGATGGTATTCTCGACGATCGGCGCCGAGTGATCGGAATTGCCGATGGTCACCGCGCCGATGCCGTTGGATGACGTATTGGCCCAGCCGGCGACGACGACATGCCGGCCGAACACCGTCGCGCGCTTCACGGCGCCGTTGGTGGTGGTCGTCGTCCCGCCCGGATCCAGCGTACTGCCGATATTGCCCCACGCGCCGGCGGCCACGCTCATGGCCTGGCCGGTGACGCGCTTTGCGGTCGGAATGGCGAGATGGCACAGCAGCGCCCGCAGGCCTTCGAGCGACGTCTGCTCGGTCTTGCGATTGTTGCCGGAGTCCAGAATGCAATCATTCGTCAGCAGCCAGACGAACGACGGGTTAGCGATCGAGGGCGATCGTTGCCAGCCGTAGATCGAGGCCTGGTCGGCGATGGTCGCGCCGGATACGGCGTTGGTGACGATCGTCCCCCAACCTTTGGCAGTCTGGATCAGCGCCGGCAGCGCCGGCGAGCCATGGGCATTGGTGAACAGGCTGTCGCCGATGAAGTAAGGCCACGGCGAGGCCACCGGCCCGTAGGCCGGCCGGATGATAGGATCCGCCGCCAACGCATAGCCTTGCGCGAGAGTGGCGCTGTCCGCGGAATCCGACGCGGAATCCGCAGCTGCCGCCTGCGCTGCCTGAGCCGAGGCCAGGATGCCGTCGGCGTCGACATTGGTCGACAGCAGCAGCGTGAAGTGATCTGCCGCGCCAAGCATCAGGATCGGCGAATTGATCAGCAGCTCGCCGCCGAACAGCGCCGTGCCGAATGCCGAGCGGACCGGCAGCGCGCCCTGGCTGTTGTAGTTTAGCGTGGTCGCACTGGTGTTGTTCGCGGTCGGAGTCAGCAGGAACAGCTTGCGGCCCGGCTGCAGCGGCGTCTCAGGCCCGGTCGCAACGATCGCATTCGCCGTCCCGCCCGTCACCGTCAGCGGCACGATCACGCTCGGAAGATCACCGACGCGCGACCATGATCCCGTGCCGGAGGCGCCGGACTTGACGTAGAAGCCATTGTTGCCCGGGCTCGCATCATTATAGACGATCGCCGACGAATTGGCGCCGTGGGCCAGATCAGCGCTGAGTGCGGACAGCGTGGCATAAGCAAGACCAGCGGCGCCCGCGCCTGCATTGAGCATCGTCTCGAGGAATGTTCCCCATGCGATCACATCGTCCTTGACGACCGGATTCGGCCCTGACGCGGGCACGCCGGCAGTCACGTAGCGGCGAAAGATTTCGGCGGCAGTCTTGATGATCGCCATCGGGAAGACCTTCTTTGATTACAGAAAAAAAGCAGATTGCTATTGCAGGGCGAGCAACGCGTCGGGATCGACCAGATTCCATGAGAAGGTCACGCGGCCGTTCACCAGATCGATCGCGCCGCGGTCCTGGATCTCGACGACGCAATCCTCAAGCCCCCTCACTTCAGGAAGCTGCACCCGGACCCAGCGCTGGCCCAGATATCGGAGGCCATAGAGCGTCGTCACGAATGTTCCAGCCATCGCCGAATTGAGGCGCAGCAGCGCCCGCCCCGCGAGTGTCGCCGCCTGGTCGGCATCCTGCACCCAGGACAGGTCGAGCGGCCTCGCGCGCACGATACCGGCGCGCGCGATCGCCGCCTCGTCCCTGACGGAGTCAATCTGGTCGGTCGTGTAGGCGAGATCCGGATTGGTATAGGTGACGTCGAGTTGATTGACCGACTCCTCGTCGGCCTGGCCGCGCCGCCAGCTCCAGCCCAGAATATGATCCGACGACAGCGGCGGCTCGACCGGATCCCGGTAGACGCCGACCGTCAGCGCCAGGCTGCCGTCGCCATTCTCCACCATCCATCCGTCGCAGGTCGCGAGGATCTTGTTGACGACGTTCTCCGGCGAATTATCGAACTGGTAAAATCCGGCCGACTTGTAGCGCGGACGGCCGCCGACATCGATGTCGCAGAGCTCCGCCTCCACCATCCATTGCGCCAGCACGTCGGGCGGAAACAGGACGTCGAACTCCTCCCCCATACCCCCATCCGCCTCGGTGATGTAGTCCATCAGCTGCAGCACCGGGTTTGGTGACGCCAGCCAGGTGGACCGATTGGACCGCGATTGCGCGCCGTCTCGCGGATCGAAAACGGGCGCGCACCTCGCAACGACGGAGAGATCCGGCCGGCCCCGCGGGAATTTCTTCGTGAAATCCTCAGGATTGCCGGGCGCAGTGCAGATGACCGACGCATAGGCAATGCCATTGCCGACATGCGCCGAATCCCAATTCGCAGGCATGCTGGTCATCGGCGCCGGCGCGAGGCCACCGAGCCGCGTCTGTATCGCAACATTGCCTCCGTAGCTGCCGTCCGACAGCGCATCCACGCTGCCCGCGCCGCCCGTGAGGACGGACGGCGTCGTCGTTACGACATCATCGCCCAGGTACAGCGACAGCAGGGTCTCGACCCGCCCGGAGTGAAACGCAATGACATCATAGGAGCGTGACGGCGGACTGTCGGCCTCATAGAACATATAGGCGCCGCCGAGCCTGTTGATCCAATAACCCCGCTGCCGCGGCGGCACAGCCTGCCGGAGAACCTGCGCGCCGTTCTCCGGCTTCGGAACCTGCGGATTGTTGAGCGCATATTGCAGCCCAATCGTCGCCGCTGTGAGCACGGCCGCACCAACCACGGCGTTGACCGTTAGCGTTCCGACGATCGCCGTCGTTCCAAGAGAAGCCGCTCCGGCTACGCCGGCAGCCTCGATCGAGGCGAAAATGAGCGCGCCAACCGTCTCAGCCACGGCCGACACTCCACGCCGCCAGGACAGGCAACGTCGCGACCACGACACCGCGCGGCCACGACAACAGCGCAACACGTCCTCGATCCATCGCGATCGCGCCAGCGGGAACGCGCAGGCCGCGCGCGTTCGGCGCCAGGACCAGCGCAACGTCGCCGGCCGCCGGCTGCGCGACCACCGCCAGCCCGACCCGCGCAAAGCGCCGCCGGCACGCCGCCACCATCCCGCCTTCGCTGCGGATAGCGGCCCTATACTCGGCCTCCGTCGCGTAGGCGCCTCGCCGGTCCGGCATCGCGTCGGGATACCCGCACGTGATCAGCCAGTCAGCCATCAGCGTCGCGCAGTCATGAACCCCATAGGCGCAATCGCGCCCGGCGACGCGATCGAGATAGATTGCGAGTTGCATCAGAAGATCGGCCATTTCTTGCTGAACCCGTGCGCATATTTGCCCGTGAAGTCGCAGAACGTATCGCCAGGAAAGCGCGCCTGATGATCCGCATCGGAATAGTAGGAAAAGGACGGTCGGCGCCGACCCGTGAACCGCGTGCCGCAGGATAGCGTCAGCGTGCGCGTGATCAGGCCGCCGGCGGACGCGACCTGCTCGCCCCCGAGAAAATCAGCAACGTAATAGGCCAGCCAATGCACCGGGCCGATCAATTGGAAGTCGGCGCCCATCAGCGCAAAGCCGACAACGACCGCCTTTCCCTTGACCTGCTCGGCGTCGTCACCCGATGCAATCGTGGCGACGTCGCCGGCGACGCCGGACAGGACGAACTCGACGCGCTCGGCCGCGCCGTTGAGCAGCTGCGAGATTTGCGGCAGGTCGAGCAGGACACGCATTCCGCGATACCGCGCGCCGGCCGGATCAAACACGTTGACGCCCGGCTCGATCGCGCCAAAGCCGAGCCAGATCCGAACCGGCTCCGGCTCGACGTCGAGGCGAAAGAATATCCCGAGATTGGCGACACCGGACTGCAGCTGCGCCAGCTCCTCGTCGGAAAAATTCATGTGATCGGCGCCTCGACGAAATCGACGCTTGCACTGTTGAACGTCCACGGCACGACCCGCAGATCCATCGACGACGGCTGCGCCAGCCGCATCAGGCAGCGCGGCCGGTCGAACTCGAGGCTTTCGCCCGAAGCCACGGCCTCGCGCAGCGGCGGATTGAACGTGATGGTCGCCTCGCTGTCCGACACCATGTCGACCGTCGCGATCTCATAGAGCCGCCAGCCCCAGGTCGGATGATCGATCGAGAAACTCTCGCCGCCGAGCAGCGCGCCGGAATTGGCGATCTCGATCTCGAGCGAGGTTGCCCGCAAGGCGGCCGCGCCGGCCGCGACGATATCGATCACGGGCTGGTAATAGCCCATATCGTCAGAGAACCATGCGCCGTCGCTGTGCGGCAGCGCGATCGGCGCCTGCGCGACCCCCTCCGGCCATGGCCGGAACAGCGCATCATTGCGCGGCACGATGAGATTATTGACGCCCCCGGCGGCGACCTGGCGGACGGCCCGCCAGAGCAAGGTCGAGATCCGCTGGCGATCGCGGCCACGATCAGGCACCGCCTGGCCGGACCGGCCAGACAGGCCGATTTCCGACATTTGGCAGGTCCAGTATCCGCCGCCATCGGAGCGGGTCAGCGTACCGACGCCGCTCGCGATCGCCCCGCCAGCAACGGCGACGCCGGCAAGATTCCACGCATGCGACCGCTCGCGCAGTAGCGCCCGCGGAAATTCGACGTCGCCCATCAACCGACCCCCGTCGTCTGCATGCGTTGCGTCGTCACCATCACGCGATTGACTTGGTCAACCTTGCGATGCGCAGCGACCACGGCCGCCTCGAGTTTTTCGATGGTGCCCGGCGCCACGTCGCCGGCAACCATGAACGTGTTTTGAATCGTGGTGCCCGACGCAGCCCGGCGTGCGACACTATTCGGAATGACCTGCGCGCCGCGCGGCAGGTTGACGATCTCCGGACCGCGCTCGCCGACCCAGGTCGGACCGCCGCGCCAATTGTCGGTTCCCTGCGCATTGAACCCGATTTTCGGAAACAGCTGCGATCCGATCTGCATCGTCCCCACCGAGCCGCCACCGCCGCCGCCGAACAGGCCGCCAAGTGCGCCGGCAATCGGCCCCGTGATCGCCTGGCGGATCGCGATGCGCGCCAGATCGGCAATGATGGAATTCGCCATTGCCTTGAAGGCATCGGCCGCGCTCTCCGTCCCCGTGATGACACCGAGCAGCGCATCCTCGAATGAATGCAGACCGTTCAGGCCCGCACCCTGCAGCTGCGCATTCGTATCGCGCGCCGCCCGTGCAAAACTCAGCAGCGGTCCGTTTGCATCCTCGGCCGCCGCCTTGGATCGCGCATAGGCGTCGGCGAGCGCATCGATCTGCACGCGCTGCGCTTCCGTGACCGTATTCGCGTCGAGGCCGGCCTGCTTGTTGGCCGCCTTGGCGGCCGTCTCGAGCTCGACAGTCTTGCGCGCCCGCTCGCGTGCGTAGGTGCCGAGATCAATCGCCGCGGTCTCGGCCTCCTGCACGGCGATGCGCTTTTTGGTCTGTTCGACCTCGCGCTCGAATGCGTCGGTCTTGTCGACGCCGCCCGTGTCGGCCGGAAGTTTCGTTTTACGGCCGCCGTCGACGCGGATCCGCTCCGGCTGGATGCCGACCGCGTCATAGAACTTGCCGGCATCCTCCTGCGTCATCTGGACGCCTTCCCCGCCGACCGTCATGCGCTGCTTGGCGGCTTCAAAGCGGTCGATCAATCCGATCGC
The DNA here is from genome assembly GCF_058803975.1 of Bradyrhizobium sp. GW821-FHT13H06. Taxonomy (NCBI): domain Bacteria; kingdom Pseudomonadati; phylum Pseudomonadota; class Alphaproteobacteria; order Hyphomicrobiales; family Nitrobacteraceae; genus Bradyrhizobium; species Bradyrhizobium sp. GW821-FHT13H06. The sequence goes on along the minus strand of NZ_JBXAPN010000007.1, from coordinate 344,449 downwards.
CTCGCGAACGCGGCCAGAGGCCAGCAGGTCGAAACTGAGCGCGAACATTTTGACCGCGATCTCCAGACCCTTGAAGGTCTCGAGCAGCGCCGGCCCGCCCCAATCAACGGCGATTTTTTTATAGGCTGTCGAGGCCCGCTCCTCGATCTTGCGAAACGCTTTGTCGAGCTCGCCGGCCTTGTCGATCAGTCCCTGGTCGAGCACCACGCCGGCGGCCTTTGCGTTCTCGATCAGCGCCGGCAGGCCCTGCTCGGCGATTTCCTTGAGCGTGCCGACCATCTTCGGCCCGGCCTGGCGGCCGAATGCCTCGGTCGCGAGGCGCAGCTTTTCCTGCGGCGTCTCGGCATTCGTGACCAGGCGAGCGAAGTCGACGAGCAGCGCCTCGTTCTCGCGCAGCGTGCCGCTACTGTCGCGCAGCGCGACGCCATTCGCCTTGAATACTTCGGCGAGGTAGCCGCTGCCGAGCGAGGCCTTGGCGATGCTGTCGGAAAACTTGTCGAACGCGCGATCGGCGAGCTCGGCGTCGCCGCCGGCCTGGCCGAGCGTGTGCCGCAGCGCCTGGATCGCATCGGTCGACAGGCCGACGCGCTCGGACATATCGCCGAGATCGTCGACCTCGCCGATCGCGCGGCGGATGCCGCCGATCGACTGCTCGAGCGCCAGCGCGCCGGCAGCGGCGCCGACCAGGCCGCGACTGAACGAATTGAGAAAGGTGTCGGCGACGCTTGGATTGATCCGCTTGAACCGCCCCTCGATCGTCTTTGCGGTCGCGTCGGTCTGCCCGACCGCTTTCGCCAGCGATTTTTCATATTTCGAAATGTTCGCCTCGAGGGAAACGACCAGGCGCTCGAGATCGGTTGCCACGCCATCTATTCCTTAGACTTGAGCCAATCCCAGAGCTCGTCGGTCTCGGCGTCGGTCAGGCCGTTGCCGCTGTCGAGCTGCCCCGCAATCATTGCGTAGAATTGCCACATCGACATGCGGTCGACCTGCTGCGGCGACAGGTTCAGTTTTCCGGCTGCGCCGTAGATGGCTCCGAACCGGATTTTTCCATTGGGGAGATCGTCGACGCGAGTCCCGCCCGGTCCGGAGCCCCGGATTTTTTTTCGATCTGCTCCTCCGGCGCGCCGTAGCAACCGGCGGAAAGAACCGCGATCGCATAGAGCAGGTTTTCCGCCGGCGGATGCGCCTCGACATAGGCGCGGGTTTTCTTCAGAGCGTCGACCGGCGCCAAGCCGCCGCCGACCAGGCCGAGCCGCAAAACGTTGCTGATGTCCTCGATCCTGCAGGCCTTGCTATGCAACCGATCGAGGACGACGAACGGCCCGGCGTCGCAGGCTTCCTGCAGCTTGGCAAGCTCGCCCCAGGCGAGACGGAAATGATAGGTTCCGTCCGCCCAATCGAGCGTGACCGACGCGTCACGGCTCAAGGCGTCACCACGCGCACGAGCTCGCCGTCGCTCTGCATCTCGACGTTGGCCGTCGCCCGGCCGCCCTGCTCGGCGCCGGCTGTAAAGGTCGCGACATGCATGAAGCCGGTCCAGGTAATCGTCTTGGCCGGAAACTCGACCTCGATCTTGACCGGCACGCTGTCGACGTCCTCCCAGGCATCGAGCCAGGTCTCGACCGACTCCGCAGCGAGCACGCCCTCGCCCGAGATCGAGGCCGACAGGCTCGAGGCATCGCGGCCGACCCAGGCGACCGCATCGGGATCGTCGCAGTCGGGCAGATTGACGTCGGTCAATTCCTTGGTCAGCGTCAGGGACTTCGACGTGAAGCCGCAGGGCGCCGCATAGACGATCGGGTCAGCATCGTTGCCGAGCAGCACGCGAAACTTGCCGAACTTGACGGTGGTTGGATCGGCCATGGGTTTGTTCTCCTGTTAAGGCTGGGGTTGCTCGATCAGCGCGACGAACTCGATGACTGCGTGACTGGTCAGTCCATCGGGATCACGGAAATTGCGGGTCTGGCGGTGCAGGATCGACACCAGCGCGTTCTCGGCCAGGGCGAGATCGTGATCGTGCAGGGCAGCCCGCACCGCCTCCGCAGTCTGCTTGACCTCGGGAAAGCCGACGGCGCGCGACCATGCGTCGATCTGGATAGAGATTTCGAAGGCTGTGATGCAGTCGGAATCGTCCGACACCATTTGATCCGGCCCCCAAGACACATAAGGGAACTCGACTTCCGGTGGCACGCGATCATAAACGCGCGGCCCCACGAGAGATGCCAAAGCCGGATAGGCCTTCAGCCGCGCCACGATCGCGCCCTGCAGTTCGAGCGAGGGGCTGGTCACTTTGCTGCGACCTTCTTCGCCGCCTTGTTGGTCGCCCGCGAGATCCGGGATTTGACGCGCTTGCGGAGCGCGCGATAGGCCGGATAGAAAAACGGCTGCGCCACCGTGCCGGGATGCTCCGTGCCCTTGAACTTGCCACCGTTCAAATGCGGCGACGTCCCGAATTCGACCAGGTGCGCATAACGCACCTTGCTGTTGCCGGCAGAGATCCTGACGGTGAGATCCGGATCGCCGGCGCCGGCGCTGCCGGCCAGCGACGAATAACGCGCCTTCTCGCCGCCCCAGGTCTGCACGATGCTGTCGCGCAACGCGCCCGGCGGATTGCCGTGCGATCCCGTCGCGCTGACCGGCGCCAGCCGCTTCTGCATATCCGTGATCTCGTCCGCGCCCTGGGCGAGCGCCTGCTTAATCGCGGATCGGACCTCGACCGGCAGCGCCCGCATCTTCGCCAGCAGCCGCGCGCGGCCCTCGACCTTCGTTGCCATGAATCTCACCTGCCTGTGCTGAAACGATCGCGCGCACCGCAGCCTCCGGAACGCGTTGGTAGGTCCGGCCTGCGGCATAGGCGATGATCACGCCGGCACGCGGGCGGTAGTCGAAGCTGCGCTTCATCAGGACGGTCTTCACGTCGCGACGCCCGTCTGGCAGAGCAGCTCGAGGAAAGCGCTGCGATCGGTCGGATCCGCGATCGAGCGGATGTTGTAGATCTCGCCGGTCCGCGCATCGCGCGCGCGCCAGTCCGCTTTGATCTGCGCCGTCTGCGAGCTCCGCCGCACCGTGATCGTCACCGGCTGCTGGCCGGAGAGTCGAGCCGCCGTCACCTCCTCGCCGCCGAAGCGGGCCTTGACGCCGGCCCAGACCACGAACTGCTGGACGTAATCGGCCTGCGTGTTGCCATAGCCGTCGTCGACGGACTCGCGGCGCTCGAAAGCGATGCGATGGCGGAGCGCGCCGGCGCCGGTCATGACGATGCCCGATTACAGCGTGACGCCGGAGATCACAGGGTGACCCCGGGCGCCTGGATGGCGATCGTCAGCGTGCTCGCATCCTTGGCGAGGCCGATCTGGCAGACGTTCTCGCCGGCGCCGAGGTCGGCGGCGGGCTGGATGCCGCCCGGTGTCTCGCTGAGATAGTAAGGCGAGCCCGGCGTGAGCGTCGCGCCCATATTGACATCGCCGCCGGTTGCGACCGCCAGCGGCTGATTGAGCGCGGCACCATTGAGCGCAACGCCGCCGGCCTTCCGGGCCTCCGCCGTCGCCGAATTGCTGTCCGCGAGCATCCACTTCTTCGTGGTCGACGAGAGATAGACCGTCTTCCCGGCGGCGACGGTCTCGCCCGCGTTGTTGCTTCGGACGATGATGGCATTCGCGGCGGCGACGACGTTGTTCGCGGTGATGGTGAGGTCGGCCATGGGTGGTCTCTCCTGTGGTGGGGATCAGCTGTAGACGCGGTACGGCGAAATCATCTGCATGATGTGCGCGGGCAGCTCGACGGGCTGGCCGCCCGGGCCCGAGACGACGTTCTCCCGGAACTGATAGAGCGCGCCGACATAGAGCTTCAGCCAGGCCTTGATCGCCGCCGGCAGCCGGTCGACCACGGGCGGAGCTGCCTGCGCATCCGCCGGCGGATAACCGCAGGTGAAGCGGATCTTCACCGCCGCGGCGTCGCAGCGCACGGACGGCCAGCTCTCGCCATAGGGCGGCGCGATGCCCTGGCAGATCGCCCCCTGCCCCAGCACGCGATAACCGGTCCCGGCCGCAAGCGCCTGCGTGCTGCCTGTGCCGTCGACATAGGTCACGCTGTCGATCGAGATCAGCGGCGGATATGGCAGCACGATCAGATCCGGCTCGCCGCACTCGCGCTGCCAGAAGTCCCGCAGCTGCAGCTCCCAGGTCTGCGGCCGCAGCGCCCGGCCGAGCCACCCGCCTGCGGCCGGATCGAGCTGGCCGACGGCGGCCAGGATCATGCCGTCGATCAGATCATTATCGTCGTCGGAATCGACGCGAAGGTGCTGCCTGACCTCGTCCCGGGTCAAGACGTCCGCGCTCGGCGGCGTGATGAGCACGCGCTCGGAAGGATGCATGGGTGGTCTTTCCGGGAAAGCTATTTAGAGAGGGGGTGGTTAGGTCGCCATCCGCTGCCTTGAAGGGAGCGGACGGCGCAGGCGCCTAAATCACCTTGCGCACAGACGCGCGAGAAAAGTCGATGCTTCCGCTTGGACTGCCCGACGCCGGCGGCTGCACGGTGCCGGCGAGGAAGACGTGAGACACTCCGGACGGCACCACCAGCGGTTCGGTCTTGAATATCACGCTATCGGTACCGGACGGCAGCGCGCCGTTGCTCGGCGAATAGTACCCGTCCCACGTCTGCGTCACGATCCCAAACCCGGCGTTGTAATAGACGAGGTTCAAGCCGACTCCGATTAAGTCCGCGGTCGACAGGTTCCAAGAAGCCTGCATTTCGGCCTGAAGCACGTCGCCTTCGCTGACGTTCGCGATCAGGTCTTCGCTCGCCAGCACCAGGCCGGTCCCGTCAGACGTGCCGCCGATCGTAATCCGCTGCGAGGCGAGGTTGGTGTAGCCTGCAACAGTCTGTTTCGATCCGGCCGCGGACGCGCCGCTATTCGCGTTGCGCTGAAGCGACCAGCTCGCGGCAACCGTGCCGGATGCACCGTTCGCGACACCGCCGCCCGTGCCGCTGAGCAGGCCATTGGCGAGCAGGTTGCCACGCGGGTTCTTGGTGGCGTCGTAGGTGTCGCCGAGCACCGAAAACCGATCGTCGAATGCGGGGAGGAACGGAGAGATCCCGTCTGCCACGACCCGGCCACCGGCTCTTGCAGACGGCTGGTTATCGTGAATACCATCGCGCAAAAAGTCGGAGATTGCCTGCCCGGTCGCAAAGTCGAGATAGCGCGGGTTCATGTCGATGGGCAGTATTCCGGGTCTGGACCATGCGTAATCGATGATCAATCGATTGAGCGCCGATGCCTGGAAAACGACGTCTGCGCTCTGCGGCGCCGCGGAGCCGTGGACGCGAAGCGGGATAGTCACGACGAATGTCCCGCGCTGTAGCAGCGCGTCATAAATCGCTTGCAGATCGGCCCAAATCGTGGCGGTCGAAGCCGGGCTTCCGTCGAGGCTGTTCTGTCCGCACATGACAAAGCAGATGTCGAGATCAGCAGCCAGCGCCTGCGGCAATTGCAGGGTGCGCACCTCCTCAACACTGGCACCGCCGACCGCAAAGACATTCGACGTCGAGATGTCCAATCGATCATTGAGGTATCGCCTCGCCCACGCGAGCCATCCCCAGTTCGTCCAGCCGTTGCCGACGGCGTCCGCGGTCAGGCTGTCGCCGATCGCTCCGGCCTTCCGAGCCCCGGAGATGACGCGAGGATATGATGCAAAAAGCTCACATGCCCCGATCCTAATTAGCCGCCAGCACCACGACATAGACGCCGTTCAGCGTCACGCGCGCTCCGTTCAGCGTGACAAATTCCCAATGAAAACCAGACGGCGCGTGGCCTGCGGCGAATTGGGGGGCGTTCGCTGTCCCAACGGCAGCGCGCAGCACATGTGTCTTGACGTCGGCCACTGCGGCGTCCCTCAGTTGTTCTCGGCCGAGATGATAGCGGCGAGATCGGACGTACTGCCGAACGTGATGGCGCCATCGGCCTCGATCGCGAAATAGAGATTCCGATCGGGCGAAGCCATGTCGTAGTAGAGATACGGGATTGCGGCGCCGACGCCGATGAGCTCGACCGTGTACCAGGGATTGACGCCCACCGGCGCGACCCAGTCGCCGGCAGCAATCGCAATGCTCTTCAGGAGCTTGGCGCGATCGGCGGCTGCCAGCACCAAGGCAGCATTGTCGGTGAAGGTCGACGCCGAGGGGTTGCTGTCGAAGATGTGCAGGAAGGTCTGCACCGTGATGTTCGTCAACGAGTGCAGGGCGAAGCGGGTGATAATCCCGGATCCGCCCTTGCCTCGCGCAAAGTTCGACAGCGTACGGAGCGGGCCGACGGCGTCGCCGTCGGCATAAGCCGCGGTTTGAACCGCGAGAGCGGACCGGATCGTCAGACCTGTGCTCATGGTGATTCTCCGATAATCCGGCCCGCAGGAAGCGCGCCTAGCGATTGTCGACCAGGACGTGGAAGACGCCGACCTTGGAGGCGCCGCCCTGGGCCAGAACGATCTTGACGCGATCGCTGGCCATGCCGACCGGCTCCAGGACCGCAGTGCCGCCGGCGGCATAGAGCGCGGCCGCACCGACCTGCGAATGCGTCGCCGCGCGCGGATAGCGCACGGTCGAGGCGTTGACGTTCGCCTCCGTCCAGATGTTCTCGCCGGTCGCCTCAGCCGTGATGGTGAAATCGACACCATCGGTGTAGCCATTGCTGCCGTCCTTCGCGTAGTGGACGCTGTGGATCTTGCCATCGAAGCGCGGCGTGTAGGCGGTCGCGGTGCCGTCCGCGGCCGTGGTGACGCTGACCTTGTAGCGACGCATGTGTTCTTCCCCTTCTGCTATGGCGCGCCAGGCGCACCGCTGGTCGTCAGCGGGCGGAATGCCCGCTTCCTGAAATCGAGAGCCGGCTTGGGCCGGACCTCTACTTGTTGTCGGGCGCCTTCTCGGCCTTGTTGCGCGGCTTGCGCTCGGCCTTCATGCGCTGGACCTTGTCGGGGTGCTTCTTCAGCAGCTCCTCGCCGAGGGAATCGCTGACCTCGATCTCCTGGCCGGGTTTCAACGTGTCGCGCGACACCGAGCTGATGTGCAGCTGGTCCGTCATCTTGAGCCTCATGGCTTCTCGCTCCTGGTTTGCTCTGCCCTTACCCTAGACACGGAAAAGCCCGCGCCGTTGCCGGCGCGGGCTCCCCCATCACTCGCTGCGCTCGATCAGGCCGCGAGCGCTCCCGTGAACGTGCCCTTGATGAAGGACTCGGGACGGTAGACCGCGAGCGCCAGGCGCTCCTCGGCGAGGATGGTGACCAGGTTCTTGATGAAGTTGTCGCCGTCCTCGGTCGAGATCTCGACACTGGCATCCTCGCGATCGAAGATCTGCGCGCCGAGCTGGAAGGCGCCGACCAGGAAGTTGTCGACGGTCTCGGCCTGCGTCTCGACCACCGGCAGGCGCCACAGCCGCGGCTCGATGCCGCCCTGCGGATTCGCCATCAGATAATCGCCGACGTCGGTCTTGGTCAGCTCGATGTCGGCCCAGTCGGACGGATGCATCACGATGCCGTTGGCCGGGTACTCCGCCAAGAAGGCCTGCAGGATGGCGAGGCGGATGACGTCGATCTTGGTCAGGCTGCCCGCGGCGGACGGCACGATCGGCGCCGCGTAGGCGGTCGCCTGGGTGTTGATGCCGTTGAGGTCCGTGCCGGTCCCGCTGCCGTTGAGGAGCTGGCCCTCCTCGACATAGGCGAGACCGTAGCGCAGGCGGCCGTCAATATAGGACTGCAGCTGCGGTACGTCGGACAGGATCTGCCGGGTCGCCTTCACCCAGTGCGCGACCGTGGTGACGCTGGTGGTCATCAGGTCGAACTTGATTTCGGACTGCGGCTTGCTGGCGCCGGAGGTTTCCGACATGGTCGCGGCGCTGTTGGTGAAGCCGGTCTCCTTGACGTACTGGATCGCGTTGGAGTTGGTGCGGCCAGGCGTGATGAGATCGCGGATCGTCATGCGGCGCTGGGGCGGCGTGATGATGCCGGCCAGACGCTGCGGCACGATCAGGTCGCCGGCGGATCCGTTCGCATCCGTGGTGAGCGACGAGATGATCGCCTTCAGCTTCATCGAGACCCGGCCCTTGCGGCCAGACTTCAGGAAGTCCAGCACTTCCGCATTCTCGACCACCTGCTCGCCAATCGTCTTCTGACGCTCCGGGCCGCCGCCCTGCCGCAGCTGCGTCATCTTCTGCTCGAGCTCGGTCATGCGCTGGCTGATCTCGGTGTGCTTGATCAGCGCGTCGTCGGCCGACTTCTTGGTCTCGGTGGTGATGTTGCCGAGATTCTTCAGCTCGGTCTGGGTAGTCTCGCCCGCCTTCTTGACGTCATCGGCGGCCTTCTTCAGCTCGACCGCCATCTCGGTGATCTGCTTCTCGAGCGTGGCAAGGCCCGCGGCATCGGCGACGATGCCGCCAAAGGCGTGAGCATGTGCAACGGCGGAGTAGTCGAGCACAACGACCGCGACAAACGCGATCGCAACGATGCCGGCGAATGCCAGCAACGGCGTGTAACGCTTCATGTGATTCCCCTTCAGGGTTTGGTGGTGATGGAGCGCAGCGACGCGAGAGCGTCGCTCAGCGCGGACTTGATCGCCTCGCCGCTCTCGGACTCGCTCCGAACAGCTTTCGCATAACCGACAGAGGCGATCTGCACGGCCATGGCTTTCGGGATGCCTGCCTCGCGCAGGACATCCTCGAACTCTTTGATTGACGGCGGCTCACCGTCGCGCAGGCGGCGCGCGAACTCGCCCAGCGCCTCGCCCTTCACGCCGTCGACGAGCGCGCGGCGGTTCGCCGGAAACGAGACGATGGAGACTTCAAGCAGATCGAGCTTGATGAGCTTGCGCGGCTCACCATCCTTCGCCGGCTCCACGTCGACCTCGCGGTATCCGATTGAAAGCCCGCGGACGGCTTTGGCCTTCAACAAGCTGTATGCCTTGTCGGCGGTAGGGACGCTTTGCTTGATGAGCAACTCGCCCTCGGAATAGAGGCCCTTGCCATCGTCCGCGAAGTCGTCCCATACGCCGATCGGCTCATAGGTGTCGTGTTGCCAGAGCATCAGCGGGAACGTCCCTTCCCGCTTGTGGCGGGCGAGGCTGTCTGCAAACGCGCCGGGCTGCACGGCTTCGTTGTAGCTATCCCGCACGCCGAAGACAGAGGCGTAACCTTTAAGGCGGCCGGACTCGTCCATTTCCTTGACCTGGAACGGAAAGTCCTTCGTTCGCGGCGCCGTCATCGCGTTCTTGAGCTTCATGGCACGGGTTCTCCAGGAGCGGGCTGCACCGGCCGCGGCGGCAGCTTGCCGAGCATGTCGAGCGGCACCAGGTTGGACTGCACGGTCAGCACGTCGCCGCCAGGCTTCGGCGGCCGGTTGTCGAGCGCGCGGCCTTCATTGCGCGTGAGGTAGCCGTTCTGCCCCAGCGACGACAGCAGCGCGGCGCGGCCGGCGCTGTCGGCGCGCAGGAGGCCCTCGACGTTGAACTCGGCGAAGATCCGCCCGCGCTCCTTCGGCACAACCAGGCGCTTCTTGATGGCCTGCTCGATGCGGGTCAGGTATGGCCGCAGGCCGAGGGTAAGCCAGCCGAGCATGATCTGCTCGATGCCGGATCCCCACATGGTCTGCCCGTCGGCGGAGTGGCCGATCAAAACCGGCGGCACGCGCAGCCAGCGGCAGATGTCCTCGACCGAGAAGCGCCAGGTCAGCAGCATCTCGGCATCCTTCGGCGGCAGGCTGACGGTTCGGACGTCGAAGCCATGCTCGAGTAGACCAGCATTGGTCGTCTCGCCGCCGATATAGGGGTCGATGAAGGCCTTGCGAAAATCGCTGCGCTGGCCCTGGTCCATCTTCACGCCGGGAGGCGCCGTGAAGAAGATCGAGCTCTTCATGCCGTTCTTGAACGTCGCGCCGGCGGAGGCGCCGATCGCCTCGGCGATCGCCAGGCTCTGGCGCGCGAAGGCGATCACCGAGAGACCGCCGCCGTTACCATCGTCGCCGAAGCCGCGGATGTGGAAGACGTCATCCTCGGTGAGGCCGATGTAGCGCTTGCCGCGATGGGTGAAGCTGTAGCGCAGGACGCCCTTGTCGTCGCGTTTGCGATCCATGTCGCCCGGCGCCGCCGACAGCGGCGTCAGAGAGATGATCGAGCCATCCTCCCGCTTGTCCTTCAGCGAATAGGCGTTGCCGAAGATGCAGAGCGAGATGACCTGACTCTCCCAGAACTCCGCCGCGGTCTGGTCGGCGTTCGGGCTGTCATGCAGCGTGCCGTACAGCAGATGACCGTCCGCCGGCGCCTTGCTGCCGTCGCGCTGGCGCTCATAGATGCCGAGTGGCAGCGTCGAGATGGTCTCGGCGTTGAGGCGCACACAGGACCAGAACGACGACAGCCGCATGGCGCCATCGGGCCCGACGTCGCGCCCGGCCCAATTGTCGCTGGAGCCGCGCCGCGAGTTCTGGGGATCCTGCACCTTCAGCGCAGGCTTGTGCCACCATGACGTGAGCCAGCTCATCCGGCCATCACCGCATTCTTGAGGAAATCGCTGATGTCCATGACGCCTTGCGGATTCCAGCTCATCAGGATCGCCGCTTCGAACAGCGCGATCAGCGGATCGATCTTGGCACGGCCGGAGATCTGCTTGGTGATCAGGAGGTGATTGCCCTTCTGCTCGACCTTGGCATTGCCCATCACCCACGCCATCAGCAGCTGGTCCGCGTGCCAGAACGTGCCGTCATCGAGCTTCAGCTCGAGTCCGTACATCGCCGGCGCCAGGGCCGGCCCCTGCATCAGCCGGCGGATCTGCTCGGGCTGGATGCCCGCTTCGGCCAGCGCCTCGAACACGGCCGCGGCGTTGTTCGGGTCGACGCCGACGGCATCCTTCTGCGGCAGGAGGCCGGAGGCACGCACCTGCGCGACCAGCTCGACGAAACGCTTGTGGCGCGTGGGGCCGTCGCCGATCGTCAGCGACTTCTCCTCGGCAAAGTCTCGCAGCAGCGGCGCGATCTCCTTTCGCCGATCCAGCACCTTCGGATCGGCGAAGGCGTGGCACCAGGACAGCCACTCGCGCGTCTCGCGATCGCGGCCGATCACGGCCAGGCCAAGGAGATCGTCGAGGCCGCCGCCATCGGCGCCCAGCGTCACGACCTCGGAACGCGCGAGCAATGATTCAAGCGTGAGCGTTTCGTCGGCGGCGCCTTCCCAGAAGTCCGCGCCGCGCCAGCCGTCGGCGCCGAGGCCGACGCCGATCTCGATGTTGAGATGCTGCGAGGCCCAGATCTGTTCGGCTTCCTCATTCGCCTTGCCGTTGTTCTGGTAGTCCTCGAGGAGGCGCTGCGGGTCGATCGAGCGGCCGAGGTTGGGGAGCAACAGCGACCAGTTGTCGACGTTGCGCCAGTACTCCTGGTCCTTTTGCAGCTCGTGCGGATACTCGTAGAGCACGGGCAACAGGATCGGGTTGGGGCCTCCCTTTCCGTCACGGATCGCGCGCGCCTTCTTCAGCTCGTTGCGCCAGATGCCGGCCGGCGGTTCGTCGGACTGCGTCGTGATCATCAGCACCTGGCCGCCCTGCATCGTGATGCCGCCGCCGCGGATCTGCTGCATCACGGCGGCAGCCTTGGCCTTCTTGCCGAGTTCGTGCAGCTCGTCGATGATCGTGAGGATCGGGATCTCGCCCGTCACGATCGAAGTGTCGAACGTCTTGACGTCGAGCTGGGTGCCCGTCTTCCGACGCGTGATGCACTTGAGGTGGTCCTGCACCTTGAAGATCGCATCCAGCTTCTTGTCGAGGCGGATCATGCCCTGCGCCTGCTCGAAGCAGCGCTCGGAGATGTTCTGGCTCGGCGCGACGATCAGCATCTGGCGGTTCGGTGCCTCTTCCAGGAACAGCGCAGTCAGGCCGAGCGCGGCGACATAAGTCGTCTTCGAATTCTTCTTCGGCACCATGCAAAGCAGTTCCCAGACGAGCCGCCGCCTGGTGACCGGATCCTCGCTCGCCAGGAAGGCGCAGAGGATGGCCTTGAACCAGTCGCCGCAGGCCTCCGCCATCGACGGCGTGCCGGGGACGTCGGGAAGCCGCAGCCGGTTGAAGAAGGCCAGCGCCTTCGCCGCCTTGGCCTCGTTCAGCGGCACGTCGGCCATCGGGATCTGGCTGGCCTGGATGCGCTCCCACCAGTCTGGGCAGGCGAAGCGCGGCAGAACCTCAGTGGACCGCATTCTGCGCCGCCGCTTCCTGTTCCAGCTCAGACATCAGGTCGGCGTCGGCGTCGAGCGCGCGCTGCTCCTCGATCAGCTTCTTGCCGATGCGCTCGGCCGCGGGCTTGTCGGCCGGCTGTGCGGCGAAGCTGCTCTCGACCTGCATGCGGTCATTGCGCTCGACATAGGCCAGCCACAGGCGCATGGCGCCGGCGTTGCCGTCGACGACGCCCTGCCAGAGCTTCATCGCGAAGGCCGACTCCATGCGGTCGCGCATCGCGTCGCGCACCTTGAGTTCGGCTCTAAAATACCGCTTCACCGTCGCCGGCGAGACGCCGAGCGCGTTCGCCATCACCGCGATCGACTTGCCGAGCGCCAGCAACAGCTTGATTCTGTTCCGATCTTCCGGCGTCGGCTCATACGGCGGCCGCCCGCGCTGGCCGCGGCCAGAGCGAACCGGATTGCCGAAGAGGTCGAAAACGTCGTCCATCAGAAAAAAATCCGCGAATGGGAGAGCCGCCGGTCCGTGGAGAGGGAGTTTGTGGACTTTTGACCCGCCCTACCCTCAGTGCCAGACGCCGCGGGTGTGCAGCGAGGACTGCTCGGCTTTCTGCTTGTCTCGATCGTGGCAGGTCTTGAGCAGCGTCTGCAGATTGGTCTTGTCCCAGAACAAGCGCTCATCACCACGGTGTGGGATCTTGTGGTCACACACCAGCTTCGAAGTGTCGCCCTCGATCACGCCGCAGCCGCATTGGCAGGTGAAGAGATCGCGTACGAAGATCTCGATACGCAGCGCCTGCCATCGGGCTGTCTTGTACCAGCGCTTCCATGGCGGCATCTGTGCTAGCCTCGGATGGCCAACAAGGAGGAACCGATGGCAGACGATCCGAAGAACGTAGGGAAAGGCGACCGCATTCGCGCCTCACAGCAGCCGCACGAGGTGCAGTACATCGCAAAGAAGTTCAACATCAGCGGTCAGGCAGCATCAGGCGCCATCCGTGCAGCAGGCCCGACCAGGGAGAAGGTCTACGACTACATCAGGCAGAAGAAGGACGGCGACTACGCCTAGAAAGGAAGGCCGCTTGCACCAGGGAGGGCAAGCGGCCTTGGAGGTAGTCGTCCCAAGAGGAAACGCGAGGGCCGGCTGAGCCCGCCGCTTACCTTAGACACGACAAAGCCCGGCCTGATCTGATCTGAGGCCGGGCTTTGCTTTGGATACAGTGAGGGATTGATGAAGCGCGACCGCTTCTGACCGCCTACTCCGTTCCGCTTGCTGACCGAGCCGGTACTAGGAGAGACTGAGGAGATCTTGCAGTGCCTGATTCCGCTTAGCTGAGTCAAGCGAGCGCAGCTGTCGGAAACACTTTTCCACCCTTCGCGGCTTAGCTCCTCGCTTGCTGTGGTGCCGAGGCTTCTTTGCTGCGGACCATCGTTGGCCGTTCTCCACGGCACGTACCAGACTGATCTCCTCGTCGGAGAGCGGACCCAACGTGCCGACAACGCCGTCGACAGCGAGCAACCGACCGTAGTTGCCGTCCCACAGGAAGACGAAGACGTACCCCGGAAACATCGGCCCTCGACGTACCACCTTGCGACCGCGGCTCACGACAGTCTCTACATATTCGGGCTGGTAGATGCCAAAACGGCGCTTTGCCAGCTCATCGACAGCGTCGCGGGACGCAATCTCAACCGCGCACCACTTGGCCTCAGCACCTTCGGATAGCTGCGCAGCGCGTGGATCAACAGGTGCCCGCGGCCGCGCGAGCTCTGCACGTGCATCGGCCGAGAGCATCTCCGCCAACACTTCCGGCGAGAAGGCCGCCGGCAACTTCGTCGTCGTCATAGTCCAACATCTCGATCTCCACACGATTTGCTGGTGATGGCCCGGCCCGAAAGCCGGTTCGAGAAACGGTACCAGTCGGGTACCGTTTCTCCGGGAGGATCATGGGAGCTTGCCTAGGGCCCCTCAACGATCCTCCCGTCTCAAGAAAGCATTGCGAGACAAGGCTTTCTTAAATCCATTGGGAGGTTGGGAGGATTGGGAGCTTATTTCCGTTTGTCATATGTGTGCCTGCGCGCGCACGCGCATGTAACGTATGGAAACAAGCTCCCGAAATTCCCTCAACCTCCCATTCGCTGAAAACTCAACGGCTTAACCGACTTTGATTCTTCCCAACTTTGGGAGGTTGGGAGGATGCGTCGCCGCTCTTCGAGCTTTGCCGCACGTGTCAGATCTCGATCGCGCCGGCATCTGCCGTCTCCTTTTCCCCGTCGTCACGCATGCGCAGCGGGTTGCCGTCGGCATCGACGAAGTCGTTCACGCTCTTGGTGAGCTTGATGTCGAGGAACCACATCACGTTGGACTGCTTACTCTTGTAGCCGCGCTCCTGCATCGCCAGCGATAGCCCGCGGTTCTTCCAGGCGTTCTCGCCTGAGGCCTTGCACCAGGCCTCATAGACCTGATGCAGCACGCTCGACTGCACGCGATCCCCGATGCTGTCGGCCACACAGGCGCCCAGGAAGCGGCCGAGCGGGTCGGAGGCGGCCCGATACTCGGCCGTCGCCTGGACGACGTCCTCAGGCTCCTGCAGCCCCTTGTCGAGCCAGATGCGCAAACCATCGAGCAGCCAGTTGAGAATGCCGGCACCTTCGGCGCGCAGCTTGTCGCCGAGGTGGATGTCGCGCTCTTCCTTGGGAATGGTGACGCTGAAGGGCACGAGGCGCACGCGGCGCCAGATGCCTTCGTCGGTGCCCGAGATCGTCGGCCGGTAGTTGCCCGACATCGTCAGCTTGAACTGCGGATAGAACTTGAAGAAATCGCGGTTGAGGTGTCGCGCCTGGATAGGCTCGCCGCCCGTCACCAGCTTGACCAGCGCCTCGGCCAGCTTTGCACCCTTCTCCGGTTCGGAGGTCCGCAGCATGCGCACGCCCGGCAAAATGGCGAGATCCGGCGTGGCCTGGCCGGCTCCACGCGATTTACCGTGGTCGAGGAACGTCTCGATCGGGACGGTCTCGCCATAGTCGCCGGCGACGAAAGACACGGCATCCATCAGCACTGATTTGCCGTTCGAGCCCTTGCCGTAGAGGAAGGCGAGCAGCTGCTCGGTGACGCCGGTCATCGACACACCCAGCCACTGCTGCAGGAAGGCTCGCATCTCGACCCGCGGCTGCACGCGCTCGAGGAAGGCATCGAACACCTTCCGCTCCGCATCGGGATCGTAGTCGACCGGCGCCAGCTTGGTGATCATGTCGGCTGGATCGTGCGGACGGAACTCGACATAGTCGCCTTCCGCGCGCTTGGCGACGACCAGCGTGCCGTTGCGGACATTGATCTTCATCTTGTCGGCGTCGAGCTTGTCGATCGACACGGCGAAGTACGGCGCCCCGCGCTTCGACAGCGCGCCGAGCTTGTTGACGGCCTCCGAGCTGCGGCCCCAGGCCGCGACCTTGTCGGAATACAGCGTCTTGTTGCCGTCGCGGTCGACCTTGAAGACGAAGTCGCGCGCCCCGCGCGGCGGGTCCGGATCGTCCTTGCAGCCGCTGGCCTTCAGCTCCTTCGCCTCGTCCTGGATCATCCGCACGGTGTCGTGCTCGGCGATCTTGACCAGCTCCTCGGCGCCCTCGCGGCTCCAGCGGCGGCCGTCCCATGTCAGCCAGCCGATCGCCGGGCACCACAACAGCCGATCCTTGTAGCGCTCACGGAAGCGCTCAGCATTGCCGAGGTCCGTCAGCGGAAAGAATGCCAGGCGCATGTTGCGGACGTCATCGGCCTCCGCCGGTGGCCGTGGCGGCTCGCCCCCTGCACCCCAACCGCCGGCAGATTGCGGCACAGCTCCCGTTTGGGAGCTTGGCTTGCCATTCGTCCCCGGTGGGGGTGCAGGGGCGACGGAAGAATCGGGAGGATTGAAATCATCTGGGGGCCGCGCGTCGCCGGCGGCGCCGAGGCGGCCGGAAGAGGACACGCGGTCGGCCGCGTCGGCATCCTCCCTGCGGCCATCATCTCGAGTCACACCCGCGACGTCTCTGCGGCCGCGCGGCCGGCTTTGCCGATCCGCCGCCTGGCGGCGGATCTCGTTCAAGTCGCGCGGTTGCGATCGGCCTTTGCGGAATCCACTCTCGATCGTGGCGCGAACCGCGCGCAGACCATCGTCGCGGATCAGCCCGCAGTCCGCGGCCGCATTCTCGAGCGCAGCACGCACGAAGCTCTCATTGAGCGCGCCGGCGGCAACCAGCTGAGCCAGCTTCAGGCTGGCGATGTTGAGCGCATCGTTCCGGCCGCCCTGTCCCGCCTGGCGCACAGTCTGCAGCTCAGCATCGAGGGCCGAGAGGCCGTATTTGCGCACGGCCTCATCACCGGCCGCGATCGTGTCGCCCTTGCCATCTTGGTTTGCGCCGTTCGCTGACGCTCGGGCGCCCGGCGGCCTGACGCCGGCGGCCGCGCGCGCGCCGATGCCGGATCCTTGGCCGGATCCTTGCGCCGGCTTCTCCTCGAAGGCGCCGCGGCGCAGGATCAGGTCGACCAACGCCGCCGGCGCGATGGCCACGTCGAGCTGCTTGTCGCCCCAGGCGTAGGCCACGCCGTCCTTGCGCAACGATGGCGGCGCAATGACGTAACCGCCCTCGCCGCGAATATCGATCCGCGAGCCCTTGCCGAGCAGGTTGGCGCGATTGCCGATCTCGGATCCGTCGGCCGGCAGCTGGAAATACAGATGCACGCCGCCGCGTGGCGTCAGCGCGTACCTGGTCGGCGGCAGCGGGGCGCCGATCGCGCGCTCGAGGTTGATCTGCAGCGTGGCGGCCTCAAACACCTCGCCGGTCGCCTTGTCCTCGCCGGCGTCGACGTCGACCACGAACGCGCCGATCGGCGCGCCGGTCGGCAGTCCGATCATCGCCTGCGGCCAGCGCTGCCACCAGGCGCGGATCATCGTCTCATCCGTGGTCGCCAGCTTCAGCCCGCCCTCGCCGGCAACGTCGCTCTTCACCAGCGGCTGCTTGGTGCCGGGATGACATGGGAAGACAGACCAGCCGCGGGCGGCCAAGGCGAGCGCGTGCTCGAGCATGCTCATTCCGGCTCGACCTCGACTTCGGTCTCGCCGGCGCCCACCTCGATCGCCTCGGCCGCCTTCTCGGCGATGAATTTGGCCGCAAACTTCCCGCGATACTCCAGCCGATCGAGGATCTCCTGGTCACTCTGGATCATGTCGAGCAGACGCACGATGCCCGCGAAGGCATCGCGCCGCTCGGTCATGCCGGCGTCGGCCTCCTTCAGCTGCCCGCCAGCGACCAGCGCGTCCTGGACGATCTCGATCCGCTCGGCCTCGATCTGCGCTTGGTACTGCATTTTTGCGAGGGTGGACTTGCCGGGAGGCTTCACCGTTCCACCCCTTGTGATGAAAGACAGAACCAATCAAAATCGAGGGATTGCCTAATGGAGATTTCAGAATGCCCCTTATTACCGATCCATCTCGCCACACCGAGCTCCAGCCTTTCGAAGGCATCGCGTTTGCGATGTTCGACCAGGAACACCGCGTCCTCTGCTTCGTCACATGGGCTGCGTTGCTCGATCGCGCTGCAAAGGATGGCACCCGTCAAACGGACGTCAGAGGCACGTTCGACCGGTACCGTTTGAAAATCGAACAGATCGCGAGCAGAAATTACGACCAGGGGGAAGCCAGGCCCGTAGTCCGCACCGAGCAGCTCACGCCGCGCTAGCAGTTCCGCGTCCTCAGCGGCACCCGTTCGATCGAGACCGAGGCGGATCGGTGCGACGAAGCGACCTTTGTAGGAATGGGCGACCATCAGGCCATCCCTTTCGCTTCGATCAAGCCCAGCATTTCCGCCGGAATCTCGCCTGCCCTGTTCTTGGCCTCGACCTCGTCAGCCAGATTGCGCAGCTCCGGCGCGACCCATTCGAGGCCGGTCGACTTGCCGCGCCACTCCGGCGCGCGGTGGTGCTTGTCGTAGATGTTGGCAAGCCCGCGCGCCTCGATCGCGCCGAGATGCAGCGATGCGGTGTGAACCATCATCACCACACGCCAGCCCTTGCGCTCGATCCAGGACACGCCGACAGTCAGCTGCGCATCCGCTGGCGCGTTCATGCAGGCCTGGCCGAACTTGCGGAAAGCTTTATGGGGTTTCACGACGTCAGATCCACAATGATCACGACGGTGCACACGGACTCCTCGGCACCGCCCGGAAAGCAGACCGGCTGACAGGTCGGATTGTGATCGAACGCGGATCCCAGAGAGTAGCTGCCCTCCCAGCCGTTGCTGCAAATACAGCGCAGCCGATCGCGCTTCGGATCGCTCCAGCGATCGGGATAGTCCTCCGCAGCTGCTAAATGCCACATCTCACCCCTCCCGCCGGCACCAGGCCGGCCGCATTGAGCCAATCGTTGATCTTGATCAGGGCGAGACGCTTGGCGTCGTCGACATCGCTGGCCGGGCGCCAGCTGGTCGAGGCCGAGGCTTCCGGTAGGTGCAGGCGGAAGCAGGCACGGTGCCGATCGCCCTCGATCGCATGGATCTCGCCGACGCGCACCCTGCCGAGCAGCACGGCCTCGCGGCCGAGCGTCAGCCGCTCGAACGTCACAACGCCGTCGTGGGCCTCGCCTGCCATCGCAATCAGCGCTTCTTTGCGGTTTTCTTCGCGGCCGTCTTGGCGAGGCGCTTCTGTGCGATCGTGGCTTTCTTCGCCTCCCGAGTAGCCTTGGCTTTCTTGACGGCTTCGCGGATCGACGGCGCCTTCGCCTCTGGCTTCGCAGCTGCCGCCGGCGCGACCGCGGCCGGCGCCTTGTAGCCCTCGCTGCCAGGTCCCTTATAGTGCACCGTGCGTAGCTCCTTCGGCAGCCAGCCGGTCTTGCCGACATTGGCAAGCGCGAACTTCCAGATCTCCTGCTTGGTCTTGCCGGCGATCTTGCGGGCCTCGTCCTGGTTGATCGCCTCCGCAATCGCCTTCAGCACGAACCCCTTCGGCGCCGACGAGAAGTAATCCTCGACATCGAAGCGCTTGGCGATCGCGGCGTTGAACACGTTGGCATCGAGCGTCTGCCGGATGGTCGGAAACTTGGTGCGCACTGCGTCAGGCGTGCGATAGCGGCTATCCGGGACGATCTGGGCACAGACGATCTTTGCCAGCACCTCGGCGAAGGGCGACTCCTGGAGCAAGGGATCGCCGGCGATCGCGTCGCGAGTGGCAGCCGTCAGCTGAGACTCGAGCCGTTCAATCAGGGCATTCGATAGAGTCTTTGGTTCGGGCGGCAGCTTGCCCTCGTCCTTCGCGGCTCTCGCCTCGGCCTTTTGCTGCACCTTGCGCTCGGCCTTTTCGACCTCCGCGGCCTTTTCCTTCTGCGCCGGCTTCACACGACCGTATTCGATCTTGAGGAAACCGTCGTCGTCGACCTCAAGGAAGCATCCGGCCTTGGCCATCATCGCCGGCGTGTAGGCGCGGAGCTGAATGGTGCGCTTCAGCTTGCGCAGCTCGAGGAACGCCTTCTGTCCATCCGCAGACAGCTCATGATATTGCGGCTTGGCATATTGACCACGACCGCGATCGCGCGCGATGGTGCCGGCGAGCTCGTCCAGGCGCACCTGTTCTTCGTCAGTGGGCTTGCCTTCGGCTTTGAGGTGGCCGTAGTTCCAGGCATTCTGCGGCTGCGGGATCGCAAAGCCCCACCCCGCAGCCTTCAGCGCCTTGCACTCCTCGGCGAGCTTCTCGTCCGCAAGTTTCTTCGCGAGGTTCTTGTCGGACACCTGATGGTCGACACCGAACAGGTCTCGCGTAACCTTGCCGCCCTTCGCGACATAGGCGTCAATGCCGACGAATTCCACAAGCGCGCCGGCGTCGCCAGTGACCTCCAGGAGTTCCTTGACGTCCCAGACGTCGATCTCGCCATGGCGCTCTTCCTCGAACAGCTGCTTCAGGACCTCGTCCTGGCGGCTGTGATCCGCCAGCGTGAACGCAGTGGCCGCCGTCGAGGTAATGTCGCCGCTGCGCCAGGCCGCCCGCACGTTCGGCGACAGATGGCCGAGCGCCAGCACCTGCTCGACCTCGCGCGGCGTCATGCCATATTGCCGGGCGATCTCCTCTTCGCTCTTGCCGCGCTCGTCCCGCAGCTTGGCAAAGGCCTCGTATTCGTCGACCGGATGAAACTTCTTCGCCAGCACCGAGACCGCGAGCGAGTCCTCATAAGCCCGTTTGGCCGTCGTCAATTTGCAGTCGATAAGCTCGGACGATTCTTCGCCATAGATCATCCGCAGCGCCTTGAGCGAGCGGTTGCCGTTGGAGACGAAGTAGATATCGGGCACGCCATCGTCATAGACCAGGAGATCGTCGATCTTGCCGCGCGCGTGGATGTGCGCGGCGAGCTCGGCAATACCGTCCTCACGCCCGGTCACGCGCGCGTTGCCGGGATGGTTCGGGGCCTCGTGGCCGTGCCGTAGGTTCTTCAGCGGGACTTGGATATGCGATGGCTGCATCGTCAGTCTCCCTTGTCGGTTTCAATGAGGTAGCTGGCCGCCACGCCCAGCGGCGACGCCGGCGAGCCGTTCGGGTTGCGCTTCATGGCGTGGCAGATGATGTCGGGCGGGCAGCCGTATTGCAGCGCAAGCGACATCAGGATGGCGCCATCGTTGGCGAGAACGTCGAGCGCGGAGTTCACCTTTTGCGCGTTGATGAACACCTCGACGACAGGCCCGGCGCGGCCTCGCGTCACCTCCCGGCCGAGCCCGATCTTGTAGCGCTGCTCGTCGTGCTCGATCGCGATGGTCTCATGTGCGCGCCGATCGGCGGGCCGCTGGCGATGGGTCATGGCTGCTCCTGCCGAATCCGACGCGCGGCGAGCCGCACCCACCATTGCCGGCGCTCTCCCGGCACGTTGGCCCACAGCACGCGGCCGCCGCCGACCTCGAAGACGTCGCCCTTGAACGAAATGCGGTCATCCCAGCAAGTGAAGCGTGTCTCGAGCTGGTCCCACTCGAAGAAGCCGCTGCCGCTCGCGTGGAGCTTGCCGGCCCGGTCGTACCAATAGTGCTTCCACGGCCGCACCACGTAGGGCCGGTGATAAAAGATCACGGTGTTGATGTAGCAGCAGTGCGCCTGCGCCAGATGCGGGCCCGGCGCCTTGGTGAGCACTGGCTCCCAGAGCACCAGGAGATGCGGCCGCGGCCGCGCGACCAGCACGTCGCTGATGTCAGGTGCGCGATCGATGCCGAGACCGGCGCGGTTCCGCCATTGGACCCACGCCAGCGAACCGCGGACGCCGCACGGCCGCACCTCGTGCTCGCTCCAGGCGTCGCGATCGCGCCACAGCCGCGGGCGATAACGATGGGGCTCGATGGTGGCTGTGGTCACGCCGCCCTCCGCGTCACGGGATTGGTCGTGAACCGCTCCGCATCGTCCGGCCTGGTCAGCGTGTCCTTCGCGATCGGCGGGATCCAGAACGGCGGCTGCGGCTTGTGGCCCTTGACCCAGACCAGCCAGAGATAGGCCGTGGCGGTGCCGCCCTCGGGGTCCCAGCGGCCCTTGCACAGCGGCACGCGCTCGGTGAAGAAGGCGACCAGCGTCGGCGGCGTCTTGGAGAAGATCCGCTCATAGCGGCCCTCGCCTTCCAGCCATTGCAGCCGGACGAAGATGGCGACGCCGACGCGCGCGAGCTGCAGCATGCGCAACAGGAAGCTTTCGGCCAGCGCACCGAACGGCGGATTGGTGATGAACCAGTCGGCGGTCTGGCTGGTGTGCTCGTCCAGGAAATCGGCGACGTCGCCATAACCGTAATCGTGGATGTCGCTGGCGAACACCTTTGCGAAGTACTCGGCCAGCACCTCCGCGATGTGGCCCTCGCCGCAGGCCGGCTCGCGGGCGCTGGCGCGCGCGATGCGGAGCTTGAGGTGGGCGAACACGAGCTCGATCAGCGCGCGCGTGGCAAAGGGCGGCGTCGGGAAGTAATCCAGGCTGTCGTCGGGCTCGACCCGGCCGGACATGATCGCCCGCGCGCCGTGGATGATGCCGGAATTGTCGATCGGGTCGACCAGGATGGCGCGACCCGACGAGAGCCGGTCCCGTGTCGCCTGGCACAGCGCGGCAAACTCCGCCGCCGGCATCGCCGCCGCGGCTTGCGCCCGCGACGACAGCTTCTTCTTCAGCCCGATCTCCTCGAGCGTCGCGCGCGAGGTGTCGTCCTTGCGCCGGCGACCGCCGCCCGCAGCGATCAGGCCCGCCTCCTGCAGCGCGTGCAGCATCGTGCCGAGCTTCCGCTCCGCCTCGAGCTGCAGCACCGTCACCTCGATCAGCGCCGCGCGATCCTGGACGTGCCGGGCGTGCAGCTTGACGTGATCGAGCTGCAGACGGATCTCCAGAACGTCCCTCACCTCCCTGGCCTCGACCAGGGCGGCCCGGGCACGATCGCAAAGATCGACGTAGGCGGCTAGCAGGGTCATGCCGCCCTCACGTGGTCGAGGAAGCCCTGCGCGATCGCTTTGCTCTCGGCAGAAAGCCGATAGCCCCGACCCCAGACCGTCTCAATTTCAACGCCGAAGCGCTTGAGCTTCTTGCGGGCCTTGCAGACATAAACATCGATAATCTTGATCTCAGGGTCGAGATCAGGCCGGTCGCCATAGAGGCCGACCATCGCCAGCTCCTTGGTGACGAGATCGCGCCGCAGCAACAGACCGAACAGAACGGCCTCATGGGCGGTGAGACCGAAGACGAGCGGCACGTCGATGCGGATCCCGACCAGCTCCTCGAGCACACGGATGCGCTCGCGCAACTCGTCGTTTTCGTGCTCCAACCGCTGGACCAGATCGTCGCGAAGCGTCGTCATGCGGCATCACTCCGGTCGATGCGGCGCAGCCAGCGGTTGGCGACTTCACGCCAGATCGCCTGCCCCTCGCTCTTCGCCCTGACGTGCGCTTTCGCCAGCCCTTCGGCACCCTCGACCCTGATCGCCGCCGTGAGCACGTCGAGGTCGATATCAGTCCGCTCCTCGCAGATGATGCGTTCGGCGGCCAGGATCTCGGCGCCTGTGATTGGCGCCCGCTTGGCCTTGACCAGGCACTGCAGCACCTTGCGCGCCGGGATAACGCCGCGCTTCTTGACCAGCCGGCGCACCAGGCCGAGCGCGGCCGTGTCCCCTTCGGCGATCGCCGACGACGGCGAGATCAGGCGGATGCGAACGCCGGCACGCTTGCAGACGTTGTCGACATCGACCGCATCGGGATCTCCGGAGGCGAGCAGAGCCCGGTAGATATCGAAAGGCGTAACCTTGATGCGATCGAGGTTATGTCCGACGAAGGCCCGCGCGCGCTCGTCGACACTGTCGGCGCCGACGATCAGGATCAGGATCTCGGGGATTTTCAGCGTGGCGGCGATGATGGCCGTGTGCTGGCCGTCGATGACGTGCAGCGTGGCAGGTCCGGTCTGCACCACGATCGGCGGCTTGTAGCGATTCCAGCGGAACGTTTCGATCGTGCGCCGGATCAGCCGGATCGAGCGTTCGGAGAGGTCGCGCTGATAGGTACCGTCGACCATGAGGCTGGTCGGGGCAATCCACTTTGCGACCGGCTTCTGACCGAAGTCACTCGCTGCGGACGGCATCAAGTCCGGGAAATTCATCGGCCTGATGGTACGGAGCTTGGCGCTCATCGCCGATATCCCTCCCCGGCCGCTTCCTTCTCGTTCCGCAGCGCCTGCCAGGCTTCGCCGCGCAGGATCGGCAGCAGCGCGCCGATCGCGGAGAGCCATCGCGAACCGGGGTCCATCTCGCCGGCGAAGTAGGCTTCGGTGCAGGCGACGATCGCGACGCCGGCGGCCGTGCTGCGGATGCCTTCGGCCGGCCGCTTGTCGGCATCGCGGATCTCTTGCGCGAGCAGGGCAAAGCGGGTGTCGGCGGCGAGGCCATGGTGGCGCGCTGGCCTGGTCAGCAGCTCCTCGGTGAAGCCGATCAGCTCGGTCAGCGTTTGCGACAGCGGCCTCACGTCGACACCTCGACGATTTCGCCGACCTGCGCCTTGCGCCAGAAGCGCCGGCCATCCTGCGTCTCCCACAGGCGCTCGATGGTGACGCCGAAGAAACCTTGCCGAAGGCGCACTCTGTCGAGCTGCGCTTCACCGGCAACATTGCGATCCGGCGGGGGTGGCGGCGCTGTCTTCATGCCGAGACTCCCTGCTCACGCGCGAAGCGCGCGCGCTCGTGCTGAACCAGCTCCATCAGCGAGGCGAGCACGTGCATCCAGCGGTCGAGCCGGGCGGCCTCGCCTTGCGGCTCTGCGGCGACCAGCGCTGTGGTGGCCATGGCGACGTTGAGCATGCGCACCGGATTGAGCAGGCCATTGGCCAGCGGGTCGGCGAGCAGCAGGTCGATCTGCATCTGCTCGGCGTGCATGCCGAGCAGCGTCGGCCCGTCCTGGCCGTGCAGGAACGAGGTGGCGTGCTTGACGGCGCGCACCGCCAGCATGTTCGCGACCTGGCGCGAAGCGTGCGAGAGCCGGTCAGACATTGCCGGCCTCCTGGCGGTCGCACCTGATCAGCCGGAAATAGCGGACGGCGGGAAACCCCGTGTGGAGTGGGTCCCCGCCGTCCGCCGCCGTGCCGGAGGGCACCCGCACGGATCGGAAGAAGAGAGGCCGCCGCAAGCCGAGCGGATCGGCGGCCGCCCGCGCATCGGCCCGGCGCGTCAACGCCTCCAGGTCGGCGCGCGTGTAGCCAAAGGAAGGCTTGTCATTGAAGGAAGGCTTGGCCGACGGGTGTCGCGGCCGCCGGCCAAGCCACATCGCGCACGCCAGACTGAGCGCGACGAAAACAGTAGCGATCGAGATCAGGATCTTTGCTGCCATCATTGTCAGACACGTCTCCTCATTCGCCGGACAGGGTCCGGCGGTGGGTGGGCTCGAAACGCGGGTGGTTACTGGCGAGAAGGCCTAGTCCGGCCCCTCCCGGATTGTGGACGGTCTGTGGAGCACGCCGGGCGAGCCTTGCGACTCACCCGGCGCGCCGTCTTCGTTGGAGTCGTCCAAACCACCAACGGAGCTAGAGGGATGAAGATGTTCGATGCGGCGGCCATCGCCGCTTGGAACGCGGCGCTCGACGACCGGCCGGCAGAGATCACGGAGATCGAATGGTCTGCCCTGCCCCAGGTCGAAGCCTTCGCGCCCGTCGCGATGAACGCCGGCATGAGCTTTCGCCTGCGCGCCCGCGATGGCAGCACCTATGCTTTCGTCATCAACCCGGTCGCAGCGCGCCACCTCGCCGCTTGCATCCTGAGCATGGGCATGCAGGCCGGCTGGCTCGATGCCGGAGGCAATATCATTGCACCCCACCGGCCGCCGCTCGATTCCTAATTTCTGCGAGAACGGCATGCCCTTGGCCGGCTCGGTCGTCTCGACGATCGCGAAGCCCGGGAGCTTGACCAGGTCCGGCGTCGTCCAGGGGATCTCATGAAGTCTTTCGAAGACGGCAAGCGTTCCGCCGTCGAGCCCGATCGTCACAGTCGACGACCGTGCTACCGCCGGCTTCACCGCCGCAGCCAGCGGCGCCGCAGCCATCAGTCCGAACAAGGAGCGCCGCGAGATCATCGCACGCCCTCCCCGCCGGCAACGCCATGAGGCCGTTGCGACCGCCGCAACCAGGCGTGATAGACCTGCCGCATCTGCCGGCCCTCACGAAGCCGGCGACGACGCAAGGATTCGAACGGATACGGCTCGACACCGAGCACCTTACAGGAGACCTCATGACTATCGGCAACCCCGAAGAACTCGGCCGGCGCTGGGCCGACCTGCTCGCCGAGCGGGCCTTTGATGAGATATTGGCCGCCCTCGCAGCGCTCGATCGAAAACTTGCCCTGGAGACTCTCGGGCGGATCGAGCTGATGATCGGGGACGAGCTCGCGCAGTTTCGTCAGAAACACCCCGAGGGGGTCACTCCCGCCAACATGGAGCGGGCTCTTGCGGTCACAATCGAGGCGGCCGGCGAGATGATGCAGACCGCGCGCGAGCTGGTGGACGAGGTCAGCCAACCGCCGAAGGATTGATGGCACGGCGCTCCTCATCGTCCACCATCCTCGCCGCGGATGCTCAACCCGCCGCCAATCGTATGACCGCGCAAGCCCGATGCGTGCGCAGCCAGATGCGGCGCGTCGCCCATATCAGGATGATCGGCAGCGGCGCGCCGGAAGGAAAGCCGTGCGAGATCCGCCGGATGAACTTGGGATACGGCATCGCGCCCTTGGCACCGTTGCAGGGCTGGCAGGCGGCGACGATGTTGCCGCGGAAGGTCCGTCCCCGCCGGGATCGCGGCCATTTGTGATCCGCGGTCGCACAGGCGAGCGGCAGCGGCGCCCGGCAATAGTGACAGCGGCCCTTCTGCTCGTGCAGCGCTTCCCGCTTCAGGCGCTGCACCTTGGCCGACCGTCCCATCGCGCGAAAACCCCTTGAAATGCAGGCACGGCGCGCGTTGTCCACAGGCGTCCACAGGGGACAAATTCGATCTCGAGAACAGCTTATCCACAGCCGGAAATTTCGCGCCGTTCGAAGCCGCAGAGGCCTCGCCGGTTCCAGACGCGAAACGTAGGGTGCCGCTCATGATGCCACCCGCTGCACAGGCCGCTGGATGCCTTCCGGCCACTCCGCATTGCTCGGCCAATTATCGGAGAACCAGGCGATGACCTGGTCATACTTCCGCGCCGTGAAGGTCTTGGACGTGTCGCTCAGATGATCGAAGAAGCGCCAGTCGCCAGCGGCAAGGCGGCCGAGCGTGGACAGGCTCACGCTACGAGCTCCGGTGTACGTCACCGCCAGCGTCGAGAGGTTGCGAATCAGCTCCTGTTCCATGATTCGAGCCGTAGTCGGAATTTTCCGATTCGCCAAGATCAAAACGTCGGAAACATCCCATTCGCCTTTGGAAAACAGGCGTCGGATAAATCCGTCATGGCGAAAGATGAATTGCGTCAACGGATTAGAAACCGGCTGGCCGAACTGGAAATAGGCCCCGTGGAGGCTGCGAACTCCGTCCCCGGGCTGGAGCGCAATTTCATCCGCGACCTCTTGGAGGGCAAGAAGCGGTCCTTCAGCAGCGCGAAGCAACCCTTGGTCGCGCAGGCATTGCAGTGGGAACTGCACGAACTCCTCGGCGCTCGGGCGCCCATCCCTCCCCAGGCCGCCCCTCGGGCGCGCATGAAGCTGGTCCCGCTGCTCGACCGTGTGACGGCCGGTCGGCTAGCCAGTCCTTCGTCTCAGATCCCGGTGGAGAAGGTCCCTCTGCTTGCCTTCGCTGATCTCGGTCCCGGCGAGTTTTTCGCCTTGAAGGTTGAAGGGGATTCGATGGATCGCATCTCTCCTGAGGGCTCCACGATCATCGTCAATCGCGCCGACCGTCAGCTTCTCAGCGGCAAGTACTACGTCTTTGCGGTGGAAGGCGAGACGACCTACAAGATGTGGCAGGGTGGCGAGCACGAATTCCTGATGCCGCTGTCGACCAACCCGCTGAACAAGCCGATCTTCTTCAAACGCAAGCGCGACCTCGAGGTGATCGGCCGCGTGAAGCGCACGCTGCTGGATCTCTGAGGGATGGGCGGCCGCGATGGCATCATGGGGGTTTCGGAAGAGCTTCACCATCGTGCCGGGGTTGAGGCTCAACATCGGCAAAAAGAGTGCCAGTGTCAGGATTGGCGTCCGAGGCCTCGGCTTCACCGCGGGGACCGCGGGCAAACGTGTTTCGGCGTCCATTCCCGGCACTGGCCTCAGCGCAACCCATAAATTCAACCGCGACCGCTCTTCGCGAGAGCGAGCGATTGCTGAAGTCGACCCTATGGTCTTGCCTCGGAAGCGGCGGCCGTGGGGCTGGCTGCTCCTGATCTACCTTGCTGCCTCGCTCATTTGGTGGCGCGTGCTGGACACCTACCAGCTATTGTAGCCAGCGGGATTTTTCCGACGCGATGATTGACAGTCGGAAATTTCCTACTACCCTGCTCTCCCGCATCACCCGGGAGACACCCCATGCCGCGCCGGCCCGACGACATCTCCAAGACCGATTTCGCCCATCAACTCCGCCTGCACAGCCTCGCCTTTCTTCCCAACATCAACCGCTTTATCGACCTGCGCTATCCGGAAGCCCGCCGGCACGTCCTGCCGGTGATGGCTGAGGACGGCCGCACGCTCCTGCGTGAGGCCTCGATCCGCTCCTGCCTCGCCGCCCGTGCCGCCTATGAGGCCGAGCTGGCCGAGAAGGCCCGCGCCGAGCAGAGCAAGGCCGACCTCGCCGGGCGCCTGGCGCCGGCCGCGATCGCGCCCTGCCGCGCCGACCTCGACGGGCCCGCCGCGGTCAACCAGCTCGCCGACGATTTCATCCTGCAGACCACGCGCAACGACGGGGTGGTGTTCGCCGACCTGATCCGCATGGGCTGGCAGGCCGAGCAGCTGAAGCAGCACACCCCGGCCGCCCGCATCGTCGCCCAGCGGCGGCAGGAGAAGCAGATGGCGGAGATCAGCGCATGATCCTGCTGCACCTGGATAGCCATCCCAGCGCCGGCCCTGCCAACCGCAAGGACCTGATCGCGCGCATGGCCGCGGATCTCTGCCGCGTCGGCCTTCCGGCCGACGAGCGCGAGGCGATCCGCACGCTCTGCGCCCTGAATTACCGCTATGGCGATGTTGCCGTGCTGGCCGAGGACGCGCTGCTCGAAGCGCGCCAGGCCGCCGTCGGCGAGGCCATGGCGATCGAGACTCCGCCGCTCCCGACTTCGGCCAAGGCCTCGCAAGCCCCACTGCCGGAAACAGTCCTGGCCGCCCCGGGATCAAGGAGCAGCGGCCTTTTATCCCTGCAGGTCTTGGAAGCGCCGCTCTCCTGGCGCGATCCCGGAGCCGGCCGATGACCGACAGGATCGGATCTGTCGTCGAATACGTCCACCGCCAGGCCATCGGGCAATACTGGCTCGATATCCTCGTCGATCGCGCGCATTGGGCCGCGCTTGGACCGTTTGCGACGGCGACCGAGCGTCAGGCTGCCCACGACGACATGCTGGCGATGATGCGATCGGTCGGCGCCCGCGATCTTCCGGGGCGCGCGCAATGAACCGTCCCGCCCGCCAGCGGATCAAGGTCGCCGACGCCGTCGCCCTGCTCGGCCTCGAGGCCCGGACCGTGCGGGACATGGCCCAGCGGGGCGAAATTCCCGGGGCGGCCAAGCCCCGGGGGGTCTGGACATTCGACCTCGCCCTGCTGGAAGATTACCAGCGACGTTGCGAGGAAACGGCATGCCAAAGAGCTCAAGACCTAAAGCCCCGAAGGGCTGTTTCTGGCGTGGGGACACCCTCTACGGCCGGATTCAGACCGCAGGCGGCGACATCAAATGGTCGCTGCGAACAAGTGATCCAGCGGTTGCGAAGAGCCGGCGTGAAGCCGAGCGCGCCCGCGCCGTAGCCGCCCAGCGCTACGGCGACCAGCGCCGGACCTATGCCGAGGCGCTGGAGGCCTGGGAAGCCCACATCGTCAAGGAAGTCAGCGACGCGACGCTGCGGCGCTACGGCAGCTCCCTGGCGAATCTGAACCCCCATCTGGAGGGGCTCTATCTCGACGAGATCGACCGCAAGCTGATCGGCAGCATCGTGGCGGCGCGGCGCGAGCCCGTGGTGCCGCGCGGCAAGAAGCATCCGATGCGCGTGTCGAACGCGACCATCAAGCGCGACCTCACCGCGCTGTCCTCGGTGCTCGCCTTTGCCGCCGACGAGGAATGGATCGAGGCCAATCCGGTGCTGGCCTGGCTGAAGCCGGGCGGCCGGCGCAAGTCACGACTGGCCGAGCGGCGGGACCCGATCGTGCTGCCCGATCCCGCCCATGTCCGCATGGTGATCGATCGGGCCCCCGGCCTGTTCGGCGCACTGATCGAGACCGCCTGGAAGACCGGGGCCCGCCTCGAGGAGCTCGGCAGCCTGACGCGGTC
This sequence comes from Bradyrhizobium sp. GW821-FHT13H06, assembly GCF_058803975.1. Classification (NCBI taxonomy): domain Bacteria; kingdom Pseudomonadati; phylum Pseudomonadota; class Alphaproteobacteria; order Hyphomicrobiales; family Nitrobacteraceae; genus Bradyrhizobium; species Bradyrhizobium sp. GW821-FHT13H06. Next base: position 314,327 of record NZ_JBXAPN010000007.1, on the reverse strand, counting down.
GAGGTTCGATCGAAACAGCAAGCAGCTCACGCTGATCGGCAAGCGCAACAAGCTGCGCACGATCGACCTCGTCGACGGCGGCGAGGATTTCGGCTTCCGCGTCCTGGCCGGCCTGCCGGTGACGATGGAGGCCAGCTGGCTGTTCTGGTATCGCGACGAAAGGCACAAAAGAGCCGGCCAGAAGCCGACGGTGCGCCGCTACGCGCAGATCTCGTCGAACTTCGGCCGGCTGGTCGAATCCGTGGCGCGCCAGGCGCAGAAACAGGATCAGGACTTCCGCCCGTTCCGCTTCCACGATCTCAGGCACCTGCACGCGGTGGAATGGCTGAAAAGTGGCCGTTCCATCTACACTTTACAGCATCGGCTCGGCCACACCTCGGTCAAGACAACCGAGATCTATCTGGCCTATTTGACGCCCTCCGAGAAGGAACAGGCGATGTTTGCGCGCGCCTCGACAGGATCAAATTCAGGATCGTGAGAAGTGCCCAGGATCAGGATGGCTGCGCGAGAAGTGCCTGCGCCACAGCGATATTCTGGATCTGCGCTGAGGCTCCGGTTTACTCTGCGGGAAGATTTGTAAACCGAAGGTCGGGGGTTCAATCCCCTCAGCCGGCACCACGTCTTGACTGCAGTTTCAGCTCGAAGTCTTGAGCGCGCTGCTATTCGAGCCGCTATCGGGCTTCGCATTCGGCAATTGATCCAGCGGCCAGAGCCCGAGGCTCTTGTCGCGCCAGCCACCACCGCCCTCCTCGCAATGCTCGTTGATCAGCGTGTCCGGCGCGGGCCAGTTGAACGGCGCCTTCTCCATGTTGAGCGCCCGCCAGTCGCCGTCCTCGCAATCGCGGTTGCCGTCCCATTCGGGAAAGGTAGTGACCAGCAGGAAGCGCGCCCCGCTCATCCGAAATTGCGCGAGGGCGCGATCGATGTTTGCAAAGCTCAGATGCACCAGGCAGTCGCGGCAGAGAATGAGATCCGCAAGCGGCAATGCATCGCGCGTGATGTCGGCGACGAGAAACCGGCCAGGCGAAGCGCCGTCTGCGACACGCCGACGGTTGGCCTCGATCAGCGATGGCACGATGTCGATGCCGGTGTAATCGACATCGAGCTCGAGCCGGCCAATCCACCCGGCATCGCCGCAGGGCGCATCCAGCAGCGAGCGCACGCGGAGCCGTTGCAGCAGCGCAGGAAGCGCCTCGCGGATCGCGGCGGTCGCGGGATCCTCCGAGCCGAGGCCGGATACCGAAGTGGCCGCGCCCCAAAGGTTGGTCCGCTCGATGCGCTCGAACCGTGCGGCGAGATCGAGGCCTGCGAGGTTCTCGCGGTCGGCAAGGAAACGTTCATGGGCGAGCACGGGAGGACGACAGGAGATCATCGGACGAGCCTCGAGCCAAGTCGCGAGCCAGTGTACGAGCGATGCGTCGCCGCCGAAATAGCCTACCTTTCCCTCAGGCCGGCTTCTGCCACTCCATGACGTGAAAGAAGGGCACGCGGCGATGACGGGAGACCTGCTCGGGACTGCCGCCTGTCGGCTGCGGCTCGACGAACAGACGCAACTGCAGACCGCGATCGAGCAACAGGGTCATGTAGGTGCTGAGCGGACGGTGCCAGTTCTGGATCCGGATGCCGTGCCAGGCGGCCCAGATCGGACGCTCGTCCATGTAGTGATCGATGGCGAAGCGCATCTCGCCCTCGCTGTCGCGTGTCCAGCCGTCCGGCTGGCCGGCGGTGTTGAAGCTCGTCAGGTTGGCGATCAGCAGCGTACCGCCCGGGCGCAGCGCCGCCACCATCCTTGCGATCGCAGCGTCGAGATGGGGCATGTCGATCAGGCTGAGATAGCTGACGACGAGATCGAAGCTCGCCTCGACCTCCATCGTCTCGGCGCGGCCGAGCCGGTAGTCGCCGTCCGGGTCCAGCTCGCGGGCGCGCGCGAGCAACGCCTCGGTTGGATCGATACCGGTGGTGCGGATGCCGGCCCGCTGCATGATGCGGCAGAAGCGCCCTTCCCCGCAGCCGACGTCGAGCGCGCTGCGGAAGCTGCGCCCTTCGATGCGCTCCTTCATCGGCGCGTCCAGCACGAAACGGCGACCATAGTCGCCATCTTGCCCCTGCTCGACGATCCAGGCAGCCGCCGACGCGGCCCAGCCGTCGCTGACGTCCTCGTTCATAGGCAGACCTTCAGGAGTGGATGTTGGCCGCGGCGCATCGCAGGCGCCGCTACTGATCATAATTTGGATCCGAGTTCAACATGAAGTAGCGTGCGCATACGATGCGCTCCACCACGGTCAAAGAGAAAGCCAGGATCGCCGCCGGTGCGGTTGCGGCTGTCGTAATGACGGCCGTGCTGTTCGCGATCGCAATGGGTTTTCTGCTGGCACGATAGGTCGATGAATGCCGGACCGGAACCAAAGACGTGCGTCACTCGTTCTTGACCCATGCGGATCAGGGAAGAAAACCGAAACATCATTCTGCTGGTGACAGTGATGCTGTGCTGTGGCGCCGTGGCCGGCACGTTGACGCTGTTCGAGGCGGAGCTGGTGCCGGCCCCTGAAAAGCGCGTCGCCGAGAGAGCCGTGATCGACGTCGGCCGGACATCGATCCAGGCTCCAGTCCGGGTGATCGGCGCGCCGTTTGAGCCCAACGTCAATCCCCGCGAGCGGTAGCGCTCACCGCGGCGAGGTCTCCCTGCCCTCCGCGGACAGGGCGTGGGCACGCGCCAATTCTTCCGCGAACGCGATCACCTCCGCCCGCTTGTCGGGCGGCAGCGACAGGAACGCGCGGATGAGCCTCAGCCCCTCCACTTCGTCCGACCGTTCTTCTCCCGCAGCCATTCTGTCAATGTCGGGCGATCGGGAAAAATATGCAATCCTTTTCGAACCTTCTTGATTCGATGCGGCCGCTTTGCTGGAATGAGCGCGGCTGAGGTGGATCATGAAATGGATCAGGGAACGCGACGCACTGATCGCGCAGACACTGGCCTTCGTCCAATTGGTGACCGGCAGGAAGGATGACGTCCTGCAGCCGGATGCGCCCGCGGTTGGCTCGCCCGTCGCGCTGGACATCGTCGCCATGGAGGCGGCCGCCGTCGAGGTCGAGCCGCCAAAAGTTCCGCTTCCGCCCCGGCCCGCACCTCTCACGGCGCGGGCAAGCGGCGATTTCCGCACCGAGATGCAGGCGCGCCTTGCCAATTTCCGGAAGCATCAGGAGCGCTTCGAGCGCGAGCGTGAGGAATACTGTACGGCGACCCTGACCAGATTGCGTGCCGCCATCCGCGACGCCGGCCCACGGGCCAAAAAATAGGGCCCGGTCAAAGGCCTACAGCCAGGACCAGACCAGCCAGAGATTGGCCGCGCAGGCGCCGAGCAGCGCCAGCGTGAGCGGCAGGAGCATGTGCCCGCAGGAGGTGTTCAGGTCGCTCGTCATGGCGGAAAACATCCGCTGATTCCGGCCGACGAGTCCCAGGGATTCTTTTTTCCGGGATTCAGGACTCGTTAAGGACTCAAGGACCGGCGGCGCCCGATCACGGCCCCGTGATCTGGGGGCGGGCCGGAACCCCTGACCGGGCAAGCTCGTTAACCGGGTTTCTTGGAGCGGGAAGAATGCCCTACGCCCTGTTCTGCAACGATGCCCAGATCAGCAAGGCCTATCCGAGCGAGTCGGACGTCTGGAAGCTCGCGCAGCGAAGCGGTCTCGTCGTGGACGTGGTTGCGGACGACGAGCGGCCGGGACCGCGCCGGGTGCTCGACAACGGCTACGAGATCGCGCCGTGCCAGGCAGCCCAAGGCGAAGACCCCGCCCAGAACAAGGCTGAGGCCGACCAGCAGGCGAGGATGGAGCTTGAGCTGAATTCCTGAGCTCCGGCACGAAACCGGGGCGGGCTCAGGGCGTCGCGGCCGCCAGCGAAGCCTGCTCGCCCGGCGTGGCCACGCAGGCCTTGCGGCGATGTAACCCACGGATGGCGCCGGTGACCTTCATCACCTTGCCCGACGGACAGGAAGCGTCCTTGACGAAGGCCACCTCATAAGGTGCCAGCATCAGAGGCTCGGATTTGAGGATTGTCTGTGCAGAGCACGGCAGGAAGGAGAAGCATGAGAGCACCACTGCCGACACCAAGATACGCATGTCCGTCGTCCCACCAGCCCGATAATTGTCATATAACGCGTTCCGGAGCGCGAGTTCCGTAGATCGCAAAAATTATTTTTGCTTTACCCCGGCCCCATGACGCGCGTGAGAAGGCGCGCCAGCCACCATTTGCAAGCAAATGACGCGCCAGATGGTTCACGCAAAGCAAACAACCGGCTGACAAACCGGCAAATCAAAGGCCGGCGGAGCCGGCCTTTGTCGGGTCTTCAATCGCCGCGGGCAGTCAGTAGCGGGAGCCTGCCGGACCGCCCCAGCCGAAGCGGTAGTTCACCCCGACCTTGACGGTATGCTCGTCCTCCCGGCCGCGAGCACCGACGATGTCGGCCGGGCCGGAGGTAAAGGTGGTGCTGCCGAAATTATAGTACTGGTACTCGGCCTTGGCCGACCAGCTCGGCGCGAACATGTATTCGAGGCCGGCGCCGACGGTATAGCCGTCCTTGTTGTTGCCGGTGGTGGTGAAGGCCTGCGGCACCCCGGCGATGTTCACGCCAAGGCCGTTATTACGCCAGGCATAGCCACCCTTGGCGTATAGCAGCGTCGGCCCCCAGGTGTAGCCGATGCGACCGGTCACCGACCCGATCTGGTCGGTGTTGGAGGTCACCTGCGTGCCCAGCGGGAAGGTGGCACCGTTGTTGTTGGTCGGCAGCCAGGAATACTGAGCTTCGATACCCACCACCCAGTTGGGCGCGAACTGGTAGTCGAAGCCGCCCTGCACGCCGCCCATGAAGCGAGCGTCGCTGGATTGGAAGCTGCTGTCGCCGGCAAACGCGCCGCCGACATGGCCGCCTATGTAGAAACCGGTCCAGTTGTAAATGACCTGCGGCGGCGTATAGGCCGGAGCCTTCGCGTAGGTGCGCGGCTGAATGTCCGCGGCGGCGGCCGGCGCGGCCAGCGCAAGCACAGCGGCTGCACCCAGCAAAATCGATCTCATGATCATCCCCGTTCTTTCATAACGACACTCAGGAAACAACGTGGCGTGAATTGGGTTGCTTCGCGGCGATGCCGGAACGTTGATCGTTCGTCACTGTGACGGGGTGGCAACAACGCGATTTTGTTCCGTCACACCACCTTGAGCTAACTGTTTTTGTCGCGTGCACAAGGCCTGGCGCAACGATTTGTCTCAAGAGGAAATCACCCCGTTCAAAGCTCGCCGAAATGTGATCCAGCGGCTCCGGCTGCGTCTGTCTAACAACAGGCGATGAAGGCGGGCTTTGCGCTACCGCGTCATCTTTTCCAGATCCGGAAAGGGTGCGTAAACCGCACCGGCGCACAGATCGCTGGTCCGGTCGACCACGCGGTCCGCCCGGCCGTTGACGAAGATCACGGCCCGTTCGCGCATGGCCTTGTAGCTGCCATCGGTCTCGCGCGGGGTGAAGTGCAGGCAGCTCACATAGAACTGCCGGCCGCCGACTTCGCGCTGCACCGGTTCGGCCATGCTGGCGTCGCGCACGCCGACCGGATTGTTGAGATAGGTCCGCATCAGGGCCAGCGTGTCGCTCCGGAAATTGTCGGGAAACGGCTGCGGCCCGCCGGCCTGGGTCCCGCCCATCAGCGTTGGACGGTCACCGTCGCTGCCGAGACAGGCCGCAAGCGCCAAGGGCAATGCCAATATCACCGCACATCTCGCCAACCGCCCCACAGGCCCCGCTCTCCGCTCGATCAGATCAGGGAGACGTTCTAGCCCCAAGCCTGCACGAAGGGAATTCGCTTGCCGCGGCGCAAGCAGCGCACCGGCCCGCCGCCGGCACCTCGGGCTTTCGCACGAGACTGGGCGAACGGACCGGGCCTGAAGTCCGCGCGCGGCGGCGGGGCAATGCCAGGGATGCCGCCGCGCGGGATCAGCCGTCAGTTGCGCTGGTCTGATGCCGCCGGCTTGGTCACGTCCGGCTGCGCCTTCTGCGACTCCTTGGCCGTGACCTGCTTGTGATGATGGCGATCCTTGCGCACGGTCTTGTGCTCGCGGGTGGTGACCGCGGCGTTTGCATTCATCGCCTTCGACTTGGTATCCACCTTGGCGTCCGCCTTGACGTCGGCGGGCTTGACGTCAGCGGCCTTGGCGTCGGCCTTGACGCCGGCGTCCGGTTTCGCGGCGGTGGTGGACGCCTTGGTCTGGCTCTGGTCCGCCTTGATCACAGGGGCGGTCGTGGTGGTCTTGCCGGCCTCGGCGGCGAAGGCCGGGGCTGCGATCACGGAAGCTGCGAGCAAGGCTGCGGAAATGGTCTTCAGCATGATGGTCTCCTCTTGGAAGGATCTCGAGGCGGCGCCCTCTCGCCTACCCTTCGATCGTAGGTCGGAACCTAGAGGCGACGCACTGAACCCAGTCTGAAGCCCCTAGCAGGCTTCCGTTCATCTCGATGACAAGTTTGTCATCTGCAGCTGGGCGAACAGATCGTGCGAAGCGGGAATGTTTCCGCCAGACGGGTGTTTCGGTCTTCAGGCAATCGTGTAGGATCGCCACGTTCCATACGGGAGAATTTAGATGCGCAAACTCTCAATGCTTGTCGTGCCGGGACTGGTCGCCATGTCGCTGGCGGCCGCACCGGTGCTGTCCAGCGCCTATGCCGCGGGCGGCGACTCCCCTTCGCCGCCGCCGAGCTCGGACTCATCGACCAAGAAGGGCAAGAAGAAGAGCTCTTCCGTCAGCGATCCCAAGTTCCTCGCCGCCTATCGCACCGCCTACACCGCGATCTACGACAACCACGACTACACCGGCGCGATCGGCCAGCTGAAGTCGCTCAAGCGCGACGACGTCGCCGACGTCGCCAATCTGATCGGCTACTCCTATCGCAAGCTCGGCGACTACCAGTCGTCGAAGGTCTATTACGAGCTGGCGCTGAAGGACGATCCGAACCACGTCCGCACCTGGCAGTATTACGGCCTCTGGCAGCTCGAACAGGGCAACCGCGAACAGGCGCAGTATCATCTGAACAAGATCGCCTCGCTTGCCGGCACCGACAGCTCGGAGTATCGCTCGCTTGCCGCAGCGCTCGACAAGCCGACCGGCGCGACGCTGGTCTACTGAGACATCGCATCCTTGAACGAAGTCGACGGGCACAACCTTTCGGGTTGTGCCCGTTCCGCTTTCTCGGCTAGCCTCCGCCACCAATCTTCCCTGCAGATTGGTATGCAATGGACACGTGGCTGCGATCCGCGATCGACTACATCGGCTCCTGGATCGAATTTCAACTGACGACAATCCAGCAGCCCGGCGTCATCGTCGCATTCGCCCATCGCGGCGAGGTCGTCGCCGAGCATGCGTTCGGCCTCGCCAATCTCGATACCGGCGAGAAGCTCACCCCACGCCACCGCTTCCGCATCGCCTCGCACTCCAAGAGCTTCACCTCGGCCGGAATCATGAAGCTGCGCGAACAGCGCAAGATCCGGCTCGACGATCCCGTGGGTGATTATGTCGGCGGCCTGCACCCGCGCGTCGCCGAGACGACGATCGCGCAAGTGCTGTCGCACAGCGCGGGATTGACGCGCGACGGCGCCGATTCCGGCCAGTTCATCGACAGCCGCCCCTATCTCGACACGAAAGAGTTGCTCGCGGAATTGAAGCTGCCGACCGCAATCGAACCCGGCACCCGCTTCAAATATTCCAATCACGGCTTTGGGCTGATCGGCCTCGTGATCGAAGCGGTGACCGGGGAGCCCTACCCGGTCTGGATCAAGCGCGAGATCATCGAACCTGCGGGCTTGCGCGAAACCGAGCCGAATGCACCGCTTGCCAGGGGCACGCCGTTCGCGTGCGGTCATACGCGCATCGTCCCGCTGGGCGAACGCTGCGTGATCCCCGGCAACAATCCCGCACATGCGATGGCATCCGCCGCAGGCTTCGTCGCCACCGCCGCCGACACCGCCCGCTTCTTCGCGCAGCTCGCACCCAACGCGAAGAAGAGCGTGCTGTCGGTCGCGAGCCGCCGCGAAATGACGCGACACCATTGGCGCATCCCGCAGAGCTTCGAGACCTACTACGGCTTGGGCGTCAATGCCGGCAAGACCGACGGCTGGGACTGGTTCGGCCATGGCGGCGGTTTCCAGGGCTACATCTCCCGAACCTGCTCCATTCCCGCTTGCGAGCTCGCGATCAGCATCCTCAGCAACTCCATCGACGGCGCGGCCCCGTTCTGGATGGACGGCGCGATGCAGATCCTGCGCACCTTCAAGACTCGCGGCGCACCCGACCGCCGCGTGCGCGACTGGACCGGCCGATGGTGGACGATCTGGGGCGCGACCGATCTCGTCCCCGCGGGCAACCGTGTGCTCGTCGCCAATCCGCAGTTCAGCAATCCCTTCATGGATGCCGCCGAGATCGAAGTCACCGGCCGCGACAGCGGCAAGCTGGCCTGGGCGGCCGGCTATTCGAGCCATGGCGAGCCGGTGCGCCGGATCCGTGACAAGCGCGGCAAGATCAGCGACATCTGGATCGCCGGCGCGAACGTGAAGCCGGAGCGCGTCGTGGCGAAGGAAATCGCCCGCCGATATCCGCCGCGCAAACGAAGGCCTACTCCCTGATCAATCGCTCGACCTCGCTGCGGAACGCCTGCCGTGATCCGTCGCGTGAGTAGAACATGTGGCCGCCGGGATAGACGACGAACTTCACGCGTTGCGTCACGAAGGCCGGCAGCTGGTCGAGCACCCGCTTCGTTCCGAAATAGGGCGTGGCGAGGTCGAACAGCCCGTGCCCGACCAGGACGTTCAGCTTCGCATCTGTGGCGAGGATCTGGCGCAGCTCGGAGACCGATTGCGGCGGGTTGATGCCGCGGCCGAAGTCCCAGTGGCCTTCCACGGCGCCGTTCAGGACTTCGTAGGAGCCGTCGGGCCGCCAGTTGAGCTTGCGCGTCAGCACGTCGACCGCTGCGCTCGTCAGCGGCGCCTGCAGCGAATCGCCGGAGGGATCGCCGAAGCGCGAGCTGCTGGAATCCGGATAGGGATCGAAGCCACGCACGGAGGCGTCGTAGCGTCCCGTCACCTTGCCGTTCTTGCGGTCGAACTCGCGGCGGAATTCACCGACGTCGAAGCGGCCGGCCAGCCTGCGGCTCACCGCCTGGTCGATGCCGGTGAGTTCGGCGACCTTGTCGGCCAGGCGATTGGTGGCTTCCTTGTCCGCCTCGCCCTTGACGAGGTCGGCCAGGAACTCGCCGCGCGCGTAAGCCTCGACGTCGGCGAGGTCGGCGCGCTTGACCGGTCCCTTGGCCTCGCGCGCCACCGCGACATAGCTCGGCAGCGTCGCGACATATTGCAGAAGGCTGGTGCCGGCGAACTCGCGAAAATCCAGCAACGGCGACACCATGATGAGTCCCCTGACGCCGACACCGTGTTGAAGCTGCAACTGGCGCACGACCTTCGGGCCGCGAATGCCGCCATAGCTTTCGCCGGCGACGTATTTCGGCGAGGTCAGCCGATCATGTTTCTCCAGCCAGCGGCGGATCACGAGCGCGATCGAATTGGCGTCACCGTCGACGGAGTAGAAGGATTTTCGCGCGTCCTCGCTGCTGGCGACAAATCGGCTGTAGCCGGTGCTGACGGGATCGATGAAGACGAGATCGGTGAAGTCGAGCCAGGTCTCCGCGTTCGGCTTCACCTCGGGCGAGGCCGAGGGCGACAAGGCTTCGCCATCGAGCGGCAGCCGCCATGGCCCGGCCGCGCCGAACTGAAGCCACGCCGAGGACGCGCCGGGGCCGCCATTGAACAGGAACGTCACGGGGCGCGTGGCGCGGTCGGCACCATCGAGTTGATAGGACGTGTAGGCGATGTCGGCCAGCGGCTCGCCCTTGCCGTCGAACACGCGGATCGAGCCGGCCGTCGCGGCGAAATTGAGGGTTCGGCCGGGCAGATCGAGCGTCTGCTTCGTGGCCGAATCCGGCGGGAGACGGTGCAGCTCGGCCGCCGATGGCGACGCCTGCGACGCGTTCTGCGGACCACCGCCGCGACTGCCCTTCTGCCCGGACGGGGCAGTTGTCTCCGAGGGCGGCTTCGGCGGATCGTCCGCGCGCGCAACTCCAGCAAGCGCGAAAGCCGAGACCGCCAGCATCAGGACCGTTCGACGGAGCGCCGGCAAATTCGTGACCATGATCGTTCTCCCTGCCCGGCCGTGACAGCCGGTGAGGACAGAAAGGTTAGCCCGGAATTGCGACGCTTTGGGGAATCCCTGGTCTGGCCGGCCTGAACCGGCCGCAGAGGGTCAAATCACCCGGAGCGACAGTCTCCGTCAGCTTTGGAGGGCGGTCCTCCTCGACAATGCAGGCCCACCTCGTATAGACGAGCCCGGCGGAACTTACTCGAGCCAGCGGCACCTGCCCCGGAAGCCATGACAAAGCCCTCGCGATACGACCGGATCGCCTTCGTCGCCAGCCCGAGCAGCGAGGCGCAGGCCGCCTTCGGCCAGCTCACCAGGGACTATGGCAATTACGACCCGAAGGATGCCGACGTCGTCGTCGCGCTCGGCGGCGACGGGTTGATGCTCCAGACGCTGCACCAGAACATGCACACGGGAAAGCCGATCTACGGCATGCACCGCGGCACGGTCGGCTTCCTGATGAACGAGTACTCGACGCACGATCTGCGGGCGCGGCTCGAGGCCGCGCATGAATCCGAGATCAACCCGCTCCTGATGCGCGCGACCGACATGCACGACCGGGTGCATCTGCACCACGCCATCAACGAGGTCGCCCTGTTCCGGCAGACCTACCAGGCCGCGCGCTTGAGGATCCTGATCGACGAGCGCGAGCGCATGTCCGAGCTGATCGCCGACGGCATCATGGTGGCGACGCCGGCGGGCTCCACCGCCTATAATCTCTCCGCCCAGGGACCGATCCTGCCGATCAACGCCGCGCTGCTGGCACTGACACCGATCAGCGCCTTCCGCCCGCGCCGCTGGCGCGGCGCGCTGCTGCCCAACACGGCCTATGTCGTGATCGAGGTGCTGGAGGGCGAGAAGCGTCCCGTCGCGGCGGTCGCCGACCACGACGAGGTCCGCGACGTCCGCCGCGTCGAGGTGCTCTCCGACAGGACCATCTCGATGCGGATGCTGTTCGACCCAGGACACAGCCTCGAAGAGCGTATCCTGCGCGAGCAGTTCGGCTACTGAACCGTCCGCCCCGCAACGCCTCCGGAGCCCGATCGCAACCCTTCGTTAACTCCCGGCACGATATGGTTAACGAAGGTTGACCGCTTTGGCCCGGGCGTCATGTTTCGCATCGACTTCAACAAGCTTCGCTTCCTCGTCTGCGACGACAATCCGCACATGCGCCGCATCCTGCGGACGCTGCTGCATTCCTTCGGCGCGCGCGAGGTCTATGAAGCCGAGGACGGCGCCACGGCCCTCGAAATGTACAGCCATTACGTGCCCGACATCGTCATCACCGACTGGGCCATGCCGATCTTCGACGGGCTCGAGCTTGCGCAGATGATCCGGCAGCCCGAATCGAAGGGCAACCCCTACGCACCGATCATCATGCTGACCGGCCATTCCGAGAAGCGTCGCGTCACCGTCGCGCGCGATGCCGGCGTCACCGAATTCCTGGCCAAGCCGATCTCGGCCAAGGGCCTCTATCAGCGCATCCTCAACGTGGTCGCCAATCCCCGCCCCTTCATCAAGACCAAGACCTATTTCGGGCCGGACCGGCGCCGCAACACCAACTCCGCCTATATGGGCCCCGAGCGCCGCGTCGGCGAAAAGCACGAGGTGCTGCAGCAGCCCTCGCTGCTCGACAAGGCCCGCTCGTCCATCTAGCGCAACGTCTTCAGGCGAGGCAGGTATCATGGCGAAGAACAGCGCAAAGGACATCGAGGTCAAGGCCTTCGCCACGCACCACGTCATCACTCAGCCCAACCCGCTGCGCAAGGTCCTGCGCCGCGTCGAAGAACAGGACATGGACGATCCGGTCGGCCGCGCCGAACAAGCGCTCGCGAGCCTCTCCGGTGAGTTCAAGGACTGGATGGCGATCGAGGTCCAGAGACTGTCCACCGCCTGGACCGCCGTGCAGAAGGATGGCTTCACGAAGAAGCTGCGCGACGAGCTGTTCCACGCCGCACACGACATCAAGGGCGATGCGGCGACGTTCGGCTTTCCTTCGGCAGCGGGAATCGCCGAGAGCCTGTGCCGAGTCATCGAGCACGCGCCTGATCTGGAAAAGGTGCCGGCCGAGCTGTTCACGCACCACATCAATGCCATTCTCGCCATCGTGCACGAGAACACCAGGCTCGACAGCCTCAGCGTCTCCGCCGAGCTCAGCCGCCGCCTGCGCAAGGTCGCCGACGACTATCTCGCCAACGTCAACCGCGACCGCCCTGAGCATCTCGAGGTCATCCTGGCCCCGAGCATCGCGCCGGTGGAGTAAGGTCCAGCTCTCTCCTCGTCATCGCGCGCAGCACTTGCGACGAAGCAATGACGGAATGTGAGGCTGCTTCATCCACACGGGCAGTATCGTAGGGTGGCAAAGCGAAGCGTGCCCACCAATCGATTTTGAGCTGCGCGGATAGATGGTGGGCACGGCGCTTCGCGCCTTTGCCCACCTACGGCATCTCGTTACGCCGCGATCAGGTCGTCGTACAGCGGATCGATTGCATCGTCCGCGACCAGCTCGTCGCAGAACAGTCTCGCCTCTTCCCGTGCCGATTCCGTGGCAAAGCGGCGCAGCAGGACCATCAGCGGTTCCGTGGCGCCCCGGTCGCTCTCGCAGTGGGTGAGCACGCGCTCGACCATGCGCCGGCGCAGCCGCGCCGCGCCGTCGTCGCTATCGACAAAGCCTTGCTCGTGGCAGGCATCGAGCGCGACCTGGAACGCCGCAAACGTCGCCTCCGGAAGCCCGGCGCGACGGAGCAGCGCGTAAAGGCTATTGCCGCCGCGATCGTGCAGCAGCGCGGAGACACGCGCCAGCGGCAAATCGGCGAGCTCGGCGAGGGCCGCGTCGAACAAATCGAGATTGCCCGAGAGCAGTGCACGCAGGATCAGCCCCGCGGTCAGCTGGCCGGTGATGCGCAAATGCCTGACCAGGCCTTGCATGTCCTCGCCGCGCGAGCGCGCCGCGATGTTCATGGTGGAGCGGTCACGTGCCTCGATCGTGATGCGGTCCGCGCGGTCGGCGCTGAGCCAGTTCCGCGCCACGACGAATTGCGCCAGCGTCTGCGAGAGCTTTGCCACCAGCGCCGCGCGCGTTGCGGCCGGCAGATCCTCCAGCACCAGCATCGCCTCGCGGATCGCGGCGAGATGGCCGTGGCGCTCGACGATGCGGTCCCAGGAGAACGGGGCGAGTTCGGCGTGGGGATTCTCGATCAGCTCCAATGCGGCAGCTGCGCAGCCGACTTCGGCGATCGCGGCGCACACCGACACCGGCAACGCAATGCGGCGGGCCACCGCGCATTGCACCTCCTCGTTTCCGGTGGCGACGATGTCGACGAGGTCGGCGTCGATCAGCAGCGGGGAATGTTCGAGCACTGGCAGCGCGACGGTCGGCTGATCTGCCGACAGCGCTCGCACGATTGCGGCCGGCGCCTCGGCGCTGCGGGCAAAGGCCTCGGCCATCGCCTGCCGCACCAGGGGCGAGGGATCGTCGAGCAGCATCAGAAGCGCGCCTTCGGCGGCGATGCGGTCGTCTGCAGAAAGGTCTGAGATCAGCCAGGCCCGCGCCAGCGCCCGTGTCGCCTCGGCCCGCTCGCCTGCGGGCGCCGTCCTGATCCAATTAATGAACTGCCGAACAATCATCCTGCTTCCGGCTTACACAAACAAACGAAAAGAGTGACGGCTCGTCACCTGCAACACAAAATAAACCATGACGCTTAACAAAGCGTTCACCATAACTGACTGGTTTTATTGACGTTTTGTTAATGGAACAAAAGCACTACCCACACGTGCGCCGACAGCAACGCACGCCTTCGGCGAATGCGCCGAGGAGTCGGGCCCGCCTTCGGGAGAGGGGCACGCAGCATGGGTCCCGGCTCAGCGCAGCAGCGTTTCACGCTGCAGCGCGTCCGGGACACGAGACGGCGACTAGCTCGAGAACGTGCCGCTACGATCGCTGAAGAGATCGAGCGGCTGCGGCGGCCGCAGGTCCGGCGTCGCCGACGCGACCGAGGTGAGCGAGGCGTTGTTGCCCCATAGTTTCTGCACCGTGGTCGAGACCGGCTGCGTGGCATCGCCGGGCTGATAGATCGAACGAAACACCGGCGTGCCCGCCGCATTGTCCGCGAGCGTCGTCGGCGAGGTCGCACTGACGGGCGTCGCGGCGCGTGTGTTCGGGAAGGTCTGAAGATAGACGGCATTGTCGATCACCGGCGCCGTCGGCTGCACGCCGATCGCACTCGCGACCTCGGTGGTCGACGGCGTGTCGCCATACATCGCCATCGCGCTGCGCGTCACTTTCGAATTGGCGGCACTGGCGTAGCGCGCGTCGAGCACCGAATAGACTTCGGAGACGCTGCGGGCGCGGCCGTCTTTGGCGTAGAAGATCGAGCGATTGGCGGACGCCGCGTTGGGAAACAGCCGCGCCCCGACCGCCTGCGGATTGTCCTCGGCATTGGCGATCAGCCTGGCCGCGCCGCCGACGCCCATAAAATGCGCCATATAGAGCTCGCTGTCGGACGGCCTGCGGCCGAGCAGGCCGGTGAGCTTGAAGCTGTTCGACTGCGTCAGTGCCGCCGCCATGCTGGAGGCGGCTTCGGGGTCGTCGCGCAGCTTCATGATCGACCGCTTCATCACGGGATCATCGACGGTGTAGGTGCCGGCCGAGGTTCTGGTGATGGCGTCAGCGTAGCTGCCATAGCCGAGCTGGGTGCCGGCTTCCTTCACCGTGCCAAGCCAGGTCTGGTCGATGAACTGGTAGAGTCCGTGCGCGGACGAGGTGGTGGCCCCCGCCGTCGGATCGAAATCCGATTCCATCTTGGCGGTGGTCAGCATGTACTGGAAGCTGACGCCGGAGATATTCGAGGCCTGCTTGATCGCACCGGCGACACGCGCGCGCGACGGATCGAGTCCGACCGTCTGCGTGGCACTGGAATTGTCGATCGACATGATGAAGTGCCCGCCCCGCGCGGCATTGAGCGACGCCGGCAATTCGGCGCCCGTCGTCTCACCGTGGGACAGGCATGGTTAATGCGGGGTTAATTGGCTTTCCGCGTCATTCCGGGGTGTCACGCAGCGATGAACCCGAAATGGCGAGGGTTACTTCTTATAGACCTCGCTCGGAACGAACAGCCGCTCCGTATCGGCGAAGACGAGCCTGGCGCCGCCGCCCTCCGCTTCGATCTTGCGATAGAAGCAGGACCGGCGCCCGGTATGGCAGGCCGCGCCGACCTGCTCGACCCGGATCCAGACCGCGTCCTGGTCGCAATCGGTGCGCATCTCGACCACGCGCTGGGTCTGACCTGAGGTCTCACCTTTTCGCCACAAGGCATTGCGCGAGCGGCTGAAGTACCAGGCATCGCCGGTCGCGATCGTCTTGCGCAGCGCCTCCTCGTTCATGTGCGCGACCATGAGCACGTCGCCGGTGGCGACGTCGGTCGCGACGCAGGTCACGAGCCCGCTCGCATCGAACCTGGGCAGGAAGGCGAGACCTTCTTCGATCTCATGGGAGTGAGCGGACACAGGACCCTCGCGAGTTTACTTTGCGAGGTCAGCGCGTCGTGCCTCGCACCAGGGACAGGAAACGGGCCTGCTCCGCCGGATTGTCGCGGAACATGCCGGTGAAGCGGCTGGTGAAGGTGGAGGCACCATGCTTGGCGACGCCACGCACCGACATGCAGGTATGCTCGGCCTCGATCAGCACCGCGACGCCGCGCGGCTTGAGGATCTCGTCGATGGCCGCTGCGATCTGAGCCGTCAGGTGCTCCTGGGTCTGGAGCCTGCGGGCGAAGATGTCGGTCAGGCGCGCAAGCTTGGACAGGCCGACGACACGTTCCACCGGCGTATAGGCGATGTGCCCCTTGCCGTAGAACGGCATCATGTGATGCTCGCACTGCGAGGTGAACTCGATGTCGCGCACCAGGACGAAGTCGTCATAGCCGGCGGTCTCGCCAAAGGTCCGGTCGAGCACCTCGGCCGGGCACTGGTGGTAGCCCTGATAGAGTTCGTCGAAAGCTTCGACGACACGGCGCGGCGTGTCGAGCAGGCCCTCGCGCTCGGTGTTCTCGCCGATATAGGCGAGCAACGTCTTCACCGCGGCTTCCGCCTCGGCGCGTGCCGGGCGCGGCTGGTCAGCGCGAACGGCGGCAGCAAGGAATTCTGCAGGATCAAGCTCGGCCGGGCGGCTATCGGGCTGCCGGTCGGCGGGCTTGTTGGGGCGGATGGATTTGATTGCAGCGTCCATATCGACTCCGTTCGACGGCCTTGCGGCCGGAGTGTCACCGGCAGACGGGGCGGCCAAGCCGCCGGACGCCTGAACAGAACAAGTTTCGGCGGAAAGTCCTGAGGCGATAACGCCGGCAGCGCATATCTGGATCACCGCCACCGCACCGCTGGACTGTTTTTCCACCAGTTCCGTCTCTATATAGGACCGTGGGCGGCGCCCGCCAAGGCCGATCCGGCCCGGAAGTGGCTGTGGACGTGTTGGACTCCATCACATGCTGAACGACATCTACAACAAGCGGATCATCGAACTGGCCGGGAATATTCCGCGCCTCGGGCGGCTGTCGGACCCCGACGCCTCCGCCACTGCCCACTCCAAACTGTGCGGATCGACCGTGAAGGTCGACCTCAAGATGAATGGCGATACCGTCACCGACTTCGCGCATGACGTGAAGGCGTGTGCCTTGGGTCAGGCCTCTTCATCCATCATGGCAAGTCACGTGGTCGGCTCGACTGCGAGCGAACTCCGTGAGTTACGCGAAACCGTTCGCAAGATGCTGAAGGAGAACGGTGCGCCTCCCGAAGGCAAATGGGAAGAAATCAAGTTCCTCGAGCCGGTCCGCGACTACAAGGCACGCCATGCCTCGACGCTTCTGACCTTCGATGCCGTGGTCGATGCCATCGGCCAGATCGAAGCCAGGGCCAAGCAGCCGGCCGCTGCGCAGGGCTGATCCCAAGCCGATGTCATTCCGGACCGCCCAAAGGCGAGCCCGGAAATCATGCGCTACAACATCTGGATTCAGCGTTCGTCGCTTCGCGACGCCTCGGAATAACCGTGCGGGGAGCTTACTTCTGCGTCGCCGCGGCCGGCGCGGCCACGCCACCCGTCGGCACCAGGGCTTCCGCCGTCTTGGTCGATTTGGCAGACTGCGCCTGCTCCGGTTCCGCGCCGAACCTGGCCTGCGTCTTCGGTGCCAGCTCCGCCATGGCCGGCGCTGACATATCCACATGCGGGAGCACATCAGCCACGAGATCGGTCGTGACCAGATTGGTAAGCTTGAGCTCGCCGGCGTCGAGCTCGTGCAGGTCTTCCCAGGGCGGAACACTGAGCGCAAGCGACAGCAAGTCGCCGGCGCCGCCCATGTCGAATGTGTATTTGGCGAGTCGGCCGATGTCGCGCTCCACGATCATCAGATCCTGCGCGCTGTAGCTCGCCGCCTTGGCATCGTCAGCCCGGTCGCCCATCCAGATCTGGTGGACCCGGACATGGGCGGCTTCCGGCACGTAGCGCTTCTTGCCGGCGAGCAGCAGGAACACGCACATGGATTCGCAATAGGCCTCCGGCGCGACCGCCGGGCGGGTCGACGGCCCGCCGCGGAGGCTGACGCCGACCGTGGTCAAAAGCCCGAGATTGCGGAAGCGCCGGCCGAGGGTGATCGCGTCATTGACGGACCCGCCGCTCGAATCGAGCACGACGGTCGCGCCCCCGAGCTGGCGCCCGCGCGAAAACTCTTCGAATTCCCTTGGCGTATCGGCGGTGATGATGCCGACCGCGCTGACCCAGCCACGGCAGTTCGGCTCGCAGGCGACCCAGCTGAACTTCATCGGCAGCTTGCGCTCTTCGAGGGTATTGCTTGCCCGGGCCGACGACCCGAAAGTCGCGACGGCGCCAGCCAGCGCGACTCCACAGACGGCGGTTCCCACCAGCAACCAGCCGCGAAGATTGAGCGACGTCAGACGTTTCAAACTGGTCCCTTCCCCAAGCCCCAAGGCGATTCAGGCAAGCCCCGTTTTGCGCGTTCAATGAGTCTACACATGAACGTCACAAAAATGGTATCCGGGGGAATACAGCTCGTCCAGAGATACTTGCTGCACTGCTCCCAAAAAGCACGCAAAACAGGGCGTGCAAACAACAGCTTACGGTTCCCTGCGCCGGAACCGGGCAACCCCTGGCTTAAGGTCGCAGCAAAGCGCACATGAAGCATTCAGCCTGCGAGCATTGTTCCAGCCCTGTCGACGGTGCGCTCCGGCTGCCCCGCAGATTTGGGCGTGCGCTGATCTGGCTGTATCGGCATACGCTGTCGCCCCTGGTGGGTTACAACTGCCGGCACTTGCCGACATGCTCCGTCTACGGCGATGAGGCAATCGAACGGTTCGGGCTCTGGGCCGGCGGCTGGATGACGCTCGCGCGCCTGCTCCGCTGCAATCCCTTCGGCACGTCCGGCATCGACAACGTGCCCCTCGCCGCGCCGCAATGCGCACGCTGGTATCTGCCCTGGCGCTACGGCCGCTGGCGCGGGGTCAATGCCGCCTGACGCTTGCTGCGGTGCTTGACCATCGCCGCCCTGGCCGGAACCGGCACTTTCCGCTCGCGTTGTTTCGATGCTCCCACGGGAGGAAACAACAATGCGCTGGAAAATCAGCCCTCATTTTCACTACCGGCATGGTCCGAATTTCGCTCACAGAGGACACGATCCCAGAACCATCGACCTGCTCGCCGTCATCGCGCTGCTCGCGCTCGTCCTCGGCTCAGGTTGGTATCTGGCGAGGAGCTTCGCGACACAGCCAAGCACGACGACGTTCATCGTGCCGAGCCAGAGCGTGCATTGGTAGCTCAGAGATCCAGCACCAGCCGCTCGGCATCCGAGCCCGCCACGCAAACCATGAGATAGCGTTCGCGTTCATACGGCGACAGGATGCGGTCGCGGTGAACCGGCTTGCCTTCGATCCATCCGACCTTGCAGGCGCCGCAGATGCCGCCGCAGCAGGAGGTCGCGATGTCGATGCCTCCCTCCTGCAATGCGGCCAGCATGGTCTGGCCGGCCCGCACCTCGATCTCGGCGCCCGAGCGCGCCAGTGACACTGTAAACGGTTTGGCGTCGGGATCGATGACCGGTGGCGGTGCGATGAACCGCTCGATATGGACGCTCGCAGCGGGCCACGCTGCAGTCACCCGCTCGAAATCGTGGGTCATGCTTTCCGGGCCGCAGCAGGCGACCATCGTCTCAGATCCGCCCTCTCCGACGAGCGCTGCGAGATCGGGGCGCCCGCTCCGGGACGTCCGATGCACGATGATGCGCCCCTCTTCGACCAGCGCGCCGAGATGCGTGGCGAGCGGCACCTCCTCACGCACGATCAGATGCAGCGTGAAGTCGGCTTGCTTCGTTCGTTCGAGATGCCGCGCCATGGACAGGAACGGCGTCACGCCGATGCCGCCAGCCAGGAACACGTAGCGCGCGATGCGCGCTTGGGGCTCAAGTCCGCCGCGTGGCAGCGACACGCCGATGACATCGCCGATGCCGATTTCGTCGTGCAGCGCCCGCGAACCGCCGCGTCCATCCGCTTCGCGCTTCACCGCGATGACATAGCGCTTGTTGTCCGCGGGCTCGTTGCACAGCGAATAGGTGCGGACCAGCCCGTTCGGCAGATGCAGATCGATATGCGCGCCGGGTTTGAACGGCGGCAGTTCCCACCGGTCGGGATCTGCCAGCGTGAACAGTTTGATGCCTGCCCCCGCCTCCTCGATGCCGGTGACGACCGTCTTGACCGTCGTGATCGGTCGCGCGCTCATGCCGCATTCCGCACGGTATCGCCGACCCTGACGACGCCGCCTTGCAGGATCTTGCAGTTGAGGCCGGAGCGATTGATCAGGGGATCGAAGATCGCCTTGCCGGTGATCTCCTCGATATGCCGGCACGGCACCGACAGCCGCGTCGCTTCCAGCAGGGTCTCGCCCAGCCAGAAGCGGCGGCCGACGAGATGATTCAGCGGCACGCCCTTCACCGTGACGTTACGCCGATGCTCTTCCGGGCCCAGCTCGATCCCGGCGTCGCGCTTCAGCGCAACCAGCGTCTCGAGTTCGAACAGGGTGACCTGCCGGCCCTCTTCCGGCTTGTGCGAATAAAACCCCTCTTCCTTGCCGATCATGTAGCGGTCGCCCTCGATTCCTTTCCCGGCGACGAGGGTGATGGTCTCGGCTGCGCGCATCGGCAGGAACGCGCGCGGCGTGAGATGGAGGAAGCGCACCACGCCGGTCCAGCCGAGCTGTGCTGCGCCCTGCGCCGCACCGGCGCTGATCGTATCAAGCATGACAAATCCTTTTGAGAAGCCGTGGCGCCGCCGGCAGCGGCGCCGCGAGATCAGGTCAGTTCCTTGTTCGCCATCTCCGGCGCGAACGTGGTCGCGATCGCGGTGATGGCGGCGCAGGCCACGAGCAGCAGCGAGACCGGCCAGGTGGCGCCGCCGCTCCAGGCCATCAGAGAGGCCGCAATCAGCGGCGTCAACCCGCCGCTCAGGGCCGCACCGACCTGGAACCCGAGCGAAGCACCGCTGTAACGCAGCCGCGCGGTGAACAGCTCGGAGTACCAGGGCGCGCCGATACCGAACATGACCATCTGACCGAAGGTGATCGCGACCACGATGGTGCAGACAACGATCGTCGGATCGCGGGTATCGAGCAGCCAGAACAGCGGGAAGGCGAACAGCGCCGAGAACAGACAGCTCGCATAGAACATCGTCTTGCGGCCGACCAGGTCGGACAGCCAGCCAAACAGCGGGATAGCGAGCAGCGCGACCAGCGATGCGGCGAACGCCCCGTTCAGCACCACCGCGCGCGGCAGGCCGAGATTGGCGGTGGCATAGGACATCACAAACACGCCGCCGATGCTGGCATAGGCGATCTCGGAGATCTTCAGACCGACCGCGGTGAAGAACGGCCGGCGGTGGTGCCTGAAGATCTCGAGCAGTGGCAGGCTTGCGACTTCCTTCTTGGCCTGGACCTGACGGAAGGCGGCGGTCTCTTCCATGTTGAGGCGGATGTAGAGACCGACGCCGACCAGGAGGATCGAGATCAGGAAGGGGATGCGCCAGCCGTAAGTCATGAAGTCGCTCTCCGGCAGGCTCGCCACCAGCGCGAACATGCCGATCGCGGCGAGATTGCCGATGGGGTTGCCGACCTGCACCATGCTGCCGAGCAGGCCGCGGCGATGCGTCGGGCAGTTCTCGACCACCATCAGCACGGCGCCGCCCCATTCGCCGCCGAGGCCGATACCCTGGAGAAAGCGCAATCCGATCAGCAGCACCGGCGCGGCAATGCCGATCTGCTGGTAGGTCGGAAGCAGGCCGATCAGGAAGGTGCCGATGCCCATCACCATGATCGTGATCGCGAGCATCGCCTTGCGGCCGACCCGGTCGCCGTAATGGCCAAAGATCGCCGCACCGAGCGGCCGCGCCAGAAATCCGACGGCGTAAGTGCCGAAGGCCGCGATGGTGGCGAGCGCGGGGTTGCCGGCGGCGAAGAAGACCTTGTTGAACACCAGCGCGGTCGCCGTGCCATAGATGAGGAAGTCGTACCATTCGATCGCGGTGCCGATCACGCTCGACCACACGATCCGTCGCAAGCTCGCCGCCTCGTCCGGCGCTACGTTCAGGGTTACGTCGTCTGCTACGGTCATCGATCTCTCCAAAAGGTACCGGCGCCTGGGAAAAGCAGTTGGCTCGGTCGCGGTGCCCATCGGCAGCCGCGACGGTAAAATCGATCATGTTTACTATTGGAAATCAACGCCGCGGAACGCGGCAAATGCCGACGATCGCGGCAATGCCGACGATTTGCACCAAAATTCGGCGAATATCTGCGTTATACCAATTCACCTGCTCATAATATCCGCGCCCTTGCTCGAAATTTCTGCTCAGGAGTTTTCCAGTGGAATACGCTTGCGAGCGACCGGCGCAGGGCCTTGCCGGCCGCCGGGCTGGCAGTCCGGCGGCTTCTGTTGCAAAACAGGCTTCAGCAGTTCGGGAGACTCATGCGTGCTTGACGTCAGCAAAGCGACAGCGGTCGGGGCCAACATCCGCCAGGCGCGGATCGCCAAGGGCCTGACGCTGGACCAGCTTGCGAGGCAAAGCGACCTCACCCGCGGCTACATCTCGCTGGTCGAGCGCAACCTCAAGATCCCCTCCCTCGCAGCCCTGCTGCGGATGGCCGCCGCGCTCGAGGTCAATGTCGCGAACTTCTTCGACCCGAACGCCGAGCCGGCACCGCGCTACACGCTGTTCCGCCGCCAGGACGGCAATGTGCCGCTGTTCCAGGACACGTTTGGCGTGGTCCCGCTGGCGACCGGTCGCACCCGCAAGATGATGGAGCCTTTTCTGCTGAGCCCGCCGCACAAGGCGGCCACGCGCGCCTCGCATGCGGGCGAGGAGCTGCTGTTCGTCATCAACGGCAGGATCGCGATCAAGCTCGATGGCGAAGAGCTCGTCCTCGGCAGGGGAGATTGCCTGTATTTTTCAGGCGAGACGCCGCACGAGGTCAGGAGCCTCGGCCGACAGAAGGCCGAAGTGCTGGTCGTCGTGGCCCAGACGTCTTGACGCCCAGCCTCGGCAATAGCCTACCGGAACCAGAAGAAACGGCCCTGTGACGGCGGAATCGACTCCGGCGGCCGCAGCCGCTTCGGGCGCGGAGGCCTTGGCGGCGGCTCGGTGGCCGAAGTGGTCTCCGCAGTCGGCGCAGTCTCGCTGCCCGGCACCTTCACCAACAACAGCAAATTCGATTCGCGCATCCGCCAGCGATAGCCGACGCCGAAATCGATCGGCTGGGCGCGCGTGAACAGTTCGGCGTAGCGCTCCTGGTAGCGGCCGGGGAATTCGTCGATGGGGCCGAGATAGCGGCCGAATGGGAAGAACCGCCATTGCCGTGCGTTGTAGTTCGCGAGCGGAATGCCGGAATCGTCCTGGATGATGGTGGCACTGTTGGCAAGCAGCCAGTCGCGCACGACGGAGAAATTGCCGGAGTGCAACAGATAGGACGCACTCTTGAGCAGGCTGTTGCCGGGCCCGAGCGTCTCGCAGAACTTCAGGAAGCCTGCGGCGCGCGCGCCGGAATTGGATAGATCGGTCGAGAAATAATACAGCGTGCGCGCTTCCCCATCGCTGCCGGCGAAGGTGATGCGGACGCCGCGCGTCGCGTTTCGTCCCGGATTGTCGTCGCCGACATGCACCCCGCCCCTGTCGTCGAGCGCGATCATCTCGACATTGCGGATGGTCTTGCCGGAGCGCGCGAGGAAGACATAGAGGATCGGCAAGGTGCCGTTGACCTGGTTGGCGCGCAGATCGACCTTCATCTGCTTGGTGATGAAGAAGGAGAAGCTCAGGATCGAGCCGAGCGAACGCTCGACATTGTAGAGCGCGGCGGCGACCGAACCACGCGGCAGCCGCGTCAGGTCGGGCACGGCGCCGACCGGCTCCAGCGCGCCGAGCACATACGTGCTGGCCTTGGAATAGAAGGCATCGGCGTAGAGGAAATCCGGGCCGCTGAACATGTAGAACATGGTCGGCCGGGGCGCGGCGAGATTGGCGTCGGCCCAGCTGCGGATATTGGAGAGCTGCCGCTGTTCGAGCTGGGCGAAGGCGCCGTCGAAGAACTTTGCATGGCGCTGCCAGCCCGGATCCTTGGTGAGCGGCACCAGCGGCGAGTCCGCCGAAGGCTGCATGCCCGCAAGGAAGCGCGCGGTGTCGTCGAAGCTGGCGTCGGCAGCATGCGCGGACGAGACGACCGCAGCCAGCAGGGCAAGAGCGAGCGCCGCAATTCTCATGGGTCGAAACATCTCTATTCGCGGTGTGATGAGTTGCCGGCGGCAGCCGGCCGCCTGCGGAACACAGCATAGATCAACAGGCCCGCGAGCATGACGAGCATCCCCGAGAGCGACTGCACCGGCCGCTCGGTCAGGAGGTAGTACATCATGAAAGCGGTCACGAGCAGGAAAACGAGCGGCGTGAACGGGTATCCCCAGGCGCGATAGGGCCGCGGCAGGTCGGGATCGGTGATGCGCAGCTTGATGACGCCGGCGACCGTGAAGAACGAGCAGAACAACAGCGCGAACTGGATGAAGTCGAGCACCGCCTCGAAGCTGCGCGTGAACAACAGCAGGTTGGCGATGGCGAGCTGGAACAGGACGGCATAGGCCGGCGCACCGCTCGCCGATCGCCTCGAAAACACGCGCAGGGCCGGAATGTCCTCCCCCATCGTCATCATCACGCGCGGCCCGATCCACATCATCGCGCTGATCGAGGAGATCAGGCCGACGCAAATCATGGCGCCGACGATCCGGCCGCCGAGGCTGCCGAAGATGGCGCTGCCGGCGACGCTGGCGACGTCGAGCTGGCCGGCAAGCGCACTCACCGGCGTGGTGTAGAGAAACACCGCGTTCAGCGCGACATACAGCACGAGCACGATCAGCGTTCCCACAAGCAGCGCGCGCGGCAGGCTCTGCTGCGGCGTTTTCATCTCGCCGATGATGTAGGTCGCCGCATTCCAGCCCGAGAAGGAATACATCACGAAGACGAGGCCGATCGCGAACGGCGCGCTGACGATGTGGGCGAGATCGCCCGGCTGCGGCGTGAAGGCGATCGGCTGCTGCGCGCCGACGACGAAGCCGGCGACCAGGAAGGCGATGATCAGGACGACCTTGAGGATGGTCGAGATCAGCTGGAAGGTCGAGGAGTGCCGGACTCCGGTCAGTTGCACGAGCGAGACCAGCCACACCACGCCGATGGCAAGCGGGATCGGCGGCAGATCCGGGACAACCGATTTGGCGTATTCGCCGAACGCCATCGCCGCGAGCGCAACCGGCGCCGCGAAGCCGACCGTGGCCGACACCCAGCCGGCGAGAAAGCCGAAGGCCGGATGATAGGCGCGGCCGAGGAAATTGTACTCACCGCTCGAGCGCGGAAACATCGCGCCCAACTCGCTGTACGCGAACACCCCGCACAACGCGACGATGCCGCCGACGGTCCAGAGCAGCAGGATCGAGAAGCCGGACGGGATGTCCTTGACCTGGAAGCCGAGGCTGGTGAAGACGCCGACTCCGATCATGTCGGCCACGACGATGGCGGTTGCGACCGGAACGGAGACCCCGGCCCCGCTCCCGGTCAGCCGGCCCATCCAGGCTGCGGTTCCCGCATCTGATGCCGTCATCGGGGTCCTTAACTTCAGGCGTCTCGCCTCGCAGGCCATCGTGCAGTCTGGCCCAGTCAATTCAAGCAGGGTTAACAAGGGTTAAATGAGGCAACGGTAGCGGGTACCAAAACACCGACTAACCACGCTTTTGGACAATGACGCCTGGATTGCCCCGAAATTCCCCGTTCGCGCTCCCCACAATCAGGACACGATTGCATGGTCATTTTGAGCGTTCCGGATGTGGGGAAGTTTCTCCGGACGCTTAACGTCGCCTAAAGCCGGTCGGCTCAATTGTCTGAAAGCATGCCGACGGACTTGATGTCGTGACTTGGGGTCATGG
This sequence comes from Bradyrhizobium sp. GW821-FHT13H06, assembly GCF_058803975.1. Classification (NCBI taxonomy): domain Bacteria; kingdom Pseudomonadati; phylum Pseudomonadota; class Alphaproteobacteria; order Hyphomicrobiales; family Nitrobacteraceae; genus Bradyrhizobium; species Bradyrhizobium sp. GW821-FHT13H06. The sequence continues at coordinate 288,611 of NZ_JBXAPN010000007.1, read as the reverse complement.
GTGGATGTTCGGGGCCGTTCCGAGACCGAGAGCTGACTGTCGTGCCGATCGGACAACGTCCGATGCGCGCGATCGTGCGCTCCGGATCGGCCTGATCTCGGCCTTGGTGCCGCTGTCGCTCACGCTGGTTCAATGCGGCAAGGCGCCCGATCCGGCGGCGCTGGCAACGAGCTCGCAGGCGAATGTCCAGGTCGTCGCCAAAACCAGTTCGCAAACCTCCAACCCACGCGTGGCAAGCGGCGACACGTTCGAGGACCGCTTCCCCGCCCCGCAGTTCAAGGAGCGCTTTCCCTCGGCGAGCGAAAGCTTCCTGCAACGGCAGATGGCGGACTTCTCGCCCAGGCGCGCCGTTCAGCAACAACCGTCGGAGCAAGCGCCTTACAAGGTGGCTTCGCTCGAGCCGCAGGTCCCCTACAAGCGTCCGCCGCGCGACGACCTGACGACACTCGTCAGCATGAAGTCGTCGGCCTTCCCTTACTTCGGCAACAACCCCGCCTCCGACGCGCCCTTCCTCAACATTTCCAAGGGCGACCGCCGCGGCCACCGCAGCTATTCCGGTCGCGTGTTCTGGCAGGACGAGACCTACAGCGACAGCCGGGTGCTGGTGCACGTGCCCGAGCATTTCGACGTGCACAAGCCCGGTGTGATCGTGGTGTTCTTCCACGGCAATGGCGCCACGCTCGAGCGCGACGTACGCGACCGCCAGCTGGTGCCCAAGCAGATCACGGATTCCGGCGCCAATGCCGTGCTCCTTGCACCGCAAATGGCCGTCGATGCTGCCGATTCCAGCGCCGGCAAGTTCTGGCAACCGGGCGGGTTCAAGCGCTTCATGGCGGAATCGGCCGACCATCTCGCCCGCCTCAGCGGCGATCCGAACAGTGCGCGCGCCTTCGCCAACATGCCGATCGTGATCGTCGGCTACAGCGGCGGCTTCCTGCCGACGGCCTGGAGCCTGGAGGTCGGCGGCATCAGCGACCGTGTCCGCGGCGTGGTGCTGCTCGACGCCATCTACGGCGAACTCGACAAGTTCGCCTCCTGGATCGAGAGCCACCGTTCCGGCTTCTTCGTCAGCTCCTACACCCGCTACACGGCGCGGCGCGACCGTGAGCTGATGAGCATGCTGCGGCAGAAGGGCATCAGCGTCGCCGAGGACATGGAGGGGCCGCTCCGTCCCGGCAGCGTGGTGTTCGTGGAGACCGGCGACGGCATCACCCATCGCGACTACGTGACCCGCGCCTGGACGCGGGATCCGCTCAAGGATGTGCTGGTGAAGATGTCGGCAACGCCGTCGCTCGCGCTCACGCGCGTCGCCTCGACCAATCCATCCGCATCGAGCCGCTAGGCCCGATTGCTCAGCTCGATCAGCGACAGAGCCCTGACCTGGCGAATATCAGTTCTTGGGCAGCTTCGGAATGCTCTCGGCAAAGCCGTTGAAGCAGGCCAGCCGTTCGTCCTCTTCCTTGAAGAACCGGCAGTCGGCGTAGCCCTTGGCCTTCGCCGGCTTCGGTTTCGGCGCCGGCGGGATCACGGCGTCGTAGCAGTTGAGGCGATCCTTGGTGCCATCGTCGATCTCGAGGCAGGCCTGGAGCCGGACGGCAATCGACTGCGGCTTGCCCTTCGCTGCCGCGGCGGGATTGGCCGCTGCCTCTTTGGTTCCCTTCGGCTTGACCTGCACCAGCGGCTTGTCCCCGACCATCGGTGGCTTCTCGGTTTGCGCAAATGCGGAAGCTGAATAGAGCACCGCGGCAACCGCCAGAATCATCCTCATCTCAGTCAACTCTCTTTGGTCCCCATGACCGGCCTTCTAGCGCCCTCACGCGAGGTTTGCCAAGCACCTTGCGCACAGGAAAGACGGCGTTCAGGCGGTTGTCGCAGCCGCCGGCCGTGGCCGGGTCAGCACCAACAGGATCAGCGCCAGCACGACGAATCCGACCGCGACGAAGCCGAGCGTGTGCAGGAGCTCGCGGGCAAACAGCAGCCCACCGACGGCGGAGCCGACCGCCTGGCCGATATAGAGGACCGAGCTATTGAGCGCGACGGTCGCCGATGCCAGCGGCGGCGCGGCCGCGACCAGCCGCACCTGCTGCATCGAATTGGTCGCGGCGAAGCCAAGGCCCCAGGTCGCGACCGCGCCCGCCATCAAGACGAGCGAGCCGGCGCCGAGCGCCCATCCGGTCATCCCGGCAAGCAGCAGGCAGGTGAACAGCAACGAGGTGCGATAGGGCCCCGAGGTGTCGACGATGCGGGTCGCGATGACAACGCCAAGGAAGCCGCAGATGCCGTAAAGCGCGAACACCATGCCGATCGCATCGGCACCCGCGCCGGTGAGCCTGTTGAGCAGCGGGCCCATATAGGTGAACACCACGAACTGCCCCGACATCTGCAACATCGTGATCGCAAGCAGCAGCAGGATCGTCCTGCTCCGGCCGACCGCGGCCCATGTCTTCAGATCCACCGCTGCGCCCTTCAGGCCCGCCGGAAGGCGCAGCAGCAACAGCAGCAAGCTGATGCAGCCGAGCGCGCCGATCCCGCCATAGGCCGCGCGCCAGCCATAGCGGCTGGCGATGAAGGTGATCAGCGGCAGGCCGACGGCGGCTGCCAAAGACCAGCCAAGGAAAATGTATGCAATGGTGCTGCCGCGCCGTTCCGCCGGCACGATCAGCGCTGCCGTGCCGGCGGCCTGCGGCGTGTAGAGCGCGCCGACCGCGAGCATCACGAGGCGAATGACGAGGAGGCTGGCGTAGTCGGGCGCAAAGGCCGAAGCGAGATTGCCGAAGGCAAGCACCGCAAGCGTCGTCGCGAGCAGCGTCCGCCGCTCGATGCGGCTGGTGAGCCAGGCCGTCAGCGGCGAGCCGATGCACAGCGTGACCGCACCGAACGTGATCAGGAGCCCGGCCGCATGGATGCTGACCTGAAGTCCCGTCGCCAATTCCGGCAGCATGCCCGCCGGCGCCAGCACCGAGCAGCCGGTGACGAGATTGCCGAGCATCAGGGCGGTTGGCGCGAAACGGCCGGCGGCGGGGGCTTTTTCCATGCAAGTGCATGTAGAGCAGGCTTGCGGCCAGTTGAAGGGCGCTGCTCGAGATAGTTGGTGCAATGTCCCGGGTTTTGCGCGTCACTTTCTTGGAAATGCCGGATTGCACAGGCCGAATCGCCTGATATATCGCTCGTTCCCGCTTACCTGCGCTCGTTCGCAGGAGTGAGCCTCAGGAGAAAAGCAATGACCGACCAGCCCAAATCCGAGTCCGGCTTCCAGTACAGCCTCTCCAATCTGAAGCCCGTGACTCCCGCTCCCAGAGTCACCCTCACCTTCCCCGACGGCGCCCAGCGCCAGTTCGACAAGGGCATCACCGGCCTCGATATCGCCAAGGGCATCTCGCCGTCGCTGGCCAAGCGCACGGTTGCGATGGCGCTCGACGGTACGCTCGCCGATCTCAACGACCCGATCGAGGCCGACGCCAAGATCGAACTCGTCAATCGCGACGATCCGCGCGCGCTGGAATTGATCCGCCACGATTGCGCGCACGTGCTGGCGGAAGCCGTGCAGACGCTGTGGCCGGGCACCCAGGTCACCATTGGTCCCGTGATCGAGAACGGCTTCTACTACGACTTCTTCCGCAACGAGCCGTTCGCTCCGGAAGACTTTGCCGCGATCGAGAAGAAGATGCGCGAGATCATCGCGCGCGACAAACCGTTCACGAAAGAGGTCTGGGATCGCGAGAAGACCAAGCAGGTGTTCCGCGACAAGGGCGAGGCCTTCAAGGTCGAGCTGGTCGACGCCATTCCCGGCAACGAGCCGATCAAGATCTACTACCAGGGCGACTGGTTCGATCTCTGCCGCGGCCCGCACATGACCTCGACCGGCAAGGTCGGCAATGCCTTCAAATTGATGAAGGTGGCCGGCGCCTATTGGCGCGGCGACAGCAACAACCCGATGCTGACCCGCATCTACGGCACGGCGTTCGCCAAGCAGGACGATCTCGACGCCTACCTCAAGCAGATCGAGGAAGCCGAGAAGCGCGACCATCGCAAGCTCGGGCGCGAGCTCGACCTCTTCCACTTCCAGGAGGAAGGTCCGGGCGTCGTGTTCTGGCATCCGAAGGGCTGGACCATCTTCCAGCAGCTGATCGCCTACATGCGCCGCCGCCTCACCGGCGACTACAACGAGGTCAACGCGCCGCAGATCCTCGACAAGGTGCTGTGGGAGACCTCGGGCCATTGGGGCTGGTATCGCGAGAACATGTTCGCGGCACAGTCGGCCGGCGACGAAGCCGAGGACAAGCGCTGGTTCGCGCTGAAGCCGATGAACTGCCCGGGTCACGTGCAGATCTTCAAGCACGGCCTGAAGAGCTACCGCGACCTGCCCTTGCGTCTTGCCGAGTTCGGCGTGGTGCATCGCTATGAACCGTCGGGCGCCATGCACGGCTTGATGCGCGTGCGCGGGTTCACCCAGGACGACGCGCACATCTTCTGCACCGAGGACCAGCTCGCCGAGGAATGCCTGAAGATCAACGATCTGATCCTGTCGACCTATGCGGACTTCGGCTTCACCGGCGATCTCACGGTGAAGCTCTCGACCCGGCCGGAGAAACGCGTCGGCACCGATGCGATGTGGGATCACGCCGAGCGCGTGATGGCCACCGTGCTGCGCGAGATCCAGTCGCAGAACAATCACATCAAGACCGAGATCAACCCGGGCGAAGGCGCCTTCTACGGGCCGAAGTTCGAATACGTGCTGCGCGATGCCATCGGGCGCGACTGGCAGTGCGGCACGACGCAGGTCGACTTCAACCTGCCGGAGCGATTTGGCGCGTTCTACATCGATCATGACGGCGGCAAGAAGCCGCCCGTGATGGTGCACCGCGCGATCTGCGGCTCGATGGAGCGCTACATCGGCATCCTGATCGAGCACTATGCCGGCAACTTCCCGCTCTGGCTCTCGCCGGTGCAGGCGGTGGTCACGACCATCACCTCGGAAGGCGACGAATACGCCAAGCAGGTTCTCGAGCAAGCGCGGCGCGCCGGGCTTCGGGTCGAGATCGATCTGCGCAACGAAAAGATCAACTACAAGGTCCGCGAGCATTCGCTGGCCAAGATCCCGGCGCTGCTCGTGGTCGGCAAGAAAGAGGCCGAGACGCATTCGGTCTCGGTCCGCCGGCTCGGCAGCGACGGCCAGAAGGTCATGACGACCGCCGAGGCGATCGCCGCCCTCGTCGACGAGGCGACCCCGCCGGACGTCCGGCGGGCGCGTGGCGGCGTCTGATCCCTGAAATCGATCTAAATTCGCTTCCGGTTGCGGGCGTGCATGCCTATCTCGGCATGGCACGCCCGACGACCAGCCGAAGAGGACATCGCAGTGCCCGACGCCATCGAACTCCTGAAGACCCGCCGCTCGGTCAAGCCGCGCGAAATGACCGGCCCCGGCCCCTCGCCGGCCGAACTCGAGACGATCCTGACCATCGGAGCGCGCGTGCCCGATCACGGCAAGCTCGCGCCCTGGCGCTTCATCATCTTCGAGGGCGATGCCCGCCAGCGTGCCGGCGAGGTGATCGCGAGGGTCTTTACCCGGAAGAATCCCGGCGCGCCGGCGGCCGACGTCGAGATCGAGCGCAAGCGCCTCACCGATGCGCCGTTGGTGATCGGCATCGTCAGCTTCACCAAGCCGCATCCGAAGGTGCCGGCGTTCGAGCAGGAGTTGTCGGCAGGCGCCAGCGCAATGAACATCGTCACCGCCGCCACCGCGCTCGGCTACGGCGCCTGCTGGCTAACCGGTTGGTTCTCGTTCGACCGCGACGTGCTTGATGGGCTCGGCCTCAAGCCGGACGAAAAGCTCGCCGGCTTCATCCATATCGGCACGCCGACCAAGCCGAGCGAAGACCGTCCGCGACCGTTCCTTTCGGAAATCGTGACGCGCTTTTAATCGATGTCTTGTTGACGACTCGAACGTTGCGCGGCTTAGATCCCGGCGGGGGAGGAAGCCCGGATGCGACGGCGTGAATTTCTTGTCGGGGCCGCGATGCTCGCCGGTGCGATGGCGCGAAGCCGTGCTGCCGATATTCCCGCTCCCTCATCCGAGGGGCTCGATCGCATCACGGCGTTTTTCGACAACGAGGTGACGAGCGGCCGGCTGCCGGGCGCGGTGATCCTGGTCCAGCAGCACGGCAAGCCGGTCTATCTGAAGACCTTCGGCGTGCGCGACACCAGGACCGGCCTCGCCATGACGCCGGACACGATCTTCTCCATCCACTCCATGACCAAGCCGATCACGTGCCTTGGCGCGATGATGCTGATCGACGAGGGCAAGCTTGCGCTCACCGATCCCGTGTCCAAATACGTCCCCCTCTTTGCCAAGACCAAGGTGGGCCTCCAGACCACCGATCCGCACGGCGAGCTGGAACTTGACTTCGTGGCCCCGGTCCGTCCCGTCAATATCGAGGATCTGCTGCGGCACACCTCGGGTATCAGCTACGACTATATCGGAGCCGAATGGGTCGAGCATGCTTACAAGGCGGCCGACATCTTCGAAGGTCCTTTCAACAACAGGGAGTTCGCCGACCGGATCGCTAGGCTGCCGCTGGCACGGCAGCCTGGAACGCTGTGGCGCTACGGCCATTCCACCGACGTGCTCGGCAGCATCATTGAGATCGTCTCGGGCCAGACGCTGTATCAATTCCTGAAACAGCGCATCTTCGACCCGCTCGGCATGAACAGCACCAAATTCGTGCTCGCGACCGAGGACGAGCTTGCGCGGATGGCGCGGCCGCTGCCGAACGACTTCATCCTGCTTGCCGGCGAACGCGAGCGCCTCGCCCATCCCGAATGGCAATCCGGCGGCGGCGGCCTGCTCTCGACCATCACCGACTATCAACGCTTCTCGCAGATGCTGCTCAACGGCGGCGAGTTCGCGGGCAGGCGCTATCTCAGCCCGGCCGCGTTCAAGGCCATGACGACCGATCACATCGGACCGGGCTCCGGCGTCGCACGCGACTATTTCTATTTCCCGGGCGACGGCTTCGGCTATGGCTACGGCCTTGCGGTGCGGACCGATCCCGGCAACGCGAAACCGCCGCCGCCGGGCTCGCTTGGCGAACTGAAATGGGACTCCGGGAGCGGCACCTATTTCGGCGTCGATCCCAAGCTCGACATGGTCTACCTCATGATGCAACAGACCCAGAACGAGCGCGGCCGCATCACACCCGCGTTCAAGGCGCTTGTCTACGACTGCTACCCGCCCGCACTACGCCGCCCGTGAGGTGCGCTCACCGAAATCGGCGAGGAGCTTTCCGATCTCAGCCGCGGGCCGCGCGGCACTGAACAGGAATCCCTGCACCTCGTTGCAGCCTTCGGCGCGCAGCCAGTCGAGCTGATCTTCAGTCTCCACGCCCTCCGCGGTCGTGGTGATGTTGAGGCTGCGGCCGAGCCCGGAGATGGCGCGCACGATCGCGCCGCAGTCGGGCCGCTGCGCCAGATCCTTGACGAAGGAGCGGTCGATCTTGATCTTGTCGAAGGGAAAGCTGCGGAGATAGCTCAGGCTGGAATAGCCAGTGCCGAAATCGTCCATGGAAATGCCGACGCCGAGCTCGCGCAACTGATGCAGGGTCGCGAGATTGGCCTCGGTCTCGGCCAGAAAGATCGACTCGGTGATTTCGAGCTCGAGCCGCTTCGGCGACAGGCCGGACTGCGCCAAGGCCGAAATCACCACCTGAACCAGGTTGCGGCTGCGGAATTGCGCCGGCGACAGATTGACCGCGACCTTGACGTCGGCTGGCCATTTGACCGCCTCGGCGCAGGCTTCGCGCAGCACCCACTCGCCGAGCTGGATGATGAGGCCGATGTCCTCGGCAACAGGGATGAACTCCGCCGGCGAGATCATGCCCTTGTCGGGGTGATGCCAGCGCAGCAGCGACTCGAAGCCGGAGATGCGGTCGGAGGCGATCGACACCAGCGGCTGATAGTGCAGCTCGAACTCGCCATTGGCGAACGCACGACGCAGGTCGAGCTCCATGTCACGGCGCCTCTGCGCCTGGAGGTCCATCTCGCGCTCGAAGAAGCGGTGCACGCCACCGCCATCGGACTTCGCCCGGTACAACGCCATGTCGGCATTGCGCATCAACTCTTCCGGCGTCGTGCCGTCGCCCGGCGACAGCGCGATGCCGATGCTGGCGCCGATCACCATCTCCTGCCCGTCGAGATCATAAGGTGCCTTCACCATATCGATCAGCAAGGACGCGCAGGCGCTGGCCTCGTTCGGCGAGACGTCGGCGGCCAAGATGACGGCGAACTCGTCACCGCCGAGCCGCGCCGCGAGATTGGCGCCGCGGACCGCGGTGGTCAGGCGCTCGGCGACCTGCTTCAGCAGGCGATCGCCCACCGGATGACCGAAGGAATCGTTGATGTTCTTGAACAGGTCGAGATCCATGTAGAGCACGCCGACCCGTTTTCCATCGGCCTGGTCCAGCGCCTGCTTCAGCCGCTCCTGGAAGAACTCGCGGTTCGGCAGGTCGGTGAGCCCGTCATGGTGCGCCATATGGGCGATGCGGGCCTCGGCCTTGCGCCGCTCGGTGATGTCGACCACCGCCACCAGGTAGCCGTCGCGGTCGTCGAAGGCGACGCGGCGGCCGAAGGTGAGCACCTCGATCTCGCTGCCGTCGGCGCGCAGATGCCGCCAGTTGCGCGAGGAGTGGTAGGCGTCGCCGAGGCGCTCCAGTGCCTCGGCGTGGCTGTCCCACTCGTCCTCCGGCCAGATCTCGTGCAGCTTCATGCGCAGGAAGGTGGCGCGGCTGTAGCCGTAATGCTGGACCGCGGCGTCGTTGACGCTGAGGAACGCCTTGGTCTGCGCGTCGAACACCCACATCGGCATCGGATTGTTGTCGAACAGCAGGCGGAACGAGGCGTCGCGCCGCTTCAGCGCGGTGACATCGGAGATCGTCAGCGAAACCACGTCGGCGAAGGCGGTGGCGCTGAGCCTGAGGTAGCGTGCCTCGCTCTCGATCTCGAAGTGCTCGCCGCGGCCGCTCAGAACGGCCTTGAACAGGAATTCCATCACCTCGGGCAAGGCCAGCAGCGTGCCGCCCTCGCCGATCCGCCGCCACAACAGGCTTCCGCTCGCAACCTTCAGCAGCGCGCCCGCGCTCTTGTTGTGATGCACGACCTGAAGATCGAACGGCTTGCCGCCCGCATCGCGCAGCATCACGAGGGAGACCACCGCATCGTCGGTCGAGGAAAAGATCGCGTCGAGGAGATTGTATTGCGCGCCGCGCTCGTTGACATAGGCGCCGACCAGCGTCGCGCCCCAGCGCGAGGACGTCGGCAGCGCCAGCACGTCGTAGGTCCTGACCATGCCGTCGCGCACGCAATGCGCTCTGCCCCGGTGCGGCCGTCCGGTCGCAAGCGCGCTCGCCGCGGCTTCCGACAGCGCCGTGGCACAATCGGGCGACAGCTCGGCGACGGGAATGTCCCAGGCTTCCTCGCCGAGCCATTTCTGCACGTAGCGTCCGCTGCGCGACAGTTCGAGCGCACCGTCGTTCTTCAGCAGCGCGATGTGATCGGCGAGCCGTCCGAGGCTGCCGAGCATCACGTCCTCATAGCGCGGCAGCCGCTCGCCCGGCTTCAATGCCGCATGCCATTTGCGCTGAAGCACCGGGATGTCGTCAAACATTTCGGTGGCCGGTTTTCCCGACACCCTCTTCGCGGCATTCATGGCAGTCCCCAACGCACTTTGCCGGCGCATCCAATGCAGACGCGCTTAACGACGTGTAAAAAGCGCGCAGGCGCGGGTTCCATTCGGCGATTATGACAGTTTTAAGTCAGGCGTTGGTTAGTGGGCGTTAGAGACTATGACAGTTGTGCAAAGGCGATGCTCTCGTGTCCCGGACGCGGCGCAATGCCGCAACGCGCTGTTGCATGGGCCCCGGCTCTGCAGCGCACCGCTTCGCGCTGCGTCCGGGGCACGAGATCGATGTTGGGATGCACTGTCTCACGCCGTCATTGCGAGCGCAGCGAAGCAATCCAGAGTCCCTCCGCGGAAAGAATCTGGATTGCTTCGCTGCGCTCGCAATGACGGAGTGTGTGGGTGGCAGGCCGCCCTCCAATTCGCAGTTCAATTGCAGACACAGCTGTGCATCCTCGCGGCTCATTCCACCCGAGCTTTGCGTCGATGTCTCACCCTCAAATGGAGAGGGCGCAGGGAAGGCCGGGAGCCGGTTGGCTCCCGTGGACCGCCATGCCGGACGCAAACTGCGTGCGCTTCGATGCATAGCGGGTAACAGGGCAACCGGGGACATCCCGGCCTTCCCTGCGCAGTGGTTGGAACGGCTTATGTCGTGATCTCCCCGGGGAGCGATGCACTATTGCCCCCGTCGCCTTGCGAATGACTGACGGTGCGAACCCGGTCGGGCCGCAACGCCACCGCAAGACTTGGCGCACAGACCCCGGGCGCCAGGACCACACGATTTTGCCGTACGCTGATGGCACCGGTCGTATGCGCGACGACCCTGCTCACGGTTGCCCGCCCTGCAAGCCCGTTCGCGCCAACGCCATCTGCGTCCACCGCCGCCCGGCCCGCGTTCGTGACGATCGCGATACGCCCCTCTTCCATGGGCCGGGTTGCGGCGACACATACGCCGTTTCCGAATTTCGGTAAAGCGGAATATTTTCGGCGAGACGTCTTGACCGATGGCTTGGGTGTTTTGCCCGACGGGAAACGCAAGGTCTGGTAGCCCCGGCGTTGGCTCCATCCGGGCTGCTACGGGTGCGTGCCCGCCAACCGCTCGATCACCAGGTCCAGCAGCGCGCGCAGGCGAGCCAGGCGCTTGAGGTCGCGGTGATAGCCGACGAAGGTATCGCGACCGGGCGGCGACGTACCGATGTCAAGCGCGACGAGGCGACGGTCGCGGTCGCCGAGCGGGCGCGGCAGCACCGCCAATCCGCCGCCGCTCGCGCAGAGCTCGGCCTGCGCCTGCCTGTTGTTGCTGCGCGAAGCCACTTCCGCGTTGGGCAGCGCGCGTTTCAGCCAGGCCGCATCGGGCATGTCGGCGAATTCGACGTTCATGGTCACGACGCGGACGCCACGCCCGTCGCCGGCGCGCGGCGGCTTGCTGCCCTTCTTGCCATAGAGCGCGTAAGGAATGTGCAGCAGCTTCCTGGAAATAATCTCCGGCTCGCTGAACGGCTTAATGCGGAAGACGAGATCGGCTTCGCGGCGCGGCAGGCTGTAGAGGCGCGCATCGGTCAGGAGTTCGACGGTCACCCTCGGATGACGCTTGCCGAAGGCGGCGATCACCGGCGCGAGCATCACCGTCCCGAACCAGTCCGACGACGACAGGCGCAAGAGGCCATCGAGCTGCGTCTCCGCGCCGGAGGCGTGACGTTGAAGGGCGAGCGCTTCCTCCTCAATCCGCTCGGCATGGCGCAGCACGGCGGTGCCCTCGTCCGTGAGGACGAAGCCGTCGGCGGTGCGCTGGAACAGCGTCTGCCCCAACGCCTGTTCGAGCGCGCGAAGCCGCCGGCCCATGGTCGGCTGGGTCTGGCCGATCTTTCGCGCGGCAGCCCCGAGCGTGCCTTCGCGCGCGATCGCCAGGAAGATGCGCAGATCGCTCCAGTCCATCGGAAACCCTCATGCAATAATGCACGTTGATCGTACATCGTCGTTGCTTTTCATGCAAAAATTCATGGGCATATAGGAGGGCGACAATGGAGCGGAACGATCATGACCGAACGATCGACAATGCGTGCAGCCGTGCTGGAGGCGCACAACGCGCCGCTGCGGCTCTCGACCATCTCCACGCCCGGAATCGGCCCGCGCGAGGTGCTGGTCCGGGTGTGCGCGAGCGGGGTCAATCCGCTCGACACCAAGATCCATGCCGGCACGGCGCCGCATGCGCGGCATCCGCTGCCTGCAATTCCCGGCATCGATCTCGCCGGCGTGGTCGAGCAGGCCGGACACGAGGTGACGCGGTTCAAGCCGGGCGATGAAGTCTATGGCATGACCGGAGGCGTCGGCGGCGTGCAGGGATCGCTGGCCGAATTCGCCGCTGTCGATGCCGACCTGCTGGCACCGAAGCCCGCCAATCTCGCCATGCGGGAAGCGGCAGCCCTGCCCCTGATCTTCATCACGGCCTGGGAAGGCCTGATCGACCGCGCGTCGCTGGGGGCCGGCCAGAAGGTGTTGATTCATGGCGGCGCCGGCGGCGTCGGCCATGTCGCGATCCAGATCGCACGCGCCTTCGGAGCGAACGTGTTCGCAACCGGCTCGGCGGCGCAGCGCGCCACGATCGAAGGTTTTGGCGCCATGTTCATCGACCGCAACACGCCAGTCGAAACCTATGTTGCGCAGCATACCGGCGGCCGCGGCTTCGACGTCGTCTACGACACCGTCGGCGGCAAGGTGCTCGACGCCTCCTTTGAAGCGGTGCGCCGCTTCGGCCATGTGGTGAGTGCGCTCGGCTGGGGGACGCACGCGCTTGCGCCGCTGTCGTTCCGCGCCGCAACCTATTCCGGCGTGTTCACGCTGCTGCCGCTGCTGTCGGGCGAAGGGCGCGCGCATCATGGGGAGATCATGATGGAAGCGACGCGCCTGGTGGAGGCGGGCAAGTTGGTGCCGCTGCTCGATGCCAGGCATTTTACGCTGGAGAATGTCGGCGACGCCTATGCGCTGATCCGCAATCACGCAGCAAAGGGCAAGCTGGTCGTCGACGTCTGGTGAGCCTGTTGCCCGTTGGCGCCGCTAGTCCTCGCTGGACGCGGCGGAGCGGTTGCGCAGATAGGCCTGCGACAACAGAAAGAACAACGCGCGCTCGCCTTGATATTTGGCAGACGGCCGGGTGCGCTCGAAGCCATCGGCAAATATCTTGCCGGACTGGTCGCACACCTGCCATCGCCAGCCAAACCGCTTGCGCCTGGTAAGGATCACTTCGAACATGCCGACGGGCTTGGTCCCTGCTCCTTGCCGGTCTCGCAGACGCACAGGCCTGCTCCGGCTACCCCCATTAGATGGATGACCGACATATAACCCAGTGCGGTGGAAAGAGAATAAAATAGATGATCGGAAACTCGTATCGTGCGCCGGAGTGTGACGAAGCCGCGGTGCGGGAATAAGCCGTGGTCAGCGGTGTTTCCTCCGTCCCCAAGCGGCCATTTGGTCAAAAACACGGGGTGCGGCGGCGAAGAGCGTTGCTTCCGGCACCCCGGGACCGATCTGGCGGTAACAAGAGATGCACGTCCGTGCGCTGGATGAGAACGATCGTGCGGTGCGTCAAGTCAGGCTGCACGCAGCGCCGCTTCAGAAGCGCGATGCGATCAGGGTGAATCGTCATCGCGCTTCAGGTTGTTGTTCAAGCATGATCTTTTCGGAAAGCGCTGCGCACTTTTCCGAATCATGCTTCAGCGCGCGACGACTTCGACTTCGCCGTCGACGCCGTTGACGACGTTGAAACCGCGCTCGTAGACCTTGCCCTCGTTCTTGGCGATGGCGCGGTATTCGCCTTCGGAGAGCACGACGCGCGGGAAGGCGCCGATCGATTCCTTGATGACGTCGCCGCCAGGGGTCAGCACCGACCAGGCGGTGTTGGCGAGCGCCTCGCCGCCCCTGTCGCTGACCAGCTTGAGGGTGATGACGGCGGCACGGTGGGTGATGGTGACGTCGGTGAGCTTGCCGGCCTGGACGCGGATGTCCGAGCGCACCACCGAATTGGCGTCGCCGTAGTTGGAGACGATGTAGTAGGTGCCCTCCGGAATCAGCACGACGTCACCGGCGGCGACGTTCGGCACCAGCGATGCGCGCTCGCCGGATTCGAACTGGCTGCCCTTGTAGATCGCGAACGAGATCTGGTTCTGCGGAATGCGACTGGTGCCGACGCGGCCCTCGATGCGCAGGCCGCCCGCCGGCAGCACGAAGGATTCGCGGTCCGTCTCCGCCTTCAGGGCGACGGTGCGCACCGCGCTGACGAGGCCGAAGGCAACATGTACGACGTAATTGCCGGGCGGCAGCACGATGTTTGGCGTGGCGTTGCGGTCCTCGCGGATCAGCTTGAAGGTGCCGTTCTCGTCGGGACGGTCGGCGAACACGCGCCAGACCAGGCCGCTGGTGATGGGCGGAGAGTCCTTGCCGTATTTCGCCGTCAGCGACAGCACGCCCTGCCCCGGCACGGCCGCGTTCAGCGGGGCGGCCGGTGGCACGGTCGTGACCGCGGGCGGCGGCATGCTGGGCGTCGCGGGCTGCATCAGCGTCGGCGGCAGGCTTGGGGGCCCCGCGCCAGGGCCGGAGGGCGGCGCCAGGCTGACGGCGCCGCCGGGGTCGGGCACCGATGCCGGCGGCACCGGCGGCGGACGATCGGAGAAAAGCTGCGCCTGCGCAGCAGTTTGGCCTGAGGTAACGAGGCACGCCGCAAGGATCAGCGCCGGCAGCAGCCTGCCGCTGCGCCGCCATCCGATGATGCCGTCACCCCCGCGTGTCATACTCCCTGCTTTTCACCGAAAACGCGGCAAATTCAAGCCTCTGAAACCCCAGGAAATACGGCCCCGCGCGCGATCGATGGAACCCGATTGACGCTTACGTGATTGCCCCGGAGCCAACCATCCCTCGCCATACTCCTGCCCCGTGCCCTTCGCAAAGCGGCATAAACCATGCTTCACCCCTGATCTGGCGGAGCGCAACAGCGGTGCCTAGTCTGGTGATACGGGCTGGCCTCGGCGTTAGGAGGGTTTCGGTGCTGGACAGATTGAAGGGTCGGGGCTCCAATGGCGAGAAGGTGGGACTCGGCAGCATCCGCCGGCCGGTCATCGGCCTCGCCCTCGGCGGCGGCGCGGCGCGCGGCTTTGCCCATATCGGCATCATCAGGACCCTGCTCGCCAACGGCATCGTGCCTGACGTCGTGGTCGGCACCTCGATCGGCGCCGTGGTCGGCGGCCTCTATGCGGCCGGCCAGCTCGACACGCTGGAAGAATGGGGCCGCAGCCTGCAAGGCATGCGCAACATCCTCGGCTATCTCGACATCCGCCTCAACGGCTCCGGCCTGATCGGCGGCGAGAAGCTCGCAATCCGGCTCGAGGAGGCCTGCGGCCAAACCCAGATCGAGGACCTTCCGATCAAGTTCGCGGCCGTGGCGACCGAGGTCCGCACCGGCCACGAGATCTGGCTGACACGCGGCCGCGTGGTCAACGCGATGCGCGCCTCCTATGCGCTGCCGGGCATCTTCGCGCCGGTGCTGATCGGCGACCGCTGGCTGGTCGACGGCGCGCTGGTCAATCCGGTACCGGTTTCGGCCGCCCGGGCGCTCGGCGCCGAAATCGTCATCGCCGCAAATCTTTCCAGCGACATCTTCACCCATTCCACGACGATCTATTCGCACGGCGCGATGCCGGCGACGGTGGCGCCCGAGGCCGGGGAGACGACGGTCAAGCGGCGCTTTCCGCGGTTGTTCTCGCCGGAGAAAACCGTGAAGCGCGAGTTCTTCGGCGGCGGCGGGCGGCCCGGCATCTCCTCGGTGATGGTCGATGCCTTCAACATCATGCAGGACCGCATCACCCGCGCCCGCCTCGCCGGCGATCCGCCTGACATGCTGATCACGCCACGGGTCGGCCAGATCGGCTGGTTCGACTTCCACCGCGCCGATGAGCTCATCGCCTTCGGCACCCGTGCAGCCGAGCGCGCGCTGGATTCGATCCAGGAGGCCATCCATGTGCTGGCGCCGGCGCCCGAGGGCACCGCGCCGAAAGCACAGGAATGAGGCCGGTTGTGAGGGCGGTCAGGCCGTCTTGATGTAGTCGCGCAGGGCTTCCTGCTCCGACTCGTATTCCTGGACCCGGCGCTTGACGATGTCGCCGATCGAGATCAGGCCGACCACCTTGCCGTTGTCGATCACGGGCAAATGGCGGAACTTGCCCGACGTCATCATCTCCATCAGCTCGGCCACGGTGTCGGTCTCCTTGCAGGTCACGACCTTGCGGGTCATGACGTCCGAGACCGGCGCCTCCAGCACGCCGGCGCCGCGCTCGCCCAGCACGCGCACAATGTCGCGCTCCGACAGGATGCCCTCGAGTCGGCTCTGGTTCATCACCAGCACCGCGCCGATCTTCTTCTCAGCGAGCAGCTTGATCGTGGCGGCCAGCTTGGCGTCGGGCTCGACGCTCACGATCTGGTGCCCCTTGGTGTTCAGAATGGAACGTACCGTCATTGCAGCCTCCCTGAATCGGAGCCGTCCGCCCTCGAGGCGATCCGAACTTGTTCTTCGAGTCTTCAACTAACAGTTTTGGCGCCGGTTTCACGCTCAGGCGCGTTGCGAAGCGTCGCCGCTAGCAGCTTGCGGCTTCGAAACATTGTTCTCGGGGATGATGGATGAATTCGGGCCGCGCCGCAAGCGCCGCTTCAAATACGGTTTGAAATGTCCTGTGATGACGCATCCGCAGCATCGCCTCGAACGCGCGGCACGGGATCGAACAGGGCGAACAGCAGCAGACCGGCAAAGAAGCCGCCGATATGCGCCTGCCAGGCGACGCTCGTGGTCTCGGAATCGATCCCGATCGCGCCGACGCCGAAGATGATGTTGACGCCGAACCAAACGCTGAGGAAACCGATCACCCGTCCGTCGCGCAGCGCGCGCGACAGCGGCAGCGCCGGAACTTTTGCGGCGGTATCGGCGTCCGAACGGCTGAACGACAGGAAGCTGCCGCGGACGAAGGCGAAGCGGATTGCGGCTGCCATCGCACCCGACACCGAGGCCGAGGCGCCGATCATCGGCGCCACCGCATGCTCATGGGTGATGAGATGGGCCAGCGCGCCGGCCGCCGCCGTCACCGCCAGGAAGACGAAGAACCTGACCGCGCCGAAGCGCCGCGCCAGCGCGCTGCCGAACGGCAGCAGCCACAGCACGTTGAAGCCGAGATGGGTCAGATTGGCGTGCAGCAGCGAATAGGTGACGAAAGTCCAGACCTTCGCACCCGCCCCGCCCGGGATCTGCAGATTGAGCAGCGAGGAATCGTAGCGCTTCGGGATGAAGCCGAACACGTCGATGGTCCAGTTCTCGAGCTCCGGCGGCAGCAACACCCGCAGATGGATCACCGCCAAAAGCAGGATATAGGCGGTCAGCGCCGCGGGCAGCGTCAGGATCGGCTCCCGCGGAGCCTCCTCGACGACGGCAGGCACGTCCGGTGACGAATCTTGCGGGGAATCCAAGGCAGCTTCGCTTTCAGGCGCGATCGGAGCGGTAGGCTTGGAGATAGTCGCCTTTGCCGTCCCTGCGCAAGTGCACAAACGGAAAAGGCGCGAGATGTCCGGCTGCGATCCGGACGGCCGCTGGGCCCCGGCTCTGCAGCGCATCACTGAAGAAGTGCTGCGCTGCGTCCGGGGCACCAAACCGCTCCGCCAAGGTCCCGTGTCCCGGACAAGGCGCGGCACGACGTGACGCGCCGCAGATCCGGGACCCAGTTGGCCGCAAGCTCGAACCATGCAATTTTAGATAGTTCCACTCCCGGACTTCGCCGATGCAAACCGCCTTCTTTGTTTACATCCTTGCGAGCAGACGAAACGGCACGCTGTATGTCGGCGTCACCAACGATCTCGCCCGCCGAATGGCCGCACACAAGGCCAAGCTCGTGCCCGGGTTCACGAAACAGTATGGGATCACTCTGCTCGTCTATTTCGAGACCTATGAGTCAATTCTCGAAGCACGGGCGCGCGAGCATTCGCTGAAGCGATGGCGGCGCGCGTGGAAGCTCAAACTAATCGAAGATCTCAATCCCGACTGGCGCGACCTCACGGAGGAGCTGAACTCGCTGGCAGGCTGACTGGGTCCCGGCTCTGCGCAGCAACGCTACGCGCTGCAGCGCGTCCGGGACATGGAGACTTCACCGGCCCGAACCGCTTTCGTGTCCCGGACAAGGTGCGGCACGAAGTGACGCGCCGCAGAGCCGGAATCCAGAAGCGCCAGACACTCGCTGCTGCATGGGCCCCGGCTCTATAGCGCATCACTTGAAGAAGTGCTGCGCTGCGTCCGGGGCACGAGAGATACTGTGAAAAAGGAAAAGGCAGGGCCCTGGGAAAGCCCTGCCTGTCCGTGTCGGTCTTCCGGTGGCCGGAGAGACAAGGAGTATCCCCACCCCTCCCCGCGGCCCGTGACCAAACTGTTTGACGCCCTGTGTACAGGCCTTGCCGAGAACCTGGAGAAAGCGGCGAGGCTTGCGACCGCGGTCACCATAACAGGCAGGCGGCCGGCACAAAGCGCATAGTTAATTTAACGTTAACGACGCAAAGGCAGGCACAACAGGGCCGAAAACGCCGCTGCGGCATGGACGCTGCAAATCCCCTCCTGCACAACAAGAGAAGGGATCGCGGGTGCACTGAAGCGGGACAGGTTTGTCCCGTGAGGTCGCGCCCGGGGGTTAGCGTTCAGACATGAAACATCCGTCGAGCCGCGCGTTCTTCGCGTATTGGAACAAGAAGCGCGGCACTGCGCGAGCCCCTGACCGGGCCGACATCGATCCGGCTGCGGTCCGCGGCCTGCTCGGCGACATCTTCGTGCTGTCCTGCGAGCCGAACCTCGGCTTCCCGTTTCGCGTCGCCGGCACGCGCGTCTGCGCGCTCGCAGGAACAGACCTCAAGGACCAGAGCTTTGCGGCGCTGTTCGCCGATGCGAGCCGCAGCGAGATCGAGGAGATCACGACAATCGTCGCCGACGAGACGCTCGGCGCGATTGCCGGCGTCACCGCGGTGCGCGAGGACGGCAGCAAGGCGCATCTCGAACTGCTGCTGCTCCCCTTCAACGCCCGCCCGCACACGCCGGTGAGCGTGACAGGCGTGCTCGCGCCGTTCGACGACGAATGCGGCTCGCTCTCCGCCTTCACCCTCACCTCCTGGCGCTATCTGCACCAGCCGGAGAAACTCCTGCCGCGCACCATCCGCAAATTGCAGATCGCACGCGGGCTGATGGTGTATGAGGGGCTGAGATAGTCTCCGCCGTCCGCCGCGCGACGAACCAACGCGCGGATGGCCGTTTTTGCCGGATCTGCGTCATTCCTGATGTCGTTGCCAGCGGTTAGCTTCCGCCTCGCGTGAAGCAACGAGGATCGGGTGACACCATCATGATATGGCGCATTCTGGCGTTGTGTGGCGTCGGCTGCGTGGCACTGCTGGCGGCGATCGGTGGAACCTGGCTGTTCCTGCTGCCTGGCTCGCCGGTTCAGGGGACCGCGCCTGCGATATCCAAGGACGAGACCGAGGCGACGCTTGCGGCGTTGAAGCCACCAAAGCGCAAACGTCCCCTGATCGCCATCGTCGGTATCAACGAGATGAGCGAGACCACCGACTATCTGATGCCGTACGGCATCCTCGCGCGCGCCGATGTCGCCGACGTCCTCACCTTGGGGACGCAGCCCGGACCCGTCGCGCTCTATCCCGCATTGAAAGTGCAGCCGCACGCGACGATCGCCGAGTTCGACGCTGCGCATCCCGACGGCGCCGACTACGTCATCGTGCCGGCGATGAGCCGCGAAGACGATGCCGTGGCCCTGCAGTGGATCAAAGACCAGGCCGGCAAGGGCGCGATCGTCATCGGCGTCTGCGTCGGCGCCATGGTCGTTGCCAATACCGGGCTGCTTGACGGCCGCCGGGCCACCACGCACTGGTATTCCGTGCGCGACCTGCAAAAGCATCCCGCGATCCGCTATGTCGCGGACCGCAGGCTGGTGGTCGACCGCGGCGTCGCGACGACGACCGGCATCACGGCGTCCATGCCGATGGCCCTGACCCTGGTCGAGGCCATTGCCGGCCGCGCCAAGGCGCAAGCGGTCGCCCGCGACATCGGACTTGCGGAATGGGATGCGCGCCACCGCAGCGAAGCCTTCCAGTTCACACGCCCCTTTGCACTGACGGCGATCGCCAACACGCTCGCATTCTGGAACCGCGAGCAACTCGGCATCGCGCTGACGCCTGATATCGACGAGGTGTCGCTTGCGCTGATCGCCGATGCGTGGTCGCGCACCTATCGCTCGCACGCGCTCACCTTCGCCGCCACGGCAGAGGCACGGACGAGCCGCAGCGGCCTCCGCATCCTGCCGGACAGGATCGCGGCCGACTGGCCGGCCAAGCAGACGCCGCCGGCCGCCGTCAACCTGCCGCCGGCGCGAGCGCTGGACCAGACGCTGCAATCCATCGATGCGCGCTACGGGCCGCGCACGGCCGACTTCGTCGCGATGCAGCTCGAATATCCGAGATAACGGCACGGCAGCGCGCCGGCTGTCGCGTGCAACGGCCGACGCACCGTGTTTGCGCAGAGCGCCGTTACGGCGTCGCCAGATGCCAGGCACCGTTCAAGAAGCCGTCGCCGGTGATGTCGCCGGGCTTCTGGTCCTTGGCGAAAGTGTAGAGCGGCTTGCCCTTGTAGGCCCACTGCTTCGAGCCGTCGTCGCGCGTGATGATGGTGTAGCCGTCGCCGGCGGCGTCGCCCGCCTCGGCCTTCAGCACCGGCCAGTTCGTCGCACATGGACCGTTGCAGGACGACTTGCCGTCCGCATCCTTGTCGAAAGTATAGAGCGTCATGCCCTTGGCATCGGTGAGCACGTTGCCCTTGTCGGTCTTGCCGGTCTTGGTCGGCGGGGTGGCAAAGGCGGCGGGAACGATCGCGAGCGATATTGCCAGCGCGAGCGCGAGGCGGATCGAGGACGTCATGATGTCTCCTGTCATGCAATTGGCTTGCATGGGTAGGACGCCGCACGCGGCCTCGTATTCCTCGGATCGCAGAAAGATATTTTTCGCTGCGCGCGCCAACGCAGCGGAATAAACTGGACCAACCGAGACGGAACGACGAAGAGACATGAACAAGCCGCACTGGCGCCCCGTGCACCCATCCGATCTGCCCGCGATCAGTGCCATCGCGGCGCGGATCCATCCTGATCTTCCGGAACGCCCCGAGGTATTCGCGGAGAAGATGCGGCTCTATCCCGACGGATGCCGCGTGCTTGTCGCCGGCGACGAGATCGCCGGCTACGGGCTCGCGCATCCCTGGAAGCAGCATCAGATCCCGCCGCTCGATCGCTTCCTCGAACGACTCCCCGAAGATGCAGACTGTCTCTACGTGCACGATATCGCCGTGCTGCCGGATCGGCGCGGCGGCTTTGCGCGCGCCTATGTGACCGGGATCGCGGAGCTGGCGCGCGCCTCCGGCATCGCGACGCTCGCACTGGTCTCGGTCTACGCCACGCGGCCGCTGTGGGAACGTCTCGGCTTCCGTGCCGTGGCGGCGGATGCGACGCTGCATGCGAAGCTGGCCTGCTACGGAGAAGGCGCGACCTATATGTTGCGCGACCTCGCTGCGACGTAACATCCCGCCCCCGGCTCACTCGGGCGTGAAACCGCCTCCTCGAACCGAGTCAGATCAGCCTCCGTCGAGAGAGTGTGTGTGCGAGCCCTTCCGGTCTCGCGAACCGAGGCTGGAGAATATCCATGACGCTCACATTGACGAAAGTTGCCCTGATTGCATGCGTTGGGACGGCCGCGTTCACCGCGACCAGCGCCACCGCGACGCAGTACCGGACCTATGGCTGCGACACCGCCTTCTTCGAAGGCTGCGGCTTCCTGATCGAGACACCCAACGTGGGCAGAAAACCCACCACCGTCATCCATCGCGATACCTCGCCGATCTACATGAAGCAGACCGATCCCCGCTACAGCTCGTCGATGCGTGATGCCGGCGGTGGTGGCGGAGGCGGAGGTGGTGGTGGCGGCGGAGGCCGCTGAGCCCACACCTGCCTTTTCAGATGGTGTCGCCGGTGCAATCCGGCGTCATCATTGCAGTCCGGGTTGATCGGTGACCGATCAACCTCGCCGCTTCTTCTTGGCCTTCTTTCCCGGCGCGCCCTTCGCGGGCCACGGCGTGACCGACGGCTCTGCGTGGCCCGGCCGGCTCTTGTGCTTCTTGTTTCCGAAGGAAGGAGCATCGGCGAATTTCGGCGCGCGATCGCCGTGAGGTTTGCTGCGAGGCTTGAATCCAGCTGCCTCGCGCGGGTGATCGTCGCGCCGTTCACGATGATCGCCGGCCTCGCGCCGGGGCGCGTGAGAGCGCTCCTCCGAAGCTTCCGGCCGGCGCGGCGCCTCCGCCATCCGCTCGATGCGGATGCTGTCTTCCTTGTCCGGACGCTTGATCTTGGCGGCGAACGACTCCGCCGCCCGCTCGGAAATCTCGAACTCGGTGGTGGTGTCCATGATCTTGATGGCGCCGATGTCGCGCTTGTCGATGCCGCCGCGGCGGCAGATCATCGGCAGCAGCCAGCGCGCCTCCGCATTCTTGCGTCGTCCGATGGCGGCGCGGAACCAGACGCTGCCTTCCGCCATGCCGTGTTTCGACGATGCTTTACCAGACTTCGGTCGGAGCCGCGCTGGGCGATCCTCGCCATCCGCGCCTTGAGATTTGTCGCGACCGCGATCATCGCGCGTCCGGCTGCCTCGCTCGCCGGGATCGATGATGTCCTCGGGAGATGGCAGCCGCGCACGGTAAAGCCGCGCCAGCGCGGCGGCGATGTCCTCCGCCGAGCGCTCGGCCAGCAGCGCCTGCGCCAGCACCAGATCGTCGGCCGTCGTCTCCTCGGTGAACAGAACGGCCTTCATGCGCGCGTGATCGAGCTTGCGGATTTCCTCCGCCTGCGGCGCGGTGCCCCAGGCCGCATCGATGCCGGACACATTGAGCAGCAGCTCCGCGCGGCGGCGGCGCGCCGGCGGGACGAGCAGCACGCTGGTGCCCTTGCGGCCCGCGCGCCCCGTGCGGCCCGAGCGATGCTGCATCACCTCGGCGTCGTTGGGCAGATCGGCATGAATGACGAGGTCGAGGCTCGGCAGATCGATGCCGCGGGCGGCGACGTCGGTGGCGACGCAGACGCGGGCGCGCCCGTCGCGCAGCGACTGGAGCGCCAGGGTGCGCTCGTTCTGCGTCAATTCGCCGGAGAGAGCGACGACCGAAAAGCCGCGCTCCAGCAGCGCCGCCTGCAAATGCCTGACGGCATCGCGCGTGCTGCAGAACACCAGCGCGCTCGGCGCCTCGTAGAAGCGCAGCACGTTGACGACGGCGTGCTCGACGTCGGCGGGCGCGATGCGGATCGCGCGATACTCGATATCGGCGTGACCGCCTTCGTCACCGGCGACCTCGATCCGGAAGGCGTCGCGCTGGTATTGCCTCGCCAGCGCGACGATGCCGCGCGGAAACGTCGCCGAGAACAGCAGCGTGCGGCGCGTCTCCGGCGTGGTCTCGAGAATGAATTCCATGTCCTCGCGAAAGCCGAGATTGAGCATCTCGTCGGCCTCGTCGAGCACGACGGCGGCGAGTTCGGAGATGTCGAGACGGCCACGCCGCAAATGATCGCAGAGCCGGCCGGGCGTGCCGACGACGATGTGAGCGCCTGCCGCCAGTTCGCGCTGCTCGCGCCGCGGATCCATGCCGCCGACACAGGAGACGACGCGCCCGGCGGCATGCCCGTAGAGCCAGGCCAGCTCGCGCTGAACCTGAAGTGCAAGCTCGCGGGTCGGCGCCACGATCAGGGCGAGCGGCGCTGCCGCGGGCCCGAACTGCTCGGCGTCATCAAGAAGATTCTTCGCGATGGCCAATCCGTAGGCGACAGTCTTGCCGGAGCCGGTCTGGGCCGACACCAGAAGGTCACGGCCGCTGGCTTCGTGAGCGAGCACGGCGAGCTGGACGGGGGTCAGTGAATCATAGTTCCGCTCGGCCAAAGCGCGGGCGAGCGGCGGGGTCAGGGCCGGAAGGGACACGAGATGGAGAACCTTGGTTGATTCAGGCGCGGAACGGTGATCCGGCGAACCTGAGCTGCATGCGCGGCGAACGGCCCGGCCGCACGCTGGCGATTTGATCTGGGCGCTCTTTACGCCAAGCGCCGGCAAATCGCCATGCCTATGTTGCATGGCTTGAGGGAAAGCACCGCGCCCGAAGGTTGCAGCGGATTCTTGCGGCCACCTTGATTAACATCGGCGCAACCGGATCTGGCGGCGACTGAGCCGAGATCGGACCCTAAGGGATGGAGAGCACAACGATGCGATTGGCAGTCATTTCCGATATCCACGGCAACCTTGCTGCGTTGGAGGCCGTGCTGGCCGACATCAAGGCGCGCGCCGTCGATCGGATTGTGAACCTCGGCGATTGCGTCACCAGCCCGTTGTGGCCGAAAGAGACCTTCGAAGCGCTGCAAGCGCTGTCGTTGCCGACCGTGCGCGGAAACCATGACCGCTGGATCGAGGAGTTTCCGGACGACAAGCTCTCCCCGGCAGGCCTGTTCGCCCGCAACGCATTGACAGCGGAGCAGCGTCGCGCGCTGCACGGCCTGCCCACCCAGTTGCGGCTGGACGACGGAATCCTGGCCTGCCATGGCACGCCCGAGAACGACACGACGTGCCTGCTGGAGGAATCGCTCGACGACGGCCGTTTTGTGCCGGCGCGCCGGGACGTTCTGGAGGCACGCCTCGCGAGCGAACTGGCAGCGCGCGTGGTGCTGTGCGGTCATAGCCACCGGCAGGCGGTCGTTCAGGGTCCCGGCGACCGTCTGGTCCTCAATCCGGGAAGCGTTGGCTGCCCGGTCTTCGCGGACCTTCCCATCGCCGCAAGACTCGAACACCGCTCGCCTCACGCCCGCTACGCGATACTCGCGAAGCGAAACAAGCGCTGGCAGGTCGAACTCCTGGCGCTCGAATATGATTGGGACGCCGCATCGGCGCGCGCGCTCGCCAACAACCGCCCCGATTGGGCGCAGGCCATGCTGACCGGGAGCGTCAAATAGCCGGTTGCACCCGAGATCTCCGCATACGCGACGGCAGCAAGATCGCCCCGCAATGACGGTGTTGTCGCGCCCGCCTCGCAATCCCAAATCGTGCCCCACCAGAGAGCAACGGGTGAAACATGACAAATAGCATATCGCTTGCCGACAAGCTCGCGACTTTTCAGGACTATTGGTCGCCGCGCACGGTCACGACCTTCAACGATTGCGACGTGATGGTGGTGAAGGTGAAGGGCGAGTTCACCTGGCACAAGCACGACGACACTGACGATTTCTTTCTCGTCCTCAAAGGCAATCTGGACATCGAACTGCGGGATCGGACGGTGACCCTCGGTCCGGGCGAACTCTACGTCGTGCCCAAAGGCGTCGAACATCGCCCGGTAGCCCGCGAGGAGGTTCATCTTCTGCTGATCGAGCCGACCGGGACGCCGAACACCGGCGACAAGGCAACCGCAGCGGCGCGCAAGCTCGCATAGCGGGCCACTTGCTCGGCGTCATCGGTAGTGCGCTCAGATCTCCGCGTACACCTCGAGCAGATTGCCGTCGGGATCGCGGAAGAACAGCGTGCGATGGCCGAACGACTGGTCCGTCGGCGGCGACAGCAGCGCCACGCCTTGCCGCAGGAGTTCATCGGCGCATTGATCGACTTCGGCGGCGGAGACCTTGAAGGCCAGTTGCAGCGAGGCGCTGCCCGCCGGGATCGGCGCATCGGAGGCAGTCCGGCTCGGCCTCGCCAAGGCCAGCGTGTTGCCGCCCAAGCCGTATTCGATCCAGTTCGGTGACAGCTCGCGCAGCAGCGGGAAGGCGAGGACGTCTTCGTAGAAGCGGCGCATCGCCGCCATGTCGCGCACGAAAATGACGGTGTAGTCGATCGCGCGGATGGCGTTGAAGGGGGAGCGTCGGTTTGGGTCGTCAGTCTCTTCGTTTGTCATTTCATCGTGCAATCCAAACTCCGACGCGTAGCCCGCATGAGCGAAGCGAGATGCGGGAATCATCAGCAAGGCCCCTACACGTCTTCACTCCACCAGTTCCGGCCACGGCACGATGGTCGATTTCACCGTCTTCATCGCCATCGCATCCCTCACCGCCTGTCCGACGCCCTCTTCCGTAAACGGATAGATCGTCTGCATCTTCAGCCACGGGTATTTGTCGCGCGTCCGATACAGCATGTCCACACCGAGCGGCAGATCGTTGCCGGTAAAACCCCAGGATCCCAGCACGTTGAGATCCTTGGTGCAGATGCGGTGCCAGGAGGTGTCGATCGAGCCGGCGTCGGTGAACTGGCCCATCTCGACATAGGTGCCGCCGTCGCGCAGCATCTCGATGCCTTCGGGGCCGGCGGTGGGATGGCCCGAGCAGTCCATCACGAGATCGGCGCCGAAGCCGCCGACGATTTTCCTCACGCGATCGACGCGCTGCTGCGGCGACTTGAGCTCCTCGATATTCACCGTGGCTTCCGCACCGAACTCACGCGCGAGCTTGAGCCGCGGCTCCTCCGGCGCGCCGACGCAGATGACGCGCCCTGCTCCCATTTCCTTTGCGGCCGCGACCGCCAAGATACCGATCGGGCCGGAGCCCTGGATCACCACCGTGTCACCCCAGCTGAAACCACCGGCGCGGGTCGCGCGATTGAAGGCGCGGATGCAGGAGGTCAGCGGCTCGGATAGCGCACCTAACCGCAACGACATGTCGTCGGGCAGCTTGTAGATCTTGGTGCCCGGCAGCATGTCGAGATCGACATAGACGTATTCGGCCCAGCCGCCCCACAGGTGCGGCGCCTTGTCGAAGCCGAGATAGCGGCCGTAATAGACCGGAGTCAGGCACTTGTTGGCTACTTGCGGATAATGGATGCAGTAGTAGCAGCGGCCGCAGGGCATCAGCGGCGGGATCATCACCTTCGAGCCGACGGTCAGCGGCTTGCTCATGAAATCCTCGGAGAATTCATCGCCGCATTCGACGATGACACCGCCGAGTTCGTGGCCGAGCGTGAACGGCCACGGCAGCGGCTTCGGCCAATGCCCTTTCAGAATATGCAAATCGGTGCCGCAGACCCCGCAGGCGCCGACCTTGATCAGCGCGCCCTTGCGGCCGACCTTCGGCCACGGCACGGTGCGGATGACGGGCTCTGAGCCCGGCCCTGCGTGGGTGCAGACGCGGATGGATTCCATGGCTGTTTCCTCGCTGCCCGTCTGTTGTGATTTGTGGTGCGGGCGTATCGCGAAGCTATCATAGCTCAGCCAGCGAAGGCGGAAGTGCCCTATGTGACCGGCGCACCCTCATTGCGCTGCAAGCGCCCGCATTTCGGCAAGATACTTGCAACGACGCAAGCAGTGCCGCACCAATTCCATTTCGGGGAGCCCATGACTGACAATATACGCGCGCTCTTCGATCGCTGGGAGCGGGTTTGGCATGAGGGGCGATTTGACCTCATCCCGGACTGCGTAGGATCGCATTACATCCGTCATGACGAAAGAGGCGACCGGACCGTCACGCGGGACGAGTATGCTGCGGAATTGCAGACTGTGCACCGAGACCGGCCCGGAATCCGCGTCGTGGTGTATGACCATTCTTTCTCGACTGACCGCGCGTGGTTCCGATTTGCATTCGTTTGGCCCGATCCCACGACCGGCGAGCAGCGCAGCCGCGCCGGCATGCAAAGCTACCGTATTGAAGGCGGCAAGCTGGCCGAGACCTGGATCACAATGCTTGGTCTTGGAACCACATGGGCCGACGAACCCCAGGAAAGCTGGACCCGCCGCAAGACGTGAGGAGAGCTCAGGTTCGGGACGTCGCTCGTCCGCCCGTCGCGATTTGCGGCGCCGGAGCACGGTCGATAGCGCGACGAAGTCACGGCTACCATGCAGGGCATGGCTGGTCTTCGTCCACGTGCAAAGTCTTGAGCCGTCGCCAGCGAACGTGTAAGGCGCCAAGAGTCCCACTCTGGTCATCCCGTGAACCCCCTCCCCCAAAATCCCATGGCCGCATCCGGATCGTTTGCGGCGATGAAGTCCGTGCCCTACCGTCTCCAGTTCGCCTCTTACGTGCTGGCGATGATGGCGGACAATATCGAGCATGTGATCAGCTATTGGGTGGTGTTCCAGAAATTCCATTCGCCGACGCTGGGCGGGTTTGCCGTGCTGTCGCACTGGCTGCCGTTCCTGCTGTTCTCCGTCGCGGTCGGTGGCCTCGCCGACCGGTTCGATCCGCGCCGCATCATCCAGTGCGGCATGCTGCTGTTCATCGTCGCCTCCGCCGGATGGGGCTTCTTCTTCCTGACCGATACGATCCAGATGTGGCACGCGATGCTGCTCCTGGTGATCCATGGCTGCGCCGGCGTGCTCTGGCAGACGCCGAACCAGCTTCTGCTCTACGACCTCGTCGGCCCGGCCGATCTGCCGAGCGCGGTGCGGCTGAATGCGATGGCGCGCTATCTCGGCATCCTGGTCGGACCCGCAGTCGGCGGCATCATCATGCTGACGCTCGGTCCCTCGCACGGCATCATCTTCAACACGCTGTTCTATCTGCCGATGCTGCTTTGGCTGTTCTGGGCCCCGGTCAGGGACAAGAGCGTGGCGGCGCGTCGCTTCGCGGTGCGCGGCCTTGCCGACATCGTGCTCACCATCCGCACGATCGACACCCAGCCCGTGCTGTCGGCGATGACGTGGCTTGCCGGCCTCACCTCCTTCATGATCGGCAACGCCTATCACGCCCAGATGCCGGGCTATGCCGGCGATCTCGGCCATGGCGATCCCGGCGTCTCCTACAGCGTGCTGCTCGCGGCGGATGCGGCCGGCGCGCTGCTGGCCGGCATCGCACTGGAATCCTGGGGACGGCTGAAGGGCACCCCGCGCACCGCAATCACGCTGGCGATGCTGTGGAGCGTGGCGCTGCTCGGCTTCGCACTGGTGCCGGTCTATCCGGTCGCGATTGCGCTGCTGTTCTTTGCAGGCTTCTTCGAGCTCTCCTTCAACACCATGGCGCAGGCGCTGGTGCAACTGAACGCGCCGCACGACATCCGCGGCCGCGTCGTCGGCCTTTACAACATGGCCGGGCTCGGCATGCGGGCCTTCAGCGGCATCACGGTCGGGGTAGCAGGCGCGGCGATCGGGATCCATTGGTCGCTCGGGCTCTCGGCCGCCGTGCTGCTGGCGCTGCTGTGCCTGCTGTATCAGCGCGCGGCGAAGGCGGCGTGAGGGCGCAGCGTTACGACACAGCCGATTGACTCCGGCGTCCCCTCACCGCACGCTCAAGACTTTTGGGAGATGGGGCATTGCGCAATCGCTGGGGCATTCTTGCGATCCTGTTCGTCGTGCGCCTCACCATCGCGTTCCAGTTCCAGAGTGTCGCGGCGGTCGCCCCGCTGCTGCAACAGACCTTCGGCGTCGGCCTTGCCGATATCGGCATCCTGATCGGGCTGTATTTCACGCCGGGCGTCGTGCTGGCGCTGCCGGGCGGCGCGATCGGCCGCACGCTCGGCGACAAGCCGACCACCATCGCCGCGCTGCTGCTGATGACGGCAGGCAGCCTCGTGATGGCTACCACCGACATCTGGGGCTGGCAGATGGCGGGCCGGCTCGCCTCCGGCGCCGGCGGCGTGCTGCTGACGGTGCAGCTCACCAAGATGGCCGCGGACTGGTTCGCGGGCAAGGAGATCGCCACCGCGATGGCGATCTTCGTCAATTCCTGGCCGGCCGGCGTCGCGATCTCGCTGCTGGTGCTGCCGGCGATCGGCACCGCTCATGGTGCGGGCGCCGTATTCCTGTCCGTGGGCGCACTGACCGCGATCGGCATTCTGCTGATCACGTTCTACCAGCCGCCGCCGGGAGCCGGCGCCGGCGCTGCCGGCTCGGGCCGGCTCGATCCGCTGGCGCTGCTGGCGGTGATCGTCGCAGGGCTCATCTGGGGCCTCTATAATGTCGGCTTCGCCATGATCTTCTCGTTCGGCCCGACGCTATTGGCCGAGCGCGGCTGGAGCATCGCCGCGGCGGGCTCGGCGATCAGCCTCGTGATGTGGCTGTCGGTGATCTCTGTGCCAGCAGGCGGCTATCTCGCCGACCGCTTCAAGCGACCCTTTATATTGGCGATCGGGGCCAGCCTCATCGTGGCAGGACTGCTGGCCTGGCTGCCGCGATCGGACGCGGTGATCACCATCCTGATCCTGATCGGCCTGATCGGAGGCCATCCGGCCGGCCCGATCATGAGCCTCGCCGCCCGCGTGCTCGCCCCGGACACCAGGGCGATCGGGATGGGCGTGTTCTACACCCTCTTCTATGCGACCATGATGCTGGGGCCGGCGGTGGCTGGGCGGCTCGCCAAATCGGCCGGGACCGCCGCGGTCGCGCTCGACCTCGGCGCGCTGACAGTGCTGGCGTGCCCGCCCCTGATGTGGCTTTTCGAGCGCATCGTGTCTGTCCGTTGCCGCCGCGCCCAATCCTAACGCGACATTAACCCTACGCACCTTAGGGTCGTCCCGGACTCCGCCCGGGCGGGGGGTCGGGTGTTGAAAATGGCGTTGGCGAACAAAAAATTTCTTCCGGCCGCCGAGGAGCGCAGGCGCTTCCAGCGGGTGAAGGTGCACCTGCTCGGCCGTTACATGCTGCCGGACCGACGGGAATTTCCCTGCCAGGTGATCAACATGTCGCCGGGCGGCCTCGCTTTGCTCGCGCCCGGCATCGGCAATGTCGGCGACCGCGTCGTCGCCTATCTCGATCATATCGGCCGCGTCGAGGGCAAGATTACCCGCATCATCGACAACGGCTTCGCCATGACGATCGGCGCGACACCGAGGAAGCGCGACAAGCTCGCGGCCCAGCTGACCTGGCTCGCCAATCGCGACATCCTCAATCTGCCGGAGGACCGCCGCCACGACCGTATCGTGCCGCGCAACCCCATCGCGGTGCTGACGCTTGAGGACGGCACCAAGATGACGTGCCGCATCATCGACCTCTCTCTGTCGGGCGCCGCGATCGCCGCGGAGAACCGCCCGCCCCTGAAATCGACGGTTCTGCTCGGCCGGGTCCAGGGCCGCGTGGTCCGAAACCTCGAAGACGGCTTCGCGCTGGAGTTCCTGCACGAGCAGCCGATCGAGACTCTCGAAGAGAGCGTTACCGCGCGGTAAAGCGCGCGGACGCGAAAACCTCATTATTTCCAAGCTGGAAGGCGGCCTCCGGGATACGGACGCCGCCTTTTTCGCGTCCCGCGGCGGCCGCCTTGCGGTTAACGCGTCGGTCGCGGAGCGGCGCGAACGCCGGTTCTGCCAGCGTTTCCAAGTTAATCGGTAAAATTTGAATCGATTGCAGTCATATCAAATTTTATTCGAATTCAATTCAAGTATAGATCGAATTCGCCGCGCCTTTTACTTGCATTCGTCTCGACTTGACTTGACTGACTTAGCGGCAACTCAAAAGCTCCGTGCGAAATGTGGTCCCAACAAGAAACGGGGACCGCAATGTTTGACTTCAGGGGACAGGGGAAGAGGCTGGCGCTGGTCGCCATGCTCTTCGGGATCAGCGCGGCGGCGCAGGCCGGCGAAAGCCGTCTGCTCTACGCGAGCCTCGGCGACACCACGCGTGCGCCGATCGGCTGGGTCGAGTTCTGCGCGGACAACGCCGCCCAATGCCAGGGCGCAGCGATGCAGCCGCGCGACATCGTGATGTCGCAGGCCGCATGGCGCGACCTCGTCAAGGTCAATCGCTGGGTCAACGAGACCGTCAAGCCTTTGACCGACCAGGAGCACTGGGGCGTGATCGAGAAGTGGTCGCTGCCATCAGACGGCTACGGCGACTGTGAAGACTACGTGCTGTTGAAGCGCAAGATGCTGATCGACGCCGGATGGCCGCGCCAGGCCCTGCTGATCACCGTCGTGCGCGACAAGAAGGGCGAAGGCCACGCGGTGCTGACGGTGAAGACCGACAAGGGCGAGTTCGTTCTCGACAATCAGAACGAGAACGTCGTTGCCTGGACGGAGACCGGCTACCGCTTCGTCAAGCGCCAGTCGCAGAGCGATCCCAACGTCTGGGTCTCGCTCGGCGATACCAAGCCGGCGGTCTCCACCGCCAGCGCGAAGGATCAGTAGGAACGAGACAACGAGTTACGCGGCCCGGTCACATCCCCACCCCTCCCCGTCCCAGACCGGTTCGCGCGCGCCCAGCCATCCCCCAATGGCTGGGCGCAACTTTTTGGGCTATGCCGGCGCTGTCTCGGCGGCAGCCGGAGCCGCCGCTGGCCGCGCGATCAAGGCATAGGCGACCGGCACCACGAACAGCGTGAACAGCGTGCCGATCGACAGCCCGGTCGCGATCACGAGGCCCATATTGTAACGCGACACCGCGCCCGCGCCGCTCGCGGTGATCAGCGGAACGACGCCGAGCACCATCGCCGCGGTCGTCATCAGGATCGGCCGCAGCCGGATCGCCGCGGCCTCGATGATCGCGTCCGTCGCCGCCTTGCCCTCGAGGCGCAGTTCGTTGGCCACCTCGACCATCAGGATGCCGTGCTTGCTGACGAGGCCCATCAGGGTGAGCAGCCCGACCTGGGTGTAGATGTTGAGGCTCGCGCCGCCGATGCCGAGGCTGATGAAGATCAGGGCGCCGGCCAGCGACATCGGCACCGACACCAGGATGACGATGGGATCGAGGAAGCTGTTGAACAGCGCGGCGAGCGCCAGGAAGATGATGATGACGGCGAAAGCGAACGTCGTGACGAAGCCGCCCGACTCCTGCTCGAGCTGCCGCGAGGCGCCGCCGAAATCCACCGTGTAGCCGGCCGGCAGGGTTTTCGCGAGATCCTTGAGCGTGGCAAGCGCGCTGCCCATCGACACCGTCGGCATCGCAACGCCCGAGATCGTCGCCGCATTGATCTGCTGGAAATGGTTGCGCGACTGCGGAACGGTCCTGTTCTCCAGATGGGCGACGGTCGACAGCGGCACCATCGAATTGTCGCTCGCCTTGATGTAGTAGCCGAGCAGCTGGTCTGCCGTCAGCCGATCGTTCTGCTTGGCCTGAGGAATCACCTTGTAAGATCGGCCGTCCAGGCTGAAATAATCGAGGTAGTTCCCCCCGAGCATGGTCGCGAGCGCACCGCCGAGATCACTCATCTTGAGGCCGAGATCACCGGCCTTGTCGCGGTCGAAGGAGACCAGCGTCTGGGGCCTGTCGATTTTCAGGTCGGTATCGAGGAAGATGAATTGGCCGCTCTTCAGCGCCTGCACCATGAAGTTGCGCGAGACCTGGTCGAGTTCGTTGTAGGAACCGGTCGTACCGATCACGAACTGGATCGGAAGGCCGTTGCTGCCGGGCAGCGGCGACGGCTGGAAGGCGACCGAGCGCGTGCCCGCGATGGTGTTGAGCAGGTTCTGGAAATCCGGCTGGAGAGTCTTCGTGGTCAGGCTGCGCTGGTCCCAGGGCTTGAGCACCCAGCCTCCAATCGCCTGGGTGGGCGTGTCGATCTGGAAAAGGGTCTTCGTTTCCGGGCGCTTGGCCACGAGATCGTAGACCTGCTGGCTGTAGAATTGCCGCTGCTGAAGTGTCGCTGAGGGTGCCGACGTCGTCAGCGAGAGCACGACACCCTGGTCCTCGTCGGGCGCGAGCTCGCTGGTCGAGGTCGCGTAGAGCCAGGGAATGCCGGCCAGCAGCAGCAGCGCGAACACGGCCACGACTGGCTTCATCGCAAAGACGGCCTCCAGCCGGCGGCGATAGGCGCCTGAGAGCCACTCCAGCACGTGGTCGATCGTCCCGACCAAGCGCGCCTCCCAGTTCGTCGCATCGCGCTCGGTCTTGCGCAATAGCCAGGCGCAGTTCATCGGCGACAGCGTCAGCGCGATCACCGCCGATACCGTGACCGCGCCTGCGAGCGTGAAGGCGAACTCGGTGAACAGCGCGCCGGTGAGGCCGCCCTGGAATCCCACGGGCACGTAGACCGCGATCAGAACCACGGTCATGGCGATGATCGGGCTTGCCAGCGCGCGTGCGGACTGGATCGCGGCCTCGACCGGCGCGACGCCTTCGTCGATCAGCCGGTGCACGCTCTCCACGACGATGATGGCGTCATCCACCACGAGCCCGATGGCGAGCACGAGTGCAAGCAGGGTCAGCAGATTGATGGAGAAGCCCATCAGCAGCATCAGCCCGAACGTGCCGATCAGCGACAGCGGGATCGCGATGACCGGGATCAGGACCGATCTCCACGAGCCCAGGAACAGGAACACCACCACGATCACGATCAGCACCGCTTCCACCAGCGAGTGGACGACCTCGTCGATCGAGGAGTTGACGAAGTCGGTGGAGTCGTAGAGCACCTCGCCGACCAGACCGTTCGGAAGCTGCGCCTTGATGTCGGGCAGTACCGCCTTCACACCGTTGATGACGTCGAGCAGATTGGCGGTCGGGGCCGTCTGGATGCCGATATAGACAGCCGTCTTGCCGTTGAATTTCGTTTCGCTGTCGTAATCGTCGTTGCCGAGCGTCACGTTGGCGACGTCGCGCAGGCGGATGATGGCGCCGTTGACGGTCTTGACCACGAGGTTGCGGTACTGCTCCAGCGAATGGAGGTTGGTCGAGGCAGCAAGGTCGACCTGCACGAGCCGGCCCTTGGTCGTGCCGAGGCCGGAGATGTAGTCGTTGCCCGACAGCGCGGTCGATACCTCGCTTGCGGTGAGGCCGTAAGCCGCCAGCTTGTCGGGATCGAGCCAGGCCCGGAGCGCAAACTTCTTGGCGCCCAGCAATTCGGCCGTCTGCACGCCGGCGACGGCCTGAAGGCGCGGCTGCACCACGCGCGTCAGATAGTCGGTAATCTGGTTCGGCGCCAGCACGTCGCTGGCAAAGCCGATGTACATGGCGTCGATGGTCTGACCCACCTTGAGCGTCAGCGTAGGCTGTTGCGTGCCGCTCGGAAACTGGTTGAGGACCGAATTGACCTTGGCGTTGATCTCCGTCATCGCCTTGCCGGAATCGTAGTTCAGCCGCAGATTGACCGTGATGGTGCTGGAGCCGGTGACGCTGCTCGAGGTCATGTAGTCGATGCCGTTGGCCTGGGCGATGGCGTTTTCGAGCGGCGTCGTGATGAAGCCGGCGATGATGTCGGAATCCGCGCCGGCATAGGCGGTGCTCACCGTGACGATGGCGTTCTGCGTGCGCGGGTATTGCAGAATCGACAGCGTCGCCATCGAGCGCAGGCCGAGCACGAGGATCAGCGCGCTGACCACGAGCGCCAGCACCGGCCGGCGGATGAAGATATCGGTGAAGCGCATCTTGTCCTGAACTCGTTGGTCGCCACTCGTTGCTGCGGTATCCTCGCGCCGTCGCGAAGCCTACTGGTCGACGATGTTCGGCGCGGCCTCGGCCTGCGGCACGTGTGAATTGTCGATCTTGACCGGGCTGCCGTTGCGCAGCTTCAGCTGGCCGGCGATGACCACCGTCTCGCCCGGCTTGATCCCATCGTTGACCGCGACGCGGTCGCCTTTCGGGGGCCTCGTCTTGACGAACATCTGCCGCGCGGTGCCCTGTCCGTCATGGAGATCGTCGACGAGGTAGACCAGGTCGCCGTAGGAATTGTTCACGATCGCGGTGAGCGGGAGGGTAACGACCTGTTCGGGCTTGCCGACGGCGATCTCGACCTTTGCGAACATGCCCGGCAGCAGCCGGGCCTCGGCGTTGCGCAAGGTGGCGCGAACCTGGACGTTGCGGCTGCTCGAATCCACCTTGGCGTTGATTGCCGTGATCTGCCCGGTGAAGCGCTCGGCCGGAAACGCATCGACTGCGACCGACACGTCCTGCCCGATGCGGATCGAGGCCAGCGCCTGCTGCGGCAGGTAGAAGTCGACATAGATCGGATCGAGACTCTGCAGCGTGACGATGCTGGTGCCGGCGGAGAGATACTGGCCGAGATCGACGGCGCGGATACCGAGGCGCCCGGAGAACGGCGCCTTCAGCGTCTTCTGCTCGAGCAGGGCCTTCTGCTGCTCCACCAAGGCCTGTGCGTTCTTCAGGTTGGCCCTGTCGCTGTCGACCGTCGCCTGGCTCACCGCGTTGAACTTGATCTGCTCCTCGTCGCGCTTGAGCACGATCGCGTAGTTCTCCGCCGTCGCCTGCAGTGAACGCAGCTTGGCGAGGTCGTCGGTCGCCACCAGCGACAGCAGGGTCTGTCCAGCCGTGACGCTGTCACCCGAGGAGAACTCGATGCTCTGCACGATGCCGGCGACCTGGAGCGCGAGGTCGGCGCCGTTGACGGCGCGCAGCGAGCCGACCGCGCTCAGGCTGGACTGCCAGGGCGCGTTCGCGGCAACCGCGGTGGAGACGGTCTGCGGCGGATTGGCCAACGCGCCGATGGCCCGCCTGATCATGACCTCCTTGAAGGTCTGGAATCCATAGAGGCCGCCGAACAGGATCGCCATCCCGCACAGCATGATTGTCATCCGCTTGATCATCGCAACGCGTCCTCGGTCTTCTTGTCGACGCCGGCGAAGTACCCGGCATTGGCGCGCGGCAGCGCGTCCGGCGTTTCATCCACGCGATTCCACCAGCCGCCGCCGAGCGCCTGAAACAGCGCGGCGGTGTCGGTAAAGCGGGTCGCCTGCGCCTTGACGCGCGACACCCGTGCGTTGAGGTAGGATTGCTGGGCGTTGATGATGTTGGCGTACGGAACGGCGCCGGTCTTGAACTGCTCGACCGCCATCGCGAGGCTGTCGGCCGTCGCCTTCTCGGCGGCGGTCTGCGCCTTCAGCGTCGCGGCGTCGTACTGGATGGCGCGCAGGGAATCGGCCACGTTCTGGAACGCGGTCACCACCGTGCTCTTGTAGAGCGCGAGATCCTGCTCGAACGCCGCCACGTCGGCTTCCTTGGTGTGGTACAGCGTTCCGCCGTCGAAGATCTTCTGGCTGACGCTGGAAGCGGCACTCCAGACGATCGTCTCGGGCGAGAACAGCCGCTCGGGGCTGGTGGCGCCGTAGCTGCCCGAGAGCGTGAGTTGCGGCAGCAGGTTGGCGATGCCGACACCGACGGTCGCGGTCGCCTGATGCAAGGTCGCCTCGGCCTGACGAATGTCCGGCCGCTGCCGCACCAGCGTCGAGGGCAGCGACAATGGCAGCCGGCCGGGCAGGCGCAGATCGGCCAGCCGCACATGCTCGCCGCGGTCCTGACTCGGCAGCCGGCCGAGATAGGCCATCAACTGGTTGCGCTGTTGCGCCAGCTGCTTCTGCAGAGGAGCCAGCGTCGCCTTGGCTTGCGCCAGCGTCGCCTCTTGCGACAGCAGGTCGGATTTCGAGATCGCACCGATGTCGAACTGGCGCTGGATGCGCGCCAGCTGATCCGACTCCGCCTTGATGATCTCCTCGGTCGCAAGGATTTGATCGCGGAGCGAGGCATCCGTGATCGCGGCCGTCACCACGTTGGCGGTCAGCGCGAGATAGGTCGCTTCGAGCTTGAAGCCCTGATAGTCGGCCTGGGCTTGCAGCGCCTCGACCTGACGCCGCGTGCCGCCCCAGATGTCGAGCGCGTAGGACACGCTGACGGAAGCGTTGTAGAGCGTGTAGGTCGAACCTTGCGCCGGCCACACCCCCGACTGCGACGTGCTCGTCCGGTCGCGCTCCGCCGCGGCGCTACCGGACACTTGCGGAAACAGGCTGCCCTGTTGCGCCAGCGCATTCTCCCGCGCATAGCGCAAGACGAACTGCGCCGCCTGCACGTCGGGATGATTGCGGATGGCTTCCTCGACAAAGGCGTTGAGTTGCCGCGACCTGAACAGCGCCCACCAGGCGCCGGGAATGTCCCTGCCTGTTTCGAAGCCCTGCGAATTGCCGCCGGTCACCGGCGCACTCGTGGTGGCGGCCGGGCGCTGCTCGCGTGTGTAGCCGTTCACGGCCGGTCCGGCCGGCGACACGAAGTCCGGTCCGACGGCACAGGACGCCAGCACAACGCCGCAGAGCGAGACGCCGGCCCAGGCCGAGGCCCGCGCCGGCCGCCACCCTGCTGCGACGACGGGGACGTGCCTGGGCCTGCCTGGAAGAGGAGCTGTCAAAGAACTAAACCGTTTAGTTTTTGTCCGGGAGGCTGTATGTTGCAGGTTGGAACCAAAAGTCAAGCCGTGGGGTTAGGGGTCAATGACGACGACAGTGCATAAGGCGCAGATGCGAGAGACCAAAGGACTGGCCGATAGAAGTCAGAAGCCGCGCGCCAGGGCCAAGCACAGCCAGATTCTCGACAGCGCCCGCGTTCTCTTTCTCGATCAGGGTTTCGATGCCACCAGCATGGACGCGATCGCGCGCGAGGCCGGGGTCTCGAAGGCTACGCTCTACGTTCATTTCGACGACAAGGACGATCTGCTGCTCGCGCTCGTGAATGAGGAGTGCAAGCGCTTCGGGCCGAAGACGCTATGGCGCGACCATGGCGGCAAGATCGATCTCAGGGCAGAACTCCACGCCATTGGCACGACGTTCCTCGAAGCCTTTCTCGACCAGCGCGGGCTTGCCGTGCACAGACTCGTGATGTCCTGCGCCTCGCGTTATCCGCGCGTGGCGGAGGTTTTCATGAAGTCCGGACCGGACCGCTGCGACGCCGAAGTGGCCGCCTTCCTGCGTGCAGCGCAGGCGCAGGGCCTTGTCGACGTTCCCGACGTCGCCATGGCGGCGACGCAGTTTCTCAGCCTGATCCAAGGCAAGGAGATCCTGAAATGGACCCTCTCGATGAAGACGCCGAGCCCGGCCCGCCATCGCGCGCTGATCGAGAATGGCATCAACGTGTTTCTCGCGGCCTATGAGCGACGTCCCGCGGCGGTGAAGCAGACGCGGCGAAACCCGGCGAAGGCATCTGCGCGCCGCTAAAGCGCGATGCGATTAAGATGAATCGTGATCGCGCTTCAGGTTGTCGTTCAAGCATGATCTTTTCGGAAAGCCGCTGCGCACCTTTCCGGATCACGCTTTAGTATCAGAACCGCTCAGGCGCCCAGCACGTCGGCGAGCCGCCGATCCGCGGCGTCGAGCTCTTTCAGGAACAGTTCGGCCTCGATCTCCTGCAGATGCGACAACATCAGCGCGCACGCGGCCTCGCCATCGCGCCGGCCGATCGCCTCGACGATCCCGGCGTGATGATCGGTGCCGCAAGCCGGCGTGTCGTGGCGGCGGTAGAGCAGGATGATGAGCGAGGAGCGCGCGATCAGCTCCTTGAGGAAGCCGAGATAGATGCTGTGGCCGCTCATCTCGGCGACGAGACGATGAAACTCGCCGGAGAGCCGCACCGAGGCGCGCGCATCGCCGCGCAGCTCCGCCTCGCGCTCCTCGGTGAGATGGCGCTGCAGGCGATTGATCCAGGCCGGAGACGCCGCATCGATCGCGTGATCGACGATGGCGGGCTCGATCAGGCGCCGCGCCTCGAACACTTCGCGAGCGTCGGCAGGCGTCGGCCGCGCGACGAAGGCACCGCGGTTCTTCTCGATGTTGACGATGCCCTCATGCGCGAGCTGCTGCAGCGCGGTGCGCACCAGCGTGCGGCTCGCGCCGTAGATATCGCCGATCTCGTCCTCGCCGAGCTTCGTGCCCGGCAGCAGGCGATGTTCGAGGATCGCGGCGGTCACGCCCTCCCGGATACGGCTGACGCGATCGCTCGCATCTGGCGCATCGGATTTCGGGCGGGTCTTGGCAGCCATTGGTGTGAGGGCTCGATCGGCGACGTTCGGCCAAATGGTAGTCGACGAGCTGTATCCAATCACAGGCGAAACTTTATACAATCTGCGCCCGTTTTGTGTGCAGAGAGGAGCACCGGCGTCGGCCAGCCAGCCGGGGTCGGAATTGACCTAACGATCTGACTCCACTGCACAGTTCTCTGAAATCGGTTGGCTGAAGGCGCTTGGCACGGAGCTTGCGGAGAGAGGCGCATCGCCCCTGCTCGGACACGCCATGGCCACTCCCGCCGCTCTCGAACTGGTCGCCGTCACCAAGCGCTACGACACCACGCTGGCGGTCGACAACGTCAACCTGAAGATCCCGGCAGGCACCTATTGCTGCCTGCTCGGCCCCTCCGGCTGCGGCAAGACGTCGACCCTGCGCATGATCGCCGGCCACGAGGCGGTCAGCGAGGGCGACATCATCCTCGGCGCGCAGAACGTCACCGACCTCGAGCCGGCCAAGCGCGGCACGGCGATGATGTTTCAGTCCTACGCGCTGTTTCCGCACCTCAGCGTGCTCGACAATGTCGCGTTCGCCTTGAAGATGCGCGGCATCGACAAGCCGACGCGGCACAAGCGCGCCGGCGAATTGCTCGAGCTGGTCGCGATGAGCCAATATGCGGGCCGTCTCCCGGCGCAGCTTTCCGGCGGCCAGCAGCAGCGCGTGGCGCTCGCCCGCGCGCTGATCACCGAGCCGCAGATCCTCCTGCTCGACGAGCCGCTCTCCGCGCTGGATCCGTTCCTGCGCATCAAGATGCGCGGCGAGCTGAAGCGGCTGCAGCGCGAGCTCGGTATCAGCTTCATCCAGGTCACCCACGGCCAGGAAGAGGCGATGGCCCTCGCCGACCACATCGTGGTGATGAACCAGGGCCGGATCGAGCAGCAGGGCACGGCGCGCGACATCTTCCATCATCCCCGCACCGAATTCGTGGCGCGCTTCATCGGCGGCCACAATGTCCTCAGCGACTCCGGCAAGCTCATCGCCGTCCGCGCCGATCAGCTCGGCATCGTGCCGTTCGCCGACGGCACGTTCGGCGCACCGGCCTTGTTGACCCAGACCGAGTACCAGGGCGCCTACATCGCGGTCTCGCTCACGCTCGACGACGGCACGGCCCTGTTCTCCCACGTTCCCGAAGCCACCTTCGACGTCCACCCGTTCCGTCCGGGCGATCGCGTGCTGGCGACCTGGGATCCCGCCAAGGCGCAACCCCTGCAATAGCGCCGATCGATCACCGGAATGCGCAACAGAGGAGTGATGACATGACCGAGACCACCAGGACGAAGGGCGTCAGCCGCCGCACGCTGCTCAAGGGCACCGCAGGTCTCGCCGGCCTTGCCGCCGGCTCGGGGGCGATCACAGGCTTTCCCTACGTGAAGTCGGCCGACGCGAAGGTGCTGCGCTATCTCGGCACCGCCGTGAACGAGGGCGACGACATCGCAAAGCAGTGCCTGAAGGACACCGGCATCAAGATCGAATACATCACCGCGACCACCGACGACGTCACCAAGCGCGTGATGACCCAGCCGAACTCCTTCGACGTGCTGGACACCGAATATTTCTCGCTGAAGAAGATCGTGCCGTCGGGCAACATCCTCGCGCTCGACGCCAGGAAGATCAAACAGTTCGACAACATCACGCCTGTGTTCACCAAGGGCGAGACGCCAGGTGGCAAGAAGATCGGCGGCCAGGGCACGGCGCCCTGGAAGGTGCTCTACCTCGAAGGCAAGGACTCCAAGAAGTTCGCGACGTCGGCGACCG
Source organism: Bradyrhizobium sp. GW821-FHT13H06 (assembly GCF_058803975.1). Classification (NCBI taxonomy): domain Bacteria; kingdom Pseudomonadati; phylum Pseudomonadota; class Alphaproteobacteria; order Hyphomicrobiales; family Nitrobacteraceae; genus Bradyrhizobium; species Bradyrhizobium sp. GW821-FHT13H06. The sequence continues at coordinate 247,438 of NZ_JBXAPN010000007.1, read as the reverse complement.
AATTCGTGACGCTGATCCCGACCGTCTACAACGCCGACACGCTCGGCATCCGCCCCGACCTGATCAAGCGGCCGATCAGCTCGTGGTCCGAACTGCTCAACCCCGAGTTCAAGGGCAAGGCCTCGATCCTCAACATCCCCTCGATCGGCATCATGGACGCCGCGATGGTCGTGGAAGCCACCGGCAAGCACAAATATGCCGACAAGGGCAACATGACCAAGGAAGAGATCGATCTCACCATGAAGGTCATGACCGAAGCCAAGAAGGCCGGTCAATTCCGCGCCTTCTGGAAGGATTTCAACGAGAGCGTCAACCTGATGGCCTCGGGCGAGACCGTGATCCAATCGATGTGGTCGCCGGCGGTGACGAAGGTGCGCTCGATGGGGATCGCCTGCACCTTCCAGCCGCTCAAGGAAGGCTACCGCTCCTGGGCCTCCGGCTTCTGCGTCTCCAAGGGCGTCTCGGGCGCGAAGCTCGAATGGGCCTATGAGTTCGTCAACTGGTTCCTGTCCGGCTACGCCGGCGCCTATCTCAACCGCCAGGGCTATTACTCGGCCGTGCTCTCCACCGCGAAGGCGCATATGGAGCCCTACGAGTGGGCCTACTGGATGGAAGGCAAGCCGGCCGAGAAGGACATCAAGGCGCCCGACGGCTCGCTGCTGGAGAAGGCCGGCGCGGTGCGCGACGGCGGCTCCTACGAGGACCGCATGGGCGCAGTCGCCTGCTGGAACGCGGTGATGGACGAGAACGACTACATGGTCCGCAAGTGGAACGAGTTCATCGCGGCGTGACGTGATGGACACCTCCGAGGACATCCTGCATCAGGTATCCCCGGACCTCGTCCGGGGATCGGAGACGGCGCGCCGCAGCAAGACGGCGCGACCGTCACCGTCTTTGGTATCCTGGCTGCAGGCCGGGCCGATGATGCTGGTGTTTCTCGCCTTCTTCCTGATCCCGCTCGTCTTCGTCGTCATCGTCTCGTTCTGGGATTACAACGAATACCAGCTGCTGCCGGTCTTCTCGGGCCGCGGCTACACCGATACGTTCGAGGGCTGCATCGCGCAGCTCCCCGAGCTGTGCACGATCGGCAAGACCTATCTGAAGACGCTGAAGCTGTGCTTCATGGTCTGGGCCATCACGCTGTTCATCGGCTTCTGGGTCGCTTATTTCCTCGCCTTCCACGTCAAGTCCAAGACCTGGCAGATGGGATTGTCGCTGCTGTGCACGATCCCGTTCTGGACCTCCAACGTGATCCGCATGATCGCCTGGATTCCACTGCTCGGGCGCAACGGCCTCGTCAACTCGGGCCTGATGAAGACGGGCCTGATCAACCATCCGATCGAATGGCTGCTGTTCTCCGAATTCTCCGTCGTGCTGGCGCTGGTGCACCTCTTCACCTTCTTCATGGTGGTGCCGATCTTCAACTCCATGGTGCGCATCGACAAGTCGCTGATCGAGGCGGCCTATGACACCGGCGCCACCGGCTTCCAGACCCTCGTCAACGTCATCATTCCCCTCGCAAAGCCCGGCATCGTGATCGGCTCGATCTTCGTCATCACCATCGTGATGGGCGACTTCATCACCATCGGCGTGATGGGCGGCCAGCAGATCGCCGCCGCCGGCAAGATCATCGAGACGCGGGTCAACGCACTGCAATTCCCGGCCGCCGCCGCCAATGCCGTGATCCTGCTCGCGATCACCTTCCTGATCATCACCATGATGTCGCGCATCGTCGACATCAAGAAGGAGCTCTGAGCATGAGGGAAGGACGTCCGCGCTCCTTCTACGTGCTCGCGATCTTCTTCGCGGCCTATGTGCTGTTCCTCTACGGGCCGATGATCGCGATCTACGTGCTGTCGTTCCAGGGACCGCAGGGCGGCCTCACCTTCCCGATGAACGGCGTCTCGACCTTCTGGATCGCAAAGCTGTTCCAGGGCACCGGCATCGTCGATCTCGGCGCGGCCTTCCGCCGATCGCTGCTGCTTGGCCTCGTCGTGATGGTCCTCACCGTCGTGCTGTCGGTCGCCGCAGGCATGGCCTTCCGCAGGAAGTTCAAGGCGCAAAGCATCCTGTTCTATTCGGCGATCGCGAGCCTGATCGTGCCCTCGATCATCACCTCGCTCGGCATCTCGCTGGAATTCCGCATCATCGACGATCTGATCAAGGCGCATTGGAACGAGAATTTCGAAACCTCGATGGGCCTGCTCACCTCCGGGCTCGGCGCGCACCTGACCTGGACGCTGCCGTTCGGGCTGCTCATCATGTTCGCGATCTTCAACCGCTTCGACCCGCGCCTCGAGGAAGCCGCGCGCGATCTCGGCGCGACACCATGGCAGACCTTCCGTCACGTCGTGCTCCCGATCATCCTGCCGTCGGTGATCGGCATCGGCCTGTTCGGCTTCACGCTGTCCTGGGACGAACTGGCCCGCTCCAGCCAGGCCATCGGCGCTGTGAATACATTGCCGCTCGATCTGCAGGGCCTCACCACCACCGTGACGAACCCCGACATCTATGCGCTCGGCACCGTGATCTCGGCCGTCTCGTTCACCGTGATCTCGCTTGCGCTCGGCACCATCCACGTGCTCAACAAGCGGCAGGCGGCCAAGGGTTCGGACGCCGGCAAGGGACTCGTCTGACAAGGAACTTGTCTGATCCGATGCGGCTTCACGTCGTCAATCCCAACACCACTGCGTCGATGACGGCGAAGATCGCCGCTGCGGCGCGCAGCGTCGCCCTGCCCGGCACGGTGATCGACGCGCGTCAGCCGACGATGGGCCCGGTCTCGATCGAGGGCTTTTACGACGAGGCCTTCGCGGTCCCCGGCATGCTCGGCTGCATCCGTGAAGCCGACCGCGACGGCGCGGACGCGCACATCATCGCCTGCTTCGACGACACCGGCCTCGACGCCGCGCGCGCCGCCGCAAAGGCGCCGGTGATCGGCATCGGCGAAGCCGGCTTCCACATGGCGAGCCTGATCGCCGCGCGCTTCGCCGTGGTGACGACGCTCGGTGTCTCCATCGTGCCGATCGAGCACAATCTGAGGAAATACGGCCTCGCCGAGCGCTGCACCCGGGTCCGCGCCGCCGAAGTGCCGGTGCTCGCACTGGAAGAGCGCAATACCGATGCGCTCGGCAGAATTTCGGCGGAGATCACTGCCGCGATCCGAGACAACCGCGCCGAGGCCATCGTGCTCGGCTGTGCCGGCATGGCCGATCTCGCCGCCGATCTTGCCGCCACGCACGGCCTGCCCGTGGTCGACGGCGTCGCCGCGGCGGTGACGCTGGCGGAATCACTGGTGCGGCTGGGGCTGAAGACCTCCCGGCTCGGGCCCTATGCCGCGCCGCGATCGAAGCCCTATGATGGACTGCTGTCGGGCTTTCGTCCGTAAGCGCAGCACCACATACCTATGGACGGCATGAGCACGGGGTCCGTGTGCCCGGCCCGCACCGACACCGCGACGATCGGCCTCGTCTGCCGATTCTGATGCGGAATCACTGACGCGCGCAGCCCCGACGACCGGATCAGCAACGCGTCCTCGGGCGGACGCCTGCGACCCGGATGGAGGGAATCTCGCGAAAATGCGGCGGAAAAGGTGTTATTGAACCTCTTTTTGCAGCCGCCGGTCCCATTAATCCCAACCAGCCTCTTTTTGGTCCTATTCCTTGCCGAAACCTAAGGCTTTCGGGACGCCCCGGTGGCCCTCTGGGTTGCCGGTCTTCGCCATTCGCCAAGTTTCCATTTGGGTTTTGTCAGCGATGATCGATCTCGCCCGGGACACACCGTCCACCTCCCTCCTTCGCCTTGGCGGCCAGCCCATCGCGCTGACCGCTGCAGCCCTCTTGCTCCTGATCGCGGGCGTGACTTCAATCGCGATCTGGCGTGCCTATACCGGCGCCGCCCCTGAGAGCGACCGCATGGTGGCATCGCGGCAGCTCCAGGCCCGCGCGGCCCAGGCGTCCGAGCAGCTGGTCGAGAAGACCAAGGGTCTGGAGGCGACCCAGCAGGAGTCGATCGACCAGCTCCAGGTGGTGCAGGATCAGCTCCTGACCATGAAGCGGCTGCTCGCCGCGCAACAGGCCGATACCAAGCGCCTGTCAGAGCAGGTCGCCACCCTGAACGAATCCATCGACGGCTTGCGCCAGTCATTTGCCAGTGCGCGGGCGACCGAGGTCGAAACACCGTCGGTTACCCGCAGGAAACCGGCGCGGCACCGCGTCCAGGCCAGCGCGCGCAAGCGGTCGCGCGGCTGAGCCGACAGCCGCGGGAACTTTATTTTCGCCACTTGTGAACTGGATCACATTCGCCCGTAGGATTCCGCGCGATGTTGGCATCTACCGGATGGCGTGAGCCGATTTCAATATCCGGGGCTGGCAAGGTCGTTGACGGTATACTGCGTCAACGGCCTTGTTCTTTAACAGGTTTATTCGGTCTTACTCGCAGACGTCGACGCGGCGGTACCGCCATCCCGACGGCGTCATGACACGCTTCCGCGCGACATAGCAGCCGCCGTAACCGTCGTTGTAGCCGGGGCCGTAATAGTAGGGATCGCCGTAGTAGGGATAACCATAGCCGTAATAGCCGCCGTAGTAGCCGGCACCGACGAAACCCGCGCCGATTGCGACTCCTGGCCAGAAGCCGCCGCCATGCCAGTGGCGATGCCCCCAGCCTCCCCCATGGAAGCCGCCGCCACGAAAGCCGCCGCCATGGAAGCCTCCGCCATGGAAGCCTCCACCATGTCCGAAGCCGCCGCGCGCCTCGGCCGCCTGCGGCGCCAATAGTCCGAACGCCGCCACAGTCAGCGCCGCCACGATCATCTTGCGAAACATCACTCGATCCTCCGCGTGGAGACACTCCACGCTTCAAAGCCGGACCAAGCTAACGTCAGTTGGGAACTCGTGACAGCCACGCTGTCTCACTTCCGCGCGAGCGTCAGCAGCCGCGGCAGATGCTCTTGATCTTCCTGTCGAGCTGCCGGTTCTCAGCATTGACGGCGGCATCAGCCGCCTCACCTCCGCCGGTGCCGGTCGTGACTCCGGAGCCAGGGCCGGATGATTGAGCCGTACCCAGGCTGTTGGTACCGGGCGGCGGAACTGGCGAATTGGCAAAGCCTCCGGTCGATCCTACCGAGCCTCCCGTCGATCCCACTGAGCCTCCGCTCGATCCGGCTGAGCCGCCGGTCGTTTGCGCGAACGATGAGGCGGGCAAGGCCGCGAGTGCGAGGATCATGATCACAGTCTTTATTGAACTGGTTGCAGACGATCTGGCCATCGGAAGTCCTCCTTTGCCGGTCAACCGACGCGGCGAAGACAGGTTCCGGAACAGACGTCTTAGGCGCAACCGGCGTCGCGTTCGCCGCGCAATGCTGCCGAGCTGATTATGTCCACTCCGCGCCTTACCGCGATGCGTCAACCGATCCGCTTCAGACCCTTCTTGAAGCGCGGGCCGTTGGCGACATAGAACTTGGCCGCGCCTCCCATTCGCTGCACCTGGGCGTCGTCGAGCGTGCGGACCACGCGCGCCGGCGAGCCGATGATGAGGGAACGTTCAGGAAATTCCTTGCCCTCGGGAATGACGGAACCGGCGCCGACAATGCTGTTGCGGCCGACCCTGGCGCCGTTCATCACGACCGAGCCCATGCCGACAAGGGCGCCCTCCTCGATGGTGCAGCCATGCAGGATGACATTGTGGCCGACCGTGCAGTTCCTGCCGACGTGAAGCGGAAAGCCGAGATCGGTGTGGCAGGTCGAGCCGTCCTGCACGTTGGCGCCCTCGCCGATCTCGATCCACTCGTTGTCGCCGCGCAGCACGGCGCCGAACCAGACGCTCGCACCGGGCTTCAGGCGCACGCGGCCGATCACGGTCGCGGTCTCCGCGATGAAATAGTTGCCGTCGGCGGGAAGATCGGGCGCCTGCCCGTCGAGCTCGTAGATCGCCATCAAGGTCTCCTGTCGGGTTGACCCAGCCATAGCGAAACGGCGGCTCCGACGCAAAGGGCCGGCCGCACTCAAAGCGAGGCGTTAGACCAGAATGCCGGCCGCGCGCAGCGTCATCAGAAAGAAGGTGCCGCTCATCATGCTCCAGAAGCCGGCGATGACGGTCGCCATCATCACGAATTCGACGCGGCGGCTTTCCACCTGCACGCCGCGCAGCGTGTTGCGCATGATGATGAAGGGCGCGGCGAACACCAGGAACGGAACCGCCGCGAAAGTTTTCGGCGCCACGCCATCCTGCAACAGGCCGAAGCCGGCGGGCCGCTGCGCGAGCGCCTGGTAGCCGTTCACGAGCGCGCCAGCGAGCGCGAAACCGATGCAGATCGAGAAGAAGGTATTGAGAGCTTCGGGTGTCATCGGAACAGTCCGCATTTACACAACGCCGGAGCTTTCCTGTGACAAAGAGTGCCGGTTAACGCTACATTATCCTTAAGAGAAGGTTAACGCGGCCGGCCGGTCCACGCAGGGCCGTCCCCGCCTCCCGCAGCCGGGAATGCTCCGCGAAACCGCCCTCGCGTGGCATATTCGCCGCTGATTCGTCGGCCATCGGCCGACCTCCGGCTCGACTTGCGCAATTCATGACGGTGTCTTCGGCAGCTCCCCTCAGGTTCCCCCGCACGCGCACCCGCGCGCATGTCCTCCCGATCGTGCTCGCCGGCACTGCCGCGGCATGCGCGGTTGCGCTCGTCGCCTATTTGTTGTGGCCGACCTGGGGCCCCAGGGGCGCCAACGCCCCGGACAAGCTGCCGGTGAGCATCGGCGGCACACTGTTCAACCTGCCGACGGCTGCGATCCGCATGAAGATCCAGCGGCACTCGGGGCCGCAGGAGCGCATCGATCTCGACTTCCTCTATCCCTCGCTGGAGCCGCCCGGCGCGCCGAAGCACGTCACCGCCGACACGGTGGAAGCGGCGGTGCAATCGATCGACCGCATCTTCCTGTCGATCGCGGCCCATCACGATGCGCTCTCGCCCGAGCAGCGGACGGCCACGATCTATCCGCGCTATCTCGATCAGGCAGCAGTGATGCCCGCGGACGGGCTGACGATGCGGATGTTCCGCACCGACACGCCTTACGGCAGCGAGGATCTCTATTCCGCGGCAAACCCCGCGCTGGCCGCGCGCTGCACCCGCGATGCGGCCACACCGGGCATGTGCCTCTCGGAGCGCCGCATCGGCGGCGCCGACCTCACCTTCCGCTTCCCGCGCAGCTGGCTGTCGCAGTGGCGTGACGTGGCGGATGCGATGGACAGGCTGACGGAGCAATTGCGCGGGCCGAGGGGCTGAGCTCGGCCCGCGCTCCCCCTGGCCCGCCGCAAGATCGAAGCCTCCCCGACGAAAATAGCGAAAACAACCCCATGCACAGTAGCCAAGTCGCTGCGATTATTCGTATTTTTCGAAGGCAACTTTGACCCGTCGGGCATGGGGTGACGGTCGCGGAGGCGACCGCGCAGGTCCGCGTGCGCGACAAGACATAGCTCTTGCGGCGGCGAGGTCCGCCCTCCCTTGACGGAGGCCTCAGTCCCGAACCTTCTGCGCCCGATACAGGCTCGGGGTCGTCCCGACCGCCTTGCGGAAGGCGCGGTTGAAATTGGCCTGCGACGAAAATCCCGTGGCGTAAGCAATGTCGACCAGCGGACGATCGCTGGTCGACAAGAGGTTCCTGGCGAGGTCGAGGCGCTGCCGGCTGACATATTCATGCGGCGCCGCGCCGGTTGCCGCCTTGAAGCTGCGGGAGAAATGCGCCGGGCTCATGCACGCCACCGACGCCAGTTCCTTCACCGTGAAATCGCGATCGACGGACGCCGCGATGAACTCCGTCACGCGCGACAGCCGCCTGGCGTCGAGCGGCTTCTGGACAGCATGGGGTTGCTTCAGCCGGACTGACGTCGCCGCATAGCTGTGCACCAGATGAGCCGACAGGGCCCGCCCCAGGCTCTCGATCAGGAGGCGGCCGGTCGAGGTCTCATGTTCGAGCTCGCCGAGGATCCGGTCCGCGACGTGCTCGATGAAGATGTCGCGGTCGATGCTCTCGTAGCGGATCGACATTCCGGACGGGTCGATGTCGAGATCCCGAAGCATGGTGTCGTCGAACGGGTGTCCGGGAAGAAAGATATGCAGGCACTCCTGCATCTGGTTCTCGACGCGGATGAAGTCCTCGCGGATGCCGGCCGGACACAGCCACACGGTGCCCCTTCTGCCGAAAGTGCGCTGCCGCATGCCTGCACCTTCCCGATCGACGACCGAGTTGCCGCGCAGCAGGATCGCGATCTCGGTGTCGCGCGGCAATTGTGCCGGCAGATCACCCGGATCATGGCTCCACCGCTCCGCAAGCAGGTGCGACCAACGCCGCTCGTTGGATGTCTGAAGCATTCTGCCGGTAACATATTTATCGACAGAATTGCCGAGCATACCCATCGTGTCTCTCCGTCAGACAACGCGATGTGCAGGTAAAGGTAGTGCCGGGTCCAGCAATTAGCATGCCAGAGATCGGCCCGGGCGTCCACCGGCCGAGAGCAGGCTGGGACAACAACACCGCACGTTTTGAGAAGCCAGACCGGGCCCGACGACCGCATCCTTCGGATTGCCTCAAATCAGGAAGCGGAGAGTTCCATGGCAAGGACCACGGTCATTGGCGCATGCCCCCACGATTGCCCGGACACCTGCTCGATTCTGACCACGGTCGAGGACGGCAAGGCCATCGCCGTCCGCGGCAATCCCGACCATCCGTTCACGCGCGGACGGCTTTGCGTCAAGGTCAACAACTACGAGGAGCGTGTCTACAGTGACAAGCGCGTGCTGTATCCGCTCAAACGCGTCGGACCGAAAGGCACCAGGCAATTCCAGCGGATCTCCTGGGAGGAAGCGCTCGCGACCATTGCCTCGCGCTGGACATCCGTCATTGCCGAGCACGGTGCGCAGGCAATCCTGCCCTACAGCTATCTGGGCACGCAGGGCGTCATCAATGGGCTGAACGTCGGCGATCCCCTCTTCAACAAGCTCGGCGCGACGGTTCTGGAGCGCACCTTCTGCGATTCCGGCTCTTGCACCGCGTACATGATGACGATCGGGCACACGCCGGGCGTCGATCCCGAGAGCTTCGTGCACTCGAAGTACATCATCCTGTGGGCCTGCAACACGCTGAGCACGAACTCGCATCACTGGCCGTTCATCGAGCAGGCGAAAAAGGCCGGTGCCAAGCTCGTGGTCATCGATCCCGTCCGCACCCGCACCGCGCGCCTCGCCGACTGGCATATTCCGATCCGTCCCGGCACCGATGCTGCGCTGGCGCTCGCGATGATCCACATCATCATCAAGGAGAATCTGGTCGATCGCGACTATATCGACAAATACACCGTTGGTTACGACGAGCTGGCCGAACGGGTCTCCAGCTACACACCCGAATTCGCCTCGCAGGAAACCGGCATTCCCGTCGACGACATCCTCAAGCTGGCGCGGGAATATGCGACGACACCTCCGGCCGTCGTCCGCATCGGCGTCGCGGTCGAGCGGCATGCCGGCGGCGGTCAGACCGTGCGCGCGATCGCCTGTCTTCCGGGACTGATCGGCGCCTGGAAGCACGTCGGCGGCGGGCTGCTCCAGCTCCCGATCTGGGCGTTCCCGGTCAGATGGGACGTGCTGATGCGTCCCGATCTCCAGCCGGAGAGGATGCGCGTGCTCAATTCCTGGCGCCTCGGAGCGGCGCTGACGGGCGAACTCGGCTTCGATCCGCCGATCAAGGCGCTGTTCGTCTACAACGCCAATCCAATGGCGATGGTGACCGAACAGGGCAAGCTCGAAAAGGGATTGGAACGCGAGGATCTCTTCACCGTCGTCAGCGAGCACTTCCTGACCGACACCGCCAAATACGCCGACATCGTTCTGCCCGCAACCACGCAGCTCGAGCAGAAGGACATCATGTTCTCCTGGGGGCATCTCTATCTGTCCTACAACAACCAGGCGATCGCGCCGCTCGGCGAGGCCGTGTCCAACACCGAGCTGTTCCGCCGGCTCGCGCGCGCGATGGGCATCACCGACCCCTCCTTCTTCCGGAGCGACGACGAGATCATCGAGGCCTCCCTCGACTGGAGCAGCCCGGTGCTCGCAGGCATCACGCTCGACGACGTCAAGGCCAAGGGCTATGCGCGCCTCAACATGCCCGCGCCGGCCGACTGGGCGCCGCACCGCGAGGGTAATTTTCCGACCGCATCGGGGAAGTGCGAGTTCAGCTCGACCATCGCCGCCGGCGGCAACTTCGTGGTGCCGCTGTTCCGCCAGGGCTACAATGGCGATCAGGACGCCACGCCGGTCGATCCTCTGCCCCACTACATCCCGCCGAACGAGAACCCGCGCACCGCGCCCATGCTCGCAACGCGCTATCCGCTCAGCCTGATCTCGCCGAAGAGCCACGCCTTCCTGAATTCGAACTACGGCAACCTGCCGGCGCAGACCGCGCAGGCTGGCGAGGAACAGGCGGTGCTCCTCAATCCGGACGATGCGGCACAGCGTGGCATCGTCGCGGGCGCGCCGATTCGCGTGTTCAACGACCGTGGCGCGTTCGAGGCCTTCGCGACCGTTTCGGCCGACGTCATGCCGGGTGTGGTGGTGGCTCCCTCGGGCTACTGGCAGCGGTCCAATCGCAGGGGCGCGACGGTTCACGTGCTGACGCCTCCCGCCTTCGCCGACCTCGGCCGTGCCCCGACATTCTCGGACATCCTCGTTCAGGTCAGCGGGGCCTGACGATGACATATGTGGTCACCGACAATTGCCGCGGCTGCCGATACACCGAATGCGTCACCGTCTGTCCCGTGGAGTGTTTCCACGTCGATGACACCATGACCTACATCGATCCGGAAAACTGCATCGATTGCGGCGGCTGCGCGCCGGCTTGCCCGGTCGGCGCGATCGAGCCCGACTATCGCCTCGCCGCGGACAAGAAGTACTGGATCGACGTCAACCGCAAGCGCGCGACCGAGACTCCCGTCATCAGTGCACGCCTGCCGGCCCTGCCGGGGGCCGATGAACGCAGGCAGGCGCTGGGCCGATGACGGCGTCCGCTGCAAACGAAAACCGCATCGCCGTCGTCGGCAGCGGACCGAGCGGCTTCTACACCGCCGAGGCCCTGTTGCGCTCGGGCGTGCCCTTGACTGTCGACATGTTCGAACGGCTCCCGGTGCCGTACGGGCTGGTGCGGTTCGGCGTGGCTCCCGACCATCCAAAGCTCAAGCAGGTCACAACGGCATTCGACCGGATCGCCGCCATGCCCGGGTTTCGCTTCATCGGCGGCGTGACCATCGGAGACGACGTCACGATCGACGAGCTGCGCGAGGCCTATGACGCCGTCGTGCTGGCGACGGGCGCCGAACTGAGCCGGGCGCTCGACATCCCCGGCGAAACACTCCCGGGCAGCCACACGGCGGGCGATTTTGTCGCGTGGTACAACGGGCATCCGCAGTTTGCGGATCTGCGGTTCGATCTTCATCATGAGACCGCGATCGTCATCGGCCATGGCAACGTCGCTCTCGACGTGGCGCGCATCCTCGCCAAGACCGCGGACGAGCTGCGCCGGACCGACATCGCGCGTCACGCGCTGGACGTGCTGGCTGAGAGCCGGATCCGCGAAATCCACGTCGTCGGCCGCGGCGGACCGGCGCAGGCCAGGTTCACCGCAAAGGAATTGCGTGACTTTCTCGAACTCAACACGTGCGACACATGCGTCGACATGCGCAACGTCAGCTCTGATGAATTCGAGCCGCGATCTTCCGGCGATCCGGAGCTGACCGAAAAATTGTCGTTGCTGCGCGCGTTCTCGCAGGCCGCCGTGACGAAGCCGCGGCGCTGCGTTTTTCGATTTCGTCTGTCACCCGTGGCGCTCCGCGGACGAGACCGCCTGGAGGCCATCGCGTTCAAGCAGGAATCGGGCGCTATCGAGGACATCGCATGCGGCCTCTCGCTCAGCAGCGTCGGCCGGAAGACCACGCCGGTGGCTGGGGTTCCCTATGACGCGCGTCGCGGCGTGCATGCGAACGTCGACGGACGTGTCGCGGTCGATGGTTCGGTGACCGAGGGCCTCTATGTCTGCGGATGGAGCAAGCGCGGGCCGAACGGCACGATCGGCACCAATCGCGGCTGCGGCATTGCGACCGCAGAGGCCGTCCTGGCGGATATCACCCATCGACGGCCGCGCTCGGACACGCCTGACGCACTGCTTGCGCGCCTGACCAGCCGCGTCGCACGCATCGTGAGCTATCCGGATTGGGCCACGATCGACGCGGCCGAGAAGCGCAGGGGAGCCGTGCTGGGCAAGCCCCGGGAGAAGTTTGTCACGATTCCCGACATGCTCGCCGCCGTGGGCGCGTGACGGAGAAGCGTGCACGGACCGCGAAGGTAACGGCGTCATTGCGAGCGCAGCGAAAGAATCCAGAATCCCTGCGCGGAAAAATTCCTGGATTGCTTCGCTTCGCTCGCAATGACGATGGGGAGCGAGTTCAGCTCGATCTGCGTGCCCCGGACGCAGCGCAGCGTCTCTTCGACGGTGCGCTGCTGAGCCGGGGCCCATGTTGCGGAGATGCGTCGTGCGGCTTCCTGGGTCCCGGCTCAGTACTGCAACGCCGTAAGCGCGTTTACGCGCGTCCTCGACGCGCTATGGGCGTTGCAGTACGTCCGGGACACGAGAGAACGCCGCGCATGGCGAAGACTCAGCTCCGCTCGCGACGACGGCGTACCAGCAGCTACTCCTGATCGACGAGATCGTCCTCGAGGATGGCCATCTGGAACTGGAACGAGCGATCGTCGTCCTCGTCGTCGACGAAGAGCACGCCGATGAACTCCTCGCCGATATAGACTTCGGCGGAATCGTCCTTCTTCGGCCGCGGCACGACGCGGATCTTGGGATTGCCGAATACGCGCTTCAGATACGCGTCGAGCTTCCTTACTTCCTTGACGTCCACGGCAAGTCTCCAATCGAAATCTAACGTGGCGGGGTTTTAGGACGAGACGCGACGAACCGCCAGCATGAATTGCCAAAGAATTTGGGGACGACAAGGGCCGGAGAATCCGGCCCTTTGCAACGTCAAACCACGGTCTCAAAGCCCCATGGCGTTGATCATCTGATCCATGGTGCGCGAAGGCTCGGCGCAGCCGGCTTCGCCGACGATCTTGGCGGGCACGCCTGCGACCGTGACGTTGTGCGGCACCGGCTTGACCACGACCGAGCCGGCAGCGATGCGGGCGCAATGGCCGATCTCGATGTTGCCGAGGATCTTCGCGCCGGCGCCGATCAGGACGCCGTGACGGATCTTCGGATGACGATCTTCATTCTCCTTGCCGGTGCCGCCGAGCGTGACGCCGTGCAGGATCGAGACGTCGTCCTCGATCACCGCGGTCTCGCCGCAGACGAAACCGGTGGCGTGGTCGAGGAAGATGCCGCGGCCGATGCGCGCGGCGGGATTGATGTCGGTCTGGAACACCGCGGAAGCGCGGCTCTGCAGATAATACGCAAAGTCCTTGCGGCCCTTCAGATAGAGCCAGTGCGCGAGGCGATGGGTCTGGATGGCGTGGAAGCCCTTGAAGTAGAGCAAGGGATCGATGAAGCGCGAGGTCGCGGGATCGCGATCGTAGACGGCGACGAGATCGGCGCGGAAGGCGTTGCCGAGATCGGGATCGTCGCGCAGCGCTTCGTCAAAGGTCTGGCGCACCAGATCGCCCGACAGCGCGGAGTGATCGAGGCGGTCGGCGACGCGATGGACCACGGAGTCTTCGAGGCGGCTGTGGTGCAGCACCGTCGAATAGATGAAGGTCGCAAGCTCGGGCTCGCGGTGGACGATGTCCTCCGCCTCGCCCCGGATCCGATCCCAGATCGGATCGAGCGATGCGAGCTTTCCTCCCGGATTGACCTGATGCACTGCCATGCGATTTGCTCTCTCGAATTGGCCTCTTTTACCGGCTGTATAGCACAGTCTAGGCGACAAAGTCCTGACGGGCTTGCCTGAGAGTGAACAGCACCTTGCCCCGCGGGGGCACGCCAAGGCTTTGAAACACAAGCATTTCTTCTGACGCCCCCAAGCGGCAAGGTCGGCTCAAAGTGGTCAGAGTTCTGCCAAATTCAAGCGGGGCGGCATCAAACTATTGGTGAATTCTCTCCGAGCAGCTATTGCAGGCCAGGTCCGAACGAGGGGCACGGAACCGATTTGACCATCACCACCGATCAATTGCGCGCACGCGCCGCTGATACGTTTTGGCTTCGGCTCGCGGCGGCGGCCCTGCCCCTCCTGATGATCGCGCCGGCGTTCTGGAACGGCTATCCGCTGTTGCAATGGGATACCGGCGGCTATCTGGCGCGCTGGTACGAGGGCTATCTCGTCCCAAGCCGCTCCACGGTGTTCGGCCTCTATCTGCACTATGGCGAGAGTTTTGGCTTCTGGATCAATCTCGCCGTCCAGTCGCTGGCGACGCTGTGGCTGCTGCAGCTCACGCTCCGTCTGTTCTCGATGATGCAGACCTTCCGCTTCGTCGCGATCAGCCTTGGCCTGATCCTGTCGACCGCGCTGCCCTGGCTTGCAAGCCTGCTGCTCACCGACATCTTTGCAGGACTCTCGGTGCTGTCGCTGTTCCTGCTGGTCATCGGAGGACAGCGCACGTCACGGCTCGAAAAGGTCGCGCTGTTCGCCTTCACCGCCTTTGCGGCCGCGACCCACAGCGCGACGCTCGGCGTGCTGCTCGGTCTCTGCGCCGCCGGCTGGATAGCGCGGCCGTTCGTGGGCAAGCGGCTTCCGCTTGCCGGATTGACACAGGCGAGCCTCACCATCGTTGCGGGCGGCCTGATGCTGGTGTCGGCGAATTACGCGCTGTCCGGCAAGTTGGCCTGGACGCCCGGCGGCTACGGCGTCGCCTTCGGCCGGATGCTGCAGGATGGCATCGTTGCGCGCTATCTCAACGACCATTGCCCGCGCGAACGCTACAAGCTCTGCCCCTATCGCAACGAGCTGCCGGCGAGCGCCGACGAATTCCTGTGGGGCAAGAGCATGTTCAACACGCTCGGCCGCTTCGATGGGCTCAACGAGGAGATGGGCTACATCGTCGTGCATTCGCTCGCGGACTATCCGGCCTGGCAAGCCGGCGCGGCGTTGCGCGCGATGGGACAGCAATTGCTGCATGTGGCGACCGGCGAAGGCACCAATGGCTGGATTCCGCACACCTACGGCATCATTGAGCGCTACATCCCCTCCCAGGTCGCGCCGATGCGGGCGGCGCGGCAGCAGCACTGGGACATCGATTTCGACTACGTCAACTGGCTGCATGTGCCCGTCGCGCTGGCCTCGATGCTGGGGCTGGTCCTTCTGCTCGCGCATGCGCTGGCGAAGCGCCGGCTGGACGACCTGACGCTGCTGGCCGCGACGGTGACGCTGGCCTTGCTCGGCAACGCCTTCATCTGCGGCGTGATCTCCGGCCCGCACGACCGCTACGGCGCGCGGATGGTGTGGGTTGCGACGTTCGTGGTGCTGATCGCCGCGACGCGCCGTATCGGCGAGGACGTCAAAGCGCGATGAGACTGGGGTGAAGCGACATCGCGCTTGGATTCGTCCGAGCAGCAATCGCTTTCATCGAAAAGGAACACCCGGAACTGACTTGGCGTTCAACAGCCTCTCCGAGTCGGCAAAGAACCAGAGTCCGATAACAGCCCTTGGCCGGCTCCGGGCGCTCTCGAGCGGGCCGCTTGCACGTCCGCTCGTGCCCCTAAGCGGACATGTAGCGGACGTCCTCGGGCAGCAACGCGGGCCGCGGGCCGAGGAAAAGGAAGTAGCAGCCGACCACGATCAGGATGATTCCGGAAAGTCCCAGAAGGATCGACGAGAAAGGCCAGCCGAATTCCCTGCTGCGCATCCGGCTCCGTCATGTCAACGGTGCCGGTGGTCCCCACCTCCACGATGCCTGCCGTGCATGAAAAAATGCATGAGCGGACAAGCTAGGAGAGGCAACCAGAGCAGAGCGCCAAGCACATGGGCCTGATGCTGGGTGAACAGCAGCGCGCCCGCGATAGCCGCGATAACGGCAAGTCCCACAACGGTTAGAGAATTGCGCGACAGGCCCCGGCGTACTCCGGCCTGATCGTGGGCATGGTCTGGCAAGGTCATCGGAGCACCTCAAGACGGCACCATTGCCTGATCGGCGAACAGGGCCAAAACCAAGTCTCGCAGATCTCGCATGAATAATCTTGATGCACGTCAAACTGCGGTTCCCCGTAACGGTCGGCAACGGCAGCGTTGATGTGCATCAAATCGCGATCTCAGGACTGTTGTTTAATGGAATTTCAACAGGTCTGTCTCAACCGGAGGAACGTCCATGACTGCCAAGAATTTTTTCGCTGTGCTGGCGCTCGCTTCTCTCCTACCTGCTCCCGCAATGGCTCAGACCGCAACGAAAGACACTGAAAAGAGCGGTCACCACTATCAGGGCGGGCCGAAGACCGAAGTGCCTCATCACATGGGTAAGAAGGAAACTACCGGAAAGGCGACCACCGGCCAGTCCGGCGGACATCACTACACCGGCGGACCAGCAACATCGACACCGCATCACATGGGCGACAAAAAGTAAGCGGCATGAGAACCGGTGGCGTGCCGCACCGATGATGCGCCCTCCTTATAGGAGTAACTGGCATGGCAAAGCTCCCTTATGTGCGAACTATGTTCGCAACTTGCATGCTGTTTCAGGTGATCTACGTTCTATGCGTGCTTCTCTGGTTGGCCTTCCCGGACTTGAAGGGCCATGAACTCCTCCCGATTGTCTTTCCCGGTTTCAAAACGATTGCGGTCGGGAGCCTCATCTACGGCCTTGTCGCCAGCATGATCTACGGGTGGGCCGTTGCGATCATCTACGTCTTCTTCTTCAATCTTTGGCCGCAACTCGTGGCTGCTGTGATTGGACCGCGAGCGGTGCAACGCACCTAAAACGGACATCGGAGACTACTGACGAACAACTCCTGCCGCCTGCAAACAACTGACTGGTTGGCTCGAACCGAACGGCGAGACGCCAGCATTTAGCCCTTTGCCGACGTTCCTACTCGCTTCGAACCGACGTCTCATCAGCGCCCTTAGAGGGCTCCAGATCTCTGCGCATGAAGGAGTGGACGGCCTACCCTGAAGGGAGCGGATGCCCTCTTGTGATGGGACATTTCAGAATACGGTGACAGTGCACTAATCTCCGCACGGCGCGGCTATCCGGAGCGCTGATCAGCGCCAACTTTGTGCACGGTCACCGCAATGGAGCATGCCAGCAGGTGCTCGAAGACAAATCCCGGATCACTGAAGCTGAAGCTCCTTAAGGCGAATGCGCAGGCCCTCGCCTCAATGCGTTCACACCGCCTTGGCGAGCGCGAACAACCGGAAATCTTCGAGCGCCGCGTGCCGATGCGGAGCGACTTCGCGCCGGTAGGTCTCGGTGTCGACGATCGCGCGGAAGGTGGCGAAATCGGCGTATTCATTGATCGCCGCTTCGTCCCAGCGTTCGCCTGGCGAGCCGACGAGGCTCGTCAGGACCGGGCCAGAGAACATCCGCGCGAGCGGCTTGCCGGCCGCGAAACGCCGGAATGCCGGCCTGTAGCGTTCATTGAAGGCTTCGCGGCCCGTACAGGGCGCGGCGTCGAACCCGTCCTCGTAACGCGCCTGCGCGCGGTAGCGAAGCAGATTGAGCATAAAGACCGGCTGGCCGGATGGGATCGCCCGCTCGGCGGCGTCAAGGGCTTGCAGAGTGATTTCGATAGGGTTCATCGGACTTCCCGCGTTTTGGCGTCGCAGACTGCGCGCTGGCGCTTCGTGATTAACCGTTCGGGCCTGGCTCTTGTAGTGACCCCGCAGCCATGACTATATGGACTCCATGTCCACAACGGCTTTGCCTCCCGATCTCTCGCGTCTTCTCGCCTTCGTCCGCGTCGTCGAGGCGGGCTCCTTCGCCGAAGCCGCGCGGCGGGCGGGGACGACCACCTCGGCGATGTCCAAGGCGGTCGCCCGCTTCGAACAGGCTCACGGGCTGCGGCTTTTGCATCGCTCCACCCATTCGTTGGCGCTGACCGACGAGGGCGACAGGCTGATGACGGCGGGACGCGCGTTGGTCGAAAGTCTCGCCCGTGTCCAATCCGCGCTCGGCGAAGTCGCGCGCGACGATGGCGGACGGGTGCGCGTGACCGCCCCCGCCTCGTTCGCGCGCGCCTGCATCCTGCCGCGACTGCCCGCGTTCCTGCGGGAACGGCCGGAAATCGAGATCGAGGTCAAATTCCGCAACGAGATTCTCGATCTCGCGGCGGAAGGCGTCGACGTCGCGATCCGCTCAGGGCCGCTCGACCGCGCGCCGGGCCATCAGGCGCGGCGGCTTTGCACGTTCTCCTGGATCGCTTGCGCCTCGCCCGCCTATCTGAAGGCGCGCGGCGCGCCGGCGACTCCATACGAGCTTTCCGCGCACGACCATGTCGGCTTCCGGAATCCCGCGAGCGGTCAGATCCTGACCTGGCGCTTCGCCGACCCGCGCGGCAAAGGACCCATTCGCGTCGCGCCCAAGCCCAAGCACATTTGCGACGACGCGCACGCTTCGCTCGCTTTGATCGCGAATGGGTTTGGGGTCGGCTGGGGGCCAGCGTGGCTCGTCAACGAAGACCTTCGCACCGGCCGACTGGTCGAAGTGCTGGCGCCCTGGCGCGCGCCTGGGGAACCTCTATGGATGCTGCGCACCTCGGGCCGCCGCCCGCCCCTGCGTACACAGCGCGTCATGTCGTTCCTCACCACGCTTCCCGCCGCGTTCAGCGACAAGTCGGTGTGAAGCATCGGCCGTCACCGAAATTCAGGCGCCAAGCAACTGAGCTCCAGGTTCCAGGAATTGGTGGGCGAAGACCCCTCTTGGCCCTTTGCCGGCTCAGCCGCGGCGTGAGAGGAAGTCGAGCACGCCGGTCTTGTAGACCTTGTCGCCGACCGCACGCATGTGGTCGCGATTGGGAATATCAAGCACTTCCGAGCCCGGGATGATCGCACCCAGCGCGCTGGCGGAGCCGGCGACGTCGTCGGCGCTGCCGACCGCGATCAGCACGGGCACCTCGATGCGCGCAGCCTCGTCCTTCGTCATGAGATCTCGCGTACCGCGCAGGCAGGCGGCGAGTGCACGGCGGTCGGAGCGCGTCTGATCGGCAAACGCGCGAAAGGTGCGGCCGACGGGATCGGTGACGTCCTCGAGCTCCGGCGCTTCCAGCGCTTTCGCCACGTTCTCTCCGGGTCCGGTGCCCTCGATCAGGCCGCCGATGCCGATGCCGCCGAGGATCGCCGAGCGCAGGCGCTGCGGCTCGTTGAGCGAGAGCCACGCCGTCATCCGTCCCCCCATCGAATAGCCCATGATGTCGGCCTGCGGGATGGCGAGATGATCCATCAGCGCGAGCACGTCGCCGGCCATGGTCGGGATCGAGTACTGTTCTGGCTCGTAGAGCTTCGCGCTTTCGCCGTGGCCGCGATTGTCGAGCGCAATCACGCGGCGGCCGTTCTTGCGCAGCTCCGAAACCCAGGTCGGATAGACCCAGTTCACGTTCTTGCTGGAGGCAAAGCCGTGCACCAGGATGATCGGATCGCCCTCGCCTTCGTCGAGATAGGCAATTTCAACGGCGCCGTTGTGAAAGCTCGGCATCATCAGTTCCGTGGGGTCTCTGGGGGGAAGGTTGATCTTAGACATGATCCGGAATTGTGTGCAGCGGTTTTTCCGCGCGACAAACGCGGACCGCATTTGCGCGAAGATCATGCTCAAACAATGACCCACAGCGGCGGCGACGAATTACCTCGATCCCATCGCGATTTAGGCCCTGAGGGCCGCATCCGCCAAAGCGGCGTCAGCCGCGATCTGCGCCCGGCGAAGCCGCCGCGCCCGCCTGCGATCGCACCAGGCCTGGGTCAGGCGCTCGGTCGTCGCCTTGATGGAGGACAGAAGGCCGAACAGCGTCAGTGCGGCGCCGAACAGCGCGAGCGCCAGATCGAACGCGCCGCCGAGGAGCAGCAGTGCGCCCCGGCCCAGGAGCTTCATGATCGCGCGCGTCTTGCCGCCCTGCGCTTCCGCAAGCCGCGCCGCGCGCGCGAGGTCCTTGGGACCCTCGGCCATGCGCAAGGTGTCCATCGCACCGCGCGTGCCGGTCTTTTCGGCGACGCGCGTGACGTCCTTGCCGAGCCGAACCAGCGCACCGGCCTTCTCGGCCCGGAACGCGGCCTTGATCGCGCTCATGGTCTGGCCCGGCCGCAGCACCGAGCCTGATACCACCGCGTTCCGGAGCGTCGGCGTGTCGACGACCTCGCGCGCCGACCGGCCGGCCCATGCGGCCAGTCCCTCGCCGAGCCGTCCGACTTTGCGCGCATCCTTCACCAGCGTCAGTCCGGCGCGCACCGGCGCGGCACCGCCGACGGACACGTAGGTTGCCGCCGTCACCGCAAGGCCGGCAGCCGCAAGCCCGAGCACGAGACGGTCGGTGTCCTCGCCCATGGCAAGATGCTTGCCCTCGCGCACCACGTCCCTGATGTCGCCGAACACGAACAGATCGCCGGCGACCGTTCCCGACAGGCTCGCGACGTCGTCGGCGTTGCCGGTGACGAGACCGGTGGCGAAGCGTTTGGCGAAATGCGAGGTGGAGTTCTCCGCCTTGACGGCGTCACTGACACGGTTCAGGAGGTCGTCGGGGAGCGCGATGTTGCGATCGCGCGCCAGCGCAACGAAACTGTCGGCGAGATCGGCATCGCCGGCGGCGAGCGCGGCCTCGATATTGTCCTGAACCAGCCGGTCGTTCCGCCGCAGCAGCGCATCGAGCTTCAGCTCCGACAGCGCGGAAGGATCATCCTGGGCAGCGAGGATCGCGCCGGCCTCACGGGCATGCGGCGCGACCTGCACGAGCATGAAGCTGCACGCCGCGATACCGGTCAACGCTGTGCTGATTCGCAGCCACTTCATGCGGAATGCCTGGATGGTCCCTTCGGGTCGCTTGCGCCTGACGATTCGTCCTTCGTCGCAACTTGCAGTCGTCCATAGAGATAGTTTGCCAAAATTGCGACACAACGTCCCCGACGAAAGAAGGGCTTCTCTCAGGCCTCAAGATTGTGTCGAATTTGCATGAGCAAATGAGCATGGGGCAATTGCGAACCTTTCGGTTCCACTGGACTAGCAATCATCTGCACCCGTAAGTATGGTCCGCGGCGCCTCAAAGATGCCGCGTCAGTTCTTGATTGTGTCTGCCGCCATTGCCACTCCAGGATGAGTTACGATGTCCGATCATGTCGTCCCGCACTTCCATAACGATGCCGGTGTCCCCGTCATCGAGATCGGCTCGCAAGAGTTCATGTGTGTGGGCGCCAACCCTCCGTTCGACCATCCGCACGTCTTCCTCGACCTCGGCAACGACAACGAGATCATCTGCCCCTATTGCTCGACGCTGTACCGCTTCGCGGCCGACCTGAAGGCGGGCGAAGCCCGCCCGCCGGAATGCGTCCTGAAGGACAAGGTGGCCTGACCGCTTCCATCGGTCAGGGGTGGCGCTCTCCCGAACGATTGTCATCGCCGGTGCCGGTATCGGAGGCCTGACGGCTGCGCTTGCGCTCGCGGCCCGCGGCTTCCGCATCGTCGTGCTGGAAAAGGCCGAGCGCCTCGAGGAAGTCGGCGCCGGCCTGCAGCTCTCCCCCAATGCCAGCCGCGTCCTGGTCGAGCTCGGCCTGACCGAACGCCTCAAGGCGCGCGCGGTAACCCCGGAAGCGGTCTCGATCATGAGCGCGCGCGCCGGCGGCGAGCTCTTGCGCATGCCGCTCGGCGAGGCTGCTTCGGCGCGGGCCGGCGCTCCGTATTGGGTGGTGCACCGCGCCGACCTCCAATCCGCGCTGGCGGGCGCTGTCGCCGATCATCCCGACATCGACCTGAAGCTGGGTGCAACCTTCGAGGACGTCGCGCCCCACGCCAAGGGCCTCACCGTCGTCCATCGCAGCGGCACGATCCGCCGCAGCGATCTCGCGAGCGCCCTGATCGGCGCCGACGGCATCTGGTCGACGGTCCGCCAGCATCTGTTCCCCGAGGTGCAGCCGCGCTTCTCCGGGCTGATCGCCTGGCGCGGCACGCTCGATGCCGCGCAACTGCCGAAGGACTATGCCGCGCGCCGGGTGCAGCTCTGGATGGGGCCGAACGCGCATCTGGTCGCCTATCCGATTGCCGGCGGACGCCAGATCAACGTGGTCGCGGTGCTGCCCGGCACCTGGAACCGGCCGGGCTGGAGCACGCCCGGCGATCCCGTCGAGGTGATGGACGCCTTTGCCGCCCCGCGCTGGCCGCCGGCTGCGCGGATGATGCTCGCCCCGGTCGAGAGCTGGCGGAAATGGGCGCTGTTCGGCGTGCCCGACGGCTGCCCCTGGAGCAAGGACCCGGTGGCGCTGCTCGGCGACGCCGTGCATGCGATGCTGCCCTTTGCAGCCCAGGGCGCCGGAATGGCGATCGAGGATGCCGCCGTGCTCGCCCGGCATTTGAGCCCTGAGGCCACCGAGAGCACCAAGGACATCGCCGCCGCGCTGACGCAATACGGCCGTGCCCGCCAGGCGCGGGTCCTTCGGGTGCAGCGGACCGCGCGGCAGCAGGGCAGGATCTATCATCTCGGCGGGCCGCTCGCGCTCGCACGCGACCTTGCGATCCGCGCGCTCGGCCCGGAGCGCATGCTGGCGCGGCAGGACTGGATCTATAGCTGGCGTCCCTGATGCGAAGCGCGGTCCGCGGACGCCTCGGCAGATCACCTTTTTCCGGATGTCGAAGCGGGCTTGCCAGCGGGTGATGGCGGCTCCGCCGCAGGCGGCGTCGCCTCAGGCATCTCCCGGCACTTGTTGCGGCGCCAAGCCTCTTCCAACAACTGCGACTGCCCGCGCACAGCAATATAGTCGTTGCGATAGGCAAGCTCGGATACGACCGCGCCACCTGCCCCCGTCTCGGCCTTCTCCATCAGCCTCTGCAGATCGGCAGTGCGCTTGGCGAGCGCCTTGCGCTCGGTCTGCAGCTGCTTGCAGTCGTACAATTCATATCTTGCGGGATCGGCAAAGGCCGGTGCGATCGTCTCGCTTATGCCGGCGCAGCCGGAGAGCGCGGCGCCGGCGACAAGCAGCATGAGGAGCGCGCCAAAGCCGCGCAGCGAAGAGGAAAACGAAGCAGCCATGCCGGATGAATAGTCCCCGTGGATTGAGAATGCCTAAAGCAACAACAGATGTCCGGATTGAGGCTTTGCCTTGTGCGTCCGGCTCGCTTAAGGAAGAACCGTCCCTCCGGGTCCCAACGCGCCAATTCCAGATGGCCGGAGATGGACTTAAGTGTTTGATCTCGTTGGATCAAGCGGGCATGGCGGAATTGGTAGACGCAAGGGACTTAAAATCCCTCGGTGCGCAAGCGCTGTGCCGGTTCGACCCCGGCTGCCCGCACCAACGGAGCTGATGGCGCAGGCCGTGCGCGGCCCGGAGACGACCGCGCGGTGGATCCATGACGTCCTGCAAGGCGCTTTCGCGCCGTGCGAATTCGTCCGATCCAGAAGCATTTGAGCGCGGTGGAGAGCAGGACAAAACTGCTCGATCAGATTCTCCCGCAAAGGAGATCAATGGCACTCGCGCGCCAGCTCGTGATCCTGCTCGACGGCGCCACGACCGTGATGCTGCTCCATCGCGATCTCGCCTATGTCGATGCCGCCGGACAGTTGGCGCTCGACGTGATCGAGCGGGCCCGCAGCACCCGCTGAGCTCCTTGCCGTGAGCTCCGACGGCCCTCACAAAGTCTTGTCCGCCCCTGCTCCGCCTGCCAGCTATCCCGAAACGAGGGTTGTGCAACGCAGCATGAACGGAGATAAAGCCGCTCGATTTCAGGGGTGAGATTCTTGTCTGACGTCAATGCCGACGATTGGGTGTCCGCGGGACACCGCCCGATGGGATTTCCAGAATTCGTCATCGTGATCGCGTCCATCATGGCGCTCAATCCGCTTGCGATGGACATGATGCTGCCGGCGCTACCCAACATCGGCACCGCCTTCCAGATTCCCGTCGCGAACCATCTCCAGCTGGTGCTGTCGACCTTCCTGATCGGCTTCGGAGCCGGACAGTTCGTCATGGGGCCGCTGTCGGACCGTTTCGGCCGCCGGCCGGTGCTGCTCGGCGGCATGGCAGTCTATGCGGTCGCGAGCGTGCTGGCGGTCGCGGCGCCCTCGTTCGAGACGCTGCTGCTGGCGCGCGCGCTTCAGGGGCTCGGCACCGCGGCGACGCGCGTGATCGCGACCTCGATCGTGCGCGACTGCTATGTCGGCCGCCGCATGGCGAGCGTGATGTCGCTCGCGATGATGGTGTTCATCGCGGTGCCCGTGATCGCGCCCTCGTTCGGACAGGCGGTGCTGCTGGTGACGGCGTGGCGCGGCATCTTCGTGGTGCTGATGCTCTACGGGCTCCTCGCGCTCGCATGGTGTGTGCTGCGGCTGCCCGAGACGCTCCCCGAGTCGGAGCGCAGGTCACTGGCACCGGCCGACGTGCTCTCGGCGTTCCGGCAGACCGTGACCAATCGCCAGACCATCGGCTATGCCACGGCTGCCGGCAGCGTGATGGGCGCACTGTTCGCCTACGTGTTCTGCGCCCAGCAGGTCTTCACCGGCATCTATCGCCTCGGCCATTACTTCCCGCTCGCTTTCGCGGCGGTCGCGGTCGGCGTCGCCATTGCCGGCTTCCTCAATGCAAGGCTGGTCGGGCGGCTCGGCATGCGCGTGATCTCGCACGGCGCGCTGACGCTCTACACGGTGGTGGCCGGCGTGATGCTGCTGACGGAAAGTCTCGGCGTGCTGCCGCTCGCCTTGTTCATGGTGCTCTCCGCCCTGATGATGTTCTCGTTCGGCATGATGGTCGCCAACTTCACTGCGCTCGCGATGGAACCGCAGGGACACATCGCGGGGACCGCCTCATCGCTTTACGGTTCGATCACGACGCTGATCGGGATCGTGGTCGGCATGGTGATCGGGCAGAGCTTCGACGGCACGCTGCTGCCCTTCTCGATCGGCTTCTTCCTGTCGACCCTCGCCGCGCTTGCGATCGTGCTGGTGGTCGAGAAGGGACGGCTGTTCAAGCCGCATCATCGCCCTGCCTAAACCATGATCCGGACGCTTCATCCCAATCGCATGGCGCTTTAGGGAACCACGCGCCGGCCTCGATGTTGTCCTGCAGCAATTCGAAAGGGCGCTGCAATGGAACTGGAACACCGCGAAGACCACGCCGAGGTAGAACGGCAGAAGACGGAACGTTCCGAACCGCGCGCTGAGCAGGCCACCTTGACCACGCCGCTTGCGAGCGAGGGGCTCGAAGGGGTACGCGATAGCCACTGCTGAGCACGACGCCTGCTCAGTCGCTCGCGCCGGCTGGCGCCGAAATCATCCGCAGCGCCGACGCGAAACCGACAAACGAAAACGGCGCCGCTGATGACAGCGGCGCCGCGTTCGTTGGCACGAAAGGGAGCGAGACGCACCCTTTGCCTACTCGGTCCTGTCCTACTCCGACTTGTCCATATTCCAGAACACCGGCGTCGCCGGACCGTCGATCACGCCGCTAATCGACTTCCGCCATGCGCTCGGACCCTGATACTGGCCGAGCGGCACATAGAGCACCTGATCGTAGACTTCCTTCTGGATCTCGACCGCGATCTTCTTCTGATCCTCCGCCGAGGTCGCGCGAACGAAGGCATCCTTGAGCTGCTCGACCTTGACGTCCTCCGCCCAGCCGAACCAGCCCCCCTTCTTGCCCTGCCCGCCGACGGCGACGTTGGAGATCGGGTTGACCACGTCGGCGCTGACCCAGTTCGTGATGAACATGTTCCAGCCGCCCTCCTTCGGGGACTTCTGGCTGGCGCGCCGGCTCACCACCGTCTGCCAGTCGGTGGCCTGCAGGTCGACCTTGAAGCCGGCTTCCCGCAGTTGCTGGGCCACCACGATCGGCTGAGCCTTCAGCGTCAACACGTCGCCCGGCGCCATGAGCACGACGGGTGTCCCGTCGTAGCCGGACTCGGCGAGCGCCTTCTTGGCCGCAGCAATGTCACCGCCCTTCGCGAGGGTCTCACCGCCAATGTCGGTCGCGAAAGGCGTGTCGCAGATGAAGATCGCGGCGCAGGTCTTGTAGTACTTGGGATCGCCGATCAGCGCATCGAGCACGTCCTTCTGCTTGACCGCCAGGAGTGCCGCGCGGCGAACCTTGACGTTGTCGAATGGCGGATGGAGGAAGTTCATCCGCGCACCCGTCTGGAATCCGAACTTGTTCAGGATCTCGGTTTTGAGCCCCTTGTCGGCTTCGATGGCGGGCAACATTTCAATGGCGGGATTTTCCATGAAATCGATGTCGCCCGACTGCAGCGCGTTCAACGCGGTCTGGGCGTCCGGCATGGTGATCCACTCGACGCGGTCCACCTTCACCACCTTGCCGCCGGCAGTCCAGCTCGCCGGCTCCTTGCGCGGCACGTAGTCGGTGTTCCTGACGTAGATCGATTTCACGCCGGGCTGGAATTCCGACGCCACGAACTTGAAGGGACCCGAGCCGATCTGCTCGGGGATCGGCTTGTCGGACGGCGTCTCGGCGAGACGCTTCGGCATCATGAAGGCAACGCGCGAGGACGGCTTGCCGATGGAATCGAGCACCAGGCCGTAGGGCTCCTTCAGCTTCAGCGTGATGGTCCTGGCGTCGGTCGCCTCGATGCTCGCGGTGAAGTCCATGAGCTTCTGGCCCATGCCGTCGACCGCGGCCCAGCGCTTCAGCGAAGCGACGCAGTCTTCCGCCGTCACCGGCGCACCGTCATGCCACTTCAGGCCGTCGCGCAGCGTGAAGGTATAGGTGAGCTTGTCGTCGGAAATCTTCCAGTCCGCCATCTGCGGCTGGATCTTGAAGTTCGAATCCGTCGCGATCAGCGTGTCGAAGATCATGTAGCCATGATCACGCGAGATGTAGGCGCTCGTGTAGATCGGATCGAGGACGCGCAGATCCGAGTGCATCACGGCGGTAATGGTCTTGCCCGCAGCAAGAACTGGCGAGCCCAGAGCCGAAAGCGCGACGACCGAAAGCGCAAGTCTGGAGGCGAACGCGCAACGCCCCCTCATGAGTTGGAACATCGGGCTCCCCTGGACTCTTTCCTGGCGGGCGGCGCCGCTGATATCAGCGGCGCCGCGTGGCGATCCGGACGAAGGTCGCGGCGAGAACGCCTCGCCTACTCCGACTTGCTGACGTTCCAGAACAGCGGCGTCGCCGGACCGTCGAGCAGGCCGGTCAGCGATTTGCGCCAGCCGCTCGGCAGGAGATACTGCCCCAGCGGGATGTAGATCACCTGATCGTACGCCTCCTGCTGGATCTCGGCCGCGATCTTCTTCTGCTCGTCGAGCGAGGATGCGCGGACGAAAGCGTCCTTGAGCTGCTCGATCTTGGGGTCTTCGGCCCAGCCGAACCAGCCCTTCTTGCCCTGGCCGCCGATCGAGAGATTGGCGATCGGGTTGGCAACGTCGGCCGCGACCCAGTTGGTGAAGAACATGTTCCAGCCGCCCTCCTTCGGCGGCTTCTGGCTGGCGCGGCGGCTCACCACCGTCTGCCAGTCAGTCGCTTGCAGGTCGACCTTGAAGCCGGCCTCGCGCAGCAGCTGGGCTGCAACGATCGGCTGCGCCTTGAGCGTCGTGACGTCGCCGGGCGCCATGATCACGATCGGTGTGCCGTCGTAGCCGGACTCGGCAAGCGCCTTCTTGGCTGCGGCCATGCCGTTGCCCTTGATGAGAGTCTCGGCGCCGACGTCGGTCGCGAGCGGCGTATCGCACACGAAGAAGGCGCCGCAGATCTTCTGATATTTGGCGTTGCCGACGAGTGCATCGAGAACGTCCTTCTGGTTCATCGCCAGCAGGGCAGCTCGCCGCACCTTCACGTTGTCGAACGGCGGATGCAGGAAGTTCATGCGGCCGAGCGTCTGGAAACCGAACTTGTTGGAGACCTCGATCGTGAGCTCCTTGTTGGCTTCCAGCACCGGCAGCATGTCGAACGGCAGGTTCTCCATGAAGTCGATGTCGCCAGACTGCAGCGCGTTCACTGCGGTCTGCGAGTCCGGCATGGTGATCCACTCGACGCGATCCACCTTCACCACCTTGCCGCCGGAGGTCCAGCTCGCCGGCTCCTTGCGCGGCACGTAGTCGGTGTTCTTGACGTAGACCGCCTTCACGCCGGGCTGGAATTCCGATGCCACGAACTTGAAGGGACCCGAGCCGATCTGCTCCGGGATCTGCTTGTCCGGCGGCGTCTCGGCGAGGCGCTTCGGCATCATGAAGGCGACGCGCGAGGACGGCTTGCCGATGGAATCGAGCACGAGGCCGTAGGGCTCCTTCAGCTTCAGCGTGATGGTCTTGGCGTCGGTCGCCTCGATGCTCGCGGTGAAGTCCATGAGCTTCTGGCCCATGCCGTCGACCGCGGCCCAGCGCTTCAGCGAAGCAACGCAGTCTTCCGCCGTCACCGGCGCACCGTCATGCCATTTCAGGCCGTCGCGCAGCGTGAAGGTATAGGTGAGCTTGTCGTCGGAGATCTTCCAGTCCGCCATCTGCGGCTGGATCTTGAAGCTCGAATCCGGCGCCACCAGCGTGTCGTAAACCATGTAGCCATGGTCGCGCGTGATGTAGGCCGTGGTGAAGATCGGGTCGATGATGCGCAGATCCGAATGCATCACCGCCGTGATGGTCTTGCCGGCCGCAAGCACTGGCGAGGCCAGCGCGGTCGAAAGCGCGACGACCGACAGCGCAAGTTTGGAGGCGAACGCGCGACGCCCCCGGCGCATGAAGTGGAACATAGAAAGTTCTCCTGACGTGAAACTGTTCAAAGGCAGGTCATTGGTTGAGCATGCGGTTCATTCGTTGGGCGAACTAACCTCATGCAATGCCTTTATCTTTTTGAGACTTGCAGACAGTGCCGAGCGCGTCAATCCGGTTTCGTCGCAGCCCCTCACGGCGCGCGCACGGGCTCCACAAAGATCGGTTTGGCTCTACAACACCCTCCGCTTGTCCTGCCCCGCGCCGATGCAATGCGCGTTCCATCTTTCGAAGCTTGAGAGACATTGAGATGAATCCTGCCAATCTTCCCTTTGATTCCGAGGCGATGCTCGAGGGCCTGCGCGGCTGGGTCGAATGCGAGAGTCCGACCTGGGATGCAGGCGCCGTGGACCGCATGCTCGATATCGCGGCGCGGGATATGGCGATCATGGGTGCGACGATCGAGCGCATTGCCGGCCGCCAGGGCTTTGGTGGCGTCATCCGCGCGCGCTTTCCTCATCCCAAGCAGGGCGAGCCGGGCATCCTGATCGCCGGACACATGGATACCGTTCATCCGGTCGGCACCATCGAGAAGCTGAAATGGCGGCGCGAGGGCAACAAGTGCTATGGCCCCGGCATCTACGATATGAAGGGCGGCAATTACCTCTCGCTGGAAGCGATACGGCAACTGGCGCGCGCCTCGTTCACCACACCGCTGCCGATCACCGTGCTGTTCACGCCGGATGAGGAAGTCGGCACGCCTTCGACGCGGGACATCATCGAGGCGGAAGCGGCGCGCAACAAATACGTGCTGGTGCCGGAGCCCGGCCGCGCCGACAACGGCGTCACGACCGGACGCTACGCCATCGCGCGCTTCAATCTCGAGGCGACGGGACGGCCGAGCCACGCCGGCGCCACGTTGTCGGCCGGACGCTCGGCGATCCGCGAGATGGCGCGGCAGATCCTCGCGATCGACGCGATGACGACGGAGGACTGCACCTTCTCGGTCGGCGTCGTCCACGGCGGACAATGGGTCAATTGCGTTGCGACGACCGCAACCGGCGAAGCGCTCTCCATGGCCAAGCGTCAGGCCGATCTCGACCGCGGTGTCGAGAGGATGCTGGCGCTGTCGGGCACCACCAACGACGTCACGTTCAAGGTCACGCGCGGCGTGACGCGTCCGGTTTGGGAGCCGGATGCGGGTACCATGGCGCTGTATGAGAAGGCGCGCGGCATCGCCAAATCGCTCGGCGCGGACTTACCGCATGCCAGCTCCGGCGGCGGCTCCGACGGCAACTTCACCGGCGCGATGGGAATTCCCACGCTCGACGGCCTCGGTGTCCGCGGCGGCAATGGCCACACGCTGGAGGAGTTCATCGAGGTCGATAGCCTGGTCGAGCGCGGCCGGCTGATGGCAGGTCTGCTGGCGACTCTGGAGTAATTGAATCGAATTTGCACTGCACAATACGTCGGCAGTCACGGTCGAAATTTAGCCTTGTCTAAAAATGAGGCGTATCGTACTGCTCGGCCGTCCACGCGATGATGCGGGAGAGATCGCGGCGAAGGCTTTCAGCCTTCGTTGCGGCGCCGACGGAGCAACCGCCCCGGAAACTCTCAGGCAAAAGGACCGTTTCGTCAGGACGATCTGGAGAGAGACGACGCGATTTCAGGCAATCGTGACGTCCACCGAAGGGGATAGTCCGTTGCGAGATCCGCAGCGGATCAAGCTCTCAGGTAACCGTGACAGATGGGGCGCCGCCAACGGCCTTACGGCCGGCGGTCCGCCGACTCTAACTCACGGGAGCCCCGAACTTCACCATGACCCATATTGCCATCATCGGCGCCGGCATCACCGGCGTCACGACCGCCTATGCCCTGCTCGAACGCGGCTACAAGGTGACGGTGCTCGACAAGCACCGCTACGCCGCGATGGAGACGTCCTTCGCCAATGGCGGGCAGCTCTCCGCATCGAACGCCGAAGTGTGGAACAGCACGGCGACGATCCTGAAGGGCTTGCGCTGGATGTTTCGGCGCGACGCGCCGCTGCTGATGAACCCGCGGCCGAACTGGCACAAATATTCGTGGATGAGCGAGTTCGTCGCCAACATCGGCAACTACCGCGCCAACACCATCGAGACCACGCGGCTCGCGATCGAAGCGCGCAGGTATCTGTTCGACATCGCGGCGCGCGAAGGGATCGACTTCGATCTCGAACGCCGCGGCATCCTCCACATCTATCGTGACAAGGCCGGCTTCGAATCCGGTCTGCGCGTCAACGCGCTGCTGCAGGAAGGCGGCCTCGATCGCCGCCCGGTGACGTTGGAGGAAATCCGCAGCATCGAGCCGACACTGCGCAAGGACTATTATGGCGGCTTCTACACGCCGTCGGATGCGACCGGCGATATCCACAAGTTCACCCGCGGCCTGGCGGAAGCCTGCAAGCGGCGTGGCGCGACCTTCATCCACGAGGCCAATATCGATTCGATCGCACGTGCCGGCAGCGGCTTCGTCATCGGCTGGGCCGATCTGGCCGCGAGCGATGCCGTCGCGGCCGCGCGCGGCGCACTGAACGCGGACGGCGTCGTGGTCTGCGCGGGCGTTGCGAGCCGTCACTTCGCCGCCCTGCTGGACGAGCGCGTCAACGTCTATCCGGTGAAGGGCTACTCGATCACGGTGCAGCTCGACACCGCCGAAAGCCGCAACGCCACCCCGACGGTGAGCCTGCTCGACGAGGCCGCCAAGAT
This sequence comes from Bradyrhizobium sp. GW821-FHT13H06, assembly GCF_058803975.1. Classification (NCBI taxonomy): domain Bacteria; kingdom Pseudomonadati; phylum Pseudomonadota; class Alphaproteobacteria; order Hyphomicrobiales; family Nitrobacteraceae; genus Bradyrhizobium; species Bradyrhizobium sp. GW821-FHT13H06. The sequence continues at coordinate 215,904 of NZ_JBXAPN010000007.1, read as the reverse complement.
CGTCACCAGCCGGCTCGGCGCCGATCGTTTTCGCGTCGCCGGCACCGCCGAATTCAACGACTTCAATCGCGACATCCGCGCCGACCGCGTGCAGCCGCTGATCGACTGGGTGCGCAACAACTTCCCCGCCGTCGAAACGTCGCGCGTCGTGCCGTGGGCAGGGCTGCGCCCGATGATGCCGAACATGATGCCGGTCGTGCGCGCCGGGCGGATACCGGGCGTGTTCTTCAACACCGGCCACGGCCATCTCGGCTGGACTCTGTCGGCCGCGACGGCGCAGATGATCGCCCAGACCATCGACGGCTGGCGCGGCCTCAACGCTCCGCCGACGGTCCCTTCACTTGGGGTTGAGCGTGAACTGCGACATGCATCCTGAGTGGTCGATATCCGAGACATGCCGGCCTCTTGCTACGGCGCAGCCCTTGGCACACAATTTGCCCTAAGAGGACGGCGTCTCCGAGCGGCCTTTCCAGCCCAAGTGATAGGCATGATAGACACGACAGAGTTCACGGGAGCCTCAGGGCTCCACACGTTCCGTAGCCGGAGATAAGTGCATGCTGGGTTATCTTATTCGCCGCGTTCTGGCCGCGGTGCCCGTGATGGGCGTCGTCGCGCTGTTCGTGTTCCTGCTTCTGCGGCTGACGCCGGGGGATCCCGCCGCGATTCTCGCCGGCGACAACGCGACACCGGAACGGCTCGAGCGCATCCGCGCCTCGCTCGGCCTGAACGAGCCCCTGATCGTGCAGTTCATCACATGGGTGAACAAGCTGCTGCACGGCGACCTCGGGACCTCGCTGATCTCCAACCTGCCGGTGATGAAGATGATCGGCCAGCGCGTCGAGCCGTCGATCTCGATCGCGCTGTCGACCATCGTCCTCGCGGTCGTCGTCGCCGTTCCCCTGGGGGTGATCGCGGCCTGGAAGCACGGCACCTGGATCGACCGCTTCGTGATGGGCCTGTCCGTGCTCGGCTTCTCGGTGCCGGTGTTCGTGGTCGGCTATCTCCTGATCCAGATCTTCGCCATCGACCTGCGCTGGGTGCCGGTGCAGGGCTTCCGCAGCATCTCGAACGGCTTCGGGCCGTTCTTCGAGCGCATCATCCTGCCGACCTGCGCACTCTCCTTCATCTACATCGCCCTGATCGCGCGCATGACGCGCGCGGCGATGCTCGACGTGCTCGGCGAGGACTATGTCCGTACCGCGCGCGCCAAAGGCATCAACGAGGTCGCGGTGATGATGCGCCATGCGCTGCGCAACGCCGCGGTCCCCGTGATCACCGTGATCGGCACCGGCTTCGCGCTCCTGATCTCCGGTGTCGTTGTCACCGAGAGCGTGTTCAACATCCCCGGCATCGGCCGCCTCACCGTTGATGCGGTGCTGGCGCGCGACTATCCGGTGATCCAGGCGATGATCCTGCTGACGTCGCTGATCTATGTCGTCGTCAATCTTCTCATCGACGTCGCCTACACCCTGCTCGATCCCCGGATCCGGTACTGAGGCAAGGATAAGGATACAAATGTCGGTCGATACCCTTCCCCAGTCGTCCATCCCGATCACGTCGCCGCTGCGGCCGCGATTTGGATTCCTCACCTCGACGCCCATCATTGCGACTGCGACGGTCCTGCTCACGCTGGTCGTGGTGGTCTCGATCCTCGCGCCGCTGATCGCGCCGCATGATCCGATCCAGCTCGCGCCGTCGCAGCGGCTCAAGCCCTCCTCCTCGCAATTCCTGCTTGGCACCGACGCCTACGGCCGCGACCTGTTGTCGCGCGTGATCTATGGCGGCCGCATCTCGCTTCTGATCGGCATCGGCTCGGCGATCCTGTCGATCGTCATCGGGCTCACGATCGGCCTCGTCTCCGGCTTCTTCAAGCTGGTCGATTCCGTGCTGATGCGCGTCATGGACGGCCTGATGGCGATGCCGAGCATCCTGCTCGCGATCGCCGTGGTGTCGCTGTCCGGCGCCAGCATCTGGACCGTGCTGATCGCGATCACCATTCCCGAGATTCCGCGGGTGGCGCGCCTGGTGCGCTCGGTCGTGCTGTCGGCGCGCGAGGAGCCTTACGTCGAGGCCGCGATCTCGGTCGGCTCCAGCCTGCCGAAGATCATGTGGCGCCACCTGATGCCGAACACGATCGCGCCGCTGATCGTCCAGGGCACCTATGTCTGCGCGAGCGCCATTCTGACCGAGGCCATCCTCTCCTTCCTCGGCGCCGGCATCTCGCCGGAGACGCCGACCTGGGGCAACATCATGGCCGAGGGCCGCCAGTATTTCCAGATCAAGCCGTCGCTGATCTTCTGGCCGGGCCTCTTGCTCTCGATCGCCATCCTCAGCATCAACCTGATCGGCGACGCCGCCCGCGACGCACTCGATCCGCGCATGAAGCAGCGGGAAGGCAAGTGATGACCAACACCATCCTCGACATCAACAACCTCGTCGTTTCCATCGGCAAGAAGCCGAAGGGCGTGAACATCATCGACGGCATCTCGATCCAGGTGCGCGAGCGCGAGACGCTGTGCCTCGTCGGCGAAAGCGGCTCGGGCAAGTCGGTGACGTCGCTCACCACGATGGGCCTCCTGCCGAAGGGCACGCTGGTTCCCACCGGCGGCAGCATCAAGCTGGTCGGCGAGGAGCTGCTCACCGCGACCGACCGCCGCCTGCGCCAGCTTCGCGCGACCAAGATGGCGATGATCTTCCAGGAGCCGATGACCGCGCTGAATCCGGTGGTGCCGGTCGGCCGCCAGATCGACGAAGTGCTGCGCGCGCATACCGATCTCGACGGGAAAGCGCGGAAGAAGCGCATCCTCGACATGATGGAGCAGGTCCACCTGCCCCAGGTCGAGCGCATCTTCGCCTCCTATCCGCACCGCCTCTCCGGAGGCCAGCGCCAGCGCATCATGATCGCGATGGCGCTAGTGCTGGAGCCGAAGCTCCTCATCGCCGACGAGCCGACCACCGCGCTCGACGTCACCACGCAGAAACAGATCCTGACGTTGATCCGCGAGCTGCAGCGCGATCACGGCACCGCCGTGCTGTTCATCACGCACGACATGGGGGTGGTCGCCGAGATCGCCGACCGCGTCGCGGTGATGCGGCAGGGCCGCCTGGTCGAGACCGGCCCGCTCGACACCGTGCTGCGCAATCCGACCATGGAATACACCCGCAACCTGCTCGCCTCGGTACCGAGCCTGGTGCCGCGAGCGCCGCGCGAGGACAGCCGCGAGCCCGTGGTGCTGGAAGCCAACGAGCTCAGCAAGGTCTACAAGGAGCGCGCCTTCTTCGGCAAAGGCCGCGAGGTCGTCGCCGCCGACAAGGTCACGCTGACGCTGCGCAAGGGCCGCACCCTCGGCATCGTCGGCGAAAGCGGCTCGGGCAAGTCCACGGTGGCACGCTGCATCGTCCGCCTGATCGATCCGACCTCCGGTGGCGTGCGCCTCGCCGGTCGCGAGATCGCCGACATCTCGCGCCGTCTGCTCCAGCCGCACCGGCAGAAGATCCAGATCGTGTTCCAGGATCCCTACCGCTCGCTGAACCCGCGCGTGACCGTTGGCGACAGCATCGCGGAAGGCCCGATCAACTACGGCGTCTCCCAGGCCGATGCGATGAAGCGGGCACGCGAGCTGCTCGAGCTCGTCGGCCTGCCGGCAGATGCCGTGTCGCGCTATCCGCACCAGTTCTCCGGCGGCCAGCGCCAGCGCATCGCCATCGCACGCGCGCTCGCGCTCGATCCGGACGTGCTGGTCGCGGACGAGGCGGTCTCCGCGCTCGACGTCTCCGTGCAGGCACAGGTGCTGGAACTGCTGGACGAGATCCAGAATCGGCTCGGCATCGCCATCCTGTTCATCACCCACGATTTGCGCGTCGCTGCGCAAATCTGCGACGAGGTCGTGGTGATGCAGCATGGCCGCGTCGTCGAACAGGGTCCCGCCGCCGAAGTGCTGACGCATCCGAAGCAGGCCTACACCAAGGCGCTGCTGGACGCCGCACCAGGGCGAGGCTGGGATTTTGCGAACTTCCGGCCGGTGGCGGAAGGCATGGGGGCCACACTCTAGCAACATTCTCGCTGTCGTCCCGGCGAACGCCGGGACCCATACCGCGGAATCTACCGGTCACGTGCGGTGCCAATCGCGGACGACGTATCTTCGCCAAACTCCTCCCTGGGGTTATGGGTCCCCGCGTTCGCGGGGACGACACTGAGAATGTGGAAACGTCGCGGCTCACAACATGCACCGCGTCCGCAGCATTCCCAAAACAGCTTGAGGCCATGCACGGCGAGAGTGCTTCCCGCCTTGCTCTCTCCTTCGCGCCAAGGCTAACGTCGCGCACTTTCAATCGGGACTGAACTGAATGACACGTATCGCCATCGGCGGCTTCCTGCACGAGACCAACACGTTCGCTCCGACCAAGGCGACATTCGCGGACTTCCGGCATGGCGGCGGCTGGCCGGCGATGACGGAAGGCGCCGACGTGCTGAAGGTGATGCGGCGCATCAATGTCGGCCTCGCCGGCTTCGTCGACAGCGCTGAAGCCAGCGGCTGGGAACTCGTTCCGACGATTGCCTGCGGGGCGAGCCCTTCCGCCCATGTCACCAAGGACGCCTTCGAACGCATCGTGAAGGTGATGGTCGACGGCATCGCAGCCGCCGGTCCGATCGATGCGGTCTATCTCGACCTGCACGGCGCCATGGTGACCGAGCATCTCGATGACGGCGAAGGCGAGATCCTGGCGCGCGTGCGCCGCGTCATCGGCAAGGATGTTCCGCTCGTCACCAGCCTCGATCTCCATGCCAACGTCACGCCCGAGATGATCGAGCATGCCGACGCGCTGATCGCCTACCGCACCTATCCGCATGTCGACATGGCCGAGACCGGCCGCGCCTGCGCAAGACATCTGGCGCTGCTGCTGCAGACGAAGCAGCGCTTCGCAAAGGCGTTCCGGCAACTGCCGTTCCTGATCCCGATCAGCTGGCAATGCACCAACGACCAGCCGACCAGAGGCATCTACGAGAACCTCGCCGCGCTGGAGGGCGATGCGGTTCCGACACTCTCTTTCGCGCCCGGCTTCCCGGCCGCGGATTTCCGCGATTGCGGGCCGAGCGTATTCGCCTACGGCAAGACGCAAGCGGACGCCGACCGCGCGGCCGATGCGATCGTGAAGCTGATCGAAAGCCACGAGGACGATTTCGACGGCAAGATCTGGTCGCCTGACGATGGCGTACGCCATGCCATGGAACTTTCTCGGAATGCGAGCAAGCCGATCATCATCGCGGACACCCAGGACAATCCCGGCGCCGGCGGCGATTCCGACACGACAGGCATGCTGCGCGCATTGGTGCGCAACAAGGCGAGCGCCGCCACCGGCGCGATCTACGATCCGGACTCGGCCAGGGCCGCGCATGCGGCCGGCATCGGCGCCAGCGTGACGCTCTCGCTCGGCGGCAAGTCCGGCATCCCCGGCGATGAGCCCTATCGCGAGACCTTCGTGGTCGAAAAGCTCTCCGACGGCCGCTTCATCGCGCCCGGCCCCTATTACGGCGGCCGCGAGATGGAGATGGGTCCCTCCGCGTGCCTGCGCATCGGCGACGTCCGTGTGGTCGTTTCTTCGCACAAGGCGCAGCTCGCCGACCAGGCGATGTATCGCTATGTCGGCATCGAGCCGACGCGAGAGAAGATCCTGGTCAACAAGAGCTCGGTACACTTCCGCGCCGATTTCGAGCCGATCGCGGAGAAGCTGATGATCTGTGCCGCGCCCGGCGCAATGCCGGCCGACACGGCTTCCCTGCCCTGGACGCGGCTGCGGCCGGGCATCCGCATCAAGCCGAACGGCCCTGTTTTCGATCCTCCCTCACGCTAACCGGACAGGACACATGCCCACGATCGACCGCATCGACGGCTACGCCGACGAACTCACCGCTATCAGGCGCGACCTCCACGCCCATCCCGAGATCGGCTTCGAGGAAGTGCGCACGTCCGGCATCGTCGCCGACAAGCTGAAGAGCTGGGGCATCGAGGTGCATCGCGGCCTCGGCGGCACCGGCGTGATCGGCGTCATCAAGGGCAAGGGTTCGAGCGGCAAGCGCATCGGCCTGCGCGCCGACATGGACGCGCTGCCGATGGAGGAGAACACCAACCTGAAGTGGAGCTCGAAGATCCCCGGCCGCTTCCACGGTTGCGGCCATGACGGCCACACCACCATGCTGCTCGGCACCGCGCGCTACCTCGCCGAGACCAGGAATTTCGACGGCACCGTGCACCTGATCTTCCAGCCCGCCGAGGAAGGCCTCGGCGGCGCCCGCGCGATGATCAAGGACGGCCTGTTCGAGAAGTTTCCTTGCGACGAGCTCTACGGCCTGCACAACGCGCCCGATCTCAACCATGGCGAGATCGCGATCCTGCCCGGCCCGGCGATGGCCGGTGCCGACTTCTTCGACCTTCGCATCACCGGCTACGGCGCGCATGGCGCGATGCCCGAGCGCTCCAAGGACGCGGTGATCATCGCGACCACGCTGGCTCAGGCGATCCAGACCATCGTCAGCCGCAACGTCGATCCGCTGCAGGCCGCGGTCATCTCGATCACGCAGATCCATGCGGGTTCCGCCTACAACGTCATTCCTGGCGACGCGCATCTTTGCGGTACCATCCGCACCTTTTCCGATGAAGTCCGCGCCCTGATCAGCGAGCGCATCCGCACGATCTGCGCCGGCATTGCGAACGCCTATCAGTGCGTGATCGACGTCGACATCCGCGACACGTTCGGCGTGCTGGTCAACCAGGTCGAGCAGTCCAAGGTGGTCGAGGAGGTTGCGCGCACCATCGTCGATCCCGCCAACGTGATCACCCGCACCCAGCCGAAGATGGGCAGCGAGGATTTCGCCGACATGCTGCAGACCGTACCCGGCGCGTATTTCTGGGTCGGCCATGACGGCTCGGTGCCCGTGCACAATCCCGGCTTCGTGCTCGACGACAAGATCCTGCCGATCGGCGCCAGCATGTTCGCCCGCATCATCGAGACGCGCATGCCGGTGGGGGCCCATGCATAAAAAGAGCGTCGAAGAGGCGGTCACCTCGCTGCACGATCTGTCCGCGGTCGATCTGATCGCAGGCTATCGTGCAAAGCAGTTCTCGCCGAGCGAGGTGCTGGAGGACCTGCTCGCGCACGTCGCTGCGTGGGAGCCGCACCTCAAGGCACTCTATGCGTTCGATCCCGACGGCGCGCGCGAGGCCGCAAAGGCCTCGACCGCGCGCTGGACCGGCGGCGAGCCGTCCGGCGCGCTCGACGGCGTGCCTGTCACGGTGAAGGACAACATCGCGACCAAGGGCGTGCCGGTGCCGCTGGGCGCGGCCAGTGTCAAGCTCGTGCCGGCCGAGAAGGACGCCCCGCCGGCTGCGCGGCTGCGCGAGGCCGGCGCGATCATCTTCGCCAAGACCACCATGCCCGATTACGGCATGCTGTCCTCCGGGCTTTCCAGCTTCCATGCGCTGGCGCGTAATCCCTGGGACCTCACCAAGAATCCCGGCGGCTCCAGCGCTGGCGCAGGCGCGGCCGCAGCGGCCGGCTATGGTCCCTTGCATCTCGGCACCGATATCGGCGGCTCGGTGCGGCTGCCAGCCGGCTGGTGCGGGCTCGTCGGCCTGAAGCCGAGCTTCGGCCGCGTGCCGATCGATCCCACCTATGTCGGCCGCGTTGCCGGCCCGATGACGCGCACGGTCGACGACTGCGCCCTGATGATGAGCGCGATCGCAAAACCCGACCGGCGCGACGGCATGAGCCTGCCGGCCGAACCCCTCAACTGGAAGGGGCTGGAGAAATCGCCGCGAAAACTGCGCATCGGCCTGATGCTCGATCCCGGCTGCGGCCTGCCGCTGGAGAAACCGGTGCGCGAGGTCGCGGTAAAGGCGGCGAAGGCGTTCGAATCCGCGGGCGCCGTCGTGACCGAGGTCGACGGCATCCTCACGCGCGAGATGCTCGACGGCCTCGACAATTTCTGGCGCGCGCGGATGTGGGACGATCTGTCGAAGCTGACGCCAGCCGAGCAGGCAAAGGTGCTGCCTTACATCTTCAAGTGGGGCGAGTCCGGCGCCAGCCTCTCCGGCGTCGACGTGATCCGTGGCTTCAACCAGACCATGGCGATCCGCGCGGCGGCGTCAAAGCTGTTCTGCGAGCTCGACTATGTGATCTCGCCGACCGCGCCGAACGTGAATTATCCGGCGGAATGGGCCTCGCCGACCAACGATCCCATGAAGCCGTTCGAACACATCGCCTATACCGTGCCGTGGAATATGTCGGAGAACCCCGCGATCTCCGTCAATGGCGGCTTCGATGCCAAGGGGTTTCCGATCGGCGTGCAGATCGTCGGCCGGCGCTTCGACGACATCGGCGTGCTCGGCATGGCCAAGGCGTTCGAGGGCCTGCGTGGCCCGCAGCGGCCCTGGCCCGAGCCGCCGGCCAATTGATCGCAGCGTCGTCATTCCGGGTTGCGCCCTCTTGGCGCAAGCCCGGAATCCATTCATCCGCACAAGTGGTGCGGAGAAATGGATTCTCGGGTGCGCAATTGCGCACCGTAGTTCGCGCCTTCCGCCTTCGCTCTGCGAGCTTCGGCGGCCAAGTCGCGCGCTCCGGAATGACGTGCTAGAGAGACCGATAAAGAAACAGGGAAGGAAACCGCCATGGCGTATGAGACGATCAAATACGAGGTCGCCGAACAGATCCTCACCATCACGCTGAACCGGCCCGACAAGCTCAACGCCTTCAATGCACAGATGCAAGCAGAGCTGATCGACGCGTTCGACGCCGCCGACAAGGACGACAACGTCCGCGCCATCATCGTCACCGGCGCCGGCCGCGGTTTTTGCGCGGGCGCGGATCTTTCGTCCGGTGCCGACACGTTCGATCGCGACGCGCGGCGCGGACCTGTAAAGCGTCTCGCCGACGGCAGGGTCGATTACAGCGATCCGCAGGTGCGCGACGGCGGCGGCCAGGTCACCTTGCGGATCTTCAAGTGCCTCAAGCCCGTCATCGCCGCGGTGAACGGGCCCGCGGTCGGCATCGGCGTCACCATGCAGCTCGCGATGGATATCCGCATTGCCTCGGAGGCCGCACGTTTCGGCTTCGTGTTCTCCCAGCGCGGCATCGTGCCCGAGGCCGCCTCGAGCTGGTTCCTGCCGCGCATCGTCGGCATCTCGCAGGCGCTGGAATGGTGCTATTCGGGCCGCGTCTTCCCGGCGCAAGAGGCGCTTGCGGGGCGCCTCGTCAGCAAGGTGGTGCCGCCGGATGATCTCCTGCCAACCGCCCGCGCGCTCGCCAAGGAATTCGCCGCGAAGACCGCGCCGGTCTCGGTCGCGCTGATCCGCCAGATGATGTGGCGCATGATGGGCGCCGACGATCCGATGGAGGCCCACAAGGTCGACAGCCGCGGCATCTACGCCCGCGGCCGCTCCGACGACGTCAAGGAAGGCGTGGTGTCGTTTCTGGAGAAGCGTCCGGCGCAGTTCAAGAACAAGGTCTCGACCGACATGCCGGATTACTTCCCGTGGTGGACGGAACGGGAGTACAAATAGCTTACGGTCATTCCGGGGCTCGCGAAGCGAGAACCCGGAATCTCGAGATTCCGGGTTCGCCCTCCGGGCGCCCCGGAATGACGGTGAGGAACATCACTCCATCACCAGCGCCACCCGCCCGATCGCCTTGCGATCGAGCAACAGCCGCATCGCCTTCGCGTAATCCTCCAGCGGCAGGCGGTGCGAGACGTTGGGGCGCAGCCTGCCCTCCTCCGCCCATTGCAGCAGCGCCTTCAGGCGCGCTTCGCCAAGCGCAGGATTTTTCCGCACCGCTTCGCCGGCGCGCACGCCAATGACGCTGGCGCCCTTGATCAGCAGGAGATTGGTCCTGGCCGAACCGATGCCGCCGGTGAAGCCGATCACCAGCAGCCGGGCGCCCCAAGCGATGCAGCGCATGGAATCTTCAAAGACCTGGCCGCCGACCGGATCGAACACGACGTCCGCGCCGCGGCCGTCGGTGATCCGCTTGACCGCGTCGCGAAACGATTCTTGATCGTAGCGCACGAGATGATCGGCGCCGCGCGATTTCGCAATCGCAAGCTTCTCGTCGCTCGAGGCTGTCGCGATCACGATCGCGCCCAGCATCTTGCCGATCTCGACGGCGGCAAGACCGACACCGCCGCCGGCGCCATGCACCAGCAGCACCTCACCCGGCTCGACCCGGCCGCGGTCGATCAGCGCGTGATAGGCCGTGCCGTGGCCGGCGAGATAAGTCGCGGCCTCGGCATAGTCGAACGTCGACGGCATCGGCGTGAGTTGGGCCGGCGTCACCACCACCTCATCAGCGAAGGCTCCATGGCGCATCTTGACGATGACCTTGTCGTCGACCGAAACGCCCCTTGCCTCCGGTCCTACCTCGGTGACATCGCCGGCAGCTTCCATCCCGGGCGTGAACGGCAGCTCAGGCTTGAGCTGATAGTCGCCGGCCGCCATCAGCACGTCAGGAAAATTCAGCCCGGCGGCGCGGATCGCGACGCGCACCTCGCCCGGCTTCAGGGCGCGGGGCGGAAACTCCTCCAGCCGCAACGTCTCGGGCGCACCGAGCGCGCGGCATACGACAGCGCGTACCATCAGGCCGCGCTCGCCTTGCTGCGCAGCAATGCTTCGCGGATCAACGGCAGGCGATCGTTGCCGAAGTACATGTCGGTCTTGTTCACGAAGATCGTCGGCGAGCCGAAGCCGCCACGGGCGACGACCTCCTCGGTATTGGCCTTGAGCTGATCCTTGATCCCCTGCTCCGAAATGCCGGCAAGGAATTTCTGCTCGTCGATCCCGATTTTCCTGCAGATCCCGGCGAGCACCGCATCCTGCGAAATATCCTTGTCCTCGCCCCAATAGGCCTCGAACACGGCCGTCGCAAACGGCACGACGTCTTTGCCGCGCCAGATGCAGCCGCGCATCGCCTTGACGCTGTTCACGGGGAACACCGTCGGCGGCATCTTGATCGCAAGCCCCGCCGAGCGCGCCCAGTCCTGAAGATCCTTCGTCATGTAGCGCGCCTTCAGCGGCACCGGCTTTTCGCGCTGGGCGTAGACGCTCGGGTTGACCGTGTTGAAGATGCCGCCGACCAGGATTGGCCGCCAGACGATCTCGGCGCCTAGTCCCTTGGCCAGCGGCTGGATGTTGTGGAAGGCGAGATAGGTCCAGGGGCTGGAACAGTCGAAGAAGAATTCGATCATGGCGTTTCCTTTGCTGACGGACCTCATCCTGAGGAGGCCGCGGAGCGGCCGTCTCGAAGGATGGCCACCCGCGATAGTCGGGCCTTCATGGTTCGAGACGCGCCTGCGGCGCTCCTCACCATGAGGAACGGGCACTACGTCTTTCCTAACAGCTCCTTCGCACGCTGGCCGAACATGATCTTGCGTGATTCCTCGTCGAACGGCTCTTTCACGAACTTGCCGATCGCGAGCCCGGACTGCACCTGCGGCCTCGCACGAACCTCGGCATACCAGCGTTTCACGTTCGGATAGTCGTCGAGCGTAAAGCCTTGCGCCTTGTGGGTCATGGTCCAGGGAAAGCAGGCGATATCGGCGATGGAATAGTCGCCGGCGACAAAGGCTCCGGTCTTGCCGAGCTGGCGATCGAGCACGCCGTAGAGCCGCGCTGCCTCGTCGCGATAGCGCTCGATCGCATAGGGGATCTTCTCCGCCGCGTAGAGCGCAAAATGTCCATGCTGGCCGAGCATCGGTCCGAGCCCGGCCATCTGCCACATCACCCATTGGATCGTGGTCGAGCGCCCGCGCAAGTCCGTCGGCAAGAACCGGCTGGTCTTTTCCGCGAGATAGATCAGGATGGCGCCGGTCTCAAAGGCCGAGAACGGAGGCCCGCCGTCGGCAGGATCATGATCGACGATGGCCGGGATACGGTTATTCGGGGAGATCGCGAGAAATTCGGGGTCGAACTGCTCGCCGGCGCGGATGTTCACGGGCTTCACGCTGTAGGGAAGCCCGAGTTCCTCCAACATGATCGAGATTTTCCAGCCGTTCGGCGTCGGCGCGTAATAGAGATCGATCACGACCCTTCCCCTGGCCTTTCCTTTGGGCCTTCCCTGTCATCGCCGTCGGAATAGAGAGCGACTTTTGTTGTTCTGTACCTCGACGTTAAGTCATGGCAGGAAGAGGCGCAACACAACCTGCCGGGAGGGCCGCCATGCTGTTTCCAACCACGATCGCCGGCTCCTTGCCGAAGCCGGAATGGCTGGCCGAGCCCAACATGCTGTGGGCGCCCTGGAAGTCGCAGGGCGACGAGCTCCTCCGGGCCAAGCGCGATGCGACCTTGATCTGGCTGAAGATCCAGGAGGACGCCGGCATCGACATCGTCACCGAGGGCGAGCAGGCCCGGCAGCATTTCGTCCACGGATTCCTGGAGAAGATCGAAGGCATCGATTTCGCCCACAAGGTCGAGATGGGCATCCGCAAGGACCGCTACAAGGCGATGGTGCCGCAGGTGGTCGCCCCGCTCCGGCTGAGGGGACGCGTCCATGCCTTTGAAGCGCGCGTGGCGCGCACACATACCAGGAAGAAGCTGAAGTTCACCCTGCCCGGCCCAATGACCATCATCGACACCATTGCGGATCGCTACTATGGCGACCGCGTGAAGATGGCCTTTGCCTTCGCCGAGCTGCTCAACGAGGAGGCCAAGGCCTTGCAGGCCGACGGCGTCGATCTCGTGCAGTTCGACGAGCCGGCCTTCAACGTCTACATGGACGAGGTCAACGACTGGGGCATCAAGGCGCTGGAGCGCGCTGCGCAAGGCCTCACCTGCGCCACCGCCGTTCACATCTGCTACGGCTACGGCATCAAGGCCAACACCGACTGGAAGGAAACGCTCGGCAGCCAATGGCGGCAGTACGAGCAGATCTTCCCGGCAATCGACGCGAGCCCGATCCAGCAGGTTGCGATCGAGTGCCGCAATTCGAAGGTGCCGCTCGACCTGCTGGCGCTGCTCAAGACCAAGATCGTGCAGGCCGGCGTGATCGACGTCGCCAGCGACACGGTGGAGACCGCCGAGGACGTCGTGAAGGTGATCGACGCGGTGTCGCAATTCGTGCCCAAGAGCAACATCATCGCCACCACCAATTGCGGCATGGCACCGATGCGGCGGGAGATCGCCGAGGCCAAGCTGATGGCGCTCGGCGCCGGCGCCGCGCTGGCGCGCGAGAAGCTTGCGTGAGAAGCCAGGCTGACGTCGCCGACCTAAAGCGCGATGCGATTAGCGTCATCGCGCTTCAGGTTGTTGTTTAAGCATGATCTTTTCGGAAAACCGCTGCGCACTTTTCCGGATCAGGCTTTCGCGCGAGGGCATGGACTCAACAGCGCGGAGCCACAGCCTAACTTCGCGACAGCAACGTCCCGGCACCCGTCGTCGGCCCGGCCGTTCTGATGACGTCGTGCGGGTGATCACCCTTGCAAGCATGCTCGTCGAGCGACTCCAGCCCGAGCAGATATCGGCCGTGCTCGTGCATGTTGTTCGTCATGTATCTGTCAATACGGCTGAGAAAGTTCAGCATTTGACTCTCCTCGATGCTGCACGAGAAGATAAGTTGCCGGGTGTAGCCGATCGATGGGACCGCCGGGACAATGATATAAAGAGAGTATAGTCGTCGCCGAAACGGCTGCCCGAACGAGTAAGAAAATGTCGACCACGCCTCATGGTCCGCAATAAGAGATCATGGGGAGTGGTGCCGCCTCGTCCGTGACAGCGTCGAGTGCGCGGCCTAGCTGAGCGCCGTCGGATGCAGCGTGGGCCGGTAGCCGGCGTCTAGCGCCCGAAGCGTTGACGGTGGCGTCAGGAGCTTTGCGTCATCGAGCTGACGCTCAACGCTGGCATAGCCTGCCGGCGACCACAGCAGCACCCTGCCCTGCACCACCAGAAAGCTCTCTTCGCCCTGGTGCACCATCGCGCCGTCCGGCAAGTCCGGCCACGGCATCGGGAGCGGATGCAACCGCTTGCGGCCGCGATGGAGACGCTCGCGATGCAGCGCGGCATCCATCGTCTTCGCGCTGATGCCGCTTGCACCATTGCCCGCTTCCCACGCGGCGCGGAATCGCATGGCATCGTCCCGGCGGCAGAAGAAGCAGGGACGATGGCCCGCGGCAAAGGCGGTGGCCTCGTCCAGGAAGAACAGCTCGGTCCAGCTCCGCCGTGCCATCACCGGCCGCCGCCAGCCACGGAATTCGCACAGGCAGGTGATCCACGCCGGCGACGACCAGCGCTTCTTCAGAAGCGTCTTCGTCGCGGGATCGTGGATGATGCCGCGATTGCCTGTGAACAGGCCGCGATGCGGGGTGGCGATGATGTCACCGGTCGGGGTGACACGGTTCTGAAGGGGGCGAGTAGCGAATGGCGAATTGCGAGTGGAGGAGCTGCTACTTGCCATTCGCTACTCGCCACTCGCTCTGGTCACGCCGCCCCGTCGCGAAGCGGCGGGTGATAGGACAACGCGGTATCCCAGGGGAAGAAGATCCAGGTGTCCTGCGACACTTCCGTGATGAAAGTGTCGACCAGCGGGCGTCCCATCGGCTTGGCGTAGACGGTGGCGAAATGGGCCTCCGGCAGCATCTCGCGCACCAGCTTGCCGGTCTTGCCGGTGTCGACGAGATCATCAACGATCAGGAGACCCCTGCCGGTGCCGCCGCCGAGCTTCATAACTTCGTCCGAGATGCCCTTGAGCACCTTCAGCTCGCCCTGCTTGGTGTGGTCGTAGCTGGCGATGCAGACGGTATCGATGACGCGCACGCCGAGCTCGCGTGCCACGATCGCCGCCGGCACCAGGCCGCCGCGTGTGATCGCAATCACCGCATGGAACGGGCCGACTTCGTTCAGTCGCCAGGTCAGCGCCCGGCAATCCCGGTGGAACTGGTCCCACGAAACCGGAAAAGGCCTGCCTGCGCGCTCCTGCGCGCTCAGTTCCGGTGCTTCACCCATCGTCGTCTCCATTCGTCTCGATCGTCTTCTGCTAGCGGGTGATGTTCAGCCCCGCCAGCATTTCCTTCACCGCCGCCATCGCCGCGGCGAGCTTCTCCGGATCGCGCGAGCGCACCACCAGATTGGTGTTCGGCTTCTGCTCCTCGTCCATGAAGGGATAGCTGCCGATGATGGTGTCGGGATGGGCTGCGGCGATCGCCCGCAACGGACCGCCGATGTCGCCCTCGCGCGCGTTGGCGCGGACCGATTCGGAGAGCATGCGCACGCCCGATTTCAGCTTGGGCGAGACGATATCCATCATCGCCTGCATGATCGACGGCACGCCGGCCATGACGATGACGTTGCCGATCTTGAAGCCGGGAGCGAGGATGGTCGCGCTCTGGATCAGCTCGGCACCGTCGGGGATGCGGGCCATGCGCAGGCGGGCCTCGTTGAGGTCCTGCTCGCTCCAGCGCTCGCGGAAGCGGGCGACGACCTCCGGATGGTGGTCGATACCGACGCCGAACGCCTTGGCGACGGCATCGGCGGTGATGTCGTCATGCGTCGGTCCGATGCCACCCGTGGTGAAGACGTAGCTGTAGCGATGCCGCAGCGCGTCCAGGGCGGCGATGATGTCGGCCTCGTCGTCGGAAACGATCCGGACCTCTTTCAGGTCGATGCCGATATTGGTCAAGTATTCCGCGATGAAGCCGATATTCTTGTCCTTGGTCCGGCCGGACAGGATTTCGTCCCCAATGACCAGGATGCCCGCCGTGACGATGTCGCTCATGCCTTAAGTCCCTCACCTGTGACGCCGACTTTGCCGAGGTAACGCGTTGAAGTCACGTGGTTTTGCTTCTGAAATAAGCAGTCCTCAGCCATTTTTTCAGGCAAGCCCGCGGCCGTCGCCGGCAAATGCCCCTCCTCCATGCTTATCGCGCTGGCCCGGCCCTTGCTACCTCCTAGGGAAGTCATGCACTCTCACGGCATGGCCAGGGAGAACAGTCGGATTCTATGGCAGTCGCGTTTGACGAAATGAATATTGCCGGCGGAGACCTTCGCCCCGCCTATCGGGAGCTGGCGCGCTGGCTCAAGGAAACGCCCCCCGAAGCCCTCGAATATCGGCGCCAGGAGGCTGAGCTCCTGTTCCGCCGGATCGGCATCACCTTCGCGGTCTACGGCGATTCCGAGTCCACCGAGCGCCTGATCCCCTTCGACGTGATCCCGCGGATCATGTCCGGCAAGGAATGGGCGCTGCTGGAGAAGGGCCTGAAGCAGCGCGTGCGCGCGCTCAACATGTTCCTGCGGGACATCTATCACGGCCGCGACATCCTCCGCGCCGAGATCGTGCCCGGCGATCTGATCTTCCAGAACCCGGTGTTCCGTCCCGAGATGAACGGCCAGCAGGTGCCGCACGACGTCTACGTGCACATCGCCGGCATCGACATCGTCCGGGTCGACGCCGAGGACTTCATCGTGCTGGAGGACAACGCCCGCACGCCGTCGGGCGTATCCTACATGCTGGAAAACCGCGAGATCATGATGCGGCTGTTTCCGGACCTGTTCGCCCGCCACAAGGTCGCGCCGGTCGAGCGCTACCCGGACGAGCTGCTCTCAGCCCTGCGCTCGGTCGCGCCGCTAAGCGCCTCCAGCGAGCCGACCGTCGCCCTGCTCACGCCCGGCGTCTACAACTCGGCCTATTACGAGCACTCGTTCCTCGCAGACAAGCTCGGCATCGAGCTAGTCGAAGGCCGTGACCTCATCGTCAAGAACAACGAAGTGTTCATGCGGACGACGGAAGGGCTGAAGCGGGTCGACGTGATCTACCGCCGTGTCGACGACGATTTCCTCGATCCCCTCACCTTCCGTCCCGACTCCGTGCTCGGTGTGCCCGGCCTGATGTCGGCCTACGCGGCCGGCAACATCACGCTCGCCAACGCCGTCGGCACCGGCATCGCCGACGACAAGGCGATCTACTCCTACATGCCCGACATCGTGAAGTTCTATCTCGGCGAGGAGCCGATCCTGAAGAACGTGCCGACCTGGCGCTGCCGCGAGCCGAAGGACCTCGCCTATGTGCTGGACAATCTGAGCGAGCTCGTCGTCAAGGAAGTGCACGGCTCCGGCGGCTACGGCATGCTGATCGGCCCCGCCGCCACGAAGGCCACGATCGAAGCCTTCCGCGACAAGCTCAAGCGCGAGCCGGAAGGTTTCATCGCGCAGCCGACGCTGGCGCTATCGACCTGCCCGACCTGCACCGCATCCGGCCTCGCGCCGCGCCATGTCGACTTGCGCCCCTTCGTGCTGACGGGCAGCAAGAGCACCACGATCGTGCCGGGCGGGCTTACACGGGTCGCGCTCAAGGAAGGGTCCCTGGTGGTGAATTCAAGCCAGGGCGGCGGCACCAAAGACACCTGGATCCTGGACGAGTAGAGAGATGCTGTCGCGTACCGCCGAAAACCTCTACTGGCTCGCCCGCTACGTCGAACGGGCCGAATATCTCGCGCGCACCATCGATGCGACGCTGCGCGTCACCGCGCTTCCCGCCGCCTATATCGGCAAGACCAATGAATGGGATTCGGCGCTGCTCACCGCCGGGGTCGCCGCCAGCTTCTATCAGACCTACGAGGAGGCCAACGAGCACAACGTCGTCGAGTATCTCTCGTTCTCGCCGAACAATCCGTCCTCGATCAGGAACTGCATCGAGGCGGCGCGGCTCAACTCGCGCTCGGTGCGCACCGCGCTCACCAGCGAGATGTGGGACACCATCAACTCGGCCTGGATCGAGCTTCAGGCGGTGTGGAGCAAGGGCGCCTCGACGCGCGAGGACCTCGCCAAGTTCCTCCGCTTCGTGCAGGAGACCTCGCTGCGCTTCGACGGCTCGGCCTACCGGACCATGCTGCGCAACGACGCCTACTGGTTCTCGCGCATGGGCGTGCATCTGGAGCGCGCCGACAACACCGCGCGCATTCTCGACGTGAAGTACCACGTGCTGTTGCCCGAGGAGGAGCATGTCGGCGGCCCGCTCGACTTCTATCAATGGAGCTCGATCCTGCGCTCGGTCTCGGCGCTGACGGCCTATCACTGGGTCTATCGCGAGACGCTGAAGCCGTGGCTGATCGCGGATCTGCTCATCCTCAACGACACGCTGCCGCGCTCGCTCGCCAGCTGCTACGGCAACCTCGTGCGCAACCTCGACCAGATCGGCGTCGCCTATGGCCGCCAGGGCCCGGCCCAGCGCCACGCCCGCGGCATCCGTAACCGGCTGGAACACAGCAATATGAACGACATTTTCCAGCATGGCGTGCATGAATTCATTCAGGAATTCATCACGGACAATTCCAGGCTGGGCGAAATCATCACGAAGCAGTATTTGATCTAGCCGAGACTGAAACCTTCACCTTTCGTCATTCCGGGGCGATGCGAAGCATCGAACCCGGAATCTCGAGATTCCGGGTCTGGCGCTTCGCGCCATCCCGGAATGACGGATCAAAACACCATGCGCCTGCGAATCCAGCACATCACGACCTATCGCTACGAGCCGCCGGCCACCAGCGTGATCCAGATCCTGCGCATGACGCCTGGCAGTCATGACGGGCAATACGTCGCGGAATGGCAGATCGACGTCTCCACCGACACCAAGCTCGACATGCATGAGGACGCGTTCGGCAACGTCACCCACGTGCTGTCCTGCGGACCTGTCGGCGACATCCAGATCACGGCAGAAGGGCTGATCGAGACTCACGATACCGGCGGCGTGCTGCGCGGCACGGACGAGCGTTTCCCGGCCGGGATGTTCCTGCGCTCCACCGACCTCACCTCCGTCAATCCGGCGATGACGGCGGTTGCGCGCCAGTTGCGCAGCGAGGCCGAGAGCGACACGCTGGGCTTCCTGCACGCGCTGATGTCGCAGATTGCCGATCACATGACGTTCGACGAAGACCCCACCAACAGTGGCACGTCCGCGGTGGAGGCGTTCGCGCTCAAGCGCGGAGTCTGCCAGGATTACGCGCACATCTTCATCGCCTGCGCCCGCGCCGGCGGCGTGCCGGCGCGCTTCGTCTCCGGGCACTTTCTGCGATCGGACGACACGGCGCATCAGGAGGCCGGCCATGCCTGGGCGGAGGCCTACGTGCCCGATCTCGGCTGGGTCGGCTTCGATCCCGCCAACAGCATCTGCGCCACCGACGCCCATGTGCGCGTTGCGATCGGGCTCGACTATCTCGGCGCGGCCCCGGTGCGTGGCACGCGCTATGGCGGCGGCACGGAAACGCTGGCGGTGGCCGTGAAGGTCGAGCAGACCAGCCGCAGCGGGCAGTCGCAATCGCAGTCCCAGCGGCAGAGCTAGGTGCTACCGGACGAGCGCATGCGCCGTGCTACAATCGCGGGATCAGACCAGACCAGCGAGGTAGCCCATGGCGACTGTAAAACTGCTTTCGGATGACGAACTCTCCGCCGACGCGCGCGCCGTCTTCGACGACATCCGGATGGTGCGGAAGTCGGATTTCGTCAACAATTTCTGGCGGGCGCTGGCGCATGATCCGAAGACGCTGCGGCGGACCTGGGAGAGCATCAAGGAAGTGATGGCTCCGGGTGCGCTCGATCCCAAGGTCAAGGAAATGCTTTATGTGGCGGTTTCGATCGCGCATGGCTGCAGCTACTGCATTCATTCGCACACGGCCGCCGCACGGGCCAAGGGCATGACCGAGGCCGAATATGGCGAGCTGCTCGCCATCGTCGGCATGGCCGCGGAGACGAACCGGCTGGTCACGGCGCTCGGCGTGCCCGTCGACGAGGCGTTTCTGGTCGATGCCGCGGATTGAGGCGGGAGCCGAGCGCTGAGCCGTTTGCTCCTTGTCGTTCCGGGGAGCGCGCAGCGTACGCCCCGGAATGACGACCGGAATCGGGGGTTGGAGCGGCTGCCGAAATTGGCTAGTAATTCCGCGCAAACGCGTTCGGGGACTGGAAATGACCTATTGTTGCGGAATCCTGGTTCGGGACGGTCTGGTGATGATCGCCGACACCCGCACCAATGCCGGCCTCGACAACGTCTCGACCTTCCGCAAGCTGCACATCTTCTCCAAGCCCGGCGAGCGCATCATGGCGATCGCCAGCGCCGGCAACCTCGCGATCAGCCAGTCGGTGCTCTCCACCCTGACCGAAGGCCTGGAGGATCCCAACACGGGCGAGATCGAGACGCTGATGAACGCGCCGACCATGTTCCAGGCCGCCCAGCGCATCGGCCGGGCGATCCGGGCGGTGCATGCCACCGAAGGACCGGCGCTGAAATCCGAGGACGTGTCCTTCGACGTCTCCTTCCTGTTCGGCGGCCAGATCAAGGGCGCGCGCATGCGTCTGTTCATGGTCTACACCGCCGGCAATTTCATCGAGTGCACCACCGACACGCCCTACCTGCAGATCGGCGAGCACAAATACGGCAAGCCGGTGCTCGACCGCGCCATGCATTACGACGTCGAGCTCTACGAGGCGCTGAAGACCGGCCTGATCTCGATGGACTCGACCATGCGCTCGAATCTCGGCGTCGGCCTGCCGATCGACGTGCTGGTAGTGCGCACGGACGCCTGCGAAGCCGATCTCAACCACCGTATCGAGGCGGGCGAACCCTATTTCCACGATTTGCGCTCGCGCTGGTCGGCGGCCTTGCGCGCCGCGCACCAGAACATTCCGCGCCCGCCCTACAAGAACGAAAAAGAACCCAAAACCTGACAGCAGAAGAGAAAAGGCAGGAAACGATGAGTGAGGCGAAAAAGATCGCATTGGTGACCGGCGCCGGCACCGGTGTCGGGCGCGCAGCGTCGCTGGCGCTGATGAACACCGGCTTCACCGTGGTGCTCGCAGGGCGCCGGCTCGACATGCTCGAGGAGACGGCGAAGCTCGGCCCCGCCGGAAAGAGCCTCTGCGTCACCGCCGACATGACCAAGCCGGAGCAGATCGCCGCGCTTTTCGACAAGGTCAAGGCAACCTATGGCCGCCTCGACGTGCTGTTCAACAATGCCGGTATGGGCGCGCCGGCCGTGAACTTCGAGGACCTCAGCCTCGAGCAGTGGCAGGCGGTGGTGAACACCAACCTCACCGGCCCGTTCCTGTGCACCCAGCACGCCTTCCGCATCATGAAGGACCAGACCCCGCGCGGCGGCCGCATCATCAACAACGGCTCGATCTCGGCGCATGCGCCGCGGCCGTTCTCGGCCGCCTATACCTCGACCAAGCACGCCATCACGGGCCTGACCAAGGCCAGCAATCTCGACGGCCGCATGTACGACATCGCGGTCGGCCAGGTCGATATCGGCAATGCGGCGACGCCGATGACGGACCGCATGGTCAACGGCCCCGGCGTGCTGCAGCCTGACGGCACCACCAAGCACGAGCCGCGCATGGACGCCAAGGCGGTCGGCGACGCCGTCGCCTACATGGCCAGCCTGCCGCTCGACGCCAACGTGCTGACGATGACGGTGATGGCGACCAAGATGCCGTTCGTCGGGCGGGGCTGACCTAAAACCGCGAAAACAACCCCATGCACAGTAGGGATCTCATTGATTCCGCTGTGCTCTGTCCGCGCCCTTCCTTGCGGGCAGCAATCCGGGGCATCGGTCTCGTGCCAGGACGCTGCGAGGCATGAGCCGGGGCCCATGCCTCCGCGAATCTCGTTCCTGGCCTTCCGGGTCCCGGCTCAGCGCTGCGACGCTGACGCGTTGCGGCTTGTCCGGGACACGAGACCTCCGCCTACTCCAAGCTCTCCACCTGCCGCGGGCTCGGAAACGGGACGCGTTCCGGACCGCCCGGCATTGCCTTTGCAGCGCAGGCGCGGCCATAATCATTGAGGGTTTGGGGACATCATGCTGCGCTTGCAATCGGCATTCGGCATTTTCGCATTGCTGTTGATGGCCTTTGCATTGGCAGAGAACAGGCGCGCCGTGTCGCTGCGACAGGCGGCGATCGGCCTCGCCGCGACCTTCGTCACCGCGGTCGTGCTGCTGAAGCTGCCGGTCGTCGCGCATGCGTTCGGCACCATCAACGACGCGGTCGGCGCGATCTCGGCGGCCTCCCGCGCCGGCTCCGCCTTCGTGTTCGGCTATATCGGCGGCGGCGCCCTGCCATTCGATCTGAAGGTGCCCGGCGCCGATTTCATCCTGGCGTTCCAGGCGCTGCCGATCGTGCTGGTGATGAGCGTGCTGACGACGCTGCTGTTCTATTGGCACGTGCTGCCACCGATCGTGCGCGGCCTGGCCTGGCTGCTCGAGCGCACGCTCGGCGTCGGCGGCGCGGTCGGGCTGTCGACCGCCGCCAATGTCTTCCTCGGCATGGTCGAGGCACCGCTGTTCGTGCGGCCCTATCTGGCACAGATGACCCGCAGCGAGCTGTTCCTGGTGATGACCGGCGGCATGGCGGGCATCGCCGGCACGGTGCTGGTGCTCTATGCGACGCTGCTTGCTCCCCTCATTCCCGACGCCGCCGCGCATTTCGTCATCGCCTCGGTGCTGGGCGCGCCGGCCGCGATCCTCGTCAGCCTGATCATGGTGCCCGAGACCTCCGACAAGCGCACCGGCGGCGCGCTGGAGGATCCGGAAATGAATGTATCCGGCACGATGGATGCGATCGTGAAGGGCACCACTGCCGGCCTCGAATTGTTGCTCAACATCGTCGCCATGCTGCTGGTGCTGGTGGCGCTGGTCTACCTCGTCAACGCCATGCTCGGCCTCCTGCCGAACATTGGCGGCGCCGCGATCTCGCTGCAGCGTCTGCTCGGCCTCGTCATGGCGCCGGTGTGCTGGCTGATGGGATTGCCGTGGGATCAGGCGATCACCGCCGGCAGCCTGATGGGCACCAAGACCGTGCTCAACGAATTGATCGCCTATGTCGACTTTTCGAAGCTGCCGCCCGACGCGCTCGATCCGCGCTCGCGCCTGATCATGCTCTATGCGATGTGCGGCTTCGCCAATTTCGCCAGCCTCGGCATCATGATCGGCGGCCTGGGCGTGATGGCACCGGAACGGCGCGAGGAGATCAACGCGCTGGGGCTGAAGTCGATCGTGTCGGGGACGCTGACGACGTGTCTGATGGGCGCCGTGGTGGGAGTGGTGGCGTAGGTCTCTCCGCCGTCATTGCGAGGAGCCCTTGCGACGAAGCAATCCAGACCGTTCCCGCAGATGCATTTCTGGATTGCTTCGCTTCGCTCGCAATGACGAGTGGACAGAGATGTGTGCGCGTTTCAGACAGCTCCCTACGCCTTCAACTCGACCGTCTTGAACTCCGCCGGCAGGATCACCTCCAGCAATTCCACATCATCGGAATAATCCAGGATCATGTGCCTGATCTTCGGTGGCTGGGTCCAGGCGCTGCCTTGCTTCATCAGGGTCTCGCCCTGCCCGTCCATGTAGGTCTTCACCCAGCCCTTGAGCACGTAGACCATCTGGAATTCGACGTCGTGATAGTGGAGCTTGGACACCTCGGCCGGATTGCAGGGGCCCTGCAAGCGGATCACATGTGCCTGCGCGAGGCCATGGGTCGCGTCGGCGATGCCGAGATCGCGGTACTTGGCATAGGCGCGCAGGCCGTCGGCCTTGAAGTCTTCCTCGCGGTGATGGCTGACGGCGATACGCTGCTTCGGCCGCACGGGCTTCTTTGGAGCGACGGTGCGCGCCTTCGCCTTCACCGCCTTGCGCGCCGGGGATCGCGCCGCTGCCTTGACGCCGCTCCGCTTCTTCACCGCAGTCTTCGTTGCGGGTCTCGATGCCTTTTGCTTGGCCATTGTCTGCCTCCCTGATCCGAGCCGCGCCCGCCCGACGGGGCCAACCCGAAGGCAGATTACCCAGTCTTGGGCGAGGCAGCAATTGCTGGGCCTGGGGCAATGAGTTCGACGAACTCAACCGGCCGTAGCTTGTCCCAGGCTGTCGTGGCGAGCGGCCATCGTCTCGTATTCACTCTCTCGCTGAATTAATCTCGCCCGGGTATCTGGGGGAATTGATTCATGGGCAGCAGCGTCGGTCAGCGTGCATTTCAAAATGCCCGGCTTCAGAAACGGCAGAAGGCCGAAGTGCTGCCATTGCTCGGGCGCGCACTCGAGTTGCACAAGAAGGGACTTCTGTCCGAGGCTCGGGCCGCCTATCGACAACTGCTGCAGATCGCGCCCGATCAATTCATCGCGCTGCATATGCTCGGCATTCTGGAGTCCGATGCCAGGAACTATCAGCAGGCTGAAATTCTACTGAGCCGGGCGGTTGCCGTGGATCCACGATCTGCCGAAGCTCACATGGGCCTGGGCGTCGCGCTCAACGGGCTGAAACGCCACGATGAGGCCCGAGCAAGCTATCGAAAGGCACTCGCCCTAAAGCCCAACTACGCCCTGGCCCTGTCCAATCTCGGCAATGCAAGCGCGGCGCTTGATCTGCACCTCGAAGCGCTCGAGAGCTACGATCGGGCGCTCGCAATGGACGGAAACCTCGCCGAAGCCCACAACGGCCGGGGCTCTGCGCTCTGCCGTCTGCGCAACTATGACGAGGCTCTCACAAGCCTGAATCGCGCGCTCTCGATCAAGCCCGACTATGCCGCAGCACTGGCGAACCGCGCCGTCGCATTGCGGGAGCTTCAGCGATTTGACGAGGCCATGGCGGATTGCAATCGGGCAATTGCCCTGGCACCCGACGACGTGAACGGGTGGCTCTGGCGCGCCAATGTCCTGCTCCAGACCCAGCGAATTGCCCCGGCATTGTCCGATTGCGAGAGGGCTCTCGCGATCGCTCCCGATTCCGCTCAGGCTCATCTGGTGCTGGGCCTTTGTCTTGCCGGACTTGGCCGGGTCGACGAAGCGCTCGTCAGTTTCGACAGAGCCCTTGACATCCAACCTGACCTCCAGAGCGCGATCTCCAGCAAGATATTCACCCTCGATTTCGTGCCGGACGCCAGCGTCGAACAGCATCAGCAAGCGCGGCAAGTGTGGTGGGAGCGGATCGGCGCGAAGATCGCTGCAGAGGTGGCGGCGCCCCATGACAACAGCCGCGATCCGGATCGGCGTCTGGTGCTTGGCTATGTCTCGTCGGATTTCAACGCGCATTCGGCCGCGTTCATCTTCAAGCCCGTGCTACAACACCATGACCGCGCGCAGTTCGAGATCGTGTGCTATTCCTGCTCGTCGAAAGCGGATGCGACGACGAGCGAATTTCAGGGGATCGCCGATCGCTGGCGTGACGCCGCGCAATGGACCGACGATCGCCTCGCCGCTCAGATTCGCGCCGATCGCATCGATATCCTGATCGATCTGTCCGGCCACACCAGAGGAAACCGCCTCGGCGTGTTTGCGCGCAAGCCGGCACCGATCCAGGTGCACGGCTGGGGCCACGGCACCGGCACCGGGCTGCCGACGATCGATTATCTGTTCTCGGACCCGATCGCGATTCCCGTCGCGGTTCGGCATTTGTTTGCGGAGACCGTTCTCGACCTGCCATGCTTCGTGACGCTGGCGCCGCTGCCGGCCGGGATTGCGCGGGCGCAGGCGCCGGCTGTCTCGAACGGTTTCGTCACGTTCGGCGTCTTCAACCGCATCAGCAAGATTTCGGACGAGGCCGCGGAAGTCTGGTCCAGGATTCTCGCGCGGGTCCCTGGCTCGCGACTGCTGATCAAGGATGTTGCGCTGGACGATCATCTGGTTCGCGACAAGCTGCTGGCGCGATTTGCGGCTTGTCGATTGCCGGCCGAACGCATCGATCTGCTCGGAGCCACCTTGCGGAGCGAACATCTGGCATCGTTCAATCGCGTCGATATTGCGCTCGACCCGTTCCCGCAGAACGGCGGCGTCAGCACATTGGAAGCCCTGCAGATGGGGGTGCCCGTGGTGGCGAAGCTCGGGAACAGCCTGCCCAGCCGCGCCGCCGGCGCCATTCTCTCCGCGCTTGGCTTGCCGGACTGGGTCGCAGACAGCGATGAGGCATATGTCGAGATCGCAGTCGGCCGCGCGGCGCGGATCGGCGATCTCGATCGATTGCGCCGCGAACTGCCCGCACAGATCAACGCTGCGGCCGCCGGCAACCCCATCTCATATGCGCAAGCCGTAGACGACGCCTATCGCGCGATGTGGACACGCTACTGCAGCGGCGGCGGCTAATCTCTGCTCACTCAATGCAGCCGGAACACGCCGTCCACGGCGCGCAGCTCGGCCGGCTTGATCAGCTTGGAATGCGCCACCGTGACCGAATGCAGGGGGCCGTCGAGCTTTTCCTGCCAGAACGCCAGGAAATCCTTCAGCGCCGGAAATTTCGGAAACATGTCGTAGTTCTGCCAGACGTAGGTCTGGAGCAGCGACGGATGATCCGGCATCCGATAGAGAATTTGCGCCGTCGTCAGTCCGTAGCCCAGCATCTGTTTCCGGAAATCCTCGGAAACGCCCCCACTCCGCAGTCCCATGCCAAACCTCCTTTGCAGGAGCGCATTCGGGGGGTGGCTTGCTCGGTGCCCCGGGAGCCACCCGGAAACGATGCGCTCACATGAGAGAAATGTGACGCAAACTGACAACCCATCTCAAGCCTAAAAGTTTAACAAGCTGTTGAAATTCAATGCTTTAGCAGCAGATACAGCTCCGTGCTAATACGGGCCCGACGCCGGTTAACGATGGCAAAGAGATTCTGGCAGTCCGTGCTTTCGGGTGCTAATTTTTCTGCTAGAAGGCCTTGCCCCCGCAAAATTCCTGGCTTATGTCAGCCTCGCCTGTGCTAGCACTCGCGGGCAACGACTGCTAACAATCTCAAAATCCTCAACACGTGCAATTGCTTAGGAGGACTGCATGAAATTCCGTCCGCTTCACGACCGCGTCGTGGTCAAGCGCATCGACGCAGAAGAGAAGACCGCTGGCGGCATCATCATTCCCGACACTGCCAAGGAAAAGCCCTCCCAGGGCGAAATCGTCGCCGTTGGCCCGGGTGGCCGTGACGAGTCCGGCAAGCTGATCCCGATCGACCTGAAGGTCGGCGACCGCGTGCTGTTCGGCAAGTGGTCCGGCACCGAGGTCAAGATCGACGGCCAGGACCTGCTGATCATGAAGGAGAGCGACGTGATGGGCGTTCTCGAAGTCAGCGAGTCCAAGAAGAAGGCGGCCTAAGAGCCCCCTCTCCCTCCAGTCAAATCATTCCAAGGAAAAATCCAGATGGCAGCCAAAGAAGTCAAATTCTCGGTTGATGCGCGCGACAAGATGCTGCGCGGCGTCGACATTCTCGCCAACGCGGTGAAGGTCACGCTCGGCCCGAAGGGCCGCAACGTCGTGCTCGACAAGTCGTTCGGCGCTCCCCGCATCACCAAGGACGGCGTCACCGTCGCCAAGGAGATCGAGCTCGAGGACAAGTTCGAGAACATGGGCGCGCAGATGGTGCGCGAAGTCGCCTCCAAGTCCGCTGACGCGGCCGGCGACGGCACCACCACTGCCACCGTGCTGGCCCAGGCGATCGTGCGCGAAGGCGCCAAGTCGGTCGCCGCCGGCATGAACCCGATGGACCTCAAGCGCGGCATCGACCTCGCGGTCGAGGCGGTCGTTGCGGACCTCCAGAAGAACTCCAAGAAGGTCACCTCGAACGACGAGATCGCCCAGGTCGGCACCATCTCGGCCAACGGCGACCAGGAGATCGGCAAGTTCCTCTCCGACGCCATGAAGAAGGTTGGCAACGAGGGTGTCATCACCGTCGAGGAAGCCAAGTCGCTCGAGACCGAGCTTGACGTCGTCGAAGGCATGCAGTTCGACCGCGGCTACATCTCGCCCTACTTCGTCACCAACGCCGACAAGATGCGCGTTGAGATGGACGACGCCTACATCCTCATCAACGAGAAGAAGCTCTCCTCGCTGAACGAGCTGCTGCCGCTGCTCGAGGCCGTGGTGCAGACCGGCAAGCCGCTGGTCATCGTCGCCGAGGACGTCGAAGGCGAAGCCCTCGCGACCCTCGTCGTGAACCGCCTGCGTGGCGGCCTGAAGGTCGCTGCCGTCAAGGCTCCGGGCTTCGGCGATCGCCGCAAGGCCATGCTGCAGGACATCGCGATCCTGACCGGCGGCCAGGCGATCTCGGAAGATCTCGGCATCAAGCTCGAGAACGTCACGCTCAACATGCTCGGTCGCGCCAAGAAGGTGATGATCGACAAGGAGAACACCACGATCGTCAACGGCGCCGGCAAGAAGGCCGACATCGAGGCGCGCGTGGCCCAGATCAAGGCGCAGATCGAGGAGACCACCTCGGACTACGACCGTGAGAAGCTCCAGGAGCGTCTGGCCAAGCTCGCGGGCGGCGTCGCGGTGATCCGCGTCGGCGGCGCGACCGAGGTCGAGGTGAAGGAGCGCAAGGATCGCGTTGATGACGCGATGCATGCGACCCGCGCGGCTGTCGAGGAAGGCATCGTCCCGGGCGGCGGCGTCGCCCTGCTCCGTGCCTCCGAGCAGCTCAAGGGCCTGCGCACCAAGAACGACGACCAGAAGACCGGCGTCGAGATCGTGCGCAAGGCGCTGTCGGCTCCCGCCCGCCAGATCGCGATCAACGCCGGTGAAGACGGCTCGGTGATCGTCGGCAAGATCCTGGAGAACAAGGCCTACAATTACGGCTTCGACTCCCAGACCGGCGAATATGCCGACCTCGTCAAGAAGGGCATCATCGACCCGACCAAGGTGGTTCGCACCGCGATCCAGAACGCAGCCTCGGTTGCCGCGCTCCTGATCACCACGGAAGCCATGGTCGCCGAGCTGCCCAAGAAGGGCGGCGCCGGCCCCGCAATGCCCCCGGGCGGCGGCATGGGCGGCATGGACTTCTGATCCAGCCGTTCAGGCAAAGCCAAGACTACGAAACCCCGGCAGCGATGCCGGGGTTTCTGTTTGGGGCAAACCCTCTCCCTTCGTCATTCCGGGGCGCGCCCTCTTGGGCGCGAGCCCGGAATCCATAACCACGAACCTTGATTGGTTATCCCCGGATGGAAATCAGCCGGTTCGAATCCCGATCCTCGATTACCGAGTCTTCCGATCCCTCCGCCACTTCCTGCACTCTTTCTTACGGGCGACAGGGATAGCGGGCCATTCCATCCGCCTGTGGTTATGGATTCCGGGCTCGGCGCTGCGCGCCGCCCCGGAATGACGGAGCAGCCTCACTCCACCTTTCCCAGCCGCTCGAAGTGCGGCTCGCCGTCCTCGTCGAGCGACCAGATGATCCGCGTCACCTTGCCGATCAGGTTGTCCATAGGCACGAAGCCGAACGTCGACATGCGGCTGTCGGTGGAATTGTCGCGGTTGTCGCCGAGCACGAAGAAGTGGCCCGGCGGCACCGTGAAGACGGCGGTGTTGTCGAGGAAACCGTCGTCGGCGCAGTCGTGGGTGACATAGGACGCGCCGTTCGGCAGCGTCTCGCGCCAGCGCTTGACGGTGGCGCCCTCGTCGACGCCGCAGGTGGAGCCGGCGAGCTTCGTCTCCAGGGCGACGCGCGTCACCGGACGGTCGTTGAGGACGAGCCGGCCCTGCCGCATCTGGATGCGGTCGCCGGGCAGCCCGACCACGCGTTTGACGTAGTCGACCGAATTGTCCTTCGCCGTCCGGAACACGACGATGTCGCCGTATTCCGGATCGGCGGCAAGGACGCGACCCGAGATCCAGGACGGCGCGAACGGGAAGGAATAGCGGCCGTAGCCGTAGGCGTATTTGGCGGCGAAGACGTAGTCGCCGACCACCAGCGCCGGCGTCATCGAACCCGAGGGGATGCTGAACGGCTGGTACAGGACGAAGCGAAACAGGAGCAGCGGCGACCACAGCACCGGGACCATGAGGATCAGGATGAGAATCGCCTTCCATTCCCGCGACTGGGCTGTCGAGGGCCGGATCGTCTGCGAAAGAGTGGTCATGCGCTTGCCCCGGTCAAGTCTCGTCACGAGATTGCGCAACCTTGGCGCGCGCGCAATCCCGGCTCCGCGATCTTTGTCGCACGTCGCGCGGACTGCGTTCAATGCGAAGGCCTTGAACGTCGTCCGGCCTCAGAGCTGCGGGACGTCCTTGAAGCAGTGCCTGACCCAGTCGATCGTCACGCGGGTCGCTGCGTCGCGCTTGAGGTGGTTCTGCACCAGGAGCCAGACGTCGCGCCGTTTCGACAGCAGCGTGGCACGCAGGCTGCGGTCGGCGAGCAACGCGGTGCAGCTGTGCTCCGGCAGCACGCCGATGGCCTGATGCGACTGGATCATGGTCCGGATGATCCGGACATTGTCGGTGACGCAGCGCACGTTCGTCAGCCGCTTCGCGCGCAGGAACTGCGCCTCCGGAATGGTGTCGAGCTCGTCCGGATAGACGCAGGCGATGGGCTCGCCGCCCGAGCGGTCCGCGGGCTCGAAGAAATACAGCCTGACGTCGCCGAGCTTGGAGATGGTGAAGTCGCCCTTCTCCGGCTTGCGCAGGCGGATGGCGAGATCGGCCTGCCAGCGCGAGAACTTGACGTTGCCGCTGGAGGTGAGGAATTGCAGCGTCAGCCCCGGGTGATCGCGCAGGAAGCTGGCCGCATGCGGCGCCAGCAGCTCTTCGGCGACCGCATTGGTCGAGGCGATGCGCAGCCGGCCGACCGGGCCGGATTGAGTGTCCTTGATGCGGTCGATCGCCGCCGCATGCGCCGCCATCGCGCCGACATGTTCGAGCACCGCCTCGCAGTGGCGCGTCGGCCGGCGCTGGCCGTCCACCGCATCGAACAGCGGCACGCCGAGATCGCGCTGGATGCGCGCGAGCCGGCGGCCGACGGAGGTCTCGTCGATGCGCAGCCGCGCACTGGCGCCGGCATAAGTGCCCTCGTCCCTCACCGCGGCAATGATGCGCAGATCGTCCCAGTTCATTCCGCGAGCCTAGCAGGCGATGGCGTATCCTGCAAATTTGCAGCCATATGCCGCAATATTCCTGCACAATGGCAGGTCACGGCTGCGCTAAGGTTACGTCATCCGACATCCTGAGAAAGGCTGACCGCCATGACCGCTCCAAAGACCCTGCTCGAACTTGCCGGCGCCGATCTCGATCCGCCGAAGCTCAAAGAGGCCTGCCTCGTGCTGATCGACCTCCAGAACGAATATTGCGCCGGTCCGCTGGCCCTGCCCGATGCACAGCCGGCGATCGCCGCGGCTGCGCGCCTGCTCGCGCGGGCACGGGAGAGCGGAGCCGCGATCTTCCATGTCGCGCACAAGGGCCGCGCCGGCGGCCTGTTCGACCGCGAGGCCGCGCGCGGCGCGATCGTCGAGCGCCTGACACCGCTCGCGAGCGAGCCCGTGATCGAGAAAGCGCTGCCGAACTCGTTCGCCGGCACCGATCTGCAAGCGCGCCTTGCCGCAACCGGACTCAAGAACATCGTGCTGGCCGGCTTCATGACCCACATGTGCGTCTCCTCGACCGCCCGCGCCGCGCTCGATCTCGGCCTGCGCACGACGATCGCGGCCGACGCCTGCGCCACCCGCGACCTGCCCGACGGCCGCGGCGGCACGCTGGACGCCCGGACGATCCATCAGGTCGCGCTGGCCGAATTGTCGGACCGCTTCGCGATCATCGCGCAAGCCGAAGCACTGACTTGATGGAGCATGCGATGCTGCAGCTCTATTTCTTCCCGATGGCCTGCTCGCTCTCGAGCCGCATCGCGCTGATGGAGGCCGGTATCGAGGCCCAGTATCACCTCGCCCACATCTGGACCAAGCAGGTCGTGGACGACGGCAGCGATTTCCGCGACCTGTCGCCGAAAGGTGCGGTGCCGGTCCTGGTGTTGGAGAACGGCGAGCGGCTGACCGAGAGCGCGGCCGTGCTGCAATACATCGCGGACCTGAAGCCGCAGGCAGGCCTTGCGCCTGACAACGGCGATCCCGATCGCTATCGCCTCCAGGAATGGCTGAGCTTCATCGGCGCCGAGATCCACAAGGCGTTCCTGTTTCCGACCTTCTGGTACAAGGACGACGGCTCGCTCGCCAAGCCGCGCGCAAGGATCATGCAGACCTTGTCGGTGCCATCTGCTCATCTGGCGCAGCGCGAATTCCTCGTCGGCAACGGCTTCACGGTGGCCGATGCGCACCTCACCTGGGCCCTGCTGCTGCTGCGTCCCGCGGGAGTCGACATCGCGCAATGGCCGTCCTTGTCGGCCTATCTCGCGCGCATGCAGGCGCGCCCCGCCGTGCGGGAGGCGATCGCGACCGAGATGGCGCTGCGCAAGACCGTCGCGGCCAGCGCTGCGTGACAGGATGTCGCGGCCGGCGCATCCGATCGCCCCGTCGCGAGGGCATTGATGCCGGCGCGGCATGCACTAATCTGGGAGATATTTTTCAATATTTCCCGGACAGTTTTCATGCGCGCTCTTTCAGGTCTTCACCTGCCCGGATTCTCCCTTGCCCTCCTCGCCTGCTGGCTCGGCCTTGGTCCTGCATCAGCCGAGACGCGGGTCGCGCTCGTCATCGGCAACGGCGCCTATGCCTCGACGGCGCGGCTCCCCAACCCGTCGCACGATGCCGAGGACGTGGCGGCTTCGCTGAGGCGCAGCGGTTTCGAGGTGATCCAAGGCGTCGATTTGCGCCAGGCCGACATGCAGGACCTGACCATCCGCTTCGCGCGCGCGGCGAGCAGAGCCGACGTCGCCCTGTTCTACTACAGCGGCCATGCGATGCAGTACAACGGCGTGAACTATCTGATGCCCGTCGACGCCTCGCTGACCGATGAAGCGGACCTCAAGCGTTTCGTCCGGGTCGACGACATCGTGAACGACCTGCAGCAGGCCAAGAACCTGCGCATCCTGGTGCTCGATTCCTGCCGCGACAATCCACTGGCAGAAACGCTCAAACGCTCCGCCGGCACGACGCGGGCCGCCTCGATCGGACGCGGTCTGTCGAAGGTCGAGGCGCCGCGCGGCACCATCGTGTCGTTCTCGACGCAATCAGGCCAGGTCGCCGCCGACGGCATTGGCCGCAACAGCCCCTACACGACGGCGTTCCTGAAGCACATCGAGGAGCCGCAGGAGATCGGCGACGTCTTTCGCGACATCAGCAGCGACGTCTATGATGCCAGCGGCAAGACCCAGCTGCCGGAGCTGTCACTGTCGATCATCGGCAAGTTCTATCTGAACGGTCCGGTCGCGGTCACAGTCGCCCCCGCGGCGGCGCAAGCCGCGCCGCGGCCCGACCCTTGCGCGGCCGCGGAGGCCCATTGGAAGGCAGCGGACGGCATCGGCACCGTCAGCGTCTTCGAGGATCATCTGGCGCGATTTTCGAGTTGCAGCTTCGCCGGCCTCGCCAAGGCGCGGATCGACAGCCTGAAGCAGAAGGTGGCGGTAGCACCGAGCGGCAATGCCAGAACCACCAGCAGCAATGATTTCGACGGCCACTGGGACGTGACCCTGAACTGCCCGCCCACCGGCAAAGCGCAGGGTTTCACCAGGCCCCTGGTCGCCACCGTCACCAACGGTGTGTTTCACGCCGAGGCTCAGGGCAAGGACGTCAACCGCCTGGAGATGGACGGCCAGATCCCGGCCGACGGCAAGACGACGCTGAGCGCGCGCGGAACGACCGGAGCAAGCGCGTACACGCTCAACAACCTCGCGCCGGGCTCGCCCTACGCCTTCACGGTCGATGCGCAGTTCGATCGCACCCGCGGCAGCGGCAAGCGCAACGAGGCGCGCCCCTGCAATCTTGTCTTCGTCAAGCGCTGATCGTGCAGAAAGCGGTGAGGCGCGCTGCGCCTCACTCCACCCGCGCCAGCACCGCGAGCTTGCGGATGCCCTTGTTGCGGTAGGCGTCGAGGAACGCGTAATAGTCCTTGAACGACACGCAGCCGTTGGAGTCGCCGTTCGGCCCGAGCATGAAAGTGTGCGCGAGCAGGCCGTCGCGGCCGTGGATCGCGCTCTCGCCGCCGATCGGGGTCAGGCGCAGCGCCGGCACGCCGTGGAACAGCGCCTCGCGCGGCTTCAGCGTGTAGATGTGCGGCGGCGTCACGCCGCGCATGCGGATCTTCGAGGAGCGCGGATCGTCGAGATTGGAGCCGAGGCCCGAATGCGCCTCGAGCTTGGTGCCGTCGGGCAGATACACCGCCTTGGCGGTGATGTCGTACACCGCGGTGTCGCGCTCATAGGGCGGCGCGCCGCCGAACATCGGATTCTGCTCCTTCGGCGCGATGGACGCGGTCACGCTGGCATCCGCCGAGGCGTAGGCGAGCAGCCCGCCGGACGGCTCGCGCTTGCCCCAGAGCTTTTCCACCATCGACTGGCGCGGTCCGGTGATCGACATCACCGCGGCCTTGGCGCGATCGGCGAACGACTTCGGCTGCGCCTCGGGCGCCGGCACGATCTGGGCCGGATCGGCCGAGGCCAGCTGCATCTGGGCATCCGGCGCCCGCCTGGTCTTGTCAGCGGTCTTGTCAGCCGTCTTGGCCGCCGGCTTCAGCGCGTCGGCGACCCTCGCGACCACGCTCTGCTTCGGGGCGTCCTTCGACGTCTCCTTGGCCAGCGCAACCTGGGTCGGGGGCACTGCGCTCGCCGCATTCGACGGCACGCCCTGCGTCGCGGCCGCGGCAAAGCGCTCGTTGAACATCTCGCGCGAGATCGGGGCTGCGACCTGGAGCCGGTCGGGCAGCAGCGCGAAGGTTTCCCTGATGGCCTCGCCGGCCTCGCGCAGCACGACCTTGGGCGCGCGCCTGACCACCGGATCGTCGTAGCCGATGCTGCCGACGGTGGGGTAGACGCTCGCGCCGAGAATGTTGCTGTAGATGATCCAGCCGGCGCCCATCAGGACGCAGCCGACCGCCGCGGTGCCCAGCCAATTGGCCGTGGTCATTTTCCGGGAAGGCTTCCGAAGAGAATTCTTGCCAGGATTTTTGGACTTCCGTGCCGCGATACTTTGCGCAGCGATACTCGTACTCATTCGCCTTGCGTCCAGGACGGTGTCACTCGGTCCCCCTTCAAAGTGCCGCTGGTCACGATCCGGGAACAGCATCTCGCAGAGGGTCGGAGCGTCATTAAGGCGACTTTTAGTTAAATGCAGATTAAGTTCGGGCGGATATGGGGCAACGCGTCAACGCTGTCCCGTTTTGAGAAAAAAGCCCGCAGAATTACGGACTTAGTCGCATCTGTTAACCATGTTTCTCGACCGGTTTACGTCAGGTCTTCGACGCTTGCGGCCGCACCCACGAGACACCCAACAACGTCATTTTCGTGGTCGCCAACCGGCCCTGACCGTAGCGCGGAAGCGTTGCGCGAGGCTGGTGGGCCCGGCGTCCATCGGCCCTGCGCCCTCACGCGGCACGGCGCCGTGACCGAAAGTTGATCACGTCGGTTCTGGTAATCGCCGCCGCGAGAAAGTAGCTCCTACCTCGGCACTTTTCAGCAGCCTCTGCGCGTCATACGGTACCGTATCGATTTGCCCTGAACTGTGCCGTGCACGCAAACGGAGGCTGGCATGAGAGGGATCGCGCGCTCAGGGGTTTTCGCCCTGGCGGGGTTGTTTCTGTTGATTGGATCTGCGACTGCGCAGCCTGGTGCCAATTTGGGCTGTACGGCATCGCCGTCGGCTGCCGGGACGCAGACCTGGCGCTGCGACAACGGCATCACCATCGTTGCGGAAAATGGCGCCAGATTTGAACTTAAGGACGCCAACCGCGACGGACATATAGACTCCGTGGAGTTGAGCAGCAAAGCCCTGCTGGTCGAGGTGCCCCGGAAGCTGCGGGGCAATCCGTTCAAGGTGCTGACGCCGCAAGCGATCGCCGCGGTGCGCGGCACGAAATGGGCGGTCGATGTCGCTGACGCCAAGACCTCCGTGTTCGTCGCAGACGGCCGGGTCGGCGTGACCCGAAGGGCTCGTGGACGCGGCGTCGTGCTTGGACCCGGCGAAGGCGTCGATGTCGAGGCAACCGGCCCGTTGACCGTCAAGACCTGGGGCCAGCCGCGCGTCGACGCGCTCATGGCAAGACTCGGACAATAAGACCGGGTCAACGACGCTCGCCCACGAGATTTGGACGATAGAAGATTGCAGAACGAGCGCATGCGCAGCCGACGCGTTCAGATCCTGGTGGCACTCGTCCTCACCGCGCTGTGGGGCGCGGGCATTTTTGCCGCGCACGCCAACGGCCGTCTGCGCTTTCTCGACCGCCTCGAAGCCACGCTGACGGATTGGCGCACGCAAGCCCGCGGCGTGCGGCGTCCACCCGACCTCGTCACCATCGTCGCGATCGACGACACCGTGGTGAAGCGCGGCGGCAGCTATCCGCTGCCGCGCGCCGATCTCGCCCGTGTCGTCGATACCATCGTGCAGTTCAAGCCGAAGGTCATCGGGATTGATCTCCTGCTCGTCGACCGCAGCGCTGCGATCGGCGATGCCACGCTCGCCAGCACGCTCGCCACCGGTCCCATGGTGCTCGCCGCCGCGGCGATCTTCCCCTCCGCCAGCGAAACCGTGGATCCGAGCAGCGAAGGTCCCCTCACCGTTCTGCCGCAGGCCGAGCGCTTCCTGCAGCCGTTGCCCGCATTCGCCGAACACGCCGAGGTCGGCGTCGTCAACGTCGCGACGGGACAATCGGGCTCACCGCTCTCGGTGCCGATGCTGTTCC
The DNA here is from genome assembly GCF_058803975.1 of Bradyrhizobium sp. GW821-FHT13H06. Classification (NCBI taxonomy): domain Bacteria; kingdom Pseudomonadati; phylum Pseudomonadota; class Alphaproteobacteria; order Hyphomicrobiales; family Nitrobacteraceae; genus Bradyrhizobium; species Bradyrhizobium sp. GW821-FHT13H06. Next base: position 179,379 of record NZ_JBXAPN010000007.1, on the reverse strand, counting down.
GGACGCGCGACAAGGTCGAGCTGTCCTTCCCCTTGCGCGTCGCGGCCCGCGCGCTCGACCAGCCGCTGACGGTCGCGCCGGACCATCTCATGCTGGGCGATCGCGCGGTGCCTACCGACGGCGATCTGGCATTGCCGATCACCTATTACGGCCCGCGCCGCACGATCCGTACCGTCAGCGCACAGAGCATCTTCGACGGCACGCTCGATCGCGCGGCGATCGAGAACCGGATCGTCGTGATCGGCGCCTCGGTCGCCGGCGGCGGAGACTTCTATCCGACGCCCTTCGATTCCCTGATGCCCGGCGTCGAGGTGGTCTCGACCGCGATCACGCATCTCGTCGCCGGCGATGCCATGGTGCGCGACCGCAGGGTCCGTATTGCCGACGCGCTCACTGCGATCCTGCTGCCGATGCTGCTGGTCGGGCTGCTCGCCTGGCGGCGTAGCGCGCTGGGCATCATGACGGCGGCCGCGGTGATGATCGCCTGGGCCGGGGTCAACCTGTTCGCGTTCACGCACGGTGTCTGGCTGAACGCCGCAACCACGCTCGCCGCGGCAATGCCGCCGGTTGCGGTCTTTGCCGGCGTGCAGCTGTGGGCCGGGGGCCGCCGCACGCAATATTTTGCCGCCAAGAGCAGGTCGCTTGCGCAATTCCAGGCTCCGGCGCTGCAGGAGTGGCTGGCGCGAGATCCGAACTTCCTGTCGAAGCCTGTCCGGCAGGATGCAGCCGTGGTCTTCGTCGATCTCTCCGGCTTCACCGGACTGAGCGAGCGGATCGATCCGGACGAACTCAGGACTCTCCTGAAGGCGTTTCATGCACTGATCGACAAGGCCGCGATCGCTTGCGACGGCATGATCACCGGCTTTCTCGGCGACGGCGCCATGATCCTGTTCGGGCTGCCGCACGCGATGCCCGACGACGCGGCGCGCGCGCTGAAATGCGCGATCGATCTGCATCGCGGCCTCGAACGCTGGATCGCTTCGCTGCCGCCGGCGATCGCAGGTCAGCTCGGTTTCAAGATCGGTGCGCATTGCGGCCCGATCGTCGCGTCCCGGCTCGGCGAAAGCCATCAGCACATCACGGCGACAGGCGATACCGTCAATGTCGCAAGCCGTCTGATGGAGATTGCCGCCCAGAACGATGCGCAGCTCGCGCTGAGCGATACGCTGCTCGACACTGCCGATTTCAGCGGCGCTCCCGACGGCGTCCTGTCCGGCCCCCTGCTCGCCCAGGTCCGCGGCCGCTCCGGCATCGTGACGGTCTGGTTCTGGCGCGACCGGGATGGGCCGGGTCAGGCCTCGACCAAGGCCGAGATGATCGGCTGAGGCCCGCTACCGCGCTTCCGGCGGCGGCGAGCGATCCAGCACCTCGCCCTTGGCGCCCTCGAGCAGGTCGATGCCGTAGGTCTCGACCACGAGCGGCCCGCGCTTGCGCTGCAATTGCGCGATCTGCGTCACCTGCGCAAAGAGGGCATTGAGGGCTGGATGGCCTTCATGGCGCAGCTCGTCGACATAGAGCAGCTTGCCGGCGAGCAGCCTGGGATCGGGCTCGGGCATGTTGACCCAGCGGATGCGCTGGGTCTGCTGCGCAACGCAGGTGCCGCGCGGCAGATAGAATGCAAGCCAGCCCGTGGTGCCGTAGTCCTGCGCCAGCACGCAGGTCGCACCACTGCGCACGCGCACCGCTTCGATCTCGGCGGCAAGCTCGCGCCAGCCGACGCCGACGCTGCGCACCGTGGCATCGCGGCGATATCCGGACAGCCAGCCGGTATTGGCCTGCACGATCAGGGCTGCAAACATCACGATGCCTGTTGGCGCCGCCCAGCGCAGGCAGAAATCGACCAGGCGCCGCTGGCGTGGCTTCCACTGCACGAGGTTGGCGGCGGCCGCCGCGGCGATGACGAAAGGCGGATAGACCGGCGCAAACCAGTTGGCTTCGACGCGGGCATGCAGCGAATGCCAGATGAAATAGACGACGATGGTCCAGAACATCGTCTCGATCAGCACGCGCGAGGCCAGCGCGCCGGCGCGCCGCCAGGTCAGCGCGTGCAGGCCCATCGCGCCGAGGATGAAGACCAGCGGCGTCGCGAACGCGATCTGGGTCGGGATCAGTTCGGCGATGAAGACGGGGCGGAAGTCCTCGATCCTGGCGCGGCCGAGCTGCTTTGTGAACGAGACCCATTGATGGTCCGCATTCCACAGGATCACCGGCGAGAACAGCGCCAAGGCAACGAGGCCGCCGAGATAGGGCCAGGGCGAGAGAAACCAGCGCCTGAGCTTCGGCACGGCCGCGAGCCAGATCAGGATCGCCGGCCCAAAGAACATCGCGGTGTATTTCGACAGCAGTGCCGCGCCAACCGCCGCACCGACTGCGAGCCACCAGGCGCCCCGGCCGGTCTCCAGCACCTTGGCGAGGAAGAACAGCACGAAGCTGGAGGCGACCAGCAGCGGCGCATCGGGCGTGACGATCAGCGTGCCGACGGAGGCCAGCAGCGTCACGTTGAGCAGGATGGCGCTGGTCGCGGCCACGCGCGCGCCGCCGAACAGGATCGCGGCAGAGCGATAGACCGCATAGCTCATCGGCAGCGCCAGCAGGATCGAGACGAGGCGGACGCCGAGCTCGGTATCGCCGGCAATCATGGTGCCGGCGCGGATCACATAGGCGACCATCGGCGGGTGGTCGTAATAACCGCCCGCCAGATTCTTCGACCACATCCAGTAATAGGCTTCGTCGAACGTGATCGGCGTGAATGCGGCCGCAACGAGCCGCAATCCGATCAGCGCGAGAATCAGCAGCGCGGTGTTGCGGACGATCCGCGCGTCGACCCCGCCCATCGCGTGCTATTTCTTGCGCCAGACGAACAGTCCGGACATCGCGTAGTTCCACACCACGCCCATCAGCGCGCCGGCCATGCCGGCCAGCCACCAGATCGGCTCCTGGTCGTACACCGAGAAGGCGACGCCGACATTGGCGAGCAGGCCGACGCTGCATACGATGTAGAAGGCGATGAGGCCGCGCAGCAGCGCAAAGCCCTTCAGCCGCTGGTCGCGATAGGTGAGGAAGTTGTTGAGGATGAAATTGCTGGTCATGGCGACGATGGCGCCGGCGGCCTGCGCCTCCGCGAACGGCGCGTTGAACAGCTGAAGCGCGATGAACAACGTGGTCAAGTGCACCACGAGGCCAATGCCGCCGACCATGGCGAACAGGATGAAGCGCAGCGAGACGATGTCGTTGGTCAGCTTGGCCAGCACGAGACCCAGGAAGTCGAGTGCGACCATGGAATCGAGCTTGCTCTCGCCGTGCTGGCGGGCGCCGAAAGTGTAGGGGATCTCGACGGCGCGCAAGCTGCCGTGCGCGCTCGCGACGACGTCGAGCAGGATCTTGAAGCCGTGCACGGAGAGCTTTGGGGCGAGCTGCTCGAAACGGTCGCGGCGAATCATGAAGAAGCCGCTCATGGGATCTGCGATCTCGACCCGCAGCATCTTCCTGGCGACCTCGGTCGCGAGCGCACTGGCTCCGGCGCGCTGCTTGTTGAAGCCTTCGCTCTTGTAGCCCTCGATGTAGCGGCTGCCGACCACGAGGTCGGCCTGATCGCTGGCGAGGAGCAGCAGCATCTTCGGCAGCTGCGTCTCGTCGTGCTGGAGGTCGGCATCGATCACGGCCACATAGGGAGCGCTCGAGGCGAGGATGCCCTCGATGCAGGCGCCCGAGAGGCCGCGACGGCCGATGCGGCGGACACAGCGCACGCGGCTGTCGCGCTGCGCCAGCGCGCGCACGACGTCCCAGGTGCCGTCGGGCGAGTTGTCGTCGACGAACACGACTTCCCACGCGATATTGGCGAGCGTCGCCTCCAGCCGCCGGTACAGCACCGTGACGTTGTCGCGCTCGTTGAAGGTCGGGACGATGACCGACAGTTCCGGCCCCTCTTGAGCCTGCGGCGGGATGTCGGCGCCGGGTCTGATCGCTTCGTTCATGACGGCAGCGTATATCCGCCGCGTCCTGCGCTGCCAAGCCGGGGTCTCTGGGGAACGGCCGAAAAGGGGCCCTAAAATGCCAACGACCCCGGAACGGCGGACCTGCGCGTACATCCGGCGCAGGCCTGAGCTATTCCAAGGTCGTCCCAGCGACGGAGCTCTTCGCTCAACGTCGCCGTTACAGGCTAGATGGGGACGGCAGAAGCGCTTCGCAAGGGGCAGAAAGCTCGTTTTCCTGCCCTATTGGTTGGGCACTTCCCGGATTATCGGGCCGCGCGGCGCGGGCGCGGCGGGAGCGGCCGGTGCCGCCGCCGGCTCGACTTTCGCCGGCCTGGGCGGCTTGCCGTACTGGCCGATCGGCCCGAACACGACGGCAGCCGCAAGCACGATCGCCGCCACGATCGCCCCCAGAATGCCCCCCATCGACTCAGACGACATGCAAGTCCTTCCCTGCTCCAGATCCGCCCACTGATACCACGGATGAGCGCGCGGCCGGAAGAGAGCTGCCGGAAAGGGGCGAGTAGCAAATGGGGAGTAGCGAATCGGGAAACCGGCCTCCTGCGCCATTGCTATTCGCCACTCCCTGCTCGCTATCTCGCGGGCGGCCGATGCTTGACGAAGGCCATCACGATGTCCTTCTGCGCCGCCTCCACCGCCCTGTTCGCGGTGGCGAGATGGGCGCCGGCATCGATGTTCGGATACTGCGTGGTGAGATAGTCGAGCAGCGCGACCCGGTAATATTGCCGCTCCGATGGACAGGCACCCGCAACCGAGCGGCCGAAATCCTGCTCCGACAGGCCTTGATTGGAGTCGCGCGAATATTCCCGCGCCAGGCAATGCCAGTAATCGTCGCGGCCCTGCTGGGCGAGCTTCTGTGCGCTTCTCGCGTCGTCGTCATCGGCCAAAGCAGGCCATGTCATGGCAGCAGATGTCATCATGACGAGCGCCGCTCCCACCGACAGCATCCGCATCTTGTTCTCCTTTTTTCGCGGGTCCGGGCGCAAGCTTAGACGGGGTGGACCAACTGGCCAATCACAACTGGTTTGACTAGGATGGGGTCCCTCCCCGTCGATGCGAGAAATTCCGTGGCCAAAGCAAAAACCGCGTCAAAAAAATCCGGCAACATCTTCATCGGCATCGGCGGCTGGACCTTCGAGCCCTGGCGCGGCGTGTTCTATCCGGAGAAGCTGGCGCAGGCGAAGGAACTGTCCTACGCAGCCTCGAAGCTCACCTCGATCGAAATCAACGGCACCTATTACGGCTCGCAGAAGCCGGAGAGCTTTCGCAAATGGGCGAGCGAAGTCCCTGATGGTTTCGTGTTCTCGGTGAAGGGACCGCGCTTCGCCACCAACCGGCGCGTGCTCGCCGAGGCCGGCGATTCCATCAAGCGGTTCTATGATTCCGGCGTGTTGGAACTCGGCGACCATCTCGGGCCGGTGCTGTGGCAGTTCGCCCCAACCAAGAAATTCGACGGCGCCGATTTTGGAAAATTCCTCGAGCTGTTGCCGCGCAAGATCGACGGGCGTGCACTGCGCCATGTCGTGGAAGTACGCCATGACAGCTTCTGCACGCCGGACTTCGTCGCGCTGATCCGCGAGTTCGAGACGCCCGTGGTGTTCGCCGAGCACGGCAAATATCCTGCTATCGCCGACGTTGCCGGCGATTTCGTCTATGCAAGGCTGCAGAAGGGCAATGACGAGATCAAGACCTGCTATCCGCCGAAGCAGCTCGATGCCTGGGCCAAGCGCTTGCAGGACTGGGCTTCGGGCGGTGAACCCGACGACCTCCAGAAGGTCGATAAGGGCAAGCCAAAGAAGGAGCCGCGGGACGTGTTCGCCTATGTCATCCACGAGGGCAAGGTGCGCGCGCCGGCCGGCGCCATGGAACTGATCGCGCGGGTGAGCTGAGGGCTACATGGCAAAGGCGAGGAAGCTGTTTACCATCGGCTATGAGCAGACGCCGCCCAAAGCCGTGCTGGACGAGCTGGAAGAGGCCGGCGTCAAGCTCGTGGTCGACGTGCGCGCGGTGACGTCATCGCGCCGGCCGGGCTTTTCCAAGAAGCAGCTGTCGGCAGGCCTCGACGAGCGCGGCATCGCCTATGTGCATCTCGCCGCGCTCGGCACGCCGAAAGAGGGCCGCCTCGCCGCCCGCAGCGGACAGTACGACGTGCTGGAGAAAATCTACGCAAAGCACCTGAAAACGCCGCAGGCGCGGGAAGAGATGGACGAGCTCTCGGCGCTGGTGAAGAAGGCCGGCCCCATCTGCCTGCTCTGCTACGAGCGCGACCACACCCACTGCCACCGCCAGATGATCGCGGAGATCATCGAGGAGCGCGACGGGGTGACGGTGAAGAATCTGGCGGGGCGGCAGGTGTAGCTGCCGCCGTAGCCGTCATGCTGGCGCAACCTCGTCGCGCCCCGGAATGACAGCCTACCCCTCTCCCGCGAGCTTGAACGTCCCTTCCATCATCTGCACGCAGCTCCCGCCGACATGGGCGGAGACGATCGTGCCGTCCTGCTTGCGCACGCGGGTGAGAAGCATGCTCGGACGGCCCATGTCAAAGCCCTGGCCGATGGTGAGCTTCAATTCGCCGTCACGCGTGGGATCGAGATCGGCGAACAGCGCGGCGGCGGCGACCGTCGCACTGCCGGTGGCGGGGTCTTCGATCAGGCCGCTTGCGCCGGGAAAGAACATCCGCGCCTGACGCTCGCAGGGCGCCTCCGCTGCCGGCACGTCGCGCGTGTAGAAGTAGACCGAGAAAGCGCCGTCGCGCGGCAGCATCCGGCCAAACGCAGCAGCGTCGGGCTTGGCCCTGCGCACGGCTTCGCGCGATCCCACCTCCGCCACCACGAACGGCGTTCCGACGCCGACGACTTGCGGCGCATGATGATCGGTCTTGATGTCATCCGCCGCCAGGGAAATGCAGGCAGCGACGTCGGCCGCGGACAGCTCCGCAAGCCTCGCCAGTTTCTGTGGCGCGGTGAGCTCGGCGCTGATCACCCTGCCCTGCTCCCGCACGATATCGACCGGGACCAGACCGGCCTTCTCCTCGAACAGCAGCTGCGGCTTCGATTCTTTCGCGATCGTTGCCAGCACGAAGGCCGTGCCGACATTGGGATGGCCCGCAAACGGCAGCTCCCGGACCGGGGTGAAGATGCGCACCTCGGCGTCGTTGGCCTTGTCGCGCGGCGGCAGCACGAATGTCGTCTCGGAATAGTTGAACTCGGTAGCGATCGACTGCATCTGCGCGGTCGAGAGCCCGCCGGCATCGAGCACCACGGCGAGCTGGTTGCCGCCGAAGGCGCGATCGGTGAACACGTCGACGGTGATGTAGCGGCGCTGCATCGTCTCTTCCTCATGCAAGTGACGGCCGCGACCGGCCGCTTCGCCGGCACTCTACAAGCCGGCCGCATCGCTCGTCATGTCCCAAAATTCGGAGCAATCGGAGCAATCGCGTGTGATGGAAGAGACCTGCGCGCGGCGACGCATGATGTGCGCTACCCCAGCTGAAACACCCGCATCTTCTGCACGTAGCCGCGCACTTCGACCTCGCCGAGCGCGACGGCGTCGCTGCCGTCCTCACCCAGCGCTTCACGGACAGATGCCGAGATCAGGAGCTGCGAGCCGAACTCCTTGTTCAGCGCCTCCAGGCGCGAGGCGAAGTTCACGGTATCGCCGATGACGGTGTATTCCTTGCGCCGGGGCGAGCCGATGTTGCCGGCAACGACCTCGCCGAAATGGATGCCGATGCCGATGCGAAGCGGCCAGCTCGTCTGCGCGTTGATGCGGTCCATCGCGGTCAGCATCTCGCGGCCGGCGGCGACCGCGCGGTGCGCGGCGTCGGAAGCCTCCAGCGGCGCCCCAAACAGCGCGAGGAAACCGTCGCCCAGAAACTTGTTCACGATGCCGCCGTGACGGTCGAGAATATCGACCAGGACCGCAAAGGCGCCGTCGAGCCGATCGACCACCTCCTGCGGGGTGCGCGACTGCGCGCCGGCGGTGAAGCCGCGGAAATCGACGAACATCACCGCGACACGGCGGAGATCGCCGCCCGCGCTGGCTCCGGCGGCCATCAGCCGCTCCACCACCTGGGGGGAGACGTGCTGCCCGAACAGGTTCGTCACGCGGTCGCGCGCGGTCGCTGCCGCAATACTCGCGGCGAATTGCCGCCGCAATTGCGCTCCGACGGCACCCGCCAGCACGCCGCAGATCAGGATGACCACGCTGCGCACGGCGTGGAAGTAGATCAGGGGCTCGCCGGTCTCGCTCGTCGGGTTGTAGTACAGCGCGGCCGTCAGAAGCCCGGCGGCAGCCACGAAACCCGTGAATGTGGAAAGCCAGAAATCAAGCCGCAGAGTCGAGAGGATGATGAAGATGAAGTACATGAGCGGTACAGCGAAACCGAGAGCCTGGCTCGCGCCCATGGACCGGATTTGCAGGATGAGGATGACGGTCGGCAGCGAGGTCTCGATCAGCGCGCCGATATAGCGCCTGATCACCGGCAGGTCGCGATCGAGGCGGAGATTCTTCCTGATCTGGGTGTGGACCCAGACCTCGAACAGGATGAAGCCGAGGAGAAGGCCGTAGACCTGGATGATCCCTTCCGTCCCGCGCCAGACCCGGTTCACCACAGTGGGATCGAGCAAATAGATCGCGGTGAGGAACAACATCATGACGCACCCCGTCAGGATCAGCGCCCGCACCCGCAACAGCTCGGTGCGCAGCACCTCCCGCGTCAGCTCGCGCTCGAAATCCTTCGAGAGGACGGCATGCTGCCGTGTCTTCCTGCTCGCAAAACGAACCATCATCCCCCCTTGTCATTCCGGGACACGCGCAGCGTGAACCCGGAATCTCGAAATTCCGGGTTCGCACTTCGTGCGCCCCGGAATGACATCGAGGACAGTTTGCCTCAATCCAGCGTGCGACGGAAGCGCGTCACGGCGATGGTCATGGCGAGCAGCATCAGGGCCGCCAGCGCCAGCGTGTCGAAGTGCAGGTTCTGCATGGTCGCGCCCTTCAGCATGATGGCGCGGACAATGCGCAGATAGTGGGTCAGCGGCAGGCCCTCGCCGAGATATTGCGCCCACGCCGGCATGCCGGCAAATGGGAACATGAAGCCGGAGAGCAAAATGCTGGGCAGGAAGAACATCATCGACATCTGCATCGCCTGGAGCTGGTTCTGCACCAGGGTCGAGATGGTGTAGCCGATCGACAGATTGGTGGTGATGAACAGCGTCGAGAGCAGCGCCAGCAGGACGAGGTTGCCGAGCACGGGCACGCCGAACAGGCCGACGCCGATGCTGATGATCAGGAAGGCCTGGACGAAGCCGACCAGCACGTAAGGGATGATCTTGCCGAGCATCACCTCGACCGGCCTGATCGGCATCGACAGCAGGCTCTCCATGGTGCCGCGCTCGACCTCGCGCGTGACCGACAGCGCGGTGAAGATCAGCATAGTCATGGTCAGGATGGTGCCGACCAACCCCGGCACGATGTTGAGGCTGGAGGCCGCGGCCGGATTGTAGCGCGCGTGCGCGCGGATCTCGAACGGCATCTCCGGGGGATCGCCGATGTAGAGATCGTGCTTGAGCGCGGTCTGCACGACCATGCCGAGCGAACCGATCGCCGCGCTCGCCGCGACCGGGTCCGTGGCATCGGCGGCGACCAGCAGCGCCGGCTTGTCGCCGCGCCGCACCGCCCGCTCGAAGCCGCGCGGGATCTCGACACCGAACAGCACCTTGCCGGATTTCAGCAGGTTGTCGAAATCGTCGACGTCGTGCACTTCGTAGAGGAAGCGGAAATAGGCGGTGTTCTCCAGTGCCTTCAGGATCGAGCGGGCGAGATCGGAGTCCTCCTGGAGCAGCACGGCGCTCGGCAGATGGCGCGGCGTGGTGTTGATGGCATAGCCGAACAGCATCAGCTGCATCACGGGCAACATCACGATCATCGCGAACGAGACGCGATCGCGCTTGAGCTGGATGAACTCCTTGACCAGCATCGCATAGGAGCGCCGCAGAAAGCCGAAGCGCTCGCGGATCTCGCGTCGGGGTGCGGGATGGTCGACGGCGCTCATTGGAAGTTGTCCTTGGAGCGCCCCATCAGCTCGATGAACACGTCTTCGAGCGACGGTTGCGACTTCTGCCAGCGCAGTCCGCCCTTCTCGCGCCAGGGCGCGATGCTGCCTTCGAGCGCCGCGACGTCGCGGCCGGAAACGTGCAGTGAGCTGCCGAACGGCGCCACCATGTCGATCCCGGGCTTGCCCGTGAGCGCGGCCGCAAGCTCGTTCAGTCCTTCGCCCGTGACGGTGTAGGTCGTCAGCGCGGATTTCGCGATCACCTCCTCCACCGTGCCGTGCGCCAGCAGATAGCCGTAGGCGATGTAGGCGATCTCGTGGCAGCGCTCGGCCTCGTCCATGTAGTGGGTCGAGACCAGCACCGTGAGGCCTTCGGCGGCGAGTGCGTGGATCTCGTTCCAGAAATCGCGCCGCGCCTTGGGATCGACGCCGGCGGTAGGCTCGTCGAGCAGCAACAATTGCGGATTGGGCAGCGTGCAGGCCCCCAGCGCCAGCCGCTGCTTCCAGCCGCCGGAGAGCTCGCCCGCAAGCTGCTCCTCGCGCCCCGAGAGCCCGAGCCGCCTGATCATGTCGCGTGCGGCGCCGCGCGCGTCAGTGACGCCATAGAGCCGCGCGACGAATTCGAGGTTCTCGCGCACCGAGAGGTCCTGGTAAAGGCTGAAGCGCTGGGTCATGTAGCCGACCTGGCGCTTGATCTTCTCGGCATCGCGACGGATGTCGTAGCCGAGGCAGGTGCCCTCGCCGCTATCGGGCGTGAGCAGCCCGCAGAGGATGCGGATGGTCGTGGTCTTGCCCGAGCCGTTGGGTCCGAGGAAGCCGTAGATCGAGCCGCGCTTCACCTGCATCGACAGATCGTGCACGACCTCGCGTCCGCCGAACGACTTGGTCAGGCCCTTGACGTCGATCGCGATGCCGTTGCCGCTACTCATCGCTTGTCCGCCACGGGTGTCTTCGGATTGAGATAGACGTCGATCGGCTGTCCCACACGCAAGGCATCGGGACGAGAGGGCCGCGCCTGGATCAGATAGACCAGCTTGCTGCGCTCATCGAGGCTGTAGATGACAGGCGGAGTGTATTCGGCCGAGGTTGCGATGAAGTAGATCTTTGCGGTGAGGTCGGCCGCGCAATTGTCGCAAGAGACGCGCACCGTGTCGCCGATCGCGAGCTTGGGCAATTCGGCTTCCGGCACGAAGAAACGCAGCTTCATGTTTCCGGGCGGCATGATCGACAGCACCGGACGCTGCGCCGCCACCATCTCGCCCTCGCGGAAATAGATCTGCTGAATGGTGCCGGCGACGGGCGCAAAGCCCTTGCGCCGCGCCATCCGCGTCTCCGACGTCGCCACCCGCGCTTCCGCGACGCGCAAGGCCGACACGGCGGCATCGAGATTGGCCTGCGTGCCCGAGCCGGTCTTGCTCAGCGAGGCCGCCCGGTCGTAGGTCTGCTGCGCGTTCGCCAGTGTCGCCTTGTTCTGGTTGAGATCGGCGCGCTGGAGATCGTCGTCGACGGAATAAAGGGCATCACCGACCTTGACCTCGTCGCCTTCGCGGACGTTGAGCTTGGTGACCCGCCCCGCTTCGTCCGGGCTGACGAAGATCATGTCGGCCTCGACCCAGCCCTGGAAGCCGGGATCGCGCCTTTCCTTGCATCCGGCAAGCCCGGTTGCGAGCACGGCGACCAATGCCAAGACTGAAATTGCCTGCGACGACGTCATGTCGTGCTCCGTTCGCCAAAAATCAGATCGAGATGGACGCGCAGCATCTCTTGCGCGTCCAGCGGCGCGTGCCTCGCAAACAGGCTCTGCCAGATCACCGCGATCATCGCGGGTGCGACCAGGATCTGCGGATAGCGCGCGAGGTCCTTTTGCCGGATCTCGCCGCGGGCGATGCCGAGCTCGATCAGCGCGCGCATGGCGGCGATCCCGCGCGAGACGACCTCGCGGTAGTAGAAGTCGGCGACGGACGGAAAGCGCGGGCCTTCCGCCACGATCAGGCGCACCAGATCGCCGCGCCTCGTGCCGATCACCTCGTTCAGGAAGTTGCTCGCGAAGGCCTCGATCAGGTCGCGCACCGAGCCCGCCGGCGGCGGCAGCGTGGTCAGCCGTGCGACCACGGGAACGATGACGATACGCACCAGCTCCTCGAACATCGATTCCTTGTCCTTGAAATGCAGGTAGATCGTGCCCTTTGCCACGCCGGCGCGCTTGGCGATGTCGTCGAGCCGTGTCGCCGCAAACCCGCGCGCGATGAATTCCTCCATCGCCGCTTCCACGATCGCCGCACGCCGCTCCGCCGCGCGCGTAGCACGGTTCGAGGCAGGCGCCTCTTCGTTGCGAGCAGGCGCGGGGCCCTCGGCACTGGCGCGAGTTGCTGCCGGCAAGGCGGCTTTGGTCGGCTTCCTGGTCATTTGATATTTATGACTGACTGGTCAGTCATAGTCAAGCTCGACGAGTGTAGCCCTTGAGATTAGATTAGTGTTGACTAATGCATTAGCGAATGCTAATCAATCGGCATGATCGAAGCCGCCCAAAACCCCGTCACCACCGTGATGCGCGCCCTCGCCGACCCGACACGGCGCGCCGTGTTCGAGCGCGTGTTCGAAAGCACGGAGATCAGCGTCGCCGAACTGACGCGCGGCAGCGGCGTCACTCAGGGCGCGATCTCGCAACACCTGAAGTCCCTCAAGCAGGCCGGTCTCGTCGCCGAGCGCGCAGAGGGCCGCAACGTCTATTACCGCGCCGCACCGCAAGGTCTCGAACCCCTGGTGACCTGGATGGATCATTACGGCGTCTTCTGGCGCGAGCGTTTCCAGACCCTGCGTGACCTCTTGAAGGAGATCGATCCGTGAGTGCTGCCGCGTTGAAAGCCGAAACGAGGGATATCGTCATCGACGAGGTCTTCCCTCACACGCCCGAGACAATCTGGAAGGCGCTGACCAGCGCGCAGTTGATCGCCCGCTGGCTGATGCAGCCGATCGGCTTCGAGGCCGTCGAAGGCAACAGCTTCACGTTCCAAACCACGCCGGGCGGCAACTGGGACGGCGTGATCCATTGCCGGGTTCTGGAGGTCGTACCAAACCGCCGCCTCGTCTACGCCTGGAAGGGCGGCGATGAGCGCAACACCGGCTATGGCGCACCGCTCGACACCGTCGTGACGTGGTCCCTCACGCCGGTCGAAGCCGGCACGCGGATCCGCCTGATCCATGCGGGCTTCGTCCTGCCGAGGAACGAGTCGGCCTACACGGTCATGAGCGGCGGCTGGAAGAAGGTTGTGCGCAAGCTCGACGAGATCAGCGGCGAAGAGTGAGTGGGAGATATCGCGATGGACAAGCCCTATACCGGCGGCTGCGCCTGCGGCGCGATCCGCTATTTGATTTCCGGCGAGCCGCTGCTCAGCAATCACTGCCAGTGCCGGGACTGCCAGCGGGAAAGCGGCAGCGGCCATGGCTCGTACGCGACATTCGCGCGCGCTGGCGTCACGCTGACCGGCGAAGCGAAGCATTGGGACATGGTCGCCGACAGCGGCAACGTCAAGACGCGCGGCTTCTGCACGCAATGCGGTGTGCCCATCTACATGACCTTCTCAGCGCATCCCGACGTGTTCACGATCCGCGCCGGAAGCCTCGACGAGCCCGCCCGCTACAGGCCGCAGGCAGTCACCTTCGCCGCGCGCGGTCATGACTGGGATCGCCTCGACCACGGCCTCGCGACGTTCGCGGGCATGCCGCCGGGATGAAGCGTCAGCCGAAGTCCAGCACCATGCGGCCCTCGATCTTGCCGGCCTTCATCCGATCGAAGACGTCGTTGATCTGCGCGAGCGGCACCTTGGCCACCTCGGCCTTCACCTTGCCGTCGGCGGCAAACGCGATGGCTTCGTCGAGGTCGCGCCTCGTACCGACGATGGAGCCGCGCACCGTGATGCGCTTGAGCACGACGTCGAAGATCGGCGTCGGGAATTCGCCCGGCGGCAGGCCGACGAGGCTGACGGTGCCCTTGCGGCGCACCATCTTCAGCGCCTGCGCGAACGCGGCAGTCGAGACGGCCGTCACCAGCACGCCATGGGCTCCGCCCCCGGTCGCGGCCAGCACCTTGTCCACAGCGCCGGCTGCGAGCGCATCGACCGCGAGATCGGCGCCAGCCTCACGTGCAAGTGCGAGCTTGTCCTCGGCAATGTCGACCGCGACCACCTTGAGCCCCATCGCCTTGGCGTACTGGATCGCGACATGGCCGAGCCCGCCAACGCCTGAGATCACCACCCACTCGCCGGGCCTGGCCTCGGTCTCCTTCAATCCCTTGTAGGTGGTGACGCCGGCGCACAGGATCGGCGCGATGGCAGCAAAGTCCACTGTCGCCGGAAGCTTCGCGGCGAAGGCGGCCGAGGCGATGACATACTCGGCGAACCCGCCGTTCACGCTGTAGCCGGTGTTGTGCTGGTGCTCGCACAGTGTTTCCCAGCCGGTCTCGCAATATTCGCAAGCCATGCAGGCATCATGCAGCCAGGCGACGCCGACGGCATCTCCCACTTTCAGATTTTTCACGCCGGGCCCGAGCGCTGCGACGATGCCGGCGGCCTCATGGCCGGGGATGAAGGGCGGCACCGGCTTGACCGGCCAGTCGCCGGAGGCGGCGTGCAGATCGGTATGGCAGACGCCGCAGGCCTTGACCTTGACCAGAACCTCGCCGGGACCGGGCTGCGGCACCGGCACGTCCTCGATCACCAGCGGCTTGCCGAATTGCTTGACGATTGCGGCTTTCATGGTCGGCATATCTCTGCTCCTTCGCATTGCGAACGGCAGAGTAGCGGCCACGCGCGGCCGCCACTTGATCCGGGTCAAACCGCCTCAATCGTTGCGCAGCGCGCTGCCGTCATGACAGCGCGGTGACAGGACTTCCGCAGGTGGATATCAACTATGGAACTTCAGGCCATCGACGATCTTGTCGATCACCTTGCGCTCGGCGCGCATGGCGATGCCGACGAGATTGAGCTCGGTGCGCGCGACCGCCCTCACCGCCTCGCGGTTGGCGGCATCGTGCGTGGTGCTGAACATGTCCTCGGTATAGACGGCCGGCATGACGTTCCGGGTGAGCGCGCGGTCCAGCGCGCGCGACAACGCCGGACCGTCGGCGCCATAGATCAGGATCGGCTGACCGATCAGCGCGTGATATTTCGTGCCCGAGGCATCTTCATAGGCTTCGCCGATGCATTCGGGAAAAGCGGCGGCGATGCCGCTGGTGAGAAAGGACGCGACGTTGAGCTTCTGCCAGGTCTGAAGATCGGTGCGGATCACGACCGCGATCTTGGTGTCGAACTGCATGGGGTTCCTCAGCTGTCATTCCAGGGCGCGCCATTTTGGCGCGAGCTACGGTGCGCAATTGCGCACCTGAGAATCCATCGCGCTACCGAGCAAGTGGACGAATGGATTCCGGGTGCGACGCTACGCATCGCCCCGGAATGACAGCAAGAGAGATGGATGGAATCAACCCTTGGCGTCGCAGGCCCAGGCGCGGATCACGCATTCCTTGCCGCCGTACTTGTAGCATTCGCGCGTGGCGGCATTGAGCGAGGCGGAGATCTTCGGCTTGACGGCATAGCCGTAGGCACCGCAGGGATTGGTGAGATCGACCGACATCGCGGCGCAGGCGCGCTTCATCGTGACGGTCGTGCAATCGCCCTTGCACTGCTTCTGCGCCGCGGCAAGCGCTTCATGCTCGTGACCATAATCGAAGGCTTGGCCATAAGCACCGCATTTGCCAACCGCAAAGGCACCGGCGGCATGGGCTTCGGTGATGTAACGGGCACCGGCGACACAGACGGACAGCGCAAAGAAAAACATCGCGCAACGGCGCGCGACGACGTTCGAAGCCATGGAAAATCCCCTCCCCCCAAGGCAGGTCGAGGCGACTCTAAGCGGCGGTCGTTTCCAGATGGTGAACGGAGGGTTGAAATCGGCGGGCTTGGGAGATGCCGTAGGGTGGGCAAAGCGAAGCGTGCCCACCAATTGTAGATCGCAACGAAGAGATGGTGGGCACGGCGCTGCGCGCCTTTGCCCATCCTACGGCAGCGTCATCCGCCCCTTGCCGCTTCCAGCGCCTGCGGCGTGTCGATGTCGAGGAAGGCGCTCTCGCCCTCGACGGGCACTTCGGCGACCGCCTCGGTGTGCTTGGCGATCAGATGGCGCGCGCCGACGTCGCCGTCGAGCGTCATCAGCTCCTTGAAGAAGCGGCGCGACCACAGCACGGGATTGCCGCGGCGACCTTCGCTGACCGGCACGACGATGAGATTGCCGCGGTCGGGCGCAAAGCTGTCGATGAGGCGGTCGATCAGGCCGGCATCGATCAGCGGCATGTCGCCGAGGCACACCACGGCGCCGCCGCAGGTCTCCGGCACGGCCGCGATGCCCGCCTTGACCGAGCTGGCGATACCACCGGCGAAATCCGGATTGCGGACGAATTTCACCTTTAGGCCTTGCAGCGCCTGCTCGACGAGCTCCGCCTGGTGCCCGGTCACGACGATCACCTCGGATGCTTTCGAGGCCAGCGCCTGCTCGGTGGCAAGGCGCACCAGCTTCTTGCCGTCGAGCTCGGCGAGCAGCTTGTTCGGGCCGCCCATGCGGGTCGAACGGCCCGCCGCGAGCACGATGGCCGCGACCTGACTGTTGCCCTCCGTCTCTGGCTGTGTGCGCGGCTGCGGCCGCGTCACGATCTCCATCAGGAGACCGCCGACGCCCATGCCCATCAGCTCGGACCGCGTCACCTTGATGCCGGCGAGGAGCCGCATCAAGACCCAGTCAAAACCGTTCTCGACCGGCGAGCGCGCACAACCCGGCGCGCCCAGCACCGGGACGCTGCCGGCGCGGGCGATCAGCAGCAGATTGCCGGGATCGACCGGCATGCCGAAATGCTCGATCTCGCCGCCGATGCCGGTAACGGCCGCGGGGATCACGTCGCGGCGATCGGCGATCGCAGAGGCGCCGAACACGATGACGAGCTCGGCACCGAGGCCCAGCACTTCCTTGATCGCGGCCGACAGCGCGTGCTCCTCATGCGGGACACGCCGCTCGGCGATGATGCCGGCGCCGGCCGGCGCCAGCCGCTCGGCGGTGACGCGCAGGGTCTTGTCGATCACCTTGGAGGACAGGCCCGGCAGCAGCGTCGAGACGACGCCGACGCGCTTGATCACGTAAGGCGCGACCTTCAGCACGTCCTTGCCGGCCGCCTTCACCGCCGCATCGCGCAACGCGCCCTCGACGCCGAACGGGATGATCTTGACGGTACCGACCATCTCGCCCTCGACCACCGGCTTGTAGGCGGTGAGCGTCGCGAAGGTGATGGCCTCGTCGACATTGTTGATGCGGTCGACCGCGGCGCGGTCGATCACCAGCACGCCCGGGCGCGCGGCGAACAGATTGGCGCGCCCGGTGAAGGCGCGCTCGACATGGATACCCTCGCCGCCGACGGCGAGCGCGATGCTGGCAGCCGCGACGTCCTCGGAGACGTCACCCGCCTCCATCCGCACCACGACGATATCCTTGATGCCGGCACGCTCCAGCGCCTCGACCTCGGCGGCGCCGATCTTCGTGCCTTTCTTCAGCACCAGCGGCCCCTGGCGCAGGGTGTGGACGGTCACCCCGCCAATCGCATCCCTCGGGCTCGCTGGTCCGAATTTCATGCCGCCTCTTCTTTTTCTTTCGGAGGCAGCCGAAGCACGGCCGTGATCTCGGCCATGATCGCCACCGCGATCTCGGACGGCGACACCGCGCCGATCGGAAGGCCAATGGGCGCGTGGATGCGCGCGATGTCGCTTTCCCTGGCGCCCTGCGCCCGCAACCGGTCGGCCCGCTTGGCATGCGTCTTTCGCGAGCCGAGCGCGCCGATATAGAAGCAGTTGCGCTCGAAGGCGTGCAGCAGCGCGGGATCGTCGATCTTGGGATCGTGCGTCACCGCGACGAAGGCGGTGTAGGCATCGACGTTGAGCGGCGGCAGCGCCGTGTCGGGCCATTCGGCGATCAGCGGAATGTCCGGGAAGCGCTCCGGGCTTGCAAAGGCCGTGCGCGGATCGACCACGGTGACGTCGTAGCCGAGCGAGCGCGCCAGCGGCGCCAGCGCCTGGCTGATATGGACCGCGCCGACGATGACGAGCTTTGCCGTCGGCGCGTAGACGTTGAGGAACAGCTTCTTGCCGCCAGCCTCGACACTGGCGCTCTTGCCCATGCGAAGCTGCTTCTCCAGCTCGGTGCGCAGCGGATCCCTGGCAAAATCCTTGGCTTTGACCAGCCGCTGCTCGCCGCTCTCGGTGTCGGTCACCAGGATCACCGGCCGGCGCGCGGCGCGCTCGGCATTGAGTTCGTGCAGGATCTCGAGCTTCACGATTAACCGACCTTCTCGACGAAGACGCGGATGGTGCCGCCACAGGACAGCCCGACATTCCAGGCGGTCTCGTCGGCCACGCCGAACTCCAGCATCCTCGGTTTACCGCTCTGGATCACATCCATGGCCTCGGTCACCACGGCGCCCTCGACGCAGCCGCCTGACACCGAGCCCAGAAAGGTCCCCTCGTCGTTGATGACGAGGCTCGAGCCCGCCGGGCGCGGGGCCGAACCCCAGGTCTCGACAACGGTAGCGAGCGCGACGCCACGACCGGCCTTCTGCCAGTCCTCCGCCGCCTTCAGGATATCCTCGTCGCGATCGAGCATGGGTGCCTCTCAAGCTGCGGAGCGGATCAGGCTGCGGTGATGCGGCGGCAGCGGCCGGGAGAGCGTCGTGATCAGCTCCTGGATCGAACTCAAATTATGTACCGGGCGGAATTCGTCAACGTGGGGAAGCATCATTTTGATGCCCTGCGCCTTGGCCTCGAAACCGCCGAACCGCAACAGCGGGTTGAGCCAGATCAGCCGCCGGCAGGACCGGTGCAGCCGGTCCATCTCGAAGGCCAGCTTGGAATCGGCTTCCCGTTCCAGCCCGTCGGAGATCAGCAGCACGATGGCGCCCTGGCTCAGCACCCGCCGCGCCCACAATTTGTTGAAGTTGTGCAGCGAGGCCGAGATCCGGGTGCCGCCGGCCCAGTCCTCGACCGAGGCCGAGCAGCTCGCCAGCGCCTCGTCGGGGTCGCGCTGGCGCAGCGCGCGACTGACGTTGGTGAGACGGGTGCCGAACAGGAACACCGAGACGCGCTTGCGCGCGTCGGTGATGGCGTGGAGGAAGTGCAGGAACAGGCGGGTATACTCGCTCATCGAACCCGAGATATCGAGCAGCGCGACGATCGGCGCCGGCTTCTGGATCCGCCCGAGGCGATGGATGTCGATGATGTCGCCGCCGGTGCGGAGCGATGCGCGGAGCGTGCGGCGCAGGTCGAGCCGCAGGCCCCGCGCGTCGGGCTGGCGCCGGCGCGTCAGAAGCTCCGCTTGCGGAAGGTGCATCCGCTCGATGGCGCGGAGCGCCTCGGTGATCTCGGCCGCGCTCATCTGCGCGAAATCCTTCTTCTGAAGGATCTCCTTGTCGGAGACGGACAGGCGCAGATCCTGCTCCTGGTGCTGCGGCGTCTCGGTCATCCGCGGCTGCGACATCGCCTCCTGCACGCGGCGCGCGCCCGCCTGCGGCTTCTTCTTGGCCTGCTCCGGCAGCGGCACCGAATCCAGCATGTGCTTCCATTCTTCCGAGGCGCGGAAGAACAGGTTGAAGGCCTGCTTGAAGATCAGCGCATGCTCGTGGCGCTTGACGAAGATCGCCTCCAGCGTCGTGAAGACGTCGGCGCGGTTGCCGATGTCAATCACCTCGAGCGCATTCATGGCATCGATCACCGCACCCGGCCCGACGGGAATGCCGGCGGCACGCAGCGCGCGGGCAAAGCCGACGATGTTGTCGGCGAACTGCTCGGTTTGCTCCGGGGCAAGGTGGTTGATGGCCATGGTCTGTCGCCCCTGCCGTCATTCCGGGGCACGCGTAGCGTGAACCCGGAATCTCGAGGTTCCGGGTTCGATGCTACGCATCGCCCCGGAACGACCCAACTAATTCTCGCTCGTCGCTTCCTTCAGCACCTTCTGCAAGGCATCGCCCTGCATCCGGGTGATGTCGTCCTGATATTTGAGCAGCGCACCCAGCGTGTCGCCGACCACTTGCGGGGTCAGCGACCGGGCATCGAGCTCGGACAGGGCAGTGGCCCAGTCGATGGTCTCGGCGACACCCGGCGACTTGTAGAAGTCCTGGTTGCGCAGCGCCTGCACGAAACGCACGACCTGCTGCGACAGCTTGGCGGAGATGCCGGGCACGCGCGTCTTGACGATCGCAAGCTCACGCTCGGCGGCAGGATAATCCACCCAGTGATAGAGGCAGCGCCGCTTCAGCGCGTCATGGATCTCGCGGGTGCGGTTGGAGGTGATGATGACGATCGGCGGATGCGGCGCCTTCACGGTGCCGAATTCGGGGATGGTCACCTGGAAGTCGCTGAGGATCTCGAGCAGGTAGGCCTCGAACGCCTCGTCGGCGCGGTCGAGCTCGTCGATCAGCAGCACCGGCGGACCGGCGACGTCGGGCTCCAGGGCCTGAAGCAGCGGCCGCTTGATCATGTAGCGGTCGGCGAAGATATCGCTCGAGAGCTGGTCGCGATCGGTGTCGCCGGCGGCTTCCGCCATCCGGATCGCGATCATCTGCGCGGCGCTGTTCCACTCGTAGACCGCGGAGGAAACGTCGAGGCCTTCATAGCACTGGAGGCGGATCAGCTTCCGCCCCAGCGCCGCCGAGAGCACCTTGGCGATCTCGGTCTTGCCGACGCCGGCCTCGCCTTCCAGGAACAGCGGCCGGCCCATGCGCAGGGAGAGGTAGGTCACCGTCGCAAGCGACCGCTCGGCGAGGTAGCCCCGCGACGTCAGAAGTTCGAGCATCGCATCGACCGATGCCGGCAAAGCACCGGACGAATTGGGCGTTGAAGTCATGAGAAAGCCAGTCTTACTACGCCCTCATCGGGACATGTTCGGGGCCGATGCGTGAGGTCACCTCACGCCTTGGCGTTGGCGGCATCGACGGCACGCCGCGTCAGCACCCCGATGAGGTGCGCGCGGTATTCGGCGCTGCCGTGGATATCGCTGTTGAGACCTTCCGCCGGCACCGCGATGCCTTCCAGCGCCTTCGAGGCGAAGCGCTTCTTCAGGGCCTCCTCGAATGCGGTGACGCGGAACACGCCTTCAGAGCCGGCGCCGGTGACGGCAACGCGCACGTCCGAAGGACGCCGCGCCACGAACACGCCGACCAGCGCATAACGAGAGGCCTGGTTGCGGAACTTGATGTAGGCCGCCTTTTTCGGCAGCGGAAACATCACCTTGGTGATGATCTCATCGGCTTCGAGCGCCGTGGTGAACAGGCCCTGGAAGAACTCTTCGGCCTTCAGGCGGCGCTTGTTGGTGACGATGGTGGCGCCCAGCGCCAGCACCGCGGCCGGGTAGTCGGCGGTCGGATCGTTGTTGGCAAGCGAGCCGCCGATCGTGCCCTTGTGACGCACGGCGGGATCGCCGATCTGGCTGGCGAGATCCGCCAGCGCCGGGATCGCCTCACCGACGATGGCGGAGGTCGCGACCTCGGCATGCCTGGCGGTGGCACCGATCACCAGCGAGCGGCCCTTCATCTCGATCGCGTTGAGCCCCTCGATATGGGAGAGGTCAACCAGATGCGGCGGGCTTGCGAGGCGCTGCTTCATGACGGGAATCAGCGTGTGGCCGCCGGCGATCACCTTGGCGTCTTCGTTCTTCACCAGGAGGTTGGCCGCCTGGCGAACCGTCCCAGGGCGATGATATTTGAATTCGTACATCTGGATGTCCTGATCGCGGGATGCGCGTTACGCGAGGTCGGATTTCGCCATCGCCTTTGCGCCGGCGGAAATCGAGGCGACGATGTTCTGGTAGCCCGTGCAGCGGCAGAGATTGCCTTCGAGCTCCTCGCGAATCGTGTGGTCGTCGAGTTCGTGGCCCTTGCGATGCACGATGTCGATCGCGGTCATGATCATGCCCGGCGTGCAGAAGCCGCACTGCAGGCCATGGTGTTCGCGAAAGGCCTCCTGCATCGGATGCAGCGGCGCGCCGTCGGCCGCCAGCCCCTCGATCGTCTTGACCTCGTGGCCATCGGCCATCACCGCAAGCGTGGTGCAGGACTTCACGGCCTTGCCGTCGAGATGCACGACGCAGGCGCCGCACTGCGAGGTGTCGCAGCCGACATGGGTACCTGTCAGCCGCAGATTCTCGCGCAGAAATTGCACCAGAAGCGTGCGCGGATCGACATTGGCCGTCACAGGATTGCCGTTCACGATGAGGGAGATTTTTGCCATAAGCACTCTCTATCAGCGCCCCGACGGGTCCCGTCGAAGCGGTTCTTATAATTATTCCAACCCATCATATGGGCCAATATGCCCGGGGGCAACATCGCCCGGAACGCAAGGCGCCATGCCGAAAGCGATAGGTGTCAGCTTTGTACCGCCTTGGCGAAGTTCGCGAAAAATTCGTCGGCCAGTTTCTTGGCGGCGCCGTTGATCAGGCGCTGGCCGAGCTGCGCCAACTTGCCGCCGATCTGCGCCTCGACGTCGTACGACAGCAGCGTGCCGCCGTCCTTCTCCGCGAGCTTGACCACCGCGCCGCCCTTGGCGAATCCGGCCACCCCGCCCTCGCCCTCACCGGAGATCTTGTAACCGTTCGGCGGGTCGAGATCGGACAACGTGACCTTGCCCTTGAAGCGCGCCGACACCGGGCCGACCTTCATTTTAGCCGTTGCGCGGAAGCCGCCATCGTCGGTCTTCTCCAGCTCTTCGCAGCCGGGGATGCAGGCCTTGAGCACCTCGGGGTCGTTGAGCTTGGCCCACACGGCCTCGCGCGGCGCCGCAAGCTGGACTTCGCCGTTCATCGTCATGGCCATGAGGTGCCTCCCGGATCGGACAACTATAGTGCTGATCAAGTAACGCAGCGGCGCGGCAAAGGAAAGGGCGGGGCCGGGTCACGTGCAATGCATATTCGCAACTGCAAAAAAACGTGTGGGGCCGGTAGGGGATTGGCACAGCCGGGCCATGATGATTAGGTCGCGCGCAACATGAGCACATCCCTCTCCCCCCTGCTCGCGCCGATGCTGTCGAGCGCCGCCATGCGCGCGGTCTGCGACGACCGGTCTACCCTGCAGAACATGCTCGATTTCGAGGCAGCCCTGGCACGCGCCGAGGCCGCCACGGCTGTGATTCCGGCATCCGCCATCGGCCCGATCGAGGCCGCGTGCAAGGCCGATTCCTTCGACATCGCCGCACTGGCCGAGGCCGCGACGCGATCGGGAAATCTCGCGATTCCCCTGGTCAAGACGCTGACCGCCAATGTCGGCAAGACCGACGCGGAGGCCGCGCGCTACGTGCATTGGGGCGCGACCAGCCAGGACGTCATCGATACCGCGACGATGCTGACGCTTCGTGCCGCCATCGATGCATTGGATGTCGACCTCAGCCGCGCCATCAAGGGCTTTGCCGCACTGGCGCGCAGCCATCGCAACACCGCGATGGTGGCGCGGACCTGGCTCCAGCATGCGCTGCCGATGCCGTTCGGGCTGAAGGCGGCTGAATATGCCGCGAGCCTTGCCCGCGCCCGCTGCCGCCTGCGCCGGCTCTCCCGCGAGGGCCTCGCGCTGCAATTCGGCGGCGCCGCCGGCACCCTCGCCGCGCTCGGCGACAAGGGGATCGCGGTTGCCGAACGGCTGGCGCAGGAGCTCGGTCTGCCGCTGCCGGAGGCGCCCTGGCACTCCCATCGCGACCGCATCGCCGAGGCTGCATCCTGCCTCGCAATTCTCACCGGCAGCTGCGGCAAGATCGCGCGCGACGTCTCGCTGATGATGCAGACCGACGTCGCCGAAGCGTTCGAGCCCGCCGGCGAAGGCCGCGGCGGCTCCTCGACCATGCCGCACAAGCGCAACCCGGTCGCCGCTGCGACCGCGCTGGGCGCCGCCACCATGGCCCCGCAGCTCGCCGCCACGATCTTGGCCGCGCAGGTGCAGGACCACGAGCGCAGCGCCGGCCCCTGGCATGCGGAATGGCCGACGCTGCCGCAACTGATGCTGGTCACCTCCGGCGCGCTTGCTGCCGTCGTCGACATCGCCGAGGGACTCGAGGTCGATGCGGTGCGCATGCGCAGCAATCTCGATGCGACACAGGGGCTGATCATGGCCGAAGCGGTCACCTTCGCGCTGGCCGAAAAGATCGGCAAGAGCGATGCGCATCATCTGATCGAGGCCGCGAGCAAGCGCGCGGTCGCCGAGAGGAAGCATCTGCGCGAGGTGCTGTCGGCCGATTCGCAGGTCAATGCGCACCTTTCTCCGGAAAAAATTGCGGCATTGTTCGAGCCGATGGCCTATCAAGGAGCCTCCCAAGCCCTGATCGACCGGCTGCTCGACAGCCTCGACCGCGAATAAGAACCGCAAATACGACGGAGACGCCGCATGCCCATGATCGATGCCGACGGATGTCTGCTCAACGTCTCCGTCGAGGGCCGCGACGGCGGGCCGACGCTGATGTTGTCCAACTCGCTGGGCTGCACGCTGCAGATGTGGGAGCCGCAGATGAAGGCGCTGACGCAGGTGTTTCGCGTCATCCGCTACGACCGCCGCGGCCACGGCAAGTCCAACGTCCCGCCCGGCCCCTACACGATGGAGCGTTTCGGCCGCGACGTGCTGGCGATCCTCGACGATCTCAACATCGAGAAGGTGCATTGGTGCGGCCTGTCGATGGGCGGCATGGTCGGGCAGTGGCTGGGCGCCAACGCGCCTGAAAGGTTCGGCAAGCTCATCCTTGCCAATACGTCCTGCTACTATCCCGATCCTACAAACTGGCATAACCGCATCAAGGCGGTGAAGGAGGGCGGCATCACCGCCGTCGCCGATGCCGTGATCGCGGGCTGGCTGACCCAGGATTTCCGTGAACGCGAGCCGGAGATCACCGCGAAGATGAAATCGATGCTGCTCGCCTCGCCGGTCGAGGGTTATCTTGCCTGCTGCGAGGCGCTGTCGACGCTCGACCAGCGTGCGCTGCTGCCCAGGATCAAGAGCCCGACGCTGGTGATTGCCGGCCGCCACGACGTGGCGACGCCGATCTCGGCGGCCGAGTTGATCCGCTCGAACATTCCGGGCGCGAGCATGACCATCATCGACGCCGCGCACATTTCCAACGTCGAGCAGCCGCACGCATTCACCGATGCGGTGGTGGGCTTTTTGACGCAGCGTTAACCGCAACCGTCATTGCGAGGAGCGTAGCGACGAAGCAATCCAGACTCTCTCCTCGGACACATTTCTGAATTGCTTCGCTGCGCTCGCATGACGAAGGAGGAAACATCATGGACGACCAGAAGCGCCGCGACGCCGGCATGAACGTGCGCCGGAAAGTGCTCGGCAATGCCTGGGTCGACAAGTCGATCGCGAACCGCAACGCGTTCAACACCGACTTCCAGGACATGATCACGCGCTATGCCTGGGGCGAGATCTGGACGCGGCCGCATTTCGACGAGCGCACGCGGCGCGTGCTGGTGATCGGCACCATGGTCGCGCTCGGGCAATGGGACGAATTCCGCCTGCACGTGCGCGCTGCGCTCGCCGAGGGTGGCTTCACGCCTGACGACATCAAGGAAATCCTGCTTCAGCAGGCGATCTATTGCGGCGTGCCGGCGGTGAACCACGCCGTCAAGGAAGCCTCAGCGATTGTGCAGGAGCTCGGCCTGCTCAAGACCTAGCGGCTCAAGGCCTAGCGGCTCAAGGCTTGGCGTCGCGGCGATCTCCGACGTCTTCGGCGCTGCCGCCGGCTTCTCGATCACCACCACGATCGCGGCACCGAGCAAGAGCAGGAGCTCGGTGGCATGCAGCCGCAGCGCGGCCATCTCGCCGACCTTCGAGGCCATCACCATGCTGGCAAACGAGATCAGGCTGCCGATCGCCAGCGCGATGCCGAGCGCCTCGTCGCAGCCGCCGTTCTTGCGGATTCGGGGAATGCACAGCAGCACGAGGAAGATCGCAAAGAACGCCACGACCGTCAGCCGGCCCAGCGCAAGCAGCCAGGCGGCGCGCACCGTGTCCATCCCCGCCATCTGGAGATGGTCGCTCAGGAACAGCGCGACCGCAACGCTCGGGCGCTCGTAGAGGCCGTGCACCGGGGCGACAATGATGTTGAAGGCAACCATCGCCCAGGCCGGAATGAAATAGGCCGCCAGCAGCGCGCCGTTGACCGAACCGATCCGCCAATTCCCGAACATGCCGCTTCCCGCCTGTTTGCCGGCCTTCGACGAAAAGGCCGCGGCTTCGCCGAGCTAACTCGCATCAGACCGTGGCGGCAATTTAAACTCTCTGTTTACCTTAACTGCCCTGGGGACGGGGAACTGTCCCAGGGACCTGGGCGGCAAAAGGAAAGCCCCGCCTCTCGGCAGGGCCTCCTCACTCCTGGGCTCCCAAACTCGCTATTCCTGATCGCGCTGGCCGCCCTGTTGCTGGCCTGGACGCTCGCCTTGGCGCATCGGATCGTTCTGCTGCTGCTGTCCGGGTTTCTGGCCGCCGCCCTGCTGCCCGGGCTGTTGACCGGGGCGCTGCTGGCCGGGGTTCTGACTCTGCTGGCCCGGATTCTGGTTCTGCTGCTTCGTCATTTCGGGAAACTCCCTTGTTGGACGTCAGAGCCGAGACAACGGCGGGCATCCACTTTGGTTGCCTGAGGGAACCCGGTTCCTCGCAGTTGAGGAACCGGAAAAGACGACAGTCGTAACGAAATGACCATTGTACAAGCCCGTCTGCCGCGGCTTCGCTAGTTGCAGCCGCCAGTTCCCTCCTGTTACAAAACCTGAAGAATGCTCAAGGGCTGCCGGGGCCCGAGAAGAAACTCAAGACTCTCTCTCGAATAGCTCCCTTTGAGCGGCGTCAGGTTTGGTAACGGCAGCCCATGGATTATTTCGCCCAGCAGCTCATCAACGGTCTCGTCCTGGGCTCGATCTACGGCCTGATCGCGATCGGCTACACGATGGTCTACGGCATCGTCGGCATGATCAACTTCGCCCATGGCGACGTCTTCATGATCGGCGGCTTCATCGCACTCATCACCTTCGTGATCCTGATCTCGCTCGGGCTGACCGCCATCCCCGTGATCCTGCTCGTCGTGCTGCTGGTCTCGATGGCGATCACCGCGCTCTATGGCTGGACCATCGAGCGCATCGCCTACCGGCCGCTGCGCCATTCCTTCCGTCTCGCCCCGATGCTGTCGGCGATCGGCATGTCCTTCGTGCTCACCAACTATTCGCAGGTGGCGCAAGGCGCGCGCGTCAAGCCGATCCCGCCCTTCATCACCGGCGGCTACACGCTGCACGAGAGCGCGGACGGCTTCGTGATCCAGCTCTCCAACATCCAGATCATGGTGGTCGTCACGACCATCGTGCTGCTGGCGATCTTCACCTGGCTGGTCTCCCGCACCCGGCTCGGGCGCGACATGCGCGCCTGCGAGCAGGACCAGACCATGGCGGCCCTGCTCGGCGTCAACGTCGACCGCACCATCTCCATGACCTTCGTGATCGGCGCCGCGCTCGCTGCGGTGGCCGGCCTGATGTACCTGCTCTATTACGGCCTCGTCGACTTCTTCATGGGCTTCGTCGCCGGCATCAAGGCGTTCACCGCTGCCGTGCTCGGCGGCATCGGCTCATTGCCCGGCGCCATGCTCGGAGGGCTTGCGATCGGCCTGATCGAGACGTTCTGGTCGGCCTATTTCTCGGTCGAATACAAGGACGTCGCGGCGTTCTCGATCCTGATCGTCGTGCTGATCTTCATGCCGACCGGCCTGCTCGGTCGTCCCGAAGTCGAAAAAGTCTGACGGTCACGCGTGGCAGCTCCCTCGACCATGACGGCAAAACCCGCAACAGGCCTCACCTCCCTCCTGAAGACGGCCTTCATCAACGCGCTGATCGCGCTGGTGCTGTTCTCGTTGATGGTCGGTATCCGCACCGAGGCGGGCTCCGACGGCCAGCTCACCTACTGGACGCGCTTCGGCGAACTCGCCTCCCTCGTCGGGGCGGTGTTCGGCGGCTCGATCGTGATCGAGCTGCTGCGGCAATGGATCGGCCCGACCGGCGCCGAGAAGTTGGTGCCGCCGGCGGTGCAGAGCGGCATGTCCTTCATCGGCCGCTACCTCGCGCCGGCACTTCTGGTCTTTACGGTGCTGGTGCCCGTCATCTTCTATGACCAGCGTTACATCCTCGACCTCGCGATCCTCGTGCTCACCTATGTGATGCTGGGCTGGGGGTTGAACGTCGTGGTCGGGCTCGCCGGCCTGCTCGATCTCGGCTACGTCGCCTTCTATGCGGTCGGCGCCTATTCCTACGGACTGCTCGCCACCAATTTCGGCTGGTCGTTCTGGATCTGCCTGCCGCTCGCCGGCATCCTCGCCGCGTTCTGGGGCGTGCTGCTCGGCTTCCCCGTGCTCCGCCTGCGCGGCGACTACCTCGCCATCGTGACGCTCGCCTTCGGCGAGATCATCCGCCTCGTCATCATCAACTGGCAGGAGCTGACCGGCGGTCCGAACGGCGTCTCCGGCATTCCGCGCCCCTCTTTCTTCGGCATCCCGCTCGACAACAGCGACGAAGGGCTCGCCGCAAGGCTCGGCATCGAGTACTCGCCGACCCACCGCATCGTCTTCCTGTTCTACCTGATCCTGGCGCTGGCGCTCCTCACTAACTGGGTGACGATCCGGCTGCGCCGCCTGCCGATCGGGCGGGCCTGGGAGGCCTTGCGCGAGGACGAAGTCGCCTGCCGTGCGCTCGGCATCAACACCACGACCACCAAGCTCACGGCGTTCGCGACCGGCGCCATGTTCGGCGGCTTCGCTGGCGCGTTCTTCGCCACCCGCCAGGGCTTTATCAGCCCGGAATCCTTCACCTTCCAGGAATCGGCGCTGGTGCTCGCCATCGTCGTTCTCGGCGGCATGGGCTCGCAGCTCGGCGTGGCGCTTGCCGCGCTCGCCATGATCGGCGGCTTCGAGCTGTTCCGCGGCCTCGAGACCTACCGCATGCTCGTGTTCGGCATGTCGATGGTGCTGATCATGATCTGGCGGCCGCGCGGTCTGATCGGCCATCGCGCACCCACCGTGTATCTGACCAAGGCGGAGGCGATCTCGTCCGACCTCGTCAAGGAAGGGCACGGATGAGCGCCGACCAGATTCTGAGCGTCGACCGGCTCGTCATGCGCTTCGGCGGCATCGTTGCCGTGCAGGACCTGTCATTTTCGGCGGAGCGGAAGAAGATCACCGCGCTGATCGGGCCGAACGGCGCCGGCAAGACCACGGTCTTCAACTGCATCACCGGGTTCTACAAGCCGAGCGGCGGCACCATTCGCCTCACCCACGACGACGGCAGGGTGATGGCGCTGGAGCGGCTGAACGATTTCCGCATCGCCAAGCAGGCCAAGGTCGCGCGTACCTTCCAGAACATCCGCCTGTTTCCCGGCATGACCGCGCTGGAGAACCTGATGGTGGCGCAGCACAACGCGCTGATGCGCGCCTCCGGCTACACCCTTCTCGGTCTCCTCGGCGTTCCCACCTACCGTGACGCCGAAAAGCGTGCGATCGATCTGGCCACCGACTGGCTGAAGCGGGTCAATTTGCTCGACCGCGCCGACGACGCCGCCGGCAATTTCGCCTATGGCGACCAGCGCCGGCTGGAAATCGCCCGCGCAATGTGCACCGAGCCCGCCCTGTTGTGCCTGGACGAACCCGCGGCCGGCCTCAATGCGCGCGAGAGCGCGGCCCTGAGCGAGCTCCTGCTCTCGATCCGGGACGAACTCGGCACCTCGATCCTGCTGATCGAGCACGACATGTCGGTGGTGATGGAAATCTCCGACCACATCGTGGTGATGGACCATGGCGTGAAGATCGCGGAAGGCACGCCGCGCGAGGTCCGCGACGATCCGAAGGTGATCGCCGCCTATCTCGGCGCCGACGAGGACGAGGCCGTGGCCGTGATGGAGAACGGGACGTGACATCGGCGCCCACTCCCCTGCTCGCGATCCACGGTCTTCGCGCCGCCTACGGCAAGATCGAGGCGCTGAAGGGCGTCGACATCGAGATCAATGCCGGCGAGATCGTCGCGCTGATCGGCGCCAACGGCGCCGGCAAGTCGACACTGATGATGACGATCTTCGGCAAGCCGCGTGCCCGCGCCGGCCAGATCCTCTATGAAGGCCGCGACATCACCGACGTTCCCACCCACGAGATCGCGCATTTGCGCATCGCGCAATCGCCGGAGGGCCGCCGCATCTTCCCGCGCATGAGCGTTGCGGAAAATCTTCAGATGGGGGCGGACTCGACCGAATGCACCGACGCCGAGCGCGAGGCGACGCTGCAACGCGTGTTCGCGCTGTTTCCGCGGCTGAAGGAACGCTATGCCCAGCGCGGTGGAACCCTGTCCGGCGGCGAGCAGCAGATGCTGGCCATCGGCCGCGCGCTGATGAGCCGCCCCCGCCTGCTCCTGCTCGACGAGCCCTCGCTCGGCCTCGCACCGCTGATCGCACGCCAGATCTTCGATGCGATCCGCACCCTGAACCGGCAGGACGGTCTGACCGTCCTGATCGTCGAGCAGAACGCCAACCATGCGCTCAAGCTCGCCCATCGCGGTTACGTCATGGTCAATGGCCTGATCACTTTGGCCGGGACCGGCACCGAATTGCTGCAGCGCCCGGAGATTCGCGCCGCCTATCTGGAAGGCGGCCGCCACGGCTGACCGAGCCAAGACCGACAAGTGCGGCCGAATGTGGCGAGATATCTCCGCAAATGCCCGTATTTTGCCGGTGACTTCTCCTCGAATTCATTCAAGAATGGCGCCGGTTTGAACCGGGCATGCCCGGCAACTTCCACAGGCGACCACCCGCGAGGTATCTCATGAAATCACTGAAGCTCATCGGTCTGGCATTCGGCGCATCGCTCGCGCTGTCGGGCGCGGCATTCGCGCAGGATGTCACCGTCGCAGTCGCAGGCCCGATGACCGGCGGCGAGTCCGCCTTCGGCCGCCAGATGAAGAACGGCGCCGAGATGGCCGTGGCCGATATCAATGCCGCCGGCGGCGTCAACGGCAAGAAACTCGCGCTCTCCGTCGAAGACGACGCTTGCGATCCGAAACAGGCGCGCTCGATCGCCGAGAAGATCGCCGGCGCGAAAATCCCGTTCGTGGCCGGGCACTATTGCTCGTCGTCGTCGATCCCGGCTTCGGAAGCCTATGCCGACGGCAACGTGCTCCAGATCACGCCGGCCTCGACCAACCCGCTGTTCACCGAGCGCAAGCTCTGGAACGTGGCTCGCGTCTGCGGCCGCGACGATCAGCAGGGCCTGATCGCCGCGCAGTACATCGCCAAGAACTACAAGGGCAAGAACATCGCGATTCTCAACGACAAGACCACTTACGGCAAAGGTCTTGCCGACGAGACCAAGAAGGCGCTGAACAAGGCCGGCGTCACCGAGAAGATGTACGAGTCGTACAACAAGGGCGACAAGGACTTCAACGCAATCGTCTCCCGCCTGAAGCGCGACAACATCGACCTCGTCTATGTCGGCGGCTATCATCAGGAAAGCGGCCTGATCCTGCGCCAGATGCGGGACCAGGGCCTCAAGACCGTGCTGATGGCCGGCGACGCGCTCGCCGACAAGGAGTACGCCTCCATCACCGGCCCCGCCGGCGAAGGCACGCTGTTCACCTTCGGCCCCGACCCGCGCAACAAGCCGACCGCCAAGAAGATCGTCGAGGCATTCAAGGCCAAGAACATCGACCCCGAGGGCTACACCCTCTACACCTACGCAGCGATGCAGGTGTGGTCGCAGGCGGCCAAGAAGGCCGGCACCACCGACGCCAAGAAGGTCATGGCGGCGATGAAGGCCGGCAAGTGGGACACCGTGATCGGCCCGGTCGAATATGACGCCAAGGGCGACATCAAGCAGATCGACTACGTCGTCTACAAGTGGGACGCCAAGGGCGGCTACGCCGAGATCAGCGGCAACGGCACCTGAGCGCGCTTGCCGGGCCTTTGGGCCGCCATCCAATCATCATCGCGCCCCGGCCTGGCCCGGGGCGTTTCTTCTTGCGGCAGGATCAGACGGCTGCGGCCAGCTTGCCGCCGGCCGCGGCCTGGGCCTTCCGCAAGGCCTGCAGCAGGTCGTTCGGCCGAAACGGCTTTTGCAGGCAGACCACGTTGGCGAGGTGGGGCGATTGGTCCACGAAATCGAGCGCCGTCATCCCGGAGACCGCAATGATGGGGAGCGTCGGTGCACGCTCGCGCAGGGTCGCGATGACGTCGGCGCCGCTGGTGTCGCCGAGAAAAATGTCGACGATCGCCGCGTCAAAGGGGCTTTCCGCGAAGGCCTTCAGCCCCGCCGCGCCGCTTTCGGCCTCCACGACCTCGAAATGATTGACCCGAAGCACGATCGCGACCATCGCACGGACGTCCTTCTGGTCGTCGATGATGAGAACGCGGGGCATGGGGGAACAACTCCCGATATCGAGATCCGAATCGCCAGGTTCGAACCTGGAACCCGCCGCGGCGGAGCGGCATTGTGGCATCGCCCCAGTAAAGGGCACCTTACCCAGGCCCCATTCCGTGTTCCCACCGAGATTAAGAAAGCTGTAACCTTCGGTTGAGTCGTGGCCGGTCTTGTTCACGATCCGCGCCCAGAACCGCTACCATGAACGGACTGCCGGCCGAATGAGACTTGCGGAGATGCTCAGACCCGACCAGCCCAAGACCAACCCGCGAGAGGTGGATGTGCCTGCGACGGTCGACCGGAGCACATTTCTCTCGACCCTGCCGGCCACTTCGGCCGACCGCGCCGCAGCGTCGACGATCGTCGGCGTGTCCTCGCTCCTGTTCGCAGCGGCCGTGCCCTTCGCGGGTACCCCGCTCCTGCCGGTGCCGGCCTTCGTCGCGAGTTATCAATCGGCGCTCGCCGTGAGCGACATCGTCACGGCGGTGCTGCTGCTGTCGCAGTTTGCGATCTTGCGGACCCGCGCGCTGCTGTGGCTCGCGACCGGCTATCTCTTCACCGCTGCGGCGGCGCTGGTTCATGCCCTCACCTTCCCCGGACTGTTCGCACCCGCCGGGCTCTTCGGCGCGGGCCGGCAGACCACGGTCTGGCTCTACATGATCTGGCACGCCGTCTTTCCGCTGTGCGTGATGGGTTATGCCTGGCTGAAAGAAAAGGACGGTGGCCCCCGGATCCGCGGCGCGGCAAGCCGGGCGATTTACGCCAGCGTGCTCGGCGTCATCGCCGCGGTGGCGGTGTTCGCCTGGATCGTGACCGCGCAGCACGATCTGCTGCCGGTCCTGTTGCGCGACGGCCGGTACACGCCAACCATGATCGGAGTCGTGTCCTTCGTGTGGTCGCTGAGCTTTGCCGCACTGGTCTCGCTCTGGTTCCGCAAGCCGCATACGGTGATCGACGTCTGGCTCATGGTGGTCATGTGCGCCTGGCTGTTCGACATCGCGCTGTCGGCGATCGTCAACGTCGCACGCTTCGATCTCGGCTTCTATGCCGGACGGCTCTACGGTCTCGCTGCGGCGACCTTCGTGCTCGCAGTGCTTCTCATCGAGAATGTCCGCCTCCAGGCACATACGGTGGGCCTCGTCGGCAGGCTGCGGCAGCAATCGGCCTCGGAACGCGACTATTACGGCAAGCGGCTCGCGCTGTACGGCGCGGTCGTCGAGTCGTCCAACGATGCCATCATCACGAAATCGCTCGATGGCATCATCACCGGCTGGAACAAGGCCGCCGAACATCTTTTCGGCTATTCCGCTGCCGAGGCCATCGGCAAGCCGATCGACATCATCGTGCCGCCGGATCTCAAGGGCGAGGTCAGGAGCATCCTCAACCGGATCGCCGGCAATGAGTCGATCGCCCAGCACGAGACGATCCGGATCCGGAAGGACGGAAGCCCGCTCGACGTCGTCCTCAACGTTACGCCGCTGCGGACCGATGAGGGAGAGATCATCGGCGCCTCCAAGATCGCCCACGACATTACCGAAGAGAAGCAGGCGAGAGAGAAGCTGCGCCGGGAGACCGAAGAACGCCAGCGCATCTTCGAGACGTCGCAGGACCTGATCCTGGTCACCGACGGCTATGGCAATTTCGTCCAGGTCAGCCCGAGCGTGAAGAACATTCTCGGCTACGACCCCGAGGACATGGTCGGGCACAGCGCGACCGAGTTCATCCATCCCGACGATCTCGAGAATACGCGGAACGAGATGCGCGCAGCCCGTCGCGGTGCGGTCAAGCGCAGCTTCGAGGCGCGCTACTACCATTACGACGGTCACGAGGTCACGCTGAACTGGATGGGCACCTGGTCCGAGCCGGTGAAGCGCCATTACTTCATCGGCCGCGACCTCACCGACAAGCAGGCCGCCGAAGCCCAGCTCAGGCAGATCCAGAAGATGGACTCGATCGGGCAATTGACCGGCGGCGTCGCCCACGACTTCAACAACGTGCTGACCGTCATCACCGGCACGATCGGCATTCTCGGCGACGCGGTCGCCGACCGGCCCGAGCTTGCCGCCATCACCAAGCTGATCGACGATGCCGCCGAGCGCGGCGCGCAGCTGACCAGGCATCTGCTCGCCTTCGCCCGCAAGCAGCCGCTCCAGCCACGCGAGATCGACGTCAATGCGCTGGCGCTCGAAGCCGCCAAGCTGCTGCATCCGACGCTCGGCGAGCAGATCACCATCATGCCGCAGCTCACCGAGGATGCCTGGCCGACGCTGGTCGACCCCGGCCAGCTGTCCACCGCGATCCTCAATCTCGCGCTGAATGCGCGCGACGCCATGCCCGATGGCGGCACCCTGGTGCTGGAGACCCGCAACATCTTCCTCGACGACGGCTACGCCAGCATGAACCCCGACGTCACTGCCGGCAATTATGTGATGATCGCGGTCAGCGACACCGGCAGCGGGATCCCGGCGGAGCTGATCGACCGGGTGTTCGATCCCTTCTTCACCAC
Organism: Bradyrhizobium sp. GW821-FHT13H06; assembly: GCF_058803975.1. Taxonomy (NCBI): domain Bacteria; kingdom Pseudomonadati; phylum Pseudomonadota; class Alphaproteobacteria; order Hyphomicrobiales; family Nitrobacteraceae; genus Bradyrhizobium; species Bradyrhizobium sp. GW821-FHT13H06. The sequence goes on along the minus strand of NZ_JBXAPN010000007.1, from coordinate 144,345 downwards.
CAAGGAGGTCGGCAAGGGCACCGGGCTGGGCTTGAGCATGGTGTTCGGCTTCGTCAAGCAGTCGGGCGGCCACATCAAGATCTACAGCGAGGAAGGCCACGGCACGAGCGTGAAGATCTACCTGCCGCGCTCGAGCGGGGTGCAGGATGCCGAGTTCGAGGCGCTCCAGAACGCGCCCATCGCCGGGGGCGACGAGAAGGTCCTGATCGTCGAGGACGATGCGCTGGTGCGGCAGTATGTCGTGACGCAGGTCAAGAGCCTCGGCTATACCGCGCTCGAGGCTGCCAGCGGCACCGAGGCCCTCAACATCATCGACAGCGACGAGACCATCGACCTGCTCTTCACCGACATCATCATGCCCGGCAACATGAACGGACGCCAGCTTGCCGACGAAGCGGCGCGGCGCCGCCCGGACCTGAAGACGTTGTTCACCTCGGGCTACACCGAAAATGCCATCGTCCATCATGGCCGGCTCGATTCCGGCGTGCTGCTGCTGGCCAAGCCCTACCGCAAGTCCGAGCTCGCCAAGATGCTCAGGACCGCGCTCGCCGGTTGAGCCTGCGGCATCGCTGCGCTATCGCAGACCGCGAAATGCTCTCAACGACGAGGCCGTCTTGAAAAACCTTCTCACCGATATCGCCGGCGTCCGGGTCGGCCATGCCGAGAATACGGAAGTGGCCTCCGGCACGACCGCCATCATTTTCGACCAGCCGGCCGTCGCGGCGATCGACGTCCGCGGCGGCGGACCAGGTACGCGCGAGGCCTCGCTGCTCGACGTCGCCAATACCGTCGAGCGGATCGATGCGATCGCGCTCTCCGGCGGCTCCGCCTTCGGTCTCGATGCCGGCGGCGGCGTGCAGGCCTGGCTCGCCGAACAGGGCCGCGGCTTCAGGGTCCGGGAGGCCGTGGTCCCCCTCGTTCCGGGCGCGATCGTGTTCGACCTGCTCAACGGCGGCAACAAGGCCTGGGGCCGCTTCTCGCCCTATCGCGATCTCGGCTATGCCGCCGCTGCCTCCGCCGGCACCGACTTCGCGCTCGGCAGCGTCGGTGCGGGCCTGGGTGCGACCACCGCCACCTTCAAGGGCGGGATCGGCTCGGCGTCGGCCGTCACGACGAACGGCGTCAAGGTCGCCGCGATCATGGTGGTGAACGCGGTCGGCAGCGTCACCGTCGGCAACGGGCCCTGGTTCTGGGCCGCGCCGTTCGAGGAAAACGGCGAGTTCGGCGGACGGGGCCTGCCGCCTGCGTTCACGCCCGACATGCTGGCGATGCGCATCAAGGGCGGGCCGGCCGCGCGTGAGCGCGAGAACACCACGATCGGCCTCGTCGTCACCGACGCGATCCTGAGCAAGGCGCAGGCCAAGCGGCTCGCGATGATCGCACAGACCGGATTTGCCCGCGCGATCTATCCGGTGCACGCTCCGCTCGACGGCGACGTGCTGTTTGCCGCGGCCACCTGCGAGAAGCCGATCGAGCCGCTGGTGGAGCTCACCGAGCTCGGCATGGTCGCCGCCAACGTGGTCGCCCGCGCGATCGCAAGCGGCGTGTACAGCGCGACCGCGCTGCCGTTTCCCGGTGCGCTGCCGGCGTGGAAAGACAGGTTCGGCTAGGCGAGAAACGAAACGGCGGACACGGCGTTGTCCCGGTGGACCGAGGTGTTCCGCCATGCCGTCGTCCGTGATCCGCTTCGTTCGATATGCGCCAGGCACGCGCGAGCAGAAGGTGACTTTCGTCAGCGGAAGGATCTACCTCTACGAGGACGTTCCGCCCGAGGCCGCCGCTGCATTCAGTCAAGCGCGCTCAAAAGGGACGTTCTTCAATCGCGAGATCCGCGACCGTTATGCCTATCGTGACAGCGCGCTTACACGCTCATCGACATTGATGAAGCCGACCCCGCCGAAGCTTGTGCCTGACGCTGCATCATCTGCCCGAACCAGTCATAAGGCGAATTGCCGCCGCCGTTGGCATTCGAACTGCTGGAGGCACCCGGCACCGTGGTCGACATCTTGAAGCCGTCGGCATAGGTGACGGTGGTGGTGGTCGAGCCGTCGGCATTGGTCGTCGTGGTCGACGTCGAGCCGCCGCCGGATTGCGACGAGGAGTCCGAACCATCGCCCGAGCCGCCGGCACCCTCTGCATGATGGCCGTGGCCGCCCCGCAGCGCCTTCGTCATCTCTCCGAGATTGATGTCGCCATCCGCATTCGCGTCCATCTTCGAGAATACCTCGTCGGCCTTGGCCAGATTGGTGCCGCCCGCGCCGAGGGCGTCCTCGAACTCGGACTTGGTGATCTTGCCGTCACCGTCCCCATCGATCTGCGAGAACAGGTCCTTCAGCGCATCCTCGGGACTCTTCGATGCCGAAGACGCCGACCCGGTCGAGGATGAGCTGGTCGCGCCGCTCGTGTCCGTCGACTGGCCCTGTGCCGCGAACAGCGCGTTCATCGTCTCCGGCGAGATCTGCGGATATCTGCCCGAGTTGACCGACGAGGCCGCGCCGCTGGTCGTGCTGCTGCCGCTGTCGATCGCGAACGGATTGGTCGCGCCTTGCGTCGATCCCGTCTTCTGCGTCGATGAGGACGATTTCGAGTTCGTCAGCGACTGGATCGCGCCGAGCGCACTCGATACCGCACCAAGGGCGAACAACATTGCACAACTCCAACCGATGCGGCATGCCGCGGCCAATGTTCCGGACTGACGTCAGCAAGCGTCGTGCCATCGTGAAAAGCTCAATGAAATCCGCCTCCGCCGCGCTCGGCACCGCCGGGGAGCACCGGCAATTCGTGCCGGCCGCGGCAGAAATTTCCGCCCACAGGAAGCGCGGCTTCCCTGCATTGCCCGCCACGGAGGCCCATGTTAGGCGAGGCCATCTTTCACGGCCGCCACGGGAAAACGCGCCATGACCCAAGCCTTCGCCCCCCGCCCCCTAGCCATCGCGCCCTCGATCCTGGCCTCGGACTTCTCCAAGCTCGGCGAGGAGGTGCGCGCGGTGGATGCCGCCGGCGCCGACTGGATCCATCTCGACGTGATGGACGGGCACTTCGTTCCGAACATCTCCTACGGTCCCGACGTCATCAAGGCGATGCGTCCGCACACCAAGAAGATCTTCGACGCGCATCTGATGATCTCGCCCTGCGATCCCTATCTCGAGGCCTTCGCGAAAGCCGGCTGCGACCACATCACCGTGCATGCGGAGGCCGGTCCGCACCTGCACCGCTCGCTGCAGGCGATCCGCGCGCTCGGCAAGAAGGCCGGCGTCTCGCTCAATCCGGCGACGCCGATCAGCGCGCTCGAATACGTCCTCGACCTCGTCGACCTCGTACTGGTGATGTCGGTCAATCCCGGCTTCGGCGGCCAGGCTTTCATCCCCTCGGCGATCGGCAAGATCCGCGATATCCGCGCGATGACGGCGGGCCGTCCGATCGACATCGAGGTCGACGGCGGCGTCGGCCCCGACGTTGCCGGCGCGCTCGCGGCGGCCGGCGCCAACGCCTTCGTCGCCGGCACCTCCGTGTTCAGGGGCGGCACGCAGGACGCCTACAAGGCCAACATCGCCGCGATCCGCAACGCCGCGCTGGGAGCCCGCGGCGAGGCCATCTGACCTCCATTCGAGCGCCGAACCGGCCCTATGGCCGCTGCGACCAACGGGAATGGATGAGATCCGTGCCACTCCCTTCCTGGCAGGCTTGCGGCGCCTGCTCGCCGAGACCTTGCAGGACGGCGAGCAGGTGGTCTGGCAGGGCCAGCCCGACGGCGTTGCCCGGATGATCATGTGGCGATTGCTGTGGTGGATCGGATTCCCCTGGCTGTTGCTGACCGCCGTCGCCGCCGTGAACGATTGGATCGACCAAGCGGCCCAACCTCTCATGATGGTTGGCGTTGCGATGGTTGCGGCTCCGCTGGTGATGCTGCTGCACGACCTGCAGACGCTCTATGTGATCACCGATCGCCGCGCGCTGATCCTGCGAACGGCCTGGGGCAGACGGACCGTCAGCCAGACGCCGTTCCGGGCAATGGACGCTGCGTTCGAAGTCCTCGACATCGGCGGCGGCGCCGGCCACCTCAACTTCGCGTCAGGGCGATCGACCCGTTCGCCCGATACCGACTACACCGGCCGCTGCGGGTTTCGCTGTGTTCGAAACGCTCCGCGCATCCGGGATGTCCTCGAGGGCGCACGCGCCGGAAAAGTGCGGCGGTCGCCCGCGCAATAAACGGGAGCGCCTCCAGGCGCTGCAGTGGGCAATTGCTGAAAATTGCAACCTCGTTCCGTACTCCTCCGGACTTCCCTGATTCGCGCAAATCACTGCTAGTGGTTCTTGCCTGTTTTTCACGGGAGCACATCATGACGACGACCCTGGTCTGGACTGGCGTGGCGTTGTGGCTTGGTTTCAGTGCGTTTGTTCTGTTCGGTCCTTCGACCGGACCGGTGCAAGTCCCGGCACGTTCGGCGCGCAGCGTCCGTCGCAACCGGATCTGACACCGTGCAATTCGCGCTCGTGAAGCGCCAGCCGAAGCGCAGGTGCCGTATCCCGCGTCGTCCGCATCCGGGCCTCGACTACTTCTTCGGTCGGCTCGAACTTGCCGAAGGCGAGATGCGGGACGATCCGGGAGAGGAAACGGCGGACCTGGACTACCCGCTCCGGTCGCCGAACCGGCATTGAAGATTCTGGATTGGACTCGATACTGATGAAGCCGCATTGCCCGAACTGCCTCAAGGAAATGACCAAGGCGTCCGCGTCGCGTAACCTGTTCAGTTGCGAGCCTTGCCGCGAGATCATCCAGTATTTTGGCGGCGGCGCGGATCACGGCGAACCCGGCCCGCAATTCTCCTGGCCCATCCGCCGCAAGCGCTCCGCCCACGCGGCCTGACCCAAGCCCGCAACACGCCAGGCGGGCTATCCCGCCATGTCGCCGGCATCTGAGCCGCCGACATTGCCAGCCAGCCGCTGCGGCCGCACCACGGTGACGGTGCAGCTCGCTTCCGCGGCCACCTTGGCCGAGACACTGCCGAGCAGCGTGCGCCTGAACGAGCTCTGCCGCGCGCCGATGATGACGTGGTCGACCTGGTTGGCCTCGGCGAATTCCAGGATCGCGGCGGCGGGATCGACCGATTCCAGCACATGAGCCGTCAGCCGGCTCTCATCCAGCTTGAGCGGCGTCGCCCAATGCCTGAGCGCGACCAGGCGGTCGATATGCTTGTTGGAGCCCTGCTCGTCCAGGGTCCGGTCGATCGCGATCCGGTTCAGCTTGAGCACGTTGACGCAGGCGAGCCGCGCCGACGGCAAGGTGGCGAGGATGCGCTCGGTGGTCACACGCAGCGCCTCGTTCAGCTCCGGTGCGCCCTCCACGGTGTCGAGCGCGACAGCGAGGATCGGGCTCGATGCGATCTGGGCGGCGACATCCGATTTCGCGCGCGGCGCCATGGCGCCAAGGTTGAAACGACGCCGCCAGGCGACGCTGAGGGGATCACGTTTCAGCCGCTCCGAGCGCGCGGTGAGCTTGACCTGGCCCGGATGGGCGAGATCGAAGGCGAGCTGGGACGCCGTCGGGTAGCGCCACACCGGCTCGATCTCGAGACACCGCAACACCACCTCCTGAAGCCAGGGCGGATAATCCGGGCGGATCTTGCGCGGCGGATGCGGGTCGCGCCAGAGCCGGCGCCGCATCGCGCGCAGCGTCTCGCCCTCGCCGAACGGCCGCTCGCCGGTCGTGAAGAAATAGAGCAGCACGCCGAGCGAGAACAGGTCGCTGCGCGGATCGTCGCGCACCCCTGACAGCCGCTCGGGCGCCATGTAGGGCGCGGTGCCGTAAGGCAGGCGGAATTCCTCCTGCAGGAGATCCGGCAGGTGGTTGTGATGCGACAGCCCGTAGTCGATCAGCACCGCCTCGCCGGAATCGCGAAACATGATGCTGCTCGGCTTGATATCGTGATGGATCACGTTCTGCCGGTGCAAATCAGCAAGCGCGGTTGCGATCTTGGCGACGAGCTGCCGCGCCTCGTCATAAGGCAGCGGCAGCTCAGGGAGCCGCTTGTAGAGCGTGGCGCCTGGGATGCGCTCGATCACGACATGGGCCTGGTGGGCGAAATCACCTGTGCCGAAGCAGGCCGGCACGTGCGGCCCCGCGAGCCGCGGCAGGATCATCATCTCCATCTCAAAGGAGACGATCGCGGCGGGGTCCTCGCCCTCCGACACCCGCGGGATCTTCATCAGCAAGGGCACGTCGATGCCCGGATGGGTGACGGTCCACAGCGTCGCCATGCCGCCGGCATGCACGCATTCACCGATGGTGTAACCGTCGATCTCCGCGCCTGACTTGACCAGAGGTTTCGGCATCGCGGTCAGCGCCCCTGCGACAGCCTGTCGGCCAGCCAGGGCGGCAGTCCGTTGTCGCGGATCCTGCTTGCCGCGGTCGCGATGTCATAGGGTGCGCGGCAATAGGTGATCTGGCACGAGACCGTGTCGAACAGCACGAAGGACGCCGAGGGATCGCCGTCGCGAGGCTGGCCGACCGAGCCGAGCACGGCGAGCCATTGCCGTCCGCGCAGGAGCTGCACGGGGACGTCGGTCTTCGGCACGAAGCTCGTCATCTTGGCCGTCACCGACATCGAATAGAGCGCGGGGCGATGGATGTGGCCGCAGAACGTGACATGGGCGGGCGTGGCGATCAGGCTCTTGGCGGCGTCCACCGTCGAGCGGACATAGTGCCAGCGCTGGGGATGAGAGGCTTCGGAGTGCACGAACAGGCGGCCCTCGTCCTCTACCAGCATCGGCAATTCAGCCAGAAACTGCCGCTGCGCGGTGTCGAGCCGGCCGCGGGTCCATTCGATCGCGATCTGCGCCTCGGCGTTCATGGTCTCGGCCGAGGAATTGACCGCCTGATCATGATTGCCGCGCACGGCGACGGCGCCCTGCGCAACGAGCTCCATCGCGGTATCCACCACCCATTCCGGATCGCCGCCATAACCGACGAAATCGCCGAGCAGGACGAAGCGCTCCGCGCCCTTCGCACGGGCGATTTTCAGGCAAGCTTCAAACGCCTGCCGGTTGCCGTGGATATCCGAGAAGACAGCTAGCAGCACGCACCCTCCACCCTCCAAATCTTATTGAAGCCCGATAAGGCCAAATTGAGGGAGGTCAAGACCATGCGCCGGGACCGCGCCGTTTACCAGCACGCCCCGCGCGGCTGGTGAAGAGCCTACTGCTCGTCCTTGGGCGGCATCCGCGGCGGCGGCAGCGGCGTGAACACGGCGCCTTGCGCGCCGGCCGGCGGCGCATTGAACTCGCCGGTCGAGGAATCGCCGCCGCTGGTCTCCAAGATGGTCTTGGGCGTCACATATTCCCGGACCATGTCGATCAGGCTGCCGTCGCCGCCGCCGAAATCCGCGGCGCGCCCGCCTTGCGGATGACCGGCCGCGATCTCGTTCTCCGCGGCATGGGTCTTGTCGGCGAGCCTGTCGTTGTAGGGCACGCGAAAGGCCCGCGGGATGCCGCTCGGACGATTGTCCTCGTCGAGCTGCTCGACCCACAGATAGATCGAGCCGGGATCGCCCTGAAGCGAATGCGGCTCGACGATGCGGGCCTTCAACAGCTTGAAGGCGGCAGGCAGCCGGTCGGAACTGGCCCAGCCGAGCAGCCCGCGCATCTCGGTGAAGCTGACGACATAGAAGGCGCTGGTCACGATCACCGCGACCGCCTTCAGCGACCAGTGCAGGCGCGCATAGACCAGTACGACCAGCAGCAGCGCGCCGATCACGGCGTAGGCGACCGACAGCGTCAGGATGACCGTCTGCAGGCTAGTCACGGCGTATCCTCATAGGGTTCCCGCTCACACCGGTCCTCGGATCGAGATCGGCGCCGTTGCGCCAACCGCTGCGGAACGTCTCCAGCAGCGATTTCGGCCGCTGGTCGACATTGATGACCTTGCCCTCCTCATCGATCCGGAACCGCACCGCGGTCTTCTCGTCGCCGGTGTGGTCGAGCGTGAACTTGTTGTCGAACACCACCTGCGCCGTCGGATTGAGCTTCTGCACCTTCACGTTGGCCGTGACCGGCTCGCCGGTCGTCGCCACGAAATGCGAGACGTTGACGGTGTATTCGCCGGCGACGATGCCGCGCACGGTGACGATCTCCTCGCGGATCGGCGAGGCGATCTTCTTGCCGTTGACGATGATGAAGTCATTGGCTCCGCCGCGATCATCGCGGTCGAGCGTCAGGAAGCCGGCCTCCCGGTGGCGATACCAGGCGATGTTGCCGGCCGGATCCTGCACGAAGAGGTCGAGATCGTCCGGATGATTGTCCGGCCAGTCCATCGTGATGATGAACTCCGCCTTGGAGTCGATCTTGCCCTCCTTGGCGTCCGGCGAGACGGCGAGCAGTGCCAGGAAGAACAGGAACGCGATCACCTGGAGCGCCTTGAACAGCATCACGCCCAGGGGGTCGAACGGCTCCTCGCGCGGATAGAGACCGAAATCATCCATCATGACGGCGCACCGGAACCTTTGCGCTCCAGCACCGGCGTCACGTAGGTCTCCGTCAGCAGCACCGCATCCGAGAACACCCGCTGGGTCGCGGCGTCGAGCATGTAGTACTGGATGCGGACCAGGATCGAGCCGACGAGGCCGGCGAGCGTCGTGTACATCGCGACCGCCATGCCGTCGCTCATCAGGCCCATCGAGGAGCGCATCGCGACCTTGTCGGCGGCATCCAGCCCCGCGATCGGCGCCAGCATGATGATGAAGCCGATGATGGTGCCGAGCAGGCCGAGCTTCATCAGCGTGTCCGAGACGAAAGCACCGAAGCCGTTGGAGCCGCGCAACCGATCGGCGAGATTTCGCAACAGCAGCGTCTGGTCGACCGCCCGGTAGTCCTGCGCCGCGGCTTTCGTCACCAGGCTCTGGATGTGGTCGCGCACGAGGCCGCGCGGCAGCACCGCCGCGCTTGCATCCAGCGCCTTGCTGCCGTCCGGCGCCGCCAGCACCGCCCGGCAGCGCCGCGCCGCCGCGCCTTCACGCGCAATCGCCCGCGTGCGCAGGAAGCAATGGCCGCAGGTGAGGACATAAAGCAGCGCGATCACGCTGGAAATGTAGGTCCGGTCCGAGGTCAGCATCAGGTGGATCAGGCCGAAGCGCCACAGCAGCACGACGGCGAAGATCGAGAGCCCGGTGAAGATCATCCAGAACAGGAGCGCACTGCGCTCGGACGGGTCGGTCGCAGTCCCCGCGATCGGTCCAATCGTGATCGAACTCATGCTGCACCGCTCCTGGATTGCAGGCACTGGCCTGCAGCGTGTCCCCACCGAATAGATCAAAGCCGCCGTATCAGGTCCAAAGACCCATGCCCAATCCGGCTTGGGAAATTTGCCCGAGCTGCACTCCGGCCCACCCCTGCAATTGGCAAGACGCGGCGGCGTTGTTAGGCTGACCTTACCAAACGTCGGGGGTGATCGCATGCGCCTCGTGCTTCAGCTTGTCGCCCGTCTGCTGCTCATCGTCGTGCTCTGCCTCGGAGCCGCGACCGTGTGGGCCACATTCGACGCCTATCGCAGCATCGATCGGGCGACCGCGGCCTCGGCGCAGCGGGTCGCGCAGGCGCTCCAGGCGCTGTATTGGCGCGAGCTTTTGTTGCGCAGCAGCAGAGCGCGCGAGCATCTCCTGCCGGTTCCCGACTGGCGCACGCTGGAGACGATGAAGCTGATCTCGCCCGGCGTCTGCGTCGAGTTCCAGCCGGCTGTGGCATTCGAGAAGCCCCTCTGCGGCCAGAGCGAGGGGCTGGGCAAGGCGCCGCCGCGCTGGTTCGCCGCCATTGTGCCCACCTTCCTCGGCAGCCACGCCGAGGTCATCCGGCCCGTCAGCCCCCGCGCAGCGGCTGCCGGCACCGTGGTTGCGACGCCGGACGGCGCGGCGGCCGTCTCGCTGGCCTGGGAATACATCCTCAATGTGATCGATGTCGCGCTGCTCATGGCGGCGGCAATTGCGCTGCTGGCGTCGCTCGCGATCGCACATGCGCTGGCGCCGGCGCGCACGATCGTGACCGCCTTGCAGCGCATGGCGCGCGGTCAATATCGCACGAAACTGCCGCGCTTCCGCTCGATGGAGCTGGCGATGATCGGCACCGCCGTCGGCGAGCTCGGCAACCGGCTGGAAGAAGCCACCGAGCAGCGCGCCGCCCTGACGCGGCGCCTGATCGAGATCCGCGACGACGAGCGCCGCGCCCTCGCCCGCGAGCTGCACGACGAGTTCGGGCAGAATCTCTCCGCCATTCTCGCCTTCGCCAACACAATCGAGACAGCGAGCACGAAGGACCGCAGCACCGGAATCGCTCAGGATGCGCGCATGATCTCGCAGGCCACCCATCATCTGATGGCCTCGCTCCGCGATGCATTGAAGCGTCTGCGCAATCCGCTGCCCGAGGAGCTCGGGCTCGAGGCAAGCCTCGTCAATCTCGTCGACAGCTGGCGCTCGCAGAGCGCGGCGCGGCCGACGATCCAGCTCGATCTCAGGGGTGACCTCACCGACATCAGCGGTCCGGCCGCCACCACGGCCTATCGCGTGGCACAGGAATGCCTGACCAACGCGCTGCGTCACGGCGTGGCGCGCGAGATCAGCCTGCGCGTCGAACGCCGTGCCGGCGAGGACGATGCGCTGCTGATCCGCGTCGAGGACGACGGCGGCGGCGACGCGGCCCGTGTCGCGCAGTCGGCCGGTTTCGGTCTGACCGGCATCCGCGAGCGCGTCACGGCAGCCGGCGGATCGCTGTCAATCCTGCCGGCCCGCGGCGGCCTCAGCGTTGCCGCCACCATCCCGCTCGCTGCGTGAGGCCGGGATGAGCGAGGTTGCAGCAACAGGCATCTCCGTGCTGCTGGTCGACGATCACCCGATCGTCCGGCAGGGCTACCGGCGCGTGCTGGAAAGCCAGGGCGATCTGCACGTCGTGGCGGAGGCCGAGAACGCCGCGGACGCCTACAGCGCGTTCAAGGCGCATGATCCCGACGTCGTCGTGCTCGATATCTCGATGCCCGGCGCGAGCGGGCTGGAGGCGATCCGCAACATCCGCGCGCGCAGCCCGCGGGCGCGGATTCTCGTCTTCACCATGCACAACGAAGCCGTGCTGGTGAAGGCCGCCTTCGGCGCCGGTGCCTCCGGCTTCGTCACCAAGAGCAGCGAGCCGTCCGCGGTTGTGCACGCCATCCGCAGCGTGGCGCGCGGCGAGCGCGCCATGAGCGACGACATCGCGCATATTCTGGCCGAGGACAGCCTGTCGCCGAGGGGTTCGGCGCTGGACCAGCTGGGTGAGCGCGAGATCGAGATCCTGCGCCAATTCGCCGGCGGCGCCACCACCGAGCAGATCGCGACGCATCTCAATCTCAGCGTCAAGACGGTGCAGAACTATCACTACCTGATCAAGACCAAGACCGGCGCGCGCACGGATGCGCAACTCGTGCGGCTGGCCGCGACCTGTGGGCTGACCAGGATCTAGCAGCCAGGCTGCCGCACTGCGTTATCCCTTGAAGCTTCTCAATCTGCTGAACGAAATTGGAACGGAGCCGATCCGGCTCCGGTTAGTACGCCAGAGAAGGAGTAAAGGGTCATGACTAAGGGTCACCACAAGGCAGTCGACCATCCCCCGATCATCACAGTAGGCGAGCTCATCGACGAACTTTGCCGCCTGCCGGACACAGCCGTCGTCCACTTTCGCTGCCCCATGTTCGATCAGGACCTGACGTTCTACCGCCTTCGAAAGCGGTCAAAGGACTCCGTCGAGATCGCAGTCAATGCATACCCGCATAGCCCGCCGGTCGTGCCGTCCTCCGATCCTGTCTTCCACACGCGAAAACATTCGGCTTCCTCGCCCTCGCTTCGCGATGGCGCCGCTCTCCAGAAGGCGAAAGGTTGATTGGCCGCACCCGCGATTCAATGGGACCTACGGCCCTAGGCTGTCCTCAGCCCGCGCAGCAGCAGAGCGAGCATCGCATCGACGCGCGCGGAGAGATCAGCGTCCTTCCACTCGTCGGCATGGGCCGGATGGTGGAAGCGGACGGTCGCATCGAAGATCGCGCGCGCGGTTGCCTTGACGTCGCCCACGGCGAATTCGCCCCGCTTCACGCCATCGGTCAGGATCGCCGCGATCTGGTCGATCATGGTGTCCTTGTGACATTTGACGGCCGCGCAGGCCTCGCGTGCCAGCGTCAGGTAGGTCTCGAACATCTCGGGATCGTCGAGCACACGCGAACGCTTGGCTGCGAACAGCGTGCGCAGCCAGCGGTCGAGCCTGTCGGGCGCCGGCCCCTGCTCGTTGGCGATCGCCAGCAACGGCGCGTCGATGCGGTCGAGCCAGCGTTTGGCAACGGCCTCGCGCAGCGAGGCCTTGCTGGGGAAATGGCGATAGACGCTGCCGTGGCTCACATCGAGCGCGCGGGCAACATCGACCACGGTGGCCTTGGCAAGCCCGTAGCGCCTGAGCACGTCCTCGGTGACTTCGAGGATCCGCTCCGGCGTCAAGACAACGGCTTCATTCATGCCAGCACCATGTTCCCGTTTGGGGCTCAGTTACCCGGCAGTAGGGCTGCTTCCGAAGCGCCCTTGCCGGTCGTTCGGAAAGCCTATGCCTTAATGAGGCAGTTTTGCAGCCTGCGCCGCGATCTGGCGCGCCACCAGCAAATTGAGCCAATGCCCAATCACGCCGGTGAGATTGAGGATTTCGGTCGTCATTTCTTAAGTCTCCATTCGTCCGCGGTCCCCGTTCTTCGATCCGCCCTCCGATCCGAGCTTGTTTCGGATGTCGGGCTCTCCGGGGTTTATCGCGGGACGCCCAATCGGAGCGTCCGGAGACGGATATACACGTCCAGCTGACAGATTTCAATATCTGTCAGTCAATGATCCGTGATTGACCGCTGATTTCTGCGGCCGGGCGCCCCTCCTCGCCGGATACCGGTGCCGGCCGAACCTTGGCGCTGGCTGCCTGCTCGGTGCAATCATCCCCCGCTAGCTTGCGCCCGCCGTTTGTTTAGCCCTCCCCGCTCTGCTAAATCACGGCGTAAAAAACATTTTGGCCGGCACAGCCCCCCTTGGGCGGCCCGCCTACCTTGCTGGAGCCGTCAGATGATCCCCCGCTACACCCGCCCGGAAATGGCCGCGATCTGGGAACCGCAGACCCGGTTCAAGATCTGGTTCGAGATCGAGGCGCATGCGGCGGACGCGCTCGCCGAGCTCGGAACCATCCCCAAGGAGGCCGCCAAGACGGTCTGGGCCAAGGCCAAGGACGCCACGTTCGACGTCGCCCGCATCGACGAGATCGAGCGCGAGACCAAGCACGACGTCATCGCCTTCCTCACCCACCTCGCCGAGATCGTCGGTCCCGAGGCGCGCTTCGTGCACCAGGGCATGACCTCCTCCGACGTGCTCGACACCTGCCTCAACGTCCAGCTCACCCGCGCCGCCGACCTGCTGCTTGCCGACCTCGACAAGGTGCTGGCCGCGCTGAAGAAGCGCGCGTTCGAGCACAAGATGACGCCGACCATCGGCCGCAGCCACGGCATCCACGCCGAGCCTGTCACCTTCGGCCTCAAGCTCGCCTACGCCTATGCCGAGTTCTCGCGCGCCAGGGAGCGCCTGATCGCGGCGCGCAAGGAGGTCGCGACCTGCGCCATTTCCGGCGCGGTCGGCACTTTCGCGCAGATCGATCCGCGCGTCGAAGAGCATGTCGCGAAAGCCATGGGGCTCGTGCCGGAGCCGATCTCGACCCAGGTGATCCCGCGCGATCGCCACGCCATGTATTTCTCGACGCTCGGCGTGATCGCCTCCTCGATCGAGCGGATCGCCGTGGAGATCCGCCACATGCAGCGCACCGAGGTGCTGGAGGCCGAAGAGTTCTTCTCGGAGGGGCAGAAGGGCTCGTCCGCAATGCCGCACAAGCGCAACCCGGTGCTGTCGGAAAACCTCACCGGACTGTCGCGCATGGTACGGGCCTATGTGACGCCGGCCCTGGAGAACGTCGTGCTCTGGCACGAGCGCGACATCTCGCACTCCTCGGCCGAGCGGATGATGGGCCCCGACGCCACCGTGACGCTCGACTTCGCGCTGGTGCGCCTCGCCGGGCTGATCGACAAGCTGCTGGTGTACCCCGCCAACATGCAGAAGAACCTCGACCGCCTCGGCGGCCTCGTGCATTCGCAGCGCGTGCTGCTGGCGCTGACGCAGAAGGGCGCGAGCCGCGAGGACGCCTACAAGCTCGTGCAGCGCAACGCGATGCCGGTCTGGCGCGGCGAAGGCGACTTCCTCCAGCTCCTGAAGAAGGACACCGAGGTGAAGACGTATCTCACCGACGCCGAGATCGAGGAGCAGTTCGACCTCGGCTATCACCTCAAGCACGTCGACACGATCTTCAAGCGCGTGTTCGGCGAGAGCTGAAGCGTCGCTTTCGTAGCCCGGGTGAGCGCAGCGCTACCCGGGAACTCTCTCGCGAAAGATCCCGGATGTCGCTGCGCTCATCCGGGCTACAACCAATCAAGAACGGATTCCTCATGCCCATCGTCAACCGCGTTGCCGCCCTCTCCGACGAAATGGCCGCCTGGCGCCATGACTTCCACGAGAACCCCGAGTTGCTCTACGAAGTCCACCGCACTGCCGGCATCGTCGCGGACAAGCTTCGCGAGTTCGGCTGCGACGAGGTGGTGACCGGCATCGGCCGCACTGGCGTGGTCGGCGTGATCCGCGGCCGCAAGTCGGCCTCCGGCAAGGCCATTGGCCTGCGCGCCGACATGGACGCGCTGCCGATCATGGAGACGTCAGGCGTGCCTTATGCCTCCAAGGTCCCCGGCAAGATGCACGCATGCGGGCATGACGGCCACACCGCCATGCTGCTGGGCGCCGCCAAATATCTCGCCGAGACGCGCAATTTCGACGGGACCGCGATCATGATCTTCCAACCCGCCGAGGAAGGCGGCGGCGGCGGCAAGGCGATGGTCGAGGACGGGCTGATGACGCGCTGGAACATCCAGGAGGTCTACGGCATGCACAACATGCCGGCGCTGCCCGAGGGCCATTTCGCAACCACGCCCGGCCCGATGCTCGCGTCCTCCGACAACATCCAGATCACCGTCCGCGGCAAGGGCGGCCACGCCGGCGCAGGCCCGCACAAATCCGTCGACAGCGTGCTGATCGGCTCACAGATCGTGAATGCGCTGCAATCGATCGTCGCGCGCAACGTCGATCCGCTGAAATCGGCGGTGATCTCGGTCACGCAGTTCCATTCCGGCACCGCCTTCAACATCATCCCGGAGGTCGCAGAGCTCGCCGGCACCGTGCGCACGCTCGACCCCGAGGTGCGCGATCTCGTCGAGCGCCGCATCGGCGAAGTTGCCGACAGCATTGCCCGCGCCTATGGCGGCTCGGCCGAGACGAAGTACACGCGGATGTATCCGGTGACGATGAACCATGCCCGCGAGGCCGGCATGGCCGCCGAGGTCGCCCGCGACATTGTCGGCACTGAGCGCGTCAACGACAAGTTCGTCCCGATGATGGGCGCCGAGGACTTCTCGTTCATGCTGGAAGCGCGCCCCGGCGCGATGGTGCTTGTCGGCATGGGCGACGGCAACGAGTGCCACCACCCGGGTTACATCTTCAACGACAACATCCTGGGCCACGGCGCGTCGTTCTGGGCGCGCCTCGTCGAAACGCGGATGCCGGCGGACTGAAGCCGAATTTGTCGCACTTGCAGATGAGGTAACGGGGCCGGCCGCCCGGATGACCGACTCGTCGGCCGTAGCTCGAACATCGAAGGCGGAGCGTACCTCGTCGTCAGTTGCAGATTTCGGCTGGTATCTTGACCGCGGGATTGGAAGGATGATTGGCTGTCCCGAGCCGGCACCCCTTAGCGATCGGCCTGCAACCGGCGCTGGTGCAGATCACCTGCCCCGAAGCTTGCGGCGCTGACGGCGCGGCTTCCGTTTGTCTTCGATCCTGATCCCGTCTTTTCGAATCTTCCCGCGTCGCGACCGGCTTCTTCTCCGGGATCTTCTCGCACTCGTTGTCGTCACCGACGCGATAGCCGGCACGGCAGGTGATCTTGACGCATTGATCGCCGTCGGCCTTGAAGCCGAAATTGCAGACGAGCGGGCAGATCCGGCCCGGCTTCGCCTTCAGCGCATCGAGGGCGTCGACGCTGGCGAGCTTCACGTCGAGCTGCGTGCCGGCGTATTTGTTGAATAGCGTCAGCGAACGTTGCGCAGCCGACGTCCATTCGCCTTCGGCCGCAGACGTCAGGCAGCCGACGCGGCGCAACTCGCTCTGCACCGACTTGGCGAGGTCAGCTGCGGATAACGTTGATGTCGGCGCCGGTGAGAGCGCGGCCACCTTCTGGGCCTCTGCTTCGGGCATCTGCCGGTCGGCGGCCGGCTTTGCGGTCTGCTCCGCTTTCTCCGCCGCCTGCTTTGCCGCAAGCTCGGCCCTGGCCTTCTCCGCCGCCTGCTTCTCGGCCAGTGCCTTCGCTGCTGCCGCCTCGGCGGCCTTGCGCTGGCGCTCGGCCGCTTCAGCCCTCGCCTGCTCGATCTGCTTCTGCTTCTCCGCGGCGATCCGCGCCTCCTCGGCCGCCTTGGCCGCCGCGGTCGCCTTCTCCTGCTCGGCCTTCTGGGCGCGCTCGGCAATCAGCCTCGCCTTCTCCTGCTCGGCCGCCCTGGCCTTTTGCTCGGCCGCAGCGCGCGTCTCTTCCGCAGCGATCTTGTTCAACTGGCCCTTGGCGAGATTGGCATAGAACCCCTCCGGATATTGCGCCAGGAACGCTTCCCAGCCGTCCCGTGTGCCGAGCTCGAGCGCGAGCTCATAATCCCTGCGAATGGCCTCCTGCGGGTTTGCCTGGGGGCCGGTCGCGGCTGGCCTTGCGACCAGCGGCACGTCGTCACCGCCGAGCGAGCCGTAGACATACGGCTCCTGCTTGTAGCCGGTCGCCTTGAGCACGTCGTCGCGCACGAAGCCGAACGCCTTGCGCAGGTCGAGTCCCGGCTTCGGCAGATGCTCGACCAGTGCGGTGGCGAACGGACTGTTTCTGGAATCGCCGTCGGAGGCCGTCGATCCCGCCTTTGCCGCGAAAGCAATCATGGTGTTGGGGGTGGTCGGCTCGACCTTGGCCAGGCCGCGCCCGATCGCACGTGAGGCCAGCGTGCGCTTCATCGTCTTCGCGAACGGGTTGTCGCGGCAGGCGTCCAGGATGATCAGGCGCAATTGCTTGGCCGGCTCGACCGCGAACAGCGCGCGCTCCACTGGAATGGTTTCGTCGAGAACGTCGCCATCCGTCTCCAGCGTCGCGTCGGTTGGAATGAGATAATTATTGCCGTCGAGCTCGATGCCGTGACCGGCGTAGTAGATCACCGCCATCTCCGCATCGCGCGACCTGCCGGCAAACTCGCGCAGCATGCGCCGCATCTCGCTGGCGCTGAGATCGAGCCTCACGTCGACGGAATCGAAGCCGGCCTTCTTGAACATGCCGCCGACCAGCGTGGCGTCGTTGACGGGATTACCGAGCTTCGGCGCGCTCTTGTAGGCGGAATTGCCGATGACAAGCGCCACCCGCCGGTCGGCATGTGCCGGACCGCAAGCAAAACCCATCGCCAATATGAGCCAAACAAATAGCCGAAACGGAATCACTTGCGTCCCCCCGGATGCAATTCCATGAGACTATTCGGTAGCGTCGCCGATTGCCAATTCTTACTATGTGATATCGATCACATAGCGGCTGTCGCTCAGCGATATGGATAACGCGGCGAAGCGTCGCCCTCCTATCGAAAGTGAGCCCAAACCCGGTCCTGCCTGCGTTCGCTACCTCTGCACCACCTCGTGGCGCATCACGAACGGTGCAAGCAGCGCATGCACTTCGCTCGCAACTACCTCGCGCTGATCCTCCGGCAATCCCGTCAGCGTCACGGTCGCGATCGAGCCATGGCTGCCATGGGCGCCGACCTTCACCTTGCAATCGATGCCGCGCTCGACCAGCGGCGCCAGCACCTTGGTGAACACGCGCTGCGCCGCGTCCCAGCGCAGCTGCGGCTTGAACACCTTTCCGACACCGGTCACCGGCATCGGATCGATCGGAATGACCTGCACCGGGACGGCCGCGCGCTCCGGCGTGCGCTCCCGCACCCACGCCTCCAGCTCGCCCGGCTCGACCTTGGCGCCCGGCTTCAACTGCACGTAGCCCACCGGCAGCTCGCCGGCATAGGCATCGGGCTGGCCGACCACCGCGGCGAAGCCGACCGCGGGGTGACGGAACATGATCTCCTCGATCGGCGCCGGATCGATGTTGTGGCCGCCGCGGATCACGAGATCCTTGGCGCGGCCGGTGATCCAGAGATAGCCGTCGGCATCGAGCCGGCCGAGATCGCCGGAGTTGACCCAGACCTCGTCGACGAAGGCGCCCTTGTTGTGCTCGTCGTTGAGATAGCCGCCGAACACACCGGGCCCGGCCATGATGACGACGCCGATCTCGTCGGTCGCGCAGTCGCGGATCAGGCGTCCCTCGGCATCGAGCTGCACGATTCGCACGCGCGCATAAGGCATGGGAAGGCCGACCGAGCCGAGCCGGATCGGCCGCGACGGATAGGCCAGCGTGTGCACGCTCGAGGTCTCGGTCATGCCGTAGACCTCGACCACCGGCAGCTTCAGCTTCTCCTGAATCGCCGAACCGACCGCGACCGGAATCGCCGAGCCGCCACCTGCCGCATATTTCAGGCTCGATATGTCCGCGTTATCAGGCGGCACCGCGAGGGTGGCGGCAAGCACCGTCGGTACGCTCGACAGCGCTTCGGGCTTGAAGCGCTCGACCAGCTGCCAGATGTTCTTCACTGCATTCGGATTGCGCCAGCCGCTCGGCGACAGCACGACCAGCGAGCCGCCGCTCGACAGCGTCAGCAGGACCTGCGTCAGCGAGCCCCCGACGTGGAACAGCGGCATTCCGAACAGCAGGTTTGCGCCGGGCTTCGCCTTCAGCAGCAGATTGAGCGCCCAGGCCTGATAGACCTGGTTGGCATGCGTGTGCCGTACCAGCTTTGGCGTGCCGGTGGTGCCGCCGGTATGGAAATAAGCAGCGATGTCGCTGCCGAGAATCCGGCGTCCGCTGACGAGCCGGTCCGCCGGCTGCTGCTTGATCAGGTCGCCGAAGGCGAAGATGCCCTTGGCGGGATCGCCACCGCCGAACACCTGCACGATGGCCTTGAGGTGCTTGAGCTGCGGGCGGATCTGCTCGACCTTCTGCCAGATGTCGGTGCCCGGCATCGGTCCGAGCGCCACCAGGATCTTGGTGTTCGCGGCCTCCAGGATCTCGGCGATCTGGTGTGGCTCGAGCAGCGGGTTGACGGGATTGGCGATGCCGGCGGCCTCGGCGCCGAACAGCGTGACGAAGGCATCGGGCACCAGCGGCAACATGAAGCTGATGACGTCGCCCTTCTCGGCGCCGAGCGCGTGAAACATGTTGGCGGCCTGCGTGACGCGCGCGATGAAATCGCGATAGGTGACGACCAGCGGCGTATCGGCGGGATCGGCGTTTTGCAGGAACTGGATCGCCGCCCCGTCGGGATTGCGCGCCGCACCTAGCCTGATCGCGTCATAGGTGCTCTCGGCCGCGACGCGGTCGGCGTAAGGGACCTGCTCGAACGCCCGGATATCCTCGTCCGTCAAAAGATCCGGATAGTCGTTGCCGATGAACCGATCGAGCGCATGGATGCCCGCCATGAAATTCAGTCCTCCCTCAGATGCATGTCCCCGCCCCCGTATCTTCTGACATCTTGGTTCGGCGAGGCCCCGGCCGATCGCCGGCCGAGCGCGGACAGAATGATGGATGATTGAGCGTTCGTCCATCGCCTACCGGCCGTGGCGCTTGAACCTCTGCGGCTGATCCGGGGACCAAGAACTGGCACTGAATTCGCTCGCCAGCGTCCTGCCGCAAGACTTGAGGTCATCATGACGACGCCCCCGCGGAATCGCATCACATGGCTGATTGCAGCGTTCGCGACGGTATTCGCAATCGCTCTGCCCTCTGCCACTCTCAGCGCGGACACCCAGCTCGACAAGATGCGTGCCAAAATCGCAGCCTTCGTCGCCGACAAGATGGAGAAGCTGGGCGGATCCCGCATCATCTACAGGGTGGACACCGACGGCTTGCGGGTGGCCGTCGTCACCGATCTGCGCGACGACGTCTACAAGACCTTGCGCGAGGGCCGGATCGCCTTCTCCGGCCTTGCGATCCGCGACGGCGGCGTCGACGTGAAGATCGCGGACGCGAAGGGCCGCGAACAGCTCACGCGCAAACTCGCGTCGGCAGCCGAGGGACTGCCGGCGCATGCGTTCACCGTGACTGATGGCGCAGACGGTCTGATCAGGCTTGCACCGACCGACGCCGCATCCGCCGAGCGGCTGCGCGACCTCGTCGAAGATTCCATCGCCATGATCGAGCAGCGCCTCAAGGATGCCGGCGTCAAGCTTGCCAGTGTTCAAGTCGATGGGACGGACCGCATCCGCATCTTCCTGCCCGGCGTGATGGAGCCCGAGCATGTCACCGCGATCTTCGCCAGGAAGGTCAAGGTCGGCTTCCGCCTGATCGACCTCTCAATGTCCGCGGAGCAGGCGCAATCCGGCGCGCCTCCGGCAGGCACCGAAGTCCTGCTCGGCTTCAAGGACAGGCGCCCCTATCTGGTCGCCAAGGACAGCGCGCTCGAGGGCGACGACATCAGCTATGCCGGTCCGGGATTTACGAGCGACACGAAAGAGCCGATCGCCTCGTTCCGTTTCAACGGCCGCGGCACGCGGCGCTTCGCCCACATCACTGCAGAGAACGTCGGGAAGCCCTTTGCCATCGTGCTCGACGACAACGTAATCTCCGCTCCCGTGATCCGCGAGCCCATCACCGGCGGCTCGGGCCAGATCGCCGGCAACTTCACCCTGGAAGAGGCCAACAGCGTCGCGATGCTGCTGCGCGCCGGCTCGTTGCCAGGGCGCCTCGGCCTCGTCGAGCAGCAGGTCGTACAGGCCGCCACCAAGCCTTAAGCGACAGATCGCGCCACGCACCGGCCTCCCGGCCGGTCCGCGACGCCGCTGCCCGCACGGCTGCCCCGAATCACGGCCGCGCCGCGGCCAGGCGGGCAACCAAGAGGCAATTGCCGAAACGCCCGATCAAGCTAAAATTTGCCTCTTGCAGCATGACGGCCGGAAGCGTCATTCAAGCGGTCGTCATTCGATTTCGGCTATACGGGTGCCGACCAGGATTGAAGGCCTTACGCGAGGACCAGATCATGCCGTCCGGCAGCGCAGACATTTCGTCGATCCTCGACCGCATTCTCGATGCGGCAACCGATAACCTCAGGATCGCCAAGATCCTGGTCCAGATGGGCCTCGACCCGAACAACGTCACCTACGACGCGATCTTCAACCGGCTGCTGGAGATCTTTGTCCAGAACATCACGCTGGCCAATCTGTTCGCCGCGGTGGGCGCCGGCTTCTTCGTCGCCACGCTCTTGATGCGGACGATGGTGCCGCTGCGTGTCGCCAACATGATCGGCTGCGGGTTCTTCGCCGTCTTCGGCGCGCTCTCCGCCAACGTCGCGACGTTCCTCCTGTATCTCCTGCTGCTTCCGATCAACGCCCTGCGCCTGCGGCAGATGCTCAAGCTGGTCAAGAAGGCGCGCCATGCGGCCGAGGGCGACATGTCGATCGAATGGCTGAAGCCGTTCATGACCGAGCGCAAATATCGGCGCGGCGAGACGCTATTCAAGCTGCGCGATCCCGCGAAGGAGATGTTCCTCACGGTCACCGGCAAGTTCCTGGTCAAGGAGATCAACGTCGAGATCGGGCCCGGAGCGCTGATGGGCGAGCTCGGCTTCCTCACGCCGGACAACCGGCGCACGGGAACGGTCGAATGCATCGAAGACGGCCAGGTGCTGACGATCACCTATGACCGGCTGCTCGAGATCTACTTCCAGGACCCGCAGTTCGGCTACTATTTCCTGGTGCTGACCAGCCAGCGCCTCCTGCAAAACATCGATCGCCTGCAGAAGCAGCTGGCGGCGGAGCGCGCGGCGACGACGAACAGGATCGCATGACCGCCGCGCGGGCCACGTGACGTCGGCCTCCGTCCGGGACTTTGCGGGGCCCGCCGCAAAATCGCCCTAAAAACCGAATGGTAACCATGACGGGCTAGGGTATTGGCGTGACCAATTCTGAGACCATCCTGGTGTTCGATTCCGGCCTTGGCGGGCTCACGGTGCTCCGTGAGGTCGTGGCCGCGCGCCCGGGTGCCCATTACGTCTATGTCGCCGACGACGCCTTCTTCCCCTATGGGCACCATGACGAGGCTGAGATCATCGCCCGCGTGGTGCCGCTGATGGGCGAGTTGATCGGCACGCATGATCCCGACCTCGTCGTCATTGCGTGCAACACGGCCTCCACCCTGGTCCTGTCGCACTTGCGCGCCGCATATTCCCTGCCCTTCGTCGGCACGGTGCCGGCGATCAAGCCGGCCTGCGCGCAGTCGAGGACCCGCCGCGTCTCGGTGCTCGGGACCAAGGGAACGGTGAAGCGGGAATACACGAAGGCGCTGATCCGCGATTTCGCGCAAGGCTGCGAGGTGACGCTGGTCGGCTCGCCCGAGCTTGCGTCGCTGGCCGAAGCCGAGCTCCGCGGCGCGCCGGTCAGCGACGAGGCCCTCGCCGCCGAACTCGCGCCGTGCTTCGTCGGCGATCCCGCCGACGCGACGTCGCGCACCGACACGGTGGTGCTCGCCTGCACGCATTATCCGCTGCTGCTCGATCGGCTGAGGCGGCTCGCACCCTGGCCGGTCGACTGGATCGATCCGGCCCCGGCGATCGCCCGCCGCGTCTCCGATCTGCTTGGCCCGCGGATCGGCGCACTCGCGCAGTCGGGCGCTGAGATGATCTTCACCTCGAACCGCACGCACGGCCTGTCGGCCACGCTGACGCCGTTCTTCGGCGGGCGCGCGCTGGCCTGACTTTGCGCGGCCACGAGCCGCTGCTAGGCTCCGCCGTCGTCATCTTTTCCGCAGGCCATTTCCATGTCGGTCCCGTCCACGCCGCTCAACCGCCTCCGCCAATTGTGGCGCGAGGGTCGTCCTGCCTTCGGCGCCATTGCGACGATCCCAAGCGTGCAGACCGTGCAGATCATGGCGCGCTCGCTCGACTGGATCATCGTCGATCTCGAACACGGCCCGATCGGATTGACCGAAGCGCATGCGATGATCGCCGCCACGACCGGCACGCCCTGCACTCCCTTGGTGCGGATCGCGGCGAACGAGCCATGGCTTGCCAAGGCACCGATGGACATCGGCGCCTTCGGCATCAACTTCCCCATGATCACCAATCGTGCGGAGGCTGAGAAAGCGGTCCGTAGCGTGCGCTACCCGCCACGCGGCGACCGGCTCTGGGGTCCGTTCCACGCCCCGTTCCGTTGGGGCCAGTCGATGCCGGACTACATGGCGAGCGCCGACGACGAGATGATCTGCATGATCACCATCGAGCATGTCGAGGCGGTCAATCGCATCGACGAGATCATGGCGACGCCGGGCATCGACGTCGCCGTCATCGGCCCCGGCGATCTCGCCACCTCCATCAACAAGCGCGGCCAGATGGACGATCCGGAGTTGCTCGAACTGATCGCGCGCGCCGAGGCCGGCATCCTCAGAAGTGGCGTGCCGATCGGGGGCGTGGCGCGCACCGCCGACCAGGCCAACGCCCTGATCGACCGCGGCTACCGCGCGATCGCGCTCGGCTTCGACTGGTCGCTGTTCCAGCGCGGCATCATGGCGGCGTTCGAGGGCATCAAGCGCTGAATCGCCGCAACGCGTGTGGCCGGCCTTGCCGGGAACTGCGGCGCTGCTAGGGGTCCGTGGTTCAGAGGGGAAACACGCTCGAGACGACTTTCCTCGCGCAATCCTTGGCCAGCCTTGCCTCAACAGGCCCTGTCTTTTGCGATAAGCAATTGAAAATATTAATAATTTACGCGATCGACAAGGCCGAGCCGCTGGCGTCACCGGCGCCCTGAAAGCGGCGAACCCAACGGTCCCAAGCCGGTTGGTTCATGCTAGAGGACGGGACGAGCGGACGACCCGCTCGTTGCACATATTTTAATCTTATCCCAGGAATTATAGAGCGATGCGCGGGACGCCCAAGACCATTTCGCTGCGGCGCCGCCTGATCTGCGACCTCATGCACGCCTCGATGGGCGTGCCCTTCGTTTCGCTCTCCCGTTCGCTCAATATCCGCCCCCTGCTGGAGGCCCGCGCAGGCGCGGCGGCACCCGCCGGCTGGGCCGCGATCTTCGTCAAAGCCTTCGCCCTGGTTGCCCGAGACGAGCCGATCCTGCGCACCGTCTACGCCAAATGGCCTTGGCCGACCCTCTATGAGCTGCCTAAGAGCGTGGCGCTGGTGGCGATCGCCCGGGTCGAGGCCGGCGAGGAATGCGTGATGCCGCAGCGAATCGCGGCCCCGGAGGCCCTGTCGCTGGCGGCGATCGATGCCGAGATCCGACGCGGCAAGACGGCCCCAGTCGAGGACGTCCCGATGTTCCGCAAGATCATGCGGGCAACCCGGCTGCCGCTGCCGCTCCGGCGGCTGTCATGGGCCATCGGCCTGAATTTCGGCCGCCAGCGCGGCAACTGGTTCGGCAGCTTCGCGGTGAGCTCGGTGGCCGCCTATGGCGGCGGCGAGCTCCACCCCATCACGCCGGGCCCCTTTATCATCAGCTATGGGCTTGTCGAGACCGACCAGACCATCCATGTCGTGATCCGTTGGGACCACCGGGTCACCGACGCCGCCCCGATTGCCCGGGTCCTGACCCGGCTGGAGCAGGCCCTGAACACTGAAATCGCTGCCGAATTGCGGGCGGCCGGTTCTAAGCCGATCCGGGCGGTCGGGACCTGAACGCGCGGCGGCCATCCCGGCGCTGCGTACCGCCCGGGAATGACGGCTAAAGAATTGACAGCCAGCCCCAAACTCCCCTAAAAGCCGCCTGCTCGCGGGCCGATTTCGGCCCGCGAAGCGTTTCGCGACCCGTGGTCAAATCCCTTAAGCTTTGGGGATCGGACCTGTCGGTGCCGGGCTAGGCCCGTCACACAGGAGGGCGCGTTTCCTCAAACCATGTACCTGAAGAGGACGCGATGACTAAGCGCAGTGAGGCGAAGTACAAGATCGATCGCCGTATGGGCCAGAACATCTGGGGCCGCCCGAAGAGCCCCGTGAACCGCCGCGAATATGGCCCCGGCCAGCACGGCCAGCGCCGCAAGGGCAAACTCTCCGACTTCGGCGTGCAGCTGCGCGCCAAGCAGAAGCTGAAGGGCTACTACGCCAACATCAGCGAGCGCCAGTTCCACGGCATCTATGTCGAGGCGAGCCGCCTCAAGGGTGACACCGGCGAGAACCTGATCGGCCTGCTCGAGCGCCGTCTCGACGCGGTCGTGTACCGCGCCAAGTTCGTCTCGACGATCTTCGCCGCACGCCAGTTCATCAACCACGGCCACGTCAAGGTGAACGGCCGCAAGGTCAACATTTCGAGCTACCAGCTCAAGGTCGGTGACGTCGTCGAGGTCAAGGAAGCCTCCAAGCAGCTCGCCCACGTCCTCGAAGCCAGTCAGCTCCCGGAGCGCGACGTGCCCGACTATCTCGAAGTCGACCACGGCAAGATGACCGCGAAGTACACGCGCATCCCCAACCTCTCCGACGTGCCGTTCCCGGTGCAGATGGAGCCGCATCTGGTGGTCGAATTCTATTCGCGCTGATAATTTCGGCAGATCGACGTACAAAGGCCCCGGTATCCGGGGCCTTTTTGGTGTGGTAACGTGCCGTCGATGTCCCGGACGACCGACCAGTTCGCCAAAATCACCCCATCAGCCACGCCTAGCGAGGCGGAGCTTGAGGCGTGGGCCAAGCTGTCCCGCGACGAACAGGTCCGCCGATATCAAGCACTGTTTGCGCAGCCCGATTGCAACGAGTTCACCTCGGACACGCCGGACGACATTCTGGCTGCCGCACGCCAACGCGTTGCTCAACGCCGCCATGGCTGAGTACCGGTTATCGGAGCGTACCCGAGCCGATTTGATCGACATCTACGACTTCACCGAGAGCCGGTTCGGCAAATATCAGGCTGAGGCTTACTATGCAGGTCTGATCCGCTCCTTCGGGCTTCTGGCCGATTTCCCTCTCATTGGCCAACAGGTGGATGAACTCGCGGCTGGCTATCGGCGTTTCCGCTTCCAATCACATTTGATTTTCTACACGGTGCAATCCGAACACGTCGAAATCCGCGCCATTCTCCACGGTGCGCAAGACATCAGGCCGCAATTGTTCGACTAGACGAGACCAGTCATGCTCTACACCCCTCCCCCGATCGATCCCAAGGCGCCACCTGTCCGAATCAACCTGCTCTCGGACACGCAGACCAGGCCGACGGCCGCGATGCGCGAGGCGATGGCGCGGGCGGAGGTCGGCGACGAGCAGGTCGGCGACGATCCGACCGTCAATACGTTGTGCGAGCGCGTCGCGGATCTGCTGGGCAAGGAAGCGGCGGTCTACATGCCCTCCGGCACAATGTGCAACGTGACCGCGACGCTGGTGCATTGCCGTGCCGGCGACGAGATCCTCGCCCATGAGACCGCGCACATCATCGCGCGTGAGGGCGGCGCGCATGCGGCGATCGGCGGCTTCCAGGTCACGCAGCTCAAGGGCGAGGGCGGCCAGTTCACGCCGGAAACTCTTCGCAAGGCCCTGCACCCGCGCACGCGCTACCAGCCGCCGCAGACCGTCGTCAGCGTCGAGCAGACCGCCAATATCGGCGGCGGCACGATCTGGAAGAAGACCGCGCTCGACGAGATCGTCGCGATCGCCAGGCAACACGGCCTCGTCACCCACATGGACGGCGCGCGCCTGCTCAACGCCACCGTGGCAAGCGGCATCTCTCCGCGCGACATGACCGCGGGCTGGGATTCGGCCTGGATCGATTTCTCCAAGGGCCTCGGTGCGCCGATCGGCGGCGTGCTCGCGGGCTCACGCGCCTTCATCGACGCGGTGTGGCAGTGGAAGCAGCGCCTCGGCGGCTCGATGCGGCAGGCCGGGATCTGCGCGGCGGCCTGCATCTACGCGCTCGACCATCACGTCGAGCGCCTGGCCGACGACCACGCCAATGCGCGGGCGCTCGCCCGCGGGCTGTCGCAGATCTCAGGCATCGAGGTCCAGGAGCCCGAGACCAATCTCGTGTTCTTCAAGCCGGACGGCGCCGGCATTCCCGGCGACAAGATGGTCGCCGCGCTCCGTCAACGCGGCGTGACGCTTGCGATGATGGACGGCCGCATCCGCGCCTGCACCCATCTCGACGTCAATGCGAGCCAGATCGAGGAGACGATCGGATATGTGCGCGAGATCGTGCGTGGCGCCTGATCACCGCCCCATCGCCTGATAGATCAGCGTCTTCAGTTCGAGTTGGATCCGGCCGCGCTGCGACGGGGTCTGCGCCATGAAGATCCCGATCAGATCGTCCTCGGGATCGACGAAGAAGAACGTGCCGGCAACCCCGTCCCAGCGATATTCGCCTGTAGGCCAGGACGTGCCCGGAGGCACCGAGGTGCGCACCGCGAAGCCGAGGCCGAAGCCTGAGCTTCCACCCGGATAGTACATCTGGTCGCGTACGATCTTCGTCTCGGGTCCGATGTGGTCCGAAACCATCAGCGCAATGGTCTCGGGCTTCAGATAGCGACGGCCCTCGTAAGTGCCGCCATTCAGCAGCATCTGCGCGAAGCGGGCGTAGTCGCCGATCGTGCCGACCATGCCGGCGCCGCCCGATTCCCATCTCACGGGCCGCCTGATGTCGCGGACTGCAGTCGTCGGGCTGATGTTGCGGTCCTCCGGCATCGGCTCGGCGATACGTGCAAACCTGGCGGGATCGGCAACATAGAACGCAGTCTCGCTCATGCCGAGCGGATCGAGCAGCCGCTCCTTCTCGAACTGGAACAGCGTCTTGCCCGAGACCACTTCGACCACGCGGCCGAGCACGTCGGTGCCAAAACCGTAATCCCACACCGTGCCTGGCTGCTCGGCGAGCGGCAGCGTGGCGAGCTTCGCGACGAACTCGGCATTGGAGAGATCGCTGTTGAAGAGGTCCGCCGCGGCGTGGACCTCGCGCACCAGTCCACCGCCACGAAAGCCGTAAGGCAACCCCGCGGTGTGGCGCAAGAGGTCCTTGATCGTGATCGGACGCTGCTGCGGCTCCAGCATCAGCGAAACCTTGCCGTCCGCTGCTTTC
This sequence comes from Bradyrhizobium sp. GW821-FHT13H06, assembly GCF_058803975.1. Lineage (NCBI taxonomy): Bacteria > Pseudomonadati > Pseudomonadota > Alphaproteobacteria > Hyphomicrobiales > Nitrobacteraceae > Bradyrhizobium > Bradyrhizobium sp. GW821-FHT13H06. Next base: position 116,065 of record NZ_JBXAPN010000007.1, on the reverse strand, counting down.
CTTTCGATGCCCACCTTCATGCCGGAAAAGGCCGGAATGTATTTGGACACGGGATCGTCGAGCGAAAGCCTGCCTTCCTCGACCAGCATCATCGCCACGACGGATGTGATCGGCTTCGACATCGAATAGAGGCGGAAGATCGTATCCGCGCTCATCGATATCCGGGTGCCGACATCGCGAACGCCGAAATTCTCGTAGTAGACGGGCTTGCCGTGCTGCTGGAGCAGCAGGATGGCGCCGGGGATCTTGCCGGTGGCAACCTCGTTCCGGATGTGGTCGGAAACCTTCGCCAGCCCTTCCGTGGAGAGAGTGCGGGCAGCGCGTCCCTCGGCGCCGGCCTTCGCACCGACGACGGCAACGAGAAGAACGAGCCCCGCGATGAACGCGCTGCGCCCGCGCACGTCATTTCTCCATGGCTTCATGAACCGGCTGCTTCAATGTTTGCTGAACTCGCTCGCACTCGGTCGGGATCTGCTTCAGGAGGACGAGGAACTTTTCCTGCCTCGGATCGATCACGAAACAGCGCCGCCGATATTGTTGGGGCCGCCGTGTCGCGCAAGCGCCTCGGCATGACGTTCGGCGCCAGGCTCGGCGAAGCAGCAGAACACCACGTGAGCAACGGACGGCGCAGCGGCGAGCGCTTCGATCGTCGTGCGCACGGCGATATCGGCCGCCCGGTCGGCAGGAAAGCGGAAAATGCCGGTCGAAATCGCGGGGAATGCCACCGAGGTCAGCTCGTGCCGACCGCACAGCTCCATCGATCGGCGATAGCAGGAGGCGAGCAGATCGTCCTCGCCGAGCGTGCCGCCATTCCACACCGGACCGACGGTGTGGATCACATGTCCGGCCCTGAGCCGATAACCCCTGGTGATCTTCGCCTCACCCGTCTTGCAGCCGTGGAGCATGCGGCATTCGGCGACGAGTTCGGGCCCGGCCGCCCGATGGATCGCACCGTCCACGCCGCCCCCGCCAAGGAGCGACGTGTTGGCGGCGTTGACGATGGCGTCGACGCCGAGTCTCGTGATGTCGGCAACGATGACCTCAAGCCTGGCGCCGCCGATCCGGCGCGTCAGCACGGTCACGTATCAGGCCGCGACGACGACGCCCTTTTCGGAGAAGAGCTGCTGCAATTCGCCGGCCTGGAACATCTCGCGGACGATGTCGCAGCCGCCGACGAACTCGCCCTTCACGTAGAGCTGCGGAATGGTCGGCCAGTTGGAGAAGGTCTTGATGCCGTTGCGCAGTTCGGCGGATTCAAGGACGTTGAGGCCCTTATAGCCGACGCCGAGATGATCGAGGATCTGGACGACCTGGCCGGAGAATCCGCACTGCGGAAATTGCGGCGTGCCCTTCATGAACAGGACCACGTCGTTCGACTTCACTTCGTTGGCGATGAATTCCTCGATGCTCATATCCATGTCCTTCTGGGCCGAGCCCTCACCAGTCATTTCGGGCCGGCTCGACCGATTTAACCCGATACCTACCTATATATGTAGCCCAAACCGTTGTGCATCCAAAGTAAAATGGCGGCGACAGGCTCCTGGTGGCCGTGCAGAGCCCCCACAGGTCCATAGGCTGATGACATCAATATCATCGCCGGAGAGGACTTTCATACCGTAACGGAGCCCCTATCTAGGACGAACCCTCGTTATGGAACCGGGTCGCGCAAACAACGTTCTCTTGTCCTGTCTGGAGAAAAACGTGACGAAACAAGCCTCAGCTACGGCCGCCCCCCAGCTTTCGTCACCGTCCTCGCATCCGGACGACCTCGCCCAGCGGCTGGAGGCAGCGTTTCTTGCCGTCCGCAATGAGACCGAACGGCGGGCAGCACCGCTGTCACCGGAGGACCAGCAGATCCAGTCCATGCCCGATGCCAGCCCGACCAAATGGCACCGGGCCCATACCACATGGTTCTGGGAGCAATTCCTGCTCGGCGAGCACGCTGCGGGCTACCGGCCCTTCCATCCCGATTTCGCGTTCCTGTTCAATTCCTATTACGTCAGCGCCGGCCCGCGACATGCCCGCAATCATCGCGGCGACATCACCCGGCCGAGCGCCGACCAGGTCGGCGCCTATCGCAAATACGTCGATGCGGCCGTCAGCAAATTCTTCCGCGAGGCCGGCGCGGACAAGCTCCGCGCAATCGCCCCGCTGGTCGAGGTCGGGCTCAATCACGAGCAGCAGCATCAGGAGCTGATGTTCACCGACATCCTGCATGCCTTTGCGCAGAACCCGATCTACCCGGCGTACGATCCGGACTGGCGCTTCCCGGCCGCGACGCGCGGCGGCGATGACTGGCTGACGCTGAACGAAGGCATCCACACCGTCGGCCATGTCGACGAGGGCTTTCATTTCGACAACGAGAAGCCGGCGCACCGCGCCCTCGTTGGGCCCGTCAGCATTGCACGCAACCTCGTCACCAATGGCGAGTGGCTCGCCTTCATGCACGACGGCGGCTATCGGAGCGCAACGCTATGGCTGATGGACGGTTTTGCCACGGCAAGCAAGGAGGACTGGCAGGCGCCGGGCTACTGGCGCGAGATCGACGGCCAATGGCACGTGATGACGCTGGCCGGCCTCAAGCCGGTCGATCCGGACGCGCCCGTCTGTCACATCAGCTACTATGAGGCCGACGCCTTCGCGCGCTGGTCCGGAAAACACCTGCCGACCGAGATGGAATGGGAGGTCGCGGCCCGCGCTGGCCAGCTCAACGACGCCTTCGGCATCGTCTGGCAATGGACCCGCAGCTCCTATTCACCCTATCCCGGTTACCGCGCCGTCGAAGGCGCGCTCGGCGAGTACAACGGCAAGTTCATGGTCAACCAGCTGGTGCTGCGCGGTTCTTCGCTTGCAACTCCGCAAGGCCACAGCCGTATCACCTATCGCAACTTCTTCTATCCGCACCATCGCTGGCAGTTCACCGGACTGCGGCTCGCCGACTACGACTAGAGCATGATCCGGAGAGGTGTGCAGCGGTTTCCCGAAAAGCTCATGCTCAAACGACAGCCTGAAGCGCGGTCTCATCGCGCTTCAAGTTCATCCGACGATCAATGCGCGCCGGACAGCGCGTTCAGGAGAGTATCATGAATGTGCACGCCAGCGCGTTGGCCGAGGCCCATCTTCCCGACGAGCAGACCACCTCCTTTGCCCGCGAGGCCATCGAGGACCTCTCGCAGCAACCGAAAAAGCTGTCGCCGAAATACTTTTATGACGCGACGGGATCGGAGCTGTTCGAGGCGATCACACGCCTGCCGGAATATTATCCGACGCGCACAGAGCTTGCGATCCTGAGAGAGCGCGGGGGCGAGATCGCAAACATCATTCCGGAGCACGCGGCCCTCGTCGAGTTCGGCGCCGGCGCGACCACGAAGGTGCGCCTGCTGCTCGATCATTGCAGGTTCGCGGCCTATGTCCCCGTCGATATCTCCGGCGACTTCCTGAAGGCGCAGGCGAACGGGCTGAAGCGGGACTTCCCGACGCTCGGCATCTATCCGGTCGCCGCCGACTTCACCACGCCGTTCGAGCTGCCGACAGCGGTCGCATCCATGCCGAAGGTCGGCTTCTTCCCCGGTTCGACCATCGGCAATTTCGAGCCGCAAGAGGCCCAGGCCTTCCTGAGGAGCGCCCGCAAGATTCTCGGCAAGGGCGCGCAGATGATCATCGGCGCCGATCTCGAGAAGGACGAGCGCATCCTCTTTGACGCCTACAACGACGCCGCCGGCGTCACCGCGCGCTTCAACCTGAATGTGCTGGTGCGCATCAATCGCGAGCTCGGCGGCAATTTCGATCTCTCCGCCTTCACCCACCGCGCTATCTACAATCGCGAGCGGCACCGGATCGAGATGCACCTGATCAGCAAGAAGAGCCAGACCGTGCGGCTGCTCGGCACCAGCTTCTCGTTCCGCCCGGGCGAGAGCATCCACACCGAGAACAGCTACAAATACAGCATCGAGCGTTTCGCCGCGCTGGCGCAGGGCGCGGGCTGGCGCGTCCGCGAGAGCTGGACGGACGCGGCGAACATGTTCTCGGTGCACGCGCTCGAGGTGGCGGAGTAGCGCCGGGGCTCAATGCTCCGCCGCTTCTTCCGGCCCGGATCCCAGCGACACCGACTCCCACACCGCCACGACGATCATGATCATCGTGGTGGCGACCGACAGCCAGAGCGGCGAGAGGTCGGCTGCGAACCACCACAGCACCAGCAGCAGGATGATGCCGATCCCGTGCGAGAGCTGGAGGAAGCCGCGGATCGCGTACTTGAAGAGGATGGTGCCGACCAGGAACACCAGGGGCCCGCCGACCGTGCTCACGATGGTGCGGGTGTCGGAATGGCCGGTCGGGTGCTTCAGCACCAGCTCGTCCGAGACCGCGGTCAGGATGATGCCCGCCACGATCGGCGTGTGCAGATAGGTGTAGGCGAGCCGGGCCAGGCGGCCGGATTCGGCGGACTTCGAGATGCGCTCGGCTCCGGCCTCCGCGCCCTTGTGAAAATAGATCCACCACATCGCGATGGCGCCGACCAGCGCCGAGACGAAGGCCAGGATGTTGTTCGCGGTCCACTCGAGCTCGGCAAAGGTGGCGCCGTTGACGACGATGGCTTCGCCGAGCGCGATGATGACGAACAGCGCGCAGCGCTCGGCCATGTGGCCGCCTTCGACGGCCCACGCCTCGATCGAGGAAAACCCGAGCTTCGGGACCCAGAAGCGTGCCGCCGGCGAGATGTATTCCCAGGCCACCGCCGCGATCCACAGCCATAGCCGCGTGTCTCCCTCGGACAGGCCGCCTGCGATCCACAGGACCGCGGAGATCGACAACCAGGTCAGGATGCGGATCGCGTTGTGCCGCACGGCCGTTCGATGCCGCGGCGTTGCGAGCAGCCAGAATGCGGTCCGTCCGACCTGCATGGTCGCGTAGGCAATCGCGAACCACAGGCCGCGCCCCTCGAACGCGGTCGGGATCGTCGTCGACAGCACGAGGCCGCCCAGCATCATCGAAAAGAGCAGGAGGCGGACCGGCGTCAGCTCGGGATTGAGCCAGTTGGTGACCCAGGCGGTGTAGACCCACACCCACCACACCGCGAGAAACAGCACCGCGACCTGCACCGCGCCGAGCGGCGTGAAATGATGCAGCAGCGAGTGCGAGACTTGCGTGACGGCAAAGACGAAGACGAGGTCGAAGAACAGCTCGACAAAGGTGACGCGGCTGTGCTGGCTCGGCACGATAACGCGAAACATCGCGCCGCGAGGATTGTCCGCAGCCATCATTGCCCCCGTGGCACGATCAGGTCAGGTGCCGGGCACGCCGGTTTGCAGCGCCAGCGCGTGCAGGACGCCCCCCATCTGGCCCTGCAGGGACTGGTAGACGATCTGGTGCTGCTGGACGCGCGATTTGCCGCGGAAGGATTCCGAGATCACGGTCGCGGCATAGTGGTCGCCGTCGCCGGCGAGGTCACGGATGGTCACCTCGGCATCGGGGATCGCTGCCTTGATCATCGCCTCGATATCGTGGGCGTCCATGGGCATTCGGGTCTTGCTCCTTCTGGTCCAAGCGTTTTCTGGTCCAAGCGTTCGAATCGTTGCCGGGGTCCCCTCGCCGGCAAGCTCAAACTTAGCGTGAACGGCCTTCTCCGTCACGCCTTCCGGCACTATATCCGTGATCCCATCAGGATAAAGGCACGACAAAGTGCCGCGCGCGGCAGATTGATCGAAAAGGCGTGAAATCATGAAGCTTCCAGGGCCCGACCACCCCATCACCATCACCCCAAATCCCCGGCGCGTCCGGGTGACCGCAGGCGACATCGTCATCGCCGAGACCAGCAAGGCGCTGACCCTGAAGGAGGCCAAATATCCGGCGGTGCAATATGTGCCACGAGAGGACACCAACATGGCCCTGCTGGAGCGCACCGACCGTGTCACGCACTGCCCGTACAAGGGGGACGCGAGCTATTTCAGCGTCAAGGCCGACGGCAAGATGCTGGACAACGCAATCTGGACCTATGAGACGCCCTTCCCCGCCATGACCGAGATTGCCGGCCATCTCGCCTTCTATCCGGACAAGGTTAAGATCGAAGAAGTGGGGTAGCGCGCTCCGTATGCTGCTGTCATGGCCGGGGCTTCTTCCCGGCCTCCTTGGACGCAATCGATGGATGCCCGGGTCAAGGCCGCTGTCACGACTGAGCGTGGGGCGGCCCCCCGCTAAGCCCTGAAGATCGTGAGGCCCAGTATCAGCAGGACGAGGAAGATCACGACAAAGACGTAGAACAGGAAGCGGGCAATATCGGCGGAGGCGGCCGAAATGTCGGTGAAGCCGAGCACGCCGGCCACGATCGAGACAAGCAGGAAGATCAACGCCCATTTCAGGATCGTCATGGCCAGCTCCAAACTGCCGTTTTCGTGCGGCCCTCGCCCTCCGGCGGATGCCAACGTCGTTGCGCAGAACTGGTTCCTAGAGGTAGTCCGGGGCCCTTGCTGAATCAGGTTCCCGGCGGCAGAGTCCGGCCGAGACAGAAAGTGTGGGGCGGCCATGATGACGATGTCACATTCAGCGACGATCGGCGCGGACGTGCATGCCGCGCCTACGAGCAAGGTGCGCAATATGGCGATCGATCGCGCCCGCACCTTCCTGACCCTCGTGGTGCTGCTGCATCACGCGGTGCTCCCCTATACCTATTTCGGTCATACCGATCCGAAATATTTCTTCGGCTTCGACATGATCGTGCTCGCCACCGACAGTTTCTTCATGGCGATGTTCTTCTTCCTGTCGGGACTGTTCGTCTGGTCTGGCATCGCCCGGAAGGGAGTGCGGAGCTATTTGGCAGATCGCTTGCTTCGGCTTGGCTTACCCTTCGCGATCTGCGCTCTTACCGTCATTCCGCTCGCCTACTATGCGATCTCCCTGCGGCAGCATCCTGAGATCGGCTTTTCGGAATTCTGGTGGAATATGGTCACGAAGGGCCCGTGGCCGAGCGGGCCGATCTGGTTCCTCTGGGTCTTGTTCGCCTTCGACCTGATGGCCTGCCTTTTGTACCGGCTGTCACCCAATCTGCTCGATCCGATCAATCGCCTCTCGCTGCATGGTCGGCGTCGGCCCGCCGTGTTCTTCGCGGTCATGCTGGCGGTCACCGCCGCGTTCTACATTCCCGGGCTGGTTCACTTCGGACCGAGCAGCTGGTTCGAGTTCGGGCCGTTCTCGGTCCAGCACGGGCGCGTGATGCTGTATGCGACCTATTTCTTTTTCGGTGCCGGCATCGGCGTTGCGCAAATGGATCGCGGGCTGCTCTCTGTCGACGGCCGCATGGCAAAGGTCAGCTGGGACTGGATGGTCCTGGCGATCGTTCCGTATTGCCTCTTGTGGGGGCTGATCTTCATCAAGCGCGAAATATTGGGCAACCCGTCGCCGTTGCCGGACTGGTATGAAGCGCTCTATGCCATCTGCTTCACTATCTTCAGCGTGGCCATCATGTTTCTGATCCTGGCCTTCTTTCAGAGATTCAAGCAATCAGGCCCGGCCAGGCTGCTCGATCCAATGCAGGGCGACGCGTTCGGCATGTTCCTGGTGCACTATCCGTTCGCCCTGTGGCTGCAATACTGGCTGTTCGACTATGACCTGCCGGCGATCGTCAAGGCAACGATCGGGTTCGTACTGACTGTCGCGGCGAGCTGGGCACTGACGCGAGCGTTGCGGCAGATCCCGGGCGCGTCACGCGTGTTGTGAGGCCAGGCCTCCTCGTTCGTCATTGCAAGGAGCCCTTGCGGCGAAGCAATCCCGACTGTCTCAGCAGTAAGATTCTGGATTGCTTCGCGGAGCCTGTCATCGGGCCGCGCGCGCGGACCCGTTGGCTCGCAATGACAGCGTGTGTCGCAGCGCCTTACGCCGCCTTGCCGCCCATATATTCCGGCAGCCAGCGTTCGAACGACTTGCGCAGCGTGTCGATCGCAACCGGCGCTTCGCCCGCGATCGCGATCGCATCGCCCCCGGTGGTGCCGATCCGCACGCACGGCACTTCGCAGCCACGCATCTTGGCGAGCACGCGGCCGGCTTCCGCTTCCGGCACGGTGACGAGATAGCGCGCCTGGTCCTCGCCGAACCAATAGGCCTGCGGCACCAGCGCGGTCGGCGCCGCGAGCAGTTTTGCGCCGATCCCGCCCGCCATCGCCATCTCGGCAAGCGCGATCAGGAGGCCGCCGTCGGAGAGGTCGTGCACGGCGGTCGCGGTGCCCGCATGGATCATGCCGCGCACGCAATCGCCGTTGCGCTTCTCGGCGGAAAGATCCACCGGCGGCGGCGCGCCCTCCTCGCGGCCGCAGATGTCGCGCAGGTACACGGACTGGCCGAGCCAGCCATGGGTTTCGCCGACCAGGAGGATCGCTTCGCCCTCGGCCTTGAAGGCCAGCGAGGCGGATTTTGTGAAATCGTCGAGCAGGCCGACGCCGCCGATCGAGGGCGTCGGCAGGATCGCACGGCCGTTGGTCTCGTTGTAGAGCGAGACGTTGCCGGACACGACCGGGAAGTCCAGCGTGCGGCAGGCTTCCGAGATGCCCTTCAGGCAGCCGACGAACTGGCCCATGATCTCGGGCCTTTCGGGATTACCGAAGTTGAGGTTGTCGGTGATCGCGAGCGGCTTGCCGCCGACCGCGGTGATGTTGCGCCAGGCTTCCGCCACCGCCTGCTTGCCGCCCTCGAACGGGTCCGCCTCGCAATAGCGCGGCGTGACGTCGACGGTCAGCGCCAGGCCCTTCGGCCCGTCCTGCACGCGCACCACGGCGGCATCGCCGCCGGGGCGCTGTATGGTGTTGCCGAGAATGACGTGGTCGTACTGCTCCCAGACCCAGCGCTTGCTGCACATGTCGGGCGTGCCGATCAACTTCTCCAGCGCGGCACCGAGGCCCATCGGCGCCGGCACGTCGCGGGCGTGCACGACCGGCAGCCCGGCGGAGGGGACGTGCGGGCGGTCATAGAGCGGCGCCTCGTCGCCGAGCTCCTTGATCGGCAGATCGGCCATCACGTCGCCGCCATGCTTGACCACGAAACGCTTGCTCGGCGTGGTGTAGCCGACCACCGCGAAATCGAGGCCCCATTTCCTGAAGATCGCCTCGGCTTCCTTCTCCTTCTCGGGCTTGAGCACCATGAGCATGCGCTCCTGGCTCTCCGAGAGCATCATCTCATAGGCGCTCATGCCGGTCTCGCGGGTCGGCACCGCATCGAGATCGAGGTCGACGCCGAGATCGCCCTTGGCGCCCATCTCCACCGCCGAGCAGGTCAGGCCCGCCGCGCCCATGTCCTGGATCGCGATGACGCAGCCCTTCTCCATGATCTCGAGGCAGGCTTCCAGCAGCAGCTTCTCGGCGAAGGGATCGCCGACCTGCACGGTCGGGCGCTTCTCCTCGGACTTGTCGTCGAATTCGGCCGACGCCATCGAGGCGCCGTGGATGCCGTCGCGGCCGGTCTTGGAGCCCAGATAGACGATCGGCATGTTCACGCCGGAGGCAGCCGCATAGAAGATCTTGTCGGCATCGGCGAGGCCGACCGCCATCGCGTTGACCAGGATGTTGCCGTCATAGCGGGTGTGGAAGCGCACCTGCCCGCCGACCGTCGGCACGCCGAAGGAATTGCCGTAGCCGCCGACCCCCGCCACGACGCCGGAAACGAGATGCCTCGTCTTCGGGTGCTCGGGCGCACCGAAGCTGAGCGCATTGAGGCAGGCGATCGGGCGCGCGCCCATGGTGAAGACGTCACGCAGGATGCCGCCGACGCCGGTGGTCGCGCCCTGATACGGCTCGATATAGCTCGGGTGGTTGTGGCTCTCCATCTTGAAGACCACGGCCTGTCCGTCGCCGATGTCGATCACGCCGGCGTTCTCGCCGGGGCCCTGGATCACCCAGGGCGCCTTGGTCGGCAAGCCGCGCAGATGGATGCGCGAGGACTTGTACGAGCAATGCTCGTTCCACATCGCCGAGAAGATGCCGAGCTCGGTGAAGGTCGGCTCCCGCCCGATCAGCTTCAGGATGCGCTCATATTCGTCGGGCTTGAGCCCGTGGGCGGCAACCAGTTCGGGGGTGATCTTGGGTTCATTCTTCATGGATTCGGGGCTTTCGGCGGCGGTTGGCCGTTCTTAGGAACATCAGGCGGCTTGGAAAAGCCCTTTATGGCGCATTTTCCCGCTGTCCCACGTTTTGCGCCGGGCGCTCCGCGGGAACAGGAATTGCACGGCGCGGACAGATCGGATTTAAGGGTTCAAGACCCGCAATTGAAGGCCTGTTTCCCTTGCACGAACTGACCAAATCACCCCCGCCGCGCCGTCCTGACCTCCACGTCGCCACGGAGGGTGAATTTCAGGGCTGGCGGACCTGGATTCGGGACAGTTTCGAGTCCCATGTCGGCCCCTTCTGGCACCGGATCGAGGCTGACGGCAGTGTCCGCAGCGCCTTCCGGGTCGAGAAAAAGCACCTCAACGGCTCCGGGAACGTCCACGGCGGCTGCTTCATGGCGTTTGCCGACTATTGCCTGTTCGCAATCGCCACCCACGAGCTGGATGGGCCGGCGGTGACGACCAACTTCGCCTGCGATTTTCTCGACGCCGCCCGCGAGGGCGAGTTGGTCGAATGCGTCGGCGAAGTGTCTCGGGCCGGCGGCTCGCTGATCTTCCTGCGCGGCAGGCTGACCTCCGGCGGACGGCCGCTGTTCACCTTCTCCGGCACGATCAAGCGGGTGAAGCGGAAACCGGCACCGCAGCCAAACGCATAGCTCGGCAGCTTCCATTCTTGCGCCCCCTCGCCCACACTTGGCCGAGCGCTTTTGCGCCGGGGAGCAGAAACAAGGTGCCGCAGAGCACATCGGAGGCGGGTCGCGCGGCGGCGTCCGCATCAAAGCCGTTGCCGTCCATGCCCGCCACCGGCGCGCGCAGCTGGCGCGACTACGCGCTGCTGCTGGCGCTGGCCTGCTGCTGGAGTTCCACCTATCCGCTGGCGAAGCTGGCGCTGGACACGATCCCGCCCATCACCTTCATCTCGGCGCGCTCGCTGATCGCGGCCGCTTTCCTGTTCGCGATCCTGTGGATGCGCGGGGTCAGCATCCCGACCGACGCGAAAGCCTGGAAGCTGTTCGCAACCCAGCAATTGATCAACTCGACCTTCCCGTTCCTGATCATCACCTGGTCGCAGCAATATGTGCCGGCCTCGAACACGGTGGTGCTGGCCTCGACGACGCCGATCTTCGCCTTCCTGATCACCTCGCTGATCACGCGGCACGAGCCGGCAACGCTGCTCAAGCTCGCCGGCGCGATCCTCGGACTTGCCGGGACCACCGTCATCGTCGGCCTCGATGCGCTGCGCGGCTTCGGCAGCGAGATCGTGGCGGAGATCGCGATCCTGCTCGCCACCATCTCCTTTGCCTGCGCGACGATCTTCGGCCTCAGGCTGTCGGACTACGACCCGATGGTGGTGGCGGCCGGTTCGCTGCTGTTCGGCGGCATCATCCTGCTGCCGCCCTCGCTGCTGATCGACCAGCCCTGGACGCTGCACCCGACGCCGACCGCGATCGTCGCCACCATCGTCATGGGCATCGTCTCCAGCGCGCTCGGCTTGATGCTGTTCTACGTCTGCCTCGGCCGGCTCGGCACGCTGACGACGAACGCGCAAGGCTATTTGCGCATCCCGATCGGCGTCGGCCTCTCCGTGCTGCTGCTCGGCGAGAGCGTGCCGTCGAATTTGGCGCTGGGCCTGCTGCTAGTGATGGCCGGCGTTGCCGCGATGACGGTGCCTGCGGAGAAGCTCAAGCTGCGCTAGGGTCTGGACTCAACCAAGCTGTGGCCGTGGAATCAATCTGAACAGGAGAAGCAGACAACATGGTGAGCGACACGAACGTTTGGGCTGGCCAGTGCCATTGCGGTGCGGTGCGCTTCGAGGTGTCGCTCAGCGACGGCTTCAATTCGATCCGCCGCTGCACTTGCTCTTACTGCCGGATGCGAGGCGCCGTCATTGCCATGGCGGAAATGAGTGGGTTCAAGTTCCTGCAGGGCGAGGACGCGCTCACAACCTACCGCTTCCATACCGGATCGGCGCAACACTTCTTCTGTTCTCGCTGCGGAATATACACGCACCATCAACGGCGATCTGACACGACATCATATGCCGTCAACGTGGCCTGCCTGGACGGGGTAAGCCCATTCGACTTTGCCGAGGTGCCCGTCATGGATGGCGTCAATCACACCAACGATACCGGCAAGCCAACGCGTCGAGCAGGCACACTCCGGTTTATCCCGGCTGACTAAAGCGGAATGGCCTTAGGTTGAATCGATCGCCGTGGGCCGTTCACCTCTCCCGCGTGCGGAAGAGGTCGGCGCGTCCGGGCGAAGCGAAGCTTCGTCCCGTGCGCCGGGTGGGGGCTGTCTCCTCTTGGGGACTATCCCACTGCGGAAATACCCTCTCCCCATCCCTCTCCCGCAAGCGAGCGGGAGAGGTTACGGACCGCAGTTGCTCAACTGGCCTCGATCAAGCCGATACGAGATAGCCCAGCTGGATAGCGAGAGCGTCGTGAATCCCCGTCTGCACGATCTGGGCTGGTTGAAAGTTTCCGTTGCCGTTTCCGTAGAGCACGCCGGCAGAACCGCCATTGTCGAGCGCGGCAATATCGAGGCGGCCGTCGCCATTGATGTCACCGACCGCTATCGAAATAGTTGTTTGATCGCCGTTCGGTGAAGCACCGTTGGACCAATTGGACTGCGGCTGGAACGTACCGTCACCGTTGCCCAGCATGGTGAAGACGCTGCTATTCACGTCGTGCGTCGCGCCGACGATGTCGAGCTTGCCATCGCCATTCAGGTCGGCCAGGATCAGGTCGGTGGTTTCCTCCGACTGATAGGAAATTGAATTCAACGGAATACCGCTGGAGAGCGATATAGCCGTTTGTAAGGTGCCGTCGCCGTTGCCCAGCAGCACGCTCATGGAGTGGGGTGTCTTGCCCGGCGCGAGGTTGTTGTCGTCAAATCCCCCGGTGACGACATCGAGCCTGCCGTCACCGTTGACGTCGCCGACTGCAACCGCATCGGTCATTTCGTGCTCGACGACGATGTTTCCCGTCGAATAGATCGTGGCCTTCCCAAAACTTCCGTCGCCGTTCCCGAGCAGCATGCTGACGCTGTCGGTCGAGTTGTCGCCCGTCGACGACCCTGCCGCGCCGACGGTCACGATGTCGAGCTTGCCGTCCCCATTGAAATCGCCGCTCGCCAGCGCGTAGGTGATCTGCGACCGCGTGGCGTAGACGGTCCCGGTGCTATAGGGCTTGCCGTCCTGGAAGGTGCCGTCGCCGTTTCCAAGGAGCACACCCAGGCTGCCGACGGACGGGTCACCGCTCACCCCTGCGGTCGCGATGTCGGGCACACCGTCTCCGTTGAAGTCGGCGATATCGAGCGCGAGCGTGTATTCGTGGTTGGGCCCCCATGATGTGCCATCATGATAAGCGGATCCCGAGCCAAAGGTCCCGCCGCCTTGCCCGAGCAGCACCCCGACGCTGGCGCTCGAGTTGGTGCCGAGGCCGGCAAGGCCGGTGGTCACAATATCGGACAAGCCGTCATCATTGAGATCGGCGATTCCGATCGCGGTCGTGTATTCGAGCGTGGCGTTATAATAGCTCGTCCCGTTGTGATAGAGGGCCGGAGCCTGAAATCCTCCGGTTTCGTCATGGAGCACAACGGCAAGGGAGCCCGGGTCCGCCACGATGTCCGTGAACTCCGCCCCCGCCACGATATCGAGGTGCCTCGGTTCGTCGGCGCCATGGATAGTCACATCGATGACTTGATACGCCGTGCCGTCCGCGGAGCTGACCGTCAGTTGGTCGTGCCTGACATCATTGGCGGTCAATGCCTGGACATTGGCCGCGCCATTGTCGAGCGTATAGCCCCAGACGCCGGTCGTTGGGTCGAACGCGAAGGTCCCATAGGTGCCTGCCAAGGAAGCAGGCACCTGGAACTGACTCTGACCGTGATCGGGGTCGGTGACGGTCAGCGCGCCATGTGCGGTCTGCATCGCGCTGTCCTCCGCGACCGTTCCGATCGACGTGCCACTGATCGTGGCTGCATCGTTGACGCCGTCGATATGTACGTGGACATGAGCCTCACTCAACCTTCCGTATCCCCACCGGATCGCGTACACGAAATCGTCGTCGATGACGTCCCCGGCCGCCATGGAGTTGAAATCGGTCGCCCCGAGCGCGGACAGCGAATGGCCGAGATCGAGTTCGATCTGGCTGTGATTGATGCGGATCAGATTGCCGTTATCGGTGGTTTCCCAAGGCGAAGCCCCGTCGGGACCAACGTCCTTTGCCAAAAGCGCCCAATCGAACCGCCAGCCGCCACCGTCGTCGATTGAATAGAGCCTTGCGGCATGGCTCGCGCGATCATTTGCGAGGACGTCCAGCGACAGGATACCAGTCGTGAGCCGTTCGGCTTGCGCCTGATCCTCGGTCAGTCCGAAAACGTCATTGACGGCGTGATGATTGACGGCGTGAGAGAACCTCCAACGCCAGGCAGAGCCGAAGTGCATGAGGATGTTTCCATGTTGTCGAGTGGTTCACCTCCTCAGCCGCCACGAATGTACCCACAGATTGCGACCACTTTTCTGCACGGGCGCATCCGACAACCCTGATCGACCGGATTTTTGGTCGGACGCCATCAATGCGCCGCGGCAGCCGCGGCGCCTGCGAGAAATGAATGATATGGACGGAAGGAGCGCCGCTACTTGTTGGCGTCGTCTGCCAGCATCTTGCGGTACTTCTCGACGTCGCGCGTCACGAGCTTTTGCAGCACTTCGGGCGCGTGCTCGTCGGTATCGGGCGCGACGGTCGACAGGTCGGCAAAGCGCTTCTTCACCGCCTCCGTCTCGACGGCCGTGCGCACCGCTGCATTCAGCTTGGCGATCACGGCCGGCGGCGTGCCCTTGGGCGCGAACAGGCCGTTCCAGCCCTGTGCCTCGAACTCAGGCAGGCCCGCTTCCGCCGAGGTCGGCAGGTCCGGCAGCGTGGCAAGCCGAACGGTCGAGCCGACCACGAGGCCCTTCACCAGCTTCTCGTTGATCGCTTGCGAAACCGAGGCGGCCGCGTCACAGACGCCGTCGATCTGGCTGCCGACCGCGTCAGTCAGTGCCGGCGCTGCGCCGCGATAGCCGACCAGCGTCGCGTCGATCCCGGCGGCCGTGACGAAGCTCTTGCAGATCAGATAGTTGGAGGAGCCGACGCCGGCATGGCCGAGATTGATCTTGCCCGGATTGGCCTTGGCATAGGCGATGAACTCTTTCAGATCCTTCGCCGGAAAGTCCTTGCGCAGCGCGATGATGCCGAACGTCTTCGCCACCATGGCGATCGGCACGAAGGAATCAGGCGTGAACGGCAATTTTGGATAGATCGTGTAGGTCGCGGCATTGGTGCCGGCATTGCCGATCGCAATCGTATAACCATCGGGCTCGGCGCGGGAGGCCCGCGCCAGCGCGGTCGAGCCGCCGGCGCCGGCAACGTTCTCGATCACGATGGTCTGGCCGAGCGCAATCCCCATCTGCTCGGCCACCGCGCGAGCGATCACGTCCGATGTGCCGCCTGCGGCGAACGGCACGATCATGGTGATGGGACGCTTGGGATAATCCTGCGCTGATGCGACCGTCGCGAACGCCAGCGCCGCGACCGCGGCGAGAGCACGCTTCACTACGAGCGAAATCACGCAGCCTTTTCCAGGTGCTGGACGAGGCCGGCGAACAGGCCGCGGCCATCGGTGCAGCCCATGATGTCTTCGACGTGGTTTTCCGGATGCGGCATCATGCCGAGCACGTTGCCCTTGTCGTTGACGATGCCGGCGATGGAGTGCGCCGCGCCGTTGATGTTGTGGGCCTCGTCGACCACACCTTCAGGCGAACAATAACGATAGAGCACCCGCCCCTCGCCTTCGAGCCGCTTGATGGTCTCTTCGTCCGCCTCGTAATTGCCTTCGCCATGGGCGACCGGCACGCGGATCACCTGCCCGGCATTGTAGCCACGGGTGAACGGCGTGTCGGAACGCTCGACGCGCAGATGCACGTCATGACAGATGAATTTCAGCCGCGCATTGCGCATCAGCACGCCCGGCAGCAGGCCGGACTCACAGAGGATCTGAAAACCGTTGCAGACGCCGAGGACGAGCCCGCCCTTGGCGGCATAGTCGCGCACCGCATCCATCACCGGGGCCCGCGCTGCGATAGCGCCGCAGCGCAGATAGTCACCGTAGGAAAATCCGCCCGGCACCACCACGAGATCGGTGCCCGCCGGCAGCGACGTTTCGGCGTGCCACACCATCGCGGGCTCGCTGCCCGAGATCAGCCTCAACGCACGCGCCATGTCGCGCTCGCGGTTGATTCCGGGAAAGACGAGGATGGCGGCTTTCATAACAGAGGTTCCGACGGTGGGCGGGAATCGGGGCTGGCCGACGGGCCAATTCGTGAAGAGACATAACCATTTGACGGGGATTTTACCAGTGCTAGCCTTGGTCGAGCGCCTTGTACACAGGCGATAGTCGCATGCCGATCGGCCAGTCGTTTCGCCCGGGATTGAAGCCATGAATGTCCCGTCGCTGCCCGCATCCCCCTCCGAGCCGGTGCCCACCGAGGGCGTCGTCGCCGCCGGCGCCTATGTCGACGGCCGGCGCGTCGCCAATATCGCCATCAGTGAGGCCTCGAGCTGGCGGGCCAAGCCCGGCCACGTTGTCTGGATCGGCCTGCATGAGCCGGACATGACGCTGCTCGGCGCGGTCCAGAAGCAGTTCGACCTGCACGAGCTCGCGATCGAGGACGCCAACCACGCCCATCAGCGGCCCAAGATCGAGCAATATGGCGAGGCCCTGTTCATCGTGGCGCGCACCGCGCAACTGATCGAGGGCCGGATCGCCTTCGGCGAGACGCACATCTTCGTGGGCGAAGGCTATCTGGTCTCGGTGCGCCACGGCGCCTCGACGTCCTACACACCGGTGCGCGAACGCTGCGAGAGCTGCCCGCGGGCGCTCGCGCGCGGCGAGGACTACATCCTCTACGCCATCCTCGATTTCATCGTCGACAATTACTCGCCCGTGCTCGAGAGCATTCACGAGGAGGTCGAGGGCATCGAGGACGACGTGCTCTCCAAGCCCCTCAGCAAGGCGCAGATCGAGCGGCTCTACATGCTGCGCCGCGACCTGCTGCGGCTCAGGACCGCGATCGGCCCGCTGGTGGAGGTCTGCCGCCGGCTCGAGCATGACGAGCTGTCGATGGTGCGGCAGGCCATGCAGCCGCTGTTTCGCGACGTCACCGACCACGTCCGCAACATCCAGGAGCGCATCGATTCCATGCGCGAGGTGCTGGCCTTCGCCTTCGAGGCCAGCCTGCTGGTCGGCCAGGCCCAGGAGACGGCGGTGTCCAAGAAGCTCGCCTCGTGGCTCGCGATCATCGCGATCCCGACCGCGCTCGCCGGCATCTACGGCATGAACTTCAAGTACATGCCGGAGCTGGAATGGGAGTACGGCTACTACATGCTGCTCGGCTTGATGCTGACGGCGTGCACCACGCTGTACTGGCGTTTTCGCAGCGTCGGATGGCTGTGAGCAAAGCGTGCAGCCAACAGCAGCTCAGCTAATAGACCCTCATGGTGAGGAGGCGCGCAAGCGCCGTCTCGAACCATGCAGGCCCAGCTCTTACAGCTCGGCCTCCATCCTTCGAGACGCGCGCGAACAGCGCGCTCCTCAGGATGAGGAGTGGCAGCTCAGCCGATCAACTCCACCCGATAGTTCTCGATCACGGTGTTCGCCAGCAGCTTGTCGGCGGCGTCCTTCAGCGCGGCTTCGGCCTTGGCCTTGTCGGCGCCGGCGAGCTCGATGTCGAACACCTTGCCCTGGCGAACGCTGGCGACACCGTCGACGCCAAGCGACTTCAGCGCGCCTTCGATGGCCTTGCCTTGCGGATCGAGGATGCCCGTCTTCAAGGTAACGGTGACACGTGCCTTCACGTCAAAAACCTCTCTTAGCTCTTCACCAGCACCGGGCCGGAGCCCTGCGGACGCTCGTTCTCCATGAGGATGCCGAGACGCTTTGCGACCTCGGTATAGGCCTCGAGCAGGCCGCCGAGATCCCTGCGGAAACGATCCTTGTCGAGCTTCTCGTTCGACTTGATGTCCCACAGACGGCAGCTATCCGGCGAGATCTCGTCGGCGACAATGATGCGCATCATCTCGTTCTCGAACAGTCGCCCGCACTCCATCTTGAAGTCGACGAGGCGGATGCCGATCCCGAGGAAGAGGCCGGTGAGGAAATCATTGACGCGAATCGCGAGCGCCATGATGTCGTCGATCTCCTGCGGCGTGGCCCAGCCGAAGGCGGTGATGTGCTCTTCCGACACCATGGGGTCGTTGAGCTGGTCGTTCTTGTAGTAGAATTCGATGATCGAGCGGGGCAGCTGCGTGCCCTCCTCGATGCCCAGTCGCTGCGACAGCGAACCGGCGGCGACGTTCCGCACCACCACCTCGAGCGGCACGATCTCGACCTCGCGAATCAGCTGCTCGCGCATGTTGAGCCGGCGGATGAAATGGGTCGGCACCCCGATGTCGTTGAGGTGCTGAAACAGGTACTCCGAGATCCGGTTGTTGAGGACACCCTTGCCCTCGATCACCTGATGCTTTTTCGCATTGAACGCGGTGGCGTCGTCCTTGAAGTGCTGGATCAGGGTACCGGGCTCCGGGCCTTCGTAAAGAACCTTTGCCTTGCCTTCATAAATGCGACGCCGACGGCTCATGGGGATGTACCGTGTTTTGTTGAAATCCATGAATTTGGTGTGCTCCGGTTGACTAGGATTACGACCCACAGCGGAGCTGCCGTGAACGGCTGGGAACCCATCTATAAACCCTTGGAAACAGAACGGGAACCAAGCCTTCAGGCAACCTATCCGATTGGCTGTCCCAGCACAATCGATCCGGCCGTCCGGCGCCAACTTATACCATCTTGCCTGCGGCTTAACGGCCCGTTGTTTTGCCGATTCGTGCTATCTATGTAGGCATGCAGCCGGGTCGCCGCAACGGAAGGCTCCCGCGCCATTCAGCAGGGGATTTGGAACAAGGCATGAGCGAGTTCGACAAGCGCCAGGAAGGCTTCGAGAAGAAATACGCCCTCGACGAGGAGCAGAAGTTCAAGGCGGAAGCCCGCCGCAACCGGCTGCTCGGCCTGTGGGCGGCGGAAAAGCTCGGCATGTCCGGCGATGCCGCCACCGCCTATGCCAAGGAGGTCGTCGCGGCCGACTTCGAGGAGGCCGGCGATGCCGACGTCGTGCGCAAGCTGGCGGCCGATTTCGCCGCCAAGAACGTCGCCGTCACCGAACAGGCGATTCGCGCCAAGATGAGCGAACTGCTCGCGGTGGCGGCCGCCGAGGTGAAGGCGGGGAAGTGACACGAAGTGTCATTCCGGGACGCGCGCCAGCGCGGACCCGGAATCTCGAGATTCCGGGCTCGATGCTCTGCATCGCCCCGGAATGACGGGGGTCTGGCTCACTCTTCCTTGAAACCGTATTCCGGCACATTGCCGCTGGCGCCGTAATATTTGTACGGCAGGAACTTGCCGCTCATGGTGATCTTGACGCGGTCGCCCTTGGGGTTGGCGACGCGTTCGATTCCCATGTCGAAGTCGATCGCCGACATGATGCCGTCGCCGAACTCCTCCTCGATCAGCGCCTTCCAGGCCGGGCCATTCACCATCACCATCTCGTAGAAACGGTAGATCAGAGGATCGGTCGGCGGCATCGGCGTGCCGGTGCCGCGCATCGGCACCTCGTTGAGCATCGCAACTTCGGCCTTCGACAGGCCGAACAGCTCGCCGGCATTGGCGGCCTGCGGCTTCGTCAATTTCATCTGGCCGAGGATCGCGCCGACGATCAGCACTTCGGAATAGCCGCCGATCTGCTCGCAGATGTGCTTCCAGCTCCAGCCCTTCTCGCGCTTGATGTCGAGCAGCTTCTCGGTGAGGTCTTCGCGTTTCATCAGGGGTCTCCGTGTCAGGCAGTCAGTCCGGGACTGGTCCCGGGGGTCCAGGTCTGGCGTGGCTCCTCGCCGTTCGAGGCGATCGTCAATCCGGGCTTGCCGATGTGCACCATCGGCACGTTGCGAGGATCGTGATCGGGTGTCTCGGCGGCAAAGGTCTTGCTGCGCGTCACCAGGAAATCGATGATGTGGTTGCGCAAGGCGTAGTAGAGCGGATGGCGGTGCAGATCGGTGCGGCCGCGATCCCGCGGCAGCGGGTTCTCGACGACCTCTGCCAGCACCGCGCCGGGACCGTTCGTCATCAGGAAAATCTTGTCGGCGAGATAGATCGCCTCGTCGACGTCATGGGTGATCATGAACGCGGTCTGCCCGGTCTCCAGGCAGATGCGCCGCACCTCGTCCTGGAGCGTGCCGCGCGTCAGCGCGTCCAGCGCCGAGAACGGCTCGTCCATCAGCATCATCTTCGGCGTGATCGACAGCGCGCGTGCGATGCCGACGCGCTGCTTCATGCCGCCCGACAGTTCCGAGGGACGCTTGTGCTCGGAGCCGGTGAGACCGACGAGATCGATGAAGGTCTGCGCATGCGCCCTCACCTTGGCGCGATCCCACCTCCGCCATTTCGAGCTGACGGCATAGGCGACGTTGCCGAGCACGGTGCGCCAGGGCAGAAGCGCGTGGCTCTGGAAGATCACGGCGCGGTCGAGGCTGGTGCCCGAGATCGCCTGGCCGTCGACGATGACGGCGCCCTCGCTCGGCGCATCGAGGCCGGCGAGGATGTTGAGCACGGTGGTCTTGCCGCAGCCGGAATGGCCGATCACGCAACAGAACTCGCCGCGCGCCATCGAAAGCCACAGGTTCTCGAACACGGTTGTCGTGGCGCCGCCCGCGCCGGGATAACGCTTGGCGATGCCTTCGATGGAGACGAATTTGTCGGTCACTTGCCCTACTCCGGAAACGTGACCATGCGCGTGAAGCGCGCGAGGATCTGGTCGAGCAGCATGCCGACGACCCCGATCAGCAGGATCGCGATGATGACGTTGGTGATCGAGAGGTTATTCCACTCGTTCCAGACGAAATAGCCGATGCCGGTGCCGCCGACGAGCATCTCGGCGGCGACGATCACGAGCCAGGCGATGCCGATCGAGATGCGCATGCCGGTCAGGATCGTCGGCGCCGCCGCGGGCAGGATCACGGTGAAGGCGCGCCTGACGGTGCCGACCTCCAGCGTCCGCGCGACGTTGATCCATTCCTTGCGCACGCTGGCGACGCCGAACACGGTGTTGAGCAGCATCGGCCAGATCGAGCAGATGAAGATGACGAAGATCGCGGAGACCGAGGAATCCTTGATGGTGTAGAGCGCGAGCGGCATCCAGGCCAGCGGCGAGATCGGCTTCAGCACCTGGATGAAGGGATCGAGCGCCTTGCTGAGCAGCGGCGACATGCCGATCAGGAAGCCGAGCGGGATCGCGACCAGCACGGCCAGCAGATAGCCGGTGCCGACGCGCGCGATGGAATAGCCGAGCTGGATGCCGAGCCCCTTGTCGTTCGGCCCGTTGTCGTAGAACGGCCGCTTCAGATGCTCCCAGAGCTTGGCGCCGACGTCGAGCGGCCCCGGCATCGCCGATTTGCCCTGCGTCGCGGTCAGGCCCATCAGCTTGGCGTATTCCGGGCTCATCGTGGCGACCGGGGCGGTCGAGCGCGTGGCGAGATGCCAGATGCCGAGAAACGCGGCGAGCAGCACGATGGAGACGAGGCCGGCGCGGAGGCGGAGGGATGATGTCATTGTGCATATTCCCGGTATCGTGTCCCGGGCGCGGCGCAGCGCCACCGGCGATGCGGAGCATCGTCCGGCGTGATGCGACGCAGAACCGGGACCCATGCGGCCCCACTGGGTCCCGGCTCAGCGATGCAACACTCCGTGCTGCATCGCGTCCGGGACACGAGAGCGCCCGCCATCACGACGCCTTCCTGATCTTGAAGCCCGCCAGATAGTCCTCCGGCTTGGCCGGGTCGAACGTCTTGCCCATCACCGCGAAGGATTTGTAGGCGCTTGCAGGCGGCGACAGCCCCATCTCGGTCATCAGCTTCTTGGTGTCGGTGGCGAGGTACACCTGCTCGGCGATCGCCTTGTAGTCGACGTCGCCCTTGATCTGGCCCCAGCGCTTCATCTGCGTCAGCATCCACACTGCAAAGGACTGCCAGGGGAACGGATCGAAATCGACCCGCTTGGGATCGGTCTTCACGCCCCCGAGGCCGTCGGCATAGGTGCCGGTCAGGACCTGCTCCAGCACCGTGACAGGCGCGTTGATGTAGTTGGCCGGCGCGATCGCCTCTGCGATCTGCTTGCGGTTCTCCGCCTTCGACGCATAGGCGGTGGCATCGACGATGGCCCGCGTCAGCGCCGCAAAGCTGTTCGGCGCCGTCGTGATGAATTCGCGGCTGGCGGCGAAGCTGCAGCAGGGATGGCCGTCCCAGATCTCCTTCGACAGGATGTGCATGAAGCCGACGCCGTCATAGATCGCGCGCTGGCAGATGTTGTCGGGGGCGAGGAAGCCGTCGATGTTGTCGGCGCGCAGATTCGCCACCATTTCCGGCGGCGGCACCGAGCGCAATTGCACGTCGGTATCAGGGTCGAGTCCGTGCTCGGCCAGATAATATCGCAACAGATAGTTGTGCATGGAATAGTCGAAGGGAATGGCGAACTTCATGCCCTTCCAGTCTTTCGGATCACGCTTGTCCTTGTGCTTCATGGCAAGCGTGATGCCCTGTCCGTTGATGTTCTCGATTGCGGGCACGGCAAAGGGGATCGCGTTCGAACCCAACCCGAGCGAAATCGCGAGCGGCATCGGCGCCAGCATGTGCGCGGCGTCGTATTCCTTGTTGATGGTCTTGTCGCGAACCACGGCCCAGCCTGCCGTCTTCACCACCTCAACATTGAGGCCGTGCTTGGAATAGAAGCCGAGCGGCGCCGCCATGATGATCGGCGTCGCGCAGGTGATGGGAATGAAGCCGACCTTGAGGTCCTTCTTCTCGGGCGCGCCGGTCGCGGCGAAGACCTCCGTGGCCGTCTGAAGCGGGAAGAATTGCGACAGCGCCGCGAGCGCGGTCGACGCACCGACCGATTTCAGGAAGGCGCGGCGCGCCACGTCCTGCGGAAACATCGCGCGCATCACGGCAGAGGCGACGACACCCTCGTAGCGCTTCTCCTCGCTCTCGACCGGCTCGCAACGCAGCGCCGCGGCTGCCTGGTCATGCTCTGCCGCGGATCGGTGCTGGCCACAGGCACAGCCGGCCCGAAGGTTACGGTCGGGATCAAACGGATTGTCGAACGTGGACATCGGCCCTCCTGCGCGTCGTTGCGAGGAAGAATTACGCAAGGAGCATGCCACGGCTTCCAGATCCGCCAGCGCCTTGACGACGCAGCACTTTCGATCGAGCTTGGTGACTACGAAAATTCGTGATAAACGAGATTTCGTAGTTCAATTACGAGATTTCATAATGGCAACGACGCCAATGCCCGTCCATGACGATGTGGCTCCCTCGATCGATCCGCGTGTCGCAGCGTTCGAATCCTCGGTTGAGGCGACACTGCTGGTCGATCCCTTCAGCGACCAGATCGTCGATGCCAATCCGGCCGCCTGCTCCCTGCTCGGCTATGACCGCGCGCTGCTGCGGCAGACCAGGCCCAGCACGCTCCACGCCGGCGAGCTTCCGGCCCTCACCGTCTTCACCCAGGCCGTGCTGCACAAGGGCGCCTACTGGACCACGGCGCTCACTCCCCGCCACGCGACGGGGCAGGATCTCCAGCTCGAATATGCAGGCTGCGTGCTGCCGCATGACGGCCGCACGCTGCTGCTGCTCACGCTGACCGATCTCGACGCGCGCCGCCGGCGCAATGTCGATGCCGCCGCCGAGGATCACATGCGCAGCGGCATATCGACCTGGCAGCGGGTCGAGCGCGTCTTTCAGGACATCGAGCGCGAGAACCAGTTGATCCTGCGCGCCGCCGGCGAAGGCATCTATGGCGTGAACGCGGAAGGAAAGACCACCTTCGTGAACCCCGCGGCGGAGCGGATGCTGGGCTGGACCGCCGAAGAGCTGGTCGGCAAGGAGATCCACCCGATCGTGCACCACACCCACCACGACGGCCGCCACTACCCCGATCACGACTGCCCGATCTACGCGGCGTTCCGTGACGGCGCCGTGCATCAGGTCGATGGCGAGGTGTTCTGGCGCAAGGACGGCTCGCCGGCCTGGGTCGAATACACCTCCACGCCCATCCGCGACCGCGGCGTCGTGGTCGGCGCGGTCGTCGTGTTTCGCGACGTCAGCCAGCGCCGCGAGGCCGACGAGAAGCTGCATGCGGCGCTTGCCGAAGTCGATCGCCTGCGCGAGCGGCTCGAATTGGAAAACGCCTATCTGCAAGAGGAGATCCGCATCGAGACCAATCCGCGCGGCATCATCGGTGGAAGCGAGGCGATCCAGAAGACGCTGCGCCAGGTCAAGCTGGTGGCGCCGACCACGGCGGCGGTGATGATCACCGGCGAATCCGGCACCGGCAAGGAACTGATCGCGCGTGCCATCCACGAGGACTCGACCCGCAGCGACCGGCCGCTGATCCGGGTCAATTGCGCCGCGATCCCGCGCGAATTGTTCGAGAGCGAGTTCTTCGGCCATGTCCGCGGCGCCTTCACCGGTGCAATGCGCGATCGCATCGGCCGCTTCGAACTGGCCGACGGCGGCACGCTGTTTCTCGACGAGGTCGGCGAAATTCCGCTCGAGCTCCAGGGCAAGCTGCTGCGCGTATTGCAGGAAGGCCATTTCGAGCGCGTCGGCGAAGCACGCACGCGCGCGGTCGACGTCCGCGTCATCGCCGCGACCAATCGCGACCTCAAGCAGGAAGTCCAGCGCGGCCGTTTCCGCGAGGACCTCTATTTCCGCCTCAACGTGTTCCCGATCGAGACCGTCCCCTTGCGCGAGCGGCGCGAGGATATTCCGTTGCTCGCCCAGCACTTCCTGACGCGAGAGGGCAAGGCGCTGAAGTCGAACCTGCGTCTGTCCGAGGGCGATGCGCGGCGACTGACCCGCTACGACTGGCCCGGCAATGTCCGCGAATTGCAGAATGTGATCGAGCGCGCTGCAATCCTGTCCCAGAACGGCCGTCTGCGCATCGATCTGCCCGACGGCTCCGGCGCGCAGGTTCTGTCCGGCACCGCACGCCCGAAGGCCGATGCGCGCCCGGCGGTCATGACCTCATCCGAGATGCGCGAGCACGAGCGCGCCAACATTCTCGCCGCACTCGAGGCCTGCGCGGGAAAGGTCTTTGGCCCCGGCGGCGCGGCCGAGATGCTCGATATCAAGCCGACCACACTGGCCTCGCGGATCAAGGCGCTGGGGATTGCGCCCCGTCCGCCGCATGCGGCCCATCCTTCGAGACGCCCGCCATAGGCGGGCTCCTCAGGATGAGGGCGGAGTGCGCGGCAACGGAAGCAACAGACACCGATGCCGCTTAGCCTCATCCTGAGGAGACCGCGAAGCGGTCGTCTCGAAGGACGAGGCGCGCGCTCAGGCCGCCTTGGTCGTGACACCCGATGCAATCGGCAATCCCTGCTCGATCGGGAGCGACGGATCGCGCGACCATTCGTTCCAGGAGCCGAAATACATCCGCACGTCCTTCACGCCGGCATTCTTGAGCGCCAGGAACGTGTTCGAGGCGCGCGCTCCCTTGAAGCAGTAGAGGTAAACCGGCGTCGCCGGCGAGATGCCGACGGTGGCGCATTCCGCCAGGATCTCGTCCTTGGACTTGAAGCGCGGGCCCTCGGCGGTCGGCTTCATCATGCGGTACCATTCCAGCCACACGGCGCCGGGAATGCGGCCCTTGCGCGGGCAGAAATCCTTCCCGTAGGGAGACGAGCTGTCGCCGATCCATTCGTCGACGTCGCGCACGTCGAGGATCGCGATGCCGGGCTTGCCGACGGCGGCGAGCATGGTCTTCGCGTCGATCAGGATCTCGCCCGCTTCAGGCACGATCGGGAACGAGGCCTTCACCGGGGTCGGAACGTCCTTGGTCACCGGCAAGCCTGCGGCTGCCCAGGCATCGAAGCCGCCGTGCAGCACCTTCACCTTGGGATAGCCGAGCATGGTGAGCAGATAATAGCCGCGGCAGGATTGGCCGAAGCCGGAATTCATCGACTGCTCGTAGACCACGGCCGTTTCCTTGCCGGAGAGGCCGGCCGCGCCGAAGGCGTCGGCGAATTTGGTCTTCAGCTCGCTGATGCCCTCGGGCGTCGAGGTCGCAAGGAACGTGAAGATGTCGTGCACGTTCACGGCATTGGGCAGGTGCCCGGCGCCGTAGGCGTCGGGATTGCGGGTGTCGATCACGACACACGGTTCGGTCTTCAAGAGATCGGCAAGTTCGCTGGCAGAGATCAGAACGTCCGTCATTTGGCAGCCTCTCCGTTGAGGTTGGGTGGTCTTCGGGGTGGACTCGTGAAGCTCAGGACTCGGCGAGCATCTTGCGCAGCTGCTTGGTGGCAGGCGTGACGATCGCGACGAAATAGGCCTCGCGCATGCGCCGCTGCGCGCGGTGGCTCTTGAGGTAGCCGCGCGCACCACAATGCAGCATCGCCGCATGCGCCGCCGCGACGCTGGCCTCGCCGGCGCGAAGCCGCAGTGCGATCACCTTGCGCCAGTAAGTTTCCTCCTCGTTGTAGGGATCGCGTGCCAGCGCCATGGTCTCGGCCTCGAGCTCGGCGGCGAGATCGCGGAAATGCACCGGCTGCTGCGGCAGATAGCGGTTGATATGGCCGAGGGGACTGTCGACCTCGTCCATGATGTTGATGCAATCCTTGATGAGGCCGAGCGCCATGCCGGCCTGGAGCAGGATGAAGCCGGCGCGGATCTTCTTGACGAAGGGCCCGGCCGGATCGGCCAGGATCAGCTCGTCCGGCACGAACACGTCGCGGAATTGCACCCCGTAGGTGCCGGTGCCGTCCATGGCGAGGAACGGCTTGCACGGCGTCAGCGTGATCGCAGGGTCGGAGCAGTCGGCCAGGAACATCACGGTCCCTTGGTCGTCCTCACGCTCGAAGATGGTGCCGAAATAATGGTCGGGACCGAGATTGGAGACCCAGGGCAGCGCGCCGCGCACGATATAGCCGCCCTCGACCTTGCGCCCCTTCAGCTTCAATTTCTCGATGCCGAAGAAGCTCTTCATGGGGTTGGAGAGCCCGGTGCCGCCGAGCACGCGCCCGGTCGAGAAGGCATCGCCGAAGCGTTTGGCGAGCTTCAGGTTGGTCGAGTTCGCCGCGTACCAGACCAGGGTGTCCTGGCACCAGGCCATGAAGGCCGTAGCGCCGCAGACTTCCCCGATCGCGGCCATCGCCTGGATGGCGCAGCGCAGATCGGCCGGGCCTTCGTGGGGTACGTGACTGCCCCACGCCCCGACCGCACCGAACTTGCGCAGCACCTCGGCCGGATAGACCGTACCGTCGTCGATGCCCGCGGCGAGCGGCGCGAGCTGCTCGCGCGCG
Source organism: Bradyrhizobium sp. GW821-FHT13H06 (assembly GCF_058803975.1). NCBI lineage: Bacteria > Pseudomonadati > Pseudomonadota > Alphaproteobacteria > Hyphomicrobiales > Nitrobacteraceae > Bradyrhizobium > Bradyrhizobium sp. GW821-FHT13H06. The sequence goes on along the minus strand of NZ_JBXAPN010000007.1, from coordinate 88,532 downwards.
ATCCGCGCCACCTCGCCCGCAATGGACAGTGCGGGCTGATCCATAATTTCGGCCGATAAAGCCAGTGAACCCATGATCGTCTCCCGCACCTTGTCCTGATTGCCGTCTGCTAGATGCCGACCTCGAGATTGACCGGCCGGGTGAAGGTGTTGGCGACCGGCGACCATTTCTTCACATGGGCAACCAGCGCATTGATCTCGTCCTGCGAGACGCCCTCGCATTCCATGTCGACCTTGACGCGGACGTCGGTGAAGCCGACCGGCTTGTCGGAAGTGTCGCCGGTGCCCCAGACCGCGGTGATGTTGAGGTCGCCTTCGAGCTCCAGCTCGAGCTTGTTGACGATCCAGCCGCGATGCACCGCATTGGCGTGCAGGCCGACCGCAAGGCAGGAGCCGAGCGCGGCGAGCGAGGCTTCGGACGGATTTGGCGCGGTGTCGTCGCCCAGCAGCCCCGGCGGCTCGTCGACGATGTAGGGCGGCAGGTTGCGGATGTAGTTGGCGTGGCGGAATTTGCCTTCCGCGACCGTCTTGCACTTCAAGGTCTTGATGACCTTCGGATTCGCCTTGCCGTTGGCGATCAGCTGCTCGAGCCCATTCTTGTCGATGGGCGCGAGGCACCCCGTCAGCACTGTCTTTTGAACGACGGCAGTCATCAGTCTTCTCCCTGGCAGAAGTGGAAATCGGTAGGATACCGAACGGTCTGTTTCCTTGCATGGAGCGTGCCAGAAGCAGCCAAAAGCGAAATGCGAAGCATTGGAGCCGCTTAAGCGTCGCTGCCTGCCGATTGGTCAGCCCCTCCTGCTCAAAGGCGGAGCAGATGACTGAGCGGATGCGAATCTTTTCAGCGCCAACCAGATGCGGCTTGCTGATGTGATGCAGCTGCGATTAAGTTGCAGCCCATGGCAAAGACGTCATCGAAGAAGAACGCGAACTCGCCCCACGCTGGTGCAGGCGACGACGAATCCGCGCGCGGGCGCCTGCTCAGTGCCGCGACGCATCTGTTCTGCAAGAACGGCATCAACGCCACCGGCATCGATGCGATCATCGAGGAAGCCGGCACCGCTAAGACCACGCTCTACAAATTGTTCGGCTCCAAGACCAATCTCGTCAACGCCGTGCTGGAAAGCGAAGGCAAGCAATGGCGCGAATGGTTCATCGGCGCCATGGAGCAAGGCGGCGGCGATGCGCAGGCGAAGCTCACGCGCATCTTTCCCGCGCTGAAGAGCTGGTTCGCGGAGGAGCGCTTCTACGGCTGCCCCTTCATCAACGCGGTCGGCGAGCACGACAAGGACGCCAAGCAGTTTCGCAACATCGCGCTGAAGCACAAGAAGATCGTGCTCGGCCATATCGAGAAGCTCGCCGGCGAGCTCGGCTCGACCGAGCCTGCGGTGCTCGCGCATCAGCTCGGCCTGATCATCGACGGCGCGATCGTCGCAGCGATGATCTCGCGCGACCCGGGCGTGGCCGATACGGCGGCACTCACGGCAGGCCCCCTGCTCGGCCAGTCCAAGCCGAAGAAGAAGCGGGCGGCGGAGCAGCTCGAGGCGGTCTGAGTCCGTAGGGACGGTTAGGGAAACGCAACCGATCCCGTCCCTTCAGCGTCACGCGGGTATTCGAATGATGGTGTCCGCGTCCAGTGGGGCAGCCAGGCTTACCGACTCCTCGACCTGCGCACTCGTCGTCGCCACGGCGGCGGCGTTCTTCATTGAGACAAGGGGTGTCCGCAACCAGCAAGCTGCTCCGAGTGCATATTGCGTGTGCTCCGGCGCGTTGCCACTCAGAAGACGACTTGCCGTGCCGGCTCCTTTGGGCGACACTGGCCGTATTTCAGAGAACGTATTTTTCGAGAGGGCGTCATGCCCGAGATACTGGACGTCATGCTGTGGTGTGCCGCGCTTGCGACGTGGCTGATGCTTCTCTTCGCGTTCTTGGGCGACGCCTTGAAGCCGCTCACAAGGAGCATCCGTCGAGCGATCGAGGACGCATTCAAGCCCCATGTGAAGTGATGCCGCCTATGTTGCCCGGTCCAGGCTGAAGCGGCCTGGCCCGGTGACGAAGATCAACATCGCGCCTCCCATGATCGAGATGTTCTTCAGGAAATTGTTGTATTGACCAATCTGCTGCGCCCCGGCGGGATATTCCCAGTAGCGGTGCGCGATCACTGTCGCCATCAGCACGAACACGAACATCAGAACTGCGCAGTAGCGCGTGCCGAGACCGAATATCAGACCAAGGGATATGAGGACCTCGACCGCTATGTTGATGATGGTGAACAGCTCAGGTGCTGGAAGGTTCAACGATCTGAAATAGCCCACCGAGCCGCCGAAATTGGATAGCGCTCCGTACGCGCTTCCGACGAATACCCACGCAAGCAGAATGCGGCCGATCAAGATCAGCACGCCCGCTCTCCTTGTGGCGAACTCGTCGAGCGCCCGCGACTCAAAATGGGATTTCACTGAAAGAATCCCCCTTGCTGTCCACGACCGGCTGAACACGTCTACGGCGAGAGCCAGCCTATCACGATTGGCGGATCGCACGAAGCGCTCAGACCGCGCGCAGGCCGAGCTGCCGCTCACGAGTGTCAGCGGAGTTGACGCATATTCGTGGGACGTAGTGGAGTACGACGCGCCCTGAGCCTGCTGCTACGGAGCGCTCGATCCTTCGGCCATCATCCCCGCAAGCCGCGCCAGCTCCGCCTCCAGATCGCGCTCGACGTCCGCCGCCCGCATTTCCATCACCCGATAGTCCCGCGCCTCCAGCCAGGTCCGCCGGCCCGCGCGGTCGGCCGCAATCGCCTCGCCCTCGCCCGGGTTCACCAGCTCGATCGCGATCCGGTGCGGGAACGAGACGAAATCCGGGATGTGGCGGCCGACCGGGGTCTGGCGCTTGAACTGGCCGGCGAAGCGGCGGTCGCGCGTCAGCGCCTGCCACAGCAGGCGCTCGGCATCGGTTGGATTGCGGCGAAGCAGCCGGGCGAGGCCGCGCACGGTCGAGCCGCTGTCGGGGACGCCGCCGCCCTGCCCGTGCTCGGCCAGCAGCGCGCGCAGGCGCGTGGCCTGCTCGCCGTCGAGCACGCCGCCCTTGGCCGGGCCCTTGCGTCCCTCGGCGATCGCCATCACCACGCCATGGAGGGTGTGCATGTCCTGCTTGGTCGGCTCCATCCGGGCGAAGATGTTGCGCAGGTTCACCAGCATGGTGTCGCGCTTCTCGGCCGGGCGCAGGAATTCGACCTTGTCGAGCTCGCGCACGAGGTTGTCGAAGAAGGCCTGCATCTGGTGCTGCGAGGCGCGCTCGGAGCGCTCCGGCATGGCGTGGGGCAGCACACCCGAGGTCGCGCGCTTGAACCATTCATAGCCGACCAGCAGCACGGCCTGGGCGAGGTTGAGCGAGGCAAAGCCCGGATTGACCGGGAAGGTGATGATCCGGTTGGAAAGGCCGACCTCCTCGTTGGTCAGGCCCCAGCGCTCGCGGCCGAACAGAATGCCGCACCTGCCGCCGGTCGCGACGTGCCCGGCGATCTCGCTGGCTGCGGCTTCCGGCCCGACCACGGGCTTGGCCTGGTCGTGGGGGCGCGCCGTGGTGGCGAACAAAAGATCGAGGTCGGCGACCGCCTGCTCCACCGTGTCGAACAATTCGACCTTTTCCAGGATGTGGTCGGCGCCGGCCGCGGCGCGCTGGGCAGCGATGTTGGGCCAGCCGTCCCTGGGGTTGACGATGCGAAGGCGGCGCAGGGCGAAATTGCCCATGGCGCGCGCGGCCATGCCGATGTTCTCGCCGAGCTGCGGCTCGACCAGGATGACGATGGGACCGTCGAGGGAAAGCCCCGCCTTGCTCTTGTCAGTCCCCGACATCTCGCTTCGCTTTCACACTATCTCTCAAGGCCTTGGCCAGGCGCTCTCAGGAATCGATTCAAGCCGCGCCTTCCGGCCGGCCCCGCCCGCCTGTCGTTTGCCTGTCCTGACGAAATTCTCAAGGGAAATAACGGGTTGGATTCGACTTCTGAATCTCGCTGGGAACGCGAGCCCGGGCCCGGCTGAGGCCCGGCCAGCCGCTCCCCATCTGCGGAAGCTGGATGAGCTAAAAGTGCATAATCCCTTGGCTTTCGCCCGCCGCGCGGCGATGCTAAGAGGCGGCGGATATTCCCGTGGCGCACCACAAGCGCCGTTCCCAAGAGGCTTCCCCGATCATGGCAAAAATCAAGGTATCCAATCCCGTCGTCGAACTCGATGGCGACGAGATGACCCGGATCATCTGGCAGTACATCAAGGACAAGCTGATCACCCCGTTCCTGGATGTCGAGCTGCTCTATTTCGACCTGGGGATGGAATACCGCGACCACACCAACGATCAGGTCACCATCGACGCCGCCGAGGCGATCAAGAAGGTCGGCGTCGGCGTGAAGTGCGCCACCATCACCCCGGATGAAGCCCGGGTGAAGGAGTTCAACCTCAAGCAGATGTGGAAGTCGCCGAACGGCACCATCCGCAACATCCTCGGCGGCGTGATCTTCCGCGAGCCGATCATCTGCAAGAACGTGCCGCGCCTGGTTCCCGGCTGGACCAAGCCGATCATCATCGGCCGTCACGCCTATGGCGACCAGTACCGCGCCACCGACATCAAGTTCCCGGGCAAGGGCACCCTGTCGATGAAGTTCGTCGGCGAGGACGGCACCGTGATCGAGAAGGAAGTGTTCAAGGCGCCCGGCGCCGGCGTCGCCATGGAGATGTACAATCTCGACGACTCCATCATCGACTTCGCCCGCGCCTCGCTCAATTACGGCCTGCTCCGTAATTACCCGGTGTACCTGTCGACCAAGAACACGATCCTCAAGGTCTATGACGGCCGCTTCAAGGACATCTTCCAGGACATCTTCGACCGCGAGTTCAAGAAGGAGTTCGACGCCAAGGGCCTGACCTACGAGCACCGCCTGATCGACGACATGGTGGCCTCGGCGCTGAAATGGTCCGGCGGCTATGTCTGGGCCTGCAAGAACTACGACGGCGACGTGCAGTCCGACACCGTCGCGCAGGGCTACGGCTCGCTCGGCCTGATGACCTCGGTGCTGCTCACGCCCGACGGCAAGACGGTGGAAGCCGAAGCCGCCCACGGCACGGTGACCCGTCACTACCGCGAGCACCAGAAGGGCAAGGAGACCTCGACCAACTCCATCGCCTCGATCTTCGCCTGGACCCGTGGCCTCGCCCACCGCGCCAAGCTCGACAACAATGCCGAGCTGGCGAAGTTCGCCAACACGCTGGAGAAGGTCTGCGTCGACACCGTCGAGGCCGGCTACATGACCAAGGACCTCGCACTCCTGGTCGGCGCCGACCAGCGCTGGCTCTCGACCACCGGCTTCCTCGACAAGGTTGCCGAGAACCTGACGAAAGAGCTGGCGGCCTAGCCGCCATCCGCAATTTTGCCCGACTGGGCCAGACATCATCACGGGCCGCGCGTCAAGCGCGGCCCGTTTCTTTTTGGCTCTTGCGGAGACCACCATGTTCATCAAGCTTGCTGCCCCCACAACACTGCTCGCGGCCCTGCTCGCACCGGCGGGGGCCGCGGAGCCGATGCCCGAGGCCATCGCCGCACCTGGCGAGAGCGTGGTGCTCAGCGTCCACGCCGAGGGCGCGCAGGTCTATGAGTGCAAGGCGGGCACGGACGGCAAGCTGACCTGGGCCTTCCGCGAGCCGATCGCGACTCTCCTGTCGGAGGGCAAGACGATCGGCCGACACTATGCCGGGCCGAACTGGGAGCACGCCGACGGCAGCGCCGTGGTCGGCAAGGCCATTGCCAACGCGCCGGGCGCAACCGCCGCCGATATCGCCTGGCTGAAGCTGGAGGTCGCCTCCCGCCGCGGCAGCGGTGTCCTGACGCCGGTCACCACGGTCCAGCGCATCAACACCCATGGCGGCAAGCTCGACGGCGCATGCCAGAAGGCCGGCGAGTTCAAGAGCGCGCCCTACTCGGCCGACTACGTCTTTCTGAAGAAGGGCTGAGACCAATGCTCTTCATGGTGATCGAACGCTTCAGGGATCGCGACCCGATTCCGGTCTACCGGCGCGTGCGCGACGAGGGCGTCAAGTTTCCGGAAGGCCTCAAATATGTCGGCAGCTGGATCGAGCCGAATTTCGATCGCTGCTTCCAGCTGATGGAATGCGACGATGCCCGCCTGCTGCAGGAATGGGTTTTGAACTGCCAGGGCTTCGGCATGACCTTCGAGATCGTGCCCGTGGTGCCCAGCAAGGAGACGCGAGAGGTCGTCGCGCCATTCCTCGACGGGACGTGACGGCTACCCAGCAGGGCCCGCTTCCTTCTCCGCCTGCGCGAGCTCGGCGAGCGCGAGATCGCCGGTGTCGGCGAGCCTTGCCTTGGCGGTGGTATGGACGTGGTCGGCGAGCGTCGGCATGCGCTCGATCAGCGCGTGAAAATCCTGGGCGTCGAGCACGAGCAGCCGGGACTTGCGGGTCGCCGTCACCGTGCCGCTGCGCTTTGTTTTGTGCAGCAGCGCGATCTCGCCGAAGAAGGTACCGTCGGCGAGCCGCACATGCTGGCTCGGCAGCGCGATCTCGACCTCGCCGGCGGTGATGAAATACATCGACGAGGCGACATCGCCCCGCCGCACCAGGATCTCGCCCTGCTCGATGGTGCGCGCCCGGAGCAGCCGCATGATGTCGGCGATCTCCGCCGCCGACAGATGCGAGAACAGCGGCACCCGCGCCAGCATGCCCCAGGTGACGACGAAATCGCGCCGCTTCACCTCTTCCGCGAATGCGGTCGAGATGATCGCGACCGGCAGCGCGATCATGGCGAAGCCGGCGATGATGGCGAAGGTGGAGACGAACTTGCCGAGCGGCGTCACCGGCACGACGTCGCCATAGCCCACGGTGCCGAGCGTGACGATCGCCCACCACATCGCCTGCGGGATGGTGCCGAGCTTGTCCGGCTGCACGTCGCGCTCGATGGCGTAGAGCAGCGAGGCGAAGGTCAGCACCGCGCCGATCAGGATGACGATGCAGCCGATCAGCGCCCGCCGCTCGGCATGCACGGCCGCGAGCAGCGAGCGCATCGCCGGCGAATAGCGGATCAGCTTGAAGAACGGCAGCACGCCGAGCGCGGCCAGCGTCGCATGCCCGCCGGTGGCGAGCACGATTGCCGCCGGCAGGAACGCCATGAGATCGATGATGCCGAGCGCGGAGAAGGCGTAGCCGAGCCGGTCGGCCAGCGCGGAGCCCTTGCGCTGGGTGTGCCCCGCCACCGTCCACAGCCGCGCCGCATATTCCAGCGCGAACACGATCACGGACAGGACGGTGATGCCTGCGAACAGCGTGCCGAACTGCGCATCGAGCTCCGGCACCGAGGCGAGGATCATCGCGGCCACATTGAGCACGATGACCCCGATGATCAGCTGGATGAAGCGCGACCCGACCGAATAGGCCAGCGGATCGTGCTCCAGCAAATCGTAGAGGCGATCCCGAAATTCGGGATCGCGAAGCCCACGTCCGCGCGGAACGGGGGCCATGGCGACTTAAGCGCCCGCCATCGCTTTTTCGATCGCGGTGAGCGCGGCCGCCGCCTTGGCACCATCGGGACCGCCGGCCTGGGCCATGTCGGGCCGGCCGCCGCCGCCCTTGCCGCCGAGCGCCTCGGAGGCGATGCGCACGAGGTTCACGGCGTTGAAGCGCGCGGTGAGGTCCTGCGTGACGCCGACGACCACACCGGCCTTGCCGTCCTCGGTGACGCCGACGATGGCGACGACGCCCGAGCCGATCTGCTTCTTGCCGTCGTCGGCGAGGCTCTTGAGATCCTTCATCTCGATGCCTTCCACCGCGCGCGCCATCAGCTTGACGTCGCCGACCTCGCGCACGCTTGAGGCTGCGCCGTTGCCGGCGGAGGCGCCGCCGCCCATCGCGAGCTTCTTGCGGGCGTCGGAGAGCTCGCGCTCGAGCTTCTTGCGCTCCTCCATCAGCGCGGCAATGCGGGCGGGCACGTCGTCGAGGGAGGTGCGCAGCTCGTTCGCCGCGGTCTTCGCCAGCGCCATGGTGTCGTTGGCGTGCCTGCGCGCGTAATTGCCGGTCAGCGCCTCGATGCGGCGCACGCCGGATGCGACCGCGCTCTCGCCCGTCAGCGTGATCAGGCCGATATCGCCGGTGCGCTTGACGTGGGTGCCGCCGCAGAGCTCGACCGACCAGCCGAGCGCGTTGGTGCCCCGCTCGCGCGCGGTCCTGCCCATCGAGACGACGCGGACCTCGTCACCGTATTTCTCGCCGAACAGCGCGCGCGCTCCGGCCTCGCGCGCCTCGTCCACGCCCATGATGCGGGTCGTGACCTCGTCGTTCTCCAGCACCACGTCGTTGGCGATGTCCTCGACGCGGGCGAGCTCCTCCGCCGTGATCGGCTTCGGATGCACGAAGTCGAAACGCAGGCGGTCAGGTGCGACCATCGAGCCGCGCTGGGCGATGTGGTCGCCGAGCACCTGGCGCAGCGCCTCGTGGATGAGATGCGTCGCCGAGTGATGGGCGCGGATCGAGGAGCGGCGCGAATGATCCACCTCGAGCTGCAGCGCGGTGCCGAGCCTGATTTCGCCGCTCTCGACCGTGCCGATATGGACGAAGAAATCGCCGAGCTTCTTCTGCGTGTCGGTGACGCGGAACTTGACGCCGCCCTCACCCGTCAGCACGCCGGTGTCGCCGACCTGGCCGCCGGACTCCGCATAGAACGGCGTCTGGTTGAGCACGATCGCGCCCGTCTCACCGGCCTTGAGGCTGGCGACTTCGTGGCCGTCCTTGACCAGCGCGGACACTACGCCTTCGGCGCTCTCGGTCTCGTAGCCCAGGAATTCGGTCGCACCCAGCTTCTCGCGCAGCGGGAACCAGATCGCCTCGGAAGCCGCCTCGCCCGAGCCCTTCCAGGACTCGCGCGCCTTCACTTTCTGGCGCTCCATCGCATCCGTGAACGCGGCCTGGTCGACGCCGATGCCGCGCGACTTCAGCGCGTCCTGCGTCAGGTCCAGCGGGAAGCCGTAGGTGTCGTAGAGCGTGAAGGCGACGTCGCCGTCGAACATGTCGCCCTTCTTCAGGCCGGCCGACTTCTCGTCGAGGATGGCCAAGCCGCGCGACAGCGTCTTGCGGAAGCGGGTTTCTTCCAGCCGCAGCGTTTCCTCGATCAGATTCTCCGCGCGCATCAGGTCGGGATAGGCTTGGCCCATCTCGCGCACCAGCGCCCAGACCAGCCGATGCATCAGCGGCTCTTTCGCACCCAGCAGCTGCGCATGGCGCATGGCACGGCGCATGATCCGGCGCAGCACGTAGCCGCGGCCCTCGTTCGAGGGCAGCACGCCGTCGGCGACGAGGAACGCGGAGGAGCGCAGATGGTCGGCGATGACGCGGAACGAGGCCACGGTCTGCTCGTTCGGCCCGGTGCCGAGCGCGGACGCCGTCGCATCGATCAGGTTCTTGAACAGGTCGGTCTCGAACACGCTCTCGACGCCCTGGAGGATGCAGGCCATGCGCTCCAGGCCCATGCCGGTGTCGATCGAGGGACGCGGCAGCGGCTGGCGCTCCTCCTTCGTCACCTGCTCGAACTGCATGAACACGAGATTCCAGAATTCGAGGAAGCGGTCGCCGTCCTCCTCCGGCGAGCCCGGAGGCCCGCCCCAGATGTGCTCGCCGCGGTCGATGAAGATCTCCGAGCAGGGGCCGCACGGGCCGGTGTCGCCCATCGCCCAGAAATTGTCCGAGGTCGGGATGCGGATGATGCGGTCTTCGGAGAAGCCGGCGATCTTCTTCCACAGCCCCGCCGCCTCGTCGTCGGTGTGATAGACCGTGACGAGCAGCTTGTCCTTCTTCAGCCCGAACTCGGTGGTGATCAGCTTCCAGGCAAGCTCGATCGCGCGCTCCTTGAAATAGTCGCCGAACGAGAAATTGCCGAGCATCTCGAAGAAGGTGAGATGGCGCGCGGTGTAGCCGACATTGTCGAGGTCGTTGTGCTTGCCGCCGGCGCGCACGCATTTCTGCGAGGTGGTAGCGCGCTGATAGGGCCGCTTCTCCACGCCGGTGAAGACGTTCTTGAACTGCACCATGCCGGCATTGGTGAACATCAACGTGGGGTCGTTGCGCGGCACCAATGGCGAGGACGGCACGATCTCGTGGCCGTTCTCGGCAAAGAAGTTCAGAAAGGTCGACCTGATCTCGTTGACGCCGCTCATGTTCATCCAATCGGGTGTGCTTGGACCCGCTTCCTGCCATCCAAACCAGAGGTTAGGGCTGATATCTGCGGGCCAAAGCGCTTTTAGACAAGGCCTGCTTCAGTGTCCAGAAACTGTGCAAGGAGATCAGAGGGTTGCCGCAGGCGCGCAATCCCGGTTGAAAAGGCGAAACCGCCGCGTTGACAGGCTTGGCCGGCCTGTGGTCTTTAACCATCTATATCGTACGGCCACGTCGGGAGAGACCGGCTTTACTGCCGGCGCCGAAGGAGCAACCGCCCCGGAAACTCTCAGGCAAAAGGACCGCGTGGCTTTGATTGCATCTGGAAAGAGGCGCCGACGGGCCTAAGAACCCGGGTGGCACCCGCCGACGGGATAATACTCTCAGGCACAGCGACAGATGGGGCTTCGACAGGTTGGCCCGGGGAATTGTCCCCGGGGAACCGCCGAGGACCCCTGTGATGCCAGTACCCGACGACCAGAAATCTCTCCGACATACGCCCCTCCACGCCCTGCATGTGTCCCTCGGCGGCAAGATGGTGCCGTTCGCCGGCTATGACATGCCCGTGCAGTACCCTGCGGGCGTGCTGAAGGAGCACCTCCATACGCGCGCCGCGGCCGGCCTGTTCGACGTCTCCCACATGGGCCAGCTCGCGCTCCGGCCGAAGTCGGGCAAGGTCGCGGACGCCGCCCGCGCGCTGGAACGGCTGGTACCGCAGGACATCGTGGCGATCGCGCCCAACCGGCAGCGCTACGCCCAGTTCACCAATGCGGACGGCGGCATCCTCGACGATCTCATGGTCGCCAATTTCGGCGATCACCTGTTCCTGGTCGTCAACGCCGCCTGCAAGGACGCGGACGAGGCGCATCTGCGCGCGCACCTCGCGGACGACTGCGTCATCGATTCTCTTGCCGACCGCGCGCTGATCGCGCTGCAGGGCCCGAAGGCTGAGGCGGCGCTGGCGAAATTGTGTGCAGAGGCGCCGTCCATGACATTCATGGATGCCGGCCCGCATGAGGTCGCCGGCATCAAATGCTTCGTCTCGCGCTCCGGCTATACCGGCGAGGACGGCTTCGAAATCTCCGTTCCCGCCGCCGACGCCGAGCGCCTCACCAGGACGCTGCTCGAAAACCCGGACGTGCTGCCGATCGGCCTCGGCGCCCGCGACAGCCTGCGGCTGGAAGCCGGGCTTTGCCTGTACGGCCACGACATCGACACCGCGACCACGCCGGTCGAGGCCGCGCTGGAATGGTCGGTGCAGAAGAGCCGCCGCAGCGGCGGCGCGCGCGCCGGCGGCTTTCCCGGCGCCGAGAAAATCCTCGCCCATTTCGACAACGGCGCATCCCGCCGCCGCGTCGGCCTGCGGGCCGAAGGCCGCGCGCCGGTGCGCGAGGGCGCGTTGCTGTTTGCCGATCCGACCGCAGGCGAGCCGATCGGAAAGGTCACATCGGGCGGTTTCGGCCCGAGCCTGAACGCGCCGGTCGCGATGGGCTATGTGCCCACGAATCTGAGCGCGCTCGGCACGAAACTCTTCGCCGAGGTGCGCGGCCAGCGCCTGCCGCTCGCAGTCGCCGCCATGCCCTTCGTGAAAAACACCTACAAACGCTGAGGACAAGACAATGACCACGACGCTGTACACCTCCGACCATGAATGGCTCGCGATCGACGGCGACGTCGCCACCGTCGGCATCACCGATTACGCCCAGCAGCAGCTCGGCGACGTCGTGTTCGTCGAATTGCCCAAGGTCGGCCGGAGCTTGAAGAAGGCCGAAGCCGCCGCCGTCGTGGAATCGGTGAAGGCCGCCTCCGACGTCTACGCGCCTGTTACGGGCGAAGTGCTCGAGGCCAACGAGGCGCTCGCCGCCGAGCCGGCGCTGGTGAACTCGGACGCGCAGGGTGCGGCCTGGTTCTTCAAGATCAGGATTGCCGACAAGAGCGAGCTCGGCAGTCTCATGGATGAAGCCGCGTACAAGGCCCATACGGCGTGAGATGAAGCGCGATCTTTCCACATCGTCATGGCCGGGCTTGTCCCGGCCATCCACGGCCTTCTCACGGCACGAAGAACGTGGATGCCCGGGACATAGGCGAGCGAAGCGACGCCGTCCTTCGGACGGCTATGCCCGGGCATGACTCCGACGACAGAAGATCTAAAGCGAGGACCCATGATGACCGCGCACCGCAAATCCAACGGCGATACCGCCGCCTCTTTCGTCCGCCGCCACATCGGCCCCTCGGCGCGCGACGTCACCGCAATGCTCGAAACGGTCGGCGCGAAAAGCGTCGAGGCGCTGATGGCGGAGACGCTGCCAGCGTCGATCCGGCAGGCCGCCCCGCTCGACCTCGGCAAGCCGCTCAGCGAAACCGAGGCGATCGCGCATATGGGCGAGCTCGCAGCCCAGAACCAGGTCTTCACCTCGCTGATCGGCCAAGGCTATTCCGGCACGATCCTGCCCGCCGTCATCCAGCGCAACATCCTGGAGAATCCGGCCTGGTACACGGCCTATACGCCCTACCAGCCCGAGATCAGCCAGGGCCGGCTGGAGGCGCTGTTCAACTTCCAGACCATGATCTGCGACCTCACCGGGCTCGACGTCGCCAACGCCTCGCTGCTCGACGAGGCCACCGCCGCCGCCGAAGCCATGGCGCTCGCGGAGCGGCACTCGCAGGTCAAGGCGAAGGCTTTCTTCGTCGACAAGGACGTGCATCCGCAGACGCTGGCCGTGATGCGGACCCGCGCCGAGCCGCTGGGCTGGACCCTGATCGTCGGCGATCCCCTCACCGATCTCGACAAGGCGGACGTGCTTGGCGCGCTGCTGCAATATCCGGGCTCCTCGGGCGCATTGCGCGACCTCAGGCCCGCGATATCAGCGCTGAAGGCCAAGGGCGCGCTCGCGATTCTCGCCGCCGATCTCTTGGCGCTGACGCTGATCGCCTCGCCCGGCGAGCTCGGGGCCGATATCGCCATCGGCTCGGCGCAGCGTTTTGGCGTGCCGATGGGCTATGGCGGACCGCATGCGGCCTATATGGCGGTGCGCGATGCGCTGAAGCGCTCGCTGCCCGGCCGCATCGTCGGCCTCTCCGTGGATTCCCGCGGCATGCCGGCCTACCGCCTCGCGCTGCAGACGCGCGAGCAGCACATCCGCCGCGAGAAGGCGACCTCCAACATCTGCACCGCGCAGGTGCTGCTCGCCGTGATCGCCTCGATGTATGCGGTCTATCACGGCCCCGAGGGGCTCTCGCAGATCGCGCGCAACGTCCACCGCCGCACCGCCGTGCTCGCGAGCGGCCTGCGCAAGCTCGGCTTTGCGCCGCAGTCCGAGAACTTCTTCGACACGCTCAGCGTCGATGCCGGCGCCAGGCGCGCCGAGATCGTCGCGCGTGCCGCGGCCGAACAGATCAATCTCGGCATCGGTGACACCGCACTGCGCATCGCGCTCGACGAGACCACGACGCCTGCGACGGTGGAAGCGGTCTGGCGCGCCTTCGGCGGCACCTTCGCTTATGCCGAGATCGACGCCGGGACGCGCGAGGCGCTGCCGGAGACGCTGAAGCGCACCACCCCGTTCCTCACTCATCCGGTCTTCCACGCGCATCGCTCGGAGACCGAGATGCTGCGCTACATGCGCAAGCTCAGCGATCGCGATCTCGCGCTCGACCGCGCCATGATCCCACTCGGCTCCTGCACCATGAAGCTGAACGCAACCACCGAGATGATGCCGCTGACCTGGCCGGAGTTTGCGACGCTGCACCCGTTCGTGCCGCGCGAGCAGGCGAGCGGCTATCACGCGCTGTTCGCGCGGCTGGAAAAGTGGCTGTGCGACATCACCGGCTATGACGCGATCTCGCTGCAGCCGAATTCGGGCGCGCAGGGCGAATATGCCGGGCTGCTCGCGATCCGCGGCTATCACGCCGCGCGCGGGCAGAGCCACCGCAAGATCTGCCTGATCCCCTCCTCCGCCCACGGCACCAATCCAGCCTCGGCCGCGATGGCCGGCATGGACGTGGTGGTTGTGTCTTGCGAGAAGAACGGCGACGTCGACGTCAATGATCTCCGCGCCAAGGCCGAGAAGCATTCGAACGACCTTGCCGCGGTCATGATCACCTATCCCTCGACCCACGGCGTGTTCGAGGAGCACATCCGCGAAATCTGCGACATCGTCCACGGCCATGGCGGCCAGGTGTATCTGGACGGCGCCAACCTCAACGCGCAGGTCGGCCTGAGCAGGCCGGGCGACTACGGCGCCGATGTCAGCCATCTCAACCTGCACAAGACCTTCTGCATCCCGCATGGCGGCGGCGGCCCCGGCATGGGCCCGATCGGCGTGAAGGCGCATCTTAAGCCGTTCCTGCCCGGACATCCCGCAACAGACGGCGAAGCACCGGTCGGCCCGGTCTCGGCCGCGCCGTTCGGCTCGGCCTCGATCCTGACCATCTCCTACATCTACATCCTGATGATGGGCGGCGAAGGATTGAAGCGCGCGACCGAGATCGCGATCCTCAACGCCAACTACATCGCAGCGCGTCTCGATGCGCACTTCCCGGTGCTCTACAGGAACGAGAAGGGCCGCGTCGCGCATGAATGCATCGTCGACCCGCGGCCGCTGAAGACGACCTCAGGCGTCACCGTCGACGACATCGCCAAACGGCTGATCGACTACGGCTTCCACGCGCCCACCATGAGCTTCCCGGTGCCGGGCACGCTGATGATCGAGCCGACCGAGTCGGAATCGAAGGCGGAGCTGGATCGTTTTTGCGACGCCATGATTGCGATCCGCAAGGAGATCGCCGAGGTCGAGGCCGGCCGCTTCAAGATCGAAGCCTCGCCCTTGCGTCACGCTCCGCATACCGTGCACGACATCGCCGATGACGATTGGAATCGCGCCTACACCCGCAGCGAAGGCTGCTTCCCCGACGGCGTCTCGCGCACCGACAAGTATTGGTGCCCCGTGGGCCGCGTCGACAACGTCTACGGCGACCGCAATCTGGTGTGCTCGTGCCCGCCGGTGAGCGATTACGCGCAAGCCGCGGAGTAGGATTTGTAGGGTGGGTCAGCGGGCGGTCGCGCGAAGCGCAGGCCGCCGGCGTAACCCACCACTTCAGCTTTCGCGGAGATAAACAGTGGTGGATTACGCCTTCGGCTAATCCACCCTACTACACCGAAATGCGCCGCTAGGGCGAGATCAACGACCGGCGCTCGCCATCCCAGCGCCAAAGCCGTTCACTGGTGAGAAGCGTGCCGCCCCACCAGCGCTTGATCGGGTTGGGACCGCGAAAATCTTCCCGGCCGGCCAGGACCGCTTCGCCAAACTCCGTCAGCGACAGCCGGCTCCGGCGAAAGGCAGCATTGCGACTTCTCGCGTTGTCCGGATCGAGTGTCGCCAGCTTGCCGTCCAGACCCGCGATCGCTGGCGCCGGACCAAATGCGAGCCCTTCGAGCAGCGCGCCCAATTCCCACGGATCGAACACGCGTGTTGCCAGCGCGCCCGGCCGAAACAGCTCATCGGTGCGATTGTGTCCACCTGCAATCCGCTCGAGCAGCCGAGTCTCGGTCGCGCCCAGTCCCGTCGCCGGCGACGGCAGTTCTGCGAGCAGGTCTTCCATGGCCGGCTTCAGGAAAGACAGCTTGCCGAGCGGCCTGCCGAGCAGCCCGGCGCAAAGCTCGGGCGTCGGCGCGCGGTAAGCTTCCCAGGCCATGCTGGCGATCCCAAGATCGCTTTCCGTGATATCGACCTGCCGCACGTCACGGTGACGAAGCTCTGAGGGATCTGCTCCGCGCAGATCGAAATCGACGCGTCGCAATCTCAGCTTCTCCGTGATGGATGGTTCGGAACGCAAGTAATCGAGGAGCCAGATCAACTGCAATTGACTATTGGGTTCAGGATCGAACCACAGTTCGATGAGATCGACCCCGTAGGTTTCGCAGACCCAGAGCAACGCACCCGCCCGATCCTGGCGCCTGAGAAGGGGCGATTGACGGACGCCGACGCAATCCGACCAGTGCATCCCGTTAGACCACCACCTGGAGGCGAGATAGCTGTTGAGGTGGTCAGCCGTGGGAAGTGGCCCGGAAGCGAAGCGATAGATGAAGGGGACGACCATGTCGGCGCGATCGGCGTGGGCAAGACCGACGCCGGACGAGCTGGTCAAGATCACACGCTTCATCTCGACGCGTCCTTCCTCACGCCAAACGAAACGGGCACCGAAGACGTCGGCAACTCAACGTCCTCAGTGCCCGCTCCTCGCGAAAAACTTTTCGTTGGTCGAAGCTTACTCGTCCGCCGGCTCCTCGCCGTCGGCGTCGCGCTCCGGCGTGCCGGCCAGAATCTGCTCGGCGATCAGGCCGGAGTTCTGGCGGATCGCGGTCTCGATCTTGGCGGTGATGTCGGGGTTGGCCTTCAAGAACGCCTTCGAGTTCTCGCGGCCCTGACCGAGGCGCTGGCTGTCATAGGAGAACCAGGCGCCGGACTTCTCGACGATGCCGGCCTTGACGCCGAGATCGAGGATCTCGCCCATCTTGGAGACGCCCTCGCCGTACATGATGTCGAACTCGACCTGCTTGAACGGCGGCGCCAGCTTGTTCTTCACCACCTTGACGCGGGTGGTGTTGCCGACCACCTCGTCGCGCTCCTTGATCGCGCCGATGCGGCGGATGTCGAGGCGGACGGAGGCGTAGAATTTCAACGCATTGCCGCCGGTCGTCGTTTCCGGCGAGCCGTACATCACACCGATCTTCATGCGGATCTGGTTGATGAAGATCACCATGGTGTTGGACTTGTTGATGGAGGCCGTGAGCTTGCGCAGCGCCTGGCTCATCAGGCGGGCCTGCAGACCCGGCAGCGCATCGCCCATCTCGCCCTCGAGCTCGGCCTTCGGCACCAGCGCCGCGACCGAATCGATCACCATCACGTCGACCGCGCCCGAGCGCACCAGCGTGTCGCAGATTTCCAGCGCCTGCTCGCCGGTGTCCGGCTGCGAAATCAGGAGCTCGTCGATGTTGACCCCGAGCTTGCGGGCATAGACCGGGTCGAGCGCGTGCTCGGCGTCGATGAAGGCGCAGATGCCGCCCTTCTTCTGCGCTTCCGCCACCGTATGCAGCGCCAGCGTGGTTTTGCCCGAGGATTCCGGCCCGTAGATCTCGACGATACGTCCCTTGGGCAGGCCGCCGATACCGAGCGCGATGTCGAGCCCGAGCGAGCCGGAGGACACCGCCTCGATGTCCATGGACCGGTCGTTCTTGCCGAGCTTCATCACCGAGCCCTTGCCGAACTGGCGCTCGATCTGCGAGAGCGCGGCGGCCAGAGCTTTACTCTTGTCCATGGAAGATCCTTCGACGATACGCAAGGCAGTTGCGGACATTGGGTCGTGCTCCTTATGGCGAGGATTCGCGTGAGGGACAAACAATTGGCGAGGCAGCTCGGCGATAAAAGCAATGTACCCTATTTGTTCCTAGTTCGCAATATGTTCTTTTGCGGAAGATGCGCGTGCTGGCCTGTTTCCGGCCGCAGTGGCCTGGTTTGATTTTGGGAGTGGCCCAGTTTGGACTTTTGGTGCTGGGAGGGCGGGAGAAACCCGTCTGCGCATTTTACGGCGCCCAGCTGATCGCCTCGCCAAGTCAAACTCTCCCGGCTTGGCTAAGGCCGCCCGCGTTCTAGTGCCAGCTGGATCGAAGTTCAAACTGGCAGAGTAAGGCCACCTCAGTTGGCGGCCTCTTCGTTTTTTCGTCTTTGTTCAAAAGGGACCTCCATCGCGTTTACTGTCCCGAGCGCCTCGTCTTCATCGACGAGACCTGTCATCGCCCGGTCGCAGTCATGGAGCTTCGCAGTCATGGAGCTGCGGTCGTTATGCTCGCCGGAGAGGCCAGCCCGTCGCATCCATGAGTGCACAGTCTCACACTCTCCTGCGTCACGCAGTCGGGAACACGCTATCGTGGCGATGATTCGGATGGCTGATCCGCGCGTGAAGAGGGGTGGGGGTTTATGCTTAAGGGGCGAGCCCGGTGGCATCGCATGATGTCACGGGCGGTACGCGCGGGCTTTGTGCTCGGCGCGATGATGTGGTGCGGCCTGGCTGGACAGGATGCGGTCGCGGCCGAGAACGGGGCGGGTTTCTATCTGCTCGGCGGACGCGGGCCGATGGCGGGCTATCTGGCCTCGCCCGGGGTCTATTTCGAGAGCGACACCTATGTCTACGACGCGTCACTCGATGCGAAGAAATTGCTGCCGGCGGGCGGTCGGATCGTCGCGGATGTCCGCAGTCAGGTGCGGGCCGATTTCCTGAGTGGGACCTGGGTGACGCCCTGGCAGTTTCTCGGCGGCAATCTCGCCGTCGGCGCCACCGTGCCTGTCGGCTATGTCCGCGTCTCGGCAGGCGTCGAATACGACGCGCCCGCGACGAAACAGATCATCAACCAGGCGCTGCGCGACAGTGCGACGGTCTTCGGCGACCCTGTGGTCTCTGCGATGCTCGGCTGGCATTCGGGCAAATTCCACTGGACCACGGGCGTCATGGTCAACATGCCGGTCGGGGACTATCGCGACGGGGAGCTCGCCAATCTGGCCTTCCACCGCTGGGCGAGCGATCTGTCCGGCGCCCTGACCTGGTTTGATCCCGACACCGGGATCGATCTGTCCACCGCGGTCGGCATGACCTTCAACGGCACCAACAATGCGACCGACTACCGGACCGGCACCGAATTCCACGTCGAGTGGGCGGCCTCGAAGGCGCTGACCAGCGCGCTCTCGGCCGGCGTCATCGGCTATCACTACCAGCAGCTCACGGGCGACAGCGGCGCCGGCGCCACGCTTGGCGCCTTCAAGGGGCGCGTGACGGCGCTCGGCGGCACGATCGCTTACAATTTCGAGGCGGGGAAGACGCCTGTCTCGGCGCGGATCAAGGTGCTGCGCGAGTTCGAGGCCGAGAACCGCGCGTGCGGGACCGTGGGCTTGCTCACCGTGGCGCTGCCTCTCACTGCGGCACGATAGGCATGATCCGGAAAAGTGCGAAGCGGTTTTCCGGAAAGATCATGCGTAAACAACAACCTGAAGCGCGATGACGATTCGTCCAAATCTCATCGCGCTTCAGCCATGAAAAGGGGCCGCGCCGTCGCGCGGCCCTCGCTGTTCGGGACGAACGGCCGTCGTCCTCAGGACTTGTTGAACTGGAGCGGCGGCGGCGTCAGGTTGAGCTTGAAGGGTGCGACCTGCAGGCCCTTGGCGTCGAGGTCGAAGCTCGTCAGATCGACGGTCCGGAGCACCTGATCCCTGTAGCCCTTGATGTAGTACTTCTTCGCACGCAGATCGGCGATCGAGGTCCATTGCGTGTATTCGAGCTCGCCGCCCTTCGCCGCGGAGTCGATGAAGCCGATCGGGATGTCGAAATTGTTCATGATGTGCTCGACGAGGCGCACCGTCTGCGGGCCGTCGGCAACCTGCTTGGCCGAAGCGGCGTAGCCCAGTGCCCGGATGAAGCGCGAGGGCGGCGTTGGATCGCCGGGAATGCCAAGCAGGCCCGAGCCCTGGCCGAAGGGTTCGAAGCTCTTGCTTCCGATCTTGAGCGGGGCAGCGCCGACCGGCGAGATCCTGACGTAGTTGCGGACATTGGTGAGATGCCAGTCGAAGGTCGGCGAGTTGGTCAGGACACCGAGCGGGTTGTCATAGACCTTGAACTTGCCGTCGATCGGCTCGATCACGATCGAGGCGCCTGTGGCGTCATGGATCGGGAAATGGAAAGGCAGGGTGAAATTCACCATCGGCGCGGGCAGGTCGACGATCACCGCCTTGTCGAGCGCCGCCTTGACCTCCGCGACCGTCGCGAAGTTCGAGAGGACCCAGGTCAGGAACTCCCAGGGCGCGAGCGCCGTGCTCGGATCGGCCTTGTCGACAGGTGTGTAGCCGGCAAAGCCGGGGAAATAGAGTGCGCCGCCAGCGAGGCCCTTCTCATTCATGCCGTCCGAGACGAAGGGCTGGCCGAAGCTCATGACGCCGACGAAGCCGTAGCGGCTGCTCCATTTCGGGGCCGCCATGTTGGCCGGACGCGTGCCGATGAATTCATGGTTGCGCGGTACGACGACGACGTCGGACTGGGTCTCCAGCGCGTACTCCAGGGTGCGGCCATAAACGGGCGTGCCGTCGGCCGCCAGCAACAGAATGTTGGTGCAGGCCTGCGCCGGCGCTGCCGCCGCCATCGTGCCCGCCAAGACAGCGGCAATGCCCCGCCTGAAAAATCCCCGGCCCCACTTGATCATGCCTCTGTCTCCTTGTTGAAGCGGCTGTCTTGATAGGTGGATGGAGCCGCAACAATCGTGAACATGCGCGGCCTCTCATCGCGTTCTGCGCCGAAAAGCAGCGCTGCGGTGAATCGGTGATTAATTGCCCGACTCGGCAGCTCTCCTGGTTCGGAATCATCTCGGTGCCGCTCGCACTGGCGCCAGTCGTCGCGACCTCGCCGATCTTGCTCCATAGCCGCCTGGCCTGACTGGCTCAGGCGAAGCTCGTTCCGGCAGATGCGCTGGATGCGTCGACGCAGCGAGCGATGCCT
Organism: Bradyrhizobium sp. GW821-FHT13H06; assembly: GCF_058803975.1. Classification (NCBI taxonomy): domain Bacteria; kingdom Pseudomonadati; phylum Pseudomonadota; class Alphaproteobacteria; order Hyphomicrobiales; family Nitrobacteraceae; genus Bradyrhizobium; species Bradyrhizobium sp. GW821-FHT13H06. Next base: position 67,795 of record NZ_JBXAPN010000007.1, on the reverse strand, counting down.
GGTGAACTGGACAAGGTTGCAGATCAGGCTCGCGCCCAGCGCGAGTGCCGATGCGCCGATAGGATCAAACGGCAGACGCTGAAAAAAATAGAGGCCGCCTCAGTTGGCGGCCTTTTTCGACTCACAGGATCGACGTCAGATATTCCAGTTCCGTACGGTGGCGCACCTGCGACTCATTCACCTGCAGCGGGCGTCAAACGCGAAGGGCCGCTGCTCTGGGACAACGGCCCCTCATGCGTCCGGGTTTCAATGATTCCGAAATGAAATGGCTTAGCCAGCCCCGGACTTCCATTTTTTCCCGGTTGACAAATCCTTGCCACAACAAATGTGAATCGGACCCCGTATTTTTTCCGGGTTCATACGGGGACACCACGTTCCAGAATCGACTCGCCAATCCAGCGCTCGCGTAGCAGCATGGTACCTGCAAGGTGCGGTAAGGGAGTGGCTCCATGGAAAGATTCATCGCCTCTGCAAACGTGGACCACTACCTGGACCTGCTGAAGATCCCGGACATCTCGACGCATGCGCGGTCAACGATCACAAAGCTGCTGATCGAGGAAGAAGACAAGCTTGGCCGGGATTGCGCTCAACTCGAGTTCGTCGAAAGCAAGGCTGCAACATGCCGTGCGCGCGCCGACCGGCAAAGGCGATTGATGGATTCATTCGCCCCTGGTTCGGACGATTGGGTGCAGGCCGAAAGGCTGCTCGTCAATTTCGAATCGCTTGCCCAGTTCGTCGAGAGCTTCTGTCATCAGATGCGCCGCAGAGTGAATGATCATCCCCTTTGAGAGCGGCCGGAGCCGCATTGACGGAGTTCCGGGATTCATTTCGGCTTTCCAATTCGCCTTGTGCGCACAACTGAACAGACGCGGATCCGTTTATGGATCCAAAATGGATCATCACCGCGCGGATCCCGGGCACTATCGGTGACGAGGACGCCGATCGCGCTCCCGCCTTCCTCGCATGGATATGAGAACGCCATGTTCAAGCGGCGACGTTTCAAGCAACAGCTGACCCTCCAGGACCGGCTTTCCGCATGGGTGAAGCAGGTCCAGCAGCAGGCCTCCAGGCTCCCACCGGGTGCCGAGCGAGACGCCCTCCTCAAGAAGGCCCGCCAGGCCGACGTCGCCAATCATCTGCACGACTGGGTCAAATCGCCCGGGCTTCAGCCACCGAAATAGCCGGCAATCGGTGTTGCCCTTCGGGAGCGAAGGCTGCCGCGCATCCACGGCGCGCGGCCGGTGCGCCGTCATGTTTCCGCAATCTTGGCGCACCGAACCTTTTCGCGGTCTCAGGCCTTCTTTGGGGATGGGACCGCAACTCCGGGGACCTCAGTCATGACGGACAACGACACGCAGCACGATGCGATCAGACGCAATCCCCTGCTGGAGGCAGCGCAGAAGGAGATGGTGAAGTTCGAGCGCAAGGAAAACGAGTTCCGCAGGAAGGACCGTGAAGAGCGCGCCGCCGAGCTCCGCCTGCCCTTGAACGAGATCAGGATCCACTAAGGCCCGCCAGAACGGGCGTGGGCCGAGGACCGTACTCCATGCCGGCGACCGCCTGCCGATCACGATCCGGCATCGCGGATGCGTGGCCTGTGAAGGCACCACGCGCAGGTTAAAGGTATCTAAATACTACCTATAAGCCATTGGCGTGTCAATGAAATTTCCAGGCACCCTACTGTGCATGGGGTTGTTTTCCAGTTTTTGAAAGTCGAGGCGTGCCTGGTGCCATCCACCGGATGGGCACGGCCGCCGTCACCCGGCACGCAAACCCGCCTACAGCACCGCCAGCAGCACCAGGCCAGTCACCAGCACTACGAAGCCAGCCGCCGTCGCGGCGGCAAATGACCGCTCTACGTTATCCATGATGCCACCCCGTTGTCGGCGGGCCACGTTTCCCCCATGGCCGCGCCGAACGGATAAAATCTTGCCGACGGGTGTGTCGGCAGTGGTGCGAACGGATGTCGAAATTGGGACGGGTGCGCGGTCAGTCTGCGGCCGTTCGCGCGCGCTTCCCATGCCGACCCCTACAGGCTTTCTTAAGCCTGCCGGCCGGCGCGCGGGTCCCTCTCATCCCGGGTCAGGCGCAGCGAGAAGGCGCGGATCGCAGGCGCCGCCAGCAGCACGATGGGCAGCATCGCAGCCCATGCGATCAGCCACGACACCATCCAGTGCCGAACGAAGATCATCGGGCTGCCCGCGGGCAAGCTGGCGATTCCCGCCGCGACCAGCGAGGTCAGTCCGGACTGGATGATCCCGAAGACGAAATGGGAATAGCGGCGGGGAATGCCGAGCATGAGGTATTCCTGGGTGCTTGCCTCGTCAGGCAAGCAAGGCACATGCCGTCACCTGGTGGGGATCTGGAAGCCTCGGCGGGAACCCAGCCACGCCTTGACCCCTTGCCCGGGTGCAACCTGAACGGAGTTCAGGAACTCTGTTCATGGTCGGAGAACCACGGAGCGCGCGAGCGCCCTTTCACGCGCCGCAGCCCGCCGACGGTTCCGTGTAGTCCGTAGCCGCCCGGGATTGATCCGACGGTGGTTTGGGATTGGACTGCGCGCGCCCGGGGCCTTGGGGGCGAGGCTCCATGCGCGCGATCGGTGCCTGCCATGCCGCTCTATTTCTTTCGAATCCGCAACGGCCGCTATTCCGGCTGCGCCGACCAGGCGACGGAATTTGCCAATCGCGATGCGGCGTGGAAGGAGATGACCAGCGTCTGCGCCGACATGACCGCCGGCATTGCCCGCAAGCTCCAGGAAAATTCCGAATGGCAGATGGAGCTGCTGGACGAGGCCAAGGAGCCGGTGTTCCGGATCCGCATCGTTGCCGAAACCCTCGACTAGCAAGGCCTTTGGGATCAGTCCGCGCTGGGCAGCCGCCGCATGGTGAACTCGATGTCGCCGCCGGGCAGTTCGCGCCAGGTCTCGACCGCACTCATGTAGCCGGCCTTGGGGTAGCGGGCGAAGAAGGCCTGCGCCCTTTCCCGCGCCGCCGCGCGCGGCAGCGTGAAGGTCTCGCGCAGATAGCCGTCGCCGGCCGCCTGACCCGGCTTGCCGGCCATCTTGCGCCGGCGCACCATCCGCTCGGCGAGATCCCGCGGACGATCGGCCATGTCCTGCCCTCCTCTACGCGCTCCGCTCTCAGCCAAATGTAGGGCGCGGCCCGGATCAAGAGGAGTCCTGTCCGAAGGCGTCGTGTCGCCCCCGAACGGGGCTGCGGTCAGTTGGCGGCGGTGCCGCTCTTGGTCTTCTTCGGAGTACCGGTTACGGCCGATGCCTTCGATCCCGCCGGCTGCTTCGGCGGATCGGCGCGCATGCCGCCCCAGGGATCGTTGGACGCCTTGGAATCCGGGATCTTCTTCAGCGTTTCCTTGTAGGCCTTGTCGCGCTCGGCTTCGGCGGCCTTCTCCTCCGGGGTCTTGCTCGGGGCATCCTGCAGCAAATTGAGATTGGGCATTTGCGCGTAGGCAGGTCCCGCCAGCACGGCCAGCACCGCGGCCAAACGGAAAAGCTTCATCATCGACTCCTTGATCATCCATGGCGCGCGGATCGCCCGCGCCGTGTCATCCTTGTCTCAGCCCGGTCGCAACCTGAGGCCGCTCAAGGCCGCGTGGGCCCGCTAGAGCCGATCCGATCTGCACGATTTGGGGGCATGCAGCCAGTCGTCCCAGATCGGACCGCATTTGGTGCACCCGCTCAGCGCAAGACCGAGCGCGACCATGCCAAAGACGAGGACACACCGACGCAACATCATCCACCCGTACCCAAGCAGGGCATCATACCGGTCCAAGTCAGGCAATTTCAAGCCGACGGGACCGGCGCGAGACCGGGTGACTTTGCCGCGCCGATGCGCGCACAATGAGGCGAAACATCCGGCAACACAGGAGAGTGCGACAGCAATGCAAATGCAGCCAGAAGCCGAGTTCGGCCTCGCCGACGCCCGCCGCATCCTGGGCGAGGTTTTTGCGCCCTGGGTCCAGGATCTCAACCTCGCGGTCGAGCGCATCGAGCACGCGCAGCCGGCAGACGTCCCGGACTGGCAGCCGGGCGCGCTGCTGCGCATGCCGTTTTCGGAGCGGCTGTGCCGGAACGGCGGCGTGGTCTGCGGCCAGGCCCTGATGGCGCTTGCCGACACCGCCATGGTGATCGCGATCCTCGCGGCCAACCGCGGCTACCGCCCCATGACAACGGTCGACCAGACCACGCATTTCATGCGCGCGGTCTCCTCAATGGACGTGCTGGCGGATGCGCGCGTGGTGCGGCTCGGGCGCACCATGAGCTTCGGCCGCGTCACGCTGCTTTCCGCCGCCGATAGCAAGCCGGTCGCGATGGTGTCGAGCGCGTTCGCGATGCTGCCGGGGTGAACGCTCTCCGCTTCAACGTCGTAAACAAAATCTGAAACGCTGTGCAAGTAGCGCCAGTATTGAGTTTAGTTCAATGTAATTTCTATGCACTAATTCACAATCATCAGCAGGACCTGACGCGGATGATCGAGAAGCGCGCATCGCAACGTCACCGTGTTTTCAAAGGTGGAACGATCACCTTCGAAAACGGCGGCATCGCTTGCACGGTGCGAAACATGTCGGCTGGCGGCGCGGCGATCGATCTGGACGCCCCCGTCATGCTGCCGCAATCGTTCGAGCTCTCGATCGCGCGCGACCGTTTCGCACGGCATTGTCGCACGGTCTGGCGCAGCGACAAGCGCGTCGGCCTCGCCTTCGTGTAGTCGTGCACACGGTGTGAATGACCGTTCGCATCGTACGCGCGATGCCGATCCATGTTCGCCCGATACGACGACCACGCCATCGCAAGCGATGCAGCAAGAAGTCGTCCGCCGGGGCGATCGATCATGCGCGACCACAACGACGGCGCCTCGCGGCTTGGCTGCACCACAAACAATGCGAGTGCGAGCCCGGCCGAAATCAAACCGGCAGGTCCGCAGGATCAGCCTCACTTCATTTCGGCTTCTTGGCAGGTTCGCTCGGGCGGGCGCCGCCCCACGGGTCGTACTTGTCCTTGGGCTCGGGAATGCGCTCGAGCGCGGCCTTGTAGGCCTTCTCGTCGACCTTGGGCGTGTTGTCCGCCGGCTTGGCTCCATCGTTGGGCGGGCGCCGGCCCTGCGCCTGGGCCGAGGCAGCCGTCAGTGCCAAGACCGCCGCCGCTATGACCAAAATCCTCATCGGTGCAATCCCCCTCGTGTGGGGTACAAACTAGCCGGCTATCGGGGAATAGCAAACGCCCACGGTTCGGCGCCTTCAGCAAGTTTTGATTGGCGCGGACTTCGTCGGATCGCATTCGTGCCTATTTGTCGGTCCGCAGGGGACCTTCACGGATGTTGCGGATTATTTCTCATGCAGCGCTGCTCGGTGGCGCGCTTGGTCTCGGCGCTTGCGGCTTTGCCGACAGCCGTGCACCGGTGCCGGAATTCATGCGCATGAAGGAGGCGGAGCAGCCGCCGCCCGAAGCGCCTCCCGACGTCAAGCGCTTGGTGCGCGAGCAGATCGACGTCGTCTTTCTCGCAACGTCCTATCCGCGCGAGGTGCACGTCGCCCCGCCCCGTCGCGAGGTGCGAGGACCGGGCTGGACGGCGTGCGTCCGCGCGCAGCTCACCTCCGCGACCGGCACGCCGCTCGGTGCCCAGACCTACATCGTGACGATATCAGGCGGACGCGTTGTCGACCGCCGACGCGCGGAAGAAGACGACATCTGCCGGACCGAGGCTTACGAACCGATCTAGGAACCAGCTCTTGACGATGCGGTTCCGGGAAAAACCAGCATGGCGGCGGGAACGATCACCGCCTCCCCTTCTTGTTACCGCCGAGGGCAGCTCGGAGGAGGACATGATGAGGACGTTTACGATTGCGCTCTTGGCCGGCGTCGGTGCTTTGGCAGCCGCGTCGGGTGCGAAGGCTTCCGATATCTACACGACCAGCGAATACACCAATCCGGATCTCGTCCAGCAGGTGCGGCTCGTCTGCGACGACGCCGGCCGCTGCTATCGCACGCGCGGCGGTTCACGCGTGATCGTCCGCGATTCCTACGATTCCTACAACTACATGCCGCGCGACCGCTATTACGAGCGCCGGACCTATCATCGCCATTGGGACGACGGCCCGCGCGCCGGAGTCGGCATTCGTGCGCCCGGCGTGAGCGTCGGGGTCGGTGTCGACGACCGCTGGTAATCGATCAACGATGGGCGGGACCGGACGAGACTAGTCGCCCGGTCCCGTTCCTGTAATCGTATGGGGTGACGCCGCTATACGGCGGCCGATTGCTGCTGGAACTGCTCGAAGGCCGCGATCGCATCCGCGGCGTACATCAGCGACGGCCCGCCTCCCATGTAGACGGCCATGCCGAGCGTCTCCTCGATCTCCTGGCGCGTCGCACCGAGCTTGACCAGCGCCTCGGTGTGAAAGCCGATGCAGCCGTCGCAATGCGCGGCGACGCCGAGCGCCAGCGCGATCAATTCCTTGGTCTTCTTGTCCAGCGCGCCGTCGCGCGTGGCGGCCTGAGCGAGTAAGGCAAATCCCTTCATGGTGTCGGGAATGTCGCTCCGCAGCTTCTTCAGGTTGGCCGAGATGTTCCTCGTGATGTCGACGTAGTTCTTGTCCATCGGTTCCTCGCTAGCGGGATCTGGCTGTGGTCGGAGCCGCCTCGCGCGGCGCGCGCAAGGCGATGTAGATCGCGGGAATCACCAGCACGGTGAGCAGCGTTGACGAGGCGAGCCCGAACAGGAGCGAGATCGCCAATCCCTGGAAAATCGGATCGAGCAGGATGGTTGCGGCCCCGATCATGGCCGCGAGCGCGGTGAGCAGGATCGGCTTGAAGCGGACGGCGCCGGCCTCCAGCACCACGTCGCGCAGCGACTTGCCCTCGGCGCCGCTGTGCCGGATGAAGTCGACCAGCAGGATCGAATTGCGCACGATGATGCCGGCCAGCGCGATGAAGCCGATCATCGAGGTCGCGGTGAACGGCGCACCCAGCAGCCAGTGGCCGATCAGGATTCCGATCAGCGTCAGCGGGATCGGCGTCAGGATCACGAGCGGCAGACGGAAGCTCCTGAACTGGGCGACGACCAGCACGTAGATGCCGAGGATGGCTGCGCCGAAGGCCGCACCCATGTCGCGGAAGGTCACCCAGGTGATTTCCCATTCGCCGTCCCACAACAGCGTCGGACGCGACTCGTCCGACGGCTGGCCGTGCAGGCTGATCGCAGGCTTCGGCAGCTTGCCCCAATCATGGGCATCGACGCGATCGGCGACCGCGAGCATGCCGTAGAGCGGCGCCTCGAAGCGCCCGGCGAGCTCGGCCATCACCATGTCGGCAAAGCGGCCATCGCGGCGGAAGATCGTCGCCGAGCCCTCCTCCATGGTCGCCTTCACGACCTGGCCGAGCTCGACCACCGTCTTGCTGCCGGGCAATGTATTGGCTGGCACCGGCGTGGAGGCCAAGGCCTCGTCCCAGACCAGGTCGCGCTTTCCGAGATGCACCGCGATCTCGATCGGGTTGCGGTCCTCGCCGCGATGCGAATAGCCGATCGAGGTGCCGCCGAACAGCGTCTGAATGGTGTCGTAGACGTCGCGCTGCTCGACGCCGAAGAATTCGAGCCGGTCCTGGTCGATCGAAAGCCGCAGCCGTGGCCGCTTCTCGCCGATGGAATCGTCGATGTCGACGATGAACGGCACGTCCGCGAAGATCTTCTTGAGCTCGGCCGTGACCGCCCGGCGCGTGGTCGCATCGGGACCGTAGACCTCGGCGAGCAACGTCGACAGCACCGGCGGGCCGGGCGGCACTTCGACCACCTTGATGCTGGTGCCCGCGGGCGGACCGAGCGCCTTCAGCTTCTCGCGCAGCTCGAGCGCGATATCATGGCTCGCGCGCTTGCGCTCGCCGCGCGCAGTCAGGTTGATCTGCACTTCGCCGAACTCGGGCCTCTCCCGCAAGTAATAGTGCCGTACCAGGCCGTTGAAGTTGAAGGGAGCCGGCGTGCCGGCATAGGATTGCAGCGAGGTGACCTCCGGCAATTGCCGCGCAATCTCGGCCGCGCCGAACAGCGTGCGCTCGGTCGCCTCCAGGCTCGCCCCTTCCGGCAGGTCGACGAGAACGGCGATCTCGGACTTGTTGTCGAACGGCAGAAGCTTGACGGTCACCGACTTGGTCGCAAACAGCGTCATCGACAGCAGCGTCGCGACGCCGACGCCGACCAGGAATATCCAGGCCGACCGCTTGCTCCGCACGATCGGCGTGGCGAAGCGCCGGTAGAGCCGGCCGAGCCGGCCTTCATCGTGGGCCGCATGCGTCGGGGCAATGTCGCCCTTCGGCGCGAGCTTGAGCATCAGCCAGGGCGCCACCACCATCGCCACGAAGAACGAGAACAGCATGGCAGCCGACGCATTGGCCGGGATCGGCGCCATATAGGGGCCCATCAGGCCCGACACGAACAGCATCGGCAACAGCGCCGCGACCACAGTCAGCGTCGCGACGATGGTGGGGTTGCCGACCTCCGCCACCGCCTCGATGGTCGCCTGCAGGCGCGGCCGGCCGTCGCGCATGGCCCAGTGCCGCGCGATGTTCTCGACCACGACGATGGCGTCGTCGACGAGAATGCCGATCGAGAAGATCAGCGCGAACAGGCTGACGCGGTTGATGGTGTAGCCCATCAGATTGGCGGCGAACATCGTGAGCAGGATCGTCGTGGGAATCACGACGAAGGTCACCAGCGCCTCGCGCCAGCCGATCGCGATCGCGATCAGCACGACGATCGAGAGCGTTGCAAGCCCGAGATGGAACAGCAACTCGTTGGCCTTCTCGTTGGCCGTCTCGCCGTAGTCGCGCGTCACCGTCACCTGCACGTCTTCGGGAATCAGGCGCGACTTCAGTCCTTCGAGACGTTCGGCGATGCTCTCGGACACGACGACCGCATTGGCGCCGGCCCGCTTGGCCAGCGCCAGGCTGACGGCGGGCGTGCGCGTCCACTGTCCGGCGCCGTCACGCGATTCGGTCCAGACCCGGTGCTCGACGGTGCTCGGGCCGACGATGACGGAGGCGACGTCCTTGACGTAGACCGGCCGGCCGTCGCGGCTCGTGATGAGCAATAGTCCGATATCGGGAATGCCGGACAGCGTCTGCCCCGCAGCGACGCTCCGCACGATGCCGGCATCGCGGACCTGCCCCGCCAGGAACGACCGGTTGGCGTCCTTGACCTTGGCCACGAGCTGCTGCAGCGTGATGCCGAACAGCGACAGTCTCTCCGGATCGGCCTCGACCCGGATCTGTTGCGCCGCGCCGCCGGATATGTAGGTCAGGCCGATATCGTCGACCTTCATTAGTTCCGCGCGCAGCTTGTCTGCGAGCTCGTAGAGGTCCTTGTCGGTCCAGCGGCTGGCAGCTTCCGGCTTCGGCGACAGCGTCAATACCGTGACCGCGACGTCATTGATGCCCCGGCCGACGATCAGCGGCTCGGGAATGCCGACGGGAATGCGGTCGAGATTGGCGCGGATCTTCTCGTGCACCCGCAGGATGGCATCCTCGGACTTGGTGCCGACCAGGAAACGCGCGGTGACCATCACGCGGTCGTCCTCGGTCTGGCTGTAGACGTGCTCGACGCCGTCGATGCCCTTGACGATCGATTCCAGCGGCTTGCTCACCAGCTCCACCGCGTCCGCCCCGCGCAGGCCGTCGGCATTGACACGGATGTCCACCATGGGAACGCTGATCTGCGGCTCCTCCTCGCGCGGGATCACCACGACGGCGATCAGCCCGACGACGAGCGCCGCGAGCAGGAACAGCGGCGTCAGCGGCGATGCGATGGTCGACTTGGTCAACCGTCCTGAGAGCCCGAGATTCACGGCCGCACCAATTGGTCGCCGGCTGAAATGCCGGACAGGATCTCGAGCCCGTCGGGGTGCGCCGGCGTCGGCAATTCGCGGCCACGCTGCACCGGTACGTCTATCGTGCCGCTGTCCTTCTGCAGCCGAACGTAGTCGATGCCGAACCGGCTCGTCACATAGCTCGAGGGGATGACGAAGGCCGGTCGCATGCCGCCGGAGATCCAGACCCGCAAGCGGTCGCCGACGAAATATTCGCCGAGGCCCTCGACGGTCGCATCCGCAATGACGCGCCCCTCCTCGATTTGAGGATAGACGAGGTCGATGACGCCCGACTTGGCGGCTTCTCCGACGAACTCCGCGCCGTCGATGCGAATCCTGTCGCCCGCCTTGAGCAAGCGCGCATGCCGCTCCGGCACGCGAAGCCGCAGCTTGAAGTTCTGTTGGGCGACGGTGACGATCGGATCGCCCGCGAGCACGACGGATCCTATTGTGATCAACCGCTTCAGCACGCGACCATCCGCCGGCGCGAGCACCTGACCCTGGTTGAGCTGCTCGTTGATCACCGCACGTTCGGCAGTCTTGGCACGCAGGCCGTTCTCGGCGACGTTCAGCGCGGTGCGCTGCTCGTCGAGCTTGATCCGGGGCAGGATACCGCGTTCGACCAGCCCTTCGGTCCGGCTGAAGTCGAGCTGCGCCTGGTTCGCCTGCGCCTGCAGCGCCTCGATCTGCGCGTCGAGCGATTTCATCTGCAACACGAGCTTTTCGTCGCCGATGGTCGCGATTGCCTGGCCGGCGGCGACGCGATCCCCTTCCCTGACCTTGAGCTGAACCACCGTGCCGCCGATGCGTCCGCGCGCCGGCACCACGCTGGTGCTCTCGACCGTGGCGAAGACGGCCTTTTCATCGGCGATCGATTGCCGCGCGACCACGAGCGTTTCGGCCGCCGTCGCCGGTGTTCCAGACGAGCCGATCGCCGCAAAGGCGGCCAGCAGGCCCAAATATCTCATCATACATCGCATGGAACTTATCCGTGTCATGATCAAAGCATCACCACGCCGCTGCGCAGCTCATTTCATCCGCATCGGAATGGGGCATGTTGATCCTGCTCAAGGCGCCCTCACCCGAGCTATCCTAAGTTTCATTTTGTCCTTGCGGACCTCGGCGCGCAGAACGCCTGATAGAGCGTCTTCAGCACCTCGCGCGCCGGCTCGCTCGCGATCGAATAGAAGATCGTCTGCGCCTCGCGCCGGGCAGACACCAGTCCGTCCTTGCGAAGGAGCGCAAGATGTTGGGACACCGTGGAGTCCCGGAGGTTCAGGAACTCGGCGAGTTCGCCGACCGACCGCTCGCCATCGATCAACTGGCAGATGATCAGCAGACGATGCCGGTTGGCGAGCGCCTTCAGCAGCTCGCTCGCCTGATCCGCCGCCCGCTCCATGATTTCAGCATTCATCTTCATACTTGCGTATATACGGAATTACGAATATATAGTCAAGCGCCGCACGACAGCTGGAGCTAAATCGGCGGAGCGGCTTGGTCCAACGGAGGTACCCATGGCGGAAGTTGTCGTAATCGGAGCTGGTCTGAGCGGAACGCTGATGGCCTATGAATTGCTGCCGCAGTTGAGAAAAGAGGACCGCCTCAGCGTCGTCTCGCAAGGCGCCGTCTATCATTTCGTCCCATCCAATCCTTGGGTCGCAGTCGGCTGGCGCAAGCGCGAAGAGATCGAGATTGATCTGGCGGACGTCATGAAACGCAAGGGCGTGCGGCTGCTCACGCAGGGTGCAAAACGCGTCCACCCGACCGAGAACCGTGTCGAGCTCGGCGACGGCACGTCGATCGACTACGACTACTTGGTCGTCGCGACCGGTCCCGAACTGGCGTTCGACGAGATTCCGGGTCTCGGGCCACAAGGCCATACCCAGTCGATCTGCCACGTCGATCATGCCACGCATGCGCGCGAGGCCTTCGAGAAGCTCGCGGCGAACCCCGGCCCGGTCGTCATCGGCGCCGTGCAGGGCGCGTCCTGTTTCGGACCGGCCTACGAATTCCTCTTCATCCTGGAGACGGAGCTGCGCCGGCGCAAACTGCGCGACCGGGTCCCGATGACGTTCGTCACCTCGGAGCCCTATATCGGCCATCTCGGTCTCGACGGCGTCGGGGACACCAAGGGTCTCCTGGAAAGCGAGATGCGGGAGAAGCACATCAAGTGGATCACCAACGCCCGCGTCGACAACGTCGCCCCCGGCCTGATGTCGGTGGAGGAGTTCGCCGACGACGGCACGTCTCGCAAGGCCCACGAGCTGCCATTCGCCTATTCGATGATGTTGCCCGCCTTCCGCGGCGTCGAGGCGGTGCGCGGCATCGAGAGACTGACCAACCCACGTGGCTTCGTCGTCGTCGACAAGCACCAGCAGAATCCCGCCTTTCCCAACGTTTTCGCGGTCGGCGTCTGCGTCGCGATCGCGCCGGTCGGCGCCACCCCGGTGCCGGTCGGCGTCCCCAAGACGGGCTTCATGATCGAATCCATGGTGACGGCGACGGCGATGAACATCGGCGCCCTGCTTCGCGGCAAGGCGCCCACAGCAGAGCCGACCTGGAACGCGATCTGCCTCGCCGACTTCGGCGACTCCGGCGTCGCCTTCCTGGCGCAGCCGCAGATCCCGCCGCGAAACGTCAATTGGTCCTCCAAGGGCGAATGGGTGCACCTCGCCAAGGTGGCCTTCGAAAAATACTTCTTGCGCAAAATGCGGCGCGGCGAGAGCGAGCCGTTCTATGAGCGCTTCGTTCTCGACAAGCTGAACATCGCCAAGCTCAAGGAGGTCCGAACCGGCACATGAGCACGACACGCCAGATCGTCTGCGGCAGTTGCGGACGCATCAACCGCCTGCCTGCCGAACGCGCGGCGCAAGGTGCGCGTTGCGGCGCCTGTCACCAGCCGATGTTCACCGGTCATCCGACCGAGGTGGACGAGGAGGCCTTCAGCCGCCATGTCGCGAGCAGCGACATTCCCGTGCTGGTCGACGTCTGGGCACCGTGGTGCGGCCCGTGCCGCGCCATGGCACCGATGTTCGAGCGCGCCGCGCAGCAGCTGGAGCCGAACGTCCGGCTGTTGAAGCTCAACTCGGACAACGCACCTGCACTGTCGTCGCGCCTCAACATCAGCGGCATCCCGACCCTGCTGTTGATGCGCGGCGGCCGCGAGATCGCCCGCCATTCCGGCGCGATGGATGCGCGCAGCATCGTCGCCTGGACTGAATCCAACCTGACCCGTTCGTAAGTCGCCAGATAAAGGAGCCTGCCATGAATGTCGATAAAGCCGTCCTCGCCTTTGCGGGATTCGTCGTCCTGCTCGGTCTCGTACTGGGCACCTATGTGAATGCGTATTGGTACCTGCTGACGGCCTTTGCCGGGCTGAACATGTTGCAGGCCTCGTTCACCGGCTTCTGCCCGGCGGCGATCGTGTTCAGGAAGCTGGGCCTGAGCAGCGGTTGCGCGTTCTCCTGAACGCGCAATCCAGCCTGTGATGCGGGGGAATTTGCCATGACCGACGACACCTTCATCGAGGGACCTCTCTACGAGAAGCGGAGGAAGGTCTATCCGCAGTCGGTCCATGGCCCTTTCCGCCGCATCAAATGGGCGATCCTCTGCGTCACGCTCGGAACCTACTATCTGTTGCCGTTCGTACGCTGGGATCGCGGACCCGGTCTGCCCGACCAGGCCGTTCTGATCGACTTCCCGCATCGGCGCTTCTACTTCTTCTTCATCGAGCTGTGGCCGCAGGAAGTCTACTACTTCACCGGCCTGCTGATCATCGCTGCCATGACGCTGTTCCTGATGAACGCGGTCGCCGGCCGGCTGTGGTGCGGCTACCTGTGTCCGCAGACCGTGTGGACCGACCTGTTCTATGCGGTCGAGCGCTGGGTCGAAGGCGACCGGCGCGAGCGCATGCAGGGCGACAAGCGTTACTGGACGTTCGATCACATCCGGAAGGTCGCACTCAAGCACTTCCTCTGGATCATGATCGCATGGTGGACCGGCGGCGCCTGGGTGCTCTATTTCGCAGATGCGCCGACGCTGGTGAAGGAGCTTGCGACCTTCCAGGCGCCCTTCATCGCGTATCTCTGGATCGGCATTCTCACCGCCACCACCTACGTCTTCGCCGGCCACGCCCGCGAGCAGATGTGCATCTATATGTGCCCGTGGCCGCGGATCCAGGCGGCGCTGACCGACGAATGGGCGCTCAACGTCACCTATCGCCGCGACCGCGGCGAGCCGCGCATGTCGGTGAAGAAGGCGGATGCTGCCCGCGCGCAGGGCAATCCCGTCGGCGATTGCGTCGACTGCCATCAGTGCATCAACGTCTGCCCGACCGGCGTCGACATCCGCCATGGCATCCAGCTCGGCTGCATCCAGTGCGGCCTGTGTATCGATGCCTGCGACAACGTCATGAGCGAGATCGGACGGCCCAAAGGCCTGATCGGCTACGACACCGACATCAACATGCAGCGCCGGCGCGAAGGCAAGCCGCCGATCTACCGCATCATCCGTCCGCGCACCCTGGTCTATGCCGCAGCCATCGCCATCGTCGGCGGCATCATGCTGTACACGCTCGCCACGCGCGCGACGATGGACGTCAACGTGCTGCACGAGCGCAATCCGCTGTTCGTCCAGCTCTCGGATGGCGGTGTGCGCAACGACTACACCGTCCGCATCCTCAACAAGGGTCCGCAACGATCGTTCGCGATCGAAGTCTCGGGCCTGCCCGGCGTGACCCTTCGCGTTGCGGGCATCGCGCCGAGTTCCGACGGCAAGCCCGTGGTCGAGGTCGGGCAGGATCAGACCAGCGAAGTCCGGCTATCGGTGCAGGTCGGCCCGGCCGATCTGCCGAAGACCTCTCGCGACATCGATATCGCCATCACCGACACGGTCAGCGGCGAGCGCGCGGCTGCCCGTGACCATTTCGTCCCGGGTGACAAATAGCCACCGGTTGGATATCGCCGGCACAGGGGAGGAATGGAAGCCGCTCACGACCGGAACTGGAGACGCCAGGCGTCCGCCAACTCAAGCGAACAGCCGCTGCTCCCGCGCCATCGCAGGTCGGGTCGAAATGGCATCACAGTCCCGCACCTCGTTCGTGATCACGTTGAAGTGCACGAGTTCCGCCTGGCCAAAGGCGGTCGAAATGGCCACGTCGGCTGCATCCCTGCCGCGTGCGATCACGACGCGGCCGATGCGGGGATGATTGTGCCGCGCATCGAACGTGTACCAACGTCCGCCGATATAGGCTTCGAACCAGGCGCTGAAATCCATCGGCGCGGGATCCGGCGGCACACCGATATCGCCGAGGTAACCGGTGCAGTAACGGGCCGGGATGTTGATGCAGCGGCACAAGGTGACGGCGAGGTGCGCGAAGTCCCTGCAAACTCCGATACGCTCCTCGTGGCCTTCGGAAGCCGTCCGGTCGCTTCGCGCGAATTGATAGCCAAACTTGATATGGCCGTGAACGTAGTCGCAGATCGCCTGGACGCGGCGCCAGCCGCCGCTGATGTGACCGAACGTCGACCAGGCCAGATCCGTCAGGCGCTGGGTGTCGCAATAGCGACTGCCGAGAAGATACACCAGCGCTTCGTCGGGAAGCCGGTCCAACGGGATCTGTTCGGCATGAGGCGCAACCTCATCGGGCAACCCACTATCCTCGATGATGAACTCGTTTCGAATATTGATCTGACCGACAGGGGCGACGAGCCGCGTGCAGACGTTGCCGAACCCATCCTTGTAGTCCCTGAGCGCAACGTTCGGCGACACCCGGATGGCATGGTCGGTCAGAAGGTCGCCTTGCCTCGACGGATGAACAGTCAGCAACAGCACCATCGGCACGTCCTGAAAACAGTTGAACGCAATGTCGTAGCCTGCCCGAATCCTCAAGATCGTGTCCTCTCGCATCGCCATTGATGTCGATCGACAAGCTCCGCTGGGATCATTGGTTCCGCGTGCGCTACCGCGAATCTGCTGAAATGCAAGGCACTTGTGCGGTGTGCACACACAATTGGGCTCTTGGAACCGATGCAGAAGCAGGCTCATATGGTGCGAGCCTGAGTACAACAGATGCCCCTCTATTCCGTCCACCACAGCACGACCTACCGCTACCGGCAGCCCGTCAGACTTGGACAGCACCAGCTGCTGTTTCGTCCGCGCGACAGCTTCGATCAGCGTCTGCTCGCGTGCCGAATCGCAGTGCGCCCCGAGCCGTCGGAAGTCCGCTGGATCCACGATGTGTTCGGCAATTGCGTCACCCTCGTCGATTTTGCGGCCCGGACCGACGTGCTGGAATTCGAGACCACGATCCGGCTGGAGCATACCCCCGAGAACGCGCCGGATTTCCGGATCGAGCCATACGCCCGCGAGCATCCGTTCGCCTACGACGAGACCGAGTTGCCGGATCTTGCACCGTACATGCTCCGGCATCATCCCGGCGACGTCGCCGTCGACGACTGGTTGTCGAAATTCATTGCGCCCTCGGCGAGCCGGCCGACGGGGCAACTGCTGATGACGCTCAACGAAGCGATCGCCGAAGGTTTCTCCTATCGGAGGAGAACCTCGCATGGCACGCAAACGCCCGCCGAAACGCTCGACCTGCAGCAGGGAACTTGTCGCGATTTTGCCCTGCTGATGATGGAGGCCGCCCGATCGCTCGGTTTTGCGGCCCGCTTCATCACCGGTTACGTCTACGTGCCGGACCGCGACGGCCCGGCACGGCTGGGCGGAGGCTCGACCCACGCATGGTGCTCGATCTATGTGCCGGGCTCGGGCTGGGTCGAGTTCGATCCGACCAACGGGATTGTCGGAAACCGCGATCTGATCAGGGTCGGAGTTGCCCGCACGCCGGCGCAGGCGATTCCGCTCTCGGGGTCCTACTGGGGGGAGGCGGACGACGAACTCGGCATGGAGGTCGCGGTCAACGTGAAGACGGAGACCGGGCCGGAGCCCGAGGAGACGGGCACGGCGGCACCCGATCTGGCTGCGCTATCCTCAGCGGGACGTTAACGGGACCGCTCGAATTGATTCTGCGGCCCAACGCTATTTTTCCAATCTTTGCGCTAAGGATGATCCTGCTGGGACGGGCTTTGCCCGCGTAGACGGGGACGACGGACGTGGTCGACATCGCGCATCAGACAGCGATCAATCCGGCATCGGCAAGGGATGCCGGCGCCGCGCGCGCGCTCGTTCCGCTCACGGCGATCGACCCCGGTCAGTGGCGCGCACTCGCGCAGCGCGCGGTCGAGCCGAACGGATATTACCTGCCCGCCTGGGAGCTGGCTGTCAGTGCGACCGCGCGCGGCCGCAGCAATGCCTCGGCACTTCCGGCATTCGATGGATCTTCGACGCGGCTGATCGGACTGATGCCGGTCATATCGCTCTGGCGCGCCTGGAAGATCCCTCTGCCCGCGCTGGCGAGCGCGCATCCCTACGGCACGCTGTGCAGCCCGCTGATCGACGGCGATGCGCCGATCGAGGCCGCCACGCGGCTGTTGCAGCAGGCGCGCGAGGCCGGCGCGCATGCGCTCGTGCTGACCGACGTCGCGCTCGACGGCGCGGCGATGAATTCGCTGAAACAGGTCCTGGATCGCGCCGGCCTGAAGCCGCGAATCCTCTCCTCCTACATCCGCGCCAGCCTCGATGCGACACAGGATGGCGAGACGCTGCTGCGCGAGGCGCTCGGCGCCAAGAAGCTCAAGGAGCTGCGGCGCCAGCGCCATCGCCTGGAGGAGCACGGGCCCGTCGTGTTCGAGGTCGCGCGCAAGCCCGACGAGATCGGGCCGGCGCTCGAGACATTCCTGCAGCTCGAAGCCGGCGGCTGGAAGGGCAAGCGCGGCACCGCGCTGGTCCAGCATGCAGGCGATGCGACCTTCATCCGCCGCGCAGTCCCCGCGCTGGCAGAGACCACGCAATGCGAGATCGTCACGTTGCGCGCCGGCACCACGGCGGTCGCCGCCGGCATCGTGCTGCGCCATCAGGATCGCGCCTTCTTCTTCAAGCTCGGCGTCGACGAACGCTTCGCGAAGTATTCGCCGGGTGTGCAGCTCACCCTCGAGCTCACCCGCCACCTCTGCGCCGATCCCGCCATCGCCAGCGCGGACTCGACGGCGAGCGCCGATCACCCCATGATCAATCCGATCTGGCGCGGACGCTTCGCGATCGGCGATGTGCTGATCCCGCTGCGCCGGCACGATCCGATCGTGACGCTGGTTCACGCGGCGGTCGCGGCGCACGGCATCGCGTATGCAGCGGCGCGCCGCGCAGTTCGCCTACTTCGCAAATAGACCAGCTACTCCGCTGCCTGCGCGTTGATCTCCGCCGAGACCTGGCGGATGGCGCGCGCGAGCAGGTTCGGATCCTGCGCGCCGGAGACGGCGTATTTCTGCGCGAAGACATAAGTCGGCACGCCGGAGATACCCTTCTCGGCGGCTTCCTGCGCATCGGCCGAGACGCGCGCCACGTCCTCGTCGGTTGCGAGGCGCTTGCGCACGTCGTCGGCATCGAGGCCGACATCGGCCGCCGCCTGCACCAGCACGTTCACGTCGGTGAGATCGCCGCCGTCGCGGAAGTACAGCTCCATCAGGCGCTGTTTCATCTCGGGCGCCTTGCCGATCGCCTCCGCCCACAGGATGAGGCGATGGCAGTCGGTCGTGTTGGGCTGGCGCGCCACCAGCTCGGGCTTGTAGACGAGGCCCTCCTCGCCCGCGGCCGCGACGACGCGCCCCGCAATGCCCTTATAGGCCTCGACCGAGCCGAACTTCTGGGTGAGATAGTCTTCGCGGCTGATGCCCTCGCGCGGCACCCAGGGATTGAGGAAGAAGGGCCGGAAATTGAGCTTGACGGGAACGTCGGGCACGAGCGCCAGCGCGCTCTCGATCCGGTGCTTGCCGATATAGCACCAGGGGCACACCACGTCGGAGACGACGTCGATCTGGAGCGGTTTCAGCGTGCTCATGTCAGGCGCCTCCTTCGGGCAAGTCACGGATTAGCCCAAAGATAAGCAGAACCCTCCCCGAGGCAAGCAGGGCTATTGCATATGAGAGCTTTTCCCTGCGGCCATCCTTCGAGATGCCCGCCTTTGGCGGGCCCTCAGGGTGAGGACCGAGTGCGCGGCAGCAGTTTCAGCGGGCACCGATGACGCTTGGACTCATTTTGAGGAGACCGCCACCGGGTCCGCGCATAGCGCGGCCGATGACAGGCTCCGCGGTCGTCTCGAAGGACGAGGCGCGCGCTCAGGCCCGAGGCAAGTACGCTAGGTCATGGCTGATGCGATCTGCTTCAGCCGTTCGGCCGTGCGCTCGTCCGCCGGAAAGAACGTCTCCAGCGCCAGCTCCGACAGGGTGATGTCCACGGGCGTGCCGAACACCATGGTGGTGGAGAAGAAACTAAGTATCTCGCCCTCGTGCCGCAGCTTGAAGGGGATGGCGACATTGTCGCTCGACAGCGGCGCCGAACGCGCCGGAATGGGATAGCTCTTCAGATCATTGTAGAGCTTGATCAGCTCGGGATCGGCCGTGGCCTCGCATTGGCGGTGCAGCCGCTCCAGCAGATGGCCGCACCATTCCGCGAGATTGACCGTGCGAGGCGCCAGCGCCTCGGGATGGAAGGCGAGCCGCAGCACGTTGAGGGGCTGGCCGAGCAGATACGGCGGGACGCCTGCGAGCAGCGGTGCCACCATGCGATTGGCGGAGACCAGGTTCCAGTGCCTGTCCACCGCAAGCGCGGGGTTGGGCTCATGTGCTTTGAGCACCAGGTCGATCGCCCGGCGGGCTGACTTCAAGGCGGGATCCTCCAGCGTGCGCTGCGGGAACGCCGGCGCGTAACCGGCGGCGACCAGCAGCACGTTGCGTTCGCGCAAGGGCACGTCGAGGCGCTCGGCGAGCCTCAGCACCATGTCGCGCGAGGGCGCGGCGCGGCCGGTCTCGACGAAGCTCAGATGCCGCGCCGAGATCTCGGCTTCGCCCGCGAGATCGAGCTGGCTCATGCGGCGGCGCTGCCGCCATTCGCGCAGATGGTCTCCGATATGGACCGGCTGGCTGCGTTCGGTACGTGCCGTGGAAGCATGTGCGTTCATGGTCGAAAAACTAGCATGCGGATTTCGGCCCTTCCATTACCCGCGAGGTAATCGAATTGGGGCGCGGCCGCGCGCATCTTTGGTCGCAACAGGAGATGACCATGATCGCACTGCTGCTCTATCGCACCGTTGCAGACCACGTCCTGCCCTGGGCCATGGCATTCGCAACCCGGATGCTCGCGCGCAGCCTCAACATGCCGGAGCCGCTGGTGCATTCGACCGGCGACTATGTCGTCGCCCGGGTCATCGCCTTCGAGCATGGCGTCGGCAGGAGCCTCTGCCCGTTCCGTCTCGCCCGCCTGCTCCGCGCCTGCTGGCGCGGTCGGCGTTGAGTTCCACCCCAAGCCCACCCCAACCCAGGAGACCCAAGATGATCGAAGCCTCCACCTTCCTGCGCCGCGCACTTCTCGCCGACGCCGTCTTCAGCGGCATCGCCGCGCTCGGCTTCACCTTCGGTGCAGGCGCGTTCGCGACACTGTTCAATCTGCCCGAAGCATTACTGCTCGAAGCCGGCCTGTTCCTGATCGCCTACACCGTCCTGGTGGGGTGGCTCGCCTCGCGCGCCACCGTCGCGAAACCGCTCGTCCTACTGGTCGTCGTTGGCAATGCGGCCTGGACGGTCGGCAGCATCGCCCTGCTGCTCTCTGGCGCGGTGTCACCGAACCTCGCCGGCGAGCTCATGGTTGTGGCGCAGGCGATCGCGACCGGCGTGTTCGCCGAGCTGCAATATGTGGGATTGCGGAAGAGCGCGAGCGTGGTGGCAGCGTGAGGCCGCACCACGTGCCATCGTCGCCCGGCTCGGCCGGGCGACGACAACATTCAAGAGACAATCAACCCATGCGGACAAGCTGCGGCGTGCAGGATGGTTCGGTCCCGGCTCCGTGACACCTGAGCAGGCAACGTGGGCTTGTTATGCCCTTGCGCGACCGACCTTGCCGGTGAAGTGCTTGCCGTTCAGCTTCTTCTTTTTCGCCGACCCGACCTTCGCATCCGCTTTCTTGGCCTTGCGCTCGGTCCGCGCCTTTACCTTGGCGCGTTCGGCCCGCACCTCGGCACGCAGCTTCTTGCGCTTCTTCTCGCAGGAATCGCACTTGCAGCCGATCGGCTTCAGATAGGCTTTGAAATAGTCGGTGCCGTAATCGTAGTTGATCTCGTCGCCCGGCCCGATGTTCTTGATGGCGCGGATGAAGACCTTGCGCTCGCGCGGCCGGACGTCGGATTCGGCGTTGGGCCGGCAGGAATGGTTGATGTAGCGGGCGAGGTTCTTGCGCACCGACCCGTCGATGGTCCAGCGGCCGTTGAGCTCGAACAGATATTTGTTCTCGATCTCGTCCTGCTCGGGAATCCTGGAATCCAGGATCGGTCCGAAATAGCGGATGATCCGGGTGCCCTTCTTGATCGGCTTGGTGGCGAAGAGGCCGAGCCCGGTCTTGGAGCGGCCGACGCGATAGGGTTTGTTCGAGGATGTGGCTGGCATGATCAGGAGTACGAAGGCGCGAACGAGGCTGGAGGAGCCCAAGCGAAGCCGCTCTTCTAGAACGATTCCGTGCCGCTGTCAGGTGCCTGGCGGTGCTGTTTGAACCTTGCCCACAATCAAGGCGTCTGATGGTACGAAGTTCCAGCTGCCTCGAAGTGTCATCATGATCCGCATGACCGCCCCATCGCTCACCGCGCTGCTGATCTGCGCCGGCCTCGGCTGCGCCAACGCCCAATCCGTGGGCAGCAGCTACACCTCGACGGCGCCGAAGGACTGCCGCCAGATCGGCAAGCCCAGCGACCTCGACGGCAGCACCACGCGGGTGTGTCCGGGCAAGGACGGGCTCGTGGTGCTGATCGCCGAGGATGATCTGCGCGAGATCGTCTCCGTCGGCCGAAATCGCAAGCAAGCGGCGGAGGAACCGGCAGCCGACGTCTGGTTCGCGCCATTCAACTCATCGGAAAGCACCGTCGAATGGCGCACTGCCGGCGAAAAGCCGTTTGCGATCATCCAGCGCTGGCACATCGCGGACAACGCCGATCCCGACAAGCAGGGACGGCCGAAGACCAAGGCCATGCTGGTGGTGACCCGGCTGCCGCCGGGCCCGGTCTGCCACGTCGCCTATGTCGACGCGATCGCCAACCCGACGGCCAATGAACTCGCCCGCAAGGCCGCGGACGATTTCGCCCGGGGGTTCACGTGCGGAAAGGACAAGGTGAAGATCATCGGCACAAGCGGGCGCGCCGTCGAGCTGGCCACGATGCGCTAGCCTCTCGCCTTGGCGCGGCGATAGACGCCTCACCATGGCGAGAGTTGCGTTGGGATCAGGGGCCCGTCGGCTTGCCCGTGATCGGCGCCGTCAGCATCGCCTCGAGCAGGCGTTCGGCAGTCGTCCCCTCGGGCAAGCGACCGAGGATGTCCTCGAGCCGCCCATCGAGCAGCAGCATCGTGAAGCCGTGCACCATCGACCAGGCGCGCGCGATCGCCGCGCCCTGGGTCAGCGTCAGCGCGTCTTCGCTGATCTGCTCCTGCCGCATCATGCCGATCGCATTTGCAAGCCCCGCGAAGGAGGCCTCGGCGGCCTCGTGTAGCGAGGGTCTCGAATAGTCCAGCCGCTCGGTGCGGAACATGATGCCGTACATGCCGGGATGCGCCTGCGCATAGGCGACATAGGCTTTCGGCCTCGCCAGCGCGCGTTCGAGCGGCGTTGTGGCGGCATCGCAGGCCGACGCCATCGCGGCGTTGAACTGGCGGAAGCCGACGGCGGCGAGCTCGCTGAGAAGCCCCGTGAGATCGCCGAAATGATGAGTGGGCGCGGCATGCGAGACGCCCGCCTCGCGCGCCACCGCGCGCAATGTCAGGCCGGCGAGCCCGTCGCGCTCGAGCACCCGTTCGGCGGCCCTGAGCAGCGCCTCGCGCAGCGCCCCGTGATGATAGGGTGTCTCGGTCCTCGCAGCCGCCGGGCGCCGCGCGGGACGCGCCTGCGCCTTCGCTGCCGACGATGTCTTTTTCGGAGTGCGCGGGTTACGCGCGGTTTCGCTCTTGCCCATGAGACAAGCTATATGACGCAATATTGACAGTGTAAAGATTTCGCTTGACCGGAACGACAATCGGTATTATCTGATCTTTACGATGTAAAGATAGGGAGCAACGCCGTGCAGCAGGTCGCCGAGCGCCGCAACAATATCGCACCGATCCCATTCGAGGCCGACGCGCCCTTCCTCAAGATCATCGGCGAATTGCCGCGCGAGCTGAACGGCACGCTCTACCGCAACGGTCCCAATCCGCAGTTCGAATCGCCCGGCGCGCACTGGTTCGTGGGCGACGGCATGCTGCACGCCTTCCATCTCGAAAACGGCCGCGCAAGCTATCGCAACCGCTGGGTCCGCACGCCGAAATGGCTCGCCGAGCACGATGCCAGCCGGGCCCTGTTCGGCGGCTTCGGCCGCAAGCTGCCGGATGCACCGGCCAACCTCACCGATGGTGGCGTCGCCAACACCAACATCATCTTCCATGCCGGCAAGCTGCTCGCGCTGGAAGAAGCGCACCTGCCCACGGAGATCGAGCCGGGCACGCTGGCGACGCGCGGCT
The DNA here is from genome assembly GCF_058803975.1 of Bradyrhizobium sp. GW821-FHT13H06. Lineage (NCBI taxonomy): Bacteria > Pseudomonadati > Pseudomonadota > Alphaproteobacteria > Hyphomicrobiales > Nitrobacteraceae > Bradyrhizobium > Bradyrhizobium sp. GW821-FHT13H06. Next base: position 44,282 of record NZ_JBXAPN010000007.1, on the reverse strand, counting down.
ATCACAACTATCAGGGCCACGTCGCCGGCAGTTTTACCGCGCATCCGAAGATCGATCCCGTCACCGGCGAACTGGTGTTCTTCGGCTACAATGCCGCGGGACCGTTGACGCCCGCCCTCTCCTACGGATCGATCGACGCATCCGGCAAGGCGACGCGCTTCGAGCGCTTCGAGGCGCCCTATGCCAGCATGGTGCACGATTTCATCGTCACCGAAAACCATGTGCTGTTTCCGATCCTGCCGATCACGGGCAGCATGGAGCGCGCGATGAGCGGACGGCCGCCCTATGCCTGGGAGCCGGACAAGGGCGCCTATGTCGGCGTGATGAAGCGCAGCGGCACCGCCAAGGACATCGTCTGGTTTCGCAGCGAGGCCTGTTACGTCTTCCACGTCATGAATGCGTGGGAAGACGGTGACCGCATCGTCGCCGACGTCATGCAGTTTGAGGAAGCACCGCTGTTTCCACATCCCGATGGCCGACCCACCGATCCGGAAAAGTCGCGGGCCCGCCACTGCCGCTGGACGTTCGATCTCGCAGGTAATACCGACCGCTTCCAGCGGACCTACCTCGACGATCTCACCGGCGAATTCCCCCGCATCGACGACCGCCGCGCCGGGCTGAAAAACCGACACGGCTGGTACGCCTGCGCCAATCCAAAGCTACCGATGTTCGGCGCGCTGTCGGGCATCGTGCATGTCGACGGCAACGGCCGAAGGCTCGGCCATTACCTGCTGCCGGCCGGCGACACCATCTCCGAACCGGTGTTCGTCGAGCGATCGAAAGATGCGGCCGAGGGCGACGGCTGGCTGCTGGCGGTGATCTGGCGGGCGCGTGACAACCGCAGCGACCTCGCCGTGTTCAATGCCACCGATGTCGAATCCGGCCCGGTCGCGCTCGTCCAGCTCGGGCACCGTGTGCCCGACGGCTTTCACGGCAATTGGGTGGGCGCGGCATAACCATCATCGTCATTCCGGGCGCGACGAAGTCGCGAACCATGATGCGCAATTGCGCATCCGAGGATCCATCTCACCGCACATTCTGCCGCCCCACGGATTCTCAGCTTCGCAATTACGCCACCCGGTTCACGCTTGGCGTCACCCCGGAATGACGGAAAGAGGAGTTTCCCATGCACATGCCCTCGATCACCACGGGCTGCATCGCCCTCCTCGCCCTCGCCTGCATCACGCTCGCCCTCCGAATGATCCAGCTGCGGCGGAGCAGCCATGCCATCTTCAACGGCGGCATCCTGCTCGCCGCCGGCCTTCTCATCGTCTCTGCGCTGCCGATCCTGCCGCGCCTGCCCTGGGCGGAGCTGGTTGACGAGGTGTCCGACCAACTCGTTGCAGCACTTCATTTTTTGGAGATCGCCTACGTCATTTTGACACTGTAAAGATTATGCTTGACCCCGACCTCGCTCTTGAACTACTTATCTTTACACCGTAAAGATCAGTTTGACCGAGGCGGCCAATGGCGATTTTCGTGATCCTTGCGCCCTATGGCGCCTTCACTTTTCTGATGCTGGTGACCTCGGCCACTTCAAGCGTTTTCGCGGCTTCCGCGATCTGCCTCGGCACGGTGGCGATCGATGTCGCGTGCGGCCGCTCCGTGAAAATCCTGGCCGTGGGCTCGGCGATCGTATTCGCAGCGATCGGCCTTTACCTCGCGCTGATCGACCCCGCGCTCGGCACGCTCGGCGTCAAGCTGTCGGTCGATGTCGGCATCTTCGTCATCTCGCTGGGCTCGATGCTGATCCGCCGTCCCTTCACGCTGCAATATGCGCTCGAATCCGTGCCGACCGAGACCGCGGCGATGCCCGGCTTTCTCCGCGCCAATTACATCATCACCGCCGCGTGGACGGCGGCCGCCCTGTTGATGACGGCCGCCAATCTCGTGCTGCTCTACGCCCCCGGCCTGCCGCTCTGGTCGAGCCTTGCGGTTGCTTTTGCCGCCCGGAACAGTGCGATTTACTTCACAAAGTGGTATCCCGAGTATTGCCGGATCAAGTACGGTACGCCTGCCCGCGCATTGCTCAGCGCACGCTGAACAGGATTGACGATGAAGGACGTATTCGCCCGCCTCGCCTCCGACCTCTTCTCCGCCATCGTCTTCCTGGTCATCTATCTCATCACCGACAACGTCATCCTGGCGACGTCGGTGGCGATCGCCGGCGCGTTCGCACAAGTGGTCTACGCCCGCATCAAGGGACAGCACCTCAACTACATGACATATGCGAGCCTCGCGCTCGTCGTCGGATTGGGCGCGGTCACATTGCTGACCAATGATCCCCGCTTCATGCTGGCGAAGCCCGCGATCGCGCATTTCGCGATCGGCCTCATCATGCTCAAGCGCGGCTGGATGCTGCGCTACATGCCGCCGATCGTCACCGAGACCGTTCCGGAATATGTGACGGCTGCGGGCTATGCCTGGGCCGTGCTGATGTTCGTCATCGGCGCCGGCATGATCGCTGTCGCATCGACCGGCGATTTGAAGCTGTGGGCGTTCTACCTCACGGTGGTCGCAGGCGGCGGCAAGATCCTGGCCTTTGCCGTTCAATACGTCGTTCTGCGCCTCATCGTCACCAGCCGCCGGCGTGCCGCCGCCCGCGCCTAAATGCCCTAAGCACGATGCGATTGGGATGAATCGTCATCGCGCTTTAGGTCGTTGTTTAAGCATGATCTTTTCGGAAAATCGCTGCGCACTTTTCCTGATCATGCTTTCGCGCAGGGTTAGGCAGGAGCTGCGAGTTGGGCTATAGCCTCGCTCAGGACGGGCCGCGGATCGTCGCGGACCGCCGAAATCTGTTCGGGAGACGGGAATGGCCGTAGACGGCAACTGGAATCTGACGATGACGACGCCGATGGGCGAGCGCCAGGCGACGCTGACCCTGCTGAGTTCCGGCGGCACGCTGACGGGCACGCAGGGCGCAGAGGGCAACACCGCAGAGATCTTCGACGGCACCATCAGTGGCGACGCCGTCAACTGGAAGGTTTCCATCACCAATCCGATGCCGTTGACACTCGAGTTCATCGGAAAGGTCTCCGGCGACAGCATGAGCGGCGAGATGGGCATCGGCCCGATGGGCAGCTTTCCGTTTACGGGCGTACGGGCGTAACGCCGCGGCTTCGGCACATGCCCAACATCCGCCTCGTCGCGGCGACGTTGCTGTGTGTCGCAGCATCGGTGGCGGCGCACGCGGAAGACACCGAACCGGCGTGGCGCGCAAGCGCGCTCGCCATGGTGCCGCCAGGCTTTGTGGCCGGCACCGCCTATCGGACCGATGGTTCGACCGGTTATCTCGCCGTTGATCCCGCGACATCGAATGATCCGAAGACGCCCGCAAGCGTGTTCGCCGCACGCCAGGCGCTCGTGGTCACGCTGACGGCGGATGCGGCACGCGCAGTCTCGGCGGAGTTGAAGCCGCGCCCCGAGCCCGATTCCGACAATGACCACACCGATTTCGCAAAGCTGCACGCCGATCTCGCGGCCAAGCGCGCCAGCTTGCCTGCAGGCACCGAGCCCTGCGATCTCGGCGCCTGGTCCATCGACAAGGACCCGGGCGGCCTCAACGTGCGTGCCGAGCCGTCGGTAAAGGCGCGTGTGCTCGGCACGTTGCCACCGCCCTACCGGCTCAAGCTCGGAGGCAGCGAGAACACGCCCGACGGCGGCTGGCTCACCGAATTCCGCATCATCGGCTTCAGGGACGGCTGGTTCCTGATCGAAGGCGCGAAGCCGCCCGGGAAGGACTACGAGGACGAGAAGAGATATCCGCGCAGTGCGCCGAAGCCCTATGGCGGGCGCGGCTGGGTCGCATCCAACAAGGTGGGTGCGGCCTATGCCAATGGCGCCACGCGCATGGGCGGGCTGTTCCAGGCGCCCTTCGTCGATGCGAAATGGATGCCGGCGCAGCGCGAGCTCGGCGGCGCGCTCGACACCGACGGCGGCCCGAAGCGCCTCTTGGCCTGCAGCGGCTTGTGGGGTCTCGTCGAGAGCCACGACGGCGTCCGCGGCTGGTGGCGCGCACTGTGCTCGAACCAGGTCACGAATTGCAGTTAGCGAAATATAGAGCGACCAAGCACCGCTCTCGTGTCCCGGACGCGGCGCGGCACGCAGTGACGCGGCGCAGAGCCGGGACCCATGTCACCGCGCGGACCCCGGATCAGCAGCGCATCACTTCGTGCCGCGCTGCATCCGGGGAACGTGGCCTCAGCCCAAGTTTAACTCCTTGAAGAAGTCGTTGCCCTTGTCGTCGATGATGATGAACGCCGGGAAGTCGACGACCTCGATGCGCCAGATCGCTTCCATGCCGAGCTCGGGATATTCGAGCACCTCGACCTTCTTGATGCAGTGCTCGGCGAGGTTCGCGGCGGCGCCGCCGATCGAGCCGAGGTAGAAGCCGCCATACTTCTTGCAGGCCTCGCGCACGGCCGGCGCCCTGTTGCCCTTCGCCACCATCACCATCGAGCCGCCGGCGGCCTGGAACTGGTCGACGAAGGAATCCATGCGGCCTGCCGTGGTCGGCCCGAACGCGCCGGAGGCGTAGCCTTCGGGCGTCTTGGCGGGGCCGGCATAGTAGACCGGGTGGTTCTTGAAATAGTCCGGCAGCGGCTCGCCCTTCTCCAGCCGCTCGCGCAGCTTGGCATGCGCGCTATCGCGCGCGACGATCATGGTGCCGGTCATCGAGACGCGGGTCTTGATCGGATATTTCGAGAACGTCGCCAGAATGTCCTTCATCGGCTGGTTGAGGTCGATCTTGACGACCTCGCCGCCCAGCGACTGCTCGACCTGGGGCAGGTACTGCGCCGGGTTGTGCTCGAGCTCCTCGAGATAGACGCCGTCCCTGGTGATCTTGCCGAGCACCTGGCGGTCGGCCGAGCAGGACACGCCAAGCCCGATGGGGAGCGATGCGCCGTGGCGCGGCATGCGGATCACGCGCACGTCGTGGCAGAAATATTTCCCGCCGAACTGCGCGCCGACGCCGAGCGACTGCGTCATCTTGTGGATTTCCTTCTCCATCTCGACGTCGCGGAAGGCGTTGCCGTCGGGCGAGCCGTGCGTCGGCAGCGCATCGAGATAGCGCGCCGAGGCGAGCTTCACCGTCTTCATGCACAGCTCGGCCGAGGTGCCGCCGATCACGATGGCGAGGTGATAAGGCGGGCAGGCCGCGGTGCCGAGCGTGAGGATCTTCTCCTTGAGGAAAGCGAGCAGCCGGTCCTTGGTCAGCACCGATGGCGTCGCCTGGAACAGAAAGCTCTTGTTGGCGGAGCCGCCGCCCTTCGCCATGAACATGAACTTGTAGGCGTCGTCGCCCTCGGCGTAGATCTCGCACTGCGCCGGCATGTTGTTGGCGGTGTTCTTCTCCTCGTACATCGAGAGCGGCGCGACCTGCGAGTAACGCAGGTTGCGGCGGAGATACGCGTCGCGCGCGCCTTCCGACAGCGCGGCCTCGTCGTCACCGTCGGTGATGACGTTGCAGCCCTTCTTGCCCATGATGATCGCGGTGCCGGTGTCCTGGCACATCGGCAGCACGCCGCCGGCTGCGATGTTGGCGTTCTTCAGGAAGTCGAGCGCCACGAACTTGTCGTTCGGGCTCGCCTCGCCGTCCTCCAGGATCGCGCGGAGCTGCTTTAGATGACCGGGCCGCAGGTAATGGTTGATGTCGCCAAAAGCCGCCTCCGACAGCGCCCGCAACGCCTCGCGCGACACCACCAGCATGTCCTTGCCGAGGACCTTCTCGACCCTGACGCCCTCGGACGAAATCTTCTTGTAGGGCGTCTCGTCCTTGCCCAGCGGGAACAGCGGGGTGTGCTTGTAGGGCGGAACGGGCTTGGACTGATCGGGAAAGGCGGTGGGAGCGTTCATGGGGCGGATCTCGGGGTTTCGGGGCCTCGCGGGCCTCCAGGCATAGAAGGGTTCTAAGCGCATTTTGGCCAGAAAAGAAAGGGAGCGGTGCGCATGGGAGAGGCAGGCCGGGCTCGGGAAGGCATTGGCACACCTCGTGGAAATGCCTCTGCCCGCCCTTGCGCTTCGGGCCCGCCGACGCTTGAATGCGCGCGCTAAGGGGCTTTTCATCATGACATTGAACTTGAACGTCCGCGGCGCGATCCTGGTCGCCGCCGCCATTGCCGGCCTTGTGGCCCTCGTCTCTCCCGCCCGCGCCGACCGCTGCGACGACAGCGCCAAGGAGCTGGCGAACCAGGTCGATCGCCTCAAGGTGAACTTCCGCGCCGCCAATGTCGTCTACATGACGCATCCGGCGGCCAAGGAGCTCTCCGTGAGTTGCCGCGGCGACAAATATTCGATCGAGCTCTATGCCAAAGGCGATCGCAAGCCCAAGCCGGAGTTCTATGCGCTGGTGGGATCGATGGCCGCGATCGTCTTCACCGTGACGAAGGACGACACGACGACGGGCGCGACACGCTGCCTGAAGCGGATGGGCCTGCTCCGCGGCGACAAGGTCAGCATGCGCTATCGCCGGCTCAACATGGAATGCACCCGCACCAAGACCGAGGCGTCGATCGCGATCACGCGCGGCAAGGACGAATAGGGCGGCATACTCCTCGCTCTTGCTGCGGGCGCGGCGCAGCTGGCGCGCAATAGCTGGCCACGTACTCCGTCATTGCGAGCGCAGCGAAGCAATCCAGAAATCTGTCCGCGGAGACAGTCTGGATTGCTTCGTCGCATCAGCGCAAAATTGCTACGCAATTTTGTCGCGAGCTCCTCGCAATGACGGGGAGAGGCCTCGTCGTCTCCTTGTTTGCTCCGCGCAGATGAGACGTATACACGGCATTCACCGCACCAATTCCCTCGCATTTTAGCGATTGCCTTGAAGGAAATTTCGCTCCTCGCAGGGCAGGCTGAATTGTTTCCATATGTGAGGATTTGTGGATGAAGGTTTCCACCGTGGCGCCCCCGCCGATCGCGATCGTGGTCCCTAACTACGACACGACCAAGCAGCAGGACGACCAGACCAAGGTCAAGGACGAGGATCCGACCTTCAAGCCGCAACCGCCCGCGCCCCTGCCGCCGGGTCAGGGCACGCGGATCGATCAGCTCGCCTGAGCAGACTTGCCACGGCTGAAGCGCCCGATCCGGTCGATCGGGCCTTTCGCGCGTCCGGCCGCATCTTTGCCGGATAGCTGCACCAATATCGTGCGCGCCTCCCCGGGACCTGCGCATGATCGCACGCCTGCTGTTGCAGAACACGGTCTTCGTCGTCGCCATGGGCGCGGTGCTGTTCGCATCCGCCGGAACACTGCATTGGCCGTCGACCTGGACGTTCCTCGCCACCTCCGCGCTCCTCGGCCCGCTCTGCGGCTGGTGGCTCTACCGGATCGATCCGGCGCTGCTGGCCGAACGTCTGCGGCCGGTGCTGCAAAGGGATCAGCCCGCCGCCGACAAGATGTTCATGACGGCCTTCGTCTTCGTGATGCTGGCCTGGCTGGTCGTGATGGGGCTTGACCGGCGCTTTCAATCCTCCGACATGCCGACTGCGTTGCAGGCGCTCGGCCTCGTGCTGTTCCTGGCCTCGACACTGTTCACCATGTGGGTCTTCCGCGAGAACTCATTCGCCGCCCCCGTGGTGAAGCTGCAGACCGAGCGTGCGCAGCACGTGATCTCGACCGGTCCCTATGCCCATGTCCGGCATCCCATGTACAGCGGCATGGTGCTGTTCTTCGCCGGCCTGCCGTTGCTGCTGGGGTCGTGGTGGGGACTTGCGATGCTGCCGCTCTTTGTCGCCTTGTTCGCGGTCCGCATCTCCATCGAGGAGCGCACGCTGCGCGAGGGCCTGCCGGGCTATACCGACTATGCGGCGCGGGTGCGCTATCGCCTCATGCCCGGCGTCTGGTGAGGGCTGATCCTTTTCCGGTCCGAACCGCTAACCGTCCAGCTCGCGGTAGCGGCGGAAGATACCCTGCTCGTTGAAGGGAATGCGGCGCTCGCTTTCGAGATAGGCCTTGATGTTCGGCCGCGCGGCGATGCGGTCGTGCAGACCGACAAGGCCCGGGACATCCGCTTCGAACGCCTTCATGCGCCTGGGGAAGGCATAACGCAGCCCGTCGACGATCTGGAATAGCGAGAGATCGACGTAGGTCAGGCGGCGACCGGTGACGTAGGTGCCGCCGCTCCCGTCGAGAAGCCGCTCGAAATAGCCGAGATATTTCGGCACGCGCTCGTCCCAGAAGTCGGCCGTGCGCTTTTTCGCCGGTGCCTTCTGGTCCTCATAATAGAGCGAGGGTCCGAGCGGATGATGGGTGTCGTGGATCTCGACGACGAAGTCCGTGATCGTGAGCTGAAGCTGGTGCACCCAGAGCCTGCCGGCTTCCGTCTTCGGCGCAAGCCCATGGCGGGCGCCGAGATAGAGCAGGATGTTGGCGGTCTGGCCGATGACGAGCTTGCCTGCCTTCAGGAACGGCGGCGCAAAGGGCGGCGTGCCCTCGTGCGCGTCCATCATCTTCATCATCGCAGCAGTCCCGCGCGGACCGCGCGCGACATCGACGTAAGCGGCCTCCGCCTCCTCCAGCGCCAGCCGCACATATTCGCCGCGGCCCTGGATCTCGGGCCAGTAATAGAGCTCGTATTTCATGGGAGGGATCCGTGCAGGTGGGGCGACGGAACCAATGTATCACTCGCCACAAGGTTCCGTCAGCGCCGCAGCGACGGCTGCCGCTAAACAATCCGTCATTGCGAGCGTAGCGAAGCCATCCGGAGTCGTTCCGCGGAAGGCATTCCGGATTGCTATGCTACGCTCGCAAGCCGCGCGGAGAGAGCGGTGGGCCCAACGAAAAGGGCGCCGTGCCCGAGGCACGACGCCCTTCCTCGCAAATCGCTTGCGATCAGTTGGCCTGCTGGATCGCCGACAATTCCCAGCCGCTGCCCGGCCTGCGGGCGAACGTCCAGATCTCGGTGGCCTCGCCCGGCTGCTCGCTGCCGGCAACCACGGCGCCGGTGTTGCGGTCGACCGTCTTGTCGGTGAGCGCGAAGCGCAGCGCCACCGTGGCGTATTCGGTCTCGCCTTCCCGCCAGGCTTCCGCGAGGTCGCCCTGCAGGAGCTTGACGTCAGTCACCTTGTTGACGACGTTGCGCGCACGGTTCTGGGCAAGGTCCTGCTCGAAATAGGAAACCATTTCCGGCGTCGCGAGCGTGTGCAGCTTGGCCACGTCCTCGTTCGACCAGGCGGTCTGGACTTCGCCGAGCAGGCGCTCGAACGCCTCATAGTCGTCCGGCTTGATCTCGAGCGGCGCGTTGTTGGCACCGAAGCCGAAGCCGCCAAGACCACCGCCAAGACCACCGGCAAGACCACCGGCAAGACCGCTGCGATGGCTCGTCTGCGGTCCAGGCGCTGCGCCTGAATCAGCATTTGCATTGGCATAAGCCGCCCGCGGGGCGTGACGGCGCTGCCACCACGACATGGCCAGCCGCACCACCAGCACAACGAGCGCGATCTGGATGATCAGGCCGAGGATCGAGGACAGGCCGCCGAGGCCGCCGAACAGGCCGCCGCCGAACAGCATGCCGAGCAGGCCGGCACCGAGGAAGCCGGCCGCGAGGCCGCCCAGGAAACCGCCGCCGCGGCCGAACAGGCCGCCGCGCGCGGGCGCGGACGCAGCCGAATTCATGCCTGTGCCCGGCTGGGTGTAGGTCCGGTTGAACTGCGAGGCCGAGCCCGGCGCTGTCGTGGTCGGGGGCGGCGCCGAATAGGTGCGCGAGCCGCGTGAACCCGACGAGGAGCCGCCGCCGACGCGCGCGTCGGCGGACGAGATCGCCAGTGCAGTCGGCAGCGCAAGCGCCAGCACGACGGCGATCGTCTTGAAGAGATTGCGGGAGCGTAGCGAGAAAGTCATATGCGTTTCCCAAATCCCCGGCATGGGGACGTGCGCTTAAGATGGGCAGACTTCCCGAAAAGTGAAGCCGGTTTCGGAGCTCGTGACTGCGGCCCTCAGTCGCGGGGATGTGGCAAAAGCCCATATTTGGCGCGGGCTTGGCGGGGCGTGGCAGGGAACCGCGGCCGCGGGCTACCGGCGCTCTTTCGAGGAAAATTCCGCTTTCTCCTTGCCATTGCGTGCGCAGCGGACGCAATCCGGAATCTCTCCGAGAGAGCAGCCTGGATCGCTTCGCCGCAACGGCTCCTCGCAGTGACGGCAGAGGCTCCTCACCCCTGCTTGGTCATCGTCTCCTTGACCGCCGCCACGAGCTGGCTGAGCGTGAAGGGCTTCGGCAGGAAGTCGAACTGCTGGCCTTCGGGCAGGCTCTTCTCGAACGCGTCTTCGGCATAGCCGGAGACGAAGATGAACTTGATGTCAGGGTTCTTTTCCCGCATCGCCTTCAGCAGCGTCGGGCCGTCCATCTCGGGCATGACGACGTCGGAGACGACGAGATCGATCGCCCCGCTCTGCTCCTCCAGCATCTCCATGGCTTCGACGCCGTTCTCGGCCTCGACCACGGTGTAGCCGCGCGAGCGCAGGCCACGTGCGTTCAGCGCGCGCAGGCCCTCCTCGTCCTCGACCAGCAGGATGGTGCCCTGCCCGGTGAGATCGGTGCGCGGCTTGGCCTCGGCGGGCGCGGCTTCCTTCGCGGCGCCGCCGGTCGCGCTGGCCGCGGCCGCGGGCTGCTCGACCTGCACGTCCTGCTCGGCGTGATGGCGCGGCAGGAAGATATGGAACGAGGTGCCCTGCCCCGGCTCGGAATCGACATAGATGAAGCCGCCGGTCTGCTTGACGATGCCGTAGACGGTGGAGAGCCCGAGGCCGGTGCCCTTGCCCACTTCCTTCGTCGAGAAGAACGGCTCGAAGATCTTGTCGCGGATGTCGGCGGGAATGCCGGTGCCGGTGTCGGCGACCTCGATCCGGACATAGTCCGCAGCCGGCATGCCCTTGTAGGCGAGCTTGCCTGCGTCCTCGGTGGTGACGTTTGCGGTCCGGATGATCAGCTTGCCGCCGTCCGGCATGGCGTCGCGCGCGTTCACCGCCAGGTTGACGATCACCTGCTCGAACTGGGAGACGTCGACCTTCACCGGCCAGAGGTCGCGACCGTGGACGAGGTCGAGCTTGACCTTCTCGCCGATCAGCCGGCGCAGCAGCATGGTGAGATCTGAAAGCGCGTCGCCGAGATCGAGCACCTGCGGCCGCAGCGTCTGACGGCGCGAGAATGCGAGCAGCTGTCGCACCAGCGTCGCGGCGCGTGTCGCGTTCTGCTTGATCTGCATGATGTCCTGGAACGACGGGTCGGTCGGCTTGTGCGCGTTCAGCAGGAAGTCGTTCGCCATCATGATGGCGGACAGCACGTTGTTGAAGTCGTGGGCGATGCCGCCGGCGAGCTGGCCGACAGTCTCCATCTTCTGGGACTGGTTGATCTGGTTCTCCAGCGCGCGCCGCTCGGTGGTCTCGAGCATGTGCACGATGGCGGCTTCCGCGTCATTCTCGGCCGAATCGACCGGCGTGACGAAGAACTGGCCCCAGCGCTCCTTGGCCCCTTCCAGCGCCACCTCGACCGGCGCGATGTCGGCCTTGCCTTCGGCGGCCTGGTTGATGGCAGCGATCAAAAGCTGCCGGTCGCGCGAGCTGACCGCGCGGAAGATCGACTTGCCGGCGCTGTCGAGCCCGAGCGCCTGTCCGAGCTTGGCATAGCGCGCATTGGCCCGCACGACGTTGCCGGCGCGATCGACGGTCGCGATCGCCATCGGCGTGTGGTCGAAGAAGCGCATGAAGCGCACTTCGGCGGCGCGGTCGGGGTCGCTGCGCTCGTCGCGGGCGCGGCTGATCACGAGCGTGCGCGACGGCCCCGGCGCGCCGTCGGCGCCGAAGGCGAGCTTGTGATAGAGCCGCACCGGCATGGTCTTGCCGCTGCGCATGCGCAGGTCGATGTCGAAGACTTCGGTCTTCACCTCGCCCGGCACCGCCACGATGGAGGTGAGCAGCGAGGCGCCGTCGCCGGAGACGATGTCGGTGAGCTTGAGGCCGCCCGAACCGATCTCGGCGAGATCGTAGTCGAGCCAGTTCGCCAGCGTCGCATTGACATAGGCGAGCTCTCCGGCCGGATTGACCGAGAAGAAGCCGCACGGCGCGTGATCGAGGTATTCGATCGCGTGCTGGAGCTCCTGGAACACGTCCTCCTGGCGTTCGCGGTCCCGGGTGATGTCGGCGATCGACCACACCGCGTATTTCGCCTCGCGCTTTCCGGTGCCGAGCGGGCGCACCCGCATGCGCAACCAGCGGCCCTGGCTGCCGTCATGGCCGGAGATGCGCACCTCTTCCTGCTGCCGCTTGCCTTCGCGGGCGGCCTTGAGCAGGCGGAACACCGCTTCGGAGACATCAGGGTTGCCGATGAAGACACGCTCGACGGGACGCACGTCCTGGGGGCCGCTGGCGCCGGTCAGCGTCAGATAGGCGGCATTGGAATAGACCACGTGTCCGCGCGCATCGGTGACTGCGAGCCCGTCGAAGGCGTGATCGGAGATGTGGCCGATGATGGGATCATCGAGATTGCGGTCCGCGAAGCGGATGATGCCGGCGGCGAAGGCGAACAGGTTGAACAGGCCGACCATCGCCAGCACGGCGAGGATGCCCAGGATATAGGGCTGCGCCTGCGCGCGCCCGAGCGTCATCAGGCCGACGGCGACCGCAACGAGGCCGGCGGCCACCAGCAGCACCAGCGCAATGCTGCCCGAGCGCGGCGACGGCTCGTGCGCCGCAACGGGCTCGCGTGTGAGGTCGTGGTCGGTCTCAGCAGTCATATCGAGCTGGCGCAGCCTGTCGGCAGAGAATCAACGCGTTACGGGGCGCGTGGGGTCCTCCCTGCCTGAATCGGACCCAAAGGTGCAAGGGCAGCAGCGGCGAAAGGTACGCTGATTCCCAGTTTACGACCATTTCCGGTATTTTTCGGGTGTTTTATCCCCGCCCGGCGCTGAATCCGCGCTTCAGCCGCATGACGTAGCCGATGACTTCGGCGACCGCATGATAGTGCTCAGTCGGGATTTCCTGGTCGATGTCGACCGTGGCGTAGAGCGCCCGGGCCAGCGGAACGTTCTCCACGATCGGGATGTCGTGCTCGCGCGCGATCTCCCGGATCTTGAAGGCGAGGTTGTCGACGCCCTTGGCGACGCAGATCGGCGCCGACATGCCCCGCTCGTAGGACAGCGCCACCGAATAGTGGGTCGGGTTGGTGATGATCACGGAGGCCTTGGGAACCGCCGCCATCATGCGCTTCTTGGCGCGCTGCTGCCGCAACTGCCTGATCTTGCCCTTGATGTGCGGATCACCTTCGGATTGCTTGTACTCTTCCTTGATCTCCTGGAGCGACATCTTCTGCCGCTGGAACCAGCTTCGGTACTGGAAGAAATAATCGGCGATGGCGACGATCGCGAGCGCCGCGACCACCGCTCCGAGCAGATGAATGGTCATGCTGGTGGTCGCGCCGAGCATGGCGGCCGGATCGAGCCGGACCATCGCCTCCATGCGGTGCCGCTCCGGCCACAGGATCATGGTCATGACCGCGCCGAGCAAGACCAGCTTGCCGATGCCTTTGAGAAAATTGGCGGCCGCCTGCTTGCCGAAGATGCGCTTGAAGCCGGCGCCGGGCGAGATCTTGTTGAATTTGGGTTTCAGGGATTCGGCCGACCACACCAGGCGGTGCTGGAGCATGTTGCCGGCAATCGCCGCCAGCATCAGCATCAGGAGCGGCACGCCGACGGCCGCGAGCACGACGAATTCGATCTGCTGCATCAGCGCGAGCAGAGCCTTGCCGTCGGTCTTGATCATCCAGGAATTGGCGAGCAGGTTGCGCATCGGCGTCAGCAGCCCGCTGCCGACCGAGCCCGAGAAGGTCGAGACCACGAGCGTGCCGCCCGCCATCATGAACCAGGTGTTGATCTCCTGGCTCTTGGCGACGTCGCCGCGTTCGAGCGCATCGTCGAGGCGCTTTTGCGTCGGGTCTTCTGTTTGACTTTCGGGATCGTTGTCTTCCGCCATCGATCGACCCCGTCACTTGAGCGGCATCATCTGGTGCATGACACCGATGAAATAATCGAGAAAAGTGCCCATCATCGCGGTCAGCACCACGGCGAGCACCAGGAAGCCTGCGAAGATCGACAGCGGGACGCCGACGAAATAGACCTGCATCTGCGGCATCAACCGCGCTAGCACGCCGAGCCCGATGTTGAAGACGAGGCCGAACACCAGGAACGGTCCCGAGAGCTGCAAGCCCAGGCGGAACGCGGCGGTGAAGGCGCGCGTCGCCAGCGAGGCGACATCGCCGCTCGATACGGTCTCGCCCGGCGAGAAGATCGTGTAGCTGTCGTTCAGCGCGGCGATCACCAGATGGTGGCTGTCGGTGGCAAACAGCAGCGTCACGCCGAGAATGGTCAGGAAGTTGCCGACCAGCACGCCCTGCTGTCCCTGCGTCGGATCGACCGAGGTGACAAAGCCAAGCCCCATCTGCTGCGCGATCACGGATCCCGCAACCTGGAGCGCCGACAGCGTCACGCGCGCTGTCGCGCCCAGCACGATACCGATCGCGATCTCATGCAGCATCATGACCAGCAGCGGCGCGAGCGAGCCCATGTCGACCTGGTAGGCGTTTCGATGCAGCGGCAGGATGATCAGCGTGAGCATCAGCGCGATCGACAGCTTTATCCGCGTCGGGATGTTGGTCTCGCCCAGCCCTGGCAGCAGCATCACCATCGCGCCGACCCGGGCGAAGGCGAGCATGAAGGAAGCGGCGAGCGCCGGCAGCAGCGAGACGTCGATGCGCATAATTCACGCATCTTGCCTCAGCCGCCGATGATTCGCGACGATATACGCATCATGTGGGCGTGGAGCGAGTCGGCCATGAACGGCAGCGCCAATAGCATCGTGGCGAAGATGGCCAGGATCTTCGGCACGTAGATCAGCGTCTGCTCCTGGATCTGCGTCAGCGCCTGGAACAGCGACACGATGACGCCGACCACGAGGCCGACCACCATCAGCGGTGATGACACGATCACGATGGTCCAGATCGCATCGCGTGCGACGTCGAGGGTCTCGGGTCCGGTCATTTGCTGAATTCCTTATTCAAGTTTCATCCCCACCATCCCGGAGAGGATTGTCCGGCCCCTCCCCGTCACTGCGAGGAGCCCTTGCGACGAAGCAATCCAGAGTGGTGCAACGGAAAGATTCTGGATTGCTTCGCTGCGCTCGCAATGACGCTTGGCGGGCACCCTGCCCCCAATTCAGATCGGCATCTTCATGATGTCTTCATACGCCGCGATCACGCGATCGCGGACCGAGACCAGCGTGGATACCGCGACGTCGGTGTCCGCGACCGCCGTCACCACGTCCATCACGTTGGCCTTGCCGGCGGCCATCGCCACCGTCTGCGCATCGGATTTGCGGCCGGACTCCATGACGCTGCCGACGGCGTCCTTCAGCAGCGAAGCAAAGGATTGCCCGGTCGGCTCGCTGCCCTTGCCGGCGCCGCCGTTCTCGAGCACGCGGGCAAGGTTGGCATAGGCGTTCGCGGCGATTGTCGGTGATGCCATGACTCAGATGTCCTGTTCAGCTCTTGAGGATGTCGAGCGTGCGCTGGATCATCCGGCGCGTCGCACTGATGATGTTGAGATTGGCCTCGTAGGACCGCTGCGCGTCGCGCATGTCGGTTATCTCGACCACCGAGTTCACGTTGGGATATTTGACGTTGCCGCTCGCATCCGCGGCCGGATTGTTCGGCTCGTATTTGACGCGGAAGTTGGACTGGTCGGGCTTGATCCTGCCGAGAGTGACGACCTGCGCGTCCAGCGTACGGTCGAGCGCGGAGGAGAAGGTCGGAACCTTGCGCCGGTAGGGATCGCCGCCGGCGGTCTGCGCCGTCGAGTCGGCATTGGCGATATTTTCCGAAATCACCCTCATGCGCCCGGCCTGCGCGCGCAGGCCGGAGGTCGCGATCGCCATCGAGCGGGCAAAGTCGCTGCTGTCATTCGCCATGATGCGCCTCTAGCTCTCCTGGTTCCGGGATCACGCCTAGGCCTTGCCGATCGCGGTCTTGAGCAGGCGCAGGCTCTTCGAATAGAGCGAGGTCGCCGCCGCGTAGTCCATCTGGTTGCTGGCGGCCTTCATCATCTCCTCCTCGAGATTGACGGCGTTGCCCGCAGGGCGGGTCTCGAAGCCGGCGTTCCTGTCCTGGTCGAATGCGGAGACGGCGCCTGATGGCGTCATGTGCGAGCCGCTGGTACGGGTCAGGGCCAGCGGCCCCATGGACCCCGTGACGGCGCCGGTCCTGTCGAGCTTCGGCTCGACCAGGTCGCGCGGCCGGAATTTGGGCGTGTCGGAATTGGAGACGTTCTCGGACAGGACGCGCTGGCGCTCCTGGTGCCACTGCATCTTGGTGCGAAGCGCCGACAGCACCGGGAGGTCGTTGATGGACATCGTCGCGGCTCCTTCAGCCACCCTTGCGGACCCGAGGTCCGAAGCTAGGCAGAATTTGCCGCCTGTATGGTTAACAGCTGGTTAAGAGCGCTCTCGAAGCATGTCGCCGGGCGAGACACGATTTTCGCGCGCCCGTGATTCTACGCCTCGAAAAGTGGCATTAACCCAACCGCTTGGCGGGGCGTGCACAGGCCAAGAAGTCGTTTTGGATCGGGCGATTCATGGGTTATTAAGAGTTGGGGACGGCAAAACTTGCCGTGGAACGTTAAGAAATCGCAGCTTGGGGCATCGTACGCCGGTGGTTGGCAAATCTGACCATGGGTACGAGAAAAGCGCCATTTGTCGGGGACAAGTATGCAAGGCAGCCCTATCACCTTCATCGTCGCGTTCATCGTCGTTCTGGCGTTGATCGGCGTCGCTGCATGGCTGGTTCGCCGATTCGGCAGCAGCCGGCTGGGCGCCAACACCCAGCGCGGCAGGATGCCCCGGCTCGCCGTGATCGATGCCGCCGCGGTCGACGGCCGGCGCCGTCTGGTGCTGGTCCGGCGCGACAATGTCGAGCATCTCCTGATGATCGGCGGCCCCACCGACATCGTCGTCGAGCCCAATATCGTTCGCGCCGCGCCGAGCCGCGACCAGCTCCCGCAGCGTCCCAACGCCGCCGAGCCGCCGCGCCTTGCTCCCATGCCCGACGTCGGCGGTTGGGCCGACGAGGCGCCGCGACCGGAACTACTCGATCATCCCGAGCCGCAGATGCCCGAGCCCCCGCCGCGGCCCGCCCGCCCATCCTTCGCCGATGAGGTGCGCCGGCCTGCTCCTGCGCTGGCCGAACGTCGCAGCGAACCGCCCCTGGGAGGCTTTACACCTGAGCCGATCGCGCCGCGTCCCGAGCGCGAACCACGGCCCGAGCCCCTGCCGCCGCGCATCGCCCGCGGCGAACCGCCGCTGATGCCGCGTCCGCCGCGCCAGAGTGAGCCGGTGAAGATGCCGCCAATGCGCCCCGAGCGCGCCGCACCTCCGCCTCCGCCTCCGCCTGTTGTGCCGCAGGCTGCGCCCGTTCCGCCGCCGGCACCGGCCCCTGTGCCCTCGAGCGCCGAGCAGAATCTCGCCGAAATGGCGCAGCGGCTGGAGGCTGCCCTGCGCCGCCCGGCCGGCGAAACGGTCGCGCCTCCGGTTGCGCCGGAGCCGCCGGCCGCCCCCCCGCGTGCCGCACGCAGCGAGCCGCCGGCGCCACCCGCCCCGGCAGCGAAGCCGGCCGCGGAAAAGACCAGCTTTGAAAATCTCGAAGACGAGATGGCCTCGCTGCTCGGCCGTCCGAAGCCGTCTTCGTGAGGTTGCCGGCCCTCCCGCGTAGAGTTCTCTTCCTTTCTGTACTGATCGGCGCGGCCTCGCTCGCGATGCCGGCGCATGCCCAGGACATCAGCATCAATCTCGGCGGCGGCGCTGGCGGCGGCGGCGTCACCGAGCGCGCGATCCAGCTGATCGCGCTGCTCACGGTGCTGTCGATCGCGCCGTCGATCCTGATCATGATGACCTCGTTCACGCGCATCGTGGTGGTGCTGTCGCTGCTGCGTACCGCGCTGGGCACCGCGACCGCCCCGCCGAACTCGGTGATCATCGCGCTCGCGATGTTCCTCACCTTCTTCGTGATGGGCCCGGTGCTGCAAAAGTCCTACGACGAAGGCATCCGCCCGCTCGTCGCCAACCAGATCGGCGTCGAGGATGCGCTCCAGCGCGCCTCCGTCCCCTTGCGCGGCTTCATGCAGAAGAACGTGCGCGAGAAAGACCTCAAGCTGTTCCTGGATCTGTCGGGCGAGCCGCCGCCGGCCACCCCCGACGAACTCGCCTTGCGCATCCTCGTTCCCGCCTTCATGATCTCCGAGCTGAAGCGCGCCTTCGAGATCGGATTCCTGTTGTTCCTCCCCTTCCTGATCATCGACCTCGTCGTCGCCTCGGTGCTGATGTCGATGGGCATGATGATGCTGCCGCCGGCGACGATCTCGCTGCCGTTCAAGCTGATCTTCTTCGTGCTGGTCGACGGCTGGTCGCTGGTCGCAGGAAGCCTGGTGCAGAGCTACGGAGGATAGGCAGGCTTTGCAGGAGCCGCCAGCCAAGCATCGCATCCTCTCCGCAGGCAGCGATAGCCTCCGCCCTCTCGCCGTCATTGCGAGGAGCCCTCGCGACGAAGCAATCCAGACTCCCGCCGCGGAAAGATTCTGGATTGCTTCGCTGCGCTCGCAATGACGCTGGATGACGCGACAGCTCGCCCTAAGAAATCTAACAGCCTGCGCCGCTAGATCAGCGTGTCGTACAAATCCTTCCAGTCCGGATTGACACTCTCGATCAACGCCAGCTTGTTTGCCCGACTACCACCCTTGACCTGCTTCTCGCGCGTGATGGCGTCGAGCATCGTGGCGTGCAGCTCGTACCAGACAAGCAGCTTGCACCCGTATTTCGCGGAGAATCCCTTGACCAGTCCTTCACGATGCTCGAAGGCACGACGCGGCGGATTGGAGGTGACCCGGTGTAGATCGTCCCGTTGCGACGATTGGCGAACATGTAGACGCATGGCTGCTTCATGATCGTGCTCGGCTGAGAAGTGCATCGACAATAGCACAACTTGGCGACGCGTTGCGAGCCGCGACACGTCTGTGAGCGAGAATATGCAGTTCTCTCCCCGTCATTGCGAGGAGCTCTTGCGACGAAGCAATCCAGACTGCCGCCGCGGAGAGACTCTGGATTGCTTCGCTTCGCTCGCAATGACGGAGAATGTCGAGCCGTCACGGGCCGCGCTTCGCGCGGCAACCAAGCCCTACCGCGTCATCTTGATCTGCCGCACGACGGGAATCGTGGGCAGCGAGCCGGTGTGGTCGGACTCGTCCTTGGCTTGCGGCGAACCGGGCGCACGCGCCGTGGCGTCGGGGAAGCGCTGCTTCATCTCGCGCAGGAAGCCGTCCAGCGTATCGACGCTGGCAGCCAGCTTGGCGATCTCGGCGAATTCGGCGCTCGAGGCCGCGGCCGGCTTGCTGGCGATGTCGAAGGCGAGACGGTCGGCGCTTTCGCTCATCAGCGGCGCGTATTTCTCGCGGAAGCGCGACAGGCCGATCGAATCGTCCGCGAGCGCATAGCCGACGGCGGCGCGGATGATGTCGCTCTTCTCGACCGCGTTGAGCGGCTTGAAGTCGCGGAAACGGTCGCCGTAATAGAGCTCGATCTGCTCGGCGGACTCGCGCCAGCGCCGCGCCGCCCAGAAGATGTCGGAGCGAAGGCGGAGCACTTCGCGCCCGGAGACGTTGGAGACGATGTCGAGCGCGAGATCGTGGCGGCCGACGTCGCTCTGCGCGCGCGCTTCCAGGAGCAGGCGCTGCTGCCGGAGCTCGCCGGAGAGATCGCTGATGCGGCTCGCGCGCAGCGCGGTGATCGCCATGTCGGGCTTGCGGTTGGCGAGATAGATCATGGACAGGCGCGCGGCGACCTGGGCGCGTGCCGCGCCTTCAAGGCGATGATCGACCTGGTATTGCAGGAGCTCGGCGGCCTGGTCGAGCAGATCGATCGAGGCGAGACGGTCGGCGAGCCGGCGGATCAGCTCGTCGCCGCGGCGGCCGATCGGCGTCAGCTCGCGGAACTCGTAGAACATCCCGAGCGCCTCCACCGGCGGCAGTTCGTCGCCCTTCGGCCCGAGAAATATCTGCGTGAACAGCTCGGAGGCGAGATCCTGCGCCTGACGCGAGGCCTCGGCGTTCGGCTGAAGCCTCGTCGCGGTCCGCGCGGCGGTGAGCGCATCCCGGTAACGCCCGTTCTCGGCATACAGCCGCGACAGCATCTGGAGCGTCTTGACCTCGATCGTGTCGCCGCGCCAGGTCATGGACAACGTCTCGAGCTCGCGCAGCGCCTCTTCCTTGCCGATCTCGTCGCGCTTCTGACGCAGCGCGACCTCGAGCTGCTTGGCCTCGGCCGCAGCCGGCCGGTCGCTCGAAGCGACCGCGAACCTGTAGTCGTCCAGCGCATCCTTGTCGTGGCCGAGCGCCTCGGCGAGCCGGCCGCGCAGCACGGCGAAGCCGGGCGCGGCCTCAGGCGGGACACCGACCACCTCGAGCTCGCTGCGGCGCTTGGAGGCGCCGGCATAGTCCTTGACCTCGAGCGAGGCGCGCATCGCGTCCATCGTCACGATACGCTGGATATCGAGCGGCAGCGAGGCGATGGCGAATTCGACGTTCTTGAACTTCTCGCGCGCGTCCGCCCATTTGCCCTGACGCGCATAGGCGAGCGCCTTCCAGAGCTGGGAATCATGGCTGTTGCCGATCACGGGATTGGCGAGGTCCTTGAGGCCCTGCGCCGGCCGGCCGATCAGGATGCTCGCGATCGCATGCATGATCAGCGCGCCGCTCTCCTCCTTGTTGAGGGGATCGCTCAGCATGACGTCGGTGACGGCCTTGGCTTCGTGATACATGGCGCGCGACATGTAGAACTGCGCGAGGTCGAGCCGCGGCAGCGAACGCAGCGCCGGCTCGACCGCCGAGATCGCCGTCACCAGCTCGCTCTGGCGCACCATGAAGTTTTCCGATTGGCCCTTGCGCCAGCCTTCTGGGCTGAAGATCGGGCGCACCGCGGTCGGCGCCCGCTCGGCCGAGATGTCGACCGGCGAGAGCGTCAATCCCCCCTTCTTGCCGACAATCACCTTGTCGGAGCCGACCTCGACGCCGACCTCGTCGGAGTTGGGCCGGATCGCGATGCCGTGCGCCGATTCCAGGAGCGAGAGATCGACGAGATCCTGCCGCTTGATGAAGCCGCGCACCGGCCGCTGCGCGGTGACGACATAGAGCGTATCGCCGGCGTCGGGGTCGGTGAGCTTGTGCAGGAGGCCCGGATTGGCGAAGGGGATCGCGATGTTGGCGAGCGCGGGATCGGTGATGTTGCGCGACATCATCAGCGGCAGCGGCGTCGCCTGGATCTTGTCGGCGAGCGTCAACAGCCAGTTGGTCTCCTTGCCGACCTCCTCGCTCGTCAGCGAATAGACCAGCGGACGGGTGAGACGGATGCGCACCGCCTGCCCCTTGTCGAGCGGGATGCGGCCGACCTCGCCGATCATGGCGCCGCCCTTGGTGCGGATCGCCTCGACATCGATCGGCTTCGGCGTATCGAACACCAGCCACACCGTGTCGCCGCGGCGGAACGCCGCCGCCGGCGTTGCGACCTGAAGCGGGAACGTCACGCGCAAGCCGTCGCTGTCGCGGCGCGCATCGACGCTGGCAACGGCGGGCTGCGCGGCCGGCGCCGCGGGCGCAGCCTTGACGACTTCCTTGACCGGCTCCTTCGCGGCCTCTTTCGGCGCGTCGGCCGGCGCCGGCCTGGCAAGCGCCGCCGCAGCTTCGGGAGCGGGCGACGCCGGCTTCGCGGCTTCCTTGGGCACTTCCGGAGCGGGCGCAGCTTCGACCGCGGGAGCGGCTGCCGGTTTCGGCGCCTCGGTGGACGGCAGCGCGGCGGGCGCTTCCGGCTTCACCTCGGACTTGATGTCGATCTTGGCTTCGCGTGCGATCGTCTCGGAGGTCGGCGGCGCGATCTCGCTGCGGGGGTCCTTCGGCTTCTCGGCCGCCGGCTTTTCCGGCGCAGGCGCCGGTGCGTGACCGGCGGGCTTCATCTGCGCGATCGCCGCCTCGGGCGTCGCGGCCGCCTTGCCCTTGTCGGGCTGGAAGGCGACGTCGACGACGTAGTTCTTCTCGTCGCGGAACGAATGCACGTCCGAATCGCCGATCAGCGCGATCTCGACATTGGTCTGGTCGATGTCGGCCTTCTGCTTGATCGAGGCGACGTTCGGCGGTGCCGCGACGACCGCGTCCGCCAGGTCGAAATTGAGGTTGGCGTTGAAGACGAGCGTGAGCTTCTGCTCGTTGAGCACGGAGGAGACGCCGACGCCGTCGGGCATCTCGAACACGAAGCGCACGAAGGTCGGCTGCACCGAGGCACGCACGCGGATCTGCGGACGCTTCCTGGCCTCGGCCGCGGCGCGCTGGGCACGCAGCGCGCGCTCGGCCACGCGCGCGCGCTCGGCGAGTTCCTTGACCACGTCCATGGGCAGGCTCGGCGGCGGTCCCTTCCAGCCTTCGGGCAGCAGGTCGACGAAGGTGCGCTCGCCGGCGTTCATGGTGTTGACGGTGACGCGCCGCGCCAGCGACAGGCGGATCGCGCTCCCATCCGGGTCGCGGCGGGCGGAGTTGACGTAATCGGGCGCACCTTCCGGGATCCGGTCGACGGGAACGTCGACGGGCCGGTCGAAGCGGATCACGAGGATGGAGCCTGCGGTCGTCACCTCGGAGGGAACGTCCTCGCCGAGCCTGATCACGAGACGGGCGAAGCCGCCGCCGGCGGAAAAACTCGCCTCGCCCCTGACCGGGTCGGCCGCCCGGGCCGGCGCCGTGAGGCCAATCAGGATACAGGCCGCCAGCACGCGCGCCTTTTGGACATGACGCGACAATCCCCGCGCCACTGCGCGGGCTCGCGACACAAATCCAGCGGCAGCCTCTCGCGCCATTGGCGGCATTTCTTCCGGTTCGGCGGGCGTGGCGGCACTGGCGCCGGCCCGTACCGTCGAATTTAAGGTTTTCCCAATTAAGGACTTCTTAAGTATGAGCCCTCAATTCGGCTTTTGCGTCGGCTTGCCCTCGATCTTGGGAAGATCGCCGGCCGAGGCGGACTGATCGCCGCCGCCATTGGCGCGGCGGGCCATCTCGACCGTCAGCCGCTCGGCCGCCTCCGGCGACATCAATCCCATGATGTCCGACATCTTGCGAGGCGCGATGGCCGAGGCGATCTCGATCAGCACGCCCATCTCGAGCCGGTCGAACACCCGCGCGGCATCCTTGGGCTTCATCCCCTCATACATGGTCACGAGGCCCTTCATGCGCTGGGCTTCGGCGGCCTTCTGCTCGGCCTGCGTCGCGGAGATGCGGGTTTCCACCGCCTTCATCTCCTCGACCTTGTTCTCGATGCGCTTCTCGGCCGATTTCAGCAGGCTTTCCCGAATGTCGATCTCGCGCTGGCGGGCTTCGATCTCCTGCCGCCGCGCCTGCAGCCGTTCCAGGATCGCACGTTCCGAGGCCGAGACCTGGGGCTGGCCTTCCTCCACCTTGACCACGGTGCCCTCGGGCTTGGTCTCCGGTGCGGCCGGCTTGGGCGCCTCCTTCGGCGCACCATGGGTCGATCCGGTGATGTCGGGGTCATCGCGACCGGTCGGGAAATTCAGATTCTCCTGCGCCCAGGATTTCTTGGTCTGGTTCGGCTTGTAGTCGAAGACGTAGCCGCCGTTGATCACGAGGCCCGCCACCTTCAGCGTGGCGAGGCCTGCGACGGCGACCAGGACGACCGGAATGACGCGGATGTTACGAAAGGACTTCATACCCAGGCTTTATGCGGCAAGGCCGTTGGATCGCCGGCGCTCGGAGAAGGCTTCGGCCGCAGCCGCCACCGCCTTCGCCGTCGACGGCTTGGCCGCAGGCGCGGCCGCTGTTTCGGGGTTCGTCACGGGACGCGCGGCGATCGCGATCTTGGACAGGCGCCGCACCACGTTGTCGGCCTCGCCGAGCTGCTTGTAGAGCTGGTCCGACATCTGCGTCGCGGCGGCGAGCTGGCTGCCCAGGTTCTCGTTGACATCGCGCACGGCCAGCTTCAGCCCGCCGATCGCGCGCTCGGCGATCTCCGTCGCCGTGATCAGCTCGCCGATGACCGCCTTCAGCGAATGCTCGTCCGCCTTCAGCCGCGTCAGCCGCTTGTTGAGCATGACGCAGTAGACGATCGTCAGCATCAGCAGGATAGCCACCAGCGTCTCGATCGCCATTCCCAGGGAGTGGTTCATGGGGCCTCCATCATCTTGTTCTGCTCGTCCACCTTCTCGAACATCGCCAGTGTCGTACTTGGCTTGCGCAAGGGTTTCGTCACGCGGATCGCGACGCGGTCGCCGACCCGACCCATCCGCCCCTCGGTCAGCGTGACGTCGCCGCAGCGCACGGTGACGTTGGCGTCGGCGCGCATGTCCAGCGGCAGCGTGTCGCCGACCTTGAGCCGCATCAGCTGCTTGAGCGGAATGTCGGCCTCGTAGAGCACCGCATCGACGGCGATCTCGGCCTGCACGATCTCGGTGGCGAAATGGCCTTCCCAGACCGGGTCGCGGCCGAACTTTTCGCCCATGAACATCTGGAGCAGGACGCCCCGGATCGGCTCGATGGTCGCGTAGGGCAGCAGCAGCTCGATATTGCCGCCGCGGTCTTCCATGTCGATGCGCAGGCGGACCAGGATCGCGGCGTTGGCGGGACGGCTGATCGCGGCGAAACGCGGATTGGTCTCGAGCCGGTCGATCGTGAAGGTCACCGGCGACAGCGGCCGGAACGCCTGCTCGGCATCGGAGAGCACCACCTCGACCAGCCGCTTGACCAGCTCGGTCTCGATCGTGGTGTAGGGCCGGCCCTCGATGCGGAGCTGGCTGGTGCCGCGGCGGCCGCCGAGCAGCACGTCGATCATCGAATAGATCAGGTTGGAATCGACCGTCGCCATGCCGAAGTTCTCCCACTCCTCGGCCTTGAAGACGGTGAGGACGGCGGGCAGCGGGATCGAGTTCATGTAGTCGCCGAAACGCACCGAGGTGATGCGGTCGAGCGAGACTTCGACGTTGTCGGAGGTGAAATTGCGCAGGGACGTCGTCATCAGCCGCACCAGGCGGTCGAAGACGATTTCGAGCATCGGCAGACGCTCGTAGGAGACCATCGCAGAATCGATGATCGCGCGAATGCCGGAATGATCGTCGAGCGTGACATCGCCGACGGTGAAGCCGAGGAGATTGTCGATCTCCTCCTGCGACAGCACCCGCTCGCCGGAGTTCTTGCCGGTGCCGAGATCGCGACTGCCGTCCTCGACCATGGCCGCCCATTGCAGGGCCATGGTTTCCGACAGCTCGTTCTCGGCGGCAGCCTTTGCGGCCTCGGCGGGATCCTCGGAATCGAGCGAGGCCTCCCACTGGGCGGCAATTGCATCCTGGTCGACCTGGTCGTTGCCCGCCATGATCCCTAGTCCGTCATGCTCACTGGACCACGACTTCCTTGAACAGCACCGCGCTGACCTGGATCGGGGCGACCGCCGCGTTGACGCGCTTGGTCAGCTCCTCCTTGAGGCGGAAGATGCCGGCGGAACCGTTGAGGTCGGAGGGGCGCAGCTCGCGCACATAGGTCTGGAAGATGTCGGTGACGCGCGGCATCGTCGGCTTGATCGCCTCGATCTGCTTCTCTTCCTTCAGCTCCAGCACGATCTTCAGCCGCAGATATTGCACGCGCTCGCCCGGCGCACCGGCGAGGTTGACCATCATGTCCGGGACGTCGACGAAGGCCGGCGGTTTCGGCGGCGGCGCGGCCTCGGCATGATGCTCGGCGTCGCCATGACGGAAGAAGAAGAACCAGGTCGCCGCACCGCCGCCGAGGACGGCGAGCAGCCCAACAGCCATGATGATGAGCTTGAGCTTGTTCTTCGGCGGAGCGGCTTCCGCGCCGTCGGCGGCTGCGCCGCCCTCCTCATTCTCTGCCATGGTTGCCGCGCTCGTTCATTTCTCAAAGGGGTCGAAAGAGCGAAGCCTCCTGGCAGACAGTGACGCGATACAAATGCCCCAGCGCAATGCGCTCCTCTGATGCGCAAACGCTACGGTAATAATGGTTAACGGAACCTTTCGATTGGGCCTCCGCTAGGAAAAATCTGCCGGGCAAACATGGCTAACAGAACCTTTCTGCCGCCCTTCCGCGCCCCTCAAAAATCAGCAACCATTTGAAATTTCGACGTCTTTCGAGTTGGCACGGCTTTCGCTGAGAGAGGGCCGAGACCTCACGGTTTGGGAGAACCCGAGGTCTCGTTCACGGGATCCGCCAAGGCGCTTGGGAGAGCGAAATGGCAGATCTCACTCAGGGGAGATTTTCCGATGCAGAACGCGCTTCTGATCGGCTTGTCACGGCAGATGACGTTGGAACGGCAGATGGACGTCGTCGCCAACAACGTCGCCAATGCCAACACCAACGGCTTCAAGGCCGACCATTCGCTGTTCGAGGAGTATCTCAACTCGAACGCACGTCATGACAATTTCATCGGTCGCGACCGCCGGATCTCCTATGTGCAGGATCGCGGCACCTTCCGCGACGTCGGCCAGGGGCCGATGGAGCCGACCAACAATCCGCTCGACATCGCGATCAACGGCAACGCCTATTTCGCGGTGCAGGCCAATGGCGGCGAGCTCTATACCCGCGACGGCAAGTTCTCGCTCAACAGCACCGGCCAGCTCGTCACCGCGAGCGGCAATCTCGTGCTCGGCAATGCCGGCCCGATTACCTTCCAGCCGACCGACCACGACATCAATGTCGCGCCCGACGGCACCGTCACGGTGCTCGAGGGTACGGCGCGGACCGACTCGATCCGCGGCAAGATCCGCATGGTGTCGTTCGACGATCCGGCCAAGCTGACCAAGCTCGGCGGCAATCTCTATGGCGCCGGCTCGGCCAACCAGCAGGCCGACACCAGGTCCACCTTGCAGCAGGGTTACATCGAGAAGTCGAACGTGAATGCGGTCGGCGAGATGACCCGCATGGTCGAGGTGATGCGCAGCTACACCGCCATCGCCAGCCTGCTCCAGCAGCAGAGCGACCTCCACAAATCGGCGATCGACAAGCTCGCCGACGTTCCGGCCTGATTGAAGGAGAACTGACATGCAGGCGCTTCACACCGCTGCGACCGGAATGGCGGCACAGGAACTCAACGTTCAGGTGATCTCCAACAACATCGCCAACCTGCGCACCACCGGCTTCAAGAAGCAGACCGCGGCGTTCCAGGACTTGATCTATGAGCACGTCCGCCGCGTTGGCGCCCAGTCGTCCGACCAGGGCACCATCCTGCCGGTCGGCGTCGACATCGGCGGCGGCGTCAAGACCGTCGGCACGCCGCGCAGTATGACGCAGGGAACGCTGTCGCAGACCGGCAACGACCTCGATCTCGCGATCTCGGGCGATGGCTTCTTCAAGATCCTGATGCCCGACGGCACCTACCAGTACACCCGCGACGGCACCTTCCAGATGGACAATCAGGGCCGCGTCGTCACCGCGCAGGGCAACCCGGTGCAGCCGACCATCACCATTCCGAACAACGCCTCGGGGATCTCCGTCAGCGAGCAGGGCCAGGTCTCGGTGACGCTGCCGGGTTCGTCGACCTCGTCGATCATCGGCCAGATCGGCGTCACGCGCTTCATCAACAAGGCGGGCCTTCAGCCCGTCGGCAACAACCAGTTCATCGAGACGCCCTCCTCCGGCGCGCCGCAGGACGGCACCGCCAACTCCGAGGGTTACGGCAAGATCACGCAGGGCAGCCTGGAGCAGGCCAATATCGACGTCGTCTCGGAGATGAGCGACCTGATCGCCGCGCAGCGCGCCTACGAGATGAACGCCAAGGTCATCAGCGCGGCCGACCAGATGATGCAGTCGACCACGGCGCTGTTCCGCTGAGGTGATGACGATGATCCGCACCACGCTCGCCTCGATCTCCACCCTTCTCATGCTGGCATTGCCGGCAGTGGCCGCCGACGAATTCATCGCCTCGCCGGCGCTGCGCGCAAGCGTCAACGTCACGTCGGACGTGGTGCGGATCGGCGATCTGATCGAGAACGCAGGATCCGCCGCGCTGATCCCGGTCTACCGGTCGCCCGATCTCGGCACCACCGGCACGCTGACGGTCGGCCAGGTGCTCGCCGTGCTGCGGGCAAAACAGGTGATCGGCGTCACGACCGGCGACATCAAGGAGGTCCAAGTCACCCGCCTCGCCCGCACGCTCGCGAGCAAGGACATCCAGAACGCGGTCACCGCTGCGCTCGAGCGCCGCTTCGGCCTCGGAGAAGCCGCCAACATCACCGTCACGTTCGACCGCAGCGTCGCCGAGATGCGGCTCGATGCCTCCAACACCGGCGCGCTCGAGCCGGTCGCAACCCGCTACGACGCCCGCAGCGGCCGTTTCGACATCGCTTTCGAGATTGCCAACGACAGCAACTCTGCGCCGACCAAGCTGCGCTTCACCGGCAGCGCGATCGAGACCGTGGAGGTGGCCGTGCTGACCCGCGACATCGACCGCGCCGAGCTTCTGAAATCCTCCGACGTCTCGCTGGAACGCCGGCCGAAGGCCGAGGTCACCGGGGAACCAGCCGCGCGCGACCGCAGCATCGGCATGCAGTTGCGCCGGCCGATGCGCGCGGGCACGCCGATCCGCGTCGCCGACATCGTCAAGCCCGACTTCGTGCTGCGCGATCAGGCCGTCACCATCATCTACCAGGTGCCCGGCCTCTATCTCACCACGCGCGGCAAGGCGATCGAGAACGGAGCCGAGGGCGACACCGTCAGCGTGCTCAATCTGCAATCCAAGCGCACGCTGACCGGCGTCGTCACCGGCCGCGGCCAGGTGACGGTCCAGGGTGGCAGTCAATCCGCGCCGATGGCGCCGGCCGTCGAGCAGACCTCGTCGATCAAGCGCGACGACGTGCCGCCGGCCGCAGCCCTGGCGCAGAGCCTGATCCAGACATCCGCGTCTCCGGCCCAGATCGCCCAGGCACAGATCCCGCAGCCCCCGATCCCGCAAGCTCGTCTCCCGCAAGCTCCAGCCAAGTCAGAGTAGGTCATGTCCACGTTCAGTTCGGCTTTCCGCCTTCGTCGCATCGCGATCTCTGCCCTGCTGCTGGCAACTTGTGCGCTGGCAAGCGGCTGCTCCTCGATCGACCGCCTGTCGCAGATCGGCGAGCAGCCGAAGCTGTCGGCGATCGACAATCCGACGACGCAGCCCGGCTACAAGCCGGTGCAGATGCCGATGCCGAAGCCGGAAGTTGCCTCCTACAATCCGAACTCGCTGTGGCGCAACGGCAGCCGCGCGTTCTTCAAGGACCAGCGCGCCCGCCAGGTCGGCGACCTCCTGACCGTGACCGTGAACATCACGGACAAGGCCAACATCGAGAACGACACCTCGCGCAGCCGCACCAACAAGGAAGATTCCGGAATCACGGACTTCATTGGCTCCCAAACGATCACCCAGGCCAACAAGATCCTGCCCGGCCGCATCCTGACAGCCGACTCGACCTCGTCCAGCGAGGGCAAGGGCAGCGTCGACCGCAAGGAAGCCCTGCAAACCAACGTCGCCGCCGTGGTGACCCAGGTGCTTCCGAACGGCAACCTGGTCGTCGAAGGCAAGCAGGAGATACGCGTCAACTTCGAGATCCGCGAGCTGATCGTGGCCGGCATCGTGCGCCCCGAGGACATCCAGAGCGACAACACCATCGACTCCACCAAGATCGCCCAGGCCCGTATCGCCTATGGCGGCCGCGGCCAGATCACCGACGTGCAGCAGCCGCGCTACGGCCAGCAAGTCATGGACGTGCTGCTGCCCTTCTAGTCCTCTCCCGAGCTCCCACATCGTGTTCGCGAACCTAGGCGCGAACGACGGTGTACTACGCGGCCCTCGCTAGCTCCCCTGGCGAGGGCCGCATGTGTTTCGGAGATGATGTACCGCGACGCATGACTTCGAGGCCAGTCGGTGTAATCAAGCGGCCCCAGCCTCCGTCATTGCGAGCGAAGCGAAGCAATCCAGACTGCCGCCGCGGAACGATACTGGATTGCTTCGTCGCGAAGGGCTCCTCGCAATGACGGTGGCGAGAGCTCACGTAAACTCCGCCTCCACCACGCCCAGCCCATCCAGCTCCATCCGCACCTTGTCGCCGGCTTTCAGCCACAGCGTCTTGACCAGGCTGCCCGTCAGCACGAGTTGCCCCGCATGGAGACCCTTGCCCTCGGCGGCGAGATGGTTGGCGAGCCAGGCGAGCGCGTTGTGGGGATGGCCGAGCACGTCGGCGCCGGTGCCCTGGCTCACCTCCTCGCCGTTGATGATGGCACGGCCCTTGACCACCTTCAGGTCCGGAACCGACGAGCGCGGCACCGACGGACCCAGCACGCAGCCGGCGGCGAAGAAATCGTCGGCAATCAAGGTCGGCGCGCCCATCGTTTCCCACTTCACGTAGCGATCGTCGACGATCTCGATTGCGGGATGATAGGCATCGACCGCCTCGCCGACCCATTCGGCCGTGAACGGCGCCTCGCCGGCGGCAAGGTCGCGCTTGAGCCGCACCGCGATCTCGCATTCAACGCCGACCCGGACATAGTTGGAGGTGGCGAGCTTGGCGCCGCTGTCATGGACCCCCTTCTGGAACACGCCACCGCCGCAGGGGTGCGGAATGCCGATGTAGTCCTGCATCACCTGGCTCGTGCAGCCGATCTTGTAGCCGACGAGCGGACCGAGATGCGGCAGCAGGAGATCGTGCAGGGCGCGCTGGACCTGATAGCCCTCGGCTTCATCAGCAGGAGGACGCTCCAGCGCCGCGAGCGGCGCATGGTTGCGGCGCGCCAGCGCGATCGCCTTTGCGGCTTGGAGTATCCTGTCCATCGGCGCCGGCTCCCACGCTACGCATTCGAAGGCGACACTTCAGCATCCCCGCCCGGGCGTGACAAGTCGGGGGCAACCTCACGCCTTGACCAGGCCGAGCCGGATCAGGCTCTCGGCGGTCGCAAGGATCGCCTCGTGGTTGGAACGGGGCTCCCAGCCGAGCAGCGACCTCGCCTTGGCGCTGGTGGAACGCCGCACCCTGCCGAGCATCGGCACGACCGCACGCAGCAGGGGAATCCGGGTCGCGGCCAGCCGCACCAGCCAGTCGGGGGCCTGAAGCCGCGGAACCCGGCGAGCGGACGGCCCGAGTTCCCGCCGCAGCACCTTGGCGATATCGAGGATCGACATCGTTTCACCGGAGACCGCGATGAAGCGCTCGCCCCTGGCCTCGGGCGCCGTCATCGCGCGCAGGTGCAGATCGGCGACATCGCGCACGTCGACCACGCCGAAATAAACCCGCGGCACCGCCGGCATGGCGCCGTCGAGCAGCGATTTGACGATCTCGATCGAGCCGGAGAAGTCCGGCCCCAGCACGGGACCGAAAATGCCGGCGGGATTGACCACCGACAGTTCGAGGCCGCCGCCCTCGCGCGCGATGAAATCCCAGGCCGCCCGCTCGGCCAGCGTCTTGGATTTGATGTAGGGCTGCAGGCCGGGACCATCGAGATCGGTCCAGTCGGTCTCGTCGAACGGCTTTTCACGCGGCGGATGGCCGTAGCCGATCGCGCCCAGCGACGAGGTGATGACGACGCGCCTGACGCCGGCCTCGCGCGCGGCGCGCAGCACCCGCAGCGTGCCGTCGCGGGCCGGGACGATCATCTCGTTCTCGTCCTTGGGCACGCTGGTCGACAGCGGCGAGGCGACGTGCATGACGTAGTCGCACCCGTCGATCGCCTCGCGCCAGCCCGCGTCTGCCGTGAGGTCCGCCGTGAAGAAGGACACGGTTTCCGGCGAAGCCGCCCCGCCCTCGCGCAGCATCGCCAGCACGTCGTCCCGACGATCGGGCCGGCGTACCGTCGTCCGCACGGCATGGCCCGCGGCCAGAAGTTGCAGGACGACGTGAATGCCGACGAAGCCCGACCCGCCGGTGACCAGAACAGTGCTCATTGCCAAATTCCCCTCGATGCGAGGGTCGGCGGATCGGTTCCGATGCGGCCCTGCTCAAGGCCGCATCTGGTCACTATCTCCAAGGGGACAAGTAGAATGGATTTCGAGACCGGTATGGAAAACCTGACCAGCAACTGCGACCACGACTGCGATTGCAGCCCAGATCCTGCCCTGCTCGGCGACTTCAAGCGCGCCATCCACGCCCTCGGCGGCAAGTGGAAACTGGAGATCCTGTCTACGCTGATGAACGGCGCGGTTCGCTTCGGTGCCTTGCGACGATCGATCGGCGGCATCACCCAGCACATGCTGACCACGCAGCTTCGCGAGCTCGAGCAGGATGGCCTCGTATCGCGCATCGTCCTCACGGAGAAACCCTTGAGGGTCGAGTACGAGCTGACGGATGCGGCTTACGGCCTCTTGCCGGCATTTAAGGAAATATTGAGCTGGTCCAGGCTTTATGGGGACGCGCGCCTCCTGGCGTCGCGGCAGACCTGATTGCAGCGATGCTTGATGCAGCTGGATCGGCGTCTCACCATTCGAGCCGATGTCGTTGATGCGACTCGCAAAACCTGTCCCACATGAAGTGAAGGCTGTTTCTGATCCGAACTCACGTGAGCTCGGAGGAATCGAGTCTAGCCCATTGATCGTGATTCACTTTTCGCGATCACGCTTCGCACGTTGCCGCGCGGCTGCAAGCGGCAGGCAAAATGCGGATCACGGCGCCAAACGGCGCCTTGCGTCCCAAAAACAAAGAGCCGCACTTGGCGGCCCGGGCTCTATTCGTCGCGATAGACCTTCTCGCGTTTCTCGTGGCGCTCCTGCGCTTCCACCGAGAGCGTTGCGATGGGCCGGGCTTCGAGCCGCTTCAACGAGATCGGCTCGCCGGTTTCCTCGCAATAGCCGTAGGTGTTGTCCTCGATGCGCTGGAGCGCGGCGTCGATCTTGGCGATCAACTTGCGCTGGCGGT
Organism: Bradyrhizobium sp. GW821-FHT13H06; assembly: GCF_058803975.1. Lineage (NCBI taxonomy): Bacteria > Pseudomonadati > Pseudomonadota > Alphaproteobacteria > Hyphomicrobiales > Nitrobacteraceae > Bradyrhizobium > Bradyrhizobium sp. GW821-FHT13H06. The sequence continues at coordinate 11,330 of NZ_JBXAPN010000007.1, read as the reverse complement.
CGCGGGCGCGGAGTTCGATGGCACGGTCGGTTTCGGACGATGCCCGATCGGCGAGATCGGGGTGGTTCACGTTCTCCTCCTGCAAAGCCTGCAGGGTGAGCTTGGACTCTTTGAGGATCTCATCCTTCCAGGCGAGGAGCTTCAAACGGAAGTACTCCTTCTGCCGGTCGTTCATGAAAGGCTCTTTGTCGGTCGGTCGGTAGTTTTTCAACTTTTCCAAGGGAGGCCTATCTGTCTAAGCAACGACTCGCAAACGGAACGGGGTCCGTCGAGCGGGGCGTTATATAGCGGCCTCCTGTGACAGACAATATTTCCCCTCGTCGCCCGGGTGCCGCCCCCAAGCCCTTGCACAGGAAGGTTTATCCTGGAGGGACCTGGGGGGCGGCTGACGGCTCAATAGCCGACCGTGAAGCGCTGCCTCGGATGGGCGGGCCGCTCGATCTCATCGGCGAGCGCGATGGCGTAGTCGGCGAAGGTGATCCAGCTCTTTCCATTCGCATCTGCGAGAAGCTGGTCGGTCCCAAGCCGGAACTTGCCCGTGCGTTCCCCCTCGACGAACAAAGCCGACGGCGAGATGAAGGTCCAATTCAGGTCCTTTTCCTGCCGCAGCAGGTCGAGGAAGGCCGAGCCCGCCTCCGCCTCAGCCTTGTATTGGGTAGGAAAATTGGGAGTCGTGACCAGCTTCACGCCTGGGGCGACCTCGAGGCTGCCGGCGCCGCCGACCACGAGGTAACGACCGATCTTGGCGTCCTTCGCCGCACCGATCAGCTTGAGCGGGTCACTGGCCAGGAAGTGCACGGAACTCACGGCGACGTCATGCCCTGCCCACAGCTTGGCCAAACCGGCTTGGTCGAGCACATCCCCCTTGGTCGGCGTGACGTTGGGCAGGGCTGCGATCTTCTCGGGGTTCCGGGCGATGGCTGTGACGGCGTGGCCGCGGCGGGACAGTTCCCTGGTGATCTCCGACCCGGCCCGGCCCGAGGCGCCGGCGACTGCGATTTTCATGGAAGGCTCCTTTGCTTCTATAGTAACTATCAGTAACTAGATATCGCAAAGGATGCTGGTGTTAAGAGAGCACTTTGTGCTTACCTGATTACGCTGGAGTAACCGGCATGCATATTCGCAAGCGACCAGACTCTCCGAGGACCGACGATGAAACCCGACGTTTACGCAGCGAACTGCCCTACCCGCCAGATCCTCGATCGCGTCGGCGACAAATGGGCGGTGCTGATCCTCTTGCTCCTGCGCGAGGAGCCGATGCGCTTCAATCAGTTGCGCCGCACGATTGAAGGCATCTCGCAGAAGATGCTGAGTCAGGTTCTCAAGTCGCTCGAACGCGACGGCCTGATCAGGCGCCATGCCATCGCGACCGTTCCTGTCACGGTGGAGTATTCGATCACGCCGCTCGGGCTGACGCTGGCCGCGGCGGTCGATCCACTGCGCGATTGGGCCGAGCAGAATCTGAAGGACGTGCTCGCGGCGCAGCGCCGCTACGATGCGCAGCAGAAGGAGGAAGCGGCGTAGACGCTAGGCCTGCCCGGCCTTCGCGAGCTCGACTTCGACGCGCAACTCGATCTCCGAGAGCACGGAATCGAGTCCGGCATCGCCCGACGAGGATTTGAGGTTCGCCGCAGCATCACGCAGACGCATCACGGTCGAGGCGTCGAGGTTTCCGGCCAGCAGTCCCATCTTCAGATCGTCGAGCACGTCGAGCGCGGTCCTGCCGCGGGCGACCGAGCGCTTGCGGCGCTCGACCGGATCCTCTTCGACGCCCTGCAATGCCAGCAGCGCGTCGATGTTGGCGGTGGCCTTCGGTGCGGCAGCGCTCCGCGTCTCCTGCGCCGACGAGGTGTCGGGCAGCACGAAGGTGCCGGAGCCGGTCCGCCTGGCCTGGCTGGCCGGCGTTCCCAGCGTGGTTCCGTTCGGTCCGTAGATGCGCATCGGAAGGAATCCGGGTGATCGATGCCGGAGCTTCGCCGTTTTATGGTTAACGGCCCGTAAACAGCCCGGCAAAATCTGCCGACAGGCGGCAGTTTCGCTCCTCAGGCACAACACCCGCTGACACCGGTCGAAACAGATTTATTCAACCTATTCAGCGATCTATCCCGAAGCCCCGGGTTGGCACAGCGCTCGCAAGGAAAGCGCCGGACCAGCTCGTCATGGGAGTGTCGTGCAGGTCCTTCGGATTTGAGGAGCCTCTTTAGGAGCCTTGGGGAGCAGAGGATGCCAGGCGTTCGTTGGGTGAGGATTGTTGGGGTGGCCTGCGCCGCGCTGTCAGCGCTGGCGCTCTCGGTCACGCCTGCAAGCGCGACATCGCGCATCAAGGACCTCGCCAACATCGAGGGCGTGCGGCAGAACCAGCTCATCGGCTACGGCCTCGTCGTCGGCCTCAACGGCACCGGCGACACGCTCAACAACATCCCCTTCACCAAGCAATCGCTGCAGGCGATGCTCGAGCGCATGGGCGTCAACATCCGCGGCGCCACCATCCGCACCGGCAACGTCGCGGCCGTGATGGTGACCGGCAACCTGCCGGCCTTCGCCACCCAGGGCACGCGCATGGATGTCACCGTCTCCGCGCTCGGCGACGCCAAGAACCTCCAGGGCGGCACCCTGCTCGTGACCCCCCTCCTGGGCGCCGACGGCAACGTCTATGCGGTGGCGCAGGGTTCGCTCGCGATCTCCGGCTTCCAGGCCGAGGGCGAGGCGGCCAAGATCGTGCGCGGCGTTCCGACCGTCGGACGCATCGCCAACGGCGCCATCATCGAGCGCGAGATCGAGTTCGCGCTCAATCGGCTGCCGAACGTGCGCCTGGCGCTGCGCAACGCCGACTTCACCACCGCCAAGCGCATTGCGGCTGCGGTCAACGACTATCTCGGCGTCAAGACCGCCGAGCCGATCGACCCCTCGACGGTGCAGCTGTCGGTCCCGCCGGAGTTCAAGGGCAACGTCGTCGCATTCCTCACCGAGATCGAGCAGCTCCAAGTCGATCCCGATCTCGCCGCCAAGATCATCATCGACGAACGGAGCGGCATCATCGTGATGGGCCGCGACGTCCGCGTCGCCACCGTCGCTGTGGCGCAGGGCAACCTCACCGTCACCATCTCCGAGAGCCCACAGGTCAGCCAGCCCAACCCGCTGTCGCGCGGCCGCACCGTGGTCGCGCCGCGCAGCAGCGTCACCGTCACCGAGGACGGCAAGAAGCTGGCCGTCGTCAAGGACGGCGTCTCGCTCCAGCAGCTCGTCGACGGTCTCAACGGCCTCGGCATCGGTCCCCGCGACATGATCAGCATTCTCCAGGCGATCAAGGCCGCCGGTGCGATCGAAGCCGACATCGAGGTGATGTGATGCAGGCAGGCTCCATCAACACCCCGCGCGCCACCACCGCTTCGGCGTTCTCGGTGGAGAGCCGCAACGGCCGGCCGGACTTCGAGCTCGCCGCCGCGCTGCAGAAGGTCTCACCGCAGCAGCAGGCCAAGGCGCAGAAGACCGCCACCGATTTCGAGGCGATGTTCCTCAACAGCATGTTCTCGCAGATGACCTCGGGCCTGAAGGGCGAAGGTCCGTTCGGCGATACGCCCGGCACTGGCGTGTGGCGCTCGATGCTGACCGAGCAATATTCCAAGAGCTTTGCCCAGGCCGGCGGCGTCGGCGTCGCCACCGAAGTCTACCGCACCCTGATCACGCAGCAGGCGAAAACGATCCGCACGGCATAAGGTCAAACGAAATGAACCATTTCCACGCCTCACGTCAGCCGATGCAAGCCCAGAGTCCGAACACCGCGCCCGGCAGCACCGAGGCGCGCAAGCTCGCCGAAGGCCTGATGGACGCAATGAGCGCGCTGCTCGGACTGATCGAGCGCGAGACCGAGCTCGTTCGCGCCGGCAAGGTCCGCGAGGCGATGACGCTCGAGAGCAAGAAGCAGGAGCTGTCGCGCAATTACGTCGGCGCCGTCAGCCAGCTGAAGGCGAACCAGGCCCAGCTCGCGAAATCCGCGCCGGAGCTGCTCTCGACGCTGCATCGCCACCACGATGCGTTTCGCGCGATGCTCCAGGTCAATCTCACCGTGCTCGCGACCGCGCACGCCGTCTCCGAGAGCGTCGTGCGCGGCGTCAACGCCGAGATCCAGAAGCGCAACGTGCCGAACACCTATACGGCCGCGGGACGCCGCGCCGCGCCGGGGCCGCGCCACATCACCCCGCTCGCGGTCAGCCGCTCGCTCTGAGCGCACAGGACAAGCGACATTTTTACGAAATATTGCGCGGCGATAGCGTCGCACGGTTAGTCACGTTTCCTTACCAGGTCTTCAAACCTGGTGTTCCATGGTTGCGCTATTAGAGGGGTTGGGATTTGACTCAAGTAAGGCAACCAGGAGGCTGCCATGAGTACAGATTTCAGCATCAGGCCGGTGGGGATCCCGGCACCCGCGCAGATCGTACCGACGTCCAACGTGGCGGCGAACGAGGCTGTGCAAACGGATCTTCCGGTGAGCCAGACGGTCGCCGCGAGCGATACGGGCGCGCCTGTGCGCAATGATCTGCCGAACCACGAGAACGTCTCGCGCCAGGTCGTGTTCGACCAGGCGGCCGCGTCCTTCGTCTTCCAGGTCGTCAACGCCAAGACCGACGCGGTGGTAACCCAGTTCCCCGACGAGGCGATGCTGCGCCGGCGCGCCTATTTCCATGCTCTGGATATGAAGTCCGAACCGTCGCGTCCGCTCAGCACGGACGTCAGCGCCTGACGACGAGGTGTCGACCGTCACGACGGCGGATCGACACCAGTCGAGTCCGCCGCAAGTTCGGTGGCGATGTCATTGATCCGCCCCAGCGCCGGCTTCCGTCAGCGTCGACCTGGTCCGCGGTCGGCAAATGCTCGACCACGACCGCTCTGCGTCACGGCCGTCCGGACAGGCCTGCAGCGATGTTGCGGTTGATCTCGATCAGCGGGCGGAAATGATCGAACTGCGGGCTCATCTGCAGCGCGGCCGTCTGGCTCAGCACGAACACGCTGATGTTGGCGATCTTCTGCCGGACGTCGATCGGCTGCGGATTGGTGTCACGCATCGCCTCGCTCAGGAAGATGGTCCAGAGCTTGCGGTTGAACATCAGGGCCTGCATGGTCTGCTCGCTGAGCGGATCGGCGTTGTTCACCGCGTCCTGGAGCTTGTTGGCCGCCTTGAGCAGGGTCTGCGCCTCGATGTCCCGAGGAGATGCGGTGGTCGTTGCAACACGCGCATAAGCCGAGGCAGCGGAATTCGACATCAATCACACCCTGGACGTTACCTAACGCGTTCTACGCGCTTAAGGATTTCTTTCCCAACCCTAGGCAGCACCGCTTAAGATTTGCTTACGTGTTGTGCTTGGAAGCACTCCGGACAATTACGGGGCACGGAGCTCTTCGTCGGCGCAACGCTAGATGCACGCACGCACGATGTAAACTCGCTCGGCGTGATGCGCATCGATCTCAGCTAATCTTGTCTTAGCGATCTCCCTTAAAAGAACGGCGGAGCGTTAGCTCCGCCGCGAAATCTCGAGTAGCGAACTTGCGCCGCGAAATTAGCGGAGCAGCTGCAACACGCTCTGTTGCGACTGGTTGGCCAGCGACAGCGCGGAGACCGCGATCGACTGGCGAGTCGAAAGCGCCTGGCTGTTCGCCGCTTCCTCATTGGTGTCGGCGAGCGTCAGATTGGACGAGCCGGTCTGCAGCACGTTGATCAGGTTCTTGGAGAAGTCCTGACGCACCTGCACGATCGACAGGTTCGAACCGAGGGTGGAGCCTTCCGAGCGCAGCGTGCTCGAGGCTGCATTCAGGCTGGCCAGCACCTTGTTGGTGGCGCCGTTGTCGATGAAGTCGACGCCGTTGACGAGATTGCTGAGACCGAGGCCCGCCGCATTGAACACCACGCCGTTGATGCTCAGCGTGGAGCTGCCGGTCTCGTTGAAAACGAGCTTCAGCGTGTCGCCGTTGAGCAGGTTGACGCCGTTGAAGGAGGAGTCCTGCGACGTCGTGTCGATCTGGGCCAGGATGTTGTTGAACTGGTTGACCAGGTTGGAGCGCGCGGTCTGCGCCACCGGATCCTGGACCGGCGGCTGCGCGGTGGTGAAGGCCAGAACACCGGTGATCGTGCCGCCGACCGCGCCGCCCGCGAGGGTCGAACCGAGCGTCGACGAGGCGTATTCGTTGACGGTGGTCACCGTGAGCACGCCGTTGGCATCGATCGTCGCCGTCAGGTGGTTGGCCTGCAGCTGCGCGTTGAGCTGGTCCAGCGTCTTGACGGTGCCGTTGGTGCCGTCGCCGAAGGTGACGTTCACCGGGGTGCCGCCGTTGAACGAGGTGAAGGTCAGCGTCTTGCCGCTGATGCCGCCGACGCCGGACGTGCGGGCCGCAGTAAAGGCAGTCGCCGTTCCCGTATTGCCGCTGAGACCGAATGCGCCGAGGGCATTGCCGGTACCGGTGATCGAGAGATCGGCGTTGACGCCGGTAGAAAGCGCAAGCTGACCGCTGCTGTTGACCGACGACGGGATCTGGCCTGCAGTGGTCGACAGCGTCGCCGCGCCGTTGAAGATGCTGGCGGTCTTGACGCCGGTCGCGAGGTCGACGGCGTTGAGCAGGTCGGTCAGCGTCGCGCTCTGGATGTAGACGGTCGAATTGCCGTTGCCGTCCGTGACGATGTTGCCGCTGACGCCACCCGACGTGACGCTCGCGGCCGACTGCGGCGTCTGCGCGTTCTTGAAGGTGATGGTGTGGCCGTCGATGTTCAGCGTCGAGCCGTCCTGCACCAGGGTGCCGAGCGAACCCGCGGTGGTCGACCGGGCCGCGGTGACGTTGGCGTTGCCGGCGCCGGTTGCGGACGTCAGACCGAGCGCCTTGAGGAAGTCGGCCTTTCCGGTCACGCTCAGATCGGCGCCGGTCGAGCTCTTCAGGGTGACCTGGCCGCCCGCGATCGACGATGCCACCTGCAGCGTGCCGACGGGACCGGCCGAGCCGCTGACCGAGATGGTCGCGGCGCCGGCGCTGATCGCGGCGCTCTTGACGCCGCTCGCCAAGTCGATCGCGCTCAAGAGGTCGTTGACAGTGCCGGTGGGCGCGGCGGCCGTGCCCATATAGACGATCGAGTTGCCGTTGCCGTCAGTGGCGATGTGGCCGCTGGCATCCAGGCCCCAGCCGGTCGGCTGCGTCGCGGGCGCCGCGCCGGTCCGGAACGTAATGGTCTTGCCGTTGACGGTGATCGAATCTCCGTCGGCCGGCGACGAGCCGAGGGTGCTGGCCGCCGTGGTGCCGATCAGCGTCGCGCTGCCGGTCAGGGCAGTGGTGCCGTCGGCCATGGTTGTGGCAACGCCGGTCAACGTGCCCGCCGTCGAGCCGAGCGATGCACCGAGGGCGGCGGCGGCCGTAACCGGCGTCACGCCACCGGGGGCACCCGTATAGAGCACGTTGCTGTTGGCGGTTGCGCTCGCATAGGACGTCGTGCCGCGCAGATCGGCCGGCGTCGCACCGGGAATCGTGGTCGAGACGTTCGACTTGGTGGAATAGCCGACGGTGGTCTGCAGCGCCTGGTTGGCGATCGATTTCGCGCTGTCGATCAGCTTTTGCAGCGAGGTGATGCCGGTGTTGGCGGCCTGGAGCACCTGCACGCCGTTGTTGATGCCGTCGAGCAGGTTGCTGATGTCGCTCGCCCGGTTGTCCAACCCCTGCGCCGTGAAGAAATTGGTGGGATTGTCGAGCGCCGTATTGACCTTTTTGCCGGTCGACAACCGCTCCTGCGTCGTGGCCAGCAAGTCGGCCGTCGACTGCAGCGACAACAGGTTCTGGCGAACGGACGCCGAGAGAACGATGTTGGACATTGGCGAGTCTTCCTCTTGAACCGGATACGAATCGGCCGCGCGGTCTGCAAAGCGGGGCTTTGGTCCAGTTTTAGAAGGTGTCCTTTAAAGTATGGTTAACGCCGGTTTAAGGGATAGGGTTAATGGCGGGTGAAGGCCCCTGCCCGCCTCCAAATGCAAAAAGAGCGGCGGGGCAAATGGCCCCGCCGCTCGATTTTACCTCGTAATTTCAGTTGCTTACTAGCGGAGCAGCTGGAGCACGCTCTGCTGCGACTGGTTGGCCAGCGACAGCGCGGAGACCGCGATCGACTGACGGGTCGACAGCGCCTGGCTGTTGGCGGCCTCGACGTTGGTGTCGGCCAGGGTCAGGTTGGACGAGCCGGTCTGCAGCACGTTGATCAGGTTCTTGTTGAAGTCCTGACGGATCTGCACCACCGAGAGGTTCGAGCCGAGGCTCGAGGCTTCCGAGCGCAGCGTGCTCGACGCGGCGTTCAAATTGGTCAGCACCCTGTTGGCGGCGGCGTTGTCGATGAAGTCGACGCCGACGGTCAGCGCGGCGAGGCCGAGACCCTTCGAGTTGTAGGTCACCCCGGTGATGTTCAGGCTCGACTTGCCGGTCTCGTCGAACACCAGCTTGAGCTGGTCGCCGTTCAAGAGGTTGACGCCGTTGAACGAGGAGTCCTGCGCGGTCGTGTCGATCTGGTTCAGGATGTTGTTGTACTGAGATACCAGGTTCGCACGGGCCGTCTGTGCGACCGCATCCTGGACGGGCGTGGAAGCCGTCGAGAACGTCAGCGCCGAGGTCAGCGTGCCGCCGATCGCACCGCCCGCTGCAGTCGAGCCGAGCGTCGAGGAGGCATAGTCATTGGACGCCGTGATCGTCAGCAGGCCATTGGCGTCGATCGTCGCGGACAGGTTGTTGGCCTGAAGCTTCGAGTTGAGCTGGTCGAGCGTCTTGACCGTGCCGTTGGTGCCGTCGCCGAAGGTGACATCGACCGCCGTACCGCCGTTGAAGGAGGTGAAGGTCAGGTTCTTGCCGCTGATGCCGCCGATGCCGGAGGTACGGGCCGCCGAGAACGCCGTCGCATTACCGGTGTTGCCCGAAAGACCAAACACTGCCAGCGCGTTGCCGGTGCCGGTGATCGACAGGTCGGCATTGATGCCGGTCGAGAGCTGGAGCTGGCCGCTGGTGTTGATCGACGACTTGCTCTGGCCGGTTGCGGTATTCAGTGTCGCCGCACCGTTGGCCGCAATCGACGCGGTCTGCACGCCGGTGGCGAGATCGATCGCGTTCAGCACGTCGGCGACAGTGCCGGCCTGGAGGTAGACGGTCGAGTTGCCGTTGCCATCGGTGATCACGTTGCCGCTCTTGCCGAACCCGGCTGGAATGGCCGGCGCACCTGTCGAGCCCGGAACCGGCGCGTTCTTGAAGGTGATGACGTGGCCGTCGACGTTCAGCGATGCGCCGTCGGTGATCAGCGATCCCAGTGAGCTCGAGCTCGTCGTGCGGGTGACGCTCAGCGACGCATTGCCGCCGCCGGTCGCGCTGGTGAGGCCCAGCGCCTTGAGCAGGTCGGCCTTGCCGGTCAAGGATAGATCGGCACCGGTCGAGCTTTTGATCGTGGTGATACCCGCGGCAATCGAGGAGGGCGTCTGGCCCGCGCTGTTCGCGATCGTCGCCAACCCGCTTGCGATGACCGAGGTGTTCACGCCGCTGGCGAGGTCGATCGCGGTCAGGAGGTCGTTGACGGTCGCGGCCGGGGTGGCGGCGGTGCCGAGATAGACGGTGGTGTTGCCGTTGCCGTCGGTCACGAGATTGCCGCTGAGGCCCGAGCCGCTCGGGACCGCGGCCGCCAAGGGGGCCGAGCCGGAGCGGAAGGTGATGGTCTTGCCGTTCACCGTCAGCGTGTCGCCGTCGGCGGGAGCCGAACTGATCTTCGTGGCGGCGGTGGTGCCGATCAGGGTCATCGTGCCTGTCACGGCGGTGGTGCCGTCGGCAGCGTTCACGGCAACCGTATTCGAGAACGTACCCTGGGTCGCGCCGAGAGTGGTGGTTGCGACGGCCGCGGTAACGCCGCCCGCCGTGCCGTTATACAGCACGTTGCTGTAGGCGGTCGCGCTGGCATAGGAGGTCGTGCCGCGCAGGTCGGCGGCGGTTGCGCCCGCGATCGTGGTGGAGACGTTGGACTTGGTGGAGTAGCCGACCGTGGTCTGCAGCGCCTGGTTGGCGATCGACTTGGCGCTGTCGATCAGCTTCTGCAGCGAGGTCAGACCGGTGTTGGCGGCCTGCAGCACCTGCACGCCGTTGGCGATGCCGTCGAGCAGGTTGTTGATGTCGCTGGCGCGGTTGTCGAGCGACTGGGCGGTGAAGAAGTTGGTGGGATTGTCCAGCGCCGAGTTGACGCTCTTGCCGGTCGACAGACGGTTCTGTGTGGTGGCGAGGAGGTCGGCGGTGGACTGGAGAGAGAGCAGGTTCTGACGAACCGACGCAGAGAGAACAATACCGGACATGACTCTTACCCTTCTGGCTTACGCGTCTTCGTTCGATCGCTTCGGACCGAGTGACGGGCACAGCCTGCGCGGACATGGCTAACAAAGGGTGAAACGCGTCTCGCCGGCATAAGCGGCGGTTCACCATAAGCTGCCGGAAGGCGCGGATGGCATCGACAATCCGTCTGAAATAATTGGCGTTTCTCTGCGCTTACGCTCCATTAACCATAACCGCTGGTTACTTTTCAGAGCGTCTCCTGGTTTCTCGAAATATCGAATGACATACGAAAAAGCGGCGGGGCCGAAGCCCCGCCGCCTGATCCTGCTTGCGATGTCGTCCGCGACTTAGCGGAGCAGCTGGAGCACGCTCTGCTGCGACTGGTTGGCCAGCGACAGCGCGGACACCGCGATCGACTGACGGGTCGACAGCGCCTGGCTGTTGGCCGCCTCGACGTTGGTGTCGGCCAGCGTCAGGTTGGCCGAACCGGTCTGCAGCACGTTGATCAGGTTCTTGTTGAAGTCCTGACGCACCTGCACGATGGTCAGGTTCGAACCCAGAGCGGAAGCTTCCGAGCGCAGCGTGCTCGACGCAGCGTTCAGGTTGGTCAACACCTTGTTGGTGGCAGCGTTGTCGATGAAGTCGACACCACTGGTCAGCGCAGCAAGGCCCAGACCCTTGGAGTTGTAGGTCACGCCGGTGATGCTCAGGCTCGACTTGGCGGTCTCGTCGAACACCAGCTTGAGCTGATCGCCGTTGAGCAGGTTGACACCGTTGAACGAGGAGTCCTGCGCGGTCGAGTCGATCTGCTGGAGGATGTTGTTGTACTGGTTGACCAGATTGGCACGCGAGGTCTGCGCGACGACGTCCTGGACGGGGGTGGAAGCCGTCGAGAAGGTGAGCGACGAGGTCAGCGTGCCGCCGATCGCACCACCCGCGGTGCTCGATCCGATGGTCGAGGACGCGTAGTCGTTGGTGGTCGAGATCGTCAGCAGGCCGTTGGCGTCGATCGTCGCGGA
>NZ_JBXAPN010000006.1:0-492636 GCF_058803975.1 Bradyrhizobium sp. GW821-FHT13H06 | reverse complement strand
CATTGGAATGCGCGGAGAGATACCCCTCATCCGGCGCTTCGCGCCACCTTCTCCCACAAGGGGAGAAGGGGCAGTCTCTTGTTAGGCGATAGAAATCAAAAAAACGCCGGCCCTGGGCCGGCGTTTTATTTTCTGTCGGTCTTGTCCGCTCAGTCGAACAGCGCGTCGATGTCGTCCTGCGAGGCATGGCCGACGTCGCCGGCGAGCTTCGGGCCGTTGAGGAGCTTCTCGTCGTCGCTGCGGTTGTCGACATGCGCGGGCACATGGGCCTTGATGGCGTCGACGCCGCCCCAGATGTCCATCATCGCATTGATGTGCTGCTCGATGAACTTCATCGTGGTCATGACCTTGCTGATGCGCTGGCCGGTCAGGTCCTGGAAGTTGCAGGCCTCGAAGATCGAGATGACGCGTTCCTGGATGTCGTCGGCCAGCCGCTTCTGCTGATCGGCCGAGTCCACCTTGGACATTGCGCTGGCGGCCTGGTCGATCGATTCAGCGGCTTCGAGGATCTGCTGGGTCGCCTGCTCGGTGCCACCGACCACCGCGCCGAGCTCGCCATTGACCTTGGCCATCTCGCCGCCGTCGAAGCTCTTGCCGTGCAGCGTCGCGATCTCGCGCTTGGTGCGATCGATGGCATCGTGGATGAGGTCGAGCTCGACCTTCAGCTTCTCGCACTGCTCGATCTGTGCCCGGTAGGTATCGAGCATGGTGCGCGCTTCGGCCAGCTCGTGGGCCGTCGAGGCGTCGATCGCCGCCATGGCTGCGCTGCCGGACAGCGGGGCGGCGCCCTTCGCCATCTGTGCGCGGATCGCGCGCAACTCGGCCATGATTTCGTTATGCATCGGGGGGGCCTCTTCAACTACATCTGGAATGGGCATCTCGCCACCGACGATATCCTCGACACGAAAACGTTTGCGGTGAACAGCCATCAGGAAACTCCCCCCACCTCATTCACGCGTCTTTGTAGGCACAAGCGATTTAACACGAAGTTCACAGCGGGAACTGCCAGTCGGCCGCGGGCGACGTTGCGCGAAGAAGCGATTAACCATGGACGCGCGGCGTTCATGGAAAATAAACGCTGATCGCCGAATTGCGTCGCCACTCGCGACGTGGTGAATCCAAACGGCCGATGCGTTTACCAAACGAAACGGCTTTTGCTCTTTATTGACCACGTCGCGGCGCCGATCAGCCAGGCAGCTTCCGCGACGCATGTGATCTAGACGAAACAGTACAGAGTACGTCGATGTTCAAGAAAATGTCTGTCGCGCTGCTCGGCAGCGCTTGCACCTTCATGGCCGGCACCAGCGGCGCCGGCGCCTTCGACAACAGCGTGCCGAACGATCCGCCCGCAGTGCTCTACGCGCCGCAGGTGCCTCCGGCGCCGGTGCGCGTCGCTTCCAATTCGAACCTGGGGGGCGGCTTCATCGAGTTCCTGTTCGGCGACGGTCCCGGCCGCGGTCCGGCTTACGCGCCACAGCAGCCGGTTTATCAGCAGCAGCCGGCCTACTACGATCAGCGCCGTCTGCCGCCGATGGGCGAGCCGCAGATGCAAGGCGCAGCTCTCCAGCAGGAGGCGATCGATCCTCGGCAGCGTCCGTTCGATCCGAGATTCGAGAAACAGCTCGTTGACTATAACGGCAAGGAAAGTCCCGGCACGATCGTTGTCGATACGCCGAACAAGTTCCTCTATCTCGTCGAGGGCAACGGCAGGGCGATGCGCTACGGCATCGGCGTCGGCCGGCCCGGCTTCACCTGGTCCGGCGTGAAATCGATCACCGCCAAGCGCGAATGGCCAGACTGGACGCCGCCGGCGGAAATGCTCGCGCGCCGTCCCGATCTGCCCCGGCACATGGAAGGCGGTCCGGAAAATCCTCTTGGTGCCCGCGCGATGTATCTCGGCTCGACGCTCTACCGCATTCACGGCTCCAACGAGCCCTGGACCATCGGTACCAACGTCTCCTCCGGTTGCATCCGCATGCGCAACGAGGATGTCATCGACCTGTACGGCCGCGTCAATGTCGGCACCAAGGTCGTGGTGATGTGATCTCTTCTTCCCCTCTCCCCTTGCGGGAGAGGGTGGCTCGCCGCGGAGCGGCGAGACGGGTGAGGGGTATCTCTCCGCATACTCGATAGAAGCCAATTCGCGGAGACAACCCCTCATCCGGCGCTTCGCGCCACCTTCTCCCACAAGGGGAGAAGGGAAGATACCTGCGCGATAGTTGAAAATATAAACGGCCGCCCCGTAGGCGGCCGCTTTGCTTGGGGCGTTACACAGCAGCCCTTACGCGTAGTCGCTGCCGCCGTCGTCGTCGCCGCCGAAATCGCTGTCGTCGGCCATGTCCATGTTGTCGTCGCGATTGTCGTCGTAGTTCTGATCGTTGTTGTCCCGATCGTTCGAGGCCTGGTCGACGAAGCCCTGGCGGGAATCCTGGTTCGAGCCGATGTCGTTGAGGCCGGCATCGCGCGACAGCGATCCGCCCGACTGGTCGCCGCCGCCCCAGGGGCTGCGGTCGCCCGCGGCGTTGGTATCGCCGAAAGCCTGCTGATGCGAGCCACCCATCATGCCGCGGATGCTGGAGAGCAGCAGCGAGCCGCCGACGACGCCGGCCGCGGCCGCCGCCGCCGTGCCGAGGAACGAGCCGCCGCCGCCACCGCCCACGGGCGGGGCACCATAACCTTGTCCCGGCCCTTGCACCGGCCCTTGGCCGTAAGCCTGTCCATAAGGCGGCTGGCCGTAGCCTGGCTGCGTCTGCTGCGTCGCCTGGCCGGTGTTCCAGACCGGTCGCTGCTCACGCGGCGGCACGTTCGGAACCGAGCCACGCGAGGGGCTGCCGCCGAACAGCGAGTCGCGCATGGTGTCGAGGAAGCCGCCGGACTGGGCCGGCTCGGGCGCTTGGGCGGCCTCAAGCTCCTGGATGCGGTTATGAGCGCGCTTCAGCGCTTCGTCCTGCAACAGCGTGGTCTGCACCAGCGCATAGACGGCGCCGGGCGCCTTGCGCAGACCGTCGGAGATCGCGGCGGTCGCATCGGGATCGCGCGGTGCATTTTCCAGCTTTGAAAGCCGGTCAAAAAGGTCGTCGACGAGCTGGCGTTCCTGCGGCGTCATGATCTGTCTCCTTTGCGCAAAATCAAGCGCGCAGGAGATGTAGGGTTCCATTGTGGCCCCAACAGTGCCGGCCGGATTAAATTTCCGTATGCGACAAGCTGCCTCCTGGCCCACGTTTCGCCGGGTTCATCCCAGTGTCACGTTGCTGTCCGTCAGCAGGCGCGCAAAGGCGTCGCTGGCGAGATAAGCGTGCTCGCGCTCGCGGACATCGGTCATCGGGTCGAGGCGGGCGAGGACGTCATCGACGAAGCCGGGATGGCACATCACGAGGCCGCCGTCGGGAAGGCCTTCCAGGAACTGCCGCATCAGCGCGCCGAAATCGGCGTCGCGCGTAAAATCATAGGCGCCGGCGAAGCCGGGGTTGAAGCTGAGGCCGGCGCTGCCGGCGCGGCGGCGGAATTGCGCGCTGAGACTGTCGAGCACCATGGCTTTTGGTGAGGCCAGCCGTTGCCTGAGCGGCAGATCGCGGCCGCCCTGACGCACCCAGGCGCCCGGCGCAGTCTCAACGACCGCATCGACGAAGCCGTCGCGCACCTGCGGGTAGAGCTGCACATGCTGGTGGCCGTCGACGAAGTCGGGGGCGCGCCCGAACGCTTTCATGAAGGCTGCCAGCTGCGCCTTGACTTCGTTGCGGAAGAATTCCCGGTCGAGCCGCCGCAGAACGCCCGCGCGCAGCAGCTTCGGAAACGGCATGAACATGTCGCCGTCGAGCGGTCGGAAATGCATGGTGAGCGGCCGGAACGGCGCCGACAGCGTCACGTGCAATCCGATCGTGCAGCGCGGGCTCGTCTTTGCTGCGGACTGAAGCGCCTCGATCTCGCTGCGCGCGATCGCCGGACCCACCATCATCACCGAGGTGGCGTTGAGACGGCGGCGTTCGATCAGGTCGCGAATGGCGCGGTTGACGGCCGGGCTGATGCCGTAATCGTCGGCGCAGAGCCAGATTCGCCGCGGGCTCGCGGCCGCCCTCATTCGGCCGCCGTCCTGTTCGGGGCGTCCTGGCTTGAAGGGTCCTCGGCCTTGCCGGCCTCGAAGTGCTTCTCGCTGTGCTCGGCGACGAAGTAAATCGGGCGCGCCTTCAGCTCGGACAGGATCTTGCCGATATATTCGCCGACGATGCCGATCATGATGAGCTGCACGCCGCCAATCGTCATCAGGCCGATCACGAGCGAGGGATAGCCGGGCACCTGCTTGCCGGTCGTGAACACCTCCCAGAGGATCGACAGCCCGAACAGGAAGGCACCTCCGGCGAGGATGACGCCGAGCAGGCTGGCGAAGCGCAGCGGTGCCACCGAGAACGAGGTCAGGCCCTCGATCGAGAGGCCGAGCAGGCTTGCGGCGTTGAAGGTGGTGACGCCATGGGCGCGCGCCGCAGGCTCGTAGTCGACGCGGATCTGGCGAAAGCCGATCCAGCTGGCGAGGCCTTTGAAGAAACGGTTGCGTTCCGGCAGCTGCCTGAGCGCGGTGACCGCGCGCGGCGAGAGCAGGCGGAAGTCGCCGGCGTCCTCGGGAATCTTCTGGCGTGCGCCCCAATTGATCAGCGCGTAGAAGCCGTGCACCGCGACCCGGCGCAAGAAGGGCTCGTTGTCGCGATGCGCCTTGGCGGTGTAGACGACGTCATAGCCGTCATCGATCCAGTGCCGCACCAGCTGTTCGATCAGCGCCGGCGGATGCTGGCCGTCCCCGTCCATGAACAGGACGGCGCCGAGCCGGGCATGGTCGAGGCCCGCCATCAGCGCGGCCTCCTTGCCGAAATTGCGCGACAGCGACACCACCTGGACGTCGATCGCGTCGGCCGGCAGCGACCGCGCGATCGACAGCGTCGCGTCCTTGCTGCCGTCGTCGACGTAGACCACCTCGCAAGTCAGCCGATAGCGCTGCCGCAGCGTCTTTGCGAGATCGCAGATGCGCTGATGCAGGGCAGCGAGCCCCGCCGCCTCGTTGTAGACGGGGACGACTATCGACAGCCCCTTCGCGGCGGCGCTCGCTGCGGTGGTCGTCATGCCTGATACGTCAGAGCCCAGCGTCATCGATCAAGGTTCCAGAGGCGTTTAGATGTTCTCAACAGCATATGGTAGCTGCCGCTTGCTGTCGCTATCCTGAACGAACCCGAGGCTCACTGCCCGAGGAACGCCTCGAGCTTGGCGAACAGCGGGTTCTCCCGATCGAACACGTAGTCCAGCGAGACCACCGAGACGGTCTCGGCGCCATGCTCGCGCAGGAAGCTCGCCAGCGCATAGAGCTGACCCGGCGGGCAGTGCAGCGTCAGCATGCCTGACGAAGTCGGACCGCCGAACGGCGCCTCGACTCCGTACCGGCTATGGGCCTCGCCGAGCAGGGCAGCGTCGCATTGCCGGAAGCGGGTGCGGACTTCGCGGTACTTGTTGGCCCGCGCCCGCGCTGCGATGTGATCGAGGATGACACGCGCCGTCTCTCGCGCCTGCGGCGACCAGTCGGCCCCTTTGGATGCCACCAGATTGGCCTGGCTGCGCAGGATTGTACCGTCGTCGAGCACCCGCAAGCCGTTGGCGGCGAGCGTTGCGCCCGTGGTGGTGATGTCGACGATCAGCTCGGCGCTGCCGGCCGCCGGCGCGCCTTCGGTCGCGCCTGCGCTTTCGACGATGCGGTAATCGGTGATGCCGTGGGCCTGGAAGAAGCCGCGGGTGAGGTTGACGAACTTGGTCGCGACCCGCATCCGCATGTGATGCTGCTCGCGGAAGCCGGTGGTGACATCGTCGAGGTCCGCCATGGTGCGGACGTCGATCCAGGCCTGCGGCACCGCGACGACGACGTCGGCATAGCCGAAGCCGAGCCCTTCGATCAGCGACACGCGCTTGTCGGCATCGGCGATGTTCTCGCGCACAAGGTCCTCGCCGGTGACGCCGAGATGCGCAAAGCCGCGGGCGAGTTGCGAGGCGATCTCGCTCGCCGAGAGATAGGCGACCTCGACATTGTCGAGACCTGCGATCGTGCCGCGGTAGTCGCGGGCACCGCCGGCCTTCGACAGCTTGAGTCCGGCGCGGGCGAAGAAGGCCTCGGTATTCTCCTGAAGGCGGCCCTTGGAGGGAACGGCCAGAACGAATGGCGCGCTCATGACTTAAGCTCCCACCTTGCGGCCGATCTTCGTCAGCGCATCCACCCAGACCGAGAAGCCGACCGCGGGAATAGGTTCAGCCGAGCCCAGCTGGGTCATCAGTCCATCATAGCGGCCGCCGGCGACCAGCGGCTCGGCGCCGTTGCCCCGGTGATGCAGCTCGAATTCGAAGCCGGTGTAATAGTCGAGGCCGCGTCCGAACGCGGTCGAAAAGCGCGTCTGCTTCACCTCGATGCCGCGCGCCGCCATGAAGCCGACGCGGCTCTCGAACTGATCGATCGCCGGGGCGAGATCGAGCTTCGCGTCGGTCGTGAGTGCGCGCAGCTCGGCGATGGCGTCGTCGGGATTGCCTGATATCGACAGGAAGCGCTTGAGCACGGCGATCGCCTCGCGCGGCAGCGCGCCGCCCTTCAGCGTCGATTGCTCGAGGAAGCGATCGGCGATCTCGGCCGTGGTGCG
The DNA here is from genome assembly GCF_058803975.1 of Bradyrhizobium sp. GW821-FHT13H06. Taxonomy (NCBI): domain Bacteria; kingdom Pseudomonadati; phylum Pseudomonadota; class Alphaproteobacteria; order Hyphomicrobiales; family Nitrobacteraceae; genus Bradyrhizobium; species Bradyrhizobium sp. GW821-FHT13H06. The sequence goes on along the minus strand of NZ_JBXAPN010000006.1, from coordinate 485,977 downwards.
CCCGCCGACATTGGTGGTGCCGGCGATCGACATCAGATCGGTCACGAAGGCGAGTGCCGCCTTGCGGTCGGAGCCGGCGAGGGCGGCCAGGACGCCCTCGTATTCGCTGCGCGTCGCGGTGCTGGCGGCTGCCAGCCGCTCCAGATCCTGCTCCAGGCTGATCTTGCGGTTGAAATCCTTGACCAGGCGGCGGCGCCAGACCGGATAGAGGTTGAGTGCATCCAGCAGGGCATTGAACAGCGCGACGTCGCCGGTGCGGATCTCGACATCGCGGACGCCGAAGGCGGCGGTCGCCTCCAGCGCCAGGGCCAACATCTCGGCATCGGCCGCGGCGCGGTCCTGGCGGCCGAACGATTCGATGCCGGCTTGAAGGAATTCACTGGCCTGGCCGCTACGGTAACGAAACACCGGGCCGAGATAGCTGAACCCGGCCGGCTGGCCGGCGCGGGTCGAGGCGAGATAGTCGCGCGCGACGGGAATCGTCAGGTCCGGGCGCAGGCAGAGCTCCTCGCCGGAAAGGTCCGTGGTGAGGTACAGGCTCTTGCGGATGTCCTCGCCGGAGAGATCCAGGAACGGCTCGGCCGGTTGCAGGATGGCGGGCTCAGCCCTGATGTAACCGGCCTGCGCGAACGACAAGAGCAGCGTATCCGCCCAGGCGGAGCCGGCAGCATTTGAGGTGGCAGTCGCGGTCATCTCAGGGTCCATCGGCCCGGTGGAACCGGGCAGGGCAAGGAAGGAATGGGAGTTGGCGCAGCCCTTAGCATGGCCCGAAAGCGGTTTCGACCTCCAAAGGATCAATCGCTTAACGAGTTTGGAGCGACGCCGGCCCCGTCGGCAGGGTGTAGAAAGTGGCATCGATTAGGTAATTTGATACCGAATTCCGATGGATCACGTTTCGTCGCGGGACGCGCCGAACGAGGGTGTTCGGCTTCATTCGGTTGGGCCGGGGCCTGGGGCTGATTCCACGAATGATGCCTCGGTCACGGCAAAGGTCGCCCCTGGCGTCGCGGATCCCGCTGCTTCCGCGAGTTGCTCCGCCAGGTCGAGGACCCTTCCCCTTCTGCGGGGGTCCGTGAGGCGGAGAAACGCCGTGATGAGTCGCAGCGGCTCGCATGGTCCCGCCTCGGGCACAAGGTCGTCATTCATTGCCATGTCTTCCATCGCGATCGCCACCTGGACGGCGCCGGCATCGTCGAAACTGTTGGATGCGCGCTCGCGCAATGAAGTCTTGGCGGCCAGGGTCCGGCAGGCACGTCGAAGGTCTCGTCGACAACGATGTCCAGATGCAGCAGCAGGCCGGCGTCACAATGAGAAACTACGGACGGCTGGCAAGTCGTCGCATACTCATTTTGAGTATGGCCGATGATCCGTTCGCCATAACCATCGTTTACAAGATGAATGTTGGTTTTCGATTCATGCGCAATGCTTCAGATATCATCCGGACGGTCTCGCGGCACACGCTAGCCTATATGCTGTTCTCGATGAGCGAGTTGTTCCGGCACTACGACGAATTCGATCCGCTGGACCTTCTGATCATTCATGCGGTCCTGAACGCCAATGTCATCCACGTGATGAACGATCCGGCGTTGGACGAGAAATTTTCCAGCATTCATGCCGTCGAGCCGGATGTGATCAAGCAGGGAGTCTCTCGTGCCGCACTCTCCCGCTTCCTCAGCCTGCCATTGGAGACGGTTCGCCGTCGTGTGACAGGACTGAAGAGGCGGAAGATTCTCGCCGAGACAAAGGCCGGACTCATCGTGACCGAGCAGAACGCATTCAGGTTTGGAAACAACCACGAACTGCAGAAGACGAACATGCTGTTGCTCACGAAGCTGCTTCGCGATCTCAGGCGTGCCGGCATCAGCGGGCCGGATGATCTGCGCGCCTCCAGGGGCGCGACGTCCGCAAAGAAGGCAAAGTAAGCGACACGATATGGATCAAGGCCATCTCGATACTGCACGCGACGGAGCGCGAGAGCTGGCGACGGACCGCTTGATGTCCTTCCAGGAGCTCAAGCCATCGTCGGCCCTCGAGCTCAGGGCATATGACATCGACCATTTCGGCGAGACCGAGAGATATGCCGGCGCATCCAGCATGCCGTTGTCGGTCGGGGCGACGGCAATCATGCGGGCTCGGCTGAGCCTGCCGACCCTGACCCTCTCTCTGGTGAAGACCTTCCCGAGGATCGTTCGCGGCTATCAATTGACGGATGCCGCCGCCGTCGTGGTGCCGATGGATCAGGTGACCTCGGCCCGCATCAACGGGCAATCAATGGGCCGTTCCATCGTCGTTCTGACGGGCAGCTCCGATTGCCTGGTCTATGAGCCGGAGGGCCGGCTGATGGCTGTCGTGTATCTCAGTCCGCCGCAGCGCGAACCCTGGGCGCAACTGGGTGACGGCTATTGCCTGGTGAACCCGCCGTCGGACGTTCTTGCCTCGCTGCGCCGCCTGATCTCCGTCACGCTGGAAATCGCGGCACATGATCCGGACTTCCTGAACGAGCCGATGTCGCTGACCGCCGTCGAGCAGTCCCTGCTCAGCACGATGGACGCTGCGCTGCGCACCAGCGCGAGCGGCGGACCTGCGTCGTCCGCCACGGATGGCTATCGGCGGATCGTCGCGGACATGGAAAGATTGATCCGACAAGACCTGACGGTCTGGCCCAGGACGCCCGAACTGGCCGCGCAGGTGGGCGTGTCCGTCCGAACTCTCCAGAGCGCGACGCAAGCCATTTGCGGCATGAGCCCGCATCGCTACAGCCGGGTCCTGCGGCTCTGGTCGGTGCGCAAGCAACTGCGCATCGGTCCCGGGCAGCGCAGTGTGAAGGCCTGCGCAATTGCGCACGGCTTCTGGCATCTGAGCGAGTTCGCGGCGAGTTACAGGGCGGCCTTCGGGGAGCTGCCGTCCGAGACCCTGCGCCGCGCGATGCGGGAAACGATCTAACCGCGTCCACCGCCCCAGTCGCCCAGCACCGCCTGCACCAGCGCAAGGGCCGCCACCGCGGCGGTGTCGGCTCGCATGATCCGCGGGCCGAGGGCCAGCCGCAGGATCTTGGGCTGCCGCAGCAGCAGTGCCCGTTCCTCCTCGGCGAAGCCGCCTTCGGGGCCGATCAGCACGTCAATACCTCCGCCGGCCTCACGGGTGTTTTGCAGGCTCTGAACGGGGTCCTGGACCTCCGCCGCCTCATCGCAGAAGATCAGCAGGCGGCCCGCGGTGCGCTGGCTCAAGAAACGCTCCAGCGGCACCGGCTCGGCAACGGTGGCGATGCTGAGGATGCCGCATTGCTCGGCCGCCTCGACCACATTGGCGCGCATTCGTTCGGTATTGACCCGGGAGGCCTGGGTAAATCTTGTCAGGACCGGCTGTAGGGCCGCGGCGCCCATCTCGATCGCCTTCTGCACCATGTAATCCAGCCGGGCATGCTTGAGCGGCGCGAAGACGTAAGTGAGGTCGGGTAGCCGGTCCTGGGGCCGGGTCTGCTGGAGGATCACGAGGCCGTCCGGCCGCTTGCGGCCTTCGATGGCCGCCTGCCACTCGCCGTCGCGGCCATTGAAGGCCAGGACTTCGGCCCCGGCGGCAAGCCGCAGCACGTTGCCGAGATAGTTGCTCTGGTCGCGGTCGAGCGGCACCCTGGCGTCCTGGACGAGGGCGGCATCGACGAACAGGCGGGGAGCGCGAAAATCGTGAGAGGGCATCGTCAGAGGTCCGATTTGCCGCCGTTCTTAACCGAAACCAGTAGTTTTGGGGGTAAATATCGCCGAATTGGTGCGTCCCAGCGCCGCGCTCTTGCCCTATTCCACGGGTTGTTAAGGGCCGGCGGGAATCGTAGAAAAGCGAACATGCTGGTCGCGCTTCAATTGGGAAGACGCCGCCCCCGTAAGCTCCTGCCGGAGAGACTGCCTTCATGATCCGTCGTCTGATGGTTCCGATCACTGCCGCCATGGTCGCCATGGGTGCCGCGGGCGCTCATGCGCAAAGCGCCTTCCCGGCGCCGCTGCCCGGCCAGGCTGCCACCAGTTCCCCCTTTCCGCCCGTGAACGGCGCGGCGCCCGTCGCCTCCGTCGGCACGACGCCGCAATCGTCCTTCCCCGTGAACGGCGCCGCCCCGGTCGGCGGTGCCGGCGCCTTCAGCGCGGCTCCGCCGACGCAAGCCGGTCCCGGCGAGGACTGTATGAAAGCGTTCATGCCCCTGCGCGAAGAAGCCGAGAAGCGCGGCAAGCTGATCAAGGCGGCGAGCGACCGTCACGCGCCGCCGGACGAGGCCTGCAAGCTGATTCGCAATTTCAGCCAGTCCGAGACCAAGATGATCAAGTACATCGAGGCCCACGCCGCCAAATGCGGAATCCCGCCGCAGGTCGGCGCGCAGATGAAGGACGGTCACAAGAACACAGAGGCGATGGCGGCGAAGGTCTGCAACGTCGCGCTGCAGATGCAGCAGCAACAGGCGCGTCCGGCCGGCCCGTCCCTGAGCGAGGTGCTGGGTTCGGGCTCGGCGCCCGAGGTCAATGCCGGCAAGAAGGGCGGCAGCACCTTCGATACGCTCAACGGCAACGTCCTGACCCGATGAGCGAGACATCCGCCCGCGTTGCCGATTCTACCGGCAACTGGGTCGATACGCTCGCGCCGCATTGGGCGCGGCCTTACCTGCGCCTGTCCCGCTTCGACCGTCCGATCGGCTCCTGGCTTCTCCTGATGCCATGCTGGTGGTCGGCGGCGCTCGCCGCCGGCATGGCGCATGACGTCCGCGGCGTGCCGCTTACCATCGTGCTGTTCTTCATCGGCGCCTTCGTGATGCGCGGGGCGGGCTGCACGTGGAATGACATCACCGACCGCGATCTCGACGACAAGGTCGAGCGCACGCGCTCGCGGCCGTTGCCGTCAGGGCAGGTGACCACGAAGCAGGCGCTGGCCTTCATGGTCGCGCAGGCGCTGATCGGCCTCCTGGTGCTGCTGCAGTTCAACCGCTTCGCGATCGCGACCGGCATCGCCTCGCTTCTGATCGTCGCGATCTATCCCTTCATGAAGCGCATCACCTGGTGGCCGCAGATCGTGCTCGGGCTTGCCTTCTCATGGGGCGCCTTGATGGGATTTGCCGTCACGTTCGGACACATCGACGTCACCGCACTCGTGCTCTATGCCGGCGCGATCTCCTGGGTGATCGGCTATGACACGATCTATGCGCATCAGGACGCCGAGGACGACGCGCTGATCGGCATCAAGTCGACCGCGCGCCTGTTCGGCGCGCACACGCACCAGGCGCTGATCCTGTTCTACGGGCTCGCGGTGATGTTGATCGGCATCGCGCTGGCCTCCGCCGATGTGCGCTGGCCGGCCTGGCTCGGGCTCGTGGCCTTCGCCGCGCATCTCGCATGGCAGATCGCACGCCTGCGGATCGACGACGGTGCGCTGTGCCTGCGCCTGTTCAAGTCGAACAGGGATGCGGGGCTGTTGCTGTTTGCGGGATTGCTGGTCGATGCGGTGATGCGGGCAGCGTAGCTGTCGTACGGTGGGCAAAGGCGCACTTGCGCCGTGCCCACCATCTCTCAATGATTGATGAAAAAGGTGGGCACGCTTCGCTTTGCCCACCCTGCGGCACCGTGATTGCCGCTCAATCCCTTGCGATGATCTCGCGTTCTTCCCGATGAACCGGGAGCTCGCGCGCCATGCCGGTGCGCCGGCGCATCAGGAATTTCGGGCGGCGGGCGCGGATCGCGTTGGCGCGGCGACGGCGCGGCGCTGGCTTGCGGGCGCCTTCGTCGAGCTGCGGCAGCGCGAAGAGCTCGCTCCAGATCGCCCAGGCTTGCGCGATCTCGTCGGCATCGGCGCCGACCAGCAGCGGAATGGACAGCGAGGGATCGCGATGCACGAGGACGAGCGTCTGCGCTTCGTCATTGCCGCGCAAGGCGACGCCGGTGAAGTCGGCAACGCGCACGTTGATCGCCATCTGCATGCCGCGGACGGCACGGCGCAGCACGACACGCTCGCGATGAAGCTCGATCTGCCTGACATGTCCGTCGGCGCGCGGGTCATGCGCATCGAAGCGGACCGGAAGGGAAAGGGGGTCGAGCCGCAAGGAGCGGCTCGACCCGGCGGGAGCGATCCCGCATGTTGCTGTTTGACGCCTCACGGCTTTAGTTCTCCCCGCCGGGATTATGTTCCCGGTCGATGCGAGGACCTTAGCGCGTGCCTTTCCGAAACCGCTTAAAAAGCCTGGTTAACCCACCGTCACCGCTACTCATGATTGACAAGACCTTGGCGCGCATGATTGACGAGACGTTGCGCCGAAGTTGCGAATCTGAGCTTTTGGCGGGCTGAAAATGCTTGAAGTCCGCGCTATCAGGGCACATCTGTGAGTTCCGGCCCCGAACCCCGCCCCAACAGGATTTCGTTCGTGAACTCTTCACCAAGCTCGACGCTTTCGACCCAAACATCGTCGCAGGCCAATCGCGACCTGTTCGATCAGTCCGCGCTCTCCGATCTGGCGCAGCGGCTGGTCGAGGCGGCCAGGCGTGCCGGCGCGGATGCGGCCGATGCGGTCGCGGTGCGCGGCGTCTCGCAGGGCGTCGAGGTCCGCGACGGCCGTGTCGAGGAGTCCGAGCGGTCCGAGGGCGACGATGTCGGCCTGCGCGTGCTGGTCGGCCAGCGCCAGGCAGTGGTCTCGACCAACGACGTCAGCGGCGATGCCGTGACCAAGCTCGCCGAGCGTGCGGTCGCGATGGCGCGTGTTGCGCCCGACGACAAATATGTCGGCCTCGCCGATCCCGCGCTGCTCGCGCGCGATTTCCCCGATCTCGACCTGCTCGATCCCGATGTGCCGGCGACCGCCGAGCTCGAGCGCCGCGCGCTCGCCGCCGAAGCTGCGGCGCTCGGCGTGAAGGGTGTGACCAAGTCCGGCGGCGCCTCGGCTTCCGCCGGCATCGGCGGCATGGTGCTCGTGACCTCGACCGGCTTCCATGGCTCCTACCTGCGCTCCAGCCAGGGCATTTCCGCCACCGCCATATCCGGCGAAGGCACCGGCATGGAGCGCGACTACGACTTCACCTCGGCGCCGCACGGCGCCGATCTGTTGTCGCCGGAGACGGTCGGCCGTTCCGCCGGCGAGCGCACCGTGGCGCGCCACAATCCGCGCAAGGTCGAGACCTGCAAGGTGCCGGTCGTGTTCGATCCGCGCGTTGCCGGCTCCCTGGTCGGCCACCTCGTCGGCGCCATCAACGGCGCCTCGATCGCGCGCAAGACCAGCTTCCTGAAGGACAAGCTCGGCCAGCAGCTGTTTGCGAACAACATCCGTATCATCGACGATCCCTTGCGCAAGCGCGGCCTGCGCTCGCAGACCTTCGATGCCGAAGGCGTCGCGGTGAAGAGGATCGCGCTGGTCGACGAGGGCGTGCTGACGACCTGGCTGCTCGATTGCGCCACCGCGCGCGAGCTCGGCCTCACCACGACCGGCCATGCCCATCGCGGCGTTTCCTCCTCTCCCTCGCCCGGGCCGTACAATCTGCATCTCGAGGCCGGCACGCCGACGCCGGCCGAATTGATCTCCGATATCAAGCAAGGGTTCTATGTCACCGATTTGATCGGCTCCGGCGTCAACGGCGTCACTGGCGATTACAGCCGCGGCGCCTCCGGTTTCTGGATCGAGAATGGCGAGATCACCTATCCCGTCAGCGAAGTCACGATCGCCGGGCACCTGTTCGAGATCTTCAAGTCGATGCAGCCCGCGAACAATCTCGAGTTCCGCTACGGCATCAATGCGCCGACGGTGCGCATCGAGGGTTTGACGCTTGGCGGACGCTGATCGAGCAGAGGCGAGTTGGCTCACCTCTCCCGTAGGGAGAGGTCGGATCGCATCGCAAGATGCGATCCGGGTGAGGGGTTACTCTCTCTCGTGGGACCTGCGCCCCCTCACCCGGTTTGCTGCGCAAATCGACCTCTCCCCGATGGGGAGAGGTGGTCCTCGCATGCGGCCCGGTTGACCCGATGACGCCTGTTCTCGACGAAACCATTCTGGCCCGCGACGCGGCGCTGCTGAAGGACACGGTGCGGGAAGCGGGCGCGCTCGCGCAGTCGATGTTTCGCACCGAGCTGAGAAAGTGGACCAAGGGCGCGTCCTCCCCGGTGTCGGAGGCCGACATCGCGGTCAACGATCTGCTCGAAGCGCGCCTGCGTGCTGCGACACCCGACTATGGCTGGCTGTCGGAGGAGAGCGCCGACGATGCGGCACGGCTCTCGCGGCGGCTGACATGGATCGTCGATCCCATCGACGGCACGCGCAACTATCTGGGCGGTCATGACGAGTGGTGCGTCAGCGTGGCGCTGGTGGAGGACGCTTCGCCGGTGCTCGCCGCGGTGTTTGCACCAGCGAGCGACGAGTTCTTCTTCGCGGTGCGCGGCCAGGGCACGACGCTCAATGACAAGCCGGTGCGGGCGACGTCCGGATCCGAGCTCGACTTCGCCCGCGTCGCCGGCCCGAAGCCCCTGGTCGAGCGGCTGAAGCCGTCACTCGGCGAGATCAAGCTGCATCGGCGAATCGGCTCGCTGGCGCTGCGGCTGTGCCGGGTGGCCCATGGCGCGCTGGATGCGGCTTTTGCGGGGGGCAACAGCCATGATTGGGACCTTGCGGCGGCCGATTTGATCGTGCAGGAAGCGGATGGTAGGATGAGTGACCTCTCCGGAGAACCCATCCTCTATAACCGCCGGGAAGTGGCGCACGGAGTGCTGGTGGCAGCGGGACGCGATCGTCATGCGGGCATTGTCGCGCATTTTCGCAACCGTCCCTTGGCCTGAAGCGCTTCGTCGTGCTTGTCGGACACTGCTTTGCCGGGCAGCCCGTTAGGAACAGAACTCATGCCAGATAGTGCCCCGCAACAACTGCTCCACCTCGTCATCGGCGGCGAGCTCGTCGATCTCGAGCACAACATCTTCAAGAATCTGGATGACGTCGACATCGTCGGCCTCTATCCGAACTATGCCGCCGCCCACGCCGCCTGGCGGGCCAAGGCGCAGAGCACGGTCGACAACGCACAGATGCGCTATTTCATCGTCCATCTCCACCGGCTGCTCGACCCGAATCAAGAACCGGCGCGTTGAAAAGACTGCTTCGCAATACGCTGCGAAGCAGCTGGTTTCAGCGTGCCGTCGGGGTCCTGGCGGCCGAGTATCTGCGTCTGGTCTGGCGGACCAACAAATTCACGTTCGATCCCCCGGACGTCTATGAACGCGTCGAGCCGCAGCTCCCCGCGATCTTCGCGTTCTGGCACGGCCAGCATTTCCTCACGCCCTTCATCAAGAATCAGGACAAGGCCTCCTATCGGGCCAAGGTCCTGATCTCCCGCCATCGCGACGGCGAGTTCAATGCGATCGCGGCCGAACGGCTCGGCATCGGTACCATCCGCGGCTCCGGCGACCATGGCGGGGCGTTCCACCGCAAGGGGGGTGTGGGCGCCTTCAAGGAAATGGTGCGGACGCTTCAGGCCGGTTGTAATGTCGCGTTGACCGCCGATGTCCCCAAGCGCTCGCGCGTGGCGGGGCTCGGCATTATCATGCTGGCACGGGAATCGGGACGGCCGATCATGCCTTTCGCGATGGCGACCGGCCGCTTCGTCCGGCTCAAGAACTGGGACCGCACCACCATCAATTTGCCGTTCGGGCGGGGCGCACTGGTCGGCATCAAGGAAATCCACGTTCCTCCGGATGCCGATGCCGCCACGATGGAAGCGTTGCGGCAGGAGCTGGAAGACACGTTGAACGAAGCGACCCGCCGCGCCTACGCCCAACTCGGCCGTCCGGGACCGGAAGATGCCTAAGTCGCTGCCCATTGCGCTGCCGATCACGCTGCGGATGTATCGGCGCCTGGCCTCCGGCCTGGTGCCGCTCGCGCCTGCACTGATCAAGCGGCGGCTGAAGCAGGGTAAGGAGGATCCCGCCCGCGTCGGCGAGCGGCGGGGGCTGTCCCGCGACGTGCGGCCGCATGGCCCGCTGGTCTGGATCCACGGCGCCAGCGTCGGCGAAGTGCTGGCCGCGGCGGCGCTGATTGGGCGCCTGCGCGATCTCAATCTGCGCATCCTGCTCACCTCGGGCACCGTCACCTCGGCGGCGGTGGTGGCAAAGCGCTTTCCGCCTGACGTCATCCATCAGTACGTACCGTACGACTCTCCGCGCTATGTCGCGCGCTTCCTTGATCACTGGAAGCCGTCACTGGCGCTGTTCATCGAATCCGACCTGTGGCCGAACCTGATCCTCGCCGGCGCGGCGCGCCGGGTGCCGATGGTGCTGATCAACGGGCGGATGTCGCCGCGTTCCTTCCCGCGCTGGCGGCGCATGCGCGGCACCATCTCGGCGCTGCTGTCGCGGTTCGACATTTGTCTTGCGCAGTCGAAGACTGATGCCGAGCGCTTTTCCGCGCTCGGTGGCCGCGACGTCGTCACCACGGGCAATCTGAAGCTGGACGTGCCGGCGCCGCCGGCCGATGCCGCAAAGCTCGAACGGCTGATGGCGATGACGCGCGGGCGTCCGATCATCGTGGCGGCCTCGACTCATCCGGGCGAGGACGAGATGCTGATCGCGGCGCATCGCAGCCTCTCCGGTTTCTTCCCGCAGCTTCTCACCGTGATCGTGCCGCGGCACCCGGATCGCGGCTCCGCAATCGCGGGCCTGGTTACGTCCTCCGGCCTGAAGCCCGGCTTGCGCTCGCGCGAGGAGCTGCCGACGGCCACGACCGACGTTTATGTTGCCGACACCATGGGTGAGCTCGGCCTGTTCTATCGTCTCTCGCCGATCGTGTTCATGGGCGGATCGCTGATCCACCATGGCGGCCAGAATCCGATCGAGGCGATCAAGCTCGGCGCGGCGATCGTCCACGGTCCGCACGTCTTCAACTTCGCCGACGTCTATGAAGCGCTCGACGGCAGCGGCGGGGCGCGCCAGGCCGATACGCAGGAGGCGCTGGTCAAGCAGCTCGGCCTGCTCCTGGCCGAGCCGATGGTGCGCGACAAGATGCAACGCGCAGGCTCAGGCGTGGTCGAGCAGCTCGGCGGTGCGCTCGATCGCACCATGACCGCGCTCGAGCCGTATCTGCTGCAGTTGCGCATCGAGATGGGGGCCGCGAATGCGTGAGCCGGCCTTCTGGTACCGGCCACATTCCCCGCTATCGCATGTCCTCTTTCCGCTGGGTGCGCTCTACGGCGCCGTCACCGCATGGCGCATGCAGCGCGACGGCGTGGACGCCGGCATTCCCGTGATCTGCGTCGGCAACTACCATGTCGGCGGCGCCGGCAAGACGCCGACCGTGCTGGCGCTCACGAAGCTGCTTCGCGAGCTCGGCGAGACGCCGGTCGTGCTCAGCCGCGGCTATGGCGGGCACCTGAAGGGCCCGGTGATGGTCGACCGCGCCCGTCATACCGCGGCCGACGTCGGCGACGAGCCCCTGATGATGGCACGCGACGTCCCGGTCGCAGTCGCGCGCGACCGGCTCGACGGCGTCGCGCTGGCGAAATCGCAGGGCGCCACCGTGATCGTGATGGATGACGGTTTCCAGAACCCGCGCCTTCTGAAGGACGCGTCGCTGATCGTGATCGACAGCGAGCGCGGCCTCGGCAACGGCCAGGTGTTTCCCGCAGGTCCCTTGCGCGCGCCGCTGCAGGCCCAGCTCGCGCGCACCGACGCGCTGGTGCTGATCGGCGATGGCCGTGCCGCCAACGATGTCGCGGCCGAGCTTGCCAAGCGCGACAAGCCGGAGCTGCGCGCACGCCTGAAGCCGGTTGCGGCCTCGCTCGCGCAGCTGACCGGCAAGCGGGTCTTCGCGTTCGCCGGCATCGGCGACCCCGAGCGCTTCTTTCGCACTCTGCACGCCAGCGGCATCGCGGTCGCGCGCACGCGCGCCTTCGCCGACCACCACGCGTTTTCGCAGGACGAGATCGCAGCGCTCGCAGCGGACGCGCGGCGCGAGCAGCTCACGCTGGTGACGACAGAGAAAGACCTTGCACGCCTGCGCGGCCGCGCGGACGTGCCCGACGGCATCGTGCCATTCGCCGTTGAGCTCGAGTTCGACGAGCCGGCAAAGCTGAGGCAATTGATCAGCGATCATCTCTACAGGGCGCGCGAGCGGCGGTTCAGCGCGCGGTGATCTCGTGCACTAGGCAAGCGTCTCTGCCATAGCTCATGCAGCGACGTGTCGCGGGTGACGAATTCTCTTCCGCGCTCTTGGCAGTTGATGTAGCCTTTCACGAGAGCCGTCACCAGGACGTGCCGAACTCCCGGCAATCATAGACGGCGTTTATGCCCACGGCGGGCGCGATCTTATTATTTCAGATGCGACGGCCGCAACGACCAGTTCGGAGCGGCAGGGAGAGTCATTGCCAAAAGCAGAGGAGAACATGCCATGCATTTTTGCCTCACCGGCCAATACACACCACGCGCTCTCAACGCCATCTTGGAAAACCCGGCAACCAATCGCCAGGAGGCCGCCAGGAAGCTCATTGAAGCGGCCGGTGGAAAGCTGATTTCAATGTACAGCGTTGCGGCCGACGGCCCTGGCGTCCTGGTCATTTTCGATGTGCCTGATCCCAGTGCGGCTCCGGCCATTTCCGGCCTGACCGTCACGGCGGGCACCCTGCAGGACGTGAAACTGGTCCGGTTGTTCACGCAGGACGAGATCAAGCAGGTCCGTCAGAACGCGGCGAAGCTGCGTTCTTCGTATACCCCGCCTGGAAGCTGATATCCGGATCTGACGCGCAGCCGCCGCAGCCGAACGACGCGGCGGCTGTGCTCATGTCGAAGCCAGAACCATGTCTGCAACGAGGCGAGGGAGCCTGCTCACCACGCCCCGACGGCCATTAATGCGACGATGGTCACGCACGACATGCAGGCCACGATGACAGTGTAGCATTCGGGTGTATTCATTGCTGTCTCCCAAACTGTTGCCAATTGCTTGGTCACTGCTACGCGGGAGTGATCGCCGGTCTTGCGGCCGCTTCAGTTCGGCATGCCCTGACCGGTCTTGCGGCGTGCGTCCGTTCTCTCATCGTCGTCCTGCTTCGCAGGATGATGATCCGCTTCGCGAGTTTCAGAGCGTTCAGCGGCGATCAGAAGCTGCTTGCGCATCTCGGCGAGACGGGCGCGGCAATATTCACGATAGAGCAGGTCCAGTATGGCGGGCATGATCACCCCCATCGTTTGACTTTCAATCTACAGATATTCCACCGCGAATTTTCGCCATGATCGTAGCCTGTCAGATGGCTCTTCGGTATGAGCCCGTTCACAAACTGTGCAAATTCCGAAGCTCGATGGCTGTTTAATTGATCTGATCGTCTGTGCGAAAAGGAACAGCGCTGATTACCTAACATGCACTTTAGCAGCGATCTGTTTCGCCAAGACTTCGTCAAACAACTCAAGGGCGCCGAACGGCAACGAAGAATCCAACCACAGCGCGAAATGACTCGCCGCGGAGTGCACGCAACTGTTCGATGCAACTCGGAGCGGCACGGAGATCACGGCTGCGAGACCGCCGGATCAGGCACGCGAACATCGTCGGGACGCGAAGCACTCATCCCCGTGCTTCGCCATAAGCTGCACCACGTGCGCCGCTGCGTCTGCGTGTTGTCGGTCCTGCAGGTCATTCAGGCGGCATTCATCGCAAGACTTCTATCGGTTCGGACGATCGGGAGAATGCGATGAAATTGCCGTCCGCGACTGTCGCCGCCAGCCTTGTGTGTCTGATCATTGCGCCTGTGTTTGCTGCGCAAACCACGCCGTCCGCTGCTCCCAGCGCGGTGCCGGTTCCCGCCACCAAGCGGGTCACGTGCCTGGCTACGACGCAAAGCCTGAAGGGACAGGACAGGCGCGACCAGCTGCAGCTCTGCATGGCGCAGGCGCGGGTCGATTGTCTGAAGCAGGCGATCGATCAGAAAATCGTCGCAGAGGCCCGGAAGGATTTCATCAAGACCTGCGCAGGCTCGTCGGATGGCACGGAGCAGCGATAGCCGCGCGCCACGGGCCTTACGGCTGCGGCTTGAGCGCGCCGGGGAAATGCCGCTGCAGCACCGCGACGGGTGTGGCGTAGGCCTCCTGCAGATCCACGCTCCAGTACTTCAACTCGTCGAGCGGAATCCGCGTGTCGGTGATCGCGCAGCGCACGAAGGTCCCCGGCGAGATCACGCGGAAATCGCCGTCGAGATACTGCACCTGCGCTTCGCCATGGCCCGAGGGGCCGAACTTGTTGAGCACGGTCGAAAGTCTCCGTGGAAGGCCCCTCCCAGAAAACCCTGGAGGGCACGATGTGTTGGCTTGGATGTAGCATAGATAGGGTGGCTTGTCCGCCCGTCAAACCCACCGGTTCGTGATGTTTTACCGCCGTTTCTGCGTGATAAGGCCTCGAGCGAAGGATCGCTGGTTCCGGCATCTTGTCCGGCAGAGTCCGATGCACTTTCGACTGACCGCCCTGTTCCTGGCGCTGCTGGTATCGGCCGCGCATGCCGCACCGGCGCCGCAGGCGGTCGACATTCCGCTCGCGTCCGGGGTCCTCCATGCGCAGCTCTACAAGCCCGAGGGCGCAGGCCCGTTTCCGACCGTGATTGCGCTGCATGGCTGCGACGGCCTCGGCGGCCATTCCGATCCCGTGTTGCCGCGCTATCGAGACTGGGCCGAGCGCCTGCTCAGGGCTGGCAATGCCGTGCTGCTGCCTGACAGCTACGGCTCGCGCGAGCTCGGGCCGCAATGCCGCGTCAGGGAGATGCATCTCAAGGCGCGGCGCGAGCGCGTCGCCGATATCGCGGCCTCACGCGCCTGGCTGATGAAGCAGGCCTGGGTGGCGCACGACCGCGTCAGCCTGATCGGCTGGGCCAATGGCGCGAGCGCGCTGCTCTGGGCCGTGCGCCCGCAGAGCGCAGCGCGCGATCTCGGTCCGGATTTTCGCGCCGCGATCGCGTTCTATCCGGATTGCCGGATCTCGGCGGGTTTGGGGTGGAGCACGCGGGTACCGACGCTGGTGCTGATCGGCGCCGACGACGACGTGTCGTCGCCGCCGGCCTGCCGCCAGATGGTGGACGGCGCGCGCGGCCGCAGCGCGCTCGCGCGCATCGTGGTCTATCCCGGCGCCGATCACGATTTCGATCGCGCCAACATGCCGCTGCACGCAGCTGCCGGCAGCAGCGAGGCCGGCGCGCCCGAGCGCGGCCATTTCGGCATGGACGCCGAGGCGCGTGCGGAATCTCAGAACGACGTCGCGCGATGGCTGGCGCGGTGAGCGGTGATGAAGCTCCAGTAGCCCGGATGAGCGAAGCGACATCCGGGAAGACTGTCCCCGCATATCGCTTCGCTCATGCGGGCTACAATCCCCAAGCGGGGCCGCCCGAGGAACAAATTGGGCGGGCAGCCCCGCATCGACCACCGCCCTGCACGGAGTATGGCCGACCGGGAATCTACGGCCCCATGCTGCGCCGGTTTCAGCTGTGACCGTGCCATCATTCGACCACGATGGCGGTTAAACGGGTCTCACATGCGCAACCGCATCGTCCTCTTCGCCTCCGCCCTGATCGTCTTCACCGTGGCGATCTTCCTGTTCGAAGCCCGCGCCGGCGCGCCAATGCTGGCGCCGGAACATTGCGGCTTCTGGACCACGATCGACGCGGGACTGTCCTGCCGGTAGGACGCGCCGTCTTCGTAATGACGAGTGCTCGGCACTCTGGCGCGCCATACTCGGTGTCATCGCACGGCTTGACCGGGCGATCCAGTACGCCGAGATGGCTGTGATTCACTGAGAGGCCGCGGCGTACTGGATTCCCCGCTCCAGTGCGCATTTGCGCACAACGCGGGGAATGACAGCGAGGGTGGAGCGCCGTCCTCGCGCCTCAGAACAGACTGCCCTGATCCACCGGCTTGGCCACGCGCTTCGGAGCGGGCTTGGCGTCCTGCGTGGCCGGCTTGGCTTGCGCTGCCGTGCGCTTTGCCGCGGGCGCCGGGCGATCTGCATCCGCGGTCGCGCCGACGCGGCCATCTGCAAACTCGATCTCGACGCGTGCGCCGGGACCGATCGCGTCCGCCGCATGCAGGGGGTGGCCGGCCTCATCGCGCACCAGCGCAAAGCCGCGCGCGAGCACGCTGCGGTAGGACAGCGCGGAAAGCAGCTTTCCGCTGTTCTCGACCCGGGTGTCGAGCCGGTGCAGCAGCGTCGCCAGCGCGCGTTGCGCGCGTTCGGCGAGACGATGCGTGCGCTCGCGCTGGCGCGCAATCGCGTTGCGCTGCGCCTGCGCGTTGGAGAGCTTCGAGGCGCGCAGTCGCACCTCCAGCCCGGCAAAGCGGTCGCGCCGCTGCCGCAGCAGCGAGCGCGCGGAGAGGCCGAGCCGCTCGCCGCACACGGTGAGGCGGTGATCGGCCTGCGAGATCTGGCCGTGCAGCACCCGCAGCGTCAGCTTTGAACTGGCGGTGGTGAACCTGCGGAAATGCGCATGCGTGTTGGCCTTGAGGCAGCGGGGCAGGGCGCTGCCTGCCGAATCCAGCCGCTGCCGCGGGATCGCGAGCAGATCGCCGGCCGCCGGCAGCGCGCGCGCGGCGGCGCGCAACTCGCTGCGGCGGTTCTCCTGGGCGCGCTGCCAATAGGCGCGGGTGCGGCGTCCGAGATCGGCGACCTCGACGAACAATTCGCCGCGCACCGGCACCGCCATCTCGGCCGCCGCCGTCGGGGTCGGCGCGCGCTTGTCGGCGACGAAATCGATCAGCGTGATGTCGGTCTCGTGCCCGACCGCGGAGATCAGCGGGATCATGCTTTCTGCCGCCGCGCGCACCACGATCTCCTCGTTGAATGACCAGAGATCCTCCAGCGAGCCGCCGCCGCGTGCGACGATCAGCACGTCGGGCCGCGGAATCCTGCCGCCCGCAGGGATCGCGTTGAAGCCGCGGATCGCGGCCGCGACCTGCTCGGCCGAGCCGTCGCCCTGCACCTTGACCGGCCACACCAGCACGCGGCGGGGGAAGCGGTCCTCCAGCCGGTGCAGGATGTCGCGGATCACGGCGCCGGTCGGCGAGGTTACGACGCCGATCACCTCCGGCAGCCAGGGCAGCAGCTGCTTGCGCCCCTCGTCGAACAGCCCTTCGGCGGCGAGCTTCTTCTTGCGCTCCTCCATCAGCGCCATCAGCGCGCCGATGCCCGCGGGCTCCAGCGCCTCGATCACGATCTGGTATTTCGAGGAGCCCGGATAGGTCGTGAGCTTGCCGGTGGCGATCACCTCCAGCCCCTCCTGGGGCTTGAAGCGCATGCGGCCGTGCACGCCCTTCCAGATCACCGCCTCGATCTTCGCGCTCTCGTCCTTGAGCGCGAAATAGCAGTGGCCGGAGGAATGGGCGCCGCGAAAGCCCGAGATCTCGCCGCGGACCCGGACATGGCCAAAGGCGTCCTCGACCGTCCGTTTCAGGGACAGCGAGAGCTCGGAGACGGTGAATTCGGGCGCGTTGAGCAGTGGTTCCGCGGGCGGCATCGGCGAACGATTCGGCATGTTGGGGTCGAGCCCGACGTTAAGGATTTTCGCAAGCCAGCGCCAATCGATTCGGCGAGCCGTGGAACCGCTCCCGCCGAGGGCTGCTTGACTCGCCCTATATTTCATATATGAAAGTAACAAATCATATATGAATTAAGAGGAGGAAGCGGACCCGATGACCGTGGCCGATCCCAACGATCCCAGTCGGCGCATGTTTGCGCAGTACCGGCTCAAGCCGGATAGCGGGGTCAATCCGCCCTATTCACCGGCCTACCCGGTGGAGTGGGGCTGCACCTTGCGGACCGTCGAGATCATGACCCGTGTCGCGCCGGGCAAGGTCGCGGCACTGCTGGCCGACACGCCGTTCGAGATCGCCAGCGATCGCGTCGCCTTCCGCTTCATGCGTTCGCCCGGCCACTCCCTGGCCGTGCACGCGGGCGAGATGTTCGATCTGATGATCTCCGTGCCTGTCCGGTACAAGGGGCTGTTCACCGAGACGCATATCTTCATGTATTGCAGCGATCCCATGGGGATCTGTGCCGGGCGCGAGGTGTTCGGCTACACCAAGAAGGACGCCCATTACGCCTTCGACGAGCATCCGGACGGCTCGATCACCGGGTGGGTCCGGCGCCGCGGAATTCCACTGGCCGATTTCGCCTTCACGCCGGATGCATCAGCACCCGTCGTCCGCATCGTCGATGGCGACGAACTGCCGGCCGGCGAAATCCATGTGCGTCGTTTGCCGCATCCTGAGCGCCTCGGCATCGCCTATGCGGACATCGCCTATCGCCGCACGCCGTTGAAATACTCCAAGCCGCTGCCGGGCCGTGCCGCGATGACGCTGCACGCCAGCGAGTACGATCCGATTGCCGAACTCGAGCCGGAAATCCTCGGCGCGCATTTCATGGTGTCGGAGGTCTATGGCGGCGGATTCGAGGTCGAGGACCGGCGGCTCATCGAGCGGCTCATTCCCTGACCACAAGATCAGCCTGCGCGCGATGTACGTGCGGGCGGCGAATACCGGGAAGAAACACGCGCGAGGCGAAGGAGGGATTCGACATGGAAGGACGATTTCGGGTGAGCCGCCGCCGGCTGCTGGCCGGCGCCGGCGGATTTGCTTTGGGCATGACGGGACTCGGGGCGCGGGCGCAGGAGGCAAAGCCGCTTCGCATCGGCGTGCTGACGGACATGTCCAGCCTCTATGCCGATGTCACCGGTCCGGGCTCGCTGCTGGCGGCGAAAATGGCGGTCGAGGATTTCCAGGCGTCCGGTCCGAAGATGACCCGGCCGATCGAGATCATCAGCGGCGACCACATGAACAAGGCCGATCTCGGCGCCAACATCGCGCGCGAGTGGATCGATCGGCAGAGTGTCGACGTGATCGTCGATGCGCCGAATTCGGCCGTCGCACTCGCGGTCCGCAACGTCGTGCAGCAGAACAACAAGACTCTGCTGGTCTCCGGCGCCTCTTCGTCGGACCTGACCGGCAAGTCCTGCTCGCCCAATCTCGTGCACTGGACCTACGATACCTACGCGCTCTCGTCGGGTGTCGCGCGCGCTGTCGTCGAGAGCGGTGGCAAGAGCTGGTTCCTGCTCACTGCCGACTACGCCTTCGGCCATGCCATGGAAGGCGACATCAAGAACGTCGTGCAGAAATCCGGCGGCAAGGTTCTGGGCGGGGTCCGCACACCGATCAACACGCAGGACTTCTCCTCCTTCCTGTTGCAGGCCCAGTCTTCGAAGGCGGAAATCATCGCATTGATCAATGCCGGCGGCGACACCATCAACTCCATCAAGCAGGCGGTCGAATTCGGCATTCCGCAAGGTGGCCAGCGCGTCGTTGCGACGGTGCTGTATCTCAGCGACGTGCATTCGCTCGGCTTGAAGATCGCGCAGGGCCTGCAGTTCACCGAATCCTTCTACTGGGACCTGAACGAAGATACCCGCGCCTGGACCCGGCGCTTCGCCCCGCGCAACAACGGCCGCTATCCGACTGCGCTGCATGCGGGCGCCTACGCCACGACCCTGCACTACCTCAAGGCCGTCGACGCGCTCGGCGCCTCCAGCGACGGCAAGGCGGTCGTCGAACAGATGAAGAAGCTGCCGACCGATGATCCGCTGTTCGGCAAGGGCAGCGTGCGCGCCGACGGTCGCAAGCTGCACAACATGTATCTGTTCGAGGTGAAGACCCCCGGAGATTCCAAATATCCCTGGGACTATTACAAGCTGGTCAAGACCATTGCGCCGTCAGAGGCGTGGCGGCCTCTGGCAGATGGCGGCTGCGAGTTCCTGAAGTCGTGACCGGGAGTGACCGGCCGCCGGTCGCGCTCGTCACCGGCGGCGGGGGCGATATCGGACGCGCCATTGCGCTGAGGCTGGCGCGGATGAGCGATGCGGTCGCGATCGTCGATCGCGACGAGGCGGCCGCACGCGCCACTGCGCAGCTGGTCGAGGAGGGCGGGGCAAGGGCGCTCGCCATCCGTGCGGATGTCTCGCTCGCGCAGGATACGATCGCCTTCGTCGAGGCGGCCGAAACGCGCCTGGGGCCGATCGGCATCTTTGCCAACAACGCGGGCATCGAGGGTGTCGTCGCGCCTCTTCACGAATACCCCGACGAAACATTCGATCAATTGCTACAGGTGAACGTGAAGGGGGTGTTTCTCGGCCTCAAGCACGTGATCACGAGAATGATGCAGCGTGGAACGGGCGCGATCATCAACACCGCATCGACGTCTGCAATCCGGGGGCGTGCGGGGCTCGCCGGCTATGTCGCCTCGAAGCACGCAGTGCTCGGACTGACACGTACGGCGGCGCTCGATGTCGCCGGGACGAGGATCAGGGTCAACGCCGTTCTGCCCGGACCGGTCGAGTCGCGCATGATCCGGGAACTGGAAGGCCAGGCGCGTGACAGCGCCATTGCGTTGCGCCGAAACGTTGCAACCGCGCATGGGCGGCCGCAGGATGTCGCGAACGTCGTTGCGTTTCTCGCCTCCGACGAGGCTGCGCACGTGAATGGTGCCGCCTGGGTCGTGGACGGCGGGATGACGCTGGCCTAGGGCGTGTACTCATTGAAACGATGTCGGCCTCCGGCTGCAAGAGCAGCAAAAGCTCCAATGAAGGTGCGGCGAGAAGACATGACTTTGCCGTCAGGAGACAGCGATTGCGCGCCGGTCTCCGCGATGGTCAGCCAAACTGGCGAGGCTGGCTTCGGGCTGCCGCATCGCGGCAAGTCCCTCCTTCATTGTGATTTGCGGCGCGTAGCCCAACTCGGCCTGCGCCTTGCGGGTGCTGATTGTGAATGGCTTGCCGATAAGGCGTAGCATCTGGCGCGTGATTGGCGGCTCGCCGCTGAGGCGCAGGATGCGCCACACCGCTCCCATGAGGCCGGCCATGGTCCAGGCCATTGCGAACGGGACGGACTTGTCTGGCGGGCTTACCCCGCGGGTGGCAAGCAGCGACGAGATGAAGCTCTTGAGGGTGCTCTGCTCGGCATCTGCGACGAAATACGCCTGGCCGCCGCGACCCCGATCTGCTGCGAGTATCAGCGCGGTGCACAAGTTGTCGACATGACAGCTCGACATGGCCTGCGTGCCTCCAGCGACCCATTGCCACCGGCCAGCCTTTACCGTCTCCACCATGTGATCGAGGGTCGGCATTTTGCCTCCCCAGATAAAGGGCGGCCGCAGCGCGATCGTCTCCAGGCCCGGGCGGACGCCGTTGGCGGCCAGCAAGACGCATTCGCCTTCAGCTTTCGATGAGGCGTAGGGCGAGAAGGCGCGGACTTGTAACGGAAGGCTCTCGTCGGCATTCAACATCGGCTCGGGATCACCCATGACCACCGCCGCTGCGCTGACCGCAACCACGCGGCGCACGCTGGCCGACGCCGCCGCCGCGTTCACGACGACACGCGTGCCCTCGACGTTGGTCCGATCGAAAAGCTCTCGCTTGCCCCAAAGCTTGAAGTGCGCAGCAGCGTGAAACACGATTTCGCAGCCTTGCATCGCCTTTCGCAGCGCCTGCTCGTTGTCGAGCGCGCCCCGAACTGGCGTCGCTCCGAACGCTTTGACTTGCGCCTCGCTCTCTGCGCTTCGGGCGAGCGCCCGCACCTGCCAGCCCTGGGTGAGAAGGTGCGAGATCAAGCGGCCGCCGACAAAGCCGGAGCCGCCGGTCACGAGCGCAATTCGGGCCTGTTCGGACGGCTTCAGGGGATCAGTCATGGCGAGCCTCTCGCGCTGAATAGAGCCCGATCATGTCGCGCGCCCGTTCAAAAGTCAACGAACATAATTCATATTTTGTTCGGATTTGCGAAGAGGGCGACTTTGCTGTACTTTTTGCCAGGAAACGCAGGTCGATATGCCCTCAAGTCCCTCTTCCGACGACAATTCGTTCCGAGAGCAGATTCTCGAAACCGCTCGAGCCCAGGTCCGTCGGCATGGTGAGGCAAAGACGAACGTGGTCGACATCGCGCGTGCGCTTGGCACGTCGCA
This sequence comes from Bradyrhizobium sp. GW821-FHT13H06, assembly GCF_058803975.1. Lineage (NCBI taxonomy): Bacteria > Pseudomonadati > Pseudomonadota > Alphaproteobacteria > Hyphomicrobiales > Nitrobacteraceae > Bradyrhizobium > Bradyrhizobium sp. GW821-FHT13H06. The sequence continues at coordinate 464,025 of NZ_JBXAPN010000006.1, read as the reverse complement.
CACCACGATCTATCGCCACTTTCGCTCCAAGGCAGACATCTTCGACGCCCTCGTCGTTGAAATGATGCGCGACGAGGAAGAGATGGCGAGAAAATTCGTCGAGGCGCGAGGATCCTTCGCAGAGCGCCTGGAGGGGATGGTGATGGCGTTGCACGCCCGCAAGCGCGAACGGTTTACCGCCGACGCAGAGGTTTACGGCCTGTACCGCCGGATCGTGGAGGAGCGGCCGGAGATCATAGCGGCGTACTCGAAGGCGATGACGTCTCTGGTCGGCCGCATCCTGGCTGATGCAAAAAAGCGCGGTGAAATTAGAGTAGATGATATCGAGGCCGCTGCCGGTGTCGTGCGGGACGCGGTGACCGTGTTTGTCCACCCCGTCCACGTGGCAACCGCCGTCGCGGCCAATCTCCCCAGCGAGAGGATGGCCCGCAACGTTGTGCGCACGATTTGCGCCGGATTCAAAGCGGGTGCCAAATTGGCGTGAATCCGGTGTTGGCGCGCTGATTGGAAATCAGCAGGCGACGCCTTCAGTGATTGGTCAAGGTTTGCTGCCCAGACGCCGCTTACCAGCAGCTTTCGCTTGTGACCTAATGCAGACATTCCGACGCGGTTGTACTGGCTGACCGAGCCTCATTGTCGGCGTTTGGCCTAAGGCAGATTTCAGTTCTCGACTCCCGGCTCACTCAGATTGGATGTACAAAGCGCTCGATCAATCTGCGGCAAGCCGCTTCGCCGACAACTTTGGACCAAGCTTCCTTCTGATCCATTTCAGCTTGAAGTGCTGCAAGCGCAGCCGGTTGCCAAAGGGATCTTTGTTGCTCCCCGATTGGCAGAGCGTCCGTTTCGGAAAAGATACCTGTGAACGGCAACAGATCGTCATCCAAGTCAGCTAACTTCGCTTCCCTCTGGAAAGATAGAACTATCCGGGCTCCCTCGATGTACGAAAGTTTCCCAACCAACATGCGTTGGCAGGCGTCAACAATGCCGCGGCGAGCTGTTAAAATCTCTGTCTCATTCCAACTCATCGGGGCACACCTTTTCGGGGCGGTCTGTTCGCCGCTTCTTTCATATCAAACTGGGCTGGTGATGTCGCCGTCTGGCCCTAGCTGATCTTGTCGCCTAATCCGGCGACGCCGGCCCTGACCCAAGGCAGACATTTCGAGCGCTGTTGGCCCGCGTCGAAGCGTGCTCAGCGCATCGATGTCAGCCTCGCCTGTTCGGCTGGTATGTGCCGCGGCTAAGAGCCTCGACGGGACCGGGAACAATGTCCAGGTGATCTGATTGGAACGTTGGTACGTCCAATCCGGGATCAACCAGCGAGCTTCCTGGGAGGCGTCTTTATCAGGGAGGAGCCACCAATGGATGACGAACGAAAATCATCAAAGGCGGGGGAACAGGCCGCTGAAGGCTTGCGTGAAGCGACGTCCAAGGAAGAAGCGAAGAACGAGAGCAAGATGGGGCACGATCTGGCCAAGGGGTCTGATCGTTTCGAAGAGCGCTCGAAAAGCTCCGATGGAAAAAGCGTAGAAGAGAAACAAAAAGGGTGAAAGCAGCAGACCCGTTTCTGCGGGCTCGGTGCAACCTCTCCCGCGTGCGGGAGAGGTCGCGCCCAACGGGTCGCGCCGAAGGCGCGCCCGATGACAGGCTCCGGCGCGGGTGAGGGCTTCCTCCTCTAGGGGAGTGTCCCATTGCGGAAACACCCTCTCCCCCGCCCTCTCCCGGAAGCGGGAGAGGGAGTGCACTTATGTTGCAGCGATCAAACCTGATCTCACCACGCTTTAGGAAACGCCGCCGATCTTCTCGGAGACGATCCTGGCCGCGCTGCGCAGCTCGGCGGCGATGGTGCTGGCCTCCGTTGCGGGGATTTGATCCTGCCTCACCAGCGGGACGGTCATGGCGGCCACGGCACGGCCGGAAGCTTCGATGATCGGGCAGCTATAGGCAAGGATGCGCGTATAGCCGTCGTCATTGGAAAAGTTTCCTCCCTCCGCTGAAATGCGGTCGAGCGCCGCAAGCGCCTTCTTGGTGCTGATCCGGTCATTGGTCGCGATGACCTGCGCAAGCTCTTCGCGCCGGCCCTCGAGCTGGAAGGCCGCCAGCACCTTCGCCGATGCGTATTGCTGGGTGAGCGGAAACACCGCGCCGACCTTGACCGACCAGCCCATCAGCCATTCCGGCTCGATCCGGGCAATCACCATGAACTGCTCGCCGTGCAGCACCGTGAGGTGACAGGACAATTGCACGCGCGAGGCCAGCTGCTCCATCACCGGCAGCGCCGCCTTCAGCAGCCGCTCGGTCGGCGGGAATTGCGAGGCGATCCGGAACAGCTTCAGCGTCAAGGTGTATTCGCCGGTCGCCGGGTCGCGCGCGACATAGCCGCGGCGCTCCAGCGCCACCAGCATCCGGAAGATCTCGCTGACGGAGCGCGCGACGCGTTCGGCGAGCTGCTTCTGGCTCAGGCCGCGTGAGGCGCCTGCCAGCGCCTCCAGAAGGTCCAGCCCTTTTTCGAGGGCGGGAGCGCCCGGCTGCGGCTTTTCAGTCATCCCTAGGCCTTGTTGGATCAGCGCTTCGCGAGCACACGGGGGAAAATGCAATTCCCGTGTAGCCGATTGCTCGCACGGCGAAAAGTCGATCGCCGGCAAGCGCCTGGCCGAGCTCGATGGCATCATCCACCAGCCGCTGCGTCCGAAGATCATGGCCGCCTTCGACGCGCTGCCCGGCGGCATCAGGTTACGGTGACGGCGCAGTCCAGTGCACTAGTCGGGAGCAATTAGTGCTCAGACTTTGGAATTTTGTGCACTGTCACCGTAATTGCCTTGAACCAAGGCAGACATTTCGAGCGCTGTTGGGCGCGTCGAAGCGTGCTTAGCGCGTCGATGTCGGCCTTGCCTGTTCGGCTGGTATGTGCCGCGGTTCGGACTCGGAGCCTCAACGGGACCGGGAACAATGTCCAGGCGATCTGATTGGAACGTTGATACGTCCAATCCGGGATAGACCAGCGAGCTTCCTGGGAGGCGTCTTTATGAGGAAGGAGCCACCAATGGATGACGAACGAAAATCATCAAAGGCGGGTGAACAGGCCGCTGAAGGCTTGCGTGAAGCGACTTCGAGGGATGAAGCGAAAAACGAGAGCAAGATGGGACACGATCTAGCGAAGGGGCCTGATCGTTTCGAAGAGCGCGCCAAAAGCTCGGACGGAAAAAGTGCAGAAGAGAAACAAAAAGGGTGAAGCGGTAGACCCCTTTGCTGCGGGCTCGGTGCAACCTCTCCCGCGTGCGGGAGAGGTCGCGCAAGGCGCGGGTGAGGGCTTTCTCCTCTAGGTGGCTCTCCCATTGCGGAAACACCCTCTCCCCAGCCCTCTCCCGCACGCGGGAAAGGGAATGCACCTCCGTCGTTGCAGCTCGTATAATGGGTTGAGCCCTTGCGAAACCCATCGCCTCTCTATCCCGTTCACCGTAATCGCGGCCGTCATCCGATTGTAAGTGACGACGAATCGCGGAGGGCGCCCCGGCGGCCAGGACGCTTCGAGTGATCGGTTTCGCCAGGGCTCAACCCATGCAACGGGCTCGGGTCCATTCAACGCAATCGACTGGGGTCGAGCTCGGCGGCTGCAGGCTGCGCCCGCATTCTGACAACGCGACAAACCCCGAAGCATTCTCGATGGAAAAGAGCGCTCAACGAGTTAACGATGCGCGGACCAAAGGATCACGAGCGCGGAAGCCGAAGCGTGAATGTCGTGCCGGACTTCTGGTCCGAAGTGACATCGATCTCGCCGCCATGGGCTTCGACGATCAGTCTCGCAATGTAGAGCCCCAGCCCGAGGTGTGTCCCATGCTCGGCGGAGACCTTAACCTCCTGGCCGCGCATCCAAGACTGAAAAATGATCTTCTGGTTCTCGGGAGGAATTGGGGGGCCGAAGTTATGCACGGTCACGACGACCCCCTCGGGGTCTAGTCCGGATATCGCGACGGTGACCGCACCCGATGCCTCGCTGTATTGAATCGCGTTGCCCATCAGGTTGGAGAGCACCTGTCCCATTCGTGCCGCGTCCCAAAGGCCCGTCGGGTCACCTTGATGGGTGACTTCGATAATCTGGCCTGCGTTGATGCCCCGCAACTCATCAGCGATTTGGTGACAGAGCCTCGCCATGTCCATTTTGGCTTTTTCGACGGGGATACCAGTGCCGAAAGACGAGCGTGTGAGATCCAGCAGGTCATCAAGGATGCGCGTGGCCCTGTCCGTCGTCAGGACCATCTCAGCCACCACTTTTGCCTGCTTCGGATCAGATGTTCCCGATCGTGCCATCCACCGCGCGGCCATGGAAGCAGCGCCTATGGGGTTACGCAGGTCGTGCCCAAGGACTCCGAGGAACAGGTTCCGCGAGTTGTTGATGGTCTTGGTGTAATGCGCCACCGACTCCGTCACGGCCTGGTCGATTGCTTCGTTGAACCGCGTAAGGTCCTCAACATCTGTGCTGGCAAGGCTTTCCTGCTTGGCCACCCATTGCTTCACGACGCTTGCACGTAGTGCCCGATATTCCGAAACCATCTGGTCGATGTCGAAACCATCGGCGAGGCGAAGTGCGGAATGAATTTCCGCCGCGCTTTGGCTAAAGGGTCCGTCTTCGACGGTCAAACCGTGCGACTTGTCCACTCGCTCGCGCGCGGTTTGCGGCGACTCCAGGTCCTCGGCGATGAACTTGAGAATGTCGGCAATATGGTCTTCGAGAGCAAGCTTCGACATCCCGTCGCTGGCCGGCGAACGGGTCCGCGCGAAGTCTGTCCATTCCTTGATGATTGCAGGTTGGTTGTGGCGAATGAAGTCGGCCAGGCGTTCCTGACCTTGGCTGACCCATTTTCCTGAATCACTCAATGTGGTCCCCAGTCCTCGATGCTTGCAGGAAACCTAGCACATCGCCGTTCAAAACGGCACGGCATCATGGGCCGATAAGGGACAAGGCGCATGTTATTCTCTTCTTGCAACGAGTTCTCCGTCAGAGCCGCCGGAGCGCCTGGAACCCGTAGAATGGGTTGAGCCCCTCGCGGAACCCATCGCCTCCCTATCCCCGTTCACCGTCATCGCGGCCGTCATCCGACTGATCGCCGGCCCAAGCGGCCGGGTCATTGCCGAGCCTGACGTGGCGATGAAACGAGGAGGGCCCCCAGTCACGCACTCGGTTGACGAGGCGGTGCTTGGCCGGATTGATATGAACATAGTCGACATGCCGCGCGAAATCGACGTCGTCGCGAATGGTATGCTCCCAATATCTGCGTTGCCAGATGCCCCGTTCACCTTTGGCCGAACGGCTTTGGGATATCCTCTCGTTGCGCGCCAGACCGCGCGAAAAGGCGGATTTGATCAACTGCCAGCGCATTGCAAAATCGGCATCACCGTTCGGCAACGTCCACACGGTGTGAAGGTGGTCAGGCAGAACCACGATGGCATCGATCGTGAATGGATGACGCTGATGCGTTTCGCGAAACGCCTCGACATGATCCGTCAGCAACGCGAGCCTCCGCTCCGCCAGATTGACGGTGAAGAAGAAACACCCACCCGGAGCGAAGTTGCGGCGGTACACGGTCATGACGCGATCTTATCACGCAACAAGTGCGATGGGTTTCGCAAGGGGATTGCGGTGACAGTGCACAAAACTTCAACCGGTGCTCTGAGAGTTATGTGCACTGTCACCGTAATTCTACATTGGTGGCAAGTCGCAGCGCATCCGCCAAGTGACCGCAGCGACCGATTGGTCCGTCAAATGGCAGGATGCCGATCCAGAAATCTTGAACTACTTTTGGCTCGCGCAGGAAAAAGGCGACTGCGAGCGGAAGAGCTTTGCCAGTTGGGCCAAGCGCAGAGTTGAGCCGGACGAGCTTCAAGCAAGGCTAACACTGCCCAAGGAGGAAAGGTACCGGCTCAGCACCGACTGGAGCTGGAAGCGTGACAGTGGGACAGGGTAGCGCTACTACTTGAACAAATCGAGCTGCCTTGTGTCGGGGGGCCTCCTTGAGGGACGCGGCGGCGGCGTTAGCGTTTTGGTCGCCTCTTGAATAAGCCGCACGAACACCTGCGTATCAAGAAAATAATTCGGATAGGCCTTCCGAACCGCGTCCAGAGAATCGACTGAGACAAGCACGGCCTCCGCGCCTGGGACGTCCTTCAGCTTGCGTTCAACTTCCAGATATTTTTGATTTGCCAATGTCGATTCGGCGAACTTGAAGGTGGTGACCTGGACGGACATCAAGGCTGGATTCATCTCTAGAAGGAAGTAGTGATCGTCTCCTCTGTTGTGCCGCGGGCTCGACAATAGCTTCATCGCGTGCCCGTAGGCCTGCAACCGCTTCGCTAAATCGAGCCGACGCACATAATCGCGCATTTCGCGGACGAGCTCACGATAGGCGCTCGGCGTTCCCGGAACAGGCGGCGTGCCTTCCCGCAATGCAAAGGCGCTGCTGGCCAACGCAAAGAATCGCAGCCAATCTTTCTCACCTTGGCTGGACTTGAGCGCCTGCTGCTGGAGCGTGCCGACGGTCTCGACTGCCGTCGCCCACGCGTGCTGCAACTGAGATCGAATCTGGATTTCGATCTTTAGCGTGTTGTAGTCGGCCTTGCGATCCGAGAAGTATTTATAAACGAGATGAACGCCCCGATAACCAGAGGGCTTCGGCGAAGCGACATAATCGTCGTTCACTGCCAGCGTGTGCTTTAGATCGCTGGAAGCATAAGCTTCGCAAAGCTGCCTCACAGCCTTGCTCGATCTCATGATAGCGCGACATCCCCCGATATCCTGCATCTGCGAAAGCGTCATCGTCGGGAAGCGATCCAGCTTGTGCTCAATCGAGGACAGACGTTTGATGCGTTGTGCTGTGATTATCCCGCTATCGATTTGTCTTCCTCTCCTCCTCAAGCCGACGTGGAAGGTGTTCAGAGGGAAGTTGTGGGCCGAGCGCCAGTTGTTCACAATGTCCAGAGCTTCAAGATACTTCGAAAAGTCACTTTCGGACCCCAAATCCCAGGTCGCCACCAATGCACCGGCATCATTGACGCGACGTTTCGAGTGTTCAGGTCGTGCCCACGCCATGACGTAACGGCCCCGTGCGTTGTGAGGGTGAGATTATCGCTGCTCGCTCGCTCTGGCAGAACCGCAAGGGACATATCCCCAGCTTCCAAATTGCTCAACTCGAGCGCATCAGGCGAGGCTGGCCTTGCCCAGGACGAGCGTGCACCGATTGGAGCTAGATACAAAACACCTCGTGCCCGCCAAAGATAAGGTTACGTTCAATCCCAACGAGTTTATGAAGATCGCGCTTGAGGAAAGCGAGACGGACGGCGAAGCCTAGAAGAGCGCTGCGCGCGTATCGCAGATGGGGGCGGCTTGCGCTTAGCCGCAGCGCCCGATGCTGCAGGCCTATCTTTAGCTCAATCCCAGCAGCATGGCCGTGCGCCGACCGCGCCGAAAGCGACGCTTGGAAGCACCCGAAAAAGCCGTTTCCCGATACTAGGCCGGCATTGGCGGCGTCTGTCATTGAGCTCATGGACCTTTTCCCGGCGTGGCGCATCCCACAAGGGGAGAAGGAAGAAGGGCTTCGCCGCGCCCGGGAATGGCGGAGAGTTCAGGGCGATCCCCCTTGAGCCCCAACCCGATTCATGCGACCTCCGCCCAGCAAAACCCTCAATTCCTGAGCCCTCGATGCACATTCTCCTGCTCGGTTCCGGCGGCCGCGAACATGCCCTGGCGTGGAAGATCGCAGCCTCCCCCCTCGTGACCAAGTTCTGGTGCGCGCCCGGCAATGCCGGCATCGCGAAGGAGGCGGAATGCGTCGCGCTTGATGTCGCCGACCACGCCGCGGTGATCGATTTTTGCAAGACGAACAAGGTCGCGCTCGTGGTGGTCGGGCCGGAAACGCCGCTGGCGGCCGGCATCGTCGATGATCTCACCGCTGCCGGCATCAAGGCGTTCGGGCCGAGCAAGGTCGCGGCCCAGCTCGAAAGCTCCAAGGGGTTCACCAAGGCGCTCTGCACCGAATTCGGCATTCCGACCGGTGCCTATGAGCGATTCACCAACGCCGATGACGCGCGCGCCTATGTCCAGAGCCAGGGCGCGCCGATCGTGGTGAAGGCCGACGGGCTTGCCGCCGGCAAGGGCGTCGTGGTCGCCAAGACGGTGCGCGAGGCCGAGGACGCCATCGCCATGATGTTCGAGGGCGCCTTTGGCGAGGCCGGCGCCGAGGTCGTGATCGAGGAGTTTCTGCCCGGCCGCGAGATCAGCTTCTTCGCGCTGTGCGACGGCGAGACCGCGATTCCGCTCGCTTCGGCGCAGGACCACAAGCGCGTGTTCGACCACGACGTCGGCCCGAACACCGGCGGCATGGGCGCCTATTCGCCGACGCCGCTGGTGACGCCTCAGGTCCACGACGCGATCATGGCGAAGATCATCCTGCCGACGGTATCAGGCATGAAGCAGCGCGGCACGCCGTTCCGCGGCATTCTCTATGCCGGCATCATGCTGACGACGCAGGGCCCAAAACTGTTCGAGTTCAACGTGCGCTTCGGCGATCCCGAGTGCCAGGTCCTGATGCTGCGCATGATGAGCGACATCGTGCCGGCGCTGCTCGCCGCCTGCGACGGGGAGTTGAAGCACTTTGACCTGCGCTGGCATCCGGACTCCGCGCTCACCGTGGTGATGGCCGCCAAGGGCTATCCCGGCGACTACCAGAAGGGCACGCGCATCGAGGGGTTGGAGGAGGCCGCCAAGGTCGAGGCGGTCGAGATCTTCCACGCCGGCACGATCGCGAAGGACGGCGCCATCCTCGCCAATGGCGGCCGCGTGCTCAATGTCTGCGCGCTTGGCAAGACCGTGACCGAGGCGCAGAAGCGCGCTTATCAGGCCGTTGACCGCATCGATTGGCCCGAGGGCTTCTGCCGCCGCGACATCGGCTGGCAGGCGGTGGAAGCGGAGAAGGCCAAAAACTAGCTCGTCATTCCGGACGGCGCGCAAACGCGCCGATCCGGAATCTCGACGTTTGTGCCACCGCGCCGCCACATCAGCATTCCAGAATGTGCAATCAGCTGTTGGGGTTAGCGGCCCCGTAAATAATACCGCTACTGTGCATGGGGTTGTTTTCGACATTTTTGTTGTGTCGGGGCGGCTCCGGGACTGACCAGACAAGGATGCAGAAAGATGTCCGACCTCGCCGACCTCTATCCGGGCTTTGCCGCCGAATGGATCGATACCTCCTTCGGCCGCATCTTCGCCCGCGTCGGCGGCAAGGGCCCGCCGCTGCTGCTCCTGCACGGCTTCTCCGAGACGCACGTGATGTGGCACCAGGTGGCGCCCGAGCTTGCCGACCATTTCACCCTGATCATCGCCGATCTGCCGGGCTACGGCTGGTCGGACATGCCCGCGAGCGATGCGCTGCACATGCCCTACAGCAAGCGCGCCATGGCGAAAGCCATGGTCGAGGCGATGGAGCGTCTCGGCCATGTGCACTTCGCGCTCGCCGGCCACGACCGCGGCGGCCGCGTTTCCTACCGCCTCGCGCTCGATCATCCCGGCCGGCTGTCGCGTCTGGCCGTGCTCGATATCCTGCCGACCTATAATTACTGGGAGCGGATGAACCGCGCCTATGCCCTGAAGATCTATCACTGGACCTTCCTGGCGCAGCCTTATCCGCTGCCGGAGACGCTGATTTCGAGCAATGGCGAGTTCTTCCTGCGCTTCAAGATGGCGAGCCAGACCAAGTCGAAGACGCTGGACGCCATCGACCCGCGCGCGCTCGAACACTACCTCGCCCCGTTCCGCGATCCCGCCCGGGTGCATGCGATGTGCGAGGACTACCGCGCCGGCGCCTATTTCGACTACGACCTCGACAAGGCCGATTTCGAGGCCGGCAAGAAGATCACAATCCCGATGCTGGCGTTGTGGGGCAATGCCGGCATCGCCCAGGCCGCCGCGACGCCGCTGGACACGTGGAAGCAATGGGCGACCAATTTGGACGGCATGCCGGTCGATTCCGGGCACTTCCTGACCGAGGAGAATCCGGACGCGACCGCGAACGCGCTGCGCGAGTTCTTCTCCGCGGGTTAGCGCCGCTCGCGAAAGAACTCCTTGAGCAGCCGCGCCGCCTCGCTCTCGCCGACGCCGGAGTAGACGTCCGGCGCGTGGTGGCAGGTCGGCGAGGCAAAGAAGCGCACGCCGGATTCCACCGCGCCGCCCTTGGGATCGGCGGCTCCGTAATAGAGCCGCCTGATCCTTGCAAAGGAGATCGCGCCCGCACACATGGTGCAGGGCTCCAGCGTCACGTAGAGGTCGCAGTCGACCAGGCGCTCGCTGCCGATCTTCGCGGCGGCCTCGCGCAGCGCGATGATCTCGGCATGGGCGGTCGGATCGTGGTCGGTCAGCGTCCGGTTGGCGGCCGTGGCGATGACCTCGCAATTGCGGACCACCACGCATCCGATCGGAACTTCGCCCGACTTTCCGGCATTTTCGGCCGTCAGAAGCGCCAAATCCATGAAAGAAGGGGCTTTCATGCCTCGTATCATCGCCAGAAACCTGCTACTAGCTCCGCCTTCAGCAAGAGTGGATACCGATTTTGCCTGAGCATGCGGCTCGCAGCGAGCGCGCACAATGCTCATCGCGCTACCCCCTAGGTGAGATTATTCATGCCTCGCGACAGCGACAAAGACAACGATTCCCGCGGCCGGCGAGGCCCGGCAAGGGGAGGCCCGCCGAAGGGCCGGTCCGGCAAGCCGCGTGGCCCCGAGAAGAAGTTCGCCAAGCGCGGCCCTGAGGGCAGGAGCGATCCCCGCCCGCCCCGCGGCGACCGCGACAGCCGCCCGCCTCGCGCCGACCGCGGGGATCGTCCGTTCCGCCGCCGCGAGGAGGGCGATGCCCCGCGCCGCGGTTTCAGCGACCGTCCCCGCGTCAAGCGCGAGGATCGCAGCAGTGAAGGCCGTGGCGAGCGCAGCTTCAAGCCGCGCGGCGACCGGCCGTTTTCCGATCGCACCTCGCGCGATGGCGAGAAGCGGCCGTTCAAGCCGCGCGGTGATCGCCCGTCCTATGGCCGCGACGATTCCCGTCCGGCCGGTCGTTCCGGCGAGAAGAAGTTCGGCGACAAGCGGCCCTACGCGCCGCGTGGCGATCGTCCGGAGCGCAAGTTCGAGGGCGAGCGGAAGTTTTCGCGCGGCGCACCGGATCGCAGCGACCGCCCGCGCGATCGCGGCGAGCGCAGTGATTCAAAGCCCTGGCAGAAGCGCGACGCGGCTTCCCGCGGCGATCGGCCGCCGCGCAAGGATTTCGGCGGCCGTGACCGCAGCCAGGAGAAGCCCTGGCAGAAGCGCGACGACCGGCAAGGCGGCGAGGACCGTCCGCGTTTCTCGCGTTCGCGCGACGATCGCGCGTCGGGCGATCGTCCGTTCCGCGAGCGGCCCAAATTTGATCGGCCCAAGTCTGATCGCCCCAAGTTCGATCGGCCGCGCGAGGATCGTCAGAAATTCGATCGGCCTCGTCGTGATGCCGAGGGCGAGCGCGGTGGGCGCGGCGGCGATCGCCCGAAATTCAGTCGGCCACGCGAGCGCTCGGAGGGCCGCTCCGACTGGCACGAGCATCCGCGCAGCGAAGGCCGTTTCGGCGATCGTCCGCGCCGCGAAAACGAGGATGAGAGCAGGATTTTCGAGAAGCGCCCCGCCTTCGGCGGCCGCGGCGCCTATCGCCAGCGCGATCGCGATTTCGAGGGACGGCCGCGTCGCGAAGACGCGCCGAAGCCGAAGAAGGCCGGCGAGCGCATCGCAAAGGTGCTGGCGCGCGCGGGTCTTGCCTCGCGCCGCGACGCCGAGGAGATGGTCACGCAGGGCCGCGTCACGGTCAACGGCCGCGTGATCAACTCGCCGGCGCTCGATGTCACGCAGAACGACGCCGTCGCCGTCGACGGCAAGCCGTTGCCGCCGCGCGAGCGCACGCGGCTGTTCCTCTATCACAAGCCACGCGGCCTGATGACGACGCATGACGACCCCGAGGGACGTCCGACCGTGTTCGACAACCTGCCCGAAGGCCTGCCGCGCCTGATCAGCGTCGGCCGGCTCGACTTCAACACCGAGGGCCTGTTGCTGCTCACCAATGACGGCGGGCTCGCGCGCACGCTCGAGCTGCCCGACACCGGCTGGCTGCGCCGCTACCGCGTCCGCGCCCATGGCGACGTCACCCAGGCGCAGCTCGACGAGCTCAAGAACGGCATCGAGATCGAGGGCGTCAAGTACGGCCCGATCGAGGCAACGCTCGAGCGCGACCAGGGCGCCAATGTCTGGCTGGTGTTCGCAATCCGCGAAGGCAAGAACCGCGAGGTGCGCAATGTCTGCGCCCATCTCGGGCTCGAGGTGAACAGGCTGATCCGGGTCTCCTACGGTCCGTTCCAGCTCGGCGAGGTCCCCGAGGGCCAGGTCGAGGAGGTCCGCTCGCGCGTGCTGCGCGAGCAGCTCGGCGACAAGGTGATCGAGAAATCGGGCGCGCAGTTCGATGTGCCGCAGAAATCGTCTGCGGCCGATGACGATGCGCCCCGCGAGAACAAGCCCGCCAGCAAGCGCGCCGTGATCAACGACCGCAAGGGCCGCCGTGTGCTGGTGCAGCGCACCGGCAGCGAGGAGGCGCGCGAGCGCAACGAGATGGACGCGGCCGGCCATGGCCCGCCACGCCGTCCCAAGCGCGGCTATCACGGCAAGCGCGACCTGACGCCGCGGGACGGCGAGTAAGGCCGATGGCCGAGATGACGCCGACGCTCCGCCACAGGTCGTCATGGCCGGGCTTGACCCGGCCATCTACGCCTTGCTTGCATTCCGGCTTGAAGAACGTGGATGCCCGGGACAAGCCCGGGCATGACGGAGTCATGTAGATGCGCGTCGTCGGCGGTCGCTTGAAGGGGCGTAATCTGGCCTCACCGTCCTCGCGCGACATCCGCCCCACGGCGGATCGGTTGCGCGAGTCCGTGTTCAACATCCTCGTGCACGCCTATGAGGATCCGATCCAGGACGCGCGCGTGCTCGATCTCTTCGCCGGCACCGGGGCGCTCGGCATCGAGGCGGCCTCGCGCGGCGCCAAGTTCACGCTGTTCGTCGACAACGGCGCGGAGGCGCGCGCTCTGCTGCGTAACAATGTCGAGGCTTTGGGCCTCGGCGGGGTGACAAAAGTCTATCGCCGCGATGCCACCGATCTCGGCCCTGCGCATCCGGTCGAGCCGTTCTCGCTGGTGTTCCTCGATCCGCCCTATGGCAAGGGATTTGCGGAGAAGGCGCTCGCGAGCCTGCGCGACGGCGGCTGGCTCACGCCGGGCGCGCTGCTGGTGGTGGAGGAGGCGAAGGCCGCGCAGTTCGTGACGCCGGACGGGTTCGAGGAATTGGAGCGGCGGGCCTATGACGATACGGAGTTTGTGTTCTTAAGGAAGCCGTAGGATGGGTAGAGGGAAGCGAAACCCATCGTCTCGCCGCGTGGGTGGAATTGATGGGTTTCGCTTCGCTCTACCCATCCTACAAGGCCGGGGCTACCTCCGCCCGAACAGCTTCTCGACATCGCTCAGCTTCAGCTCGACATAGGTCGGCCGGCCGTGATTGCACTGGCCGGAGTTCGGGGTGTCCTCCATCTCGCGGAGCAGGGCGTTCATTTCCTCCGGTCTGAGCCTGCGGCCGGCGCGCACCGAGCCGTGGCAGGCCATGGTGGCGGCGACGTGCATCAGGCGGCGCTCCAGCGGTAGCGCCTCGTCCCATTCGGCCATGTGCTCGGAGAGGTCGCGCAAGAGTCCCCCCGCATTGGTCTTGCCGAGCAGCGACGGCGTCTCGCGCACCGCGACCGCGCCGGGGCCGAAGGATTCGATGGCGAGGCCGAACGAGGCTAGTTCCTCGCTGCGCTCGAGCAGGCGCTCGACGGTCGCCTCGTCCATCTCGACGATCTCGGGGATCAGGAGGATCTGTCGCTGCACGCCGTTGGCAGCCAGCGAGGCCTTCAGCCGCTCGTAGACGATGCGCTCATGCGCGGCGTGCTGGTCGACGATGATCAGGCCGTCGCGGGTCTGCGAGACGATGTAGGTCTCGTGGATCTGCGTGCGCGCTGCGCCGAGCGGGCGATCGACGAGGTCGCCGGTTGGCTGCGATTCGAACCGCACGTCCGCGCTGGGCGCGCCGACATCGAATGCAGCCTGCACGCGCTCGGCGAAGGCGGGGGCGGCGGCGCCTTCGAGGGACGGCCAGGGCGCGACCGGGGCGGCTGGAGAGGCCCGCCAGTCCCAGCTAGCGGGGCGCGGCGTGAAGGCAGGCCGGAACGAGGACAATGCGCTCTCGCCGCTGTTGGCGGCGGTGCGCCGGCCCTCGCGCGCGAGGGCTTCCTTCAGCCCGTGCACGATCAGCGCTCGCACGAGGCCGGCGTTGCGGAATCGCACCTCGGTCTTGGCAGGATGCACGTTGGCGTCGACCTCGCGCGGATCGAGCGTGACGAACAGCGCCAGCACCGGATGGCGATCGCGCGGCAGGTAGTCGGAATAGGCCGCGCGCACAGCGCCGAGAATGAGCTTGTCGCGGACCGGCCGGCCGTTGACGAAGAGATATTGCCCGAGCGCGTTGGCCTTGGTCAGCGCCGGCGCCGCCGCATAGCCGTCGACGACCACACCTTCGCGCTCGGCATGAACCTCGATGGCGTGGCTGCGGAATTCGGCCCCCAGAATATCGCCGAGCCGGGTCAGCCGTCCGGCGGCGCCGGGCAGGGCGGCGGACCAGGTCACCGGCGCGCGCTCCTCGCCCGCGAGCGTGAAAGCAATGTCGGGCCGGGCCATGGCGAGGCGCCGCACCACCTCGCGGATGGCTTCCGCCTCGGTGCGGTCGGTCTTCAAAAACTTCAGTCGCGCCGGCGTCGCATAGAAGAGGTCGCCAACCTCGACGCGGGTGCCGTGAGCCAGCGCCGCCGGCATGATCTCGGACTTCTCGCCGCCCTCGACCGTGAGAGCCCAGGCATGCGGTTCGCCGGCATGTCGCGTGGTGATGGACAGCCGTGCCACCGAACCGATCGAGGGCAGGGCCTCGCCGCGGAACCCGAGGGTGCGGATCTGGAGCAGGTCCTCGTCGTCGAGCTTGGAGGTGGCGTGGCGCTCGACCGCGAGCGAGAGGTCCTTTGCGGTCATGCCGCTGCCGTCGTCGATAATGCCGATCCGCCGCCGCCCGCCGCCATCGGTGAAGACGTCGATCCGGCTCGCGCCGGCATCAATGGCGTTCTCGACCAGCTCCTTGACCACGCTCGCCGGACGTTCGACCACCTCGCCGGCGGCGATGCGGTTGACGACCTGTTCTGGCAATTGACGGACGGGCATGAATTCGATCGGGCTCGGTCTTGGATTCGCTGATGGTCTATTCTAGGCCGTGTTGCGTCAAAAGCATGCGTTGGGCAACAGCCGCGTGACGGGCTGGGGAAGAAGGCCCCCTATCACATTGAAGACATTGGACGTTCGGGACAGTGCCGCGGTGTCGATGCGCCGGCTTTCGGCCGTGGTTGTGATTGTGAGGCGCCGGGCAGCGGTGTAGCATCGTGAAAAAACGGCAACAGGACGGGAGGACGCCATGTGCCATCTCTTCGCGCATCAGCCCCAACGCGACTACGAATCCCAGACACGGTCTTTGCGGATCGGTGGGCACTGCACGTCGATCCGTCTGGAAATGGCGTTCTGGGACACGCTGGAGGAGATCGCGGCCAAGGAGAGCATGAGCCTCGGCAAGTTCCTGACCACGCTCTACAACGAGGTGCTCGACCATCATGGCGAGGTCAACAATTTCGCCTCGCTGCTGCGCTGCTCCTGTCTGATCTATCGATCTCGAAGCGTTGCGCCGGTCCGGGAGTTCAAGGCAATGGTTGCGCCCATTCTCGACGCGGCCGAATAGTCCCTACAGCGAGAGCCACACCCGCATTCTCGATGTCGCTCCGGCCTGATGCGCAATCGCGCACCAGGCCGGGACGACACCTTGGCGTGTGAGCAGGCAATCTCTCCTCAATATCGTCCTGGCAATGCCAGGTGAGATCAAATCTCCTTCTTCTGCATCGCACCGGCGATGTAGTCCGCCTGCCGGATCGCGAGCGCGACGATGGTCAGCGTCGGGTTGCAGGCCGCGCCGCTGGTGAACTGGCTGCCATCGGAGACGAACAGGTTCTTGATGTCGTGGCTCTGCCCGAATTTGTTGACGACGCCGTCCCGGGGCTTCTCACTCATCCTGTTGGTGCCGAGATTGTGCGTGCTCGGATAGGGCGGCGTCGGATAGGTCACGGTGGCGCCGACGGCGTCGTAGACCGCGGCGCCCTGCTTGTAGGCATGCGCGCGCATCGCGACATCGTTGGGATGATCGTCGAAATGCACGCTCGCGACCGGCTGACCGAACTTGTCCTTCACGACCGGATCGAGCGTGATGCGGTTGGTCTCCTGCGGCATGTCCTCGCCGACCAGCCACATGCCGGCCATGCGCGGGTAGCCGTCGAGCGCGGACGTGAACGAGCGTCCCCAGGCGCCGGGGTTGAGGAACGCCGCCATGAACGGCAAGCCGATCGACAGCGTCTCCATCTCGTAGCCGCCGACGAAGCCGCGCTTGGGGTTGTTGGCGGCCTCGTCGCGGATGATGCCGGCCATGGTGGTGCCGCGATACATGTGCACCGACTTCTCGAACACCGCGTAGACGCTGCCGGTCATGTGACGCATGTAGTTGCGGCCGACCTGACCGCTGGAGTTGGCGAGGCCATCGGGGAACATGGGCGAGGCGCTGTTGAGCAGCAGCCGCGGGCTCTCGATGGAGTTGCCGGCTACCGCAACGATGCGCGCCCTCTGACGCTGCATCGCGCCTTGCTCGTCGGCGTAGACGACACCGGTGACCTTGCCGCTTGCGTCATGCTCGATCTTTACCACCATGCTGCCGGGACGGACCTCGAGATTGCCGGTTGCCTCGCCCTTGGGGATCTCGGTGTAGAGCGTCGACCATTTGGCGCCGGATTTGCAGCCCTGGAAGCAGAACCCGATCTGCTGGCACGAGCCCCGTCCGTCGCGCGGCTGACTGTTGATCGCCATGTTGCCGGTGTGCACGGTCTTGTAGCCGAGCTTCCTCGCGCCGGCCTCCAGCACCTTGAAGTTATTGTTGCCGGGCAGGCCGGGAATGCCGTTGGTGCGAGTCACGCCCATCTTGTTCTCGGCCTTGGCGTACCATGGCTCCATCTCGGCGAGCGTGACCGGCCAGTCCAGCAGGTTCGCGCCGGGAATGTTGCCGTAGGTGCTCTTCACCCTGAACTCGTGCTCGTCGAAGCGCAGCGAGGCGCCGGCCCAATGTACGGTCGAGCCGCCGACCGCCTTGACGATCCAGGCGGGAAGGCCCGAAAAATCCTTGGCGACGCGCCATGTGCCCGACGTGGTGCGCGCATCGGTCCAGGCGAGCTGGGAGAAGCTCTCCCATTCGTCGTTGATGAAGTCGTGGTTCTCGATGCGGGGACCTGCCTCGAGAATGACGACCTTGACGCCTTTCTGCGCGAGCTCGTTGCCCAGCGTGCCGCCGCCGGCGCCGGAGCCGACGATCACCACGACGCCGGAGTCGTTCAGATCGAATTTTGCCATATGCGTTCTCCTGAACCGTTGGGGTGGCGATCTAAGCCTTCGGCAGCCAGTCGATGTCGGCAAAGCCGCGGTTGATGTAGCCGCCGAGCTCGGCGGAGGAGCCCTCATATCCGAACCGCGGCCATACCTCTTTCTGGTTGTAGAGCGAGACGACGAGATCGCCGCGCACCTTCTGGAAAAAGTCGCTTTGCTCGATCTCCTTCAGGAGCACCACGCGGTCGGCTTCCCAGGCCACTTCGACATAAGGCACCTTGTGGCGGTCGCGCGCGTTCTGATCGAGCCGCGCAATGCCGTCGCTGATCAGCGATTTGACGGCGGGATCCTTCGCGGCCTTGCCGTCCCAGGGCTTGACCGCGGTGATGTAATAGCTGTCGCCGAGCACGTCGTGCGGATAGATGTCGCGCGCGACCTTCAGCAGCGTCTTCATCGTCGCGGGCGAGAGCGCGCTCGTCTCCTCGGCCCAGGCGTCATCGATGCTGACACCGACGCTGGTCGCAACGGCCGCGACCGGCACGGCGGTTGCCGCGCCCTTGAGAAAGACGCGGCGGCTATGCTTGCTTCGACGATCGATTTCTCTCATGGCATGTCCTCCGTAAATTTTGATTTTGGTTTGATCAGTTGAAGCGGCCGCCCCGCTGGATCACTTCGATCTTGTAGCCATCGGGATCACTGACGAAGAAGAAGCGCGCCAATGTTCGGCCGTCGTGCTTGAAATCGCGTAAGGGGCCCGGTGCGAGCTTTTCGCGTTCGAAGCGGGCATGCTCGGCATCGATGTCTTCGACCACCACGGCGAGATGGCCGTAGCCGTCGCCGAGCTGGTACGGCTCCTTGCGATCGAAGTTCACCGTCAGCTCGACCTCGAAAGGCGAGGAGGGGTGACGCAGATAGATCAGGGCGAAATCCGCGAACTTCAAATGGTCGGTGACCTCCAGGCCGAAGGCACGCTTGTAGAAGTCGAGCGAGCGCGCCTCCTCCAGCACGCGGATCATGGAATGGACTGGCTTTGCCATTCAGTTCAGCTCCTTGAGGTAAGTGATGATGGCGGCGCGTGTCTCGGGCCTGGCCTGCCGATAGGCCATGATCACACCAGGAACGACGGCTTGCGGATTGGCCAGCCACGCGTCCAGCCGGGCCTCGTCCCAGGTGAAGTCAGCTTTGGCGAGACCGTCTGAATAGTGAAAGCCTTCGACCTTGCCGGCAGCGCGGCCCACGATCCGTACCAGCGGCGGACCTTGCCGCATCGGATCCGACAGATTGGTGGTATGGCACGCCGCGCATTGCTGCCTGAACAGTGTCGCGCCATCCGGCGGCTTTGCCGCCGGCAGCGGCATCTGCGCGTCGGCGCCTCGCACCATCAGCACCATCGCGGTGCACAATCCCAGCACGATCGTGCGTATCGCCAAGAGCTCGCTCATCCACGTCAAATCCAGCGTGTGCAAACTCTAGTCGGCGTCAAAGACGTGGTGGTAGTAGCGGGCTGTTTCGCGGCAAGCAGAGATGTGTGGGGCGCGTGTGATGTTCCGCGGCGCCTTATATGCGGAGCACAATTCCGCGAAACCGCCGTGAAATCCCTAAACGATCACCACACCATCCGGTTTCCATGACGATTACGCCGCTCGAACTCTCAACGCGATGACATGGCCGGCGCAGATGAGCGGCGTGGGAGCCGCCGAGCCGTTCCTCGCGAAAGAATCCAGGAGAAATGGATGAAGTTGGTCAAGACATCGATGATCGCATGCGCTCTATCGGCTCTCATTGCCACGCCCGTGCTCGCGCAGGGCGCGCCACCTGCCAAGACGGGCGGCAGCGTGCAGAGCAAACCGATGCAAGGCGGCACGATGGGCAGCGGCGACGAAGATATGAGCTCTCAGCCGGACGCGGCGGGTGAGAAGACGGGCATGAAGTCGACCAAAGGCACCAGGGGCACGGTCGGCACCACGGGCAGCGCTGCGCGGAAAGGGGCGGCCGACGATTCCACATCGGGTGGTGCGGCTCCATCCAAGCGTTACTAGCGCCTCGGGAGCAACAGCAGAACTCCGGTCGCGTCGCGGCCGGAGTTTTTGGCCGCGCCAGTTAGTCGTCGAAGCTCCGGCCGCGTCCTGCCTTGACGTCACTGCGGCGCTTCTTGCCCTCGAGCCGGCGCTGCTTGGAGGCGAAGGTCGGCCGCGTCGCGCGCCTCGGCGTCGGCCTGATCATCGCCTCGCGCAGCATCTCCGTGAGACGGTCGATGGCATCCTGGCGGTTGCGCTCCTGGGTGCGGAAGCGCTGCGCCTGGATCACAATGACCCCCTCCTTGGTCATGCGTTGGCCGGCAAGGCGCGCAAGCCGCAGGGCCGCGTCCTCCGGCAAGGTCAGCTTGCGCGTGTCGAAGCGCAGCTGTGCCGAGGTCGCGACCTTGTTGACGTTCTGCCCGCCCGGGCCGGAGGCGCGGACAAAGCCAATCTCGATGTCGTCCTCGTCGATGACGAGATCGCGGGATATCCGCAGCATGTGGGCACCATCCGTGGTGTCCGGACATATCGCGGACGTCCAGGTTCGGCAATGGTGCTCACGCAAACGCAAATGGCCGGGACGAGCCCGGCCATTCAGGGAGCGTGTGGAGAACAGATCAGTTCGACTTCGACGTCGCAGCCGCCGGTTGCGCCGCAGCCTGCGGGGCGCGGCCGACGACGACGGTCAGCAGCCCCTGGCCCCACAACCGCTTGGCGGCCGTCTTGGCGTCGTCCAGCGTCACGGCGTCGACGATGGCGTTGCGCTTCTCGATATAGTCGATCGGCAGCTTGTCCTGCTGATATTGCAGCAGCGCCTGTGCCAGCTTGGAGGAGGTGTCGAGCGCCAGCATCTGCGAGCCCTTGAGGTAGGACTTGGCCTCATCGAGCTCCTTCTGCGTCGGGCCCTCCTCGGCCATGCGGCGCACCTCCTTCTCGATGGCGTCGATGGTGTCGCCGGCGCGGTCGGCGCGCGTGCCGGTGTTGCCGATGAAGATCGCCGAATGCTCCATCCAGAGCAGCGATTCGAACACCGAATAGGCCAGCCCGCGCTTCTCGCGCACTTCGCGATAGAGCCGGGAGGACAGGCCGCCGCCGCCGAGGATGTGGTTGACGACATAGGCCGCCATGAAGTTCGGATCGCTGCGTTTCACCCCGGGGCCGCCGAAGGTGATCACGGTCTGCGGCACGTCGAGCGTCACGAAGGTGCGTTGCGGCGGCTTTGCAGCCTCGACATCGGGGACCGGCGTCAGATTGGCCTTGGCAGGCAGGCTGCCGAATGTGTGGTCGAGCAGCTTGCCCAGGGTCGCCGGATCGACGTCGCCGACGACCGCGATCTTCAGCCCATCCTTGGCGAGGACACGGCCGACATAATCCCTCATGTCGGCGACCGTGATGGTCGGCACGCTGTCGAGGTTGCCGTTGGTCTGCCGGCCGTAAGGATGCTCGCCAAAGGCGACTTCCAGGAACTTGCGGCTCGCCAGCGAGGTCGGATTGGTGGTCTCGCGGCGCAGGCCCGAGATGACCTGCGAGCGGATACGTTCGACGTCGGCGGTGTTGAATTGCGGCGAGGTCAGCGCGCCCCTGAGCAGGTCGAAGGCCTCGTCCTTGTTGTCGCGCAGCATGCGCAGGCTGCCGCGAAACGTATCGCGGGTGGCGTTGAACGAGAGCTCGATGGCGCGGCGGTCGAGCCGTTCATGGAACGACTTGGAATCGAGATCGCCGGAGCCTTCGTCGAGGAGATCACCGACCAGATTGGCGACGCCCGGCTTGTCCTTGGGATCCTGGGACGAACCGCCGGCGAAGGAATATTCCATCGCGATCAGCGGCACAGTCGCGTCCTGCACGAACCAGGCTTCGATGCCGCCGGGCGAGATCAGGCGCTGGATTTTTGCGGCGGCATGTGACGGCGAGACGGCGGCGAGCGCGAGCGTCGCGCCGGCGGCAAGGGAGAATGCAACGCGTCGAAGGAAGGGATAGGTCACGAACGCTTCTCCTCGCGCTTGGCGGTAGCGGTGTCCTTGATCAGATAGCCCGTCACCGAGCGCTTCTTCTCGAGCCATTTCTGCGCGACGGCGCGAACCTGCTCGGCGGTGACGGCGCGGATGCGGTCGGGCCAGCTCCTGATGTCCTCGATCGACAGGCCCGTGGTCAGCGCGCCGCCGTACCAGCGCGCCAGCACCGCCTGGTTGTCCTGGGCATAGATCGCCTCGGCGATGAGCTGGGTCTTCACGCGTTCCAGATCCTCGGCGCGGATCGGGTTCTGCGCAACGCTGGCAATGACACCATCGACCGCCTGCTCCACTTCTGCGAAGCTGACGCCGGGTTTCGGCGCGGCCGAGATCGCGAACTGGGTCGGGTCGAGCGAGATGCTCGAATAGCTGGCGTTGGCGGACACCGCGAGCGGCTTATCGACGACGAGCGCGCGGTAGAGATAGGAATTGCTGCCGCTGCCCATCAGCTGCGCCAGCACGTCGAGGGCCGCGCTCTCGCCGGCTGCCGCCGTGGTCGCGGAGGGCACCAGATAATAGCGCCGCATGCTCGGCTGCTCGACGCGCGGGTCGGCCAGCGTGACGGTGCGCGGTGCGGCGGGCTCCGGCTCCTGCGGACGGACGCGGCGTGCCGGGATGGCGGGCTGCGCCGGGATGGAGCCGAAATTGCGTTCGACCAGCGGGCGGATTTCGGCGGCGTCGACGTCACCGGCGATCACCAGGATCGCGTTGTTCGGCGCATAAAAGCGGCGATAGAAGGCGAGCGCATCCTCGCGATCGAGCTTTTCGATCTCCTGATGCCAGCCGATCACCGGACGCCCGTAGGGATGGTTGAGATAGAGCGCGGCCATGATCTGCTCGTTCAGCCGCGCATCCGGATTGTTGGCGACGCGCATGTTGTACTCTTCGAGCACGACGTCGCGCTCGGGCAGCACGTTCTCGTCCTTGAGGACGAGGCCCGTCATGCGGTCGGCCTCGAACTCCATCATGGTCGGCAACTGCTCTTTCGGCACACGCTGGTAGTAATTGGTGTAGTCGACCGACGTCGAGGCGTTCTCGTTGCCGCCGATGCGAAGCACGGTCTGGGAGAATTCTCCGGCCGGATGCTTCGAGGTGCCCTTGAACATCAGGTGCTCGAGGAAGTGCGCGAGCCCGGATTTGCCTGGCGTCTCGTCCGCCGAGCCGACCTTGTACCAGATCATCTCGGTGACGACGGGGGTGCGGTGATCCGGGATCACCACGACCTGCATGCCGTTGCTGAGCGTGAAGCTGGCGGGCGGAGCCGATGTTACCGTGGTCTGGGCGAGGGACGTGCCGGCTGACAGGACACTCGTCGAAAGCAGCGCGGCAAGGAGGCAGGCAGCCGATCGGTAAGAGGACATCATGATCCTTTTGAAAGGCCGAGCCCGGATGTCCGGCTCGGAGGCACGGCATGCTACACCGTGCGGCTGAGGCTTCGCGTCACGAAGCAGAGAACGCATCTCGTAGGCAAGTTACTGATAGGCAATTTACGGCGGCGCCGGGCGCGCAGGGATGCGCCGGCGCCGGCTTCGCATTTGTCAGGATGTCGCAGTGGACAGGAACGCTATTGTTCCTTGTCCTTGCCGGACATGATGTCGTAGTACATCCGCCGCGACTTGTCCGGCCCGGCGCCATAGGCGTAGTTCGGCGACGGCGTCTGGTAGCCTGGCGGCGGCTCGACCAGCGACTGGCGCGGCGGCTCCGACGTGAACTCCTTGGACTCGGAGCTGCTGCCACCCTTCATCATGTTCCACAGGCCGCCGGTGAAACCGAGCTCGGCGGGGCTCAGCGAGGGGTTGCCGTTGGTGCCCGGCTGAATCGGATCGTTGCTCGTGCGGGGCGCTGCGGCGACCTGGCCGGCCTTCATCTCGGCAGGCGTCAGCGGCTGGGCGGCCTGCCAGTTCTCCGTTGCCTTGGTGGCCTTCTTGCGCGCGGCGATGGCTTCCTTGCGGCGCTTTTCTTCGGGGTCCTTGGGCCAGTTCGGCGCAGCCTTGGCTTCGGTCGCAGGCGGCGGCAGATCGAGCTTGGGCGGCACGACCAGCGGCGAGCGCTCGCGGTATTCGATGCCCTTCTTTTCCATGCTCTTGGCGCCGATGCCGGACATCAGATTGTCGATGAGCCTCTCTTCGAAGGTCATATCGTCTTCCTCGTCGTCGTCACCGGCGCGGGCCGCGCCGGTCGACATGACGAGACCGATGCCAAGTGCGACAGCGGACAATTTCAATGCCCGCCAGAGCCCCCACCGGGGGTCTCGCACCATCGAATCGCTGGTCATCGCGCTGCGCATTGCTTTACCTGTTCCATATTGTGGCAGATTGCCGCGCGCACGCGGCACTCATCCTCGCAAAGGCCGGGTTCCACCGCCGGTCCGTATCGGCCGGGATCAGGGCGCTTTTGCGGCGGGTACCCCCAGGAAGGAATCATACAATAGCGCCGCCACCCCAGCAACGATGGCCACGTCCGCGAGGTTAAACACATACCAATTATAGGTTTTTCCGGCGATCTCGATGTGGAGCAAGGCGAAATCCACCACAGCGCCATAGGCCAGGCGGTCGATGCCGTTACCGAAGGCGCCGCCGATGATCAGGCCGAGCGCGGTCGTCGCAAGCATGGTGTGCGAGCGGGCCATCCAGATCGCCAGCGCGACCACCGCGATACCTTTGACGGCCATCAGCGCGAGCTGCGCTGCCTGGCTGTCGTTCTGGAGCCAGCCGAAGCTGATTCCGATGTTCCAGGCCAGCACCAGGTCGAAGAATGGCGTCACCCGCACCGCGCCGCGACGGGCGAGGTCGAACACGTTCAAGAGCCAGAGCTTCGAGGCCTGGTCGGCCACCAGCGTGACCATTGCCGCGAGGATGCCGGCGCGGAGCGGGGTCATGGTCGACCGATCAGACGCTCACCCCCAGCGCCTTCCATTCGCGCAGCGCCTTCGCGTCGCGCGGGGTGACGTCGGGGTATTCAGGGTCCTCGCCGACCATCGGCGAAATCTTCCAGGAGCGGGCGCATTTGGTGCCGACCGCCTTCTCCACCACGACCGCAACGCCGGGCACGGCATCGAGACGGAACGCCGAAGCCGGCGCCTCGCCCTCGCGCACCTCGTAGTTCGAGGTGATGCAGATCTCGGCGAGATCGGTGTCGAACAGCGTCATGAGCATGTCGCGGTCGGCGACATAGATCACCGGCGACGCCTCGAGCGAGGAGCCGATGTTCTTGGCGGCGCGTTCGAGCTCGAGCGCCCCGGTGACGACGCGGCGGACGTTGCGGATCGTCTCCCATTTTGCGGCGAGCCTGTCGTCGCGCAGGTCTTCCAGGTCGGTCGGGAACAGCGCCAGATGCACGGACGGCTCGGCGTCGGGCCGGTACATGCGCCAGGCTTCCTCCGCGGTGAAGCTGAGGATCGGCGCCAGCCATTTCAGGATCGAGGCGCACAACAGGTCGATGGTCGTCAGCGCCGCCTTGCGCGTCAGCGAAGAGGGCGGATCGCAGTAAAGGGTGTCCTTGCGGATGTCGAAGTAGAACGCGGAGAGCTCGCTGTTCAGGAAGGCGGACAGGATCGCGACCACGGTCTTGTAGTCGAACTCCCGATAGGCCTTGCCGATCGCGCCGGCGCGCACCGCGAGCTCGTGCAGCATCAGGCGCTCCAGCTCGGGCATCTCGGCGGGCGCGACTGCGTCGGCCGGCTTGTAGTGATGCAGCGTGCCCAGCATCCAGCGCACGGTGTTGCGCAGCTTGCGATAGGTCTCGACCGTGTTCTTCAGGATCTCGGGGCCGATGCGCTGGTCGTCAGTGTAGTCGCTGGATGCGACCCAGAGCCTCAGGATGTCGGCGCCGGATTCCTTGATGACGGCCTGCGGCTCGATGGTGTTGCCGAGCGACTTCGACATCTTGCGGCCGTCCTCGGCCTGGGTGAAGCCGTGGGTCAGCACGATGTCGTAAGGAGCCCGACCGCGCGTGCCGCAGCTTTCCAGCAGCGAGGAGTGGAACCAGCCGCGGTGCTGGTCCGAGCCTTCCAGATACATCACCGTGTCGGTGCCGCCGTCGACCTTGCGCTTGATGCCTGATAGCCCCGGGAAATGCACGGGGTCTTCGAGCACGAAGGCGTGGGTCGAGCCGGAATCGAACCAGACGTCGAGAATGTCGTCGACCTTCTGCCAATCCTCGCTCGCGCGCGCGCCCAGGAATCGCTCGCGCGCGCCGGTTGCGTACCAGGCGTCGGCGCCTTCCTGCTCGAAGGCCTCGCCGATGCGCGCGTTCACCGCCTCGTCGTGCAGGATCTCGGCGGAGCCGTCGCCCTTCTCGCGCACGAACACGGCGATCGGCACGCCCCAGGCGCGCTGGCGCGAGATCACCCAGTCCGGCCGCGCCTCGATCATGCCGTTGATGCGGTTCTCGCCCGAGGGCGGGACCCATTGCGTCACCGAGATCGCGTGCAGCGCGCGGGCGCGCAGCGTGTCGCCGCTCTTCGTCTTGCCGCCCATCGCGATGTCCGTAGCCCCGGCTTTGCCCGGGGCGTCCACAATCGGCTTGTCCATCGCGATGAACCATTGCGGCGTATTGCGGAAGATCACCGGCTTCTTGGAGCGCCAGGAGTGCGGATATTGATGCTTCAGCCGGCCGCGCGCGAGCAGCATGCCTCTGTCGACGAGCGCCTTGATCACGGCCTCGTTGGCATCGCCCTTTTCGCCCTTGTCGTTGATGACGCGCTTGCCGGCAAAACCCGGCGCATGATCGGTGTAGGCGCCGTTCTCGTCGACGGTGTAGGGGATCGCGGTGTTGATGCCGCGCGCATCGAGATCGCGCGCCTGCGCCATCCAGACATCGAAGTCCTCCCGGCCATGGCCGGGCGCCGTGTGCACGAAGCCGGTACCGGTGTCGTCGGTGACATGGTCGCCGGGCAGCAGCGGCACGACGAAGTCATAGCCGCCAAGGCCCTTCAGCGGATGGGAACATTCGATCGCGTCCATGGTGTCGCCGGGGACCTCGCGGACCTTCTCATATGCCGTCACGCGCGCCTGCTTGAAGACTTCTTCCGCGAGCGCGTCGGCAAGGATGAGGAGGTCGCCGGTCTTGGCCCAATTGTCGGCGGGCGCGTCCGTCACCTTGTAGAGACCGTAGGCGATCTTCGGCGAGAACGAGATGGCGCGGTTGCCGGGCAGCGTCCAGGGCGTGGTGGTCCAGATCACGACGCTTGCGGAGGCGAGCGCACCGTGCGCGGGCGAGGTCACCGGGAATTTCACCCACACCGTATCGGAGGTGTGGTCCTCGTACTCCACTTCGGCTTCGGCCAGCGCGGTCTTCTCGACCACGCTCCACATCACCGGCTTGGAGCCGCGATAGAGCGTGCCGTTGGCGGCGAACTTCATCAGCTCGCGTGCGATCTGCGCTTCGGCGGGATAGCTCATGGTGGCGTAGGGATGGTCCCAGTCGCCGATCACCCCCAGGCGCTTGAACTCCTCGCGCTGGATGCCGAGCCAGTGCGTGGCATAGGCGCGGCACTCCTTCCGGAAATCGATCATTGCGGCACTGTCGCGGAAGTCGGGCTTCTGCTTGCCCTTCTTGCGGTAGTGCTCCTCCTCGACCTTCCACTCGATCGGCAGGCCGTGGCAGTCCCAGCCCGGCACGTAGTTGGAATCGAAGCCGAGCATCTGCTGGCTCTTGGTGACGAGATCCTTCAGGATCTTGTTCAGCGCAGTGCCGATATGGATGTTGCCGTTTGCGTAGGGCGGGCCGTCATGCAGCACGAACTTGGCGCGGCCCTTCGCGCCCTCGCGCAGCTTCTCGTAGAGGCCGATCTCGTACCAGCGCTTGAGGATCTCCGGCTCGCGCTGCGGCAGGCCGGCCCGCATCGGGAATTCGGTCTGCGGCAGGAACAGGGTTTTCGAATAGTCTTTGGCTTCAGACTTTTGGGACTTCTGCGGCTTTTCGGACATGAGGCTGACTGGCTCGGAAGGGCGCGGGAACGGATCGCGATGCGGAATCGCGGGAGTGAAACGACAAAATCCCGGTCTTGCGCCGAGCCAAAGGCTCAGGCGGAAGCCGGGCCGCTAATCCCTATGATGCGCCGCGCAAACATGGGCTCTCCATAGCAGGGGGCCAAGGGAAGCGCAAAGGTTCGGGTGGCCCGGTTTCGGGCTCAATCGATCACGCCCAGCCTCGGAAACGCGTCCGGGGCGCCGGCCAGGATGGCGCGGGCGCGGGCGGAATCGTCGTCCATCTGGCGGATCAGGGCCTCAAGGCTGTCGAATTTCAGCTCTTCGCGGATGAAGCCGATGAAGGCGCAGTCGAGGAGCTGCCCGTAGAGGTCGCCCTTGAAGTCGAACAGGAAGATCTCCAGGAGCGGGGCGCCATTGTCGAAGGTCGGGCGGCGGCCGAAGCTGGCCACGCCGTCGAGCCGCTCGGCACCGCGGCCGACCCGCACCGCGTAGATGCCGTGCTTGAGCCCGCAATTGGCGTCCAGGCGAATGTTGGCGGTGGGATAGCCGAGGTCGCGGCCGCGCTTTTCGCCATGGATGACCTCGCCGGTAATGAACCAGGGCGCGCCCAGCATGGTGGTCGCGTCGTCGAGCTGGCCCTCGGCGAGGGCGATCCGGATCGCGCTGGAGGAGACGGGCCGCTCGTCGATATCGACATGCGGTTGCACGTCGACCTCGATGCCGAGCCGGGGCGCCTCGTTGACGAGAAGGCTCGGCGAGCCGACCCGTCCCTTGCCGAAATGGAAGTCGTAGCCGACCGCGATGCCACTGACGCCGAGACGCCCGATCAGGTCATGGTGAATGAAATCTTGTGCGCTGGTTCCGGCACGCGCCTTGTCGAAGGTCATGACCACGGCGCCGGCCAGCCCGGTGCCGGCCAACAGCCGCAGCTTGGCCCGCTCGTCCGTCAGGCGGAATTGCGGGGTGTTGGGGCTGAAAAATCGCCGCGGATGCGGCTCGAAGGTCAATGCCAGCGCAGGGCGGCCATGCGTCCGGCCCATCTCCAGCGCTGCCGCGATCACCGCGCGATGGCCAAGATGAACGCCGTCGAAATTGCCCATGGCGACCACGGCGCCCCTCGGAATCGCGGAATCCGGCGTTGTGTCGCGGATAACGGTAAAAGGCGGAGCCATCAGGGGAATTTCTCGAACCGGGCAGGACCGGTCCGGACCGTGGCTCGACCGGCCTGAGGGAGTCAAGCGGGGGAGCGCAGAGATTGAACACGATTTCAGTCCTTTGGCGATGTCCGCAATTAACGCGCTGTTTAACGCCTTGATGCTAGTCCTTGAGGCGTGGAACTGCAGGGCTCCGGCCTGGCAGGTCCGATCCTAATATTCCTGGGTTTGCGTTGGGGGAGTCGAGATGGCGGTTGATTTGTCGATGCCGGTTCTGGTGGTGGATGACTACAGCACCATGATCCGTATCATCCGGAATCTGCTGAAGCAGCTTGGCTTCGAGAACATCGATGATGCCAGCGATGGTTCGGCAGCGCTGAACAAGATGCGTGGCAAGAAGTACGGGCTCGTGATCTCCGACTGGAACATGGAGCCGATGACGGGTTACGACCTCCTGCGCGAAGTCCGCGCGGATCCGAACCTCGCCACCACGCCCTTCATCATGA
The DNA here is from genome assembly GCF_058803975.1 of Bradyrhizobium sp. GW821-FHT13H06. Taxonomy (NCBI): domain Bacteria; kingdom Pseudomonadati; phylum Pseudomonadota; class Alphaproteobacteria; order Hyphomicrobiales; family Nitrobacteraceae; genus Bradyrhizobium; species Bradyrhizobium sp. GW821-FHT13H06. The sequence goes on along the minus strand of NZ_JBXAPN010000006.1, from coordinate 434,820 downwards.
TCACGGCAGAATCCAAGACCGAGAACGTGATCGCGGCCAAGAAGGCCGGCGTGAACAACTACATCGTCAAGCCGTTCAATGCGGCGACGCTGAAGACCAAGATCGAGGCGGTCTTCCCGGACATGGCGAGCGCGTAAGCGCGCCTCGCCTGACAACATTCATTTGTTGAAATCGTCATGCCCGGGCTCGTCCCGGGCATCCACGTTTGCGCAGAGAGACGTGGATGGCAGGGTCAAGCCCGGCCATGACGGCGTCGGACACTTAGGCAATCGGTCTAAGCCCGAAGTGCCTGCGCGGTCATCCGCGCCGTCACCACTTCAATTCGCGCATCAGCGCCTTCGGCGGGTGGCCGAACAATTCCACGACCGATGTCGGGTCGAGCTGGTCAAGACCTTCGAACTCCTCGGCATGGATGCCGCGGGTCACGAACAGGCAGTCGATGCCGAATTCGCGCGCGCCGGTCAGGTCGGTGCGGACGGAATCCCCGATCGCCAGCACCTTCTTGCGGTCGATCTGGTTGCCCTGGCGTTCCCCGGCGAGTGACATGGCGCGCTCGTAGATCGGCCGGTGCGGTTTGCCATAGAAGATCACCTCGCCGCCGAGTTCGCGGTAGAGCTCCGCGATCGCCCCGGCGCAATAGATCAGCCGGTCGCCGCGTTCCACCACGATGTCGGGGTTGGCGCAGACCAGCGTCAGCTTGCGCTCGCGTGCCTTCAGCATCATGCCGCGATAGTCTTCCGCCGTCTCGGTCTCGTCGTCATAGAGGCCGGTGCAGACGATGTAGTCGGCTTCCTCCAGCGGCGCGGTCACCGCATCGAGGCCGCGGTAGATCGAGTTGTCGCGCTCGGGGCCGAGCCAGAACATCTTGCGGCCGGGATGCTCGGCGACATAGAGCCTGGTCAGGTCGCCTGAAGATACGATCGCGTCATAGGTCTCATCGGGGACACCGAGCTTGCGCAATTGCCGCTGTACGGAGTCGGCCGGGCGCGGCGCGTTGGTGATCAGGATCACCGTACCGCCGCGGCTGCGATAGGTGTGCAGCGCCTCGCAGGCTTCGGGGAAGGATTCTAGCCCGTTATGGACCACGCCCCAGATGTCGCTGAGCACGACGTCCACACCGCCCACGAGCTCGCGCAGGCCTTCGGCAAAATGTAGCGTAGTCATGATCTGCGCGGCCGATCAGATGCGGCGCGCGAGCGCCGCGTTGCCGGTGATGCGTTGTGGCGGAGGCGCAGATGACGTCGCGCCTGAGCTGGGTGTGCCGGAGCCATGAGGTCCCTGAATGTCTTTCGTCTGGTTCGGCGGGGCCCCGGCGGTAGCAGATGGCCCCTCCGGCCGCAATGGCCGCGGCGGCGCGAACAGGAACCCCTGTCCGAAGCGCACATCGTAGTCGAGCAGGTCGACCACGGCGCGCTCGCCCTCGATCCGCTCGGCGATCAGGTCGATGCCGAAGCGGCCGAGCAGGTCGGAGAGATCGGAGGGATGGATGTCCGAGGTCGAGGCCTGCCTGGGATCGAGCAGCAGCGTGGCCGGCACCTTGATGAAGCGTACCCCGCGATCGGCCAGTTCGCGCGGCTCGATGCGCAGATCCGTGACATGGTCGATCGAGAAACGGAAGCCGCGCTGGGCGAGCGCCGCGAGATTCTCGGTCTCGGCGGGGCCGAGATTGCGGAACGTCGACTGCTTGAACTCCAGCACCAGGGAGGGCGCCAGCGCCCGGTTGGCTTCGAGGAAGTCGAGGCATTGCGCGAAGGTGGTGGAATTGCCGAGCGTGGAGGCTGCGAGGTTGCAGAACACGCCGACGTCCTTGTTGCGCACCATCAGGCGCCGCAGCACCTGCACGCAGCGCAGCATCACCATGTTGTCGATGCGCCCGATCAGGCCGGAGGCTTCCGCGATGCTGATGAACTCCTCGGCGACGATCAGCTGGTCGCGCTCGTCGCGCAGGCGCGTCACCGCCTCGTAGAACCGCACCTTGCGCTGCGGCAGCGTCACCATCGGCTGCAGGAATATGTCGATGCGGTTCTCGTCGATTGCATTGCGCAGCGTCGCCAGCAACTGGGTCTGGCTGCGTCCGTTGCCGGTCTGAACCGGGTTGGCGGGCTGGGCCTGGACAGCCGGTGCCGGTCGCGGCGCGGGCAGCGGGGGAGCGGCGACCGGCTTCTCCTCGAAGGGGGCAGCCAGATCGATCGGCGTCTCCGGCTCGGGCCTCATGACCGGGGCGGGGGCCGGCGCGTGGCCGGCCAGCAGATCCTCATGGGCCGATACGGTGGTGGCAAGCTGCCTGACCAATCCGCCGAGTTCGTTGATCTCGCCGATCACCGACTGGACGCGGTCGGAGTTGGCCGAATTGGACGAGGCGATGCGGCCCTCGATCGCGGCAAGCCGGCGCCCGAACTCGGCCACCTGTCGGGCGAGGTCGGCGGTGCCCCGCGAGAGGTCGGCGATCTGCCCGCCGACGTCGCTGCGGTCGCGCAGCCGCATCGACACCGCGTTGTAGAGGATCAGGAACGTCAGCGCGGTCAGCGCGACGATGGCCGATTCCGTTCCGCTGATGCCGGCGACCGAATAGAGCACGAGCCCGAGCGAGGCCGCGACCAGGACCATGCAGATGGCGATGAAGATCGTCGAAATGCGAATCATGCCGCGCGTTATGCCTCAAGAGCTGACTGCTTCACCGGGAAAACACGGGTCGCGCTCCAACCCGTCACGGCTCATGCTCCCCCAAGCAATGCATGACCCTAACATCATTGTTGATTCGAGGGGATAGTGACTGTCCGGCAGCCTGCATCAGGCTCGCCGCGGCTCCCGTCCGGAAATCAAGGCGTTCTCAGCGCAAAATAACGCTGCTCTCAAGGCCAGCGGACCGCATGCGCCGTATCGTCCCGGCGTTTTCAACCCCAGGAGATTTGCCCATGTCGACATCCGCAGCCCTCAAACAGCCCACATCCCAGCCTGACCTTGCCGCCGTCAAGCAGCGCCAGCACGGCGCCTGGTCGTCGGGCGACTATGCCGTTGTCGGCACCACCTTGCAGATCGTCGGCGAACAGCTCTGTGAGGCAATCGACTTGCGCGCCGGCAGCAAGGTGCTTGACGTCGCCGCCGGCAACGGCAATGCGACGCTGGCCGCGGCGCGGCGCTGGTGTGACGTGACGTCCACCGACTACGTGCCGGCATTGCTCAAGCGCGGGCAGGAGCGCGCGGCGGCCGAACATCTCAAGGTCGAGTTCCGCGAGGCGGATGCCGAAGCGTTGCCGTTTGCCGATGCCACCTTTGACGTCGTGCTCTCGACCTTCGGCGTGATGTTCACACCGGATCAGGACAAGGCCGCCTCCGAGCTCGCGCGGGTCTGCAGATCCGGCGGCAAAATCGGCCTCGCCAACTGGACGCCGGAAGGTTTCATCGGCCAGCTGTTCAAGACCATCGGCAGGCATTTGCCGCCGCCGGCGGGGGTGAAGTCACCGGCACTGTGGGGCACGGCTGCGCGGCTGGAAGAGATGTTCGGAAGCCAGGCTTCCGAGATTGCCGCCGAGCCGCGCATGTTCGTGTTCCGCTATCGCTCGCCGGACCACTGGCTCGATATCTTCAAGACCTTCTACGGGCCTACGCTGAAGGCGTTTGCCGCGCTCGACGAGAGCGGCCAGGCCGCGCTGAAGCGCGACCTCCTGGCGCTGCTCGGGGAGTTCAACCACGCCGACGACGGCACGATCGTGGTGCACAGCGAATATCTGGAAGCCGTGATCACCAAGCGCTGATGGCCCAAAGATGCGGTCGGGCCGGCTCCGGCCTGACCGCACCGATCAGAATGGCGCGGTGGCGCCGACCGTGTCGGCCGAGACGGCTTCGCGGGTGCCGAGCGGTTTCGGCCGCCCGGTGGTCGTGTCGCGCAGCGTCTGCCGCTCGATCTCAGAATTCAGCTCGGCGCCGAACATGATGACGATCGCCGACATCCACATCCACATCATCAGGCCGATCGCAGCACCCAGAGAGCCGTAGGTCGCGTTGTAATTGGCGAATTCCGAGAGGTACCAGGAGAGCAGGGCCGAACCGGCGATCCAGAGGATCGCGGCCGTCACGGCGCCCAGGCTCAGCCATTGCCAGCGCGGCGCGTCACGGCTGGGAGCGAAGCGGTAGAGGATGGCGAGTGCGACGAGCAGGATCAGGAACAGCAGCGGCCATCGCGCCAGCGCCACGATCAGCTTGCTTTCAGGCGCCAGGCCGAGATGATCGAGCGCAAGCGGGAAGGCGACGACGGCCCCCACCATCAACAGCAGTGCCACGATGCCGCCGACGGTAAAGGCCAGCGAGACCATGTTCAGCCGGATGAAGCTGCGCTTCTCGCGTTCCTCGTAGGCGACGTTGAGGGCGTCGAAGATCGCCTTGACACCGGCATTGGCACTCCAGATCGCAAGCAGCAGGCCGAACAGGAAGGTGACACCCAGCGTGGCGGTGCCGTTCGACACCACGCGCGCAACCTGGTCCTCGACGATCTGGAACGAGCCTTCGGGCAGCATGGTCGCAAGCGTGTGGAGGTTGGCGCTGATCGTCGCCGGATTGGCGAACAGGCCATAAGAGGAGACGAGCGCCGTGACTGCGGGGAAGATGGCGAGCAGCCCGAAGAAGACGACGCCGCCCGCCGTCGCGAGCAGGCGATCCTCGTCGATGCGCTGATAGGTCCGCCAGAAGATATCCTTCCAACCCGCCCAGGGGATCGTGAACGGGCTCTTCGCATGGCGGCCCCGGCCGGGCTGCGTCGCCGCGCCGGCCGGGTGCGTCTCCGGCGAATTCGCTTCGCCGTTGCGGTGGTCTTGCGGAGGTCCCGACCGGATCAGGCCCGAATCCTGAAAGTAGCGCTCCACCGTCAGCACGAAGACGGCCGTCGCCGCCACCAGCAGCCAGGAGTCGATCTGCTCGGAGCGCCGCGCCGGCATCACGCATCCAGACTGTGCCTGTGACGCCGCCGGCGGGCGGCCGTCAGCCCGACCAAGCCGACGGCTGCGAGCATCAGGCCGAGTTGCACGGGGCGGTTGGCGCGGACCGGCCAAGCCTTACCGTCATAAGCCTTGCCGTCATAGGGCTTGCCGTCATAAGCCTTGCTGCCACGACCACGTTCACCCGGCGCAAGCGGCACGAGGGGAATCGTCGTTGCGACCTCCTTCACCGCCTGCTTGACCGTTCCACGTGGGATCCGCGGCGTCGCGACCGCCACGCGCAGGCGGCTCGCAAGCGGCACGATCGGCTTGGCCTTGCGTCTCATCTCGGCCATGGCCACCCCGGCGCAGACCGCAGCCAGCACCAGCAGCACTGCGCCGACGGCACCAAAACCCCAGAATTGGCCGTAAGTGATCGCGAGCCAGCGGTACAGGGCGATCAGTCCGACGAAAAATGCCGCGACAACGAACAGGCCCGCGACCGCGAACAGTCCGCCGGCCACCGCGTAGGATGTCATCCTGCCGGTTGCGCGGCCGGTCTGGTCGCGCAAATAGGATTGGGCGGCGCGTTTGACGTGATTGAGCTTGAGCGCCATGCCGGCGCGCAGCAATTCGCCCGATGGAGCGAGCATACGGACATCCTCCGAGAGCGAGAAAATTCCTCGGGGGATGAACGTGGCGGTATTTGACTTGTTCCGACGGAGCGGGATCCGTCGTGCTGAATCAGCCGAGATCGGCGGCTGCGATCCAGAACACCTCGCCCTCGGCATCCTCGGTGTCCAGCCAGAGCAGCGGCAGCTCCGGAAAGGCTTCGTCGACCAGCTCGCGGCCGCGACCGATCTCGCAGATCAACCCGCCATCCGGCGTCAGGTGATCGGGCGCATCGCGCAGGATGCGGCGCACCACGTCGAGACCGTCGGCGCCGCCGTCGAAGGCGAGCTTCGGCTCGGCCCGGCACTCCGGCGGCAACGCCGCCATGCCTTCGGCATCGACGTAAGGCGGATTGGTGATGATCAGGTCGTATCTGTTGTCGCCGAGCGGGGCGAACAGGTCGCCGCGATAGAGGTTGATCCGGTCCTCGAGCCCGTATTCGCCGACATTGCGCGCGGCGACTTCAAGTGCCCCCTTGGAGATGTCGACGGCATCGATGGTGGCGTTCGGGAAATGGTGCGCGGCGAGGATCGCGAGGCATCCCGATCCCGTGCAGAGGTCGAGCACGCGCGTGACCGCCGTAGGGTCGTCGATCAGCGAGCCGGCCTCGCTCTCGCTGCCGAAATGCGAATCCAGGAGCTCGCCGATGAAGGAGCGCGGAACGATGACGCGCTCGTCGACATAGAAGGGCAGGCCGCGCATATAGATCTTGTTGACGAGATAGGCGGCCGGTTTGCGTGTGGTGACGCGCTTGTGGATCAAGTCGAGCAGGATCTTGCTCTCGGCCGCCGTGACGCGGGCATTGGCGAACACCTCGAACTGTTCAGGATTGAGATGCAGCGCCTCGCAGACCAGGAAGGCGGCTTCCGCGACCGGATCAGTGGTGCCGTGGGCAAAAGCGAGCCTGGCTTCGACGAAGCGGCTGACCGCGTAGCGGACGAAGTCGAGCAGCGTGAGAAGCTCGCCGCGTCCGACTTTCGCAAGTTTCGGCGCGGCGCGGCCGCGCGGGATTCTCTTGGAGGCTTTTGCCATCAGGATTTGGTCCAGCGCGCGGCGGCTTCGTCGTCGCGGGCGTGGGCCTCGACCCAGCCCGTGCCGGTGGCGCTCTCTTCCTTCTTCCAGAACGGCGCACTGGTCTTGAGATAGTCCATCAGGAACTCGGCCGCCTGGAACGCGGCCTGTCGGTGCTGCGAGGCGGTCAGCACCAGCACGATGTTCTGGCCCGGCATGAAGCGGCCGACGCGGTGAATCACCGTGACGCCGTTCAGCGGCCACCGCGAGCTCGCCTCGTCGACATGGCGCTCGATCTCTTCTTCTGCCATGCCCGGATAATGTTCGAGCGTCAGCGCGGCGACCTTGGCGCTGTCCTCGTCGGCGCGGCAGATGCCGGAGAAGCTCACGACCGCGCCGATGTCAGTGCGGCTGTTCGTCAGGAGCGCGATCTCGCGCGCGATGTCGAAATCGCCCTCCTGGATGCGGATGGTGACGGGGCAGGTCATGAGCCTAGCCGCCGGTCATCGGCGGGAAGAACGCGATCTCGCGGGCGCCCGCGATCGCGGCGTCTGATTTGACGTGGGCGTGGTCGATCGCGGTGCGGATCACCTTTGGCTTCTCGAACGCATACGCATAAGCCTCGCCCTGGCCGGACAGCCAGGCGATCAGTTCCTCGACGGTGCGCACGTTCGGGGGCGGCTCGATCGTCTCCTCGGCCTTGCCGACGCGCTCGCGCACCCAGGCGAAATACTTCACCTTCATCCCTCGTCCTCCTTGATGAGGTGATGGATGCCCGCACGGAAATAATCGTAGCCGGTGTAGATGGTGAGGATCGCCGAGGCCCACAGCAGCGCCAGCCCGATCATCGAGACGATGGGCAGCACCTCGTCGCCAGCCGGGCCGGCGAGCAGGAAGCCGATCGCAACCAGCTGGACCGTGGTCTTCCACTTCGCAAGCTTTGTCACGGGCACGCTGACGCGGAGCGCAGCGAGATATTCGCGCAGGCCCGAGACCAGGATCTCGCGGCACAGGATCACGATGGCGGCCCACAGCGACCAGCCGTGGATGATGCCGTCGGCGGCGAGCATCAGCAGGCAGGAGGCGACCAGCAGCTTGTCGGCGATGGGATCGAGCATCCGGCCGAATGCCGATTGCTGATTCCAGATCCGCGCGTAATAGCCGTCGAGGTAGTCGGTGACCGCAGCCGCAATGAAGATGGCGACCGCGACCCAGCGCAGCCACAGCGGCTGATCCAGGATGGACTGCGCGTAAATGCATCCGACCACGACCGGAATCGCGGCGATCCGGCCATAGGTCAGGATGTTCGGGAGGGACATCGCGCGCCTGGTCGTCCCTCGTGTCGTGGCGATGTTCATCCGTCCTACCAATACCGCTCGGGCCTGAAGGTCAACCGTTCCGCTTCCCAGATGGGTGCGGGATACGACGACCATATGACCAAGGCTCCCTTTGGGTCCCCCTTTAGTTCATCCCGGCTGGGGATGGAAATACTCGAAAATCCTGCGGGCGCTCTCGGCGCTCACCCCCGGAACCTTGCCGAGATCGGCGATCGAGGCCCGCTCGATCTCCTTCAGGGTCCCGAAATGATGTAGCAAGGCACGTTTGCGGGACGGGCCGATGCCCGGAATCTCCTGCAAGCCGGCCTCGCGGATGTCCTTCTTGCGCAGCTTGCGGTGCGAACCGATGACGAAGCGGTGAGCCTCGTCGCGCAGGCGCTGGATGAAATAGAGCACGGGATCGCGCGGCTCGAGCTTGATGGCCTCGCGTTCCGGCATGAACAGGGTCTCGCGGCCGGCATCCCGGTCCGGTCCCTTGGCGACCGACATCAGCGACACCTGCGTCAGGCCGAGATTTGCAAAGATCTCGCGGACGGCGTTGAGCTGCCCGCGGCCGCCGTCGATGATCACGAGGTCGGGCCATTGCGGGAAGTCGTCGTCCTTCGCCTTGGCTGGACCCTCCTCGGGCGGATTGATCAGGCGCTTGAGACGGCGCTCCAGCACTTCGCGCATCATGGCGTAATCGTCGCCTGGCGTCAGTCCTTCCGACTTGATGTTGAACTTGCGGTACTGGTTCTTCACGAAGCCGTCGGGTCCCGCGACGATCATGGCGCCGACCGCATTGGTGCCCTGGATGTGGCTGTTGTCGTAGACCTCGATGCGCTTGGGCGGGTGAGGCAGGTTCAACGTTGCGGCCATGGCGTCCAGCAGGCGGCCTTGCGTCGCGGTGTCCGCGAGCTTGCGGCCGAGCGCCTCGCGCGCATTGGTCAGCGCGTGGGTGACGAGTTCCTTCTTCTCGCCGCGCTTGGGCGCCGTGACCTCGACCTTGTGGCCGGCCTTGATCGACAGCGCATTGGCGAGCAGCTCGCTCTCCTCGATCTCGTGCGACAGCAGGATGTTCCTCGGCGGCGGCTTGTCGTCGTAGAACTGGGCGAGGAACGAGCCGAGCACTTCCTCCGGCGTAAAGGTCTTTTCCGCGCGTGGGAAATAGGCGCGGTTGCCCCAGTTCTGGCCGGTGCGGAAGAAGAACACTTCGACGCAGGAGAAGCCCCCCTCCTGGTGGATGGCGAACACGTCGGCTTCTTCCACCGTGCGCGGATTGATGCCCTGCTGCGACTGGATCGCCGAGAGCGCAGCAAGGCGGTCGCGGTAGAGCGCGGCGCGCTCGAATTCAAGCTCGTTGGCCGCCTTCTCCATCTCCCCGGCGAGCTCCTGCTTCACTGCATGGCTTTTGCCGGAGAGGAAGTCGGTCGCCTCGCGCACGAGCGTCGTATAGCCGGGAAAATCGATCTCGCGGGTGCAGGGGCCGGCGCAGCGGCGGATCTGGTAGAGCAGGCAGGGCCGGGTGCGGCTCTCGAAGAAGGAATCGGTGCAGGAGCGGATCAGGAATGCGCGCTGCAGCGCCGTGATGGTTCGGTTGACCGCGCCCGCGGAGGCGAACGGGCCGAAATAGCGCCCGGGCCGGGTCTGCGCGCCGCGATGTTTCAGGATCTGCGGCGCCCAATGGTCGCCGGTGATCAGGATATAGGGAAACGACTTGTCGTCGCGCAGCTGCACGTTGAAGCGCGGCCGCAGCTGCTTGATGAGGTTCGCCTCGAGCAGCAGCGCCTCGGTCTCGGTATTGGTCGAGACGATCTCCACGGTGACGGTGGCGGCGATCATGCGCAGGATGCGGGCCGGCAGCGGCGCACTCTGGCGCGCATAGCTGGACAGGCGCTTTTTGACGTTCTTGGCCTTGCCGACATAGAGCACGTCGGAATTCGCATTGAGCATGCGATAGACGCCGGGCGAGGTGGGGGCGAGCCGAACCGCGCGTTCGATCGCCTCGTGGCCGGTCGCGAGCGGGCCTTCTCCGACGGCGCCACTCTCCTCTAGGATATCAGGCAGCCGCGCATCGTCCTCGTCGTCGCCGCTTGCGCTGGCGGGATCGAGGTCCGGCGGCGCCGTCTCCTGTTGGATCTCCTGGGGCGGGCCATCCGGTGCCATGCCGCGCCGGGATTTGCGCGCGCGTGCGTCGTCCGGATTGTCGGTGGAATCGTGAACCATGGGGACGAATTTAGGCGCTGGGGGTGTCGATTTGAAGTTCCGGCCCTGCCGCACGCACAGGTCCCGGTAACGCTTCCTTAAGTCTGTTAACAGCGCAGTAACCCGACTTAACAGCCCTTTAACTTAAAACTCTCGATAAATCCTACGCGAAAAGTTCTTGGTTCCGTAACCATGCAGGGCCGGCGCGGCGGCGCAGGCATCGCGCAGGTTGCGACAGTTGCGTTGGAGTGAGTGATGAAGGGGCTCGTTGTGGGCGCGGCCGCGTTGGTTGCGGCCGGCTGGACGGCTTCGGCAGAAGCCGCCGATCTCAGTTATGGGCAACGTGCGCCCTATACCGTCAACCAGCCGCTCAATGCCTATAGCTGGGCAGGTCCCTATCTCGGCGGCAACATCGGCTATGAATGGGGTTCGGTGGACAACAACCCCTCGAAGCCGTCGGGCTTCGTCGGCGGTGTGCAAGCCGGCTACAATTTCCAGAACGGCCCGTGGGTGTTCGGTGTCGAGGGCGACATCCAGGCCGCCGGCGCCGACGACACCTTCGCGCCGTGGAAATTCTCCAATCCGTGGTTCGGCACCCTGCGGGGCCGCGCGGGATACGCGTTCAGCAACGTGTTGTTCTACGGCACCGCCGGTCTTGCGTTCGGCGAGCTGCGTGGGCAGACCTTCGGTTGGACGGAATCGCACACCACTGCGGGCTGGACCATCGGTGCCGGCGCGGAAGTGGGCCTCGCGCCGAACTGGAGCGTCAAGCTCGAATATCTCTACATCGATCTGTCCACGAGTCAGTTCGCGATTACGGGCGTGTCCAACGGCTATAGCGCCAGCGTTGTCCGCGCAGGCGTGAACTATCACTTCTGACGTCTCAAGAAGAAAATACCGGACCAGCCTCCCGGCCGCTCGCGGTCGGGATTTTTTTGCGCCAGGCTCGCTAGGCGAGGATCACCAGGTTGACCGCCTTCGGGCCTTTCCCCTTCTTGTCCGGTTCGACTTCGAAAGTGATACGCTGTCCTTCGGCAAGGTCCTTCAGTCCCGCCCGCTCCACAGCGGTGATGTGAACGAAGACATCGCGACCGCCGTCGTCAGGCTTGATGAAGCCGTAGCCGCGCTCGCCGTTGAAGAACTTGACCGTTCCCGTCATGGCCATCGGGAAACTCCCCCTCATTGCTCCTCCGCCGCGACGCAGACTCACGTCACGACATGACCGGGCCTTACGGAGCCCGGGAGCTGGCCATCCTTGGACGGACCTCATCGGTCCGGCCGGATCTTTCTTAGGCCTTCACTCCGCCGCAACCATTCGCGGAAGCGGAACGTAAAGCCAGTCACGGAAACAGCATAATACGGTTCGTTGCAGATTGACTACCGGTCCTGCATATTTTTCCCAAGAATGCCGGAGTGTTACGGCTTGGCTTTAAGGCTTGGGCACCTCCAATCGGAATCTGGCAGCTCCGCCCTGGCCGAGCGGCATTTCCAGTTCGGGCAGAATGGTCTTGAGCTCGCCGTGCAGCGTATAGGGCGGATTGACGATCAAGAGCCCGGTGGAAGTGAGGGCGGCTCTGTCGGCCTGCGGCGCGACGCTGAATTCGAGGCGCAGGCATTTCCCGGGGGGCTTTGCTGCAGCTGCGAGCCGCACGACCGTCTGGGCCAGCGTGTCGGTGGCGCGCCGGTTCTTGGCCGGGTACCAAATTACATAGATACCGGTTGGCCATTTCGCGAAAGCCGCCGAGAAGGCTTCGCCGAGCCGCTCGAACTCGTCCTTGGCCTCGAAGGGCGGGTCGATCAGCACGAGGCCGCGCCGCTCCTTCGGCGGCACGAAGGCCGGCAGTGCCACCCAGCCGTCGAGATCGACCACGCGGGCCTGCTCGTCGCGGCGCAGCACGTCGATCAGCGCTTTCCGCGCCTTCGGCTCGAGCTCGCATGCGACGAGCCGGTCCTGCGGCCTGAGCAGGCCGCGCGCGATCAACGGCGAGCCCGGATAGGCCTTGAGCTCGCCCTTCGGATTGAAGGCGCGGACGATGTCGAGATAGGGCTTGGTCAGCGCCGCGGTCTCGTTCGACAGGCGCGCCTGCAGCAGCCGCGCAATGCCGGTCAGCCATTCGCCGCCCCGGCGCGCCTCGTCGCTGTCGAGATCGTAGAGGCCGGCGCCGGCATGGGTGTCGATGACGCGGAACGCCGCCGGCTTGTCCTGCAGATAAGTGAGGATGCGCGCCAGCACGATGTGCTTGATGACATCGGCGAAGCTGCCGGCGTGGAAGGCGTGGCGGTAGTTCATGGCGGAGAGTTACGACATCGCGCGACGCTGCGCATCATAGTTCGCGCGATGCGCGCCTCGAAACGACGATCGGAGCAGTCGGCCTCAACCGCCCCTGATCGGCGGCATCGTCACCTGGTCGCGGCGGCAGGCGCGGCGCTCGATCTCGTCGCAGGCGCGGAATTGCAGGTCCTTGCTGAGGCAGATGCGGACCTCGGACAGCCGTGTCCGGTTGCAGGTGACCGAGATGCTGGCAGTGCTGAGGCCCGGATTGGCCCTGATGAAGGCCTCCTCGACTTCCGCCGGCGCCACGGTCTTGGCCTGCGAGAGATCGAGATAGTCGGCCGGGATCTTGATCGCGGCGCGCGCTTTCCGGATCGTCTCGAAATAGCTGCGGCCCTCAAGCCCGGAGCAGGTGCCATGCTTGTCCCATTCGTTGAAGATCAGGCCCGGCGCCGGCATCAAATCGAGCATCGATGACACGATGTTGCGGTTCAGCCGCGGCGCCGGGCGCTGGCAATATTCCGGGAAGCCGTTCTCATATTGCGGCCACAGCCCATGCACGACGAAAGCGTAGGGCCGTCCGCCGCACTGGATCTGGGAGCGGCCGCCGCGCTCGGCCGCCTCTTCGCAGAACGAGGGCGACCACGACAGCGCGAGCACATAGAAGTCGAACTCGCCCGGCGCGTTCTGCCGCTTGTCCTGGGCTTTCGCGCCGCCGGCGAGCGTTGCCAGCCCGGCGGCGAGGGTCAGCGAGATCATCAGACGGGACAACGAACGCAATCTGGGATGAAACATGGCAACGCCCCTCAACTAAACTGTGCGCGCAGCCTAGCAGGCAAAGAGAACATTTCAAGAACAAAATTCGAAGATGCTGTCGTCTGCGGGTTGATCAGCCCGAATCAGACGCTCTTCGGATCAGGGCTTGGCGGCGCGGCAGGCCGGATTGTAGGCCCAGTTGCGGTCGAGCCCGACCACGCACCATTCGACGCCATCGCCATAGCCGGCGAAGCCGGCATCCTCGGCGATCGAGAAGTGCACTTTACGCACCTTGCCGTCATTGAGCATGGCCTCGCCGGTGCAAAAGCGGCGCGGAATGTTGTCGGACTGCCAGGGCCTGAAGGCGACCTCGCGAACGGCGGAGAAGCTGGTGATCTTCAACGAGGAATTCCAGAACGAGCTCTCTTTTTCCCAGAACTGGGTGGCGATCGTCGGCAGGGCCTTGTCGCAATCGACGACGGCGCCGTCGTAGCGCGGTCCGCTCAGCCAGAAATTCAGCTCGAGTGGATTGGCGGCCCTGGCCTCGCCGAGCGACAGCGCCCCGAAAATGAGGCCGAGCAGGGCGGCAAAGCGAAGCGATTTCGGGGAGGGGGCGCGCATGGTCAATCCAGACAGCTCAAGTCTTGCGAAGTTCAGACGGTGCCGCGAAGGCCGGGGGAGGTCAAGTGCAGCGCGGCAACACTTGGCCAGGAGTTGACCGGGACGTCGCGGCCAACCGGGCTTCTGTTCTTTTCACTTCCATCCCGGCACCGTAGACTGGCGCCAGCCAATTGGAGTGACGGGAATGCGAATCATTGCGGCCGCTGGCCTTCTTGCCCTGGGTCTGATGGCGAGCCAGTCGGCGCGGGCCGACATCCTTCCGGTGCCGCCGTTCAAGGGTAACGACACCGGCGGGATCATCGCCTATTCGATGGCGACCCAGGTCGACGCGCGTCAAGTCGCGGTCGATCACTGCGCACGCTACGGCAAGGTCGCCAAATTCCTGGCGGTGCAGGGCTATGACGGCGGTTACATCTCTTTCGCCTGCCGCTGGGTGCCCTATGGTGCCGCCGAGCAGCCGATCCGCACGCTGTACTGAGGCGCTGTCGAAGGTCGGCACTCTCAGCCGGGAGTCTCCCACATGACGCGCAAACTCGCTTTGCTCGGCGCGGCCATTTGTCTCGTGTTGTCGGCAGGTACCGCGAGCGCCGACGATTTGCCGGTACGAAAGGCTGGTCTTTGGGAAATGAAGCTGGTCACGACCGGCTCGCCCATGCCCGAGATGACCATGCAGCACTGCACCGACGAGACCGTCGACAAGGAGATGAGCAACAACGTCTCCCCGATGGCCAAGCAGATCTGCGCCAAGCAGGAGATCAAGAAGACTGCGACCGGCTATGTCAGCGATTCCGAGTGCAACGTCGCGGGTGTCAGCACGACGTCGCATGCCGAGATCACGGGCGATTTCAACTCGGCCTACACGGTGAAGACCACCTCGCACGCGCAAGGCGGCGTCGCCGGCGCGGCCGGCCGCGATAGTACCATGACACTGCAAGCCAAGTGGCTGGGCGCCTGCAAGCCGGACCAGAAGCCCGGCGACATCGTGATGCCCGGCGGCTTCAAGATGAACGTGCGCGACATGGACAAGCTGAAGGCGCTGCTGCCGAAGTAGGTTTGTCTTCCTCCCCTCTCCCCTTGTGGGAGAGGGTGGCTCGCCGCGTTAGCGGCGAGACGGGTGAGGGGTTTCTCTCCGCGAATTCAAATGAGACTTGCACGCGCGGAGAGATACCCCTCATCCGGCGCTTCGCGCCACCTTCTCCCACAAGGGGAGAAGGTGAAGAGCAGCTACACCGGAATCCGCACGCTCGCCCTTAATCCCCCCATCGGGCTGTCGCCGAGCGTGATGTCGCCGCCATGCGAACGGGCGATGTCGCGGGCGATGGCAAGGCCGAGGCCGGTGCCGCCTTCGTCCTGGTTGCGGGCGTTGTCGAGCCGCAGGAATGGCTTGAACACTTCTTCGCGCAAGTGAGCGGGAATGCCCGGGCCGTCGTCGTCGACCGTGACGGTCAAATAACGGTGATCGCGCTGGCCGGTGATCGCGATGTTCCTGCCGTAGCGTGCCGCGTTGGTGATGAGGTTGGCGAGGCAGCGCTTGAACGAGGCCGGCTTCACCGTCACCACGGGCAGGCCGTGGAACGCGACGGTCGCGTTGTGGCCGTGGCGTTCGGCATCGCTGCGCAGCTCTTCGAGCGCCTGGGCCATGTCGGTCGGCTGCGACTGCTCGCCGGAATCGCCGCGGGCGAAGGCGAGGTAATCCTCCAGCATCATCGACATCTCGTCGACATCCTTGCGCATGCCCTCGAGCTCCGGACTGTCGCCGATCAGCGCCAGCTCGAGCTTGAAGCGGGTCAGGATGGTGCGCAGATCGTGGCTGACGCCGGCGAGCATCGCGGTGCGCTGCTCCATCGTGCGCTCGATGCGCGACTTCATTTCGAGGAAGGCGACTGCCGCCCGCCGCACCTCGCGCGCGCCCCTCGGGCGGAAGTTCGGCGCCTCGCGGCCCTTGCCGAAGCTCTCGGCGGCATCGGCAAGGCGCAGGATCGGCTTGATCTGGTTGCGCAGGAACAGCACCGCGACGATCAAGAGGATCGAGGACGTCCCGACCATCCAGAACAGGAAGATCTCCGAGTTCGAGGCATAGGCGGCGCTGCGCTGCGCGAACACGCGCATCACGGCGTCGTCGAGCTGGATGCGGATCTCGACGAGGTTGGAGCGGCCGACCGTGTCGATCCAGAACGAGCGCCCGATCTGGCGGCCGAGCTGCACCGACAGCGTCTGGTCGAGCAGCGAGAAGAACGGTTTTGGTCCCGGCGGCGGCATGTCGCCGGCGGGCAGGAAATCGACCACGAGGCCGAGGCGCTGCTGCGCGATGCGGCGGATCTGGTCGCGGTCCTTGTCCTGCGGATAACCCTTGTAAACGTCGATCAGCGCGGCGATGTCCTGCACCACCGCAGCCGACAGACGGCGCGTCACCGTGTTCCAGTGCCGCTCCATGAACACGAAGGCGACGACCGATTGCAGCACCACCATCGGCACGATCATGATGAGGAGCGCGCGGGCGTAGAGGCCGGTCGGCATCCAGCCCTTGAACGCGTTGCCCATCCAGCCATTGGCGGCGGAGACGCGGCCGGCAGCGCTTCGCAGCAGCGTCAGGCCGGTATCGATCGTGCTCATCGGTCGCGCTTCACTGCTTGGGTCTCAAGGCGAGGCCACCAGCCGGTAGCCGATGCCGCGCACCGCCTGCAGAAATAGCGGATTGGCGGGGTCGGTCTCGATCTTGCGCCTGAGGCGGTTGATCTGCACGTCGACGGCGCGCTCGTTGACGCTGCCGTTGCCGGTCAGCGCGCTGCGCGGCACGGTCTCTCCCGGTGTTTCCGAGAGAATCCGCAGCATCTCGCGCTCGCGGTCGGTGAGATGGATGACCTCCTCGCCCTGGCGCAATTCGCCGCGCTCGAGATGGTAGACGTAGGGACCGAAGGCAATTTTCTCCACGATCGCGACCTGTGGCGGCGGGGCGGCGCGCTTGAGGATGTTGTTGATGCGTAGCGCGAGCTCGCGCGGCTCGAACGGCTTTGCCACGTAATCGTCGGCGCCGATCTGCAAGCCCTCGATGCGGGATTCCGGTTCGTGGCGTGCCGTCAGCATCACGATCGGCACCGAGGAGGAGGTCCGGATGAAGCGGGCGAGATCGAAGCCGGTTTCGCCGGGCATCATGACGTCGAGGATCAGGAGGTCGAAATGCAGGCCCAGCAGTTTCGAGCGTGCATCGCCGGCGCTCGCCGCGGTGGTGACGCGGTAGCCTTCACTGGCGAGAAAGCGCGAGAGCAGATCGCGGATGCGGCGGTCGTCGTCGACCAGCAGCAGATGCGGGGCATCGTCGGCGGGTTGCACCGGCGGGCGGGCGAGCGTGGCAGCGAGCGGCACGGTCACTCCTTGTCGTGGTTGACGGAAGCGAAGATCGTCTCGAGCACCTTGTCCGGGTCGTCTCGGTCGATCATCGCGCGCAGGAAGCGCTTCACGGTCTCGGCATCCTGCGGAGCCATCTCCGCGAGCGCCCTGTTGATCCGCGTGGTCTGCAGTCCGGCGAGCTTCTGCACCAGCGCCTCGCCCTTCGGCGTCGCGTAGAGCAGGCGCTGGCGGCGATCATTGTCGCCGGTCTTCTGCACGATGTAGCCCTCGTCCAGCAGCTGCTTGAGCACGCGGCCAAGCGACTGCTTGGTGATGCGCAGGACGTCGAGGAGGTCGGCGACCTTGAGGCCGGGATAGCGATAGACGAAATGCAGGACGCGGTGGTGGGCCCGGCCGAAGCCGAACGCCTCCAGCTCCTGGTCGGGATCGCCGACGAAGTCGCGGTAGGCGAAGAACAGCAGCTCGATGATATCCCAGCGCAAATTGCCTCCACCGTCTGCGGCCGGCCTGGGCTCGGCGGCGTCGTGAGAGGAAGTCACGAAATTTATGTCAGGCATATTGACGTATCTTGGGTTCAATGTTACAAAACGATCGACCCGCACGAAATTTTAGATCGCTTCGCGTCGGGTAGCATCGGAGCAAGGCGCCGGAGAGAGCCGGACAGGCGACGACGGCCGGATCAGATCTACCGTGCGATTGTCGAGCGGCATTTCGGCAAAACATACTGGACTTCCGCCTTCCGCAAAAGCATGTCCTCGGCGACATGCTGTCCACGGAAACCGGCCGTAAAAAGGCTGGCGGTGGTCCGGCTGAAACCAATCAAAGCCAGCCGGGCCCCGGAAGCGGGCAGGCGGGCGCCAGAACAGCGCCGCCACCGGCAGCGGGAGGCAAGGACATGAGCATGAAATTCGACATCCAGCCCGCATCCAATCCAACCCCTGAGAAGGACCGCGTCGCCAAGCTGGTGGACCCCGGCTTCGGACGGGTCTTCACCGATCACATGGCGATCGTCCGCTACAGCCAGGCCAAGGGCGGCTGGTACGAGGCGCGGATCGAGGCGCGCTCCAACTTCCAGCTCGATCCGGCCGGCGCGGTCCTGCACTACGCCCAGGAAATCTTCGAGGGGCTCAAGGCCTACAAGCGCGACGACGGCGGGGTGAACCTGTTCCGCCCCGACGCCAATGCGCGGCGCTTCAGGGACTCGGCCGACCGCATGGCAATGGCCCAGCTGCCGGAAGACGTCTTCATCGAGGCGGTCGAGCAGGTCGTGCGGATCGACCGGGCCTGGATTCCGGGCGGCGAGGGCAGCCTTTACCTGCGCCCCTTCATGATCGCGAGCGAGAACTTCCTCGGCGTCAAGCCGTCGTCCGACTACATTTTTGCGGTGATCGCTTCGCCGGTCGGCTCCTACTTCAAGGGCGGGCCTGCGCCGGTCTCGATCTGGGTGTCCGAGAATTACACCCGCGCCGCGGTCGGCGGCACCGGCGCCGTCAAATGCGGCGGCAACTATGCCGCGAGCCTGCGCGCCCAGGCCGAAGCGATCCAGCACGGCTGCGATCAGGTCGTCTTCCTCGACTCGGTCGAGCGCCGCTACATCGAGGAGCTCGGCGGCATGAACGTGTTCTTCGTGTTCGACGACGGCTCGCTCTCGACGCCGCCGCTCGGCACCATTCTGCCCGGCATCACCCGCGACTCCATCATCACGCTCGCCCGCGATGCCGGCAAGACCGTGCGCGAGGAGCCGTACTCGCTCGACCAGTGGCGCAAGGATGCGGCCTCGGGCCGCCTGAAGGAAGCCTTCGCCTGCGGCACCGCCGCCGTGATCTCGCCGATCGGCAAGGTGCGCTCGGTGAGCGGCGATTTCGAGATCTCGGGCGGCGGCGCCGGCCCTGTCGCCATGGGCCTGCGCAAGCAGCTCGTCGACATCCAGTACGGCCGCACCAACGATCCACATAACTGGATCCGCAAGGTGTTTTGACCGGCGGTGAGAAAGTTTTCCCTCTCTCACAAGGAGAGGGGAAACACGCAATGTTCGTGGTTTATTGCGCACTGAACGTGCCGTTGCCGACATGCGACAAAGGACACATCGCGACATCAGGACCTTGTAGTCATGGCAACCAAGCTCTCGCAGCCCATCAAGTGGGTCGTTCTCGCCGCAATCACCGGCGTCTCCGTCTTCGGCATCCTGACCATCGGCCCGACGCACGAAGTGGTCGCGCAAGACCGCTCGCCCATCGTGACCGTGCAGACCGCCGATCCCGAGATGAATGCGGCTATCGAGCGGGGTCGCGCTACGCTCCCGGCCTTCTGGGCCTCCTACGCATCGCCGAAGCCGTCGGAGACCGGGCACGCCTTGAAGGTGCGCTTCTCGACCCGCAAGGGCGGCGAGCACATCTGGGTTGGCGAGGTGAAGAAGCAGCCTGACGGGACCTTTACCGGGCTCTTGGCAAACGAGCCGCGCGATCTACCGGGCAAGCACGCCGGCGACAAAGTCTCGTTTGGCGAAGCCGACGTCTCGGACTGGATGTTCATGCGCAACGGCAAGATCGTCGGCGGCGAAACCATCAGGCCGACGCTGAAATCGCTGCCGAAGGCGGATGCCGACGCGCTGAGGGCACGGATGGAGACTCCGTAAGGCTGGCCGTCATTCCGGGGCGCCCCGAGGGCGAACTATGGTGCGCAATTGCGCACCTGAGAATCTCGAGATTCCGGGTTCTCGCTTCGCGAGCCCCGGAATGACGTCGCCCTCTAACACCCGGTTGCCGCCTCGCGCCCCGGCTGGTAAACGCCGCGCATGGCCGAGAAACCCAAAAAACCCCAGAAACTGAAGGCGCGCCTGCCGCGCGGGCTCGAGGATCGCGATCCCTCAGCGATCCGGGCGACGCGCGAGATGGTCGAGAAGATCCGTGCCGTCTACGAGCTCTACGGCTTCGAGCCGGTGGAGACGCCGGCGATGGAATACACTGATGCGCTCGGCAAGTTCCTGCCCGACCAGGATCGTCCGAATGAGGGTGTGTTCTCGTTCCAGGACGACGACGAGCAGTGGATCAGCCTGCGCTACGATCTGACCGCGCCGCTCGCGCGCTACGTCGGCGAGCGCTACGGTACCGACGGCCTGGTCTTGCCGTACCGCAGCTACCGCGTCGGCTATGTCTTCCGCAACGAGAAGCCCGGCCCCGGCCGCTTCCGCCAGTTCATGCAGTTCGACGCCGATACGGTCGGCTCGGCGACGCCGGCAGCGGATGCCGAGATCTGCATGATGGCGGCCGACACGATGGAGGCGCTCGGCATTGCGCGCGGCCAGTACGTCGTGAAGGTCAACAACCGCAAGGTGCTCGACGGTGTCCTGGAAGCCATCGGGCTCGCCGGTGACGAGAACGCAGGCCGCAGGCTGACCGTGCTGCGCGCGATTGACAAGCTCGACAAGTTCTCCGCCGACGAAGTGCGCAAGCTGCTCGGACCCGGACGATGGGACGGCGGTGAAGAAGGCAAGGGCGACTTCACCAAAGGCGCCAACCTGAGCGCGGCGGAAGCTGACGTTGTTCTCGCCATCACCAAGCCGCGCGACGATTGGAAAGAGGCCATTGCTGCGGCGGAAACTTACCTTGCCAAGAGCCAAGTCGGTCAGGCCGGCGTCAGCGAACTGGAAGAGATTGCCAGGCTGGTGACGGCGTCGGGTTATGGCGCGGATCGCATCAAGATCGATCCCTCCGTCGTGCGCGGCCTCGAATATTACACCGGGCCCGTCTACGAGGTGGAGCTCCTGCTCGACACCAAGGACGAGAAGGGCCGCCCGGTGCGGTTCGGCTCGGTTGGCGGCGGCGGGCGCTACGACGGCCTCGTCTCGCGCTTCCGCGGCGAGCCGGTGCCGGCGACCGGTTTCTCGATCGGCGTGTCCAGGCTCCAGGCCGCGCTGACGCTGCTCGGCAAGCTCGACACGCGGCCCGAATTTGGCCCCGTCGTCGTCACCGTGTTCGACCGTGACCGTGTCGCCGACTACCAGAAGATGGTGGCAAGCTTGCGCACCGCCGGCATCCGCGCCGAGCTCTATCTCGGCAATCCCAAGAACATGGGCAACCAGCTGAAGTACGCTGATCGCCGCAATTCACCTTGCGTGATCATCCAGGGCTCGGATGAGAAGGCGCGCGGCGAGGTGCAGGTCAAGGACCTGATCGAGGGCGCGAAGGCAGCCGCCGCGATCGCCTCCAACCAGGAATGGCGCGAGACCCGGCCGGCGCAGTTCTCGTGCAGCGAAGCCGATCTCGTCGCCAAGGTGCGCGAGGTCCTGGCCCGCCATGACGTGAGCTGGGGTTAGCCATTCCGGCAGGTCGTCATGCCCGGGCTTGTCCCGGGCATCCACGTCTTGTTTGATGGAAAAGAACGTGGATGGCCGGGACAAGCCCGGCCATGACGACAGCAGCAGAGCAGCAGGGAGACAACGATGCCTGAGATCACCGTCAGCATGGCCGAAGGCCGCACCGACGAGCAGAAGGCCGGCATGATGCGCGACATCACCCAGGCGCTGGTGAAGAATCTCGGCGTCGATGCCGATGCCGTCGTCATCCAGATCAACGAAGCCCCGCTCCGCCACAAGATGAAGGGTGGCAAGACCTTCGTGGAGCGCGCGGCGGCGGCGAAGAAGTGACGCGTTAGCGTCATTCCGGGGCGCGCGAAACGCGAACCCGGATCTCGTGCCGCAAACTTCTGGATTCCGGGTTCGGCGCTACGCGCCGCCCCGGAATAACGAGAAAGCACCATGGACGCACGCGATTTCATCACGATCGGCATGAGCGCCGAGCGCACGCTGGTGGTCCCGGCGGAGCGCACGGTCGGGCATTTCGTGCCCGGCATGCCGTTTGTTTATGCGACCCCGATGATGATCCTGGAGATGGAGATGACGGCGGGCGATGCGATCCGCGCTGCGCTCCGGCCGGGCTGGGTCACGGTAGGGACCGAGGTCGACATCCGCCATCTGGCCGCGGCGCTGGTCGGCGCGACGGTGCGGACCACGGCGAAGGTGGTTGCGGTCGAGCGCCGCGTCATCCGCTTCGAGGTCGAGGCCTTCGAGGGCACGCGCAAGCTCGGGGAGGGCCGCCATGCGCGCGGGCTTGTGAATGTCGAGATGTTCAACAAGCGGCTAGGTGCTGGCACGGTGCCGTAGGGTGGACAAAGCGACCTGTCCGCCGAAGCTCAAGGAGCGAAGGCGGAAGCGTGCCCACCGACTTTCGCGGTTCGGTAAAGATGGTGGGCACGGCGCTTTGCGCCTTTGCCCGCTCTACGGCACCTGTTACTTCGCCAGCTCCTTCGATCGCTGCGTCGCCGCGGCGATCGCGCGGATCATGAGATCGCGCAGGCCGGGCTCGCCCATCAGCACGCCGAGGGCCGCGGCCGTGGTGCCGCCGGGCGAGGTGACGTTCTGGCGCAGCGTGGCCGAGGGAAGCTCCGACCGGTGCAGCAGTTCGCCGGAGCCGGCGACGGTCTCGCGGGCGAGCTTCGTCGCCAGCGCTTCGGGCAGGCCCGCTTCCACACCGGCGCGCGCGAGCTCCTCGGCGAGCAGGAACACATAGGCCGGCCCCGAGCCGGACACCGCGGTGACCGCGTCCATCAGGCCTTCGTCCTCGACCCATTCCACCGCGCCGGTGGCGCGCAGCAGCGCATCGGCCACGGCACGCTGGGCGGCGCTGACGTCCTGGGCTGCGACCGCAACGGTGATGCCGCGGCCGATCGCAGCCGGCGTGTTCGGCATCGCGCGCACCACGGCGCCGCCGCAGACTTCGGCAAGCGAGGCGATCGTGGTGCCCGCCATGATCGAGACCACCGAGGTCCTGTCCGAGACGAACGCCTTCAGCTTGGCGCCGGCCTCGCGGAACATCTGCGGCTTCACCGCGACGACCAGCGTCTCGACAGGGCCGGCGGTCTTCACATCGGGATTGAGCACGACGCCCTTGGCGGCAAGTGCGGAGATCTCGGGCGCAATGTGCGGATCGATCACTGCGACGCGGCGCGGATCGAGCCCGCCTGCCAGCCATCCCGCCAGCATCGCGCCACCCATCTTGCCGGCGCCGGCGAGGAGGATGGTGCCGGTGATGTCTTGGAGGGTGCTGTTCGCCATCGCTGCTGCCACAAACTCGCTGTCGTCCCTGGGAACGCAGGGACCCCCGCGCGAGCGCTTGCGCTCGTCGCATAACCACAAGCGGTTCTAGTGGATGAAGATGGTGGCAACAAGCGTTGTGCCACAACGGGCATCACGCGGTATGGGTCCCGGATCTTCGCTTCGCTCGTCCGGGACGACGCTGGAGAGAGGCGATCCCCTACGCCTCGCCCACCGTGTCGAACATTGCCGCGTCCATGGCTTGCGCTGTGGTCTTGCCCGCCCACACCACGAACTGGAACGCCGGGAAGTAGCGCTCGCAGGCGTGGATGGCGCCGGCGAGCATGGCTTCGCACTGCGCGGTCGAGGCGATGAGGCCGCCCGGCAGCACCAGGGCCTGGCGGTGCATCACCATGCCGGTGTTGGTCCACAGGTCGAAATGGCCGACCCACAGCTGCTCGTTCACCGCTGCGACGAGCCGCTGCACCTCGCTCCGCCGCGGCAATGGAATCTTCATGTCGAAGGCGCAGGCCAGATGCAGCGCCTCGATCTCGCCCATCCAGGTGAAGGAGAGCTGGTAGTCGGTCCATTGTCCCTTGGAGACAATCGTGAGTTCGTCTTCGCCGGAGCGTTCGAACGGCCAGTTGTTGCTGGCAGCGATGTCCTCGACCACCGCGAGCGGATGGCTTCTGGAATCGATGGTGCCTTCGAGCAGGGACATGCCGTCTCGACCTCTTGCCTTCTTGTTGTCTTTGATACGCACGCGGTTGGGCCCGGCGCGCGCTCCCTAAACGTCGCTGCGGCGATCCCTGGGGTCGCTCTCGCGAGCCCCTCGGATCAGCGCGGGCCTGTCGCGGATCAAGTGATGTGATTTGCGGAATCTGCGCAACGGGGTCGCGAGTCCGTCCACAAGCCAGGACTCGTTCGTCCACAGCTCATCTCCGCCACAATTCTTAACGTTGGAGGTCCCAATTCCGGATCGAGGAGAACAAACCGGAATCAGATTCCCTGGGAGCGCCGTCAATCGTGAGTTCCGGCGCGGGCCGGCGCCAGGAGGACCTCGACCCCGGCATGGGACCATGCGCTTTGCCCATGCCGAACGCGCTTGCCGCGACTGCGCGAGGGCGGCATATTTCCGGTCAGGCCGTTCATCCCGGACGGCCGATGTTCTCAGGGCGGGGTGAAAGTCCCCACCGGCGGTAAGGGCCGACAGGCCTAAGCCCGCGAGCGCCTTCCCCCAGGTTTCCTGAAAAGGATCTTGCCGAAGGGAAGGGTCAGCAGATTCGGTGCAACTCCGAAGCCGACGGTTAAAGTCCGGATGAAAGAGAACGGTCGGTGGCAGACGCATCGCAAGGTGCGGCTGCTTGTCGTTCCGTGTGCCCTGATTCTGGTCCTTAACTGAGGAAAGCCATGAATCAGATGTTGCAAGATCCCCAAAACGAAACGTCCCAGACGACCCAGCCGCCGGTTCCTGTGGACCCGCCGGCAATCGAGCATCCGCGTTTTGCCAAGCCGCAGCGGGTGGCCTTCGTGCAGGCCTGCTGGCACCGCGACGTGGTCGAGGAGGCCCGCATCGCGTTCATCAAGGAGGCCGAGGCGCGTCACCTCACCCATGTCGACGTGTTCGAGGTGCCGGGTTCGTTCGAGATCCCGCTGCACGCGCAGGTCCTCGCCAAGACGCGGCGCTACACCGCGATCGTCGCCGCCGGCCTCGTCGTCGACGGCGGCATCTACCGGCACGAATTCGTCGCCGACACCGTGATCAAGGCGCTGATGGACGTGCAGCTCCGCACCGAGGTGCCGGTGTTCTCGGCCGTGTTGACGCCGCAGCAATTCCACGAGACCGAAGTGCACTACGACTTCTTCCGCAAGCATTTTGCCATCAAGGGCGTGGAGGTCGCGGCAGCCTGTGCGGAGACGTTGCACGGCCTGGAGCGTCTGCGCGGCCAGGTCGCGGCGGGGATCGTGGGATAGGCGCGCTGCCGTAGGGTGGGCAAAGCGCAAGCGTGCCCACCACCTTCACGACAAAAAGAAAAGGTGGGCACGGCGCTTTGCGCCTTTGCCCACCCTAAGAGACCTTCTGAAGCGCCGGCGCGGAATGACGGTGTCAGTCGAACAGGCTCGACACCGACTCTTCCGCGGCGGTGCGTGCGATCGCGTCCGAGATCAGGCTGGCGATCGGCAGCGTGCGGATGTTCGGCGCCTTGCTCACCGCCTCGGTTGGCAGGATCGAGTCGGTAATCACGAGCTCCTTCAGCCTGGAGTTCGTGATGCGGGCGGCCGCGCCTCCGGAGAGCACGCCATGGGTGATGTAGGCGTAGACGTCTTTGGCGCCCTTGGCGATCAGCGCGTCGGCCGCGTTCACCAGCGTGCCGCCGGAGTCGACGATGTCGTCGACCAGGATGCAGCTGTAGCCGGAGACGTCGCCGATCACGTTCATGACCTCGGACTCGCCGGGACGCTCGCGGCGCTTGTCGACGATCGCGAGCGGGGTGTTGATGCGCTTGGCGAGGCCGCGGGCGCGGGCCACGCCGCCGACGTCGGGCGAGACCACCATCACCTTGCCGAGGTCGAAACGTTCGCGGATGTCGCGCACCATCAGGGGGGCAGCGAACAGATTGTCGGTCGGGATGTCGAAGAAGCCCTGGATCTGGCCGGCATGCAGGTCGAGCGTCATGACGCGGTCGACGCCGGCATGGGTGATCAGATTGGCGACGAGCTTGGCCGAGATCGGCGTGCGCGAGCCGGAGCGGCGGTCCTGCCTGGCATAGCCGAAATAGGGGATCACTGCGGTGATGCGGCGCGCCGAGGAGCGGCGCAACGCGTCGGTGATGATCAGCAGCTCCATCAGATTGTCGTTCGCCGGAAACGAGGTCGACTGAATGATGAAGGCATCCGAACCGCGGATGTTCTCCTGGACCTCGACGAAGATCTCCATGTCGGCGAAGCGCCGCACCACCGCCTTGGTCAGCGGCATGTGGAGCCCTTGCGCGATGGCCTGTGCGAGAGCCGGATTGGAGTTGCCGGCGACGAGCTTGATGGAGCCGTTCTTGCCCGACATGGACGCTTCCTCCCGCGCTTTGCTGGATACGACGTTCAACATCAGAAAATACCCACTGGAAGCACGGTTACGACGGGCGAGGAAATATCAGGCCGGAGGCCGCAATGGCAACCCGGGATGCTACGTTTTCCCTTTGAAAATCCAGAGTCGGGTCAACGGCTTGGCCGCGACTTGAGGCCGTGGTTTAGCGGAGGTTATTGCTCGGTATAGCCGAGGGCCGAGGCTGGCATGTCCGACCGCGGAGCGTCCCTGATGACGCTCGCCACCGCCGGTCCGCGCAAAGCCGGAGCCGCGCCCGGTGCATCCGGCGCTCCGTTGATCATGTTGGAAAGTCCGCTGAATCCGGCCTGGGCGATCTTCCGCAACACGAGGTCGTCGGCGGCCGCCCAAGCATCACGTGTCGCGTCGCGGCCGCCCTTGGCCGAGGTCGGTTCCTCGCCGGAGAGGCGCAGCGCCCGCTGCTGGTTGGCGTCGTAGACGTCCCAGACCCAGGCGATCACCGTCTTGCCGCGCACCACCTGGGCGGAGAGGTAGCTGCGCACGCGGTAGGCGGCCGTGCCCTCGCGGGAGACCACGGACAGGCTGCGCAGCTTGGACTCGCTGTCGAGCACCCCGACCATGCGGTCGAACACCTGCGGCGGCGGTCCGTCGATGGATTCGAACGCCACCGTGGCGCCGCTGCCACCGCTCGGCGCCATCGCATAGGAATTGCCCGGCGCGTTGCCGCCGGCACAGCCGCCAAGCGCAGTCGCAGCCGCCAGCAGCATGATCGCCAGCACGCGCGACCCCGCGCGGCGCAGAAAAGATGACGCTTCCCTCATTCTGGAGGGCAGCGATATCGTTAAAATCGATTAACGTCTAGGGCGGCAGCGCCACAAGCTGCTGTGTTACGTTCCGGGTATCGCCCCGGAATGACACGGGGTTGCCGTTGTGTTCACGCGTCCAGCGTTCAGCCTTCAAAGCGATGGTCGGGAAAACGGTGCGTGTCCCGGACGCGCTGGGGCACCATAAGCGCGTTCACGCGCGTCTTCGCCGCGCTATGGTGCCGCTGCGCTGAGCCGGGACCCAGATCGCCGCCGAGATCGAGATCGCAGAGGCATGGGCCCCGGCTCAGCGGCGCATCACTTGCGTGCTGCGCCGCGCCCGGGGCACGAGATCTCACCCTTCCAGCGCGATGGCGTGAACGTGCCGGCCGTAGTCGGGCTCCTTGCGATGCACCGAGCGGCGATAGCTGAAGAAGCGTTCGTCGGCATAGGTGTCGAGGCCGAGATCGTCGATCATCAGGATGCCCGCCATGTCCAGCCGCTTGCGGATGAAGCCGGCGAGATCGAACATCGCGTGGCCCTCGCGCACGGACGGGATGAAGAACATCGCGTTCTCGGCGTCAGCCTCGATGAAGCGCGTCACGAACTCGTTGCCGACCTCGTAGCTCTCCTGCCGGATCAGGGGGCCGATCGCGGCGATGATGCCGCCGCGCGTTGCGCCGAGTTCCTCCATTGCCGAGATCGTCGCTTCCAGCACGCCGGTGAGTGCGCCCTTCCAGCCGGCATGCGCGCCGCCGATCACGCGCGCATTGGGATCGACGAACAGCACCGGGCCGCAATCGGCAGTGGAGACGCCGAGCGCGATGCCTGGCGTCCTGGTCACCAGCGCGTCGCCCCTGGGCCGCGGCCCGTTCGGCCACGGCGCATCAGCCACGAGCACGTCGGGCGAATGGATCTGGTGCAGGCTGAGGAAGCGCTCGGGCGCGACGCCGACATGCTCGGCCATGCGGCGGCGGTTCTCGGCGACGAGGGCCTGGTCGTCATGGGAGCCGAGCCCGCCGTTCAGCGCGGAATAGATGCCGCCGGAGACGCCGCCTTCGCGGGTGAAGAAGGCATGACGCAGGCCGGGCACGGCGGACAGCAGCGACGAAGCAAGCGTCATGAGGTCTCTCCGGCCTGTTCGAAATCGCTGAGGCCGGCAAGGCCCGTCAGCCGCGGCTCGGAGATGCCGAGCACCTTGAACATCGAGCCCATGCCGCCGCGCCCGGTATCGGTCAGGCGCTTGAGCGCGACCGAAATGTCGGTGGCGACTTCGGGTGTCGCCTTCTGCATCAAGGCGGCGGCGCGGGTGTCGATGCCGATGCGCTTGAGGAAGTCGCCTTGCGTCACCGGGCCGTGCACGCGGGCGCCGACATCCTCGGCCGCGCGCGCCAGCGCCTGGAAGTCGACATGTGCGGTGACGTCGGCCTGGCCCGGGGCTTTCAAGGGATCGGCGAAGCTGTGGCGCACGATGGCCTGGAAGGTGTCGCCGGCATCGCTGCGCAGATGGCCGTAGTCGATGATCAGCGCCGCGCCGTCCTGGTCGCGCACGCGCGTGGCGAGCTTCATGATCTCGCCGTCGGGCCGCCACTCGAAGACCGCCCCGATGGGCGCCGCGCGCACCAGAGGCGGCAGCAGCACCTCGAAGCGCGGTGTCGGCTCCGGCGCCGCGCCGAACTGAAGCTTGCCGTTGGGGTCGATCTCGATCACACGCTCGTGCCAGCCGTTCTCGAGCCTGACCATCTGGCGGATCGGCAGCACGTCGAAATATTCATTGGCGAGGATGATGCTGGGGCCGTCCGGTACGTCGTCGATGCTGTCGTGCCAGGCGATGTTGCGCACGTTCGCCAGCGTCGCACTCTGCCGTTCGCGCAGGACGGGATTGACCTCGACCAGGTGGATGTTGAGCGCCTGGTAGAGCGGCGGCAGCACGCGCAATGCGCGTAGCGCATCCGCCATCATGGTGCCGCGGCCGGGGCCGAGCTCGATCAGTCGCAAGAATTGCGGCGAGCCCATGTGCTTCCAGACCGAGGCGGTCCACAGTCCCAGGAGCTCGCCGAACATCTGGCTGATCTCGGGGGCGGTGGTGAAGTCGCCCTCGCGCCCGAGCGGATCGCGCGAGACGTAATAGCCGTAGCGCGGATGCATCAGGCACAATTCCATGTACCGCCAGACCGGCATCGGGCCTGAGGATTTGATCAGCGCCTTGATCTCGTTGAGGAGCGGCGAGTCGGTCACGGCTGTCTTCTCGAAATGAACTAACGAATGGCCTGGAGGGGCTTTGGCGCCCCCCGCCTGACAGCCCATACAATAAGTAACGCGCCGACGATAAGCATCGGGATCGACAACAGCATGCCCATGGTTAACCCACCCCAGAGGAAACCGAGCTGCGCGTCCGGCTCGCGGAAATGCTCGCCGGCGATCCGGGTCAGGCCGTAGATCAGGATGAAGGCGCCGAGGATCATGCCGGGGCGCTTCAGCGCGCCGAAGCGGATCATGATCGCGAGCACCGTGAACAGCAGGATGCCTTCCATGCCCGCTTCGTAAAGCTGGCTCGGATGGCGCGGCAGCTGCGTCGGATCGTTGGGGAAGACCATCGCCCAGGGCAGGCTCGCGTCCGTGGCGCGGCCCCACAATTCGCCGTTGATGAAGTTGGCGATTCGTCCGAGCAGCAGCCCGACCGGGGCGACGGCGGTGGTGATGTCGCCGAGCGACAGGATCGAGATGCGGTTGCGATAGGCGAACCACATCACCGCGACGACGCAGCCGAGGAAGCCGCCATGGAACGACATGCCGCCTTCCCACAATTTGAAGATCGCGGCGGGATGATCGATGAAGAAGGGCAGATTGTAGAACAGGACGTAGCCGGTGCGGCCGCCGAGGATGATGCCGAGCGTGACCCACAGGATGAAGTCGTCGATCTGAACCAGCGAGATCGGCGCCGGTCCGCCCCACAGGCGCTGGTTCTTCAGGAGCGAGCGCGCATAGAGCCAGCCGAACACGATGCCGCAGATATAGGCCAGCGCATACCAGCGGATCGCGAACGGACCGATCTCGATCGCGATCGGCTTGAAGGCGGGAAAGTCGATCAGCAGAAAGGGCATCGCGCCTTCTATGTCTGGACGAGATTGCGGCGACGGAGCACCAGCAGCGGACGCCGCGTGATTCTTCTTATGCAGGCACGTTGAATACGATTGCAAGGAAACCGGTTCATGACAAGGATACCCGCGATCGGCCCTTGAACCGTTCGATGCGGATTGCCATTGTCTTTTCGAGAGTTCGCGCAAAGTTTATCGGAGGCCGAGATGACCCAGACCAGCAACCGGTTGTTCGACGAGATCGGCCGCCTGATGAACGACGCCGCCGGTGCCGCCCAGGGCGTCAAGCGCGAGTTCGACACCGTGATGCGCACCCAGGCGGAAAAATTCCTGCGCGACATGGACCTCGTCAAGCGCGAGGAGTTCGAGGCGGTCAAGGACATGGCGCGCCTCGCGCGCGAGGAGAACGAGGCGCTGAAGGCCCGCATCGCAGCGCTGGAGGCCAAGCTCGGCGGGTAGGTTTCCCTCGGCGTCATTCCGAGGCGATGCGGCAGCATCGAGCCCGGAATCCCGAGATTCTCAGGTGCGCAATTGGCCACCCTAGTTCGGTCGCTGGTGCGACCGCCCCGGAATGACGGCAGCCGGTACCTCTTCCCGCCAGCCCATTCTCCTTGTCATTTCCGCATCTTCCGGGTAAAAGCCCGCCACGTTCGCGGCCCCCGCACCCCTGGAGGCTTGCTGCGGATGATGCCATGGGCCGCGTTGCGGCCCATTAACTTTTGCAAAAACAAGGACTTAACGATATGGCGACGACCGTCAAGGAATTGAAGGCGACCGCACGTCCGAAGAGCGGCAAGGGGGCCGCCCGGGCTGAGCGTCGCGCCGGCAGAGTGCCCGGAGTGATCTACGGCAACAACCAGCCCCCGCTGACGATCTCGATCGAAGATCGTGAACTGCGCCAGCGCATCCTCGCCGGCCGGTTCCTGACCACGCTGGTGGACATCGACCTCGAGGGCAAGAAGCACCGCGTGATTCCGCGCGACTACCACCTCGATCCGGTCAAGGACTTCCCGATCCATGTCGATTTCATGCGGCTCGGCGAAGGCGCCACCATCCGCATCAGCGTTCCCCTGCACGTGGTGAAGGCTGAAACCTCCCCGGGCGTGAAGCGCGGCGGCACCGTCAACATCGTCGCCCACGCGATCGAACTCGAATGCGGCGTCGAGAGCATTCCGCAATACATCGAGGCCGATGTCGGCTCGCTCGAAATCGGTCACTCGCTGCATCTGTCGGACGTCAAGCTGCCGGCCGGCGTGAAGGCGCTGACCCGCGAGGACGCGACTCTCGTCACCATCGTGCCGCCGTCCGGCTACGCCGAAGAGCAGAAGGCCGCGGCTGCGGCGGCTGCCGGTGGCGCGGCTCCGGGCGCTGCGGCGGCTCCGGCGGCTGGTGCGGCTGCTCCGGCTGCTGCTGCTCCGGCGGCGGCTGCCAAGGCTCCCGCCGGCGGCGACAAGAAGAAGTAATCTCTCAAAGCTGGCGCGCGGTCCTTGATCGCGCGCCGAGCGAGGGGCGCGCCGCGTCATGCGACTCTTTGTTGGGCTCGGCAATCCCGGCGCGAAATACGCACGTAACCGGCACAATATCGGCTTCATGGCCGTCGACGAGATCGCGCGGCGTCATGGTTTCGCACCATGGCGCCGCCGCTTTCAGGGCGAGACCTCGGAAGGCACGCTCGGGTCTGAGCGCGTGATCCTGCTCAAGCCCACGACCTACATGAACGAGTCCGGCCGCAGCGTTCAGGAGGCGGCAGGCTTCTTCAAGATCGCCGAAGGCGACGTCACCGTGTTCCATGACGAGCTCGAGCTGCCGCCGGGCAAGGTTCGGGTGAAGATCGGCGGCGGCATCGCCGGCCACAACGGCCTGCGCTCGATCTCGGCGCATATCGGCAACGACTATCGCCGGGTGCGGCTCGGCATCGGTCATCCCGGCGTCAAGGAACTGGTGCACGGCCACGTGCTGTCGGACTTCGCCAAGGCCGACAACGAATGGGTGGCGACGCTCTGCGACGCCGTCGCCGAGCACGCCGCGCTGCTTGCCAAGGGCACGGATGCGACCTTCGCCAACAGGGTGCATCTCGCCATGCAGGCGAAGGGATTTTTGACCAAGGACGACAACGGCAAGGAATAGGGTCGCCGTTTTCTCCGTCATGCCCGGACAGAAGCGCGTCTTCGCGCTAGATGTTCCGGGCATCCACGTTCTTCGTTCCGCGCGTCAAGGCGTGGATGGCCGGGACGAAGCCCGGCCATGACGAATACGGATAGAGGATACCATGGGATTCAAATGCGGGATCGTCGGATTGCCCAATGTCGGCAAGTCGACCTTGTTCAATGCGCTGACCGAGACGGCCGCGGCGCAGGCCGCGAACTATCCGTTCTGCACCATCGAGCCGAATGTGGGCGAGGTCGCCGTGCCCGATCCGCGGCTGGAGAAGCTCGCCGTCATCGCCAAGTCCGGCCAGATCATTCCGACGCGGCTGACCTTCGTCGACATCGCGGGCCTCGTGCGCGGCGCCTCCAAGGGCGAAGGCCTCGGCAACCAGTTCCTCGCCAATATCCGCGAGGTCGATGCCATCGCGCATGTGGTGCGCTGCTTTGAAGATTCCGACATCACCCATGTCGAGGGCAAGATCGCCCCGCTCGCCGACATCGAGACCATCGAGACCGAGCTGATGCTCGCCGATCTCGACAGCCTCGAGAAGCGCGTCGACAATCTCACCAAGAAGGCCAAGGGCAACGACAAGGACGCCAAGGAGCAGCTCGATCTCGTCAACCGCACCCTGGTGCTGCTGCGCGAGGGCAAGCCCGCGCGCCTCGTCGAGCGCAAGCCCGAGGAGGAGCGCGCCTTCTCCATGCTCGGCCTGCTGTCGTCCAAGCCCGTGCTCTATGTCTGCAACGTCGAGGAAGGCTCGGCCGCGACCGGCAATTCGTTCTCGAAGGCCGTGCAGGAGCAGGCCGCCAAGGAAGGCGCGGTTGCCGTCGTCATCTCGGCGAAAATCGAATCCGAGATCGCCACCATTTCCCGCGAGGAGCGGGCGGAGTTCCTGGAGACGCTGGGGCTGGAGGAAGCCGGCCTCGACCGCCTGATCCGCGCCGGCTACACGCTGCTCGACCTCATCACCTACTTCACCATCGGCCCGAAGGAAGCGCGCGCCTGGACCATCCATCGCGGCACCAAGGCGCCGGCCGCGGCCGGCGTGATCCATACCGACTTCGAGAAGGGTTTCATCCGTGCCGAGACCATCGCGTATGAGGACTACGTCGCGTTCGGCGGCGAAGCCGGCGCGCGCGATGCCGGCAAGCTCCGCCTCGAAGGCAAGGAATACGTCGTCGCCGACGGCGACGTGATGCATTTCAGGTTCAATACGTAAGCTTGGATCTCGTGCCCCGGACGCAGCGCAGCGCGCTTGCGGTGCGCTGCAGAGCCGGGGCCCAGGAGTCCCAAATGCGGAGGCATGGGTCCCGGCTCTGCGTCGCGTCATTTCATGCCGCGCCGCGTCCGGGACACGAGAAGCTCACCGTATCCCGCCGCCCTGGTCGCGGATCGCGCCGAGATGCTCGTTGATGCGGAAGACGATCAGGATCAGCTCCGCGACGATGCGCGAGAACACGATGCCGACCACGACGCTGGCGATCGAGGACAGCAGCACCAGGAAGCCGCCGAACGGGCTGATCGCCATCGCAGCCAGGCCAGAGAAGATGCCGGAGAGGCCGAACAGGCAGATCAGCGCGATCACCAGCCAGTAGAAGGTCTTGATGATCGTCGGCGTGATGAAGCGGTCCCATTGAAACAGGTCGCTGAATGAAAACATCGCTCTCCCCAGGGGCAAATCAGGCCTCGGCCGTCGGTAGATCCGACTCAGGACCAACGCCGACACCCCATATGTAGCACGAGCCATGCGGGCCGGCGGGTTGAGATTGCCGCAAAGTGCGGCCACAATCTGTCATTTCCGCCAACCAATCCCAAGATGACCCTGACCTTCGAAGATTTCCCGCCCGGCCGGTTCGGAACGTTCGGCCCGCGCCATGTCACCCGCGACGAGATATTGGCCTTTGCCGCCGAGTTCGATCCGCAGCCGATGCACCTCGACGAGGAGGCGGCGGCGAAAAGCATGCTGCGCGGCCTGTCCGGCTCGGGCTGGCACCTGTGCTCGCTGATGATGCGGATGATGGCCGACGGCTTCATCACCCGCGCCGCATCGCTCGGCTCGCCCGGCGTGGATGAGGTGCGCTGGCTGTCGCCACTTCGACCCGGCGACGATCTCATGCTCGACGTCGACGTCGTGGAGGCGCGCACCTCGAAGAGCCGACCGGAGCTCGGCATCGTCAAGTTCAAATGCACCGTGCGCAACGCGGCAGGGCAGGCCCTCGCCGAGATGACCTCGCCGATCCTGATCAAGCGGCGCGAGGGAGCGGTCTGATGCGGTTCTTCGACGACATCGCGATCGGTCAGCGCCGCGAGATCGGCAACTATACGTTCACGGCCGAGGCCATCAAGACATTCGCCGCAAAGTTCGATCCGCAGCGTTTTCACCTCGACGAGGAGGAAGGCAAGAACTCGCTGTTCGGCGGGCTCGCCGCCTCCGGCTGGCATGTCGGCTCGGCCTGCATGAGCCTGCTTGTCGCCGACGGCCGGCGTCTGGCGCGGGAAGCCGCAGCGCGCGGCGAGGAGGTCGCGGTGTGGGGCCCGTCGCCGGGCTTTCGCGACCTGCGCTGGATCAGGCCCGTGCTCGCCGGCGACACCGTCGCTTTCGTCAACGTCGTCGTCGACAAGCGCACCTCCGCCTCGCGCCCCGGCTGGGGCATTCTGACGGCCCGGACCACCGGCACCAACCAGCGCGGCGAGGAAGTCTATTCCATCACCGCCAGCGCGTTCGTGCCGACGCGTGCGTACAGCGCTTAGACTCGTTCCAGAATGAACGTGCAAATGAGTGCGCGAGTGTTGCCCGCGCGCTATGGACGCGATTCCGGGCGGCTGCCATAAGCCTGCGCAACATGGTTACCGCGAGCAGTTTGGCGGAACCAGTGAGTTGCTAACTAATTATGAACCTGTCGCTGTCTATTTGAAACGAATTGGCAGAGGACAGGGGACGAGGACCATGGCAGACCGCGGCGCACTCAAATTCGTTGGATTCATCTTCGCGACCGCGACGCTCGCCGTGATGCTGGTCGCCGGCATGGTGGTGAAGGGCTATGCCGATGGCGGCTACACCCTCGACGCCTCGACCGTGGAGGCCGCCCAATAAGGGGTCGCTGATTTCTGAAGCATGATCCGGAAAAGCGCGCAGCGGTTTCAGGAACGATCTGCCTAAACGACAATCCGGACCGCGATGACGCTTCATCCGAATCGCATCGCGCTTTAGGGGGCGACGTCCGGCCCTCTGTCAGCGGCTGTAGACGAACGCCAGCACCGCGATCGCAACCGCCAGCAATCCGACAAAGCGCAGCATGATCGTGCCGAGCTGATTCGGCGCGGGCTGCAGCGATATAGGGTCCGTGTTGTCGGGCCGAATGCTTTCCATGACGTGTCCCCAGGGCTCGGCCAAAACGGCCACGAGCGCTTGGCGTTTGTCGCGGGGACGGGGCGGAGGGTTCAAAGCCTCGGTTGTCATGCCCCCCCGCGAAGGCGCGGCATCCACTACGCCGAGGCCTCTTCGTATCCTCGCACTGTCTCGGCGTACCGATCGCCCGCCTCGGTGGGCGATGACACCCCTGGTGCAGGGCGTGCGTGCCCCGGTCACATCCAGAATCAAAACCGCCGCGCCCCTTCCGGAACGCGGCGGCCGGTGATGCGGTGCTTTGCGATCAGCTGTTGCGCAGGCCGTCGGCGGCGCGCTTCCACTGCGCGACGTTGTCGGCGATCATGCGGGTCGACTTCATCGCGGCCTGGCTGAGCTGGGCGTAGCCCGAGATCTCGCGCTGGACGCGCTGGCCTTCGGCGTGGAGCAGGTCGCGCAGGCTCTCGAGTTCGGAGATCAGGTTCTCGATCTCGGCGAGCGACGTGCCGGCGACGCGCTGGATCAGCGAGTTGACGTTGTTGACGGTGGCTTCCGCGCTCGGGTCGAGCGGCGGCGCGTCGGTCGTGGTCGCGGCCGGACGGCGCAGATAGGCGATGTCGTTGCGGACGAAATCGCGGATGCCGGCTTCGACCTCGGTCACGGCGGCGAGGTTGGTGTCGACCGTTTCGGTCTCGGTGGCTTCGATCTTTTCGGGACGGGTGGCGTTCATCGTTGTTCCCCTGTTCGCGTTGAGCGCAGCGCGAGTGTCCCCCGCACGACGACGTCTGTGAGGCTGCCCCATCAAGGCGTCCGAATTTGGCCGCAAATGGGCCGAGATGCGGCAAGGGGGGACGATTCAGGGGTTTTGCCGTGGCGCATGGTTAGGAGAGTATGAACGCCGTTGCGGCGACGCGAAGCTCTAGCCAGGTCGGCGGTCTGCTCCCGCGCCCCGCTTGCGGGGAGAGGCGATAGAGTCACCAGCTCTTCTTGAACCCTGCCGTCACGCTCTTGTTGATCGCGCCTTGCGAGGTCTCGCCGACCGAGCCGGAGACGGTGACGTTGTCGAACAGCTTCTGCTCGGCGCCGATTCTGCGCAGCCATTTGTCGTCGGTGGTCGACAGCGTCTGGCCGGCGGTGATGCTGGTGCCGGTGTCGGTGAGGGTGACCTTGGCGGTCTGGTCGGTCTCGTAATTGCGCGTGACGTGTCCGCCGATGCCGGGGACTGCGGTGGTGCCCTGCTGGTTGACGCTGTAGCCGTTCTGCAGCGTCAGCGACGTGTCGCCCGACAGCGGCACCGACTTGGTCAGCGATGCCCCGATCTTGCTGTGCTCGGCGCCGGGATCGACCCGGGCTTCCACGGCGGTCTTGTCCCAGAGCGAGCCCGCGCCCGGCGCGGTCGCCGCCGCCCAGGCGCTGCCGGAGGATTGCGGCAGGCTGCCGCCATTGGTGGCCTTCTGCGCCAGCAGCTCGGACATCGTCCGCGGCTCGCTCGTCACCGTCATGTCGGCGCCGATCCGCGTATCCCAGAACGAGAACACGGACTGCTTCACGGTCACTGCCGAGGAGCCGTTTGCGTTGGGGTTCGAGGACCAGTCCAGGCCGTCCCTGGCTGCGGCCTGGGCGCGCTTCTTGGCAGCCATGGGGTCGATACCGGTCCCGGCATCGACCGCGAGCTGGCTCCAGTCGAGCTTGTCGACGTCGATGCCCTTGAGCACATCGGGGTCGTTGACGTCGGGGGTCTCGGCGGCCTCGGTCTCGGCCTCCTCGTCGGGCACTGCTGCGACCGGTGGAATGATCTGCGCCTGTAACGTCAGCACCGAGCCCAGAATGAATGCGGCCGCCAGCACCGGCAGCCTGGTCCAGCCAAACCCTGTCGAGAATTCCATCGTCCTGCCCGCGAACCCCAGCGCATGCCTGCCGATAATATACATCGGCGTTCAGCCATGCGCCATTCCGCTCACGGGATGCTGATCCATCGTTGCGGAATTGTTGCGGTTCTCCAGGGGACGCGAACCAACGGGGGACGCGAACCAACGGGCCGCGCGAACCGCGCGCGCCCGACGACGAGCTTTTGATGCGACGGCATCCGGCGGGGCTGGAGGCCAGGACGTCGCGGTAGCCTTGTCGTCGGTCCCGACAAGCGGGGCCCGTTGGCGTCCCCCCTAAAGCGCGATGATCATCATCGCGCTTTAGGTTGTTGTTTGCGCATGATCTTTTCGGAAAACCGCTTCGCACTTTGCGCTAACGCGGCCCTTCGGGTCCGGATCATGCGTTAGCCGACGCTGGTCATCTTCGGCAGGTGAATGGCGCGGCCGAGTGCCTGCTCGACCAGATCGAAGGTGTCGATCAGCACGCGCATGCTGACGAGCTTGCCCGCCCTGAACTGGGCGAACTGCGCCACGCGCAAGCTGATCGGCTTGTTGGAATCCAGTGCGGTCAGTGAATAGCGCAGCATCGAGGCGGCGGAATCGACGCCGAGCATGATGCTCTCGCGGTCGAAGCGGCGAACGTGGAAATTGTCGGCGAGCTGGCGGATGACGTCGAGCACGGCCTCCTTGCCCTGGCGCGCGCCGAGGAACGGAAACATGTCGATCGGGCCGTAGAGCGCCCACTCGACGTCCTCGTCGATGAGCGCTTCGATGTCCTCGAAATGCCGGTCGTTGATCGCGCGGTGCAACGCGCGCGAGAAACGCCAGAGGCTGTGCTCTGTCATTTTGGGCAGTCCTGAAGCTGGCTTGCGAAAGAAACGGAAAACAACCCCATGCACGGTCTGGTGCCGGGGCTCAACTCGTTTGTATACAAATAAAATAATCCGTTTCGGCCAAAACGCAATTCACATTTTTGCAATGCACCATTGAACGGAATTTGTAAGATTTACAACAGAACCCCGTAATCTTCCGGGTCTGTACGCAAGCCCGATGCGGGTTCCAGGCGAGGGGAGAAGCGTCAATCCCCCCGCGCCCCCGTGATCAGCGGCCCGATCTCCCGCTCCAGCACCTGCTGCACCAGGTCGTAGGAATCGATGATTTCGCGGATCTCCGCCACCAGCCCGCCGCGGAAGGTGTAGAACACCGCCATGTCGAACTGCACGATGCGGTCGTTGCTGCGCTTCCTGTAATAGGCGTGCATGTAGGTCGCGACCGCCTCGCCTTCGGCGAGGATGTGCGGCGCCTTGTAGCGGATTTCCGAATAGCGCGCCCAGACCGTCTGCCAGAGCTCGCGCAGCTCGGCCTTGCCGTGGCGCGGCGCCATGTGCGGCAGCACGTCGACCGGCGCGTGGGTGAGGAAGTCGACGTCGTCGGTGCAGCAGGACAGCGCCGTCTCGATATCGCCGCGCGCGAAGGCCTCGAGCAGATGCACGATGCGTTGGCGATTCAGCTTCTCGACCGTCATCCTGCCCGTCCTCCTCTGGCCCGTGGCGTCGTGCAGCGCCAACGCATGGTGTCGCGCACCGACAATCCGCAAAGTCACAGGGACGTTGCAGACATTATGACGCGCGAGCGCCATGCCTGGTTCATGGCGTGCAATTGGGGGTTGAATTGCGGTATGCGGGATTCCCGCCCATCCGGTTGCATGGCGCGCATGGCGCAATGCGCGCGGAGCAGGAGGCGCATAAGCGCCGTCTCGAAGGACGTGGTGCGCGCTCAGGCGCCGCCAGAGTCATGTGAGATGGCGCTGCCGCAGGTGGGGCGAGGCGAAGTCCGCGGCCGCACCGCCTGACCCATCTCACATCACCCCCCGGATATTCCGCCTAACGTCATCCCCGTCTCAACAGGGAGACTTCCGGCCTTGTTCAGGACCGTCTATGAGCCAGAATTCTTCGAGGCCCATCTGTCGCTCTCCGACAAGATCACGGCCTGGCGCACCCAGCCGTCACCTCGCTCCAGCTCCTGACGATCTTGCTGCTGCTGTCGGTGATGACGGCGAGCGTGGGGGGAGGAGAGCAAATCTCTCCTCGTCATTCCGGGGCGCTGCGAAGCAGCGAGCCCAGAATCCATAGCCACAACCAGCGCGGTTGCGCCTACCTCTTCTTCCACCCACCCCGTCGCCCCGGCATTCCGCCCGTCGATTTCGGGGCCGGTCCGAACTCCGGCCCGGACTGCCTTGAGTCCGTCGGCTGGATGATCCGGCTGGTGCTGCCGAACGGCTTCGACGGCAGCGCGCGGTTTTCGCGGTAAGGCAGGGACTCCGGGCCGTGCATTTCGTCGAGATGCGGCTTGTGCACCTTCGAGCCGCTGCCGCCGCCGCTCGCCTTCAGTGCCGAGCTGACGGTTTTCTTCTTCATGGCGCTCACCGGCAAGTTCGCGGCGTCGCCGTACTTCTTCGCTCCGGCATAGGCGCCGGCCTTGCCCTGCACGGTGCGCTGCTTCGCGGTGGGGTCGTCGACCACCGCGAGCTCTGTCGCGCGCAGGCGCTTGACTTCGTCGCGCAGGCGCGCGGCCTCCTCGAAGTTCAGGTCGGCGGCGGCCTCGCGCATGCGGGTTTCGAGATCGGCGAGTACGGCTTCGAAATTGTGGCCGATCGAGATGACGTCGTCGGTCATGTCGTGGCCGCCGACCTCGACCAGCACGTGGTCGCGCTCGTAGACCGAGTTGAGGATGTCGCCGATCTGCTTCTTCACGCTCTCCGGCGTGATGCCGTTGGCGGTGTTGTACTCGACCTGCTTCTCGCGGCGGCGGTTGGTCTCGGCGATGGCGCGCTCCATCGAGCCGGTCATCTGGTCGGCATAGAGGATCACCTTGCCGTCGACGTTGCGCGCGGCGCGGCCGATGGTCTGGATCAGCGAGGTCTCGCTGCGCAAAAAGCCTTCCTTGTCGGCGTCGAGAATCGCGACCAGGGCGCACTCGGGAATATCGAGACCTTCGCGCAGCAGGTTGATGCCGACCAGCGCGTCGAACGCGCCGAGCCGCAGATCCCTGATGATCTCGATGCGCTCGATGGTGTCGATATCAGAGTGCATGTAGCGGACGCGGATGCCCTGCTCGTGCAGATATTCGGTGAGGTCCTCCGCCATGCGCTTCGTTAGCACCGTGATCAGCGAGCGATAGCCGGCCTGCGCGGTGGCGCGCACCTCGCCGACGAGATCGTCCACCTGCGTACGCGCCGGGCGGATGTCGACGGGCGGATCGATCAGGCCCGTCGGGCGAATGACCTGCTCGACGAACACGCCGCCGCTCTCGTTCAGCTCCCAGCTGCCGGGCGTCGCCGACACTGCGACGGTCTGCGGCCGCATCATGTCCCACTCCTCGAAGCGAAGCGGGCGGTTGTCCATGCAGGAGGGCAGGCGGAAGCCGTATTCCGCGAGCGTCGCCTTGCGGCGGAAGTCGCCGCGGAACATGGCGCCGATCTGCGGGATGGTGACGTGGCTCTCGTCAGCGAAGATCAGCGCATTGTCGGGGACGTATTCGAACAGCGTCGGCGGCGGCTCGCCGGGACGGCGTCCCGTGAGATAGCGCGAATAGTTCTCGATGCCGGCGCAGCTTCCGGTCGCTTCCATCATCTCGAGGTCGAAGGTGGTACGCTGCTCCAGCCGCTGCGCCTCGAGCAGGCGCCCCTGGTCGTGCAGCTGGTCGAGCCGCTGCTTCAGCTCGAACTTGATCGACTTGATCGCCTGCACCAGCGTCGGGCGCGGCGTCACATAGTGCGAATTGGCGTACATCTTGATGAATTCGAGCTCGTCCTGCTTGTGGCCGGTGAGCGGGTCGAACTCCTCGATGGTCTCGATGGTGTCGCCGAACAGGTTCACGCGCCAGGCGCGGTCTTCATAGTGCGCCGGGAAGATGTCGATGACGTCGCCGCGGACACGGAAGGTGCCGCGGGTGAAATCGGCCTGGGTGCGCTTGTATTGCAGCGCGACGAGGTCGGCGATGAGCTGGCGCTGGTCGATGCGCTCGCCCTTCTTCAGCGCGAACGTCATCGCGGTGTAGGTCTCGACCGAACCGATACCGTAGATGCAGGACACCGAGGCGACGATGATGACGTCGTCGCGCTCGAGCAGCGCGCGCGTCGCCGAGTGGCGCATGCGGTCGATCTGCTCGTTGATCGAGGAATCCTTCTCGATATAGGTGTCGGTGCGGGGGACGTAGGCCTCCGGCTGGTAATAGTCGTAGTACGAGACGAAGTACTCGACCGCGTTGTCCGGGAAGAAGTTCCTGAACTCGCCGTAGAGCTGGGCGGCCAGCGTCTTGTTCGGCGCCAGGATCAGGGCCGGGCGTTGCGTCGCCTCGATCACCTTGGCCATGGTGTAGGTCTTGCCCGAGCCGGTGACGCCGAGCAGCACCTGCGAGCGGTCGTTGCGGTTGATGCCCTCGACCAGCTCGGCGATCGCGGTCGGCTGGTCGCCCTTGGGCTCGTAGGACGATTTGATCTCGAAGCGCACGCCGCCTTCGGACTTCTCCGGGCGCGGCGGCCGGTGCGGCGTCCACACCTTCGTGGAGCCGTCGCCCTTGCGGAACTCCGGCCGGCCCTCGCGGATCAGCGCTTCCAGCGCATCCGCGGTCGCCTTGACGCCGAGCGCCTCCATCTTGCTGCGCGGCGGCCGCGCCAGCGCCTCGGCATCGTCCTCCTCGGTGGGAAGTCCGAGCTGGCGGGCCAGTTCCGGATCGAGCGTCGGGATCGTGGCCGCGGTGCCGTAATTGGCCTGTGGCGCCTCCTCCAATCCGGCCTGACGTGCGCCCGGCGGCTGCGGATTGGGCCGTAGCGGCATCGGTCGCGCAGTATCCTGCGGAAACTCCTTCGGCGTCGAAGCCCGCGCGCGATGCGCGGCAGCCTCGCCCCCGGCGCGGCGGTCGCGCGAATTATCCGGCGGCGGTTGCAGCCCGGTGCCGGATCCGAGGCCGGCATCGCCGCGATTGATCGCGGGATTGAGCAATTCGGCCAGCGCCGGCCCGATCGGCTGCACATCGGGGCGATGCGCCTTCGAGTTCGGGGCCTTGGTCTTGGGGGATTTGCCGGACTTTTCGGAGGATGCAGGTTTCTTCGCCATCAGCCGAATATGGGACGAGTCCGCCCCGCGATAAAGGGCGAATGCCCGCCGCGATGCAGGCTGCTGACAGCAGGTTGGCAGCAGGCCGGGACCTTCAGGCCGCCGGCAGCGGCCCGCCGTCGTCCTCGGCCGGGACATGCGGCTCGAGGATGTCGAGATGGATGCCGCCGCAATCGCTGCAGCGCATGGTCCAGTACTCGCATCCGGCGCGGCCGGCGATCACGCGGAGCACCGCGAGATCGCCGTCGCATTCCGGGCAGTTGGACAGCACCACGCGGGTGTAGATCCGCGGCCGCGCTGCGTCGGTTTCGATGATGGACATGACCGGTGTTCCCCCCTGCGCGCTTTTTCCCTGGTCCGCCCGCGGACCCGCTGGGCTATTCGTCGTCGCCTTCGGCCCGCCGACGGAAGCGATCGATATGGTGCTTGGCATCGGCGATCGCCGCATCGGGATCGGGCCAGGCGAAGCCGACTTCCATGGCAGGAAACAGCACGCCGTCGATGGCTACCGGGCTGAAATCGGCCCGGCGGATCCGCGCGTGCCACAGCCCCTTGCCAGCTTCGAAGGATTCGATGTCAAAGCCGTCGTAAAGGGTCGTCATGAGTGTAGGTCCCACTTTTTTTTCGGAGGGTCAGGGGACCACGATTGCGAGTTTCAGAATGTGAAACGGTTCACAAGCGACGCGGCTTTTTTTGCTCAAGCTTGTCGAAAAGGCTTCAGTTCCGCGCGCTGGCGCGGCCGATCCGGCGGGGGCGGGCGGCGGGTTCCGAGGCCGCGCGCATGATCCAGCGGCGGAAGGCGGCAAAGTCGCGCTGCTCGGTCTGAAAGCTGCGATAGAGCAGGTACCAGCGCATGCCCTTGGGCACCGAGAGGTCGAAGGGCGCCACCAGCCGGCCGGCAGCGAGATCGTCGTCGATATAGGGGCGGATGCCCATGGCGATGCCGAGCCCGTCGGCAGCTGCCTGCAGCGCCTGGCCGTAGAACTGGAACTCGGGCCCACGCGCGTTGATCCGCGCAACGCCCGCGGCCTTCAGCCAGATCGGCCAGTCCTCAGCGGAGTGCGCGACGCGGATCAGGCTCGGACCCTTCAGGTCGGCCGGGCGCTTCAGCCCGCCCGCGAGGCGGGGCACGCAGACCGGCGTGAGGTCGCCGGCAAACAGCGGCTCGGCGACGAGGCCGGGCCAGTCGCCGGTGCCCAGCTTGATGCCGCAGCTCCAGTCCTCGCCGAACGGCACCGACGCGCCGCCGGTGGTGAAGCGCACCTCGATGTCGGGCTCCTCGCTGCGAAACTCCGACAGGCGCGGGATCAGCCAGCGCATCGCAAAAGTATGGCCGACCCCGATGGTGAGCACGCGCACGCTCGAGGGCGCCGTCACCTGCGCGGTGAGGCTCGCCAGCGCATCGAAGATCGGGGTCAGCCCGCTCTGATAGGCGCGGCCGGCCTGCGTCAGCACCAGGCGGTTGGCCTTGCGCTCGAACAACGCGACGCCGAGCCGCTCCTCGAGCAGATGCACCATGCGGCTGACGGCGGCCGCCGA
The DNA here is from genome assembly GCF_058803975.1 of Bradyrhizobium sp. GW821-FHT13H06. Classification (NCBI taxonomy): domain Bacteria; kingdom Pseudomonadati; phylum Pseudomonadota; class Alphaproteobacteria; order Hyphomicrobiales; family Nitrobacteraceae; genus Bradyrhizobium; species Bradyrhizobium sp. GW821-FHT13H06. The sequence continues at coordinate 390,638 of NZ_JBXAPN010000006.1, read as the reverse complement.
CACGCTCAGCTCCAGCCCGGCCGCAGCAAAGCTGCCGGTCCGCGCCGCCGCCTCGAACGCCTTGATGCCGTTGAGAAACAGCAACCGCCGCAAATGCAAGACCCTTATGCAAGACCCTCAGGAAAGCTGATGCCAGGGCAAGATAACTCAGTTTGCGCGAGGCGAGCAAGCGAGGCACTAGAATGAGCGCAATTCCTGCTGATTTGTTGGAGCGCGGGCGCGGCCTCTTCGCCTCTCCCCCGCCTGCGGGGAGAGGCCGGAATTCAAGCAGAGCTTGGATTCCGGGTGAGGGGGACTCTCCGCGAGTCCAACTGCCACTTCCCTTGCGGAGGCTCCCCCTCACCCCAACCCTCTCCCCGCAAGCGGGGCGAGGGGGAATGAGCAGCTCACGTCCCTTACATGCACCACGGAGATTTTGCTCGTGACGCCCATCATGATTGCGGCCCTCGGATTGCTGATGGTCGCCACCGCGTTCCTGTCGGGGCTGTTCGGCATGGCGGGCGGGCTGGTCCTGATCGGCGTGCTGCTGGCCCTGATGCCGCTGCCGACCGCGATGGTGCTGCATGCGATCACGCAGATGGCCTCGAACGGCTGGCGCGCGTTCCTGTGGCGGGCGCATATCCGCTGGCGGCCGGTCGCCAACTATATGGTCGGCGCTGCGGTCGCGCTCGCGGCCTGGTCGCTCACCCGCTACGTGCCGGACAAGCCGGTGGCGCTGCTGATGCTGGGTGCCACGCCGTTCATGGCGCGGCTTTTGCCGGCGAACATCAAGCCCGATCCCGACCGTCTCTGGCAGGGCACCGTCTATGGCACGATCTGCATGGGCCTGATGCTGATGACCGGCGTCTCCGGCCCACTGCTCGACACCTTCTTCCTCGGCGGCAATTTCGGCCGGCGCGAGAAGGTCGCCACCAAGGCGATGTGCCAGCTCGTCAGCCACTTCACCAAGCTCCTCTATTTCGGCGGCATCATCGACCAGGCGGCGAGCCTCGATCCCGTGCTCGCCGGCGTTGCGATTGCCGCCTCGATGCTCGGCACCACGCTGGCGCGGCGCATCCTCGAAGCCATGACCGACCAGCAATTCCTGGCATGGTCGAACAAGCTGATCACCACCATTGCCTGCTACTACATCGCCTATGGCGGCTGGCTCCTGGTTCGTACCCCGGTGCTGGCCGCCTTCGACAAGGGAGGTTTGCAATGAGCCGCAACGCTGATCCGCTGGTGCTGGACTTCGTCGAATGGGTCGCGCGCGAGCCGCGCGCCTATGCCGAGGTGATCGCGACCTGGAAAACCTCCTGCCCGCGCCTCACCATCTGGGAAGACGCCGCGGATCGCGGCTACGTCGCCCGCGAGACGATAGCCGGCGTGGGGCTGGTCATCGCGGTGACGGAGGACGGCGAGAGATTGCTGCGCACGAACGGACGGTGATCCGCAGATCTGTCTCCACATGCTCATTGCGAGCGCCAGCGAACCAATTCAGAATGCTTCCGCGGCGGCAGTCTGGATTGCTTCGTCGCAGGAGCTCCTCGCAACGACGGAGCACGAGGAGGCTGCCAGCCCATGTCACTCAAACTCTACGAGCTCGTTGGCACCGACGCGTCGCGTCCGTTCAGCCCGTATTGCTGGCGCACGCGGATGGCGCTGGCGCACAAGGGGCTGGCGGCGGAATCGCTGCCCTGGCGCTTCACCGAGAAGAGCACGCTTCAGCCGCACGGCTCGGAGAAGGTGCCGGTGCTGTTGCACGACGACAAGGCGGTGGTCGATTCCTGGACCATCGCGAATTATCTGGAGGACAGATTTCCCGATCGCCCGTCGTTGTTCGGCGGCGAGGGAGGCCGCGCCATGGCGCGCATGATCAATGCCTTCGGCGACATCGCCATCGTCGGCGGAATCTTTCCGCTGATCGTCGCCGACATCCCGAACAACCTCGCCGAGGTCGACGCCGCCTATTTCCGCAAGTCGCGCGAGGCGCGATTCGGCGGCAAGAGCCTGGAAGAGGTGATGGCGAGCCGCGACACCGGCGTGGTCGCGTTCCGCAAATCGCTGGAGGTGATGCGGCAGACCCTGAAGAAGCAGCCCTATCTCGGCGGCAACGCGCCGAACTACGCGGACTACATCGTGTTCGGCGGTTTTCAGTGGGCGCGGGTGGTCAGTCCGTTCAAGCTGCTGGAGGCGGACGATCCGGTCTATGCTTGGCGCGAAAGACTGCTCGACGCGCTCGACGGCATGGCGCGGACATCGCCGGGGTTTGCGCTGTAGGGCTCGCTGCCTCCATACTGTTGTCTTGGGGAACGCCGGGATGACACGGAGAGTGCGGATACGTTCTCGCGTCTAACCAGCAGCCTCTGCCGCCGCCTTGCGCAAGCACTCCCGGCAGAGACAATCCTCGCCCTCGAGCGGCATCGGCAGTTTTGCCGTCTCCTCCGCGCACCAGCACGTGCCCGAGAGGTCGCAGCCGAACTCGGTGCCGCAGCGGGAGCAGGCGAGGCGGCGAGGTTCCTGCAACGCGGATTCTTTCGGATTTGTCATGATCTACGCCGAAGCTTCGCCGTCATTTTCATGTCGGGTTCATCTGTCGCTGCGGTATATTACGCGCCGCGCATGTATCAGGAAAGCGGCTCCAACGCGCGAAGGACAGATCGATGGCCCGCGATACGCAAGCCGCCCTCGTCGCGCTCAACCGCTTCGGCCTTGGCGCCCGGGGCGGCGCATCGGGCGATCTCATCAATGCGGCCTCCGATCCGCGCGGCTTCGTGAAGGCGGAACTCGCGCGCGCGAACGGCGTGCTGCTGGAAGCGCCGGGACTGCAATCGACGCCGCAACTCGGGCAGGTCGTCTTTGCCTATCAGGACCAGGTCAAGCAGGCGCGCGAAGCTGCGAAGGCCGCCGCGCCCGCTGAGACGCCGCCGGCCGCGCCGACCGAACGGAACGCCGGGCTCCGCCGCAATCCCTCGCTGAACGCGGCGGCGACGGAGATCGCCGGCCAGATGGCGGAGGCGAAGCCTGCGGACAATGCGGCAAAGCCGGACGCCATGCAGCCCAACGCGGCGGCACCGCCGGCCGCAAAGCCCGCGCCGCAGCCGCTCAACGTGATCCAGAAGACCTTTCGCGCCGAAGCGCTGGCGCGGTTGCAGCGGGCGACGCTGGCCGAGTGCGGCTTCACCGAGCGCCTCGTCGCGTTCTGGTCCAACCATTTCTGCATCTCCGCCGGCAAAGGCGAGCTGACACGGATCTGGGCCGGTGCGTTCGAGCGCGAGGCGATCAGGCCGCACGTGCTCGGGCGTTTCGCCGACATGCTGAGGGCGGTCGAGCAGCATCCCGCGATGCTGTTCTTTCTCGACAACCAGCAATCGTTGGGACCGGATTCGCGTGCCGGGCAGAACCGCAAACGCGGGCTGAACGAAAATCTCGCGCGCGAGATCATGGAGCTGCATACGCTCGGCGTCGGCGGCGGCTACACGCAAGGCGACGTCACCTCGCTCGCGCGCATCATCACCGGCTGGACCTTCGCGGGCCGGCAGGGGCAGCTAGGGTCCCCCGGCTCCTTCGTCTTCAACGTCAATGCGCATCAGCCCGGGCCGCAAGTCCTGCTCGGCAAGAGCTACGAGGCCACCGGGCTCGCACAGGGCGAAGCCGCGCTCGCCGACCTCGCCCGGCATCCGTCGACCGCGAATTTCATCGCCACCAAATTCGTCCGTCACTTCGTCGCAGATGATCCGCCGCCAGCGCTCGTTGCGCGCCTGCGCGGCGTCTTCGTCAAGTCCGACGGCGATCTCAAGGCGTTTGCCATGGCGCTGGTCGATTCCGACGAGGCGTGGAAGGCGCCGCTGACCAAGATGCGCTCGCCTTACGATTTCCTGGTCGCGAGCGGCAGGCTGCTCGCGCGTGTGCCGGAGGATCCGAGCCGCTATCTCAACAGCCTCAACCTGCTCGGTCAGCCGCTATGGTCGCCGCCCGGCCCCAACGGCTTTCCCGACACCAATGCCGCCTGGGCCGCGCCTGAAGGCATCAAGCTCAGGCTGGACATTGCGGCGCAGATCGGCGCGCAGCTCGGCAACAACATCGATCCGCTCGACCTCCTGGAGTTCGCAGCCGCCGATGCTGCCTCGACCGAGACGCGGCGGACCATCGAGCGCGCGGAGTCGCGACAGCAGGCGCTGGCGCTGCTGTTGATGTCGCCGGAAATGCAGCGGAGATGAAGATGATCGACTGCGTCGAAAACCGGCTCCTCACCTCGCGCCGCGGCCTGCTGCTCGGCGGCGCTTCCTTCGCGGCCTGGGCCTACCTGCCGAAATTCGCCCGCGCCGCCGATGGGCGCGATCCGCGATTGATCGTGGTGATCCTGCGCGGCGCGCTCGACGGTCTCTCGACGGTCGGGCCGATCGGCGACCCCGACTATGCCGGCCTGCACGGATCGATCGCGCTCACCGCCGATGGTGCGCATCCCGCGGTCATGCTCGATTCCTTCTTCGCGCTGCATCCGGCGATGCCGGAATTTGCGCGCATGTATCGCGACAGGCATGCGGCAGTTGTTCACGCGGTGGCGACGCCCTACCGCGACCGCTCGCATTTCGACGGCCAGGACGTGCTCGAAAGCGGCTTTGCCGGCCCGGGACGCGTGCAGTCCGGCTGGCTCAACCGCGCGCTGGAAGCGCTGCCGCGCGGCGAACGCGTGTCGAGCGGTCTCGCCGTCGGGCCGACCACGCCGCTGGTGCTGCGTGGCAACGCCCCCACTGTCGGCTGGGCGCCGGTGGCGCTGCCGCAGGCGGACGACGACACCGCGATGCGCCTCATGGAACTCTACCGTCACCGCGATCCCGCACTGGCGTCGGCGTTGTCGCAAGGCCTCCAGCTCGACAAGGTCGCAGCCGGCGCAGATATGAAGGCGAAGGGCGGCAACGCCGTCGCGCAGATGCGGCAGGTCGCGCGCGGCGCGGCAAAGCTGATGGCGGCCGATGACGGCCCGCGCATCGCCGCGCTCGCCTTCGACGGCTGGGACACGCATGCCAATGAAGGCGGCCCTGTGGGACGTCTCGCCTTCCTGCTCGGCGGCCTCGACGGAGCGCTCGCCGAGTTCGAAAGCGGCCTGGGGGATCGCTGGCGCGAGACCGTCGTCGTCGTCGCCACCGAGTTCGGCCGCACCGCGCGCATCAACGGCACCGACGGCACCGATCACGGCACAGGAACGATCGCGCTGCTCGCCGGCGGCGCGGTGAAGGGCGGCCGTGTCATCGCCGACTGGCCTGGCCTCAAGCTCGCCAACCTCCACGAGGCCCGCGACCTCAAGCCGACGACGGACCTGCGCTCCGTGATCAAGGGCGTGCTGCAGGACCGGTTCGGCCTGTCCGACCGCGTGCTGGCGGAGACGGTGTTTCCGGATAGCGCAAGCGCACGGCCGATGAAGGGGCTGGTGGCTTAGGCCGTCATTCCGGGGCGCGCGGAGCGCGAACCCGGAATCCGTTCATCGACTTGTTCCGTGGCGAAATGGATTCCGGGCCTGCGCCTTGCGGCGCATCCCGGAATGACGACATGATGGGCCGAGCATCAGGAGAGACCACCCAATGTACATCGCCATGAACCGCTTCCGCGTCGCCAAGGGCTCCGAGGCTGCTTTCGAGCAGGTCTGGCTTTCGCGCGACACCCATCTCGACAAGGTGCCGGGCTTCGTCGAATTCCATCTGCTGAGGGGCCCCGAGCTCGAGGACCACACGCTCTACGCCTCCCACACCGTGTGGGCGAACCACGCCGCGTTCGAGGCCTGGACCAAGTCGGAGGCGTTTCGCGCGGCGCATCACAAGGCGGGTGACAACAAGCCGCTTTATCTCGGCCATCCCCAGTTCGAGGGCTTCGAGGTGGTACAGACGGTCGGGCGCGGCGCGAAGTAGCGCGCCGCAGAGCTCAGCCCAGAGTGATCTTGTCGATCTCCGCCATCTCATCCTCGCTGAGTTTCCAGGCGATCGCCTTCACGTTCTCCTCGATCTGCTCGACGCGCGTGGCGCCTGCGATCACGCTCGACACCTGCGGGCGCGCGGCGAGCCAGGAGAAGGCGAGCTCCAGCATCGAGCGGCCGCGCGACTTGGCGAAGGCCTGGAGCTTCTCGACCATGTCCTCGTTGCGCGGCGTGACGTAGCGGTCGCGCAGCGCCGGCGCCTTGGCGAAACGGGTGTCGGCGGGGGCCGCCGCGCCGCGCTGGTACTTGCCCGTCAGCAGGCCGCTCGCGAGCGGGAAGAACGGCAGCAGGCCGAGCCTGTACTCTTGGGCCGCCGGCAGCAGGTCCTTCTCGATGTCGCGAACCAGCAGGGAGTATTCGTCCTGGCAGGAGACGAAGCGGCTGACATTCATCGCGCGTGCGGTGAACTCGGCTTCCGCGATCCGCCAGGCCGGGAAGTTGGAGTTGCCGATGTAGCGCACCTTGCCTTGCCGGATGAGATCGTCGAGCGCACGCAACGTCTCTTCCATCGGCGTCAGCGGATCATAATCGTGCTGCTGGTAGAGGTCGATGTAGTCGGTCTTGAGCCGCCTCAGGCTCGCCTCGACCGCATCCATGATGTAGCGGCGCGAGGCGCCCTGCCGGGTGCCGTCGGTCGCCATCGGCTTGGCATATTTGGTGGCGAGCACGATGTCCTTGCGGCGGTCGCCGAGCACGGTGCCGAGCACCGTCTCCGAGCCGCCCATCCCGGCATAGATGTCGGCGGTGTCGAACAGCGTGATGCCGAGATCGAGCGCGCGATGGATCACCTTGCGCGAGGTCTCCAGATCCGTGCGCTGGCCGAAATTGTTGCAGCCGAGCCCGACCGCAGACACGCGAAGGCCGGAGGCGCCGAGATTGCGAATTTCCATGGGAGATCCTGTCAGATGAGCAGCGGCACATTGTGACCACCGTGCGCCGCATCAGCAAGCTGATGCCTGCGCTGCTGCCATGCAGACAATCCCGGACAAAAAAATGCGGCCCCTGTCAGACGCGGCGACTGACGGGGGCCGCTTTGGGGCGCTTGATCGGTGACGGGGGCCTGACCAGACGCAGGCGCAGCGTAGTCTTGCTGTGTTACGCGCGGGTGACAGGCGGAGTTATCCACAGGACTCCAGGGCGCAGCACTCAGAAGATCTTGCGATAGACGATGAAGCCGGACCGCTCCGCGACCTTGTCATACAGGCGCTGCGCCGTGAGATTGGTCTCGTGCGTCTGCCAGTACACGCGCGGCGATCCCGCGAGCTTTGCCCGCTCATAGACGCCATGGATCAGCGCCGAGGCAACGCCCTTGCCGCGCGCGGATTCGAGCGTGAACAGGTCCTGCAAATAGCAGGACGGCTCGATCGCGGTGGTGCTGCGATGAAACAGATAATGCGTCAGCCCGAGCAGGCGGCCGTCGTCCTCGGCCACCAGCGCATGCATCGGCTCATAGGCATCGAAGAAGCGCTGCCACGTCATCTTCGTAATCTCGGGCGCCAGGGCGGTCGGGCCCGAGCGGCCGTAGAAGGCGTTGTAGCCGTCCCACAGCGGCAGCCATTGATCGTAATCCTGCCTGGTGACGGCGCGAATAGTGAGGGACATGAGAGAATTCCGGGATCTATGAAGCGTCCTTCATACGTGATGAAGGGCGCCCCGATCAATTGCGCCGTCACCTGGGCAAGATGGCATTGGGTGAATCGGTGCAGGCTCAGAACTCCCCCGAGCGCTGTCAGAGCTTTGATTTCAACATGCTCTACTCCGCGATGCGCAGGTAGCGGGTCAGCTTGCGGTTTGCGGGGTCGCGCAGCGAGCGGTAGTAGTCGGCGCGTGATGGCTCGTCGGTGTGGCGCACGAGGTCGGTCACTGGGGTGTAGCTCAGCATGCGTCCACCGTCGGGCAGCGCGGTGCAGACGAAGCGCAGCACCTCGCCGTTGCTCAATTTGATGTTGATCGGCGTGGCATCGCCGCCCCGCACCATCTCCATGCGTCGTGCGATGAAGGTGCCGAGCTCCTCCTCCGGCAGCTCGAACGCGCCGGTGTCGCGGCCGTGATACATCAGCGCGATGAAGGGCGGCTTGCTTTCGGCGATCACGTCCGGCACCGCAAAATAATCGCGGAACGCGCGGTTGATGAATTCGGCCCGGGTCTCGGCATCGAGCAGCACGATGCCGATATCGACCTGGTCGAGCGCGGCCGACAGCCGCGCGGCCGTGGCGTGGCTCCGGCGCTCGGCCGCGACCGTGCCGAGCAGCCGTTCGCGCATCAGGCCGGTGATGCCGGCGGTGCCGACAGCCGTGACGGTCAGGAGACCGAGCCGGACCAGATCGGCGGCGCCATAGCCGGAAACGCCGTGGCGATTGAGGAAGAACAGCGCCGCGCCGATCACAGCGACAATGGCGGTGGTCATGGCGGAGGCGAGACCCGCGAGGGCGCCGGCGAGAGCCACGATGCAGACCAACAGCGGCGCGGGCGAGGGGGTGGGGAAAAGGCGATCGAACAGCATTGCCAGCAGCAGGGCCGCTGCCGTCAGCGCCGGACCTGAGATCGCGCGCCATCCGAACCGCATGGACCAGTCTCGCTCCTCACGAACGAGGTCAGGCCGCAACACTGACTGATTGTTGCGTGACTGCGATGCGGTTTCGTGCGGCGTGCTTAAGGCGCGCTTGCGTGCAAGCCTCAAGCTTTCGGATGATTTTAGACCATGTGCGCGTGCTTGACGCGTTGTTGCAGTGCGGGAGCATTCAGCGTCGACGTCCCCACGCCCTTGCGCGTGCCGACGATGATCAACAGCGACGCCGCGACCAGGATGGCCGCGGTCAGGGTGATTGCAACGACTACCACAGGTGATTTCATCGACGTCCTGTCGCGATGCCGGTCGGCGCGGGCCGCACGGCGCCCTGAAGGCAGGTCCAGGATGAAACGGGAATCAGACCGGCAGGCCCATCGCCATGGTCGCCTTGGTCGACAGCACCGTCAGGGTGACGATCAGGCACAGCGAGAGCGCGGCGACGGCGAGCGAGGCCGCGACCGCATGGGTGAGCCGGGAAGACGCGACGGTAGCGGATGGGCCCTGAAAGCCTGCCGTGCCGGACGCCCGCATCATGGTCTAAATCCTTCAACACGCGAGCGAATCACCCGCGACTCTCCGGAATTTCCCAGTTTCAACCGGCAATATTGCGGCGGCTATCGCGCCAAAAATGGCGAGATTGCGGCAAAGCAGGCCCTTGTGCCCGCTATTCGCCCGGGCGTGGCGCCGTCAGGCGCCCGCCGCGATGCTGGCGGGATCGTCGATGTCGGCCGGGCGCCAGTCCATGGTCACGAAGCCGGGCGCGGCTTCGACGCGCTCGAGCCAGTCCCGGATCGCCGGGAAGGTGGAAAGATCGAAGTCGCAGCGGTCGGCGAGGTGGGTGTAGCCATACAGCGCGATGTCGGCGACCGTGAGCTGGCGCGCGGCGAAGTAGGCGTTGGTCTTGAGATGGTTCTCCATCACCTGGAGCGCGCCATAGCCGCGCTCCATCCAGTCCTCCAGCGAATGGGTCTGGAGATCGCGGCCACCCTTGACCAGCGACAGCCAGAAATAGGCAGCGCCGATATTCGGCTCGAGCGCGTGCTGCTCGAAGAACATCCATTGCAGCGCCTCGGCGCGATCGATGCGGTTTTCCGGCGCCAGCGGCGTGCCGACGGCGACGTACCAGAGGATGGCATTGGACTCGGCGAGATAGCGGCCCTCGCCGACCTCGAGCAGCGGCACCTGTCCCGACGGGTTCTTGCCGAGAAAGTCCGGCGTGCGGCTCTCGCCGCGCAGGATGTCGACCTCCACCGCTTCGTAAGGCAGGTTGAGCAGCGCCAGCGCAAGGCGGACCTTGTAGCTGTTGCCCGAGCGTTGCATCGAATAGAGCTTGTACATTCTGCAGTTCGAATCCGAGGACGTGAAGACGCGGCGATCGTTGCCCCCGCGAGGCGGCTAAACAATGATGCCGATGCGAATCCGCCGCAAGAGCCGGCCAATAGAAAAACTTGAAAACCCTGCCGCACTGCAATGTTGCGGAAGATCATTTCCGCGCGACGATGCAACTCCGTTCACGCTTGCGTCAACGCGGGGAGGCATCGCTCTGCGAGACGTCAGGCAGGTGTGCATCGTATCGACGATCGGAGACGGATTGATGCCTCCGCATCGAGATGGCCGGGACCAGCCCGGGCCTGACGGCAATGTTTCTTTCACGGCGGCCCATCCGAAAAATTGCTCCGAGGACAGGCCTTGCCGGATATGAGGAATTTGGCCGGCAAAGTTACGGAACATTGCGGTCGGGGGCGCTCCGAAACGCCGGAAATCGGCAATCTTTTTCGAGATCGGGCCGAAGTTTCTTGCGGCGCAGCGGCACACGTTTTAGGGTGGCTCATTCCCACAATTGGAGTCGTGAGGCGAAAGGCTTCACGACGCTCGCCAGGAGATGATGATGTCCTTCCTTGCCGCTGCGCTCGACCGTGTGAAGCCGTCCGCGACCATCGCGGTCACGGATAAAGCACGCGCGCTGAAAGCGGCTGGCCGCAACGTCATCGGCCTCGGCGCCGGCGAGCCCGACTTCGACACGCCCGCCAACATCAAGCTGGCGGCGATCCACGCCATCGAGGCCGGCAAGACCAAGTACACCGCGGTGGACGGCATCCCCGAGCTGAAGGAAGCCATCATCGCCAAGTTTCAGCGCGAGAACGGCGTCGCCTACAAGCCGAACCAGATCATCGTCGGCACCGGCGGCAAGCAGGTGCTCTACAACGCGCTGATGGCGACCATCAATCCGGGCGACGAGGTGATCATTCCCGCGCCCTATTGGGTCAGCTATCCCGAGATGGTTGCGCTCGCCGGCGGCGAGCCGGTGCCGGTGGTCTGCACCGCGGCGACCGGCTTCAAGCTCCAGGCAGAAGCGCTCGAGCGCGCGATCACGCCGAAGACCAAATGGGTCATCCTGTGCTCGCCGTCGAACCCGACGGGAGCCGCCTACACGCGTTCGGAACTGAAAGCACTCACCGACGTGCTGGTGAAGCATCCCCATGTCTGGGTGATGACCGACGACATGTATGAGCATCTCGTCTATGACGACTTCCAGTTCACCACCGTCGCGCAGGTCGAGCCTGGTCTCTACGACCGCACGCTCACCGTGAACGGCGTCTCCAAGGCCTATTGCATGACCGGCTGGCGTATCGGCTATGCCGGCGGTCCGGCGCATCTCATCAAGGCGATGGCGACGATCCAGTCGCAATCGACCTCGAACCCGTGCTCGATCGCGCAGTGGGCCTCGGTCGAGGCGCTGAACGGTCCGCAGGAGTTCATTCCCGCCAACAACAAGGTCTTCAAGGAGCGCCGTGACCTCGTCGTCTCCATGCTCAACCAGGCGAGCGGCATCGAGTGCCCGCGCCCCGAAGGCGCGTTCTACGTCTATCCGTCCTGCGCCGGCACCATCGGCAAGAAAGCGCCGTCGGGCAATGTGATCTCCAACGACGAGCAGTTCGTCACAGAGCTCCTGGAGACCGAAGGCGTCGCCGTGGTGCAGGGCTCGGCCTTCGGCCTGGGACCTGCGTTCCGCATCTCCTACGCGACCAAGACCTCGGACCTCGAAGACGCCTGCAAGCGCATCCAGCGCTTCTGCGGCAATCTGCGCTGAGGCTCTGCTGCGACAAGACATCGAAAAGGCCCGCCTCCGGCGGGCCTTTTTAATTGTTTGCACGCTTATCCCCGTGCGCGATCTGGCCCCACCACGGCTGTTGTGGCATAGACCGTCACGCAACACGGGTGGGGCGCTCTCTCTGCTCGCATCATATCATCGCCGGAGACATTCATGCGCCGTTCATTCCTCCTCGCAGGGCTCACCGCCGCCAGCCTCCTTGCCTCCGTCGCGACCGGTGGCGCGCAGCAGCGGATGACGCGGGTCGGCGTGCTCGAGTGCCGCGGCGGCGCCAGTGTCGGCTTCATCGTGGGATCGGTAACCCATCTCGGCTGTGTGCTGCGCGCCGACGGCTTGCCCGACGACCGTTACGTCGCGACCATCCAAAAGGTCGGCCTCGACATCGGCATCACCCAGGAGACGGCCTTGGCCTGGGGTGTGTTCGCACCGGTCGACCGGCTCGGCCCCGGCGACCTCTCCGGCAATTACGTGGGCGCGCAGGGCAGCGCCTCGGTCGGTGTCGGACTTGGCGGCAACGTTCTGGTCGGCGGCTCCAACAACTCCATCGCGCTCCAGCCGCTCAGCGTGCAGGGCCAGGTCGGCCTCAACGTCGCCGCCGGACTCGAAAGCCTGGAACTGCGTCCGGGGCGGTAAACTCCAACACTGTGTCGCGTTCACCTCTCCTGCTGCGGGAGAGGTGGAACATCGCCGATGGGCCAATTGGATCCCAACAGGCACTATAAAACTAGATCCGACTGACGACGCACCGCAGCGACTTTTGATGCTTGCCAAATCTCGGGGAGGGGCAGAGCATCCGCGCTTGCCGACCCAATCACGGGCCGAGCTCCACATCAAGGAGGCGGCGAATGGGACAAGACGTCAGAAGTCCCCGAGGTCCACGGTGCATCGCGCTGGTGGGCCCTTTCCAAAGCGGTAAAACCACACTTCTCGAAGCAATCCTGGCGCGAACGGGCGCAATCCCGCGCGCCGGCAGCGTCGATGCCGGAACCTCCGTCGGCGACGCCACGCCGGAGGCCCGTCATCACAAGATGACCGTCGGGCTGACTGCCGCGACCACGAGTTTCATGGGCGACAGCTACACCTTCCTCGATTGTCCCGGTTCCGTCGAGTTTGCCCACGACATGCGCGCCGCGCTTCCCGCGGTCGACGCCGCGATCGTGGTCTGTGAGGCCGACGAGAAGAAGCTGCCGCAGCTCCAGATCATCCTGCGCGAGCTGGAGGAGCTGAAGGTCCCGCGTTTCCTGTTCCTGAACAAGATCGATCGCGCCAACGAGCGCATCCGCGAGACGCTCGCCATGCTGCAGCCCGCCTCGCGCGTGCCGCTGGTGCTGCGCCAGATCCCGATCTGGAAGGACGAGTTGATCGAGGGCTTCGTCGATCTCGCGCTGGAACGCGCCTTCATCTATCGCGAGCACAAGGCCTCCGAGGTGATCGCGCTCGCAGGCGGCGATCTCGATCGCGAGAAGGAAGCCCGCTTCTCGATGCTGGAGAAGCTTGCCGATCACGACGATGCGCTGATGGAGCAACTGCTCGAGGACATCCAGCCGCCGCGCGATGCCGTGTTCGACGATCTCGCCCGCGAATTGCGCGAAGGCTTGATCTGCCCGGTGCTGCTGGGCTCGGCTGCGCGCGAAAACGGCGTGCTGCGCCTGATGAAGGCGCTGCGCCACGAGGCGCCCGGCATCGCGCAGACGGCGAAACGTCTCGGCGTTCCCGAGTCCAAGGACGCGCTCGGCTACGTCTTCAAGACACTGCATTCGCAGCATGGCGGCAAGCTGTCGCTAACGCGCCTGCTTGCCGGCCATCTCGACGACGGAGCGACGCTGCAATCCGCCTCCGGGGGCTTGGGGCGCATCTCCGGTATCCTCGCCGTCAACGGCGCCTACGACACCAAGCGTGCCTCGGCCGAAGCCGGCGACACGGTGGCGCTGGCCAAGCTCGATGCGATCAAGACCGGCGACACGGTGTCGAGCGGCAAGACGCCGCCCGCGGCCTTGATCACGATCGCGCCGACGCCGCCGGTGCTCGCGATCTCGATCGCGGCCGTCGATCGCAAGGACGACGTCAAGCTCGGCCAGGCGATGGCGCGGCTGCATGAGGAGGATCCGTCACTCGTCGTCGTGCAGAACGCCAAGACCCATGACACCGTGCTGTGGGGGCAGGGCGAGATGCACCTGCGCGTGGCCGGCGAGCGGCTGCGCGATCGCTTCGGCGTCAAGGTCACCTCGCATCCGCCCGGGATCGGCTACCAGGAAACCATCCGCAAGCCGATCACCCAGCGCGGGCGGCACAAGAAGCAGTCCGGCGGCCACGGTCAGTTCGGCGACGTCGTGCTCGACATCAGGCCGCTGCCGCGCGGCGACGGCTTCAGGTTCGGCGAGAAGGTCGTGGGCGGCGCGGTGCCGCGCAACTACATCCCGGCGGTGGAAGAAGGCGTGGTCGACGGATTGGCGCGCGGCCCGCTCGGCTTCCCCGTCACCGACGTGGAGGTGACGCTGACCGACGGCTCCTATCACAGCGTCGACTCCTCCGATCTCGCCTTCCGTACGGCCGCGCGGATCGGGCTCAACGAAGGCCTGCCGCAATGCCAGCCGGTCTTGCTGGAGCCGATCCACATGGTCGAGATCGTCTGCCCGACCGACGCCACTGCCAAGATCAACGCGATCCTGTCGGCGCGGCGCGGCCAGATTCTCGGCTTCGATACCCGCGAGGGCTGGAGCGGCTGGGACTGCGTCCGCGCCATGATGCCCGAAGCCGAAATCGGGGAGCTGATCGTCGAGCTGCGCTCGGCCACCGCCGGCGCCGGCAGCTTCACCCGCCAGTTCGACCACATGGCCGAGGTCACCGGCCGCGCCGCCGACCAGATCATCGCCGCGCATCAGCACGCGGCGTGAATCTGCCTCTCGCGCGGTGACAGACGGACAGTAAGGGAGGCGCCGCTCTCTCACGCCCTCTTCCCGTTCTTACGGGGCGAGGGCGGGGTGGGGGCTGCCTCCGCGAGCTCGGCGTCCCATTCAGGCCGGCGCCCAAACCACCGTCATTGCGAGCGAAGCGAAGCAATCCAGGCTGTCTCTGCGGAAATAGCCTGGTTCGCTTCGTCGCAAGAGCTCCTCGCAATGACGGAGGAGACAGACGGGCAGCCACTTGCGCTCGCCGCGGGATGATGTATTTTATATCATTGTATATGTTCCAGATATCATTTATGCGTTCTGGTAAGTGAGGCCAAGGTGATCACGTCATTCCAGATGCGGGCAGCCCGCGCGCTGCTCGGCATTGACCAGAAAACCTTGGCCGAGCTCGCCGGCGTTTCGCTGCCGACTATCCAGCGGATGGAGGCCAGCACCGGCAATGTTCGTGGCGTGGTCGAAACCCTGATCAAGGTGGTCGAGGCGTTCGACCGGGCCGGCGTCGAGCTGATCGGCGACCAGGCCCGCAGCGACGGCGGCGGGCGTGGCGTTCGCCTGAAGGAGCCGGGGCAGCCGCGCCGCGTCGGAGCATGATCGCGCGTTGATCGTGCCCGGAATCAGGATGGGCTGGCGCATCGTCGCACCTCGGCAACGAAGGAGCGCACGGTGCTTTGGAGCATTGTGGGCATGAGCATCACGACCAATCAGGCAAGCCGGCTGCACCAGCTGCGTCAGCCGACCTTTGCCGAACTGTATTTGCCGAAACTCGTCACCGTCTGGCGCGAAGGCTACGGCATCGCGGATTTCCGTGCCGACGTCTTCGCCGGCCTGACGGTTGCGATCGTCGCGCTGCCGCTGTCGATGGCGATCGCGATCGCCTCGGGCGTGACGCCGGACCGCGGTCTCTATACCGCCGTCGTCGGCGGCTTCATCGCCTCCCTGCTCGGCGGCAGCCGCTTCCAGATCGGCGGGCCCGCGGGCGCGTTCATCGTATTGGTCGCGGCGACCGCGGAGCGTCAGGGCGTCGATGGCGTCATCCTCGCCACCATGATGGCGGGCCTGTTCCTGATCGCCGCAGGGCTGTTGCGGGTCGGCACCTACATCAAGTTCATCCCCTATCCAGTGACGGTCGGCTTCACCGCCGGCATCGCCGTGATCATCTTCGCCAGCCAGCTCCGCGATCTCTCAGGCATCACGCTCGCAGGGAAAGAGCCCAGCGAGTTCGTGCCGAAGCTTGTCGCGCTCGCCGGCGGCCTCGACACCGTGAATCCGTCCGCCGTTGCCGTCGCCATCGTCAGCATCGCCATCATCGCCGGCTTGCGCCGCTGGCGGCCGTCTTGGCCCGGCATTCTGATCGCGGTCGTGTTTGCGGCGGTGGCGACTGCAGTGCTGTCGCTCCCGGTCGAGACCATCGGCTCGCGCTTCGGCGGTATTCCGCGCGAATTGCCGTCACCGGCGCTGCCCGCGTTCTCGGTCGCGAAGGCGACCGCCGTGCTGCCGGATGCGATCGCG
Source organism: Bradyrhizobium sp. GW821-FHT13H06 (assembly GCF_058803975.1). NCBI lineage: Bacteria > Pseudomonadati > Pseudomonadota > Alphaproteobacteria > Hyphomicrobiales > Nitrobacteraceae > Bradyrhizobium > Bradyrhizobium sp. GW821-FHT13H06. The sequence continues at coordinate 374,589 of NZ_JBXAPN010000006.1, read as the reverse complement.
TTCGCGCTGTTGGCCGCCATCGAATCGCTGCTGTCGGCGGTGGTCGCGGACGGCATGACCGGCCGCCGTCACCGCTCCAATTGCGAGCTGGTGGCGCAGGGAGCGGCCAATGTCGGCTCGGCGCTGTTCGGCGGCATCTGCGTCACCGGCCTGATCGCACGCACCGCCACCAACATCCGCGCCGGCGCGCGCGGACCGCTCGCGGGCATGCTGCATTCGGTGTTCCTGCTGCTGTTCATGCTGATCGCGGCGCCGCTGGCGAGCTACATTCCGCTGGCCGCGCTCGCTTCCGTGCTGGTCGTGGTGGCCTGGACCATGGCGGAGAAGCACGAATTCGCCACGCTCGTGCGCTCGTCATGGGGCGATGCCGTCGTGCTGCTCGCGACCTTCCTGCTCACGATCTTCCGCGATCTCACCGAAGGCATCCTGGTCGGCTTCGCGCTCGGCGCGGTGCTGTTCATCCACCGCATGGCGGAGATGACGGGCATCGAGGAACGCACGCCGCTGGCGGCGGCCGATCGCCCCGACGACGGCAATGGCGATCGCGTTCCCTACGATTCCGCCCTCGCGGTCGACCGCGACGTGCTGGTCTATCGCATCACCGGTGCGTTCTTCTTCGGCGCGGCCTCGGCGATCGGCAGCGTGCTCGACGGGATCGCCGACAAGCGCAAGGCCTTCGTGGTCGATTTCGCCGCGGTGCCGTTCCTGGATTCGACCGCGGCCAACGTGCTCGGCCGCGTCGCCGCCAAGGCGCACCGCCAGGGCATCAGGCTGTTCATCACGGGAGCCTCGCCTACGGTCCGCCGCGCGCTGCTCACCCATGGCGTGACGCCGCCGCGCGCGCGCTATCGCACGAGCCTCGAGCGCGCCATCGCCGACATCAAGGGCTCTGTGGCCGAGGAGGCTGCTGCGAGCTGACGGCGCCGTTCTTAAGCCGGCCGATTTGATCGACCGCTGCAGCGGCCTCGCGGCCGGCATCCGCACCTTGACAGGGCCTGCGGGACGCGAAATGGATCGCCTCCCACACTTCCCGAGGGACGGATGACCCTGACCAAGGCTCCCGCAGCCTGTCTGATCGGATGGCCGGCCGCGCATTCGCGCTCGCCGCTGATTCATCACTATTGGCTGCGCACGCTCGGCATCGAAGGCGGCTACGTCATCGAGGCGGTGCCGCCCGAGAATCTGCGCGATTTCGTGCTGCGGCTGTCGCTCCGCGGTTTTGTCGGGGCCAACGTCACCATCCCGCACAAGGAAAGCGTGCTGTCGCTATCGACGCCTGACGCCCGCGCAAAGGCGGTCGGCGCCGCGAACACGCTGTGGTTTGCCGACGGCGAGCTGCGTTCGACCAACACCGATGTCGAAGGTTTCATTGGCAATCTCGACGCCAGCGCGCCCGGCTGGGGCGCGGCCGAGGAGGCGCTGGTGCTGGGCGCCGGAGGCTCCGCGCGCGCGGTCGTGTTCGGCCTGCTGGAACGCGGCATCAAATGCGTGCATGTCGCCAATCGCACCGTCGCGCGGGCCGAGACGCTGGCAACGCAGTTCGGGCCGAACGTGCGTCCGCTGCCGTGGGATGCGATCAACGACGTGCTGCCGCGCGTGAAACTTCTCGTGAACACGACCTCGCTCGGCATGCACGGCCAACCTTCGCTCGATGTTGACGTCGCGCGCCTGCCGCAAACGGCGGTCGTCGCCGACCTAGTCTATGTTCCCCTGGTGACGCCGCTGCTGGCCGCTGCAAGGGCGCGCGGCCTGAAGACCGCCGACGGGCTCGGCATGCTGCTGCATCAGGCGGTGCGCGGCTTCGAGCTGTGGTTCGGCCGCCGGCCCGAGGTCACGGCCGAGCTGCGCGCATTGGTCGAGGCCGATCTCACAAAGACTTGAGAGAATAGCGCGCGGTCTTCCGGAGTTCTCTATCCGGTGGGGGCAATCGGAGACCGTCATGTCTGTACAACGTGCAACTTTCACACGTCCGCTGATCGCCGTCGCGATGGTGGCCGTCTCAACTTACTGCGCCTTCGCCCAGAGGGCGCCGGTGCCGACGCGCGTGCGCGGCACGATCGAGAGCGTCAATGGCGACACCATGCAGGTCAAGTCGCGCAGCGGTGAAGACGTCAGGCTTCACATCGCCTCCGACGTGAACGTGTCGGGGATCACCAGGATTTCACTCGCCGACATCAAGCCGGGTTCGTTCATCGGTGCGACCACCGTGCCGGGACCGGACGGCAGCCAGAACGCGGTCGAGGTCCACGTGTTTCCGGAGAGCATGCGCGGCACCGGCGAGGGCTCCCGGCCCTGGGACCTCAAGCCGAACTCCAGCATGACCAATGCGACGGTGGCCGAAAGCGTCGTCGGCAATGACGGTCACACGCTGCTGGTCAAGTACAAGGACGGCGAGAAGAAGGTGTTCGTCGCCGACAACACGCCGGTGGTGACCTTCGTGCCGAGCGACAAATCCGAGTTGAAGCCGGGTGCCAAGGTCATCGCCTTCCTGAAGCAATTGCCCGACGGCTCGTTCGAGACCAACCGCGTCAGCGTCGGCCGCGACGGCCTGACGCCGCCGATGTGAGGCGGGGAGGGACGCTTCCGTAGCGTCGTAGGGCGGGCAAAGGCGCCTTTGCGCCGTGCCCACATCTGCTTTACGTCGCGCGAAAGGTGGTGGGCACGCTTCCGCCTTCGCTCTGCGAGCTACGGCGGACAAGTCGCTTTGCCCACCCTACGCTAGGGCACCGTCTCCGCGCTCACATCGCAATGATATGATCGTCGATCTCGTCGATCCGGTTGACGCCGCACAGGCCCATGGTCGTGAGCAGCTCCTTCTGGATGATGTCGATCGCCTTGGCGACGCCGGCCTGGCCGCCGGCACCCAGGCCATAGGCATAGGCGCGGCCGATCATGCAGGATTTTGCGCCGAGCGCGAGCGCGCGCATCACGTCCTGGCCGGAGCGGATGCCGCCGTCGAACATGATCTCCATCTTGTCACCGACGGTGTCGACGATTTCGGGCAGGACCTCGATCGAGGACGGCGCGCCGTCGAGCTGGCGGCCACCATGGTTGGAGACCACGATCGCCTGCGCGCCGGTCTTTGCGGCGAGTTCGGCGTCCTCGACGTCGAGAATGCCCTTCAGGACCAGCTTGCCCGGCCAGATCGAGCGGATCCAGTCGATGTCGTTCCAGTTCAGCGAGGTGTCGAACTGCGAGTTGATCCAGGTCGACAGCGAGGTGATGTCGTCACTGACCTTCAGATGACCCGCGAGATTGCCGAAGGTGCGGCGCTTGCCCTGGAGCACGCCCGACACCCAGGCCGGCTTGGTGGCGAAATCGATCAGCTTCGACAGCGACCATTCGGGCGGCACCGTCATGCCGTTCTTGATGTCCTGGTGGCGCTGTCCGATCACCTGGAGGTCGACGGTCAGCACCAGCGCCGAGCATTTGGCCGCGATCGCGCGCTCGATCAGCGCCTTGATGAAGCCGCGGTCCTTCATCACGTAGAGCTGGAACCAGAACGGCTTCTCGACATTGGCGGCGATGTCCTCGATCGAGCAGATCGACATGGTCGATTGCGTGAACGGGATGCCGGCGGCCTGCGCGGCGCGGCAGGCGTGGATCTCGCCGTCGCCGTGCTGCATGCCGAGCAGGCCGACGGGCGCGAGCATCAGCGGCATGGTCGAGGGTTCGCCCAGGATCGTGGTCGAGGTGTCGCGCTTGGAGACGTCGACCAGGATGCGCTGGCGGAACTTGATCGCCTGCATGTCCTCGCGGTTGGCGCGCAGCGTTTCCTCCGCATAGGAGCCGCGGTCGCAATAATCGAAGAACGCCTTCGGCACGCGGCGCTGATGCAGCGCGCGAAGATCATCGATACAGGTGATGTGCTTCATGTCTTTTCCCCGGCCCGTCTTGCTTGGAAGTCTTGCATCGGAAGATTTCGGGGTCATCTAGCATGGTTGGATGCATAGCCAAATCGTTTGCAGGACGTTTTGCAGGAGGGTGCGATGACGAGGCCGCACGCTGGACCTTCGCCGGAAGAGATCAAGGAGAAGCACGATCTCGAGGAGGCGCTGGAAGAGGGATTGGAGGAGACCTTTCCGGGCTCGGATCCCGTCAATGTCACCCAGCCGGCACCGAGCCGCGAGGATGGCCATGTGAAGCGCAGCCGGTAGGGGCGGGTTCCGCCTCGGCGCCGCGTTCCGGCCGGAAATATAGTGTTAACAACATCTTACTGAGCCGGCGCCGCGCCCGGTTCCGTAATGATTCATCATATTTCTTGAAGCCAAGTTAGCCGCGATAGCATTATAAGACCCCAGCAAATCAGGGATGCGGGGCCCTTTCGGGCATCCCGTGGTTGTAGAGGGGATCCCCTGGTTGTTGCCTTTGGGGGACGATATGAGCCGCAAATATTTCGGGACGGACGGGATTCGGGGCCGCGCCAACGGGCTGATCACGCCGGAGCTCGCGCTCAAGGTCGGCCAGGCCGCAGGCCTTGCGTTTCAGCGCGGTGACCACCGCCACAGGGTCGTGATCGGCAAGGACACCCGTCTGTCCGGCTACATGATCGAATACGCGATGGTCGCAGGCTTCACCTCGGTCGGCATGGACGTGCTGCTGGTCGGCCCGATGCCGACGCCGGCGGTCGCGATGCTGACCAAGTCGATGCGCGCCGATCTCGGCGTGATGATCTCGGCCTCGCACAATCTGTTCGAGGACAACGGCATCAAGCTGTTCGGCCCGCAGGGCTTCAAGCTTTCCGACGACGTCGAGAAGCAGATCGAGCAGCTGCTCGACGAATCTCTCGACAGGAGGCTGGCACAAAGTGCGAGCCTGGGCCGCGCCCGCCGCATCGACGGCGTGCACGATCGCTACATCGAATTCGCCAAGCGCACGCTGCCGCGCGACCTGTCGCTCGATGGCCTGCGCGTCGTGATCGATTGCGCCAATGGTGCCGCCTACAAGGTGGTGCCGGAAGCGCTGTGGGAGCTGGGCGCCGACGTGGTGGCGATCGGCGTCGAACCCGACGGCTTCAACATCAACAAGGAATGCGGCTCGACCTCGCCCGAAGCGCTGTCGAAGAAAGTGCGCGAGATGCGCGCCGATATCGGCATCGCGCTGGACGGCGACGCCGATCGCGTCATCCTGGTCGACGAGCGCGGCCACATCGTCGACGGCGACCAGCTGCTCGCGGTGATCGCGCAGAGCTGGAAGGAGGACGGACGCCTGTCGCGCCCGGGCATCGTCGCCACCGTGATGTCCAATCTCGGCCTAGAGCGCTTCCTGAAAGGGCAGGGGCTCGATCTCGTGCGTACGCCGGTCGGCGATCGCTACGTCCTCGAGCAGATGCTGAACGGCGGCTACAATCTCGGCGGCGAGCAGTCCGGTCACATCATCCTCTCCGACTACGCCACCACCGGCGACGGTTTCGTGGCTGCCTTGCAGGTGCTGGCCGTGGTGCAGAAGCTGCGCCGGCCGGTCTCGGAAGTCTGCCACCGATTCGACCCGCTGCCGCAGATCCTCAAGAACGTCCGTCACAAGGGCGGCAAGCCGCTCGACGATTCCGACGTCAAGTCGGCGATCTCCGACGGCGAGATGCGCCTCAACGGCCACGGCCGTCTGCTGATCCGTTCTTCCGGCACCGAGCCCGTGATCCGCGTCATGGGCGAGGGCGAGGACCGCATCCTGGTCGAGGACGTCGTCGACACCATCGTCCTGGCGCTCGGCCAGGCCGCGGCTTGATGTTTTTCTTACCCTCCCCTGGAGGGTAAACGACGAGAACACCCACGCATCCCAGCCATCGACGATTGACGGTGGTTCGACCGCCGCTTGCATCGTAACTAGCGGATGCGGCGGTTCGCCGCGCCCGCCGGGACCGCTCCATTGAACAAGCCTGTCGTCGTCTCCGAGGAAACGCTGACCGAGCCCGTCGTCGTCAGCGACGTATCGCCCGCCGCCGCCAAGGCGGCAGGGCCGGCTTACATCGTGCTCGCCGGCATCAGCGTCTCGCACTTCCTCAACGACACCATGCAGTCGCTGATCGCCTCGGTCTATCCGATCCTGAAGGACACCTACGCGCTCGACTTCGCGCAGATCGGCATGATCACCCTGGCCTTCCAGTTCACGGCCTCGCTGCTCCAGCCGGTGGTCGGGCACTACACCGACAAGAAGGCACAGCCCTATTCGCTGGCGATCGGCATGGCCTCGACCTTCTTCGGCCTGCTGCTGCTCAGCGCCGCGCACCAATATCTCGTCATCCTCGTCGCTGCCGCCCTGGTCGGCCTCGGCTCGGCGGTGTTTCACCCCGAGTCGGCGCGCATCGCGCGGCTCGCGTCCGGCGGCCGCTACGGTTTTGCGCAGTCGGTGTTCCAACTCGGCGGCAGTTTCGGCACCTCGATGGGGCCGGTGCTCGCCGCGCTGATCGTGGTGCCGTTCGGTCAGGGCAGCATCGCCTGGTTCTCCTCGATCGCGTTTCTCGCGATCCTCATCCTCTGGCGTATCGGCAATTGGTATGCGCCGCAGATCAAGGCGAAGAAGACGGCCACGATTCAGGCCCATCCCGACGCGCCGAGCTCGCGCCGCGTCGCAGTGGCGCTGGCCGTGCTGGTCGCGCTGCTGTTCTCGAAGCAGCTCTACGTCTCGAGCCTGTCGAGCTACTACATCTTCTACCTGATCGATCGTTTCGGCGTGTCGACGCAGGCAGCCCAGATCTATCTCTTCATCTTCCTCGCCGCGAACGCCGTGGGTGCGTTTCTCGGTGGTCCCCTGGGCGACCGCTTCGGCCGCAAGATCGTGATCTGGATCTCGATCCTGGGCGCGCTGCCCTTCACGCTGGCGCTGCCTTATGCCGGCCTCTATGCCAGCGCCGTGCTCAGCGTCGCCATCGGCCTGATCATCTCCTCGACGACCTCGTCGATCATCGTGTTCGCGCAGGAGCTGGTGCCGCACCGCTTCGGCATGATCTCCGGCGTGTTCTTCGGCGTCGCGTTCGGCATCGGCGGTCTCGGGGCCGCCGTGCTGGGCAAGCTCGCCGACCACACCTCGATCGAGTTCGTCTACCAGGTCTGCGCCTATCTGCCGGCGATCGGGCTGCTCGCGGTGTTCCTGCCCAAGCTGCCGCGGCACGCGCGTTAACGCATTACTATTCGCTGCATTGCAGCTTCATACATCGTTAGGAAATGCGGCCCGCCCCGCGCTGCATTTTTGCAACGCTGCCGTCGCATCGGCGTGTGCGGTGAGAAAAAATCAACCTTAAAAATTAGGGTTAAGTGGCGCTTAAACATTTGCTGCCATCGTCCGGGGCGTGAGTTTCCAGAACGTGGGGCGCCCGTCTTTGCCTCACCGGCCAAAAGGACGAAGCAATGCGTAGCGTTAAGTCTCTGCTTGCCGCGGGTGCGGCAACCCTGATCTCGTCGATGGCGTTCGCCGCCGATATGCCGATCGCGGCGCCCCCTCCCATGTACGCGCCGCCCGCCCCGCCCGCCGATTTCGGCGGCTGGTATCTGCGCGGCGACATCGGCATGACCAACCAGCGCGCCAAGAGCATCGACGCCGCCTTGCCGGCTGGGTATCAGAAGACGACGGAGGGATTCGGCTTCGACTCGTCGCCGCTGTTCGGTCTCGGCGTCGGCTATCGCTTCAACAACTGGTTTCGTGCGGACGTGATCGGCCAGTACCGGGGCAAGGCCACCCTGCACGGTGCTGACAACGTCATCGGGCCGGGCTTCGTCGGCTCCAACAATTACAGCGGCAGCAAGTCCGAGTGGGTCGTCATGGCCAACGCCTACGTCGACCTCGGCACCTGGTGGTGCATTACGCCGTTCATCGGTGCCGGTGTCGGCGGCTCCTACAACAAGATCAGCGGCTTCCGCGACGACGGCGTCTCGTACAGCCCGGGGCTCAACAACAGCGTCGCTTACTTCGCCGATAGCGGCAAGTGGAACTTCGCCTGGGCCGCTCACGCCGGTCTCGCCTACAAGGTCAACCCCGGCTTCACGGTCGAACTGGCCTACAGCTACATGGACCTCGGCGACGCCGCGCCCGGCAACTACCGCCTGTTCGACAACAGTGCCTCCGGCCCGACCTCGATCAAGATCAAGGACATCACCTCGCACGACATCAAGCTCGGCGTGCGCTGGGATCTCAGCAGCCCGCCGGCCTACATGCCGCCGCCGCTCGTCACCAAGGGCTGATCGTCAGCCTCATCGCTTAACGTCTCTTAACGGCGCGGGATCATCCCGCGCCGTTTTGCTTTGCGTATTTTTCACGGCTCGCACTGACGAAATTGCCTACCGCAACCATTGGTTAAGGTTAACGAGCCATGATCACGGGCGAAAGTTCGAGTCGATGGAGCGTTGCGATGCGTGGGCTTTTGTTGGGGGCGGCGATGTTGGGGACGGTGTCTGCCGCGCACGCGGCCGACATGCCGGATCTGCCCGTCCTGCGCGGCGGCTACACCGAGGGCCTGTCGAAGACGACCCGCAACTGGGATGGCGCCTATATCGGCGGCAACGCCGGCTACACGACCGACGCGACTGATTTCAGCCAGAGCGTGGTCGGCCTGACCAACTACATCTTCCGCGACAGCGTCCTGCAGCAACCGACCGCGAACTGGTCGCTCCTGAACAAGGCCAACACGCAAGGCGTCAATTTCGGCGGCTTCGTCGGCCGCAATTGGCAATGGTACGATGCCATTCTCGGTCTTGAAGGCACCTACAGCTACTTCGACAATCTCTACACGCAGACCAGCGGTTACAACTCGCTCGTCATCACCAACCCGCCCGGGGATAACCCGCCCGAGGGCACGACCAACAATTACAACGTGACCTTGACCGGCACGGCCGCGGCGAAGGTCAAGGACATGATTTCGCTCCGTGGCCGCGTGGGCTGGGATGGCGGCGATTTCATGCCGTATGCCTTCTTTGGCGCCGCGGTTGGCCGAATGGACGTCTCCCGCACGGTGACGAGCGACGTGACGCTCACGCAGGTCGTATCGACAACGGTCGGCGGCGTTACGACGACCACGAGCAATACGTATGCTGTTCCGGTGCAATCGCAGACTCAGAGCCAGCACAGGACCAACACTTTCGCTGTGGGTTGGACCGCGGGCCTCGGGCTCGAATATTGCATTTGGGACGGGTTGTTCGCGCGCGTGGAATACGAGTATGTGAGATTCTCGCCCGTCATGAACACGCAGGTCACGCTGAACAACGCGCGCGTCGGGCTGGGCTACAAGTTCTGAGCCGCCCGCTTCCTGTTGACAGATTCCCTCTGTCCTGATGCTCTGTCGCCCGAAGACGGGGCGGCAGCGATGAAGATCTACGGCGACGGCAATTCCGGAAACTGCCTGAAGGTGAAGTGGGTCTGCGACAAGCTCGCAGTGCCCTACCAGTGGATCGAGATCGACACGCGCAAGGGCGAGACGCGTACGCCGCAATTCCTCAGGATGAACGGCGCCGGCCAGGTGCCGACCGTCGAATTCGACGACGGCCGCACGCTCGCACAGTCCAACGCCATCATCCGCTATCTCGCCCGCGACAGTACGCTCATTCCGCGCGACGCCTTTGCAGCGGCCAAGATGGACGAATGGCTGTTCTGGGAGCAGTACAGCCACGAGCCCTATATCGCGGTGTGCCGATTCCTCCTGGTCTACCTGGGCAAGGACGCATCCGAGCTCGATCCCGAGAAGGTCAAGCGCGGCTATGCGGCGCTCGACCGCATGGAGCAGCATCTCTCCGGCAGCCGCTTCTTCGCCGGCGATGAGGTTTCGCTCGCCGACGTGTCGCTGCTCGCCTATACGCGCCTCGCGCATGAAGGCGGCTTCGATCTCGGCCGCCATGCGTCCGTCCGCCGCTGGATCGGCGAAGTCGAAGCGTTTCTCGGCCTTGCGCCGGCGCGCTGAGGTGCGGAGTTGTCTGACATGAATGCCGAAGCCGTCTCCATCCGTCCCGCGCGCCGCGAGGACGTCGCCGCGATCGTGGCGATGCTCGCCGACGATCATCTCGGCCGCGCGCGCGAGCGCGTGGAGGATCCGTTGCCCGCCTCCTATTACGACGCATTCGCGCGGGTCGAGCGCGATCCGAATCTCACGCTCGTCGTTGCCGAGAGCGCGGGCAGGGTGGTCGGCTGCCTGCAACTCGCGATCCTGCCGGGCCTGAGTTCCCAAGGCGGCGTGCGCGGCCTGCTCGAGGACGTCCGCGTTGCTTCCGATTGTCGCAGCCGCGGCATCGGCGAGCAATTGGTGCAATGGGCGGTCGCGGAAGCGAAGGCGCGCAATTGCAATCTCGTCGAACTGCTGACGCATCAGACGCGCGTCGACGCGCAGCGCTTCTACAAGCGGCTCGGATTTGCCGCGAGTCATGTGGGCATGACTGTCCGCTTTTGAGGCAGCTTCTCGCGAGCCTTGCACGATCAGCAAATTCGGATCGCGCATTCGTTCATCTTAATGGGCGGTAAACTACCCGTCCGTCGTTCACGTTGAATCGGGAACGAACAGTGCTACGGCAGCTTTTGGCACCGGGCTCGGTCGGTTCGGGGATTTCGATGACAAGCTATTCAATGATCAAGGTCGGCAACGACTACGTCGTGCAGGCCCATGACAAATGCATTTTGAAGGTCGGCAGCCGGCGCAGGGCCGCGCAATTGATCAGCGATGCCACGGACTTGCTGAATGCGCTCGCCGTCGTCCAATCCCCGGAGATCGCACCCGAGGCGCCATCACTCGCACGTGAGGCCCCGGAACTTCCTTGACTGGTCTTCCCGATTCCCGTATCAGCCGCGGCGGGACACCTCCCCCCAACGGGAGGCTTACTATCTGGAAGGGTAGATCATGACTGTAGCGAAGCCCGCTTCGCGGCCCGCCGTGCCGCATTTCTCCTCCGGTCCCTGCGCCAAGCGCCCCGGCTGGAACGCCCAAAATCTCAAGGACGCAGCGCTCGGCCGCTCGCATCGCGCGAAGATCGGCAAGACCAAGCTCAAGCTCGCGATCGACCTGACGCGCGAAGTGCTCGAGGTCCCCGCCGATTACCGCATCGGCATCGTGCCGGCGTCCGATACCGGCGCGGTCGAGATGGCACTGTGGTCGCTGCTCGGTGCGCGCCCCGTCACCACGCTCGCCTGGGAATCCTTCGGCGAGGGCTGGGTCAGCGACATCGTCAAGGAATTGAAGCTCAAGGACGTCACCAAGCTGAATGCGGCTTACGGTGAGATTCCCGATCTGTCGAAGGTCGATCCCAAGAGCGACGTCGTCTTCACCTGGAACGGCACCACCTCAGGCGTGCGCGTGCCGAACGCCGACTGGATCAGCGCGACCCGCGAAGGCCTGACCATCTGCGACGCGACGTCCGCCGCATTCGCGCAAGCTCTTGACTGGCCGAAGCTCGACGTCGTCACCTTCTCCTGGCAGAAGGCGCTCGGCGGTGAAGCCGCGCACGGCATGCTGATCCTGTCGCCCCGCGCGGTGGAACGGCTCGAGACCTACAAGCCGGCCTGGCCGCTGCCAAAGATCTTCCGCATGACCAAGGGCGGCAAGATCAACGAAGGCATCTTCGTCGGCGAGACCATCAACACGCCCTCGATGCTCTGCGTCGAGGATTATCTCGACGCGCTGAACTGGGCCAAGTCGATCGGCGGCCTCAAGGCGCTGATCGCGCGTGCCGACGCCAACACCAAGGTGCTCGCCGACTGGAAGGCGAAGACGCCCTGGATCGACTTCCTCGCCAAGGACGCTTCGATCCGCTCCAACACCTCCGTGTGCCTCAAGTTCACTGATCCCGCGATCACTTCGCTTTCGGCGGACGCGCAGGCCGACTTCTGCAAGAAGCTGGTCGCGCTGGTCGAGAAGGAAGGCGCCGGCTTCGACTTCGCCTATTACCGCGATGCGCCGGCCGGCCTGCGCATCTGGTGCGGCGCCACCGTCGAGGCCAGGGACGTCGAGCTGCTGACGCAGTGGATCGACTGGGCCTTCGCCGAGACCAAGGCCGCTCTGCCCAAGGCGGCGTGATTGCTTTCTTCACCTCTCCCCGTTCTTACGGGGAGAGGTCGGGTCGCGCAGCGATCCGGGTGAGTGGCTCTCTCCACGAGCACCTCGCCTGTGGCTGCCCCTCACCCCAACCCTCTCGCCGTAAGAACGGGGAGAGGGAGAGCAAAGTGCTTCTGCGCAATTCCTCATTCCGGCCCTCGGGGCCCATCCTCCCTCAGGGACGGTGAAGGACACATCACCATGACCAAACCCAAAGTTCTCATTTCCGACGCGCTCTCGCCCGCCGCCGTGCAGATCTTCAAGGATCGCGGCGTCGAGGTCGACTTCCAGCCCAATCTCGGCAAGGACAAGGACAAGCTCGCCGAGATCATCGGCAATTACGACGGCCTTGCGATCCGCTCGGCGACCAAGGCGACCGCCAAGATCCTGGAGAAGGCGGCGAAGCTGAAGGTGATCGGCCGCGCCGGCATCGGCGTCGACAATGTCGAGATTCCAGCGGCCACGGCCAAGGGCATCATCGTGATGAACACGCCGTTCGGCAACTCGATCACGACCGCCGAGCACGCCATCACCCTGATGCTGGCGCTGGCCCGCGAGATCCCGCAGGCCGACGCCTCGACCCAGGCCGGCAAGTGGGAGAAGAACCGATTCATGGGCGTCGAGATCACCGGCAAGGTGCTCGGTGTCGTCGGTTGCGGCAATATCGGCTCGATCGTCGCCGACCGTGCGCTCGGCCTGCGCATGAAGGTGATCGCGTTCGACCCGTTCCTGTCGCCGGAGCGCGCCAAGGACATCGGCGTCGAGAAGGTCGAGCTCGACGACCTGCTGAAGCGCTCCGATTTCATCACGCTGCACACCCCGCTCACCGACAAGACCAGGAACATCATCGACGCGGCTGCGATCGCCAGGATGAAGAAGGGCGTGCGCCTGATCAACTGCGCCCGCGGCGGCCTCGTCGACGAGCAGGCGGTGGTCGATGCGCTCAACTCCAAGCACATCGCGGGCGCCGCCTTCGACGTGTTCGTCGAGGAGCCCGCGACCAAGAACGTGCTGTTCGGCCATCCCAACGTGATCTGCACGCCGCATCTCGGCGCATCCACCACCGAAGCGCAGGAGAACGTCGCGCTCCAGGTCGCCGAGCAGATGTCGGATTACCTGCTCACCGGCGCGATCTCGAACGCCGTCAACTTCCCCTCGATCACGGCCGAAGAAGCGCCGAAGCTGAAGCCGTTCATCGCGCTTGCCGAGAAGCTCGGCTCCTTCGCCGGCCAGCTCACCGAGACCGGCATTCTCAAGGTCGAGATCACCTATGAGGGCCACGTCGCCGAGATGAAGATCAAGGCGATCACCTCCGCCGTGCTGTCCGGTCTGCTGCGGCCGATGCTGGGCGAGGTCAACGTCGTCTCCGCGCCGGTCGTCGCCAAGGAGCGCGGCATGGTGGTGGACGAGATCGTGCGCGCCGCCCAGAGCGACTATGAGAGCCTGATCACCGTGGCGGTCACCACCGAGCGGCAGGAGCGGTCGGTCTCGGGCACCGTCTATGCCGACGGCAAGCCGCGCCTCGTCGACATCAAGGGCATCCGTGTCGATGCCGAGTTCGGCAAGTCCATGATCTACGTCACCAACGAGGACAAGCCGGGCTTCATCGGCAAGTTCGCGAGCCTTCTGGGCGACGCCAAGATCAACATCGCCACCTTCCATCTCGGCCGCGTCGCGCCCGGCAGCGATGCCATTGCGCTGGTCGAGGTCGACGGCGCGGTGCCGGCGGACCTGCTCGCCAAGGTGCAGGCCCTGCCGCAGGTCAAGCAGGCCAAGGCGCTGACGTTCTGAACTCTCACCGTCGTCATGGCCGAGCTTGTCCCGGCCATCCACGCCTTCCCACGCATGTCCAAGATCGTGGATGCCCGGGACAAGCCCGGGCATGACGTGTGGATAGAGTGACGCTCACATTGATATTCCGACCCGCGGAACAACGCCGCCTCCGTCACCGGGGGCGGCATTTTTATTTCCCGCGATCTGCTGACTTTGTGTACCAATGGCGCCCAGAACGCCTCGTAACTACGCTCCGTTCAAATCGTTCGACAAGGGAGAAACACATGCGTGAAGCCGTCATCGTTTCCTATGCGCGCACGGGCCTGGCAAAATCCGGCCGCGGCGGGTTCAACATCACGCCGCCGATGTCGCTCGCGGCCCACGCCATCCAGCACGCGGTCGATCGCGCCGGCGTCGAGAAGGACTATGTCGAGGACTGCTATCTCGGCAATTGCGCCCATGGCGCACCGAACATCGGCCGCCAGGCCGCGCTGCTCGCCGGCCTGCCGAAGACCACCGCCGGCGTCTCGGTGAACCGCTTCTGCTCCTCGGGACTGCAGACCATCGCGATGGCCGCCAACTCGATCCGCTCGGATGGCGCCGACTGCATCGTTGCCGGCGGCGTCGAGAGCATCTCGATCCCCGGCGGCGCCACGCCGAAGGAGTCGGTCGACCCGGAGCTGCTTAAGGTCGCGCCCGACATCTTCATGGCCATGATCGACACCGCCGACATCGTCGCCGAGCGCTACAAGCTCAGCCGCGAATATCAGGACGAGTTCTCGCTGGAGTCGCAGCGCCGCATGGCCTCGGCGCAGCAGGCCGGCAAGTTCAAGGACGAGATCGTCCCGATGAAGACCCGGATGAAGGTCGTCGACAAGCAGACCAAGGCCGAGAGCATCGTCGACTACGTCGTCGACCGCGACGAGTGCAACCGGCCCGAGACCACGCTGGAAGGTCTCGCCAAGCTCGAGCCGGTGAAGGGTCCCGGCAAGTTCGTCACCGCCGGCAATGCCAGCCAGCTCTCCGACGGCGCCGCCGCCGTGGTGCTGATGGAAGCCAAGGACGCGGAGAAGCGCGGGCTGAAGCCGCTCGGCCGCTTCGTCGCCTGGGCGACCGCCGGCTGCGAGCCCGACGAGATGGGCATCGGCCCGGTGTTCGCGATTCCGAAGCTGCTCAAGCGCACCGGCCTCAAGATCGACGACATCGATCTGTGGGAGCTCAACGAGGCCTTCGCCAGCCAGTGCCTGTATTGCCGCGACCAGCTCGGCATCGATCCCGCCAAGTACAACGTCAACGGCGGCTCGATCGCGATCGGCCATCCCTTCGGCATGACCGGCGCCCGTCTCACCGGCCACCTCTTGCAGGAAGGCGCCCGCCGCAAGGCCAAGTGGGGCGTGGTGACGATGTGCATCGGCGGCGGCCAGGGCGGCGCCGGCCTGTTCGAGATCTACAGCTGAGACCATGCGACAGGAATGCGAAAGGGCACGGCGCGCGCCGTGCCCTTTTTGCTATTCGGGCATCAGGCGGAGACGCGACGCCTGGGCGCTGTCGGCGTCGGCGGACCTAAGCAGCGCGCCACTGTCTCGAACAGCCAGGCGACACCGGCATCCGCGATCGCAGCTTGTGAGGCGACGACGCGCACCGGGTCGGGCGTCCACGGAAACGGTACGGGGCGGATCACGAGGTCGAAACGCGCGGCGTGGCGTTCGACCAGATGGCGCGGCAAGGTCGCAATGAAATCGCTCTCGGCGAGCTGCGCCAGCGCCAACATGAAGTTGGGCACGGTCAGCGCCACGCGCCGGGAATGGCCCCGTTCGGCAAGCCTGACGTCGACGATCCCGAGCGCATCACCGGTCGCCGAGACCAGCATGTGCCGTGCTGCCAGATAGGTCGCGAGCGTGACCTTGCGGGCCATCGTGTGGCCCTTGCGCATGGCGACGACGAAGTCCTCCTCGAACAGCAGCCGTTCGGCGTAACGTGACGGCAGCGGACCGACCGGCAGCACGGCGAGGTCGAGCCGGTGCGAATCAAGCTCGGAGAGCGTGTCCTGCCAGACCTGGCTCGACGCCTTGCCATGACGTTGCGGCATTAGCTGCAGCAGCCGGATGTCGATCCCCGGGCCTTCCCGGGCGAGGGTCTCGAGGAGAGAAGCGAGAAACACCGCGGCCAACGCATCCGGTGTGCCGATCGTGAACGATCGCCTCGCCGTTCGCGCGTCAAAGGGCTCGGCGGCCGACACGATCGCATCGAGGCGCGACAGGAGTTCGGCGACGGGACCTGCAAGCGCGAGCGCGCGCTCCGTCGGCTTCACGCCGCTCGGCGTCTTCAGGAACAACGGATCGTGGAAGATGCGCCGCAGCCGGGCCAATCCGTGGCTCACCGCCGAGGGCGTGAGCTTGAGCTTGTCCGCCGCGCGCGAGACCTGGCGCTCCTCCAGCACGGTGCTGAACACGACGAGGAGGCTGACGTCGATCCGTGCAAGCTGAGCAGGATTCAGCATGGTCCTGAGATCTTATCACTGGCTTCATCACGGTCAAAGCGGCATCCAGCATCTTGTGCAACCGCATGAACCGTCAACACCGGAGCCCTCGGATGAAGAATGATCAAGATCCGCATCGCGCAGCCGCGCCCGCGGCGGTGTCCAGGCGTCACACGCTCGCAGGAATGGCATGCATGCCGCTCGTCGTCGCCGAGGCGGCCACGGCCGACGACGTGATCGCGAAACTGATCGACCATACGCAGCAAGCGAACACGGCGCTGATGCGCGGCGACGCCGGCATCTACCGGCAGATGGTCTCCCTCACCGACGACTTCGTGCTGATGTCGCCGTTCGGCGGGGTCCCGTCAAAGGCCGCGGAGTACACGCCAGAAAGGTGGGAGCGGATGGGCCGTTTCTTCAGGAACGGAACGCACAGGCAGGAGGTCGTGCAGACCTATGGCTCGCAGGACATGGTCGTCCTGGCGCTGATCGAGCGGGACAGCGTCGAGGTCGGAGGGCTGCCGGCCCAGGAGTGGGCCTTGCGCGTGACGCTCGTCTACCGGCGGGTGGGCACCGAGTGGCGCCTGGCGCATCGCCACGCCGACCCGCTGGCCAATGGCATCAGCCTGCAGCAGGCGGCGGCGCTGGGGCGCGGTCTGCCCGCAAGCCAGTGAGCGCCTCAAGCCCCCGCCAGCGCTGGCGCGAACACCACCTCGATCAGCGTGCCGTGGCCCGCGCTCTTGATGTTGAAGCGGGCGCGGTTGGCTTCGACCAGCGCCTTGGTCAGCGACAGGCTGAGCGCCGAGCTGTCGGCGGCATCGCCGGGCGGCGGGGTGCGGAACGGCTCCATGGCGGCGGCGACCTCGCGCTCGGTGAGGCCGTGGCCGGTGTCGCGGATGCGCAAGGCAATCTCGCCGTGGTCGGTCAGCGCGGTCGAGACGATGACCTGGCCGCCGGCGCTGGCGAGCCGGATCGAGTTCGAGATCAGGTTCATGGTGATCTGCCGCATCGCGCGGGCATCCACGTTCACCTGCGGCAGCGCATGGGCGAGCGAGGTGCGGATGATGATGCGTTCGCGGTTGGCCTGCGGCTGCATCACCGCGACGCAGGCCTCGACGAGGTCGTTGAGGTTGAGGTTGTCGAAGGTGAGGTCGAGCTTGCCGGTCTCGATCCGCGACAGCTCCAGCAGGTCGTCGATGATGGCGATGACGCGCTCGCCGGAGGCGCGGATGTCCTTCATGTATTCGCCATAGCGCTCGTTGCCGAGCGCGCCGAAGCGTTCGGAGATCATCACCT
Source organism: Bradyrhizobium sp. GW821-FHT13H06 (assembly GCF_058803975.1). Taxonomy (NCBI): domain Bacteria; kingdom Pseudomonadati; phylum Pseudomonadota; class Alphaproteobacteria; order Hyphomicrobiales; family Nitrobacteraceae; genus Bradyrhizobium; species Bradyrhizobium sp. GW821-FHT13H06. The sequence continues at coordinate 357,040 of NZ_JBXAPN010000006.1, read as the reverse complement.
CGGCAAAGCCGATGATGGCGTTGAGCGGCGTGCGGATCTCGTGGCTGATCCGCGCCAGCATGTCGGCCTTGGCATTGGCCGCGCCGTCGACGAGGCGGCGGGCCTGCGTCAGCTCGCTCTCGCCCTTCTTGCTCTGCGAGAGATCGCGGAACACGGCGAAGAAGTTCGGGCCGTCGGGGCGCGTGCGGCCCATGATCATCGCGAGCGGAATGACGCCACCCTTCTTCTCGCGTCCCAGCACCTCGCGGCCGTGGTCGAGCAGGCTCGCAATGTCCTGGCTCTTCAGGCTTTCGAGATAATCGGCGACGATCTGCTGGCTTTCCGGCGCGAACAGCGTCGAGAGGTTCTGCTCGAGCAGCGCTTCGCCGTCATAGCCGAACAGCGCCTCGGCACTGCGGTTGCAGGCGTGGATGTTGCCCTCCGCATCGAACATGACGATGCCCTCGGCCGTGGTGTCGAGGATGGCGGCGAGATCCTCGGCCTCGGCTTCGCCCGCCGCGGACTCGGGTTCGTAGGTGTAGGACGCTGCGACGACGGACCCGGTGACGACGGATTCGGCAATCACGGTCTCTGCGATCACAGGCGCCGCGGCGACCGGTGTCGCCTGCGGCAGCGCGCAGATCAGCGCGTGCGCGCTCTCGCCGTCCCAGTCGATCGTGTGCAGATGCGCGTCGGTCGTCGCAAGCGGCGCTTCGCCGTTCGCGACCGTCGCGCTGATCGTGACAGGCGTGCCGCCTTGCGAGGTGCTGCTTGCTGACGACACGCCCGGCTCGACATAGAGCGCATCCAGCCCGCCGGCATTCTCCAGCGCGTTGAGGCTGGCATAGCCCATGCGCGCGAGGAAGGCGGGATTGGCGTAGAGCAGGCGGTCGAGCCGGTAGATCAGGATTCCCGTCGGCAACAGATCGAGCAGCGTGCGGTCGCGCGCGCTGGCGCCGCGCGCCGGGGCTGCGGGCTCGGTCAGCCATTCGGCCGCGGTGTGCGGCGCCTCCGGCTCCGGCGGCTCGGCTGCGGTCTCCGCCGCCGGCTCGGCCGCATCGGCCGCGATCGTCTCGCGATCGCGTTCGAGCCGTTCGGACAATTGCCGCGCGAGCTCGTTGAACGCGCTGTTTTCGACCGGCGTCAGCGTCGGCGGTCGTGTGTCGCCGGCCGGTCGGAACGGCACGACATTGGGGGGCGTTTCCACGGGCGTTTCCAGATCGGTTGGGTGTGAATTCGCGTCGGCTGTGGCGGCTGCCGGTTCAGGCTCGGGTGTCGGCTCGGGCTCGGGCGGCTCGACCGGCGGAGGCGCTGCCGTTGCTTCCAACTCGGCCGCGGGCTCTGCTTCGAGCTTGGCTTCGGGCTCAACTTCGGGCTCAATTTCGGGCTTGGCCTCCGGCTCCGGAGCGGGCTCGGCGGCGTCAGCGGCGATGTCCTGCTGCGCCGGCGGCGCGACGAGCAGCTCGAAGCGGCGCAGCGCCTCGAGCCGGTTGAGGCCGTCGAGATCGCGGCAGACGCCAAATCCCCTGAAGCCCGCGAAATTGCGCTCGCGGTCGTAGATCGGCAGGCCCGCGAGCTCGACCGCAAGACGCTCGCCGCCGTCGGCCGGCCAGTTCACGGTGATGCCGGCCCAGGTGTCGTGGCTTGCAAGCGCCTGCGCGACGCGCCCGTCCGGATCGAGCGAGAATGTTTCGGCGATCTCGCGCCAGGGGCGGCCGAAGCCGGCGGCCGTGTGCGCGCCGATCAGGCGGATGAATTCATCGGAGAGAAGCACAAAGCGGCCCTCTGCATCCATCTGCCAGAGGAAGCGCAGCGGATGCTGACGCGGTGCGGGCGGCTCCTGCTGGCCCGAGGACTCTTGGCCCGACTCCGGCTCGACCATGCCTCGAGTGATCGGCACAACCTGCGGCGACACAATGGCCTCTGCCGGGTTTTCAACCGGAGTCTTGGGCGCGGCGTCGGCCGCCGCGGGGACGATCGGCTCTTCAATGGTCTGGACCGGTGCGACGTCCGGTATCGCCTCGCAGGCGGGCTGCCCGGGCGTGTGTGCAGTCTCGGCTGGCGCAGCTGTTTCGACCGGATCGGTGAAGGCGTCGAACAGCGCGAACGCGTTCGGCGGCGCGTTCGAAGGCGCAGGCTCCTCCGGCCCTGCGGCTGCAGGCTCGACAGGGAGGACCTCGGGCGCGGGCGGAGCCGGCTGGCCGCGTGCGATATTGGGCGCCACTTCAGGCGCGGCCTCGTGCGCCGCTGCTGTCCAGGCGGCAGGCTCGATCAGCGCGACAAGCCCGACATCGGCCCCCGTGCCGACCCGTTGCAGCACCATCTGGCCGATGCCGATCGGCGTCGCGGCGCGGCCGGTTGCCAGCGCATCGCTGCGTGCCCGGTCGAGGCCGGCCTCAAAGAGATCGCGGAAGCCGAGCAGGGAGCGGGCGGCCTCGCTGGCGCCGACGAACAATCCGTCCGGCGCGAACGCGGCCATCGGCACCTTGGCGCCCGCGACCAGGCGAGACAGCCGCTCGACCAGCGGCATCGGGCGCGACGTGGGATACATGGCGGTGACCAGCACGGCATGGCCGCCATCGGCAAAGTCGAGCCGCGCGCAGGCGCAGGTCATCAGCGTGCCGAGCCGGGCGCCGAAGCCGCGCAGCCGTTCGAGCCGCACGGTGCCGTTCGCCGGCAATTGGCCCGCGAGCCGGGCGACCTGGCGGCGATGGCTGTCCGCCGGGCCGAACACCTTTTCGGAGAGGCCAGCGCTGTTCGCCGCGCCGAACAGGTTTGCGCCGACCGGATTGGCCCACAGCACGCGCGCGCCGTCGACCGACCACAGCCAGGTGGCCAGCGGCGAGGTCGCATGCACGGCCAGCCGCGGATCGCCCACACCTCGCAACTGGAAATCCGAACGCTTCATAAGGCCGGCTGTCGCTCACGCATCAGGTGGCGGCTGCCGGAATGGCAGCCTTAAGAAAGAGTTATCGCCCGAGAGGCGCGGGCAGGTCCACGGCCGCCAGCCCGAAACGGCGCCCCAAGCGGCGATAACCTTAATGGTGCCGACCCCGCAAGCCGAAGCGCCGTTGCATCCAAGGGATTCGAAGAGCAGCGGGTCAGGCCGGCCTGACGAGTGAGATTCGCTGAGAGCTCCGTCGAAGGTGCGCTCCCTCCCCCCGCTTGCGGGGGAGGGTTGGGGAGAGGGTGTCTCGACAGCGAAGACTCCCCCAGAGAAAAGAGCCCTCACCCGGATCGCTTGTGCGATCCGACCTCTCCCGCAAGCAAGCGGAAGAGGTGAAGAGCCACCTGCCCAACACACCCGACTACCTCAACCCCCGGTTCCCCCGACCCGGAACCTCACCCTGACCTAGATTAAATTTCGCAGCGCACCCTTGTGGCGCGTTGCGATGCACAATGTTGACATGATAGGCAGTCATAGTGCTGGGCGCTGGGCGAGCCATCTCATTCGTTCCGCGTTTCCAGTCTTTCGTACCCGCTGAAGGTTAGGGCCCGCGATCGGGGCCGGCGGGCGCGCCAGAAGGCTCACTCGATTTTTCCATTAGCGTGAGGGACAACCATGACAGGTGCGACTGATCCGTTTTCTGCCTCGATCATTCCGTTCGAGGTTCCCGAGCAGATGCGTGCGTTCGCCGAAAAGGGCGTGTCGCAGGCCCGCGAGAACTACGCCAAGTTCAAGGACGCCGCCGAGACCCACAACGGCACCGTCGAGGCCGTCTTCACCTGCGCCTCCAAGGGTGCGAGCGAATACACCGCCAAGCTGGTCGAGTTCATGAAGGCCAACACCAGCGCCCAGCTCGACTTCGCCCAGCAGCTGTTCGGCCTGAAGTCGCCGGCGGAAGCGCTGGAGCTGTGGACCGGCCACACCCGCAAGCAGTTCGAGACCCTGCAGTCCCAGGCCAAGGAGCTGGTCGAGCTCTCCCAGCGCGTCGCCGCCGAGACCGCCGAGCCGATCAAGGCCAGTGCCTCGAAGTACTATCCGTCCGCCGCCTGAGCGACCGGACTGGAATTGACGACGAAACCCGGGCCTGGCGCCCGGGTTTTTTCTTTGGAAACAGCGCTGCGGGCGATCTCGCCCTGGGTTCAATCGACGCCCGCCAAGACCTCCGACCACCTCTCCCAAAGGGAGAGGTCGGATCGCATCAAAGATGCGATCCGGGTGAGGGGATCAGGTCTCACTTTTCGGGATGCGGCCCCTCACCCGGATCGCTCCGGCGCGCATGTGCGCGCCGAAGCAATCCGACCTCTCCCCGCTGGGGAGAGGTGAACCAACTCCAGCCGATCCACATTTTCTTGCGCCGGAGACGGGCAAATATCGGGTTTTGCGGCCTTGCCAAAAACGCCCGTTGCACCTAGTTTCCGCCCCGTCCAGCCCCCTCGGTGACCGGCCCTTCTCAAGGGCGCCCCAAGCGGCGGCTCGCCAGGATGCAGTTGTAGCTCAGTTGGTTAGAGCGCCTGTCTGTGGAACAGGAGGTCGGTGGTTCGAGCCCACCCAACTGTACCAATGATTTCAATGTTCTAGTCAGGTGTACGCAGATCGTCGCGTTTCGCTTAGCGGAGATTCCGCTCTGATCGAAGAAGCCGCGCCATCTTAGCGATGACGCGACTTCGTCGACGGCGATTACGCAGATGACAACAAGCGTGGCAGCGTTTGCGGCTGCTTTGGCACTCGGCGATACCAGCCGTCACGCACCGCTTTCCCCGCCGCCGTGATTGCTAGGCCAATGTAAGGCATGCCCCAAGACGTCAATTCGATCTGGCCGGCTTTTAGCCGATAACGGAACTGACTCTCGAGTTGCTTGAGATCGGCAGTAATCGATGCGCCTTCTGGTAGTAGCGCGATCACGTCGGCAACATGATAGTGTCGTACGTCGTATGTCGCCCAGTACTCGCGCATGAAACCTCGCGCGTTCGCAGCTCCATTCTCATCTATCAGCCTGCGCGAAGCCGGAAGCGAGATGCGCGCGTGAGCGCTATGTACTGGACGATGGAGCCAAAGCCAAAATGGCGTAATCTCCCCGTGACGGTACGAACACGCCCTGATTTTTAGCTTCCCCAATTTGGCCAGCAGCCATCTTCCTCGTGACGGCCGGTGCGATTGGTGCAGGTCTGGTCAAGCAAGCGCAGCCCAACATCTTTCCAGATCGCGTCCGCCCCGAAATAGCGGATGGCCTCGGCCGTCTGCATCTCGACGATGCGAGAGCAGCGCGAACATTCGACGCGGAGCATATGAACTAAGGTGACAGTGCACTAATCTCCGCACGGCGCGCTATCTGAAGCGCTGGTCAGCCAATTTTGTAATTAGCTTAGTGCGCGGTCACCGTAGCTCCCCGGTTCGCAATGCGCTATCGGTAGCGAGCCACGGACGTTCATGGACAAGCAAGCTAGGCGAAAAACATCGTGAGTTTCTTCGAGCGTCTCAAGACAGAAGCATCCGTTGAGTGGCGGGCTTATACCGAGCATCCCTTCACGAACGGATTGGCAGACGGCTCGCTCCCCGAAGCGGCGTTTCGTCACTACCTCGTTCAGGACTATTTGTTCCTCATCGAGTTCGCGCGCGCCTACGCGCTGGCGGTCTACAAGTCGCCCAGACTTGCCGACATGCGTGAAGCCGCGGCCGGCCTTTCGGCCATCCTTGATGTCGAGATGAAGCTGCATGTGAAGCTCTGTGCCGAATGGGGTCTATCCCCGAGCGACCTTGAACAGGCCCCTCCGGCGGCCGAGATGCTGGCCTATACGCGCTACGTGTTAGATGCGGGAATGCGCGGCGATCTGCTGGCGCTCAAGGTGGCGCTTGCGCCTTGCGTGATCGGGTACGCGGAAATCGCAACGCGGCTCGCCTCGCGCCCCGATGCTGACGCCGCGAGGAACGCCTATCGCGTCTGGATCGCCGAGTACGCCGGCGTGGCGTACCAGGAGGTCGCTGCCAAGGCTCTAGCGCATATGGAGCAGCTCGCCGATCTCTACGCCACGCCGGCCCGCGAGGCCGAGCTGATTGCGATCTTCAAGGAAGCCACCCGCCTCGAGGCAGACTTCTGGGAGATGGCCTGGCGCGCGGGCCAACGTGTTGAATAGCGGGGTCGGCAATCGTCAGGCGCCCCTACTTCCTCCCGCCACCATCAACACCACCACCGCAATAAGTCTCCATGCGCTCTCCTGAACGCTTATATCCAAGCCGCGCGAGCGAATTGTGGGCCTGCGTTCGGCTGGACAAATTCGCCATTTGGAGTAGCCTTTTCAGACACAGCAACATGCTAGCGGAGGTTCTCCGTGGAACATCGCGGCGTAAGCTTCTCGATCGTTGAAATGAGCTACCCGGCTGGTTGGAAGTGGACTGTCGGAAAGGGCCGAACAGTGTCGGTCGGTGTCTGTGCGACGAGGCTCGACGCGATCCGCCAGGCTCAGACCTTCATCGACGCGATCATGGACTGGGCTGCCTAGGCTAAAGTCAAAATGCTCGCCTTCGATTGGTCATGCCGAGCACCGTAAACCCAGCAGCCGAGTTTGTGTCGGCGCGGCGCTACCTCCCTCCCGCCACCACCGGCAACGTCGCCGCCGCCAGCAGCGTCCCCACTGCCACCGCGCCCGACACCGGATTCACCAGCCGTTGATACTGGACCGCGAAGATGCAGGCGTTCGCGTCGGTCGGCATCGCCGCGAACAGCACGATGACGCCGGCGGCAGACCGAGCAGCTTTGCCAGCACGAACGCCGCCGCCGGCATCATGCCGGCCGCAATCAGCGCAAACACCGGCGCGACGATCAGCAAGGTGGCCATGCGCAGCTACGACCCCAGCTCGATGATCCTGCGCGCCATCCGCACATTGGCATAGTCGATCATCTTGCCGTCCAGCGTCACCGCGCCCTGGCCTTGCACCTCCGCCTGCTCCATCGCCTCGACCACCCGCCGCGCCTGCGCCAGCTCCTCGGCCGATGGCGTGAACGCGCGCAGCGTCGGTTCGATCTGGTCGGGATGGATGACCTGCTTGCCGTCGAACCCCATCGCCGCGGCCTTTTGCGCGCTGGCCTCAGTCAGCCTGGCATCGCGGAACGCGCCGCAGGGGCCGTCGATGGCGCGCAGGCCGAACGCGCGCGCGGCCACCAGCAGGCGCATCATGGGATAGGCGAACAGGTCGAGCGGCGCGGAGGCGTAGCCGCTCTGAGCCGATCCCACATGGCGATAGCCATCCGGCGAAATTCCGATGTCGGAGGTGCGGGCGCCGAGCGAGGCCGCGAGATCGCCGACGCCGAGGTGAAGCGCGGCCACGCTTTGGTGTGCGGCGGCGAGCGCATCGACATTGACGAGGCCCAGCGCGGTCTCGATCAGGAGTTCGAGCGCGACCGGCGCGGCGCGATCCGGCGCGGCGGCGCGGAGCTGATCGGCGATGGCAACGATGTCGCTTGCGCGCTCCGCCTTCGGCACGATCACCGCATCCAGCCGCGGCAGCGCCGCCAGCGTGCGGATCTCCTGCGCGATGAACGGGCTGTCGACAGCATTGAGCCTGACCGCGACGCGCTTGCTGCCCCAGTCGAGCGATGACAGCGACCGCACCGCTTCCTCCAGCGCAACAGCCTTCTCGGAGGGCGGCACCGCGTCCTCGAGATCCATGAACACGGCATCCGCGCTTGAAGCCGCTGCCTTGGCGACGAGGCGGGCGCGATGCGCGGGGACGGCCAGATAGGCCCGGCTCGGTCGCAGCGAGACCATCGTCACGTCTCCTTGGCCAGACCGAGTTCACTGAGGATGGACTCGTTGTGCTCGCCGACATCAGGCACCGGATCCATCCGCGGGCTCACGCCGGGAATGGTGAGCGCGGGCAGGAAGCTCATGACCGGCCCGGTCGGCGATCCCACGGTCTGCACCCGCGAGCGCGCGTGGAGTTGTTCATGCTTCAGGAAGGCTTCGACCGAGTTCAGATGCGCATTGGCGATCGCGGCTTCGTCCAGCAGCCGCAGCACCTCCTCGCTGGTCATGGAGGCAAAGCGCTGCTCGATATGCGCCTGCAGGTCGTCGCGGTTCTGCATGCGCAGCGGATTGGTGCGGAAGCGCAGGTCGTCGGCAAAGCCGGCATCGCCAAGCACGATGCGGCACAGCGACCGCCATTCCCGGTCGTTCTGGATGCCGAAGAAGATGGTGTTGCCGTCGCCCACGCGAAACGGTCCGTAAGGTGCGATCGTCGCATGCTTCGCGCCGGTGCGCGGCAGCGGCCGGCCCGTGTGCTCGGTGTAGAACGCGGGATAGCTCATCCAGTCCGTGATGGAATCGAACAGCGAGGCCTGGAAGGCCGTGCCCTTGCCGGTCCGCTCGCGGGCGTACAGCGCCATCAGCACGCCGTTGAGGATGTACATGCCGGTGGCGATGTCGACCACCGAGAGCCCGACCTTGGCGGGCTCCGCCTCGGTGCCGTTGATGGCGAGCACGCCGGCCTCGCACTGCACCAGGAGATCGTAGGCCTTCTTGTTGCCGTAGGGGCCGCCGGCGCCATAGCCCGAGACGTCGCAGGCGATGAGGCGCGGAAATTTTCGCACCAGCGATGCCGCATCGAGGCCGAGCCGCTCCGCCGCGCCGGGCGCGAGGTTCTGGATGAACACATCGGCGCGCGGCAGCAGGGCGTCGAGCACCTTGCGGCCGCCCTCGCTCTTGAGGTCGATGGCGAGGCTTTCCTTGGAACGGTTGGTCCAGACGAACTGGCTCGACATGCCGTTCATCACATGATCGTAGTCCCGGCAGAAATCGCCCGCGCCCGGCCGCTCGATCTTGATGACCCGTGCGCCCCAGTCCGCCAGGTGGCGGCTGGCCAGCGGCGCCGCGATCGCCTGCTCCAGCGAGACCACCGTCACGCCCGCCAGCGGCAATTCCGCCTCATTCCCCTCCATGCGATCGCTCCACTCCCGCCAACGCTTTTGACCGGCGCAGGAGACAGGCCGACCACCCCACGCGCATCTTTTTTGATGATGCCATCATGCCCCTGTTTTGCCCGACAAGTCAAATTCGACTTCGTTAAATCCTAATAATGAAAATGCCGAGGGATTGCCGCCACTTGGCTACTGTGCATGGGGTTGTTTTCGCAGTTTTTGTGTTCAGCGCTTCCCCACCCACAACTGTCATCCCCGCGCAGGCGGGGATCCAGTACGCCGCGGCCCCTCTGGGAACAGCAGGCGTCTCTGGAATACTGGATCCCCGCCCCAGTGCGCACTTGCGCACAAGGCGGGGATGACAGCGGAGAAGACGGCAGGCTGACCGCCCTGTTGCCGAGACCGCACACGTTGCGGCTTTCGCATCTGCCCTCGTTGCCAACGCACCGCCGTTCACCCACTATTCCCAAGGACACATCACGTGGGGACATCAATGCCGGCATTTCGCTTCAAGACGTCATTGGCCGCTGCAAGCCTCTCGCTTGCCCTCGCCGTCCTGGCCCTGCCGCGCGCCGGCTTCGCCTACACCCAGGAGGAGCAGCAGGCCTGCTCGCCGGATGCGATGCGGCTGTGCAGCGAGTTCGTTCCGAACGTCGATGCCATCACCGCCTGCATGATCAAGAAGAAGGCGCAGCTCTCGCCGCAATGCCGGGTGTTCTTCCGCTCCGGCCCCGAGCCGGGCGAGGTCCGCGCCGGCAAGCCGACCAACATCGCGCCCCAGGCTGCGAAGAAGACCACCAAGCCGGCGCCGAAGGTGGCCAGAAAGAAATCCAGCGAAGGCTGAGCGCGGACGTCGGCTTGGCGACAGCCACTGGACTCCTTTTGTTCACGCGCCGTCGCGCGAGGCTTGCGGCCATGACAGCCCCCGGGGACGGAAAAGAGGCGCCCGCAGGTTTGCGCGGCAAGGTTGCGTTGTCCCGCTTGTTGCTCAAATAACGCACAAATGCCCGGGCGAGCGGTGTTTCGCTTGGGTCCGCGTCTCCGTCCGGCGATGCAGTGTGACTCAAAAGCCAACACGCCTTGTTATTTCGTGGCCGTAACGCAACCCCTGATAAATTTTTCTTTCCCGAATCAGCGCGCTGATTCATTTTCGCGGCCTGGGGTCAATCTGGAGGCCGAAGGTATGAACGTTATTGTTTTTGCATCGCGTAAGGGCGGCTCGGGCAAGAGTACCCTGGCTGCACATCTCGCCGCGCAGATCAAGGCGAGCAAGCAGGTCATGCTCGTGGATGCGGATCCGCAGGGCTCGCTCACGCTGTGGCACAAGCTGCGTGGCACCAACGAACCGCCGATCAAGGCTGCCGTGAACTCCGTCAGCGGCATCGTCTCCGCTGCCAAGCGTGACGGCTATGAATGGGTGTTGATCGACACGCCGCCGAACCTGTCGGCCGTCGTCGACGACGCGATCAAGAACGCAACCATGGTGGTGATCCCCGCCCGTCCGGGCGTGTTCGACGTCAACGCGGTGCAGGAAACCATCCAGATGTGCCGCGCCGCGCGCAAGCCCTACGCGGTCGTGCTCAACGGTGCGCCGGCCAAGCGCGACGAATCCGAAAGCCCGATCGTCACCATCGCCCGCGAAGCGCTGGCCAAATTCCGTGCTCCGGTGTGGGGCGGCCAGATCACCAATCGTTCGGACCTGCTGATGGCGCTGAGCCACGGCGAGGGTGCGCGCGAGTATCAGGCCGAGAGCCGTGCAGCCCAGGAGATCGCAAGGCTGTGGGCGGCGATCGAGCGTTCGGTCAAGGCTATTCGCGGCACGGCGTCGGCTTCCGGCGCAATGCACAAGCAGGCAGCTTAATTTTCATTGTTCATTCCCCGGACGACAAACGCGCGGACGAGCCGCGCGTTTTGCGTTTTTGAACCGGTGAAGACGAGTTACGCCACCATCAGCATGTAGAACACGATGACCGGCGACAGGGTCAGGATCACCGACCAGATGCCGGCGGCCCAGAGAATGTCCTCGGTGGTAAAGCCCTGCTGTCCGGCGTCGTAATGCGACGCCATTTCATTCTGACTATTCACAAACGCCTCCGCGATTTCTTCGCTTATGGGCGTCAGTGTTAGCGGGGATGTTTTAAGATCCGGATCGCAGCTGCCCCTGCTTTTTGAACACAGGTGCTACCGCGGGTTAACCATCCCGCGCGCGTCCGTCAGCCGACCAGCCAGAGGCGAAACAGCAGCACCGGCATCAGGCCGAGCATCACCGCCCAGAACCCGAACGACGACACCACCAGAATTCCCTGCAAGAGATCGGCCGGCGCGAATTGTCGCGCGGCCGTCGGCCGGATGCGATGCCCCATGGTCATTCCCCCTCTGTAGGTTACGGAGGATAGGCGCGATTGCGTAAACGAGCCGTGGATGCGCGATGCGGCGGGAGCGAAGGCGATTGAGGAGCGGTTAACCACGGGGCGGTGCTCTTACCCTCCCCTGGAGGGCAGGGCTATCGCATATGAGACGTGGCTATGGGTACCGATTGTTCCACAGCGTCATGGCCGGGCTTGTCCCGGCCATCCACGCCTTTCCACGCAGCACAAAGAACGTGGATGCCCGGGACAAGCCCGGGCATGACGACCTCTGCAATATTCAAATGCGATTGCCCTGCCTGGAGGGGGAGGGGCGATCGCGCGTAGCGCGAGCGGGGTGGGGTGATCTCTCAGCTCGAGCAGTGTTCGATGTGGAGAGACCGTCACCCCACCCCGCTCCAGGGGAGGGTAAGCGAAGCCGCTACGCCGCGACCTTCGTCCGTCGCTCGATCTCGCGATCGATCGCCGCTGCGAGCTCGCTGCTCACTTCGACCATCGGCAGGCGCACTTCGGGGCTGTCGATCAGGCCGCTGCGCCACAGCCAGTACTTCGCCGGCGCGGGGCTCGGCTCGGCGAACAATAGCCGCGTCAGCTCGGCGACCTCGTTCCAGCGCGCCAGTGCAGCATCACGGTTGCCGCGCTTCAGCTCGGCATGGACGGCCGCGAACGTCGCGGTCTCGACATGGGCCGACAGCACGATGCCGCCGTCGGCGCCGTCGCTGAGCGCCTCGAAGTAGTTGGCATCCTCGCCGGTGAGCACGCGGAATGCCTTCGGACGGTCGCGCAGCAGCGCGATCGACTGCTCGCGGCTCGCGCCGCAATCCTTCAGCCCGACGATGTTCCTGTGCTCGGCGAGCCGCAGCAGCGCCTGGTTGGTGATGTTGACGGAGGTGCGATAGGGGATGTTGTAGAGCACGAGCGGCCATGCCGCGTGATCGGCGAGCGCCTCGAAATGCGCCAGCAGGCCGCGCTGCGACGGCCGCACGTAATAGGGGCTCGCGATCAGGTAACCGTCGATCGGCCAGTCCGCGGTTTCGTCGAGGCGCTCCTTCAGCCGCGCGGTGTCGGCGCCCGAGAGCCCGAGGCAGATCGGCATGGTGCGGCCGCCGGCCGCCATCTCGTCGCGCACCACGGCGACGAGACGTTCGAGCTCGGCCTCGCGCAGCGTCATGCCCTCACCGGAGGTCGCCCCCAGGATAAAGCCGTCGACGGCTCCCGCGCCGTAGTGCCGCGTCAGCCGCCGCAGCGATCTCTCGTCGAGCGCGCCGCCCTGAAACGGCGTCACCAGCGGCAGCCACAGCCCGTGCAAGTGATCTTCAAGTTCGGTCATGTTCCATCTCCTTCTCGGGAAGCCTGAGACGGAGGGCACATGAAAAAACCCCGTCCAGGCGGCGGGGTTTTCGGGATTTGCAGCGATGACGAAGTCAGCTAGTGCGCGCAAAAATCCGAGGTCCCCGAATGGGGGCCTTTTTTCGAATTGGCTGCGCACGACTTCGTGATCATCTGCAAATGATGCGGGGTATGCCTGGAACTGTCAATACACGCGGAGGGCGAAAGCTCATGCAGACGAAAAAAAGCCGGACCCGAAGGCCCGGCTTAGGTATTGGCCACGTGAGGCCGACACAATCACCTTCCAAGAGGGATTACTGAACTCCCGCGCCACTGGAGGAGGGGGACAAATGCGCAACGCGAAGGCTCAGCGTGCAAACATTATGGGCTTGGCCAGTATCATGCAGCAACAGCCGAGGCCGCATGTCAGTCATGCGGAAATCAGGACGGCCAGCGCTGTGCCTTGCTCACCACGAAGTCGCGGAACACCTGCACGCGCGCGACCGTCTTCAACTCCTCGGGATAGACGAAGTAGGTGTCGAGCTGGATCGAATCCGACTCGCCGAACAGCTGCACGAGTTTGTTCTGTTCCTCGACGAGATAGTCCGGCAGCGCGGCGATGCCGAGGCCCTGCTGACAGGCGCGCACGAGACCGAGGATGTTGTTGACCTTGAAATAGGCTTCGCGCGGGCCCGAGCCGTTGCGCCCGGCTTCGATCAGCCAATTGCGGTTCTGAAGATGCGGCGCGAAGCTGCCGTCGCTGAGCGTGATGATGCGGTGGGAGTCGAGCTCCTCCAGCGTGCGCGGCGTGCCGAAGCGCTTGATGTATTCCGGCGAGCAATAGGCGTGGAAGCCCATCGCGAACAGCTTGCGCTGGATCAGGTCCGGCTGCGTCGGCTTGCGGGTGCGGATCGCGACGTCGGCCTCGCGCATCGACAGATCGAGCTCCTCGTCGGTGACGATCAGCGAGATGCGGATCTCCGGATAGAGCGCGGTGAACTCGCCGAGCCGCGGGATCAGCCAGTTGATGCCGACGCCGGGCGTGGTGGTGATCTTGAGATCACCGCTCGGCCGCTCGCGGCTGTCGGTCAGCTTGGCGCGCGCCGCCTGCAACTGCATGAACACGTCATGCGCGGTGCGGAAGAGCAGGTCGCCCTGCTCGGTGAGGATCAGGCCGCGGGCGTGGCGGTGGAACAGCGAGACCGAAAGCTCCTGCTCCAGCGCCGAGACCTGGCGCGAGACCGCCGATTGCGACAGGCCGAGCTGCTCGCCCGCATGCGTGAAGCTGCCCGCTTCCGCCGCCGCGTGAAACACCTTCAGCTTGTCCCAATCCATATCCGTAAATCCGTCGCGTGTTCGAGGCATGATGTTATTCCGCTGCCGCGCGCTCGCTGGCGCGAAGGGCCAAGAAACGTTCGGCTTCGAGTGCGGCCATGCAGCCGAGGCCTGCGGCCGTCACGGCCTGGCGAAAGGTCTCGTCGGCGACGTCGCCGGCGGCGAACAGGCCGGGCACCGAGGTGGCGGTCGAGTTCGGGGCGACCTCGACATAGCCCGACGGTTTCAGCTTGACCTGGTCCTTGACCAGCTCCGTCGCTGGCGCGTGGCCGATGGCGATGAAGACGCCATCCGCCTTCACGTCCGTGAGCGCGCCGGTCTTGACGTTCTTGAGCCGGACATGGGTGACCTTGTTCGGGTTCTCGGTGCCGCAGATCTCGTCGACGGCCGAGTCCCAGATCACCTTGATCTTCGGGTGGTTGAACAGGCGCTCCTGCAGGATGCGCTCGGCGCGGAAATGATCGCGACGATGCACGATGGTGACCTGCGAGGCATGGTTGGTGAGGTACAGGGCCTCCTCGACCGCGGTGTTGCCGCCGCCGACCACGATCACGTCCTTGCCCCGGTAGAAGAAGCCGTCGCAGGTGGCGCAGGCCGACACGCCGCCGCCCTGGAACTTGGCTTCGGACGGCAGCCCGAGCCAGCGCGCTTGCGCGCCTGTGGCGAGGATCACGGTGTCGGCGAGATAGACATCGCCGCTGTCGCAGGTGAGGCGGAACGGCCGCTGCGCCGTCTCCAGCTTGGTGACCAGGTCGGTGACGATCCTGGTGCCGACATGGACCGCCTGCTTCTCCATCTGCTCCATCAGCCAGGGGCCCTGGATCACGTCGGCGAAGCCCGGATAATTCTCGACGTCGGTGGTGATGGTGAGCTGGCCGCCGGGCTGGATGCCCTGGATCAGGATCGGCTCGAGCATCGCCCGCGCGGCATAGATTGCCGCCGTGTAGCCAGCAGGGCCGGAGCCGATAATGACGACCTTTGCATGAACAGGAGCGGACATTTCGACGGACGCCTTTCACGGGGGATCTGCAGCGCGGGCGCGGAAGGTGCCGGGAGGCCTCGCGGAGGCGCTGAAATATCAGAGCTAATCTAAGCCTTCTGGTGAGCTATGCAAGAATTGCATTCCCTCTCGGCGGATTTTTCCAACAGGGAACAAAAGTCGATTGCGTTGCACGCGCAATAAAATTGCGCTGCCCGTGCCGACTGGGCTATGAGGATTTCGACAAACCATCCAATACCGCTGCAAAGGGCAGGAGTTCCAATCACGTGTCGCGGAACCTAGACGAGATCGACCTGAAGATTCTCACCGAGATTCAGGCCGACGGTCGAATCACGAATGTCGAGCTGGCCAAGCGCGTCGGCATCTCGCCGCCCCCCTGCCTGCGCCGTGTCCGGGCGCTGGAGGAAGAGGGCTACATCCACGGCTACCGGGGCCTGCTCGACGCCCGCAAACTCGGCTTCGACGTCACCGTGTTCGCGGCCGTGCACCTGTCCAGTCAGGCCGAGGCGGATTTGCGCGCTTTCGAGGATTTCGTCCGCGCCGAGCCCCTGGTGCGGGAATGCTGGATGCTGTCGGGCGAGGTCGATTTCATCCTGAAATGCGTCGCGCCCGACATGGCGACCTTCCAGGATTTCGTCACGCACCTGACTGCCGCGCCACATGTCCGCAACGTGCGGACCTCGCTGGTGCTGCACAATTCGAAGTACGAGGCGGCCGTGCCGCTGGATGTGAAGGGAAGAAGGTAGGGGCCGGCGTAGCGGCGCTGTCAGTCCCGTCATCCTGAGGTGTGAGGCATGGGATGCAACGCGTCCCATGGCGAGCCTCGAAGGATGCACGGCCGAGATGCAGCAGCAGCCGGGCCGTCGCCCTTCAAGGCTCGCCGAAGAGGCGAGCACCTCAGGGTGACGGTGATGGAGTGATGCTCGCTGCTCCTGCTACGCTCGCAATGACGCGGTGAGAGCGCGCGCTCCACTCGCGCAAGCGCTCACCCCGAAACAAAAAAGGCCGCGCGGATCGCGCGGCCTTCTTAAAACGTCACATGCAGCGGCAAATCCTTACCGCCACTCCACCTTGGTGATCTCATACGCCTTGGCGCCGCCGGGTGCATTGACTTCGACGGTCGATCCCTTCTTCTTGCCGATCAACGCGCGCGCGAGCGGCGAGGTGATGGAGATGCGGCCCTTCTTGGCGTCGGCCTCGACCTCGCCGACGATCTGCCACACCGTCTTCTTCTCGGTGTCCTCGTCGACCAGCGTCACGGTGGCGCCGAACTTGATAGTGTCGCCGGAGAGCTTGGAAATGTCGATGATGTCGGCGCGCGCGAGCTTGTCCTCGAGCTCGGCGATGCGGCCTTCATTGTGGGACTGCTCTTCCTTCGCGGCATGATATTCCGCGTTTTCCGACAGGTCTCCGTGCGAGCGCGCCTCCGCGATATGCTCGATGATCCGCGGACGATCCACGGACTGGCGCTGCTTCAATTCTTCCCCGAGCGCGACAAAGCCGGCCTGGGTCATCGGAACCTTTTCCATCGTCTCTCTCGTCCTTCGATCGTGCGCCCCAAACGCGGATGGGCGCCGCAACCTTGATTCGTCAGTGTTTCCGGAGCCCAACGCAGGGACTGCCGGACGTTGACAGATATGGGCTTTTAGCGCCGGAACAGAACCACCACCTGGCCGGACAGTTCCTCCGGCCATTGTGGCTTCATCGCCAATCACTTAGCAGCGGCTTCGCCGGAGCTAGCGATCAGGTTTCCGAAAAGTAGCTCTGCAGGGTACGAACCTCAAGGTCCCCGCCCAAATAGGCGCGGATGCCCTGCGCGGCCGCCACGGCCCCGGAAAGAGTGGTGTAATACGGCACTTTATGCAAGAGGGCCGCGCGCCGCAGCGAACGGCTGTCGGCCAGGGCCTGTGGGCCTTCGGTGGTGTTGAAGACCAGCTGGACGTCCCCGTTGGTGATGGCGTCGACGATGTGCGGCCGCCCCTCCAGCACCTTGTTTACCTTTTCGGTCGGGATGCCCTGGTCGGTCAGGAAGCGCTGGGTGCCCGAGGTCGCCAGCACCTTGAAGCCGAGCGAGTGCAATTCGCGAACGGCCTCGGCGATGCGCGTCTTGTCGCTTTCGCGCACCGACACGAACACCGTGCCCTTGCGCGGCACCCGCGTGCCGCCGCCGAGCTGGCTCTTGGCGAAGGCCACCGCAAACGAACGGTCGATGCCCATGACCTCGCCGGTCGAGCGCATCTCGGGGCCGAGCACCGTGTCGACGCCGGGGAAGCGCGCGAACGGGAAGACCGATTCCTTGACGCCGACGTGCTTGAGCCTGGCCTTCTTCAGCTTGAAATCGGCGAGCTTCTCGCCCGCCATGATGCGCGCGGCGATCTTGGCGACCGGCGTGCCGACCACCTTGGCGACGAACGGCACCGTGCGCGAAGCGCGCGGATTGACCTCGAGCACGTAGATCTCGCCGTCCTTGATGGCATATTGCACGTTCATCAGGCCGATGACGTCGAGGCCGAGCGCGAGCTCGCGGGTCTGCCGCTCCAGCTCCTCGATCATCTCAGGCTCGAGCGAGTGCGGCGGAAGCGAGCAGGCGCTGTCGCCGGAATGGATGCCGGCTTCCTCGATGTGCTCCATGATACCGACGATGAACGTGTCCTTGCCGTCGGAGAGGCAGTCGACGTCGATCTCGGTCGCGTCCGACAGATAGCGGTCGAACAGCAGCGGGTTCT
Source organism: Bradyrhizobium sp. GW821-FHT13H06 (assembly GCF_058803975.1). Taxonomy (NCBI): domain Bacteria; kingdom Pseudomonadati; phylum Pseudomonadota; class Alphaproteobacteria; order Hyphomicrobiales; family Nitrobacteraceae; genus Bradyrhizobium; species Bradyrhizobium sp. GW821-FHT13H06. Next base: position 339,447 of record NZ_JBXAPN010000006.1, on the reverse strand, counting down.
TGCCGAGCACCGTGTTGATCTGCCCGGTCTTGTCGTTCGGATAGCGCGCCTTGACGTCGGCCGGCACCAACTCCGGCAACGTGCCGAGCAGGTAGTCGTTGAGCTGGTTCTCCTCGCGGATGATCTGCATGGCGCGGCCGCCGAGCACGTAGGACGGGCGGACCACCAGCGGCAGGCCGAGGTCGGCGGAGACGAGCCTCGCCTGTTCGACCGAATAGGCGATGCCGTTCTTCGGCTGCTTGAGACGAAGCTTGTCGAGCACGCGCTTGAAGCGGTCGCGGTCCTCCGCGAGGTCGATGGCGTCCGGGGAGGTGCCGAGGATCGGCACTTCGGCGGCCTCCAGCGCGCGCGCCAGCTTCAGCGGCGTCTGGCCGCCGAACTGCACGATCACGCCGTGCAGCGTGCCCTTGCTGCGCTCCTTCGCGATGATCTCCAGCACGTCCTCGGCGGTGAGCGGCTCGAAATAGAGCCGGTCGGCGGTGTCGTAGTCGGTCGACACCGTCTCCGGATTGCAGTTGACCATGATGGATTCGTAGCCGGCGTCATGCAGCGCGAAGCAGGCGTGACAGCAGCAATAGTCGAACTCGATGCCCTGGCCGATGCGGTTGGGACCGCCGCCGAGAATGATGACCTTCTTCTTGTCGGACGGCGTGCTTTCGTCCGCCGGCGCGCCAGCAAACGGCGCCTCATAGGTCGAATACATGTAGGCGGTGGGGGAGGCGAATTCAGCCGCGCAGGTGTCGATGCGCTTGTAGACCGGGCGAACGCCGAGCGCGTGGCGCTTCGCCGTCACCTCCGCTTCCGTCGTCTCGGCGAGTACGGCGAGGCGTGCATCGGAGAAGCCCATGGCCTTGAGCGTGCGCATGCCGAAGGCGTTGCCCGGCAGGCCGTTCTTCCTGACCTTCTCCTCCATGTCGACGATGCCGCGCATCTCGCCGAGGAACCACGGATCGATCTTGCAGGACTTGAAGATGTCCTCGTTCGACCAGCCGAGCCGCATGGCCTGGGCGACCTGGAGCAGACGGTTCGGCGTCGGCGTGCCGAGCGCGGCGCGGATCGCGTTCTTGTCGTCGTCGCGGCCCAGGCCCTCGATCTCGATCTCGTCGAGGCCGGTCAACCCGGTCTCGAGCCCGCGCAGTGCCTTTTGCAGGCTTTCCTGGAAGGTGCGCCCGATCGCCATGACTTCGCCGACCGACTTCATCGACGTGGTCAGCGTGGTCGAGGCGCCCGGGAATTTCTCGAAGGCGAAGCGCGGCACCTTGGTGACGACGTAGTCGATGGTCGGCTCGAACGAGGCCGGCGTGGCGCCGCCGGTGATGTCGTTGGCGATCTCGTCCAGGGTGTAGCCGACGGCGAGCTTGGCGGCGACCTTGGCGATCGGAAAACCGGTGGCCTTCGAGGCCAGCGCGGAGGAGCGCGACACGCGCGGATTCATCTCGATGACGACCATGCGGCCGTCCTCGGGATTGACGCCGAACTGCACGTTGGAGCCGCCGGTCTCGACGCCGATCTCGCGCAGCACCGCCAGCGAGGCGTCGCGCATGATCTGGTATTCCTTGTCGGTCAGCGTCAGCGCCGGCGCCACCGTGATGGAATCGCCGGTGTGCACGCCCATCGGATCGAGGTTCTCGATCGAGCAGACGATGATGCAATTGTCGTTCTTGTCGCGCACGACCTCCATCTCGTACTCTTTCCAGCCGAGCACGGATTCTTCGATCAGCACTTCGTTGGTGGGAGACGCATCGAGACCGCGTTCGATGATGTCGAGGAACTCTTCCTTGTTGTAGGCGATGCCGCCGCCGGTGCCGCCCATGGTGAAGGAGGGGCGGATGATCGCGGGCAGGCCGATCTCGGACAGCGCCATCATCGCCTGTCCGAGCGCATATTCCTGATAGCGCTTGCGCCGGTCGCCTTCGCCGAGAGTCCATTGCCGGTCGAGCTCTTCGAGCGCCGCGCCCGACAGCTTCTCGCGTTCGGCCTGGTGTTTGTCGCGGAACGACTTCTTCAGCTCGGACGCGTTGGCGAGCCGCGACTTCGGCGTCTGCAGCCCGATCTTCTCCATGGCGTTGCGGAACAGCTGGCGGTCTTCGGCCTTGTCGATCGCGTCGGCGGTGGCGCCGATCATCTCGACGTCGAACTTCTCCAGTGTGCCCTGGCGGCGCAGCGACAGCGCGCAGTTCAGCGCGGTCTGTCCGCCCATGGTCGGCAGCAGCGCGAAGCCGCCGGGAATGACGTGACGTTCCTTCTCGATGATCTTGGCGACGATCTCGGGCGTGATCGGCTCGATATAGGTCGCATCGGCCAATTCCGGATCGGTCATGATGGTGGCCGGGTTGGAATTCACGAGGACGATGCGATAGCCCTCTTCCTTCAGCGTCTTCACCGCCTGCGTGCCCGAATAGTCGAACTCGCAGGCCTGGCCGATCACGATGGGACCGGCGCCGATGATCAGGATGGTGGTGATGTCTGTACGTTTGGGCATCAACTCTCGCCGAAGTGGAATTTGGGCACAAAAAAAGGGCGCGCTGCTGCGCGTCCCTTTGGCCGAGAGCGCGGTGGTCTCCCTCGCGCGCGGGTGGGTCTTAGACCAGTTTTAGGGGCGGCGAAACCCCGAAAAATGCCCATCAACCGGCAATTTTGACGGGTTTTGGCCGGGCCTGCCAGCCACGGGCGAGGTGCACCAGCAGCGAGGCCGCAACGCTCGTTCCGCCGATCCAGCCGAGGTCGGTCGATGAGAGGGTCGCCAGCACCGCGCCGCCCAGCGCTCCGCCGATGGCGAAGCCGAGATACATCGACGAGGCGTTGAGCGAGAGCGCAATCATCGACGCCTGCGGCTCGATCCGGATGATGCTGGCGAGCTGGGCCGGATAGAACGCCCATCCCGAGAGGCCCCAGAGGAAGATCGCGCCCAGCACCGCGTAATGCGCCTGTCCCGGCATCAGCTTCAGGACCAGCGAGTGCAGGATCAGGGCACCCGCCATGCCGGCGAGCCCGAGGCCTGCGGTGGCGAGCGTGCCGAGCCGATCGGCGAGGACGCCGCCAAGCATGTTTCCGATCGCGGCCGCGCCGCCGAACACCAGCAGAGCGAGGCTGATTTGCGAGGCATCGAAGCCGAGCCCGCTCAGCGGGACCGCGAAATAGGTGAACACGGTGAAGCCGCCCAGGGCCCACAACATGGTGATCAGGAGCGCGACCAGAACGTGGCTGTGGCGCGCCACCGCCAGCCGTTCGCTCAGCGAAGCCGTATTGCGGGGCAAGCCTTTGGGCAGGCCAAGCAGCAGGCCGGCGAGCGCGACCGCGCCGATCAGGGCGACCATGGCAAAGGTCGCCCGCCAACCGAGCAGGCTGCCGACGAGATTGCCGAGGGGAACGCCGATCACGGTCGCGACCGTCATCCCCGAGGTGACCAGCGCCACGGCGCGGCCGCGGCGCTCAGGAGTGGCGACTGCCACGGACACAGCCATTGCCGTCGGCATGCACAGCCCCGAGCCCAATGCCATCAGCATCCGCGAGGCCAGCAGCAGGACGTAGCTGGATGCGACCATCGCCGCGAGGTTGCCGGCGATGAAGGTCGCCAGCGCCAGGGCCAGCACGGTGCGGCGGTCGATGTTGTTCAGCGCCACCGCGAGGATTGGCGAGCCCACGGCATAGGTGAGGGCGTAGGCGGTGACCAATTGACCCGCGGCCGAGACCGAAATCGAAAGGTCGGTGGCGATTGCCGGCAAAAGCCCCGCAATGACAAAGCCTTCAGTGCCGATCGCAAAGGCTGCGAGGGCCAGCCAGAACACGCTCATTGGGAAAGTCCCATGTTCAACGTTTATTGAACTATTCGGTATCGCGGTTCAGGAGTCAATTGGTTCAAGAACTATTGAACATAATGGCTGCTTCGCTATGATCGGGACATGAGCCGTGCACCTCTTCATCCGACCAGGGAGCAGATCGAGCTGCCGATGGTGCTGGATTGCCTGAGCGATCCGATCCGGCTCGCCATCGTCTACCAGCTCGCCCAGCAAGAACGTGTCAGCAGCGAGCTCTGCTGTGGCGATTTCAGCGGGCTGGGCGGCAAGTCCAACCTCGCCTATCACTTCGCCAAGCTGCGCGAATGCGGGCTTATGCAGACGCGCGTGGCGGGAACCAACCGGTTCATGCGCCTACGCCGCGAGGATCTGGACGCGCGTTTCCCGGGCCTGCTTGACGCCGTGATCAGCTCCGCAGCCAGGGATGCGGACCGGCTGCAATTGCTGCCCGGATGCGACGTGATCAAGGCGGATTGAGGTTTGGGCGGGCAATCGTCTTCGCTTTCGCTCCGCTCCAGCTACGCCGGACACGCTTCGCCCTTGCGTGGCTGCGCCACGCGTAACCCCGCAGGGGCGAAGCGTGGAGACCCGGCCTGGATTTGAACCAGGATGAAGAGCGATGCACCGCCCCCGCGTAGACACTTCCGCCACCGGGCCATCAGGATTATTCCCGATCGGCGCGCGACAAGCTACCACGCCTGTTTTTTATGCTTAACGAACCAGAGGCGGCCGGGCGATGAAGGTCATGCGCCAGCGATTGTGGCCGATATTGCCGTGGGCGCGCTGGACCGCGAATCCGGCCGCCTTCAGCTTGGCGGTGATCTCGTCCTCGCTGTAGCGCTGGAGCCCGATGCGCGAGCGCAGCTGGCGATAATCCGACAGCGCGGTGCTGATCAGCCCGATCAGCGCGTCCTTCAGGAAGCCATGGCGCAGGGCGAAGCCGAGCAGCGCCATCACGTCCCTGCCCATGCCGACATTGGGCTGGAGAATGTCGCCGAGCACCAGCTTGCCGGAGGGCTTCAGGATGCGGCGAATGTTGAGGAGGGCGGCATCGAGCTCCTCCGGCGTCATGTATTGCGCGACCGAGTTCATCACCACGAGGTCGATCGACTGGTCCTGCATCTTGCGGATGTCATCGAGCGAGCGGACGCGGATCTTGGTGTTCGGGGCAAACCGCGCGATCAGCCGACCACGCACGCCCGGCGCGGGCTCGGCCAGGATCAGCTTGCCGCAGGCGGCTGCCACCTCGCTCGCCGACAGCGCTTCCCCACAGGCATAGTCCAGCACCGTCGCATCCGGCGAGGGGATGTAGCCGATGATGTCCCGCGCAATGATCTGGAAGTGCAGGTCGCGATGCAGCTTGCTGACATAGATCGTATGCGTCGAGTCGTAATAATCGATCCAATCGTCCATGCTATTCGAAGATCCCGCCCAAGCGGTTCCGATGGAGGAACCGGCGCTGCCCGCCTTGCGTTAGGGGTGCGACGGCGCGCCGTCAATGTCCGCGTCCTAACAGGAAGGTTTCCCGTGAGCAAAACCAGCAAGGTCTCGCCCGATCTCGATACCCCCACTGATCTGTCGTCCGAAGGGGTCAAGAAGGTCTCGGAGGCGCTCAACGTGCTTCTGGCCGACGCGTTCGCGCTTTACCTCAAAACCAAGAATTTCCACTGGCACATCAGCGGCCGGCATTTCCGGGACTACCATCTGTTGCTCGACGAGCAGTCCGACCAGATCTTCGCCACCACGGACCAGCTCGCCGAGCGCGTCCGCAAGATCGGCGGTACCACGCTGAAGTCGATCGGCCAGGTCGCAAAGCTCCAGACCATCAAGGACAACAACGAGGACTACGTCCCGCCGCGCGAGATGCTGCGCGAGCTGATGCAGGACAACAAGCACGTCGCCGCCGCGATGCGCAAGGCGCACGAGGTCTGCGACGAGGCCGGTGACGTCGCCAGCGCCAGCATCCTCGAAAACTTCATCGACGAGACCGAGCGCCGCACCTGGTTCCTGTTCGAGGCGACCCGGCAGGAAGGTGCGAACGAAGCGTAAGGCCACAGGCTGCCATAGTTCTTGTAGTGTGGGCAAAGCGAAGCGTGCCCACGACTGCTCGTTCATCGCGCGGTGGTGGGCACGGCGCGTAAGACCGCCTTTGCCCACCCTACGCACCTTTGCTCTTGGCTAGCGCCACAACCGCATCAACGCGCCATCCGTCCCCGTCACGGGATCGGCCGGCGGCAGGGCGACTTGTGGAATCGTCTTCAGCGCCCTGGCGTGGTTCTCGGGCGTCGCCCGCGTGATCTCCATCCTCGCGCCCGGCGGATAAGCGCCGATCACGCAGAAATCATCGCTCGCCTGGATGCACTGATGCCCGGTGCCGGCCGGCAGGATCGCGACGTCGCCGGCCTTGATCTGAAGCTCCTGGCCATGATCGCCGCCGAAACGGACGCTTGCACTGCCGCGCGCGACGCCGAGCACTTCGTGCACCGTCGCGTGATAATGCAGATAGTCGTAGACGCCGTTGCGCCACGTCCCGCCCCAGCCGTTGCCTTCGAACAGGTCTTCGATGGTCTCCTCGGGTCGCTCGGGGTCGAGCGTCACCGCGCCCTGGTAGACCAGGAACGGCAGGATGTTGTTCGGCACGAGCCCGTCATCCTCGAACACGATGGCGAGCGGCTCGGCATTGGCGCGGACGACGGACATGGGGGCTCCCACTGGCAACGGACCGGAATCAAGAGGGCGCAGGGCCTCTTGTTCCTCACGACACGCCATACGCCGGCTTGACCGAGATCAAGGCGCTGGCAGCCAATGGCGGGCACGCAGATCGAAGCGAAGGAGGGGGAACGCCATGTACGCATCCGACGTTGCGCAGCGTCATTTCTCGGCGGCCGTCAACGAGGCGGAGACGGCCGGCCTCGGGCACGAAGCCGTCTGCCGGGCGTTGCTCGGTCTGGTGATTTCGAAATATCTGGAGACGAGGTCGGTCGCCGACATCCAGGCGGAGCTGCGCTTCATCGCCGAGAACTGCGATCCCGACACGGACTTCATGTTCATGCGTCCGTGACGGAGCCCCACCCCGGCGGACTCATCCGCCGGGAGGTCTTGTGGCCTTACGCGCTCTTTCTTTGCCGCATCAGATCGGCGAAGCGCTTGAAAAGATAGTGCGAGTCGCGCGGGCCCGGTGAAGCCTCCGGGTGGTACTGCACCGAGAACACCGGCTTGCCGTCGAGCTGGATGCCGCAATTTGAGCCGTCGAACAGCGAGATGTGGGTCTGCGTCGCGCCCTTCGGCAGCGTCGTCTCGTCGACGGCAAAACCGTGGTTCATCGAGGTGATCTCGACCTTGCCGGTGGTCTCGTCCTTGACGGGATGATTGGCGCCGTGATGGCCCTGGTGCATCTTCTTCGTCTTGGCGCCGACGGCGAGGCCCAGCATCTGGTGGCCGAGGCAAATCCCGAAGGTCGGCGTGCCCGACTTGATCACGTCCCGGATCACAGGCACGGCATATTTGCCGGTCGCGGCCGGATCGCCCGGACCATTGGACAGGAATACGCCGTCCGGCTTCATCGCCAGAATGTCCTCGGCTGAGGTCGTTGCCGGCACCACCGTCACCTTGCAGCCGACGCCGGCGAGCAGGCGCAGGATGTTGCGCTTGATGCCGTAGTCGATCGCGACGACGTTGAATTCCGGATTGTCCTGGCGGCCAAAGCCTTTGTCCCACAGCCACGGCGTCTCGTCCCAGCTGAAGCGCTGGCCGGAGGTGACCAGCGGCACGAGATCCATGCCCTCGAGGCCCGGCCATTCCCGCGCTTCTTCCTTCAGGCCATGCAGGTCGAACTCGCCGGTCCTGGAATGCGCGATCACGGCGTTGGGCATGCCCTTGGAGCGGATCAAGGCGGTCAGCGCGCGGGTGTCGATGCCGGAGAGACCGATGATGCCGCGCGCCTTCAGCCAGCCGTCGAGATGCCTGGTGGCGCGGTAGTTCGAGGGATCGGTGATCGCGGTGCGCAGGATCACGCCGCGCGCGCCCGGCGTCGCAGCCATGTTCACCGTCTCGATGTCGTCCTCGTTGGTGCCGACATTGCCGATATGCGGGAAGGTGAAGGTGATGAGCTGTCCGGCATAGGAAGGATCGGTGAGGATCTCTTCATAGCCGGTCATCGCGGTGTTGAAGCAGACTTCACCGACGGCGTGGCCTTCGGCGCCGAGACCGAAGCCCTCGAGCACCGTGCCGTCGGCAAGCACGAGGAGCGCGGTCGGTTTGTGGTCCGGCCAAGCGGGATCGTTGTCATGTTGTGTCATGAGCCCGCTTCATAGTCCCCGCAGGCGCCGCCGTCAAAGCGGAGAAGGGCTGATTCACATGCGTTTTTGCATATTTGACAGCCCGTCTCGGGCACTTAAGCTCGGCCGCACAATTTCCGGCAATTTCCTGGGCTTGCGAGGCAATAATGGACCAGACCACCCCGATTCTGCTGGTTCCGGGGCTGGCCTCCTCAGCCCGGATCTACGCCCCGGTGATCCCGCCGCTATGGCGGTTTGGCCCCGTGATGATCGCCAACCACATCCGCGACGACAGCATCGCGGCGATCGCCCGCCGCATCCTCGCCGAGGCGCCGCCGCGCTTCGCCCTCGCCGGCCATTCGATGGGCGGCTACATCGCCTTCGAGATCATGCGCCAGGCGGGCGAGCGCGTGACCAGGCTCGCGCTGATCAACACGCAGGCGCGGCCCGACACGCCGGAGGCGACGGCGCGCCGACACGCCCAGATGGAGCGCGCCAGGCGCGGCGAGCTTCGCGCCGTCCGCGAGGAGAGTTTTCCGGAGCTCGTGCATCCGTCGCGGCGCGATGATGCCGATATTCTCGCGCTCGTGCATGCGCAGGACGAGGACGTTGGCGTCGAAGGCTATCTGCGGCAGCAGACCGCGATCATCGCACGGGTGGATTCGCGCCCGACGCTGGCGACGATCGCATGCCCGACTCTGGTGCTGACGGGCGATACCGACAACACCATCCCGAACGCACTCTCCAAGGAGATGGCCGAAGGCATCGCCGGCGCCAGGCTCATGGTCCTCGATCGCTGCGGGCACCTGCCGCAAGCCGAACAGCCGGAAGCGACAGCGCGGGCGCTCACGGAATGGCTCGGAACCGAGGTTGTCTAGGGGCCGCGAACGGCCTAGATCAGGCGGCAGATATTCGAAGGGATCACGATCATGCTGCGCGACGACATCAACAATGCGGTCAAGGAGGCCATGAAGGCCAAGGACGAGCGCAAGCTGTCCACGCTGCGCATGGTCAACTCGACCATCAAGAACGCCGACATCGACGCCCGCGGCAACGGCAAGCCGCCGCTATCGGACGCCGACCTGCTCGGTGTGCTTCAGAAGATGATCAAGCAGCGCCAGGAGGCGGTCGAGCTCTACGACAAGGGCGGCCGCGCCGAACTCGCCGCGCAGGAGCGCGAGGAGATCGCGGTGATCTCGGCCTACCTGCCGAAGCAGATGTCGGAGGATGACGTGAAGAAGGCGATCGCGGACGCGATCGCCGAGACCGGCGCCGCCGGCATGAAGGACATGGGCAAGGTGATCGCTGTGCTGCGCGCGAAATACGCCGGCCAGATGGATTTCGGCAAGGCCAGCGGCTTGGTGAAGGCGGCGCTGTCGGGCTGACCTGTCATTCCGGGGCGACGCGAAGCGTCGAGCCCGGAATCTATTGGGCCGCGAACCCCGTTGCGAAATGGATTCCGGGCTCGCGCCCTGCGCGCCCCGGAATGACAACAAGAACAAGGGAGGCCGCCATGACCGCCATCGAGCCGTTTCGCATCGCCATCAGCGACGACATCCTGTCCGATCTCGAGTCACGCCTCGTCCGCACGCGCTGGCCGGATGCGGAGCTCGTCGACGACTGGAGCCAGGGCGCGCCGCTGCAATGGATCCGGGAGATCTGCGCCTACTGGGCCGACGATTACGACTGGCGCGACCGCGAGGCAAAACTCAATCGCTTCGAGCAGTTCACCACCGAGATCGACGGGCTCGACATTCACTTCATCCATGTGCGCTCGAAGGAGCGGTCCGCGCTGCCGCTGATCATCACCCACGGCTGGCCGGGCTCGATCGTCGAGTTCCAGAAGGTGATCGCGCCGCTCACCGATCCCGCCGCGCATGGCGGCAATCCTGCCGATGCCTTCCACGTGGTCTGTCCGTCGCTGCCGGGCTTCGGCTTCTCGGCCAAGCCGAAGACCACCGGCTGGGGCGTCGACCGCATCGCCGCGGCCTGGGCGAAGCTGATGGACCGGCTCGGCTATGCGCGCTACGGCGCGCAAGGCGGCGATTGGGGTTCGGCGGTGACGACCTCGCTCGGCGCACAGGATGCCGAGCATTGCGCCGGCATCCACATCACGCTCGCCTTCAGTGCGGCGCCCAAGGTCGAGGGCGAGCCGACGGCGGAGGAGAAGCGCGCTCTCGCCGGCCTCAAGCACTATGTCGATCTCGACTCCGGCTACTCCAAGCAGCAGTCGACGCGCCCGCAGACGCTCGGCTATGGCCTCGCGGATTCGCCGAGTGGGCAGGCGGCCTGGATCCTGGAAAAATTCTGGGCCTGGACCGATTGCAACGGGCACCCTGAGAACATCTTCAGCAAGGACGAGCTGCTCGACAACGTCATGCTGTATTGGACGACGCAGACGGCGACCTCCTCGGCGCGGCTCTACTGGGAGAGTTTTGGCAAGCGCCGCACCACGCCCGTGGTGAAGGTGCCGACGGGCGTCGCGGTGTTTCCCAAGGAGATCATCACGCCGGTGCGGCGCTGGATGGAGCCGAACTTCCCGGATATCACCCACTGGAGCGAGATGGAGAAGGGCGGCCATTTCGCCGCCTTCGAGCAGCCGGAGCTGTTCGTGCGCGATGTCAGGAAGTTCTTCGCGACGGTGCGATAGCTCCCACTGTCATTCCGGGGCGCCCGCAGGGCGAACCCGGAATCCATCGAGCCGCGGAAATGCCGCGTAATGGATTCCGGGTTCGATGCTTCGCATCGCCCCGGAATGACTGAGAGATAAGATCTCCCCACCGTCATGCCCGGGCTTGTCCCGGGCATCCACGGCCTTAGACTGGTCCCAAGAAGAACGTGGATGGCCGGAACAAGTCCGGCCATGACGACGAGAGCGCGGAAACGACCAAGCCATGCTGACCGAAGCCGCAACCTACGACGAACTCGTCCGCAATTTCCGCTGGGACATCCCCGCGCGCTTCAACATTGCGGAAGCGTGCTGCGATCGCCATGCCGACGGCACCGGTTGCCTCGCGCTGATCTATGTCGACGAGAACGGCGGAACGAGCCGCACCTCCTTCGACGAGATCGCCGAGATGTCGCGCCGCTTCGCCAATGTGCTGAAGGCGGACGGGCTTTCCCGTGGCGACCGCGTCGCGGTGTTCCTGTCGCAGTCCCGGGAATTGCCGATCGCACATATGGCGGCGTTCCGCTCTGGCATGATCTCGATCCCGTTGTTCGCGCTGTTCGGCGAGGACGCGCTGGAATTCCGCCTGTCGAATTCGGAGGCGAAGGCCATCGTCACCGACGAGGGTGGCTGGGAGAAGCTCGCAAAAATTCGCGATCGTCTGCCTGACATGAAGACGATCTATGTGGTCGGCGGGCGCGCGCCGGCGGGAACGACGTCGTTCTGGGATGCGGTGAAGGCCGCATCGCCCGACTTCGCGCGGGTCGATACGTCGTGCGACGATCCCGCGCTGATCATCTACACCTCGGGCACGACGGGCAATCCGAAGGGGGCGCTGCATGCGCACCGCGTCGTGCTCGGTCATCTGCCGAACGTGGAGATGTGTCACGACTTCCTGCCGCGCCCCGGCGATCTCATGTGGACGCCGGCGGACTGGGCCTGGATCGGCGGGCTCATCAATGGCCTGTTCGCGTTCTGGTATCACGGCATCCCCCTCGTCGGTCACCGCGCACGCAAATTCGAGCCGCAGGCTGCGATGCAGATGATGGCCGATCTTTCCGTGCGCAACGTCTTCCTGCCGCCGACCGCGCTGAAGCTGATGCGGCAGGCCGGCGTGAAGCACTCCGGCGTCAAGCTGCGCAGCATCTTTACGGGCGGCGAGTCGCTCGGCGGCGAATTGCTCGGCTGGGTGCGCGAGACGTTCGGCATCGACGCGCATGAAGTGTTCGGCCAGACCGAGTGCAATCTCGTGATCGGCAGCAACTCGAACCTGTTTCCGATCCGCCCCGGTTCGATGGGCAAGGCGACGCCGGGCTTCGACGTCCGCATCGTCGACGAGAGGGGCGAGGAATTGCCGCGCGGGCAGCGCGGCATCATCGGCGTGCGCCAGCCATGCCCCGTCACCATGCTCCAATATTGGCGCAATCCGGAGGCGACGGCGAAGAAATATGCCGGCGAGTTCCTGCTGACCGGCGATCTCGGCGTGCAGGACGAGGACGGCTATTTCTGGTACGTCAGCCGTGAGGACGACGTCATCACCACCGCCGGCTATCGCGTCGGCCCGTCCGAGATCGAGCACACGCTGATGAAGCATCCGTCGGTGGCAATGGCTGCCGTCGTCGGCATCCCCGATCCGATCCGCACCGAATCGATCAAGGCCTGGATCGTGCTGCGGCCCGGCTTTGCCGGCAGCGATGCGCTCGCGCGCGAGATCCAGGAGTTCGTCAAGGTGCAGCTCGCAGCCCACGAATATCCGCGTTTCGTCGAGTTTGCCGAGACGCTGCCGATGACGGCGACCGGCAAGGTGCTGCGGCGCGAGCTGCGGGCGAGAGGCTAGCGTCCTGCAATGGCAAAGGCGCCTCAAGCCGCGGGACTCCACCGCGCCTCACTGACGAAGCTGCACGATCTGGATGCGGCGCTCGAGCTCATGTATTACGGCTGGCGCGGGATGACGCTGGAGGCCGACGCATATCTTGCGAAGCAGGGCCTGTCGCGTCCGCACCATCGTATCCTCTACGTGGTGGCGCGCCGGCCCGACATCGCGATCGGCGCGCTGATCGAGATCCTCGGCATTTCCAAGCAAGCCCTCAACCGGCCGCTCAATCTGCTGGTGGAGCGCAAGCTCCTGACGTCGAAGCGTTCGCCCGAGCAGCACCGCTCGAAATTGCTGCGCCTGACGGAGGCGGGGCGGCGCGTCGAGCAGCGGGCCTCCGACCACGAGCGCAAGGTGCTGCGCGAGGCGTTCGATCGCGTCGGGGCGTCGGGTGCGGCCGGGTGGATGGGCGTGATGGAGGCGATCGCCGACAACAACTGACGGAATTCTCAGGTCAACATGATTGACATGAGGCGCGGGCTTTGCCACTTTCCCGGCCAGGGAGGATCCGTGTCATGAGCGGACAGGCAATGAGCCGCGCGACTGCCGAAGGCTTTGTCGCGGCGTGGTGCGCGAATTGGTGCAGGGTCGACATCGACGCGGTCGTCGCGCATTTCGCCGACGATGCGCAGATGCGCAGCCCTCTCGCTCTCACACTGACGGGTTCTCCTGTCGTCACCGGCGCCGAGAACATCCGCGCCTACTGGCGGAAGGCCTATGGCCACGTCGAGCGCGCCGACCTGAAGATCCTGAGCTGGAGCTGGGACGAGGCGATCGCGCGCCTGACGGTGTGGTGGCAGCTGGGCGACACGCGCGCCAGCGAATTCATGGATTTCGACGATGCCGGCCGCGTCGTGCGCAGCGAAGCCTTCTATGGAAAATGACGATGCACGTTTCTGATCTCGTCCTGCTTCTCAACACGCTCTGGTTCGTCGGCGCCTTCATCCAGTTCAGCATCGCGCAAGCCAACACGTTGAAGATCCTGCTGCCGCGGGAAGAGCGCAGCAATCCGATCGCGCCGACCCTGGCGGCCAGCGTGGCGTTCCTGGGCGGGATGAATCTGCCGCTCGGGCTCCTGTCGCTCTATCTTCTGGCTGCCCGTCCATCCTTCTTCCAGCCGAGCGAAGCGCAGCTCGCGCTGTTCCTGTTCTTCGCCGCCTGCCATTTCAGCCAGTTCGTCTATAACGTTCCAGTGCTGATGCGCGGAGGCCGCGTCGGGGTGGCCTACTGGCCCGTGTTGAAGGGCCCGATGCTCCGGATCTTCGTCATCGACGCGGTCCTGTTCGCGGCAAATCTCGGCGTGGCGCTCCAGCTCGCGATCGGCTCCTGATCTACCGCGACGGCTCCGAGAGGGCGGCCCGCAGCATCGCAGCAAGATCCTTGCGCCGGAACGGCTTGGTCAGAATGCGGGCGTCGCCGATCTGGTCGGGCGTCCTGACGGGACTCTGGCTGTAGCCGGAGGTGAAGAGAACCTTGAGACCAGGCCGCAGGCCGGTTGCCTGCTTCGCCAGCTCCGGTCCGAACATGCCGCCGGGCATCACGACATCAGTGAACAGCAACTGGATGTCTCCGGGCTGGCGCAGCACATCCAGCGCCGCCGGCCCGTTCGATGTCGCGATGACGCGATAGCCGAGCGACTTCAGCTCGTTCTCGACATAGGCTCGCACCATGTCGTCGTCCTCAACGACGAGAATCGTCTCGTATCCGTCCGGTGCGGTGACCTGCTCTGCCGGCAGCGGTTCCTCATTCGGCGGCGTCGCGAGGCGGGGAAAGAACAGCCTGACGACGCTGCCTTGATCCGGTTCGGATTGCATTTGCACAAGTCCGCCGGATTGTCGCGCAAACCCGTAGACCATGCTGAGGCCGAGGCCGGTCCCTTTGCCGACCTCCTTGGTGGTGAAGAACGGTTCGAACGCGCGTCCCAACACCTCGCGGCTCATGCCGGTCCCCGTATCCTTCACGGCCAGCATCACGTAGTCGCCTGGCCGCGGCTCGCCGTTGACGTCGAGGTCGGATTCACCGAGCGAGATGTTTCGTACCTCGACCATCAGCTTGCCGCCGTCGGGCATCGCATCGCGCGCGTTGAGCACGAGGTTGAGCACGGCCGTCGCCAATTGGCTGGGATCGACGCTGGCGAGCCATAGATCCGGCGCGAGCGTGAAGCTGCAGTCGATGTGCTCGCCCAGGGTCCGCCGCAGAAGCTGCTTCATGCCGGTCACCTGCTCGGCGATGTCGATCTCTCGCGGTCGCAGCGGCTGCTTGCGTGCGAAGGCGAGCAGGCTCCGCGTCAGGTCGGAGCCGCGCTCGGCGGCGGTCGCAATGTCGTCGGCGATCCGCTGCAATCCCTTGTTGCCCGCAAGCCTGTCGGCGAGGTGCTCCGAGTTGCCGAGAATGACGGTCAGGAGATTGTTGAAATCGTGCGCCACGCCGCCGGTGAGCTGGCCCATGGCTTCCATCTTCTGGGACTGGCTGAGCTTGTGGCTGAGATCCGCGATGGCGGCGCGCTGCTGCTCGAGCGATTCGGCCGTGCTGTTGAGCAGGGTCATCAATCCGCCGAGTTCGCCGCCCGGGTGGGGATCCGGAATGCGCGCGCTGAGATCGCCGTGCCCGAGACTCTTGGCCATGGCGGCGAGCCGTCCGACCTGGCGCCCGACGCTCACGGTCGCAAGGATCCAGACACCGGCGAGCAACAGCAGCGAAGCCACCGCAAGGATTGCCATGTCCTCCAGCAGCCGGCGATTGGCCGCCGCCACCAGTCCGTCCTTGGATCGTCCGACCAGGACATAGAGGCCGGCCTTGCGGATCGAAGGTGAGCGGGCAACGGCCCAGATCTGTGTGCGGCCCTCGCGGTCGCTCACCTCGCGAAACGGCTCGCGATCGGGCGCTGCCGCAAAGCGGAACAGGTCGGAACCTGCAATGGATCCGCCGACGGGCTCGCTCCAGCCGCCGCCTTTGGGGGCGACCAGCACTGCACCCTTGGCGTCGATCAGCAGGATGTCCTTCTCGGCGAGCAGCCGCTTGTCGTGAAATTCTGCGAACTTGTTGAGGTTGAACGACGCGAGCAGCACGAATTTCAGCGCACCCGCCTCCGATCGCACGGGATAGGCGATCTGCAGCACCGATAGTCCGGTGAGCCGGCCGAACACCGGCTCCACTGCGACGACGCCATGAAGACCCTTCACCTGCTTGAAATAGCCGCGGTCATTCAGGTCGAGCGAGCGGTTGGTCCGCAGCGAGTCGCAGAACAGACTTCCGTCGGGATCGATGGTCAGGATGCCCGTGAACTGCGGATATTCTTCGCGGACATCAGACAGGAATGCCGAGCACGCCGCCTTGTCGCGCGTGTCGAGATCGCGGGCACGGGCGAGCCCATAATGAAGCTGGGCGGTGCCCTTGATCTTCTCGTCCAAATCGCCCGCGATGTCGTCGGCGGATGCGACCAGATTGGCCAGCGCCGCGTCGATCTCACTGGCCCGGTTCTGCACAAAACGGAGCCCGACCAGGATCGCCGGCACCAGCATGGCCGCGATGACGAGAATCAGTAACCGGGTACGCAGGCTCATCGGTGGGCGATCGGCTCTCAGGCGAGGGTGCTCGGAGGTACAATTTGAGGCACGATCATCTGCCCCGTCCATAGTCATCGCCGCGAATATCGCACGAAAGGCCAAGATTTCGCATTGCGATCATCGTCTCGTCGCCGCTCTCTTCGCGCCGGCCGGCATCAAGTTGCGCGTCCGCGCGGCGGCGCTAATATCGCGGCAAGCGCGCAACGAAAAATCGCGCCGGTTTACGGAGGAAGCTGATGTCCATCTCGGGCAAGGTCGATCCGGTGGTGCGTCCCGTGGCGGGGACCGACATCGCCGAGGCGCTGGTCGAAGGCCTGCGCGACTTCCAGGCGCTGCCTCTTTACGGTGTCTGCTTCGGCGCGCTCTACGCCGCCGGCGGCATCGCCATCATGCTCTGCCTCACCGCCTTCGGCATGGTCTATCTGGTCTATCCTCTTGCCGCGGGTTTTGCGCTGATCGGACCGTTCGTGGCAATTGGCCTCTACGAAATCAGCCGCCGCCGCGAGCGCGGCGAGCCGGTCTCATTCGGTGCGATCTGGTCGGCGATCCGTTCGCGCAGCGAGATCGGCTGGATGGCCTTCGTGACGCTGTTCGTGTTCGTGGTCTGGATGTACCAGGTGCGGCTCCTGATCGCGCTGCTGCTCGGCCTCAATGCCTCGTTCTCGAGCTTGCAGGAGTTCATGACGGTGGTGCTGACGACCAACGAGGGCCTGCTGTTCCTCGGCATCGGCAACGCGGTCGGTGCCGTGCTGTCGCTGATCCTGTTCTCGCTGACCGTGGTGTCGTTCCCGCTGCTGCTCGATCGCGACGTCGATTTCGTCACGGCCATGGTGACGAGCGTACGTGCCGTCGTCGCGAGCCCGCTGCCGATGATCTCGTGGGCCGCGCTGATCGTGATGCTGCTGATCGTCTCGGCGCTGCCCTACTTTCTCGGGCTGATCGTGACGCTGCCGGTGCTTGGGCATGCGACCTGGCATCTCTACCGGCGGCTGGTGGCGCCGGTCGCCTGAGAGGGAGCCGGTTGCAACGGTCAGGCGCTCACGCGCTTGCGGAATTTCGCCCGGCGCGCCTTGTCCCTGCCAAGCAGAGCGCAGCGGGCGCGTCCTCCATCAGGGAACCTCGTCGGTCCAGACCTTGAAATTGACCAGAGTATTCGGACCGAAGGTCTGGGTGATCGGGACGTCTGCGGCATCGCGTCCCTGCGCGATCAGCACGCGGCCGATTCGCGGTGTGTTGTTGCGGGGATCGAACATGCGCCAGCTTCCTCCGATGAACGCCTCGAACCAGGCAGCGAAGTCTCCTGGAGGCCATGGCTGCGGTGTGCCGATGTCACTGAGATAGCCGGTGCAGTAACGCGCCGGGATGTTCATGCAGCGGCAGAGCGTGATGGCGAGATGGGCATAGTCGCGGCAAACGCCCTTGCCTTCCTCGTAGGCTTCGCGTGCCGTCTTGGTTGCGCGCGCGTGCTCATAGCCGAATGTGATGTGGCGATGAACGAAATCGCAGATCGCCTGGACCCGCGCCCAGCCCGGCGGCGTCTTCTCGAACAACTTCCATGCGATATCCGTCAGGTGATCGGTGTCGCAATAGCGACTGCCCAGCAGATAGACGAGCGTGTCGGTCGGCAGCGCTTCGACGGCATGCTGAAACGCGTCTGGGAACGCGGGGTCGGGCAAGCCGCTGTCGCGAATGACGCCGTCGGCGGCAAGGCGGAAGGCGCCCGGCGGAGCCACGATGCGGCTGCACCAATTGCCGAAGAGGTCGCGATAGGGACTAATGGTCACCGGGGGGCTGGTGGTGAGCAAGTCGGGCACGATGACATCGGAGGCGCGCGTGAAATGCGTGCCCAACACCATGATCATAGGCGTCGGCTGCGGGAACTCGTACAGCATCTCGAACCCGACGCGGAGCTTCATGCGGTACGTTCCCTTGGCTGCGCCTTTAACATGGCTACGAAGCGGTCGGGCACAAGACTTCGCCGGCATTGTTTCGCTCGGGCGATGCATCTGGCGCACAAAGGCGCGTGCGGGCGAGAAATCGATAGCTAATTGCAGTGAAAGCGCGCACGGTGCGGCAACGTTCGAATGGCTGTCGCTTCTGCTAACACGCAGTTCCTCGACCGTGCGCGGGCGACCTGAGATGGCTCAGTCCCCGCACCGGTGGAGCGAGCACATCGCGACGCCGTAGGGGCGGTCGTTTTGTGCATTGCCCGTTTCGGCGGAGCCGCCTGCTGCATTGCCTGAAACGTCACCGCGGTTCGATTTGAGGTCGAACGCCAACCGAAAGCACCAGATGCAAATTCTCTCTCCACGGCAGGTCAAGACGGACGAAGCGCTCCGGCTCGGAGTTGAGTCCGGCTGGTACGCGATCAAGGTCAGCGGGACCTTTGTCTCGGGCCCGCACGAGTCGGAAGCGGATTGCCGTCGCAAGATCGACGAGATTCACCCGCCGCTGACCAAGAAGCGATGAGCAGGCGGAGTCCGGCCGCTACGGTATCTTGATCCCCATCGCCTTCAATGCTTCCAGCATCCTGACTGGCGGCGACATCTTGATCTGCGGCGCCTTGCCCGTCTCCAGCAGGCTCTTCAGCCCCGACAGGATCGCGGGCCAACCGGTGCGGCCGCCTGAGAGGATGTCTTCGCTGAGTTGACGATCATGACGCTGGCTCAGGGTGAGGCGGACGGCCTCGCCGGCGGGCTCGATCTCGTAGGTGACGAGCGTGGTGCCGAGTTTCTCGACGAGGCCGGGCCAGTTGACGTTCCAGGTCACCGTCAGCCTCTTGGGCGGATCGTATTCGAAGACTTTGCCCGAGATGTGCTCCGATCCGTCCGGCGCGTGCACGACGAACGTGCCACCGAGCCGGGGCTCCATCTCCACCGCGAACCCGGAAAAGTACTCCCGGCTGAACTCGGCCGACGTCAGGGCCTGCCACACCTTCTCCGGCGTGGAGGCGATGTAGATTGTGTAGACGGTGAGCGGCTTGAACTGGTCGAGATCCATCGCGCATCAATCCTTTGTTGAGCAGGCTTATTCCTCGCGCTTCTCCAATTGACGTTTCAATTCGCTGAGCGCAGCGAGCTTGCCGCGTTCGAATTTCTTGATCCAGCGTTCGCCGATCTGATGGATGGGCACGGGGTTGAGGTAGTGCAGCTTCTCGCGGCCATGTCTGATGGTCGTGACCAGATTGGCCTTCTCCAGAATGACAAGGTGCTTGGCAACGGCCTGACGCGTCATCGCGAGGCCCTCGCAGAGTTCGTTCAGTGTCTGGCCGTTCCTGGCGTGAAGCCTGTCCAGCAGCGACCGTCGCGACCCATCGGCGAGCGCTCTGAAGACTTCATCCATGGTTGCGCATAATTGGCAACCGAATAGTTGCATGTCAAGATGCCGTTCTTGGCGCGCCTGATCGGCTGCGAGCGGGGCGAGGAACGAGCAAGCTTCCGTTCCCGCCTCCGCCATGCATAAATGCGCGCAAACCGCAGCGAGTCCTCCCATGATGTCCATGCAAGCCTATCTCGCCTTCGTCGCCGCCTGTATCGCGCTGGCGCTGCTGCCGGGGCCGATCGTCACGCTCGTCATCGCCAACGGCCTGCGCCACGGCACGCGCGCGGCGCTCACCAACGTTGCCGGCGCGCAAGCGGGCCTTGCCATCGTGATCGGCATCGTCGCGGTCGGCCTGACCTCGCTGATGGCGACGATGGGCTATTGGTTCGACTGGGTGCGCTTTGCCGGCGCCGCCTATCTGATCTGGCTCGGCATCAGGCTGATCTGGGCGCCGGTCGAGGGCGTCGATCTCGAGGCGCCGCCACCGCCGCCGCGCGGCGGCTTCTTCCTGCAGGGATTCCTGGTGCTGCTGTCGAACCCCAAGGTGCTGGTGTTCTTCGGCGCCTTCATTCCGCAGTTCATGGACATGAACCAGCCGCACTTTCCGCAAGTCGCGCTGCTGGGCGCCACCTTCATGGTGACGGCGGTAATGACCGATGCGCTCTACGCCATCGCCGCCGGCCGCGCCCGAAAATTCTTCTCGGCACGCCGCACGCGGATGATGTCGCGCGTCTCCGGCGGCTTCATGATCGGCGGCGGCATCTGGCTGGCGCTGACACGGGCGAAGTGAGCATCACGCCATTCCGTCCTTGCGCAGCGTGGCTGCGATCTCGCGCAGGATCCGCGCCAGCCGCTCGGCCCATTGCTGCTGGCCGGTCTCGCCGGTGATCAGGTCCTGGCGGATTTCGAGGCCGGTGTTGATCAGCCCGCGCGCCTCGCCGTGGACGGGGATGGTGTAGTCGGTGGCGTCGCTCACCGCATAAGGCTGGTTGTCGCCGACGACGAGGCCGCTCTCGCCCCGCAGGTGCTGCAGCATCAGCCGCGGCAGCACGGTGTCGCGGTGATAGAGCGTGCCGATGTGCCAGGGCCGCGGATCGCCGTGATAGACGGGCGTGAAGCTGTGCAACGCCACCAGCACCGTCGGCTTGCCCGCCCGCCCGCGCGCATCGATCGCCGCGCCGATCCGGCCGTGATAGGGATCGAAGATCTCGCGCCGGCGCATCTCCTTGGCGGCAGCCGATAGATTTTCATTGCCGGGGATCACGGTCGCCTCGGAGATCACAGGGATCGAGCTCGCGGCGCCCGGCGGGCGATTGCAGTCAATCACGAGGCGTGAATAGCGCTGCGCGATGAGATGCGCATCCAGCATGTGCGCGAGCCGCTCGGCGACACCGGCGATGCCGACGTCCCAGGCGATGTGCCTGACAAGCTCGCTTTCCGCGAGGCCGAGATCGCCGAGCGCGCGCGGCAGCACCCGTCCGTAATGATCCGCGGTGAGCAGGAAGGGAGATGCGCCTGCCGCATTCACCTCATGCACGGGCGGAATGTCGCCCTCGCCGAGCAGTTGGTCGGTCGCCTCGGCTGTGTCGAAAGCCATCCTGATTTGCCTATGGAAGAACAACGTGTGTAAACGGATTAACGGTATCGCGCCGTCGTCGCAACGTTGGAACACCATGAGCTCCGATCGCCTCTTCGTCTACGGCACCCTGATGCGGGGCTTCGACCATCCGATGGCGCGGCTGCTCGCGGGCCACGCGGAGTTTCTGGGCGAGGCGACCTGCCGCGGCCGGCTCGTCCTGGTGAAGCACTATCCGGGATTGCTGCTCTCCGACGCGCCGACGGACATCGTCCATGGCGAGCTCTTCCGCCTGCGCGTGCCCGACGAGCTCCTGCGCGAGCTCGACATGTACGAAGCCTGCGGCGAGGGGTTTCCAGAGCCGACCGAATATCTGCGCCAGTTGGTCGATGTGACGCGCGCCGGCGGCGCCACCGAGAAGGCCTGGACCTACGTCTACAACTGGCCCGTCACCGGTCTGCCGCACATCGAGTCGGGCCGCTTCCTCGAGCATTAGTATGTTGCGCATGATCTTGTCGGCGAACCGCTGCACGCTTTGCGGCCAGCGCGGCCTTGGGGTCCGGATCTTGCTCTAGGCCGACAGCACTTCCTTCACCATGCGCACGTCGACCTCGCGCTCGACATAGGTCCACTCCTCGGTCTGCCTGAGCATTGCCACCAGCTCCTCGAACAGTGCGGCGTCCGCGGGAGCGAATTCGAACCAGGTGAGAAAGTCGAAGGGCCCGCCGAGGTCGCGGCAGTGATAGAGCTGGCGCGCAATCGCCGGCAGGAAACGCAGGCTGCTCGCGATGTGATGCGACTTGTCCTCGAAGATCCTGCGGCGCTCTTCCTGCGTCAGCTCCCACCAGGCCTGCGACTTGCGGATCGGAATCAGCGCAGCGCTGGTTGCCTCGATGCGGCCGAGGCCGGCCTGCACGGCGACGAGCTGCTGCTTTTCGGACCGCTCGGTGTAGCGCAGGCTGCTCGCAACGCCGACCAGCCGCCAGGCATTGCGCGAGGGCACCAGCGGCAGCGACACGGCCTCGCTGTCGGTGACCGACAGCGCCGGCACGAAGGGCAGGGGCTCGCCCGTCACTGGCGAAATCGAGGTGATGCGCCAGCCCCCGCTGTGGCCGCCTCGAAACGTCCTGAACATGAGGCTATGGAAGCGTGGAACCAGGGCGGATTCAAGCTTTTCCAGTCATTCCGGGGCGATGCGTAGCATCGAACCCGGAATCTCGAGATTCTCAGGTGCGCAATTGCGCACCGTAGTTCGCCCTGCGGGCGCCCCGGAATGACCGGAAGGAAGGCAGGCTGTGAACAGCGCGTATAAGCCCGACAAACCTGACTTCTGGCCAGCCCGCACCTATATCCCTGATCCTTCGCCCGACTCACCCGGTTTCGCGCTAGACACAGCCCATGCGCTTCACGCCCCAGTTCCTCGACGAGCTTCGTGCCCGGCTTTCGGTCTCCGAAGTCGTGGGCAAGCGCGTCAAGCTGAAGAAGGCGGGGCGGGAGTGGAAGGGGCTGTCGCCGTTCCAGCAGGAGAAGACGCCGTCCTTCTACGTCAACGACCAGAAGGGTTTTTATCACGACTTCTCCTCCGGCAAGCACGGCGACATCATCACCTTCGTGATGGAGACCGACGGCCTGCCGTTCGCCGAGGCCGTCGAGCGGCTCGCCAACATGGCGGGCCTGCCGCTGCCGGCGGTGACTCCTGATGCGGCGCGGCACGAGCAGCGGCGCAAGTCGCTGCATGACGTCATGGACCTCGCGGCGAAGTTTTTCGCGGAGACGCTGGCCTCGCGGCTCGGCGCCAAGGCGCGCGGCTACCTTGCCGACCGCGCCATCTCGCCGGCGACGCAATTGCAGTTCCGCCTCGGCTATGCCCCGCCCGACCGCTTCGCGCTGAAGGAGCATCTTGGCAAGCTCGGCATCTCCGTCGACGACATGGTCGAGACCGGCCTGTTGATCGGCGGTGACGACATCCCCGTGCCGTACGACCGCTTCCGCGATCGGGTGATGTTTCCGATCACGGATCTGCGCGGCCGCGTCATCGCATTCGGCGGACGCGCGCTGGAGAAGGACGTTCCGGCAAAATACCTGAACTCGCCGGAGACGCCGCTCTTCCACAAGGGCGACAATCTCTACAATCACCAGACCGCGCGCAAAGCCACGCATGACGGCAGCGCTCTGATCGTGGTCGAAGGCTATGTCGACGTCATCGCCATGGTCACCGCGGGCTTTGCAGGTGCGGTCGCGCCGCTCGGCACCGCGCTGACCGAAAGCCAGCTCGCGCTGCTCTGGAAGATGGCGGACGAGCCGATCCTCTGCTTCGATGGCGACCGCGCCGGACAGAAGGCGGCTTATCGTGCCGCCGACCTCGCGCTGCCGTTCCTCAGCCCCGGCAAGAGCCTGCGCTTCGCGCTGCTGCCTGAGGGGCAGGACCCCGACGATCTCGTGCGCTCCGGCGGGCGCGGCGCGATCGAGGAGGTGATCGGAGCTGCCCGTCCGCTCGCCGACATGATCTGGTCGCGCGAGCTCGAAGGCGGCAATTTCGCCACGCCCGAGCGCCGCGCTGCGCTGGAAGCGCGCATTAAGGAGCTCACGAACGGCATCCGTGACGAGGTGGTGCGGCGCTATTATCGCGACGAGTTCGTCGAGCGGCTGCAGCGCACCTTCGCGCCCGAAGGTGGGCGCGGCTTTGGCGGCCGGGGCAATTTCCGCTCCGGCGGTGGCCGGCCGTTCCAGCCGAGGGCAGGGGGAAGCGCGAATCGATTCGGCGGCCAGGGGTTTGGCGGCCAAGGATTTGGCGGCGGTCGCCGCGGCGCCCCCGGCCCGACCCCGCTCCCGTCCGGTCCCTACCAGGCGGCGAGCCCCCAGCTGGCGGCAAGCCCGATCATGAAGGGCCAGCGCAGCGCCATGTCCCGCCGGGAAGCCCTGATCCTGCAATGTCTGATCAACCACCCCTGGCTGCTGCATGAGCACCTCGAGGAGGTCGCCGCCCTGGAGCTGGCCCATCCCGAGGCCCATAAGCTCCGGGCCGGCATCATCGCCGCCTTCGCCAACGACCACCACCACTTGCCGGAACCCGGCGAGCTGGCCGAAAAGATGCGCAGCGATCTCGAACGGGGCGGATTTTCGCAAGCTCTTCAAAGGGTTGAGAACGGCATCACGACCCAGGCGGTGTGGGGTGCCCGCGAAGGCGCGGCGCGGGATGACGTTCTTGCGACTTGGCACCAGCTCGTTGTCTTGCATCGGCAATGGCATTCACTACTTAGGGAGCTGAAGGACGCCGAGCTGGCCTTGGGGGAGGACCCCAGCGAGGCCAATTTGGCGTGGCTGCGTGACGTCAAGGCCCGGATGGCCGAGGTCGACGGCACCGAGGCCCTGATCGAGGGTTTTGGCGAATTGTCGGGCCGGCTTCAGAAGAGTGTGTGAAAGAATCATGCGGACGGCCGGGGCCGGAACCGCTAAAAGACTCGCCAAATCCAAGGTTTGGCGGCAGAAACAGGGTTAATCGAGGCTTAACGGTCTTGTAGCACTTTGGCCCAGAGGCGGCCGCAGGCAGAACAGACGCGTCAGGAATGAATCCGCGCAATCGCTGTTGGCACTACACCTGCATCCGCCGCGACAAAGAGGCTGACGAAGCGTTAGGCAATTCCGGCGAGAGAAAGTTGGGGGTGGCGAGAGGTTTGTGCGCCGCCCTTTCCGTGTCGAGAGCTGCCGAAGCGAGAGCGTCGAGCAACAGGTTCAAGTGAATTCAGGCAGGCGCGGCGGGCGTCTCGCATGAAGCGCGTTTAGGAGCAATGGATGGCCACCAAGGCAAAGACGCTGCAGGCGAAGGACAAGGAAAAGGACGACAAGGCAGCGGACGCGCCGGAGAAGGACTCCCAGGACGCGCCCTCGCCCTTGCTCGACCTGTCCGACGCCGCCGTGAAGAAGATGATCAAGCAGGCCAAGAAGCGCGGCTTCGTGACCTTCGATCAGCTCAACGAAGTCTTGCCGTCCGACCAGACCTCGCCCGAACAGATCGAGGACATCATGTCGATGCTCTCGGACATGGGCATCAACGTCACCGAAGCCGACGACACCGAAGGCGAGGAGGAGAAGGACGAGGCCGACGACGAGACCGATAACGAGCTCGTCGAGGTCACCCAGAAGGCCGTCACCGAGGTCAAGAAGAGCGAGCCGGGCGAGCGCACCGACGATCCGGTGCGCATGTATCTGCGCGAGATGGGCACGGTCGAGCTGCTCTCCCGCGAAGGCGAAATCGCGATCGCCAAGCGCATCGAGGCCGGCCGCGAGGCGATGATCGCAGGGCTGTGCGAAAGCCCGCTGACCTTCCAGGCCATCATCATCTGGCGCGACGAGCTCAACGAAGGCAAGATCTTCCTGCGCGACATCATCGATCTCGAAGCGACGTATGCCGGCCCGGACGCCAAGGGCGGCATGAACACCGCGATGATCGCAGGTCCGAGCGGCGAGGCCGGTGAAGCTTCGGCCGAGGGCGGCGAGGCCGCCGCCGTCTCCACCGCCGCGCCCGCGCATGTGGCGCCGCCTGCGGCGCCGCCGGCGCCGACCCCGTTCCGTGCCGCGCCTGCCGCCGCTGGCGCCGAGGCGAGCGAGGAGAAGGATCCGGGCGAGGCCGCCGCCGAAGCCGACATGGACGACGACGAGTTCGAGAACCAGATGTCGCTCGCGGCGATCGAGGCCGAGCTCAAGCCGAAGGTGGTCGAGATCTTCGACAAGATCGCCGACAGCTACAAGAAGCTGCGCAAGCTTCAGGAGCAGGACATCCAGAACCAGCTCCAGAACGAGTCGCTCTCGCCGCACCAGGAGCGCAAGTACAAGAAGCTGAAGGACGAGATCATCGTCGAGGTGAAGTCGCTGCGCCTCAACCAGGCCCGCATCGACTCGCTCGTCGAGCAGCTCTACGACATCAACAAGCGCCTCGTCTCGCATGAGGGCCGCCTGATGCGCCTTGCCGACAGCCACGGCGTCGCGCGCGAGGACTTCTTGCGCAACTACACCGGCTCGGAGCTCGATCCGCGCTGGCTCAACCGCGTCTCGAAACTTTCCGCAAAAGGCTGGAAGAATTTCGTCCACCACGAGAAGGACCGCATCAAGGACCTTCGCCACGAGGTGCATCAGCTAGCTGCCCTCACCGGCCTCGAGATCGTCGAGTTCCGCAAGATCGTGCACTCCGTGCAGAAGGGCGAGCGCGAGGCCCGCCAGGCCAAGAAGGAGATGGTGGAAGCCAACCTCCGTCTCGTGATCTCGATCGCCAAGAAGTACACCAACCGCGGCCTGCAGTTCCTCGACCTGATCCAGGAAGGCAACATCGGCCTGATGAAGGCGGTCGACAAGTTCGAGTACCGCCGCGGCTACAAGTTCTCGACCTACGCGACGTGGTGGATCCGGCAGGCGATCACCCGCTCGATCGCCGACCAGGCCCGCACCATCCGCATCCCCGTGCACATGATCGAGACGATCAACAAGATCGTGCGCACGTCCCGCCAGATGCTCAACGAGATCGGCCGCGAGCCGACCCCCGAAGAACTCGCCGAAAAGCTCGGCATGCCCTTGGAGAAGGTCCGCAAGGTCCTCAAGATCGCCAAGGAGCCGCTGTCGCTGGAGACGCCCGTCGGTGACGAGGAGGATTCGCATCTCGGCGATTTCATCGAGGACAAGAACGCGATCCTGCCGATCGACGCAGCGATCCAGTCCAACCTGCGCGAGACCACCACGCGCGTGCTGGCGTCCCTGACGCCGCGCGAAGAGCGCGTCCTGCGCATGCGCTTCGGCATCGGCATGAACACCGACCACACGCTGGAAGAAGTCGGCCAGCAGTTCAGCGTGACCCGCGAGCGCATCCGCCAGATCGAAGCGAAGGCGCTGCGCAAGCTGAAGCATCCGTCAAGGTCACGGAAGCTGCGGTCGTTCCTGGACAACTAATTCGGATCGTCAGACCCGGGCAATCTATCCAAACGCAAACGGCGGGCCGAAAGCCCGCCGTTTTGTTCATGTTGGAGCTTCGAGTATCACGCGTCCACCGCGCTACTTCTTCTTTGCCCCCACCCGCTCGAGCCGCTTGATCTCCAGCGGCGGGCGGCCGCTCTTTTCGGCGATTACGCGGTCCTGCTCCATGATGAAGCCGCGCGCGGGTTCATCGCCGTCGAGGCCGCCGAGCAGTTCGGCGGGTACGCGGCGATTGGAGCGTTGGGAATCGTCTTCATAGACGACGTTGAAGAAGGCGAATTCGCCTTTGGGATTGGTTCCGGGTTTCTTGGCCATGGCGGCTTGTCGTCGATCATCGCGCCACAGTCAAATAACTTCGCCACCGCCGTAACCGAACGCGGCAGGCTTGACGCGGCTGTGAAGGTACCTGATGCGGAGAGGGAGCCAGGGATCTTCTGCGACCCTTCGGGGAGACTTTCGCCTCCAATAAACGGCGGGCCCGAAGCCCGCCGTTTATCTTGGTCTCACCGTCGCCCGGGGCTGGCAGGGCGACAACTTAAAATAGAAGATTATAGAAGGCGCGCTGCGATGGCAAGGCAAATCGTGGTGGTGTCGATGTCGCAGCGAGCGCATCAGATATGCGTTTGTTCCGATGTGCGACGTGGGCATACATCGAGACATGGTTTGGGCTGCCAAATCATTTGTTCATCTCGCTTGCTGTTGCGACCCTGCGAGAGCAACGCGCTCTGTAGGAACGTGCGTTGGCCTGCACGTATTCCCGCTTGCGTGCTCTGTGATCGCAAAGCAAGGCCGGTGCCATCCTCCCGGCGGCGCGTATCTCAATGCGTGTGTGTGCGCTGCGTCAATTCCTGCAGGGCGAGTCGCGACCCGTGGCCGCCACCCTTGTCGGTGTCCTCCTTGTGCCCCTGCGCCATGATCGCGCTGCCCATCGCGGCCGAGCCGAAGGTGATGAGGAAGGAGGCGAGCAGCAGGAGAAGCGCCACGCCGGGCGCACGGTCGGCGAAGATCAGCTCGCGCAGATGTCCGGGATTGAGCCAAAGCAGGCCGCCGACCAGCAGCGCGGCCGCGCTGGCGCCGATCGCGAGGTTGATGGCGAGCAGGCGGAACAGCGGGATGCGGAGGAGGGCGCGGGTTGATTGAGGCTGGTGATCGGCCATGGATGATCGCTTCATGCTGGCTTTGATGCAGTGACTGACGGTTGCTCAGGCATCGGCATTGTAGCGCCAACTCTCGCCCCGGAATGACGAGCAGTGGTCTTGGCGATACTATCCACCTCACGCCGCCGGCGCGATCCGACTGTCCGACTCCTGCGCCGCTTGCTGCCGCTCCATCATGGTCTGCCACAGCGTTGCGATGCTCACCTGCGTCTGCGGCGCGATCAGGCAGTGCCCCTCATTGTCGAAGCCGCAGAACCGAACCGATGGGTCCTTCTTCACTTCGGTCAGCGCCTGGTTGATCATCTCAAGGCACGTCATCACCTGGCCGATGTCCTGCAGGCGCGTATGATGCAGGATGTCCATCAGGCGGAACGTCATCACCGCGGGACGGCCGAAGCTGATGCCGGGGCGGCCGAGCTCGAACAGCACGTTCACCGCAGGAAGCACGCCGCGGATGTGCTCGAGCACGCCGGCCATCTCTTCCACGCTGCAGGCGACGAGATGGGCCGCCTGTGGCGGCGGCGCGGCCTCCGGTGTCCGTGGCGCCAGCCCGAGTGTGGCGATCACCTCCTGCTCGATCCATTGCCGCACCGGGGCGGGGGCATTGCGGATCTGCTCGGCGGTCAAGGTGATTCCGGTCATGTGCGGTTCTCCTGTTTGCCTCAATCTAGAAAGCACGGCGTGAGACGGTTTGATGCGGATCAAGCCTTGCGCTTCAAGGTCCTGCGCTTTGACGCTCGCGGTGTTCCCGGGCATGATCGCCAGCTGCTTCGCGCAAGGAATCTGGGGAACTGCTGCACATGCTGAGACCGCTTCTCGCCGCCGCCGTCGTCGTCTGTCTGACCGGCGGGTCGGCGCAGGCCGCCCGTTGCGGCGGCGATTTCGACAGTTTCGTCGCCAGCATGGCGCAGGAAGCCCAGGCCGCCGGCGTCTCGGCGGGCGTGACCAATGCGGCGCTCGGCGGCGTGACCCAGGACGCTGCCGTGCTCGCCTTCGACCGGCGCCAGCGCTACACCTTCAAGAAGAGCTTCGAGCAGTACGTCTCGACCCGTGTCGGCCCCGGCCGCATCAATGGCGGCCGCGCGATGCTCCAGCGCCACGCTGCGCTGCTCTCCCGCATCGAGCAGCAGTTCGGCGTGCCCCGCCATATCCTGGTCGCGATCTGGGGGCTGGAGAGCGATTTCGGCAAGGGCGACACCGGCAAGCTGCCGGTGGTCCGCACGCTGGCGACGCTCGCGCATGATTGCCGCCGCACCGACCTGTTCCAGGGCGAGCTGCTCGCCGCGCTCAAGATCGTGCAGCGCGGCGACCTGCCGCTGCGCGACCTCATCGGCGCCTATGCCGGCGAGATCGGCCAGACCCAGTTCCTGCCGTCGTCCTACATCAAGTACGGCGTCGATTTCGACGGCGACGGCCACGTCGATCTCCGCCACAGCGTCCCCGATGTGCTCGCCTCGACTGCGAACCTCCTGCACACCAACGGCTTCAAGATGGGCCAGCCCTATGATGAAGGCACGCCGAATTTCGAGGCGATGCGGGAGTGGAACAGGGCGGTGGTCTATCGCAAGACGATCGGGTATTTCGCCGATCGGCTGGCGGGGCAGTGAGGGAAGCACTTCGAGAAGCAACGCGCACTCACGCACCACACGCGGTGTCATCGCCCGGCTTGACCGGGCGATCCAGTCCGCCGAGGCAGTCGTGGTTCACTCGATAAGCCGCGGCGTACTGGATTCCCCGCCTGCGCGGGGAATGACAGCGGAACTCGCCGCGTCGCCAATCACGTCCCTGACTTACGTCCCCTTCGCCATCTTCTCCAGCCGCCGCTGCAGCGGCGCCCAGTACGTTCCCGGGCGGAAGCGCTGCAACAGGTCCATGAAGCGGGCGTCATTGCCGATCAGGATGCGCGGCTCGTTGTTCTCGATGCCCCTGATGATGCGCAGCGCGGCATCCTTCGGCGTGGTCTTCGCTGCGTTCTCGAACCGCTCGATCGATTGCGCGCGGCGGGCATTGTCGGTGACGCCGACCCCGGTGCGCGCGTTGCGCGCGATCGCGGTGGCGACGCCGCCGGGATGGACCACCGACAGCTTCACCGGGCTTCCTGCCGCCGAAAGCTCATGCCGCAGGCTCTCGGAGAAGCCGCGCACCGCGAACTTTGCCGCCGCATAGGCCGCTTGCCCCGGCGGCGCGATGATGCCGAAGATCGAGGAGAGATTGACGATGTGCGCCTCGGGCCTCGTCTTCAGATGCGGCAGGAAAGCGCGCGTGCCGTGCACCACGCCCCAGAAATTGATGTCGAACAACCAGTCCATCTGCGCCTGATCGATCTCCTCGAACGAGCCCATGAGCGCCACGCCGGCATTGTTGACGACGATGCCGAGGGCGGGATGCGCGGTGGTCGCCTCGCTCGCGAACCGCACGATGTCGGCGGGCTCGCCGACGTCGATGCGATGCACGCTGACCTTGCGCGTTGTTCCGATCTCCGCGGCGAGCGCCTTCAATCCGGCCTCGTCGCGATCGGCCAGCGCGAGATCGCAGCCGCGCTGCGCCAGCTCGAGGGCCAGCGCCCTGCCGATGCCGCTCGCCGCTCCCGTGATGGCGGCCGCCCCCCGAATCGTCGTCATGAATTCCCCCGTCAAGTCCCCGATCGTGGAACTATGAGTTACTTTTTTTGAAATGAAACCGAACCGTTGCCGGCCTCGGTTTTTAACATGCGTTATGGGGCATGCATTGGGAGCCGCCGATGGGACAAGCAGAGCCGTTTCGCGCGACAGCGCTGATCGTTGAAGACGACGCCATGCAGCGGGAGATGCTTTGCGTTCTCCTGGAAGAAAGCGGCTACCAGGTCATCCAGTGCGAAAGCGCGGAGGCCGCCGAGCGCGTCCTCGACAAGAGCGCCGGCGTGCTGTGTCTGATGCTGACCGACGTCCAGCTTGCCGGCCGCATGAACGGCGTCGAGCTCGCGCATGTCGCCAAGCACCGCAATCCGAACCTCGACGTCGTCGTCACCTCCGGCCGCCCCTTGAAGCAGCCCTTGCCCGATGGCGCCAAGTTCTGGGCCAAACCCTGGGCGCCGCTCGACGTGCTGCGCGAGGCGGAGATCGCTCAGCTGTCCTGACGGCTCCCCCCGCGGGCTCGCTTTCTCGCCGCGAGCCGCGGTGGTAAGGTCCGCTCATGACCTTGTCCTTCCTGCTCACCTCGCTCATCGTCGTCGCATCGCCCGGCACCGGCGTGCTCTACACGCTCGCCTCGGCGCTGACCCGCGGCTCGCGGGCCAGCATGGCGGCCGCCTTCGGCTGCACGCTCGGCATCGTGCCGCACATGGTAGCGGCGATGCTCGGCCTTGCCGCCGTGCTCCACACCAGCGCGCTCGCCTTCGCCGTGCTGAAATGGTGCGGCGTCGCCTATCTGCTCTATGTGTCCTGGCAGGCGCTGCGCGAGACGGGGACGCTCGCGGTTGACGGCGAGATCAAGGAGCGGTCGAGCGGCCGCGTCATCGTCACCGGCTTCCTGATCAACATCCTCAATCCGAAACTGTCGATCTTCTTCCTCGCCTTCCTGCCGCAGTTCATTGCGGCGGACGAGGCCCATGTGCTGGCGCGCATGCTGGAATTGAGCGGCGCCTTCATGGCGATGACGTTCGCGGTGTTCGTCCTCTACGGCCTCTGCGCCGCCTCGGTGCGCGAGCGCGTCATCGCCCGCCCCCGCGTCATGGCGTGGCTGCGGCGGAGCTTCGCCGCAGGATTTGCCGCGCTCGGCGCCAGGCTCGCGTTTTCGGAGCGGTAGATTCTTCTTCACGTCTCGAAAGGTGGTCATGCCCGGGCTTCTCCCCGGGCAAAGCGCCTCGAACATCCACCTAATAAAAAAGCGGGCCTTGCGCCCGCCGCCTTCAAACCCGCCCGATCCGACCCGACGCCCGGGCGGAGCGAGACTCCACCCGGGCAAAGAAACAGAAGCCTCGTTACTTCTTCTTCGCCTTCTTGGCCTTTTTCGCCTTCTTCTTCGCCGCCTTCTTCGCTTTCTTAGCCATAGTATCCTCTCAAGGGTTAATGGTGGAACGCGACACGAGGGATGCTCGGCGGAGGGCCAGCCTCGCAACATCCTCGATGACAAACTCAGCAGATTCGGAGCCGGCTGCCCCGCGCTGTCATATCTCCGTCATTGCGTTATCCACAGCTCAGATGCATTTTCGGGTGATTTTTGGCCGCGAATCCGCCTCACAGGGCTTCCGCCGCGCAGCCCGCTCCTCCGCGGCAAGGCTTGATTAACGATGCCGCAATCCGTTCGCGGATTCATCAATCCAAAACCAATGCCCGACTTTGCACGATTGCGGTGAGACTCCATTAAGCGCGCCGGGCGCATGGTCCTCCGCAAGAACCCGGGGGTGGTGATGGACGGAGTTTTGCCAAACGGAGAGGGCGGGCTGCGGCCGTCATGCTGAGCGTGCCGACACTTTGGACGGTGTTCATCGTCAACTTTCTCGCGCTCGGGCTAATCTGGGCCTATGTAGCGCGTTCCTATCCGAAATTCATGGCGGCGCGGTTCTGGATGGGATCCGCTTTCGTCGGCTCGGCCGGCGCGACGACCGCGCTGCTGCGCCTGTTCATCGACTCTGCCGTGCCAACCGTGGCCGGCGCCGTCGGCATCATCATGGCCTGCTGCCTCGCCGCCATGGGCATCCAGCGCTTCTACGACCGGCCGGTGTCGTGGCGTCTGATGGCGGCAACGACGATGCTGAGCCTCGCCGGCATCGTGGTGTTCCTGTTCGTCGTCGATCACATGCTGCTGCGCATGGCGAGCTACACGCTCGGCCAGGCCGTGCCGCTGGTGCTGGCGTTACCTTTGTTGCTGTCGCCGCCTGAAGGTCGCGCCAGCCCCGGGGCGCGGCTGTCCGCTATCGTCATTATCGCCGTCATCGGGATGTTCGCGGTGCGAACGGCGGGCAACCTGTTCGGCTACGACTTCTCGGCGCAGGGCGCCGGTCAGGTCCATGGCTTCCTGGTTCTGGTGCTGCTGTTCCTGTCGATGACGCTCAATTTCGGTTTCCTGCTGATGGCGATCGATCGCTTGCGCAACGAGGTTGCCGACCTCGCGCTGCTCGACGATCTCACCGGCGTCGCCAACCGGCGGCACCTGCTGCAGCGTCTGACCGAGGAATGTGCCCGCTCGGAGCGCTCTGGCGCGCCGTTTGCGCTATTGCTGATCGATCTCGACGGCTTCAAGACCATCAACGACACCCATGGCCATGCCGCCGGCGATGCCTGCCTGAAGCACTTCACCCTGATGGCGCAGACGCGCCTCCGGCCCGGCGACATGCTCGCCCGCACCGGCGGCGACGAGTTCTGCGTCGTGCTGCCGTCCTCGTCCTTGCGCGAGGCGGCCGCGATCGCCCGCCGCGTGATCGAGGTCTGCCGTCAGGATGCCGCCACCTGCACCGGCAGCGACATTCCGATCGCGATCTCGATCGGGGTCGCGCAGTGGGACCGCGACATCGGGAAATTCCCGGATCGCCTGATGGCCAATGCCGACCATGCCCTCTATGCCGCCAAGAAGAACGGCAAGAACGATTTCGCGATCCATGATCCCGCCCCGCCGCTTTCGCCGGAGACGGTCGAGGCGTTGAGGAAATTCGCGTAAAGCCTGTCAAGGCGCGACGCGATCAGGATGAATAGCCATCGCGCTTCGGCTTGTTTGTTTGAGCATGATCTTGGGCCGCATTGGACCTCGCATGATGATGTTTCGCCTGCCCGCGGCCGTTTTCGCCGCTCTCCTTCTGATCGCTCCTGCCGCCGCCACCGATGCCGAGTTCGCAAAGCTCGCGCGCGCCTCCGGCACGCCCGACATTCCCGGCTTGAAGATCGTCTGGCTGGCGCCGTGGGGCGATGTCCGCAACGCAAAGCCCTGGCGCAACATCATCGTGCACCAGACCGAGGGACCGGCGGGCTCGGCGCGCGGCGGCGCGCAAGCGCAGGCGAAGCACCCGACACGGCGCGGCGTTACGGTCTGGGTCGAGACCGACGGCACGGTCTATTGGGCGGTCGCCGAGAATCTGGTGCCGACCCATGGCGACGGCGCCAACCGCAACGACAACAAATACATCGACAACCGCTCGACCTACCGCCAGGTGGTGCGCGACAATTCGATCGGCGTGGAGTTCGCCGGCAATTATCCCGACGTGACGGCGGGCCCGACCGAAGCCCAGGTCGCGGCGTGGAAGATCCTCGTGAAGGTGCTGCGCGCGCGTTACGACATCCCGCTCGACCGCGTCTATGCGCACAACTGGATCGACTACAAGGACGCCCGCTATTGCGAAGGCTGCTCGCTCGCGACGATGGCAAGGGAGTGGGGGGAGTAGGTCTCAGCCGTCATTCCGGGACGCGCCTCTTGGCGCGAGCCCGGAATCCATTGATCCGCCAACTCTGCGACCCAGGGATTCCGGGCTCGCGCCCCGCGCGCCCCGGAATGACAGCGGAGCTTGCACCGCCTGCGCCATCCAGCCGAACAAGCGCGTCACACAAACAAAAAAGCCGGCGTTGCCGCCGGCTTTTTCTCTCTTTCGATCCGCCAATCCGTCTCCGCGGCGAGAGCCCGCTTAATGCGCGGCTTCCAGTGCGGCCTGTTCCTGCCTTGCGATCGTGCCCTTGACCGCGGACTGCACCTTCTCGAAGGCGCGGACCTCGATCTGGCGGACGCGCTCGCGCGAGACGCCGAATTCGGCGGCAAGGTCCTCCAGCGTCATCGGCTCATCGGCGAGGCGGCGGGCCTCGAAGATGCGGCGTTCGCGCGGGTTCAGCACGCCCATGGCGCCGTTCAGCGCGTCACGGCGGTGATCATATTCCTCGTGCTCCGCCATCATGGCTTCCTGGTTGGGCGTGTTGTCGACCAGCCAGTCCTGCCATTCGCCGGCTTCGCCGTCGTCGCGGATCGGAGCGTTGAGCGACGCGTCGCCACCGAGGCGGCGGTTCATGTCGATCACGTCCTGATCGGTGACGCCGAGGCGCTTGGCAATCATCTTCACCTGGTCGGGGCGGAGATCGCCCTCGTCCAGCGCGTTGATCTTGCTCTTCGCCTTGCGCAGGTTGAAGAACAGCTTCTTCTGGTTCGCGGTGGTGCCCATCTTCACGAGCGACCAGGAACGCAGGATGTACTCTTGAATCGACGCCTTGATCCACCACATGGCGTAGGTGGCGAGACGGAACCCCTTCTCGGGTTCGAAACGCTTCACCGCCTGCATCAGGCCGACATTGCCTTCCGAGACGACCTCGGAGATCGGCAGGCCGTAGCCGCGATAGCCCATGGCGATCTTGGCCACGAGGCGGAGGTGGCTGGTGACGAGTTGGTGCGCCGCGTCGCGATCGTCATGCTCGCGCCAACGCTTGGCGAGCATGTATTCCTGCTGGGGCTCCAGCATCGGAAACTTGCGGATCTCGGCGAGGTAGCGAGAAAGGCCGGATTCTCCATTGAGGACCGGCAAAGCAGCGGTACGGGCCATAGTGCGCCCTCCAAAAAGGTTCAGGCCCCCGATAGCGGCGGGCCAGGCAGACGACCGCTGTGTTAAAGCCGGTCGTAGCTGCGATGTTCCGCGTTGGTCATTTCAACGCAGACGCAATATACCTCATCGGGGGTCGAAAAGGGAAGGATTGCTGACGTCACGTCCCCGTGTGGCAGCTATAACTTTTTGTAATGTAAAGGCTTTCTGAAGCGGCCTGCGTCATAGCGCCGCTTTGAGGGCGCGTTCGAGGAGAAGCAAATCCTCCGGCAGAGGCGCCTCCCAGTGGAGTAATTCTCCTGTCCTCGGGTGCTCCAATACCAGCAGGTAAGCATGTAGGGCCTGCCTCCCCAGCGTCGCCAAAGCGGCCTGCGCCTCAGGGCCGAGCTGGTTGGCCTTGGTCTTGAAATGCGGGCCATAGACGGCATCCCCCATCAGGGGGTGGCCGATATGAGCGAGGTGGACGCGGATCTGATGGGTGCGGCCGGTCTCGAGCTCGCAGGCGAGCAGGGCGGCGACCGGCTTTCCATCGCGCCCGGCAAAGCTCTCCAGGATCTCCCAATGCGTCACCGCCTCGCGGCCGCCCTGGCGCACCGCCATCTTCTCGCGCGCATGCGGGTGGCGATCGATCGGCGCGTCCACCGTGCCGCGATGCCGGTTCGGCACCCCCCAGGCAAAGGCCATGTAGCCGCGCCGCATCTCGCCGGTGCGGCCGTGATCGGCGAATTGGGCCGATAGCGAGGCATGCGCCAGGTCGTTCTTGGCGACCACCATCAGCCCGGTCGTGTCCTTGTCGAGCCGGTGCACGATGCCGGGCCGGCGCACCCCGCCGATGCCCGACAGCGAGGCGCCGCAATGGGCGATCAGCGCGTTCACCAGGGTGCCGGTCTCGTGGCCTGCCGCCGGATGCACGACCAGCCCTTTCGGCTTGTTGATGACGATGATGTCGTCGTCCTCGAACACGATATCGAGGGCGATCTCCTCCCCCTTGGGCTCGGCGGGCGCCGCCTCCGGCACGTCGATTATGATCGTATCGCCGGGATTGACGTGATAAGCGGGGTCGCGGACCGCGGAGGCCTTCAGGTGCACTGCGCCCGCCAGGATCAGGGCCTTCAGCCTCGATCGCGACAGCTCCGGCCGGCGCGCCGCCAGCACGCGGTCGAGCCGGGCCGAGCCCTCGTCGCCGGCGACCACGACCTCCAACCTTTGCGCAGACCCAGAGCTTTCCATGACGACGTCTGATACCGCTGTTCCCGAACCGACCCCCGAGCAGGCCGCGCTGTTCGCGCGGGTGCGGCGGATGATGCTGATCGCGGGGTTGACCACGGCGCTGGCGATCTGCGCCGTGCTGATCGCGGTGGGCTACCGCCTTTTCAAGTCCGAGGGAAGGGCGCCCGAACCGGTGGGCGACGTCATCGCCACCCTGCCGAAGGGCGCCAGGATCGTCTCGACCGGCGTCGCCGGCGACCGCCTCGTGGTCACGCTGGACGTCGGCGGCATCACCGAGATCCGCACCTTCGACGCCCACACCCTGAAGCCGGCCGGAAAGCTGAAATTTGCCAACGAGCCGTAAAAGGCCCGTCGGGGTCCTTGCGGCGGACAAATTTCGAGGTTATTGGCTAGCCCTCACGCTCCCTTCGTCTAGCGGTTAGGACGCGGCCCTCTCAAGGCTGAAACAGGGGTTCGATTCCCCTAGGGAGCGCCAAGATATCAAGGGCTCGGTTGGAAACCTACTTGAGGGAAGAGAACCAGCTATCGATGTCCTTGCGAACCTGATCTTTGGCAAAGCCATATCGCTGTTGAAGCCGACCTTCGAGCTGCTCGCGTTTGCCGTTGATTGCGGTGAGATCGTCGTCGGTAAGTTTGCCCCATTGCTCCTTCACCTTGCCTCGGAGCTCCTTCCAGTTTCCTTCGATTTGATTCCAGTCCATGGTGTGTCTCCAAATTCCAGATTGAATACGCTGCCGCGTCATCGCGGTCACTGAACCGCAGCGTTAATCGTGTTTTCGAGCGACGGCCGCTCGAGAGCGCGTTCAGTGGCGCGGGCCTGCGCCAGAGCTTGCCACGCCCAAATGGCGTTAAAGGTGCCCTTAGTAGGGGGCGTAGTATTGGCGGCGATACGGGTAGGGACCGCCGTAGTAACCTGGTGCGTAGCCCGGCGCGTAACCCGGACCGTAGTAGCCGGGGCCGTAGGCCCCATAGGCGGCGGCTCCCGCTGCGGCACCAAGAACTCCAAGACCAATGGCCGCCCCGGGAGCAGGCCGATAGCCGCGACTGCGGTAATGGCGTCGATAGCCGACCTCCGTCACTTCGGACGAGGACGTCCCTTCTGTCAGAAGAGGCGCGCTCGGCGAGATCGGAGCTGCCCCTGAAGGAAGTACCGAGCCGAGCATCGCGGCGCCGAAGAGCGCGGCGGCAGTCGCGCATGTCCTAGTCTGCCTATTCATCGCTGTACCTCTCGAACTTGAAGCATCTCAAGCGGCAAGTGGCTTGCGTGTCACTGGCCGGCTTGATGATTGCCTTTGTTGCAGCTGCTGACGAAGAGCCTCAACGCAGAGTGCTCTGAAGGTCACGTGGCAGGTCTAAAGTCTCGTGCTTCTAGCGAAGCAATAGACCCGCGCCGCGACTTGATCGATCACTTGGCGCAAGTCTTGTCGGCTTTCAAAGCCGCTTCTGCGGAAGTCCTTGTCGTGTGCGCGACGCCGACAACCTTCATCTTGCTGTCGGTCGCAGGCTGGCTCTCG
This sequence comes from Bradyrhizobium sp. GW821-FHT13H06, assembly GCF_058803975.1. Taxonomy (NCBI): domain Bacteria; kingdom Pseudomonadati; phylum Pseudomonadota; class Alphaproteobacteria; order Hyphomicrobiales; family Nitrobacteraceae; genus Bradyrhizobium; species Bradyrhizobium sp. GW821-FHT13H06. Next base: position 301,021 of record NZ_JBXAPN010000006.1, on the reverse strand, counting down.
ACGATCTGACATCTCATGGTCGCGCTATCCTGAGCCAGGTAAAACGATGAGGGCGATTGCCCAACGGTCTTGCCCGTCTCGGCCGCGAATAACGGCGAAGCGAGCGCAAGGACTGCGACCGTCGCCAATAGGGTGCTTTTCATGGAATCCACCAATTCTAGTTCGTCCGGAACCGGACAATGAACGAATAGAAGCGGCGGGCAGGCGTTCCCGCTATGGCGGATATGTTTTTTGCGCACCGATTGATGTGGATCAATGACGATTGCGAATGCCTGTTGGCAGCCGAACTATATGACCACTTAATATCAGGCCGCCGAGATTTTAGGTTGCCCTCCTCACGGGCAGGGATGCCTTAGGCCGTCGTAGCCGAGATAGGTGCCGGAATACGGGTCATAGGACCTGAAGCGTTGCGCGCAATAGCCGTCTGCGTCGCCACCAATATAGGGTGGCGGAGCGACATAGGCCGGCCCGTAATAGCCGGGAGCGTAGCCGTAATAGCCGTAGGGCTGCGTTGCGCCAACAATTGCCCCGCCGATCAGCGCGCCAGCGATGCCTGCACCAATTCCAATGCCTACACCGCCACGATAACCACCGCGCCAGCCGCGGCGATATTGCACGGTCTCTACCGATGGCGCCACCGCGCCGCGTAGCATCAGCGCGGAGGTTGCCGGTGCCGCTGTGACCGGCGCGACGACCCACGGTGTGGTGGCGACGATGAGCGCAAGAAGCACAGTCTTGGACGTCTTGTTCATGACAGCATCTCTAAGTTCTGGCAGAGCGGCTGCCTTCAGCGCAGCCGGCCATCTTCGGGAAGGGACGCGTCACAATGATCCAGGAAAGCCTACGTGAATTGATCCAGCGCAACGTGAGTGTGCATCGATTGGACAGACTTAACTTGCTCTTCGGAGACATTCGCGAAGCAGCGCCCTACGCATGAGCGAGCGCTGATCTCCTCCTTTCATCCGCGGTGGCGCATGCGTGTCGCTGCCACGACAGAACAAGGGGCTTCCATGCTTTCACTCATCATCGGGATCTTGATCATTTGCGTCGTCGGGGCAATTTGTTTCTGGCTCATCGACAAGTTTGTCAATGAATCCCGTTTGGCGGGTCTTCTCAAATTGTTGGTGGGGCTGGTCTGCCTGGCCGCGATCCTTCAACGGCTGTTGCCGCTGGCGGGAATCAATTGGCTATAGCCGACCGGCAATTCGCCGCCGATGTGTTGCGTGAAAGGATGCGGCGCTCACGCAGCAGATCGAACCGGCGCGTGAGGCGCGTCAGGAATGCGAAGCTCAACGGCGATCGCCAAAGATCCCGTCGGCCTAAGACGTGACAAGAACTTCTACGGACATCCCGGCGAAGGCGCCGGTGCTTCCGACGAAGTTGCCGGACACAGGGGTCGTCTGCCGGATATCGCGCGCCACCGCGACCGGGATCAGATTGAACCCGCCGAGGCTGCGATTAGTTGGGTCGAACGCGATCCAGCCGGCTCCCGGTACGAACACCTCCGCCCACGCATGGGTTGAACCCGCGCCGCTCGATCCGACGCTCTGTTGTCCTGGATTGTGAAGGTAGCCGGAGACGACTCTGGCTCCGAACCCGAGCATGCGTGCTGCTTCGGTGAAGAGCACCGCGAAATCCCGGCATGACCCCCAGCCGCGATTCAGGGTTTCTACCGGCGTCTGGGTGCCCTCGTCCTCACGGCTCTGATACCGGACAGCTTCGGAAACGCCGACGCTGAGGTCCTTGAGCAGCGACAGCGTGTCCGTCCGACTTCCTCGAACGAACATTCTTGCCCAACTTCGCAGGACCCCAGCCGTGTCCGAGAACTGGGGGAGAGCGAGGGCGCCGAGATCGGTCCAATCGTCATCGGAATAGCGGAATGGATAGGATATCGCCGAAGCCGCGATATCGAACACCGGCCATGCAACCGCGTCGAGCTGAAGCTCTGCGACACTGGCGATCACCAGGTTCGACGCTGTCATCTGAAACGTGGCCGTCGCGATTGCATTGCCAAACACATCGTGGGCCCAGGTCAAGGCCGCAGGCGGCGTCACCGTGATGTTGCTTGAAATCAAACGAAGCTCGCGGCTTTCGCGCGGACGAAGCATCATGCGGTGCGGCAACAGGCGCACGTGTTCGTTGAATCGATAGGTCGTGGTGTGAAGAATCTTCAGCGTGATCAACGAAAGCTCCGATCGAGCCTCTGGCCGAGCCCCTTGTCCGGCGGTCCCCTTCGGGAAGTGTGGCCGAGTTGACGAGCCCATGCAAATGTCGATCCAAGTCCTGTCATGAGCGCGGCCTGATCGAGGCTTAGACGGACCTCCGTCATCCCGTTGATTTAGATCATGACGGCAGGCTCCAAGTCCCGGAGACTTGAGATCAAGCCATCGATCGTGATGCCGAGCTCTTCAAGCGGCCTCCGCGGGGCAGGTAAGGGCGGTCGGAAGAGTATTGGACAGATGAGTCGCATCCACAAAGAGACCCACCTCGTTGCGCGCATCGGCTGGCTGCGAGCGGCCGTGCTCGGCGCCAATGATGGGATCATATCGACCGCAAGTCTTATCCTGGGAGTGGCGTCGGCTGCCGTCTCCCGAAGCGATGTTCTCTTGACCGGGATTGCCGGGCTGGTTGCCGGAGCCATGTCCATGGCGGCTGGCGAATATGTTTCAGTCAGTTCGCAGTCCGATACGGAGCATGCCGACCTCGCGCGTGAGAAGCGCGAACTGGCAGGCGACCCGGTGTTCGAGCGAGAAGAGCTCGCTCAGATCTACGTCGCGCGAGGCCTCGAGGCCGGTCTCGCCCGCGAGGTTTCGAAGCAATTGATGGCAAAGGACGCCCTGAGCGCGCACGCGCGGGACGAACTTGGCATTTCGGAGATCAGCACCGCTCGTCCGGTGCAGGCAGCGTTGGCATCGGCTGCGACCTTCTCCGCCGGAGCGGCAGCGCCGCTTGCGCTTGTCCTGGTCTCGCCATCCAATGTGTTGATCCCGGTCGTCGCTGCAGGATCGCTGCTCTTCCTGTCGCTGCTCGGCGCAATCGGCGCCAAGGCAGGAGGCGCCGGCCTGTTGAAGCCAACCATACGAGTGACATTTTGGGGGGCCTGCGCGATGGGACTGACGGCCGGAATTGGCGCAGTTGTTGGCAGGGTTGTGTGAGCGCTGGTCGCGCTTGCGACGCCACGTCGTGCAGTGTCTCGGCCTTCCTGGCACATGCGCCCTCGTAGTTTCCTTCCGTGCTGGCCATTTGGACCGGAGAGGTGGTCGATGGACGCAGCCGACGCGGGGGACGGGGTCTATCGGCAGGCTGTCACGCCGGTCTCGGCTGCATGACGGCACTTGAGGCCACTCGCTTTCTCTTTCTCTTGGCCCAATGTCCTTCCAGCCGGCGTGCTTGTCCCATTGAAGATCGGCTCACCCCTTAGGCGGCGAGAGCCTGGGCGTTGAGCGAGCGGCTCTCGAGATTGGCTGCGATGTGGCGCTTGATCGTCGCAAGATACAGGCGGTGCTCGGCTCGCTCGGCAGAAATGACGCCGTCACCGAATCTGGATGCGCCAGCCGCGGCGTCGGCATGGCACGTGGCAATATGATCGACGTCAGCCGTGCACGGGCGTTTCCCTCGCTACGATGTTGGGGCCCGACGTGAGGTCGGACGTTGGGCCGGAATCTGGAGTTATGTGTCGTGCGCGCATCAGTACCCTTCGGAATCTGCACCTGAGACGCTCGGCACATTGCCCGGTCGGCCGGCCTGCTAGTGCTCGGCGAAGACATCGATCGCATGAAGAGCGCAGGGCGCGGGGGCGTTGGGATTCATGGCAAAGTTGCGCGCGGGCGTCAGGCGAGGTTCGAAACTGGGCATCGGCTTGTTGAGCGGCACCGCGTTGTCCTCGGTGGTTTTTGTCCTTGCGCTCGGGCCATCCAGTCCGACGCTTGCGGCGGGCGGCGCCGGCGCTGAAGGAAGCGGAAGCTTCCTCGGGACCGGGACCGGCGGCGACGGCGGATCAGGCGCCACCGGATATAGCGGCGAAACGGGCAATGCCGGTCAGAATGGCACCGGTGATTTCGGCGGCGGCGGTGGTGGCGGTGGTGCCGCCGGCGGCGGCGCGGGCGGGGCTGGTGGACTCGACGGCAGCGGTTCGGCCTCCGGCGGCGCCGGAGGCATCGGTGGCACGAATGGTGCCACCGACATTACGTCCGTGTCAGCGGGATCAACGATCAGTGGCGGCGCGGGCGGCCAGGGGCAGGCCGGGGTCGCAACGTCCTCCGGGCTTGGCGGTGGCGGCGGCGGAGGCGGCGGAAGCGGCGGCTATGGCGTTGTCGAAACCACGTTTCTCACGCTCACCAATTACGGGACGATCTCCGGAGGTTCCGGTGGTGCCGGCGGGCCTGCCGATCTTGCGCGGGGTGGTTACGCCGGTGACGGCGGTGTCGGTGCCATTTTCACCGCCGGCGGTGTTCTCAACAATTTCGGCACCATTTACGGCGGCAGCTCCGGCGATCCCGGCGGCTTTGATCCTTCCCAGGCCGGGGCCGCCGTCGTCGGAAGCAATCTCACGATCCTGAATGCGGGAACGATCTCCGGCGGCAATGGCGGCGGTCGCGCGGCGATTGACTTTCTCAGCGGCTCAAACGTTCTGCAACTGCTGTCCGGCTCCTTCATCAACGGCAATGTCAAGATCGAAGCGGGCGCCAGCCTGACCATCGACCAGGCAAGCGCCGGCGTCGACGCAACCTTCGGTATTCCTTTCACCACGGCCCTTGTCGGCTCCGGAACCCTCTCGATCGACGCCGGCGCGCGGACGCTGACGCTGAACGGTTCGAACAGTGGTTTCACCGGCACCACGAATCTGGTCAGCGGAACGACGGTCATCAACAATGCCAGCGGGCTGGGCACTGGCACGATAAAGTTTACCGGCGGGACCGCCGGTTCGACGCTGGCGGCACAATTCAGCGGCACGTTCGGTAACGACATCAATATCGCAGTTGGTAATTCAGCCACGATCGGTGCCGCCGCGGGCAACACGCTGACACTCGGCGGCGGCTTCACCTACGGTGGCGGCACGGGAACGACGCTTACCTTCGGCTCGGCGACGGCGACCGGCACCGTGCTGTTCGCGCCAAGCGGCCTGACTTTGAATTCTGGCGGCGCCCTTGCCATCGATGGTGGGGCCCTGTTGGTTGGCAATTCAAACGGAGCCGACCTTCTCGGCGGTCTCAGCGGCACTGTCGTGGAGAGCGGTGCTTCGCTCGAGCTCCAGGGCGGCCTGTCGATCGGCAATTCGCCATTGACGCTCAAAGGCGACGGCGTCGCGAACGGCGGGGCGCTGCGCAACATGTCCGGCAACAACAGTTTCGCCGGCGCCATTACGCTGGGATCCGACGCGCGCATCGATTCCGATGCCGGCCGGTTGTCGCTGACCGGGACGATCACCGGTGCCGGCCAAACCCTGACGTTCGGCGGCGCCGGCGCGATTCTCGTCAGCAACACGATCGCGATCGGCGCCGGCGGCCTGACCTATGACGGGACCGGCGCGCTCACGCTCTCAGGCGCCAACACCTATACGGGCGGCACCATCATATCGAGCGGCACGTTGCAGCTCGGCAATGGCGGGACGACGGGATCGCTCGTCGGCGATGTCGTCGACAACGGCGTGCTCGCGATTGATCGCTCCGATACCCTGACGCTCGCCGGCGCGATTTCTGGTAGCGGCACGTTTCGGCAGGATGGGAGCGGCGCCACCGTTCTGACCGGCACCAACACCTATACCGGCGGTACCATCATCTCGAGCGGCACGTTGCAGCTCGGCAATGGCGGCGCGACGGGATCGCTCGTCGGTAATGTCGTTGACAACGGCGTGCTCGCGATTGATCGCTCCGATACCCTGACGCTCGCCGGCGCGATTTCTGGCAGCGGCACATTTCGGCAGGATGGGAGCGGCACGACCGTCCTGACCGGTACCAACACCTATAGCGGCGGCACCATCATTGCGAACGGCACGTTGCGGCTCGGCAATGGTGGAACGACGGGATCGCTCGTCGGCGATGTCGTCGACAACGGCGTGTTCGCGATCGATCGCTCCGATATTTTGACGCTTCCCGGCGTGATTTCCGGCAGCGGTGCGTTCCGGCAGAACGGGACTGGAACGACCATCCTCTCCGGCATCAATACCTATACCGGCGCGACGACGGTCGATGGCGGCACGCTCGCGGTGAATGGCTCGATCGCGTCGTCCAGCCTGCTGACCGTCAATTCAGGAGGGACTGTCGGCGGCACCGGCACCTTGTCGTCGACAGTCATCGCCGGTGGCGGCACGCTGGCGCCCGGCAATTCCATCGGCACGATTTCGGTGAGCGGCAGCCTGACCTTCGACACGGGCGCGAGCTATGCTGTCGAGGTTTCGCCGAACGCCGCGGACCGCACCAATATCACCGGAACGGCCACGCTCGCCGGCACGGTGAACGCGGTATTCGCCCCCGGCAGCTATATGGCGCGCAACTATACGATCCTGTCCGCGGCCGGTGGGCTCGGCGGCACCACCTTCGATCTGCTTACGACAAGCGGTCTACCAGTCAATTTCACGGCCAGCCTGAGCTATGGCACGACCGATGTGTTGCTGAGCCTCAAGGCGGCGCTGGGCGCACGGCAGGAGCTTGCGACCAATCCGTCGAACGTCGCCAATGCCATCAACGGTTTCTTCAATGGTGGAGGCACGCTGCCCCCCGGTTTTGTCACGGTGTTTGGGCTGTCCGGCGCTCCGCTCGCCGGCGCGCTCGGCCAGCTCTCCGGCGAAACCGCCAGCGGATCGCAGCAGACGACCTTCAACGCGATGTCTCAATTCATGGGCGCGATGACCGATCCGTTCGTGCTCGGTCGGAGCGACGGCGTACCGGCGTCGACCGGCGCTGCGCAGTTCGCCGATGCGGCCGCGGCCGCAGCCTACGCCTCCACCGGCGGCAAAAGCTCCACCTCCGAGCGGGATGCCTATGCTGCGATCTTTCGCAAGGCGCCGGTGACGGCAGGTCCCCTCACGCAAGGCTGGAGCGTGTGGGCTGCGGGCTATGGCGGTACGCAGACCACCGACGGCAACGCCACGACGGGATCGAACACCGCGACCAGCCGCCTGTTCGGCACGGCCGTCGGTGCCGACTACCGGTTCTCGCCGAACACCGTCGCGGGCTTCGCACTCGCCGGCGGCGGCACCAATTTCAGCGTCGCCAATGGCGGCACCGGGCGGTCCGATCTGTTCCAGGCCGGCGCGTTCGTGCGGCACACCATGGGTGCGGCCTATCTCTCCGCAGCGCTGGCCTATGGCTGGCAGGATGTCACCACGAGCCGCACCGTCACCATCGCCGGGATAGATCAGTTGCAGGCGCGCTTCAACGCCAATGCGTATTCGGGCCGCGTCGAGGGCGGCTATCGCGTCGCGATGCCGTGGATGGGCCTGACGCCCTATGCGGCCAGCCAGTTCGTCACCTTCGATCTGCCGGCCTACGCCGAGCAGGCGCTGTCGGGCGCCAATACCTTTGCATTGAGCTACGGCGCCAAGAGTGTCACGGCCTCGCGGTCGGAGCTCGGCTTGCGCGCCGATAGGTCGTTCGCGCTTGTTGATGCGGTTCTGACGCTGCGGGGACGCGCGGCGTGGGCGCACGACTTCAATCCGGAGCGCTCGATCGCGGCGACCTTCCAGGCGCTGCCGGGCGCGTCGTTCGTGTTGAGCGGTGCGACGCAGGCGCACGACGCGGCGCTCACCACCGCATCCGCCGAGGTGAAATGGCTCAACGGCGTTTCGCTGGTGGCGACCTTCGAGGGTGAGTTCTCCAACGTCACCCGCAGCTACGCCGGCAAGGGTGCCTTTCGGTATGCGTGGTGACGCTCGCAAACAATGAGCGGGCAACGAGCAAACTCATCGGGAACGGCCCTCCGCCGCAAGGCGGGCGTCTCCACTTGGCTCGCCTTTGTTGCAGTTTGATCCATCGCGGTCGCCAGCGATTCCGCCTGGTTTTTGCCATGCGCCTCTCGCTCGCCGCGACCTTCGAGGGTGAGTTCTCCGATGTCGCGCGCTCCGGCAACGGCATGGCGCGTTACCGGTGGCGAGAGCGGCGCGGGCCGGGTTTCAAGCAGAAATGCCGCGCGCTGCCGGTTCGAGATCGTTGATAGCGTCCTTCGCTGCTGCGGCCGTGGTCGGGCGGCTGACGAGAGGCGGCACGCCCTCCTGCGCCGGCAGGCTGATGACCGCGTGCAATCCCTTCGGCCCGTTTTTCAGGATGATGTCTCCGCCGTGGTGGCGGACAATGGTCCGGGCGATGGAAAGACCGAGGCCCACGCCTCCTGTTTCGCGATTTCGCGAATTCTCAATCCGGAAGAATGGCGCAAAAACCTGCTCGCGGGCGCTGTCGGGAATGCCGGGTCCATCATCCGAGACGGTGATCTCGATGTTGTCTGCACCTCGCTCCAGGGTAACGCGCGCCCGCTCGCCATAACGGATAGCGTTCTCAATCAGGTTACGGCACGCGCGGCGGAGTGCGTCTGGCCGGCAGCTGTAGCCGATCTTCTGTCCGTTCGAGAAAGACACGTCATGACCGAGTTCGGCGAGATCGTCGCAGAGACTTTCCACGAGAGCCGTGAGATCCAGGGTTCGCGTAGTCTCCGCGGTCGCATCTTCGCGGGCGAATGCGAGGGTCGCCTCTGTCATCGTCTGTATTTCGGCAATGGTGGACAGCATCTTCTCGCGGACCTCCTCGTCGCGGACGAATTCCGCACGCAAACGGAGCGAGGTCAGAGGTGTGCGCAGGTCATGACCGATAGCGGCCAGCATTTTGGTGCGGTCGTCGACGAAACGATGCAGGCGCGCCTGCATGCGATTGAATGCCTCGGCGGTGCGTCGGATGTCGTCGGGGCCGGTTTCCGGCAGCGGCACGACCTCCTGGCCACGGCCGAGCGCCTCGGCCGCTACGGCGAGGCGGCGCAAGGGTTGCGCAATGCCGCGTGCGGCAAACACGGCGATAATGGACAACGACAACGCTGAAAGGCCGAGCGCCAGGGTGGATTTGGAGGTCCAGAAGCCGTCTTGTGCGGGTTTGGCAAAGGCAGTGTTCAGCCACGCCCCATTCGCCAACTGAACGGCCAGCCCCATGCCGGTGGTGTCATCGAGATAAAGGAACTTCGCCGGCCGGGAGAGTGGCCAGGCTTCCGGTTTCAGGTCGACCCACTGGGAGGAGGTGGCGCCGCTGCTCTTGGCTGTGTTTCGGGTGAAGTCCGGTCTCACCTCGGCGGGCACGTTGTGACCGGGAAAGGAGACGCGCGGCAATGGCTGCGCCAGGCGCTCCCATGCCTCCTCTCGCCACTCCGAAGCACCCTTCAGGCCGTTGGTCGATATCCAATATCTCGCCGAGCTCGTGTTGCTGGCATTGAGGATGTCGGTCTGCAGCGATTGAGGCGTCGCTTCCAGGACCCGGGCCAGCGAGGCACACCTGCTGAGTATCTCGCCCTTGGCGGCCTTCCGGATCGACTGCCCGTGCTCGTCCCAGGAAATGAAGAATACGATGGCCTGCGACAGCACGAGAGACAGCAGCGTGAAGCAGATGAAACGGGCCGCAAGGCTGCGCGTCCACAAGCTCGTCATGGTTGCCCGATCTCCGCGACGAGGCTGTATCCACCGCCCCAATGGGTCTTGATCAAGGCTGGTACTTTCGGGTCGGCCTCGATCTTCTTCCGCAAGCGGCTGACCTGATTGTCGATGCTCCGGTCGAACGGATCAGCATCTCGGCCGACTGTCAGGTCAAGGAGCTGGTTGCGGCTGAGTACCAGGCCCGGATGATCGAGAAATGCGCACAGGAGACGAAACTCGGCCGTGCTGAGCGGCACGGCAACGCCGTCGTTTCCCAGCAATTCGCGCCGGTTGACGTCAAAGGTCCATCGGTCGAAGCGTACGATCTTGCTCGCCAGCCGACCTCTTTGCGGCGGCAGGCTTTGCACTCGCCGAAGCACCGCCTTGATGCGGGCGAGCAGCTCGCGGGGATTGAACGGCTTGGACAGATAGTCGTCGGCGCCTACTTCCAGACCGACGATGCGATCGGTCTCCTCCGCCATGGCAGTCAAAAGGATGACGGGAAGCTCGGTGGTGCTGCGCAGATGGCGGCAGAGGGACAATCCGTCCTCGCCCGGCATCATGATGTCGAGAACGATCAGGTCCGGAGCACTTCGTTCGAGCAAGCGACGCAGTGCGATAGCGCTCTCTGCGAGGCTGATGCGGTAGCCATGTTGCATCAAGTATTTGCCGACGAGGTCGCGGATGTCACGATGGTCGTCCACGACGGCGATGTGCGGTGCCGAGTCCATCCGATTGCTCCGTTCCGCATCAAAATGAATTCCAGTAGCCAGCCCATCAAGAATGTACCGGCCGGTTACGATCGGCTGAAATCACATCCTTGCGGGATGGCATCCCTGAAAGGAACGTGGCGTCAAATCGCGATCGCGAGGGGGCCAACTTGTTCCGGGGAACTGCCCTCATCTGCAACGATTTCCAAGCGTGGCCGAAACATCTTGGCCACAAGCTGTCGCAAAACTTTGTCCCGGCAGCCCGTTTCTGTCGCAAATTGTCGCAAGCTCGCATGTCCATCAGGATCTGATGCGATCTCGAAAAGCCGCACTGAAGGCAACGTGATCGATGAAGGGCAGATGAGGGGAGCCGGCAGGTAGAGAGGGCCGAGTTGTCGCGAACTATGCGATGCAGCATGCCTGAGACAGATCGCGACAATTCCCGGTAGCCGTCGGCAAAGTTCTGCGACAACCGAATTCCATCGTGCGCATGTTCAACCGAGCAGGAGCGCTGCATGTGCGCGATGGACGCCGTTTCTCACGGAGCAGTTCCGGCAATCCCGAAAGGCTCGACGGTCGGGAACGATGATGGCGACGCCACGAGGGGACGGCTTCTTCGCAAGGCCGCATTTCGGATCACCTGCCTGCTCGTTCTCGTGCTGCGAAACACTTCGTCTTCGGCCGCGCTCGTTGATTTGACGCAGGGTGCGAGCCGCATGGCGATTTCGCGCCTCGTGGCGGACAGCGACCGTTTTCCTCCCGAGCCGCATGTCAGGTTCCCAGGCGAAGCGCCCACAAGAGCCGTTTTCTCGGTCCGAATTCCTGCGGAGCGAACGACACGAGCGCCGTGATGGCGAAAATCAGTATAGCGTGCCGCTCACGCCGTCGTGCCGTCGATCGACCGCCGGATAACCTGCTGCACCTCCCCATTCGACAGGAACAGATCGTGGTTGACGATGCCCCAGCCTTCCGCTGACGCATCGATCACGCGCACGCCGAGCCGCGCGATGGCGGCTTTCTCGGCAGCGCCGACCCTGGTCATTCCACCTGCGATCTGTCCCGACAGCGCCAGTGCGCGGTCGTTCGTCGCGGCGATCACGGTGATCTTGCCCGCGAGCGGGCCGATGCGCTGGACCGCGGACGAGAACACGTCCATGTCGATGTCGGGGGCTGCAAACACCACCGCGCCGATCTTGCTGGTGACCGTGTCGCCGTATCGCGCATGGAGCTGGCGCAGGCTTTCGAGCGTCAGCATAGTTCCCATGCTGTGCGCAACGATGTGCACGCGGCCCGCGCCCGGTGCCGACACCAGCGCAGAGAGCACGCGCTCGAAATCGTCGCGCGACCACATCGCGCTGTCGCGGTCATAGGCGTAGTCGAACAGTCCGGCCTTGGAGGGCCAGGCGAACACCATGGTGCGGCCGCGGAACTTGATCGCATCGGAGAGATAGGCGCCATCCAGCACCGCCGTCTCGAACGTCTGCTTGAAGCCGTGCACATAGATCAGCACGTCTCCTCCGCCGGCCTGCGAGGCGAGGTCGCCGGCGTCGGCCGGCGCCGGTTCGATCCGATCAAGGCGCCAACCGCCAAGCCCGACCGAGGCGAGCGACAGGCGGCTCTCGTCGGGCGCCACCAGCTTGGCCCGCGCGACCGTCATGCTCGTCGCGCGCTCCGGACCGAACCAGGGTTTGGCGCGAGCACCATTCACGGGCTTGCGCGTGGTGGCGACAAGCAATGTGGGGTCAGCGGAGAGCGACGAGGCATCGAAGCGCGCGCCGGTCGCGCCCAGGCCGGCGCATCCGCCGAGCGCGAGGGCACTGCCTGCCGACATGAATCCGCCGAGGAAAGCGCGGCGCGAAATGGAATGATTTGTTTGTAGAGGACGTCGACGTATCACAAGGAACCCATGGGAACTTTGCCCCCGACGGCGCCGCCCCATCTGCTCTCTGAATGACAATGGGGGCGAGATAGCGGCGGAGCCGCGTCGCGTACCTCGTGGCATTCAGGTGAATGCCAAGTCAGTCGACGATCTCGATGGAATGGACCTCGCACCAATCGCGCAATACCCGCTCTGTCGCCTTGTTCCGGTAGTCATGCCAAGCATCGATCGCTCCCCGTCGGGAGAGCAGGGCCTTGAACTTCTGATAGGCGCCTCGCTTGCTGAAGAAATAACGAACCTCGTCCAAATCATCAGGCAGGAACTCGCGGACAAAGGCGATCACAAGAGGCTTGCCGAGGTCGAGGTGTCGTGTATTCGGGATCCGCAGGTATTTGGTCTCGTCGTGGACGCAGCTGCTGCAGGCGGACCGGCGTCAACGTCACCCAGAGACGCTTTGCTTTCCCATGGCGCGGTGCGCTTGAAGAGCTCGACCATTTCCGGCACCGGGGCGGCCGGTCCTGACAGTGTCGCCATGAACGCCTTGAAGCCGGCCGGACTCATGCGAATGGGAGCCGTCTCCATCAGCACGTCCTCGGCGGCGCGCACGGCTGCGCCCCGCACGAAGTCCGTACGCGAGCGCCCGCGCAGCGCCGCGGCCCGGTCGATGATGGCAATGTCGGTTTCCGGCATCCTCATCGAAAGCGGATGCTCCTTGCGTTCTGCTCGCGACATGAACACCTCCACAGGCGCCAATATACTTTGTAGCGCATTTTGCAATACGATCGATGCAAACAGGTTCATTGCCCATTTAAGCGAAACACCCCAACCCGCTGTCAATCCCTCCCCACGAAAATATTCCACTTTACCGAAATTCGGATTTGTCGTATGTCTCGCCCATCTCAGCCCACCTAAGGGGCGGTCGTACGTCGTTTCGAGCGCGGGCTGGGAGTTGCGGTGGACGCGGGCGGCGTTAAAGGCGGAGCTTGCGCGTGCAGGGCGAGATGAACCTCGTGAGCATGTCGCTTCCTGCGAAGACGAACGGCGCTCAATGTCTTGCGAAGCCTCTTGGCGACGCAGGATCGCCTGCGTACGGCGAAACCGTGTGGTCCTGGCCGTCGTTGCTACGGTCAAGCCTCGGCGAAGGCGTCACTCGCGTCAACCGGCGCGGGTAGCGTGCATTTCGCGGAGGTGACGGAGGCCAGAAGGAATTCGGCTCCGGGGAGAGCGCGGCATAGGCCGTCAGACCATCGCGCAGGGAAGGCCTGGTTTCGGCTACCCTGTGTCTCCCCTGTGCATTGCGTGTGCATTCGTTCAGCGCAGGGGTCGTATGGGTGCCAGCCGGCGCCCGGCCTTCCCTGCGCCCTTTCCTTGAAAGGGTGCGAAGCGAAGCACAGCTCGGGCAAATCATGCCGCGAGGATGCGAGCGCGTGTCGATTGGACCGACGAATTGACGCAACGGCGTTGTCGCGCTCCGGTCCCAATAACTCTCGACATTGATCGGCCTCACATGAAAGCATGCAGGATCGGCATCAGTGGTGGTGGTCGTGTCCGCCAAAATCTGCATCTATGCGCGCCGGCACGGTGCGCGATGCGGCCGGTCTTTCGCCTCCGAAGCGGCCGCCGGGCCTTTGGAGGTTTTGGCAATAGCTTTCGGAGTGACGATATGAGCGGTTTGGTGATCAGCGGCGGCCGGGTGGTGGATCCCGCGAGCGGGATGGACGCCGTTGGTGACGTGGCGGTGGTGGATGGCAGGATCGCCGCTGTCGGCACGGGCCTCGGCGGCGCCGAGCGGGTGATCGACGCGACCGGGCTCGTGGTGGCGCCCGGCTTCATCGATCTGCATGCGCATGGCCAGTCGGTCCCGGCCGACCGCATGCAGGCGTTCGACGGTGTCACGACGACGCTGGATCTCGAGGCCGGCGTGCTGCCGGTCGCATCCTGGTACGAGCGCCAGGCGCGGAAAGGCCGTGTGCTGAATTACGGCGCCGCCACCAACTGGGCCTTTGCCCGCATCGGCGCGATGACGGGCTCCAATGCGGAGAGTTCGCTGGAGGCGTTCGGCAGTGCCATGCGCGACCGGCGCTGGATCGACAACGTCGCGACCGATGCGGAGGTATCGGGCATTCTCGAGCGCCTCACCCGCGGCCTGAACGAGGGCGGCATCGGTATCGGCATCCTCAACGCCTATGCGCCGGGCGCAGGCGTGCAGGAGCTGACGGCGGTCTGCCAGCTGGCTGCGGCCAAGGACGTGCCGACCTTCACCCACGTCGCCTTCATGTCGCGCATCGACCCCGAGAGCGCGGCGGAAGCCTATATCCGCCTGATCGGCTATGCCGGCGCCACCGGCGCGCACATGCACATCTGCCATTTCAACTCGTCGAGCAAGACCGACGTCGAGCGCTGCCGCGTGCTGATCGAGAAGGCGCAGGCGCAGGGTCTGCCGATCACGGTCGAGGCCTATCCTTACGGCACCGGCTCCACCGTGCTGGCCGCCGCCTTCTTCAGCGATCCCGAGTTCGTCGAGCGCAACGGCACCGGCTACGATTCCGTGCAGCGCGTCACCGACGGCTATCGCTTCCACGATCGCGAGGAGCTGCTCAAGGCGCAGGCCGAGGAGCCGTCATCGCTGGTGCTCTGGCACATCCTCGACACCGAGAACAATGCGCATCACCGCGACCTGCTCGACATGTCGGTGCTGTATCCCGGTGGCGCCATCGCCTCCGATGCGATGCCGTGGACGCTGTCCGACGGCACCACCTATACCGGCGATGCTTGGCCGCTGCCGGATGATGCCACCTCGCATCCGCGCTCGGCCGGCTGCTTCACGAAATTCATCCGCGAATGGGTGCGCGAGCGCAAGACCGTGTCGCTGCTGGAAGGCGTGCGCAAATGCGCGCTGATCCCGGCGGAGATCCTGTCGCAGAGCACGCCCGCGATGCGCGCCAAGGGCCGGCTCGCGAAAGATGCGGATGCCGACATCGTCGTGTTCGACTACGAGAAGCTCTCGGACCTCGCGACCTTCACCGCGATGAACCGTCCCTCGGAGGGCGTGCGGCATCTCGTGGTCAGCGGCCAGGTGCTGATTTCCGACGGCGTGCTGGACGTGGCGGCGCGGCCGGGTAAGCCTGTGCGCCGCCCCGTGGTCGAGGGCTGATCCATGCCGGTCCCCATTCTCCTGGTGACGGGCTTTTTGGGGGCGGGCAAGACCACGGTCGTCAACCATCTGCTGGCGCATGCGGAGGGGCGGCGCATCGCCGCCGTGGTCAACGATTTCGGTGCGATCAACATCGATGCGGAGCTGATCGCGGGCGCCAGCGACGGCGTGGTCAGCCTTGCCAATGGCTGTATCTGCTGCTCGCTCGAGGGTGATCTGTTGCGCACGCTCTCGACGCTGCTGCGGCGCGATCCCAGGCCCGACTATATCGTCATCGAGACCAGCGGCGTCGCCGATCCCGCCGACATCGTCCGCAATCTGATGGACCCGGTGATCCTGCGCGAGGTGCGGCTGGAGACCGTGCTCTGCGTGATGGACGCGACGGCCCCGCCCGCCGCCCTCGACGACGCGCTCCAGCGTTCGCAGCTGCGCGTCGCCGATATCGTGGCGCTCAGCAAGCTGGATCTGGCCGACGCGGGCGCGGGAGCGCGCATGCGCGCGGCGATCCGCGCGCTGCGTGTTCCCGCCGTCGTGGTCGATGCGCAGCATGGCGAGATTCCTGCCGCGCTGCTGTTTCCCGCGGAAATCGATCGCCCGCCCGCGCCGCGTGAAGTGGGCCCGCGGCGACCGGCAGAGGAGCGCTTCGAGACGCTGAGCTGGACCTCGGACAAGCCGGTCTCGCTACCCCGCTTTCAGCAGGCCATCAACCGCCTGGCGCCGAAGCTCGCGCGCGCCAAGGGACTGTTCGAGAGCATCGAGCAGCCCGGTCGCATGATGGTCTTCCAGTTCGCCGGCGGCCGCGCCACGCTCGCACCGGGCGAAGCGCCCGCAGCGGGCGCGGCACGGACGCGGATCGTCTTCATCGCCGAGCTTGGCGTGCTCTCGAAGGCGGAGCTCGACGGCATCATGGAAGCGTGCGTTGCGGGCGAGTAGCGCGTCCGCCCCGATCGCACGCGTATCGGCTCAAATCGGGCGCCCCTTTAATCCTCGACCGGCAGCGCGTCCCCGTGCGCATACCAATCCGCACGGGAGGTCCAGTGCACATGCCGGTCGGGTGTCGCGTCCAGCCTCTCGTCGAACGCGCCGGCATGGATGATCGCCTCGCGCCCGCTGCGCGTGAGGTGCGGCATCGGGCTGCCGCAGATCTTGCAGAATGCGGTGGCAAAGCTCCGCGCATTGGGCAGGTCGAAGCGCATGACGGATGCTTCACCGCGCAGCCATCGCAGCGCTTGCGCCTTCACGATCACCTCACAGGAATGCGCCGCCCCGGTTGCCTTGCGGCAGCGCGAGCAATGGCAATTGAGGAAACGCTCGAACGGTCCTTCGACTTCGAAGGCGATCTCGCCGCACAGGCAGCTTCCGCGGAATGCGGCCATGTCACTCCCCCTCCGGCTCGACCGGCTTCTCGGTCGCCTCTTCGTGGACCGGCGGAGCACCGTGCGCGCCGCGCAGTCGGATCATGGTGTCGATCACGTCGACGTCGATCTTCATCATGTCGAGATCGCGCGTCATCTCGCGTACCTCCTGACCCTTGCGCGCCAGCTCTTCCGACACGTCGACCGCCATCTTGCGCTCGGTCACGTTGCCCTGCGTGTTGACGAACAGTTTTGCGCGCATCCATTCCAGCCGCGCCCGCTGCGTGTCGCGCTCGAACTTCTTCTCGGCGTAGCGTCGTCGTGCCTCGGCATAGGCGCCGATCAGCGCGGTCTCCGGCAGGCTCCACAATTGCTCGACCGACATGGTCATGCCGCTCAGGTCCCGGGTTGCATTGGCGGGAGGCCTCTCCCGCACCCCATCAGACCTTTCCGGCGGTCAATTCTCAAGAGGGGACCGCCCCGATCGTGCGCGGCCATCCAGAACGACGATCCCAGCGGTGGTTGCGCTGGGATCGTCTGGAGGTTTCATGGAGGGCATCGAGCACTGCGCCTCCATAACGACATGATAGCGCAAGGCCACTCCAGATGCGACTGGAACCCGTCAAAGCATCAGCAGAACGCCAGCGCGTTGACCGCCCGCGTGGTCGCAATCTCGTTCTCATTGCCGACGAACTGGCAGACGACGGATTCGAGCTCGCCTGGCTGCTTGCGGCGCGCTGTCGCCAGCAGCCGCATCAACTCTGCCTCGTCCTTGGAGAGGCGCCGGCAGGATGGCGGCATGAAGCACAGCTCGCACGGCCGGCGGCTGCGCAGGACTCTGACGAGTGCGGCAGCCCGTGCGACCAGCAGCGGGCTGTCGGCAACGCCGGGTGCCTCGTCCGCGAAGCGATAGGCCGCTTCCCAGCAATCGGACGCGCCGGTGGCGTAGGCCGCTCCGATGAACCGGCACAGCGACAGCGCGATGCGGCAGAAGTCATCGTAGCCTTCGACGCTTCGTGGCGCCCCAAGCGCAGCCTGAAGCGGACAGAGCTGCGACCGGCCTGCGTCCGGGACTGCAAGGGACTCGCATGCGTCCTGCATCATGAATGCTCCCGTCAGTGCAGCGTGGGGCTACCGACCAGCCAGGTCTTCATCGCCATCATCCGGTCTTGGTCGAAAGACCGCACGTGTCGGTCGGGCAGGATGAGACCGGCCATGCGGAAGATCGTTGCAAGCCCCTGGACCGGCGCAAGCGCCCAATCGGCGCCGACGGGCGGCAGCCAGCACTCGAACTGCTCGCGGGCGACCTCGATCCGTTCCTGCTGCGCAGCGGCGATGGCACGCAGAAGTCCGTGCTCGCTGTCCGACATGCGTGGACAAGTCGGGCAATGCACTTCGATGGCCGTATGGGCCGTGCAGGCGAAGATCTCGATGATGGACTCCAGCGAGGGCACGGCGTCGCCCACGCGGAAGTGGTCGTACACCTCCTTGATATCGGCCGCGGTCGGAACCGCACCTCCGCGGCGTGCTTTCGCCCTGAAACCCCAGATGAAGAGCCGCTCCGCTGCGCTCAGCGCAGGCAGATCGAGCGGCCTGGTATGTGTCGATTGATGCATTGAGCCTCTGGCCTTTGGCTGCGCGCGCGGCAGAGCTGGCGCGGATGATCTGCGCCGATCGTTCCGCCAGAGACCCCTCCAAGTCAACGCTCGGAGAGGCGATGTCGAGGTGTTCTAGATTGGAAGCACTCGTATCTCGGAAGGAGCGTGCAGGCAGATCTCCTGCGGAATTGCGGGGGCAAAACATCTCCGGCGTCACCGACGCGGCCGCGGAGACCGGCATGGCCGCCGGCCTCGTGCCGCAGTCGAGCGGCCGGCTGATGAAGGAGCTGCGATCGCTACGGGACAAGCACAGCACCCTCGCTGCGGGCGTGCGGGCCGCCTAGCGCGCGACTTTGCAAAAATGTGCCGCGATGTCGGCGCGTGTTGCGACCCAGACCCGGCCCTCAAGCCGCGCCAGCTCGGCCAGAATGGTCTTCACGGCGCGGAAGCGCGCCGGGCGGCCGCAAATGCGCAGATGAAATCCAACCGACAGCATCGCGGAGCGGCCACGCTCTGCCTCCTCGACCAGCGTGGTGAGTGCGGCGCTGACATAGTTTGAAAAATCCTCCGGCTGCACAAAGCCATTCGGGTGGAAGAACTTCATGTCGTTGGTGTCGAAGCCGTAGGGCAGGACCAGCATCGCCCCCTGTGGCGACGGGCTCCAATAGGGCAAATCGTCGTCGAGTGCGTTGGAATCGTATGCGAAGCCGAGCCTGATCAGGATATCGCGCGTCCATGCGCTCTGACTGCCGCGCGACATGAAGCCGACCGGCGTGAGACCGGTCGCGCGGGCGATGACGTCGCGCGTCTTCTCAATGTCACGGCGTTCCGTCTCGGCATGACCATAGAGCGCGTGCGGCAGCCAGCGCCAGCCATGCACCGCCGGTTCGTGGCCGGCCTCGACCACGGCGCGGGCAAGGTCCGGCACGCGCTCGACGGCGCGGCCGCACATCATGAAGGTGGAGCGGATTCCGGCCTCGGTGAAGGCGTCGAGGAATCGCCACAGGCCTGCGCGCATGCCATAGTCGAACACCTGTTCCTGCACGAGATCGCGCACGCCCGGCGGCGATGTCGAGGCGACCTCGCCGTAGCGCTCCGTCTCCGCATCGCCTTGCTCGATCGCGAGCTCGGCGCCCTCCTCGAAATTCACCACCAGCGACACCGCGACGCGGGCGCCGTTCGGCCAGACGATATCGGGCCGGGCCCGGCCATATCCGCGAAGATCGCGTTCGATCGGCATGATCAGCGGCTCCCGATCTGGCGGCTGACGCCGCCGAAGATCTCGGCGCAGACGAGGCCGGCGAGGGTCAGCAGCACGATCACGCCGGAGACGGCGGCGACGCGTACGTCGAGGCTGCCTTCGAGGATCGCCCAGAGCTTGATCGGCAGGACCTCGGTGCGGGCATCGGCAAGGAATAGCGACACCGGAACATTGTCGAAGGAGGTGAGGAACGCGACGAAGCAGCTCGCGACGATGCCGCGGCGGATCAGCGGCAGCGTGACGCGCCGGAAGGTGTACCAGCGGCTGGCACCCAGGCTGAGCGAGCAGGTGATCAGCACCGGATTGAGCTGCTGCACCGAGGCGCCGACCATCCGGATGACGAATGGCACGCAGATGATGGTGTGGCCGAGCACCAGCGTCGCCGCCGACAGGCGGATGCCGAGCAGGTTGAAGACCAGCAGCAGCGACAGGCCGAGGGCCATCGCCGGCAGGACCATCGGCGACATGAACAAGGCGTCAAGGACGCGTGCGATCTTCAACCGGCTTCGTGCCAGTCCGAGTGCCGCCGCGCCGCCCAGCACTGCGGAGAGAACTGTCGCCGCCGCTGCGACCTTGAGACTCGTCAACGCGGGCTCGACGATTTCCTGCGATTGCAGCAACTCGGCATACCAGCGCAGTGACCAGCTCGGCGGCGGGAATTTTAGCGTGATGCCGCCGGTGAAGGAAATGATCAGCACGACCAGCGTCGGTGCCAGCAGCAGCAGCATCCCGAAGCCGGTGATGGCACCAATGATGCCGGAATAGACGCGATCAATGAGGCTACGCTGCATCGACGCCTCGCACATAGCGGCGCGACAGCGCGCCGACGGCAAAGACGATGCCGGTCACGGCCAGCGTGAAAATCAGCGACAGTGCCGCCGAGAACGGCCAGTCCTGCACGCCGACCGCCTGTTGGTAAATATAGGATGGCATCAGGATAATGCGCCCGCCGCCGACCAGCGTCTGGGTGATGAAGGCGGTCGCAGCGGCGGCGAAGACGAGCAGCCAGCCGGCGATGGCGCCCGGCAGCGTCAGCGGCAGGATGATGGTGATGAAGATGCGGGCGCGGCTTGCGCCCAAACCTTCAGCCGCACGCGTCAGATTGCCGTCGAGCCGCAGCAGGCTGTTGATGACAGGCAACGCCATCAGAGGGAGCTGGATCTGGGTCAGCGCCAGAACCATGCCCTCCCAGGTGTAGAGCAAGCGAGCCGGGGCCTGCCACAGCCCGAGCGACAGCATCGCCGTGTTGATGATGCCGTCGCGGCCGAGGAGGACGATCCAGGCGAAGGTGCGCACCACCGTGCTGGTCAGGAGCGGCAGCATGATCAGGAACGTGATCAAGGTACGCATGAGCTGGCCGCTCGCGGCGTAAACGAGTGCGAGAGGGTAGGCGAGGATCAGCGTCGCCAATGCGACCTCCGTCCCCAGCCAAAGCGTGTCCGTCAGCACCTTGATGCTGAACGGGTCCGAGAAGAAGCGCAGATATTGCGCCAGCGACAGCTCTGCGAACTCTGGTGTGCGGAACAGACTGATCGCGACAAGCGCAATCAGCGGCAGCACGAAGGCGGCCAGGAACAACGCCGCCAGTGGGATCACCGGCAGCATTTGTCGTGATGCAGTCGTGCTTGCCGGCGTCATCTAGATTTTCACCTCCTTGCTGAAGCGGGTAATCCATTCGCCGCGCAGCGGCTGGAATTTGGTCCAGTCGAGCAGCACATTGTTGGCAATGAGGTCGTCGAGGCTCTTGGCGACGGTGAGATTGGCGCCGGTCAGCGCCACCTTGCCGTTGGTCGGCATCATCATCCAGGGCGCCGCCTCAAGGCCTTTCTGCGTTTCAACCGACATCACCGTGTCGAGATAGTCCAGCACCGCCTTCGGATCCTGGTTGTTCTTGACGATCTGGGCGCTGGTGCGGATCACGACGGCGCCGGATTTCGGCTTGGCGAAAGCGATGTCGACGCCCTTGGCGGCGAGCAGCGCCACGTTGTTCCAGAAATTGAAGGCGATATCGATCTCGCCCTGCTGGAACAGCGCAGCCAGCGCGCCGGGCGAGGCCGCGATCGCACCGACGTTGGGCAGCAGCTTCTTCATGGCCTCGAAGGCCGGCTCGATATTGGTCTCGGAACCGCCGTTGAGCTTCGCGATCTCGACCATGAAGGCGGTGCCGAGGCTCGATCCCAGACCGGTGATGCCGACGCGGCCCTTGTATTCCGGTCTCCAGAGATCCTCCCACGAGGTCGGCGTCGTCGTGATCTTCTTCGGATTGTAGGCGATGCCGATCAATTGCGCGGTGATGACAGGGGCGTAGCCGTCGGGATGGCGGAATACGCTGGGGATGTCGGCATATGACTTCGACTGCTCGACCGGAAATTTCTCCAGCACGCCGCTCGCGATCGCCGGGATCAGCGGTCCCTCGTCGAACAGCACGACGTCGAAGGGGGGCGTGTTGCGCGATGCCTGGATCTTGCCGATCTGGTCGACGCCGAGCAGGGGCGTAAAGGTGACACCGCCGTCGCTGGACTTCTTGAAGGCCGGCCCGACCACCGCGCGGAAGGCTTCGTCGAAACTGCCGGGATAGGTCGTCGCCACGATCGAGGGGGCCGCGCGTGATGATGTCGGCCATCCGAGACCAGCTGCCGCAAGCGCGGCCGAACCTGTGGTGAGCAGCGATCTCCGGGATAGGCTCATGTCAAACACTCCTTTGCTGATGCTTGGAAACGTCGTCGACTGGCGTGCTGAAAATGCTGACGCGCGAGACATCGGAGATCGCGAGCCAGGCCGTCTCCCCGGCCTGCGCTTTCGCGAGGCCGGCGGCGCGGGCCTGGCTGACCTTCACGGCTTCGCCGCTCGCGGTGACGCCCTCGGTGACGCTGACGGCGCCGAGCGGCACGGTGGCGCGGATCGTGACGGGGATGGCACCGGGCCGTTCGGCGCCGAACGTGATGTTTTCAGGCCGGACCGAGATCGTCACCGGCGTGCCGCGCCTGCGCTGAGCCGAACGGCCGAGATCGATCTCGGGCCCGGCATCGAGCTGCACGCGATCGGCGTCGGTGACGGTGCCGCGCAGGAGATTGGTGTGGCCGATGAAGCTCGAGATGAACAGGCTCGCCGGGCGGTCGTAGAGCGCGTCCGGGCTGTCAATCTGCTCGATGCGTCCCTTGTTCAGTACGACGATGCGGTCGGCCATCGACAGCGCCTCCTCCTGGTCGTGCGTGACGATGATGGAGGTGACGCCAAAGGTCTTTAGCAGACTCTTGATCTCGATCTGCATGTCGAGGCGCAGATTCTTGTCGAGCGCCGAGAACGGTTCGTCGAGCAGGACAAGGCCCGGATCGATCGCAAGCGCCCGTGCCAGCGCGACGCGCTGCTGCTGTCCGCCGGAGAGCTCTCCGGGCAGCCTTCGCGCGAACGATGCCATCTGGGCGAGGCCGAGCATCTGTTCGACCTTCGCCGCCACCACGTCTTTCGCCGTCTTGCGCGCCCGCAGGCCGTAGGCGACGTTTTCGAACACGGTCAGATGCGGAAACAGCGCATAGTTCTGAAACACCATGCCGATGCGGCGGCGATTGGCCGGAATATGCTCGACCCGCGCGCCGTCGAAGCGCACCTCGCCCCGGGACGGGCGCAGGAAGCCCGCGATGATCTGGAGCATCGTGGTCTTGCCGCAGCCGGACGGACCGAGGAGGGCGATCAACTCACCGGCTTCAACAGTGAGATCGATGTCGTCCAGCGCGACGGTCGCGCCGAAGGCGTGGCCGATGCCTTTCAAATCCAGCGAGAGTCCGCGTACATCGCTCAACGCCAGCTCCATCCTTCGCGTTGTCCTGCGCGAGGGGAATTAGCAATCGCCGTGCCAGCGCGCCTCGTTCGCTAAGGCCTTGCCAGCGTTGCGATAGTTTTTAGGCGCCAAATATTGGCGCCAATTTATTGGCGATATTGTGAACAGTATTACCACCAGTTTGTATAAAAAATGGGCTCCGGCAGCACTCCAGAATCCTGTAAAAGCGACGCATGAAGCGAACCCGTCCCCTCAAGCGCAAGCCGAAGCGCTCCGAGCCGAAGCTCGGGGAGCCGGAGGCCGTGGATCCGCGCAGCATCGACGACGATCCGGTGGTCCAGGGCATCCTGACCGCGATCAGCCAGAAGCGGCTCAAGCCGGGCGCCAAGCTCGGCGAGGACAAGCTCGCCGCGGCCTTCGGTACCACGCGGATTCACATCCGCCAGGCGTTGTCCCATCTCGCCTCGCGCAAGGTGGTGATGCAGATCCCCAACCGCGGCGCCTTCGTGTACCGGCCGAGCTGGGCGGAGGCGCAGGACATCTTTGCCGCGCGCCGGATCATCGAGACCGCAGCGGTCAGCGCCGCGGTCGACCGGCTGGACAAAGCCGGCAAGGCGGAGTTGAAGGCGCATATGGAGCGCGAGGCGCGTCACGATCGCAATGACCGCTGGGCCTCGCTGTCGCTGACGGCCGAGTTCCACATCCTGGTCGCCAAGCTCGCCGGCAACCGCGTGTTGCTGGAAATGTCGCGCGAGCTGATGCTGCGAACGTCGCTGGCGATTGCGACCTTCGAGCAGCCGGGAGAGCCGGATTGCTCGCCCGATGCCCATCCCGACATCGGCGCGTTGATCCTCGCCCGCGACAAGGCCGGCGCGGTCCATGCCATGCGTCATCACATCGAGGAGATGGAGCAGCGGATCCGGCCGAAGGAAGGCGAGGACGAGGTCGACGAGCTCACCGCGATCTTCCAGGAGATCGGCGCGCGGGCGCGGGCGGGCAGCTAGCATGGCTGGCCGCCGTATCCTCCTGATCAATCCGAACAGCCTCGAGGCGACCACCGCGATGATGGTGGCGATTGCCAAGTCTGCAGCCGCGGATGGCTTCGACATTGCCGGTATCACGGCAACGCGTGCGCCCACGATGATCGTCTCGGGGGATGAACTGGAGGCAGCAGCGCCGGAGGTCGAGGAGATCGCGCGTGCCCGCAGCGGCGAGTGCGACGGCATGATCGTCGCGGCATTCGGCGATCCCGGTCTTGCCGGGATCAAGGCGACGACGAAATTGCCCGCCGTCGGCATCGGCGAGTCCTCGATGCTGGAGGCCGCGGAGAACGGCCGACGCTTCGGCGTGGCGACCACGACGCCGCTGCTGAAGGCGAAGATCGATGCGATGCCGGACGCGCTGGGATTGCGATCGCACTACACCGGCACACGCTTTACCGAAGGCGATCCGCATGTGTTGATGCGAGATCCATCGCTGTTGCGCACCGCGCTGGCCGGCGCGGTCGAGGCTTGCATTGCGCAGGACGGCGCGGAGGCGGTGATCATCGGCGGCGGCCCGCTGGGTGAAGCAGCAGGCGCGCTTCAGCCGATTTTCACCGTGCCCGTCATCGCGCCGATCCCGTCAGCCGTGCGGCGGATCATTCGCCTCGTCGGGGCGTAACGTCTGGTTTTTCCGCGCCGCGGCATCGGCCGTGCTGCGGAAAACTGTTTTCCTTGACATGAACTCTGCCGTGCTCGACGTGTAACGCGGTCGCGTGACGGCACGTTGCGTCTCTCGCGACAAGAAAAAGCAGCACGGGAAAGACGCCATGAGTGCAGGCCTCGACGAAAAGGACTATCTCGCCGCCTTGCGCGGGTTGTGGGACAAGGCCTGGCCGAAGGGCATGCCGCGCTCGCCGAATTATCTGCACGGTGAAGTTCCCCTGACGGAATATCTGCGCGCCTGGGCGAAGCGGAGTCCGGAGCGTCCAGCGGTGATCTTCTACGGTCACGTCACCACCTACGCTGACCTCGACCGGCAGAGCGACCGCTTTGCGGCGTTGTTGCTGGCCAAAGGCGTGCGCAAGGGCGACCGCGTCGCCGTCTTCCTGCCGAACTGCCCGCAATTCCACATCGTGTTTTTCGGTATCCTGAAGCTCGGCGCGGTCCACGTTCCCGTCAGCCCGCTGTCGCGCGCGTTCGAGCTGTCCTACGAGCTGAACGATACCCAGGCCGAAGTGATCGTCGCGTTGGACCAGCTCATGCCGGTCGTCGGGCAGGTCAGGGGCGAGGTGCGGCTGCGCGAGATCATCGTCACCAGCTTTGCCGATGTCGTGCCGCCAACGCCGGCATTTCCGGCGCCGGACTCGATCCGGGCGCCGCGTGTCGCGGTCGCAGGCGCAACCGATCTGTTGCCGGCGCTCGCTGCGATGCCGACACCTGTACCGCTGCCGCCGCCCGGGCTCGATGATGTCGCAGCTCTCAATTATACGGGCGGCACGACCGGCATGCCCAAGGGCTGCGTCCACACCCATCGCGACATGGTCTACACGGCCGCCGCCAATTACGGCATCTCGGTCCTGTCCGACGAGAGCAGCGTGTTCCTGTCGTTCTTTCCGGAATTCTGGATCGCGGGCGAGAATTTCGGGCTGATCTTCCCGCTGTTCTCCGGCGCGACGCTGGTCCTGCTCGCACGCTGGGATGCCGTCGGCGCGATGGCCGCGATCGACAAATACAAGGTCACGATCATCGCGATGCCGGTCGACGGCGCGGTCGAGCTGATGGACCATCCGCGCTGGAGCGAGTTCGACCTGTCGTCCTTGAAGCAGGTGCGCGTGGTCTCCTTCGTCAAGAAGCTCAACGCCGACTATCGCAAGCGCTGGAAGGATCTCACCGGCACGATCCTCATGGAAGCGGCCTGGGGCATGACGGAGACCCATACCTCCAACACCTTCACGGCCGGCTTCCAGGACGACGATTTCGACCTCAACAACCAGCCGATCTTCGTCGGGCTGCCGGTTCCCGGTGCCGAGTTCAAGATCACCGATTTCGAGACCGGTGCGCTGTTGCCGCTGGGTGCCGAAGGCGAGATCCGCGTACGCACGCCGTCGCTGCTCAAGAGCTACTGGAACAAGCCGGAGGCGACCGCGGAGTCTCTGATCGATGGCTGGCTGCGCACCGGCGACATCGGCACCATCGACAAGGACGGTTTCCTGCACTTCCTCGGCCGCCGCAAGGAAATGCTGAAGGTCAAGGGCATGAGCGTCTTTCCGCCGGAGATCGAGGCACTGCTCGGGCAGCATCCGAAGGTGCTGGGCTCGGGCGTGGTCGGCCGCGACGATCCCGACAGGGGGCAGGTGCCGGTTGCCTTTGTCCAGCTCAAGCCGGAGGCGGCCGGCACCGTCTCTGCGGAAGACCTGCGCAGCTGGTGCGCCGAGCGCATGGCCGTCTACAAGGTCCCGGAGATCCGCATCATCGAAGCCCTGCCGCTGACGGCCACGGGTAAAGTGAAGAAGCAGGACCTCAATCCAAGCCTGCCTGCTGCTGTCTGAGTGAGAGAGATCATGTCGTTCAAGAAGCTCCTGATCGCCAATCGCGGCGAGATCGCCATTCGCATCGCGCGCGCGGCAGCCGATGCCGGCATCGCGACGGTCGCGATCCATCCTGGGGACGATGCGCTGTCGCTGCATGTGCGCGTTGCGGAGGAGGCGATCGAAATTCCCGGTCGGGGCGCGCGGGCCTATCTCGACATCGACGCGGTGGTGAAGGCGGCCAAAGCAGTGGGCTGTGACGCCGTGCACCCCGGCTATGGCTTTCTCAGCGAGAACGCGGCCTTCGCAAGGGCCTGCTCCGACGCAGGGATCACGTTCGTCGGCCCCAAGGCGACAGCGCTCGAACTGTTCGGCGACAAGGTCGCGGCGCGGCAACTGGCGAAGCGCTGCGGCGTGCCGATCATCGCCGGCACCAGCGGGCCGTCGAGTCTCGAGGAGATCACGGCCTTCTTCGCGTCGCTCGGCAGCAACGCGGCGATCGTGATCAAGGCGATGGCCGGCGGCGGCGGCCGCGGCATGCGCGTGGTGGAGAACGCGCCCGATCTCGCGGAAGCCTATGCGCGCTGCCAGTCCGAGGCCAGGGCGGCGTTCGGCTTCGACGGCGTCTATGCCGAGCGGCTGATCCGGCAGGCGCGCCACATCGAGGTGCAGATCATCGGCGACTGCCATGGTGCGATCTCCCATCTCTGGGAGCGCGAATGCACCATCCAGCGCCGTCACCAGAAGCTGATCGAGGTGGCGCCGAGCCCCTCGCTGAGCGACGCCTTGCGCGGCCGCATCATCGAAGCGGCGAAGCAGCTTGCGGCGGCGGCTTCTTACGACAATCTCGGCACCTTCGAGTTCCTGGTCGACGGCACGGCCGAGGACAGCTTTGCCTTCATCGAGGCCAATCCGCGGCTCCAGGTCGAGCACACCGTGACCGAAGAGGTGCTCGGGCTCGACCTCGTCCGCGCCCAACTCGCGGTCGCTGCGGGCAGCACGCTGGCCGCGCTCGGCCTTGCGCAGGGATCGATCCCGACGCCGCGCGGCTATGCCATGCAGCTTCGCGTCAACATGGAGACGCTGGACGAGACGGGGGCGACCCATCCGACCGGCGGCGTGCTTGCCGTGTTCGAGCCGCCGTCGGGCCCGGGCGTGCGCGTCGATAGTTTTGGCTATGCCGGCTACAAGACCAGTGCCGCCTTCGATTCGCTGCTGGCCAAGGTCATCGTCCATACCCCGGGCGAGGCCTGGCACGACGTGGTCGCGAAAGCCTCGCGGGCCCTGCGCGAATTCCGGATCGATGGCGTCGTCACCAACATCGCTTTCCTCCAGGCGGTGCTCGCGCATCCCGATTTCAGGATCAACCGCATCGCGACCGATTTCATCGACCGCAACATCGGCAAGCTCGTCGGGGCGGCCGAGGGCGCGGCAAAGCCGCTCTATTTCGCGGCGAGCGAGCGAAGCGGCGCGCACTCCGCGGAGTCCCACGTCACGCAAGCCGTGCCCGAAGGGGCGGTGATGGTGGCAGCGCCCCTGCAAGGAACCATCGTCACCATCCAGGTGAAGGAAGGCGAGATCGTGCGCCCCGGCCAGCAGCTCGCCGTGATCGAGTCCATGAAGATGGAGCATCTGGTCATGGCCGAGCAGGGCGGCCGGGTCACGAAGCTCCTTGCCGGTGACGGGGCCACGCTGATGCATGGCGAGCCGATCCTGTATCTCGAGCCGCTTGATGTTGCGGCTGACAGCACGGCGGCGGAAGCCGATGTCGATCTCGACCATGTCCGTCCCGATCTCGCCGAGCTGATCGCGCGCCAGGCCAATACGCTCGACGAGAACCGTCCGGCCTCGGTCGAGCGCCGCCGCAACACCAACCAGCGCACCGCGCGCGAGAACGTCGCCCAGCTCGTCGACGACGGCTCGTTCATGGAGTACGGCAGCCTTGCGATTGCGGCACAGCGCCGCCGGCGCAAGCTGGACGACCTCATCAAGAACACGCCGGCCGACGGCCTCGTCATGGGCGTCGCCACCGTGAATGCCGGGAAATTCGGCCCCGAGGGCGGCCGCTGCATCGTCGTGGCCTATGATTACACCGTGCTCGCGGGCACGCAGGGCCACATGAACCACAAGAAGATCGATCGCATGCTGACGCTCGCGGAAGACTGGCGCGTGCCGCTGGTGTTCTATGCCGAGGGCGGCGGCGGCCGGCCCGGCGATACCGACCGGCTCGGCATGACCGGGCTCGACGGTCCGTCCTTCGTGCAGTTCGCGAGGCTCTCGGGCCTCGTGCCGGTGATTGGCGTGGTCTCCGGCTATTGCTTCGCCGGCAATGCCGCGATGCTCGGCTGCTGCGACGTCATCATCGCCACCAAGAACGCCTCGATCGGCATGGGCGGTCCGGCCATGATCGAGGGCGGCGGGCTCGGCGTCTATCACCCGGCCGAGGTCGGCCCGGTCTCGTTCCAGTCGCCGAACGGCGTCATCGACGTCCTGGTCGAGGACGAGGAAGAAGCGACGTCCGTCGCGCAGAAATACCTGTCTTATTTCCAGGGCGCGGTTACGGATTGGGAAGCCGCCGACCAGCGCCTGCTCCGCCGCGCCATCCCCGAGAATCGCCTGCGCGTCTACGACATCCGCAGCGTGATCGATCTCGTCGCCGACAAGGATTCCGTGCTGGAGCTGCGCCGCGACTACGGCGTCGGCATGATCACCGCGCTGATCCGCATCGAGGGCAAGCCGTTCGGCCTGATCGCCAACAATCCGCGCCATCTCGGCGGCGCCATCGATGCCGATGCCGGCGACAAGGCCGCGCGATTCCTCCAGCTCTGCGACGCCTTCGATCTGCCGATCGTCTCGCTCTGCGACACGCCCGGCTTCATGGTCGGCCCGGAGGCCGAGAAGACCGCGATCGTCCGCCACGTCTCGCGCATGTTCGTGACCGGCGCGAGCCTCACCGTGCCGCTGTTCGGTATCGTGCTGCGCAAGGGCTATGGGCTCGGGGCGCAGTCCATGATCGGCGGTGGCTTCCACGCCTCGTTCTTTACCGCGGCCTGGCCGACCGGCGAGTTCGGCGGCATGGGGCTCGAAGGCTATGTCCGCCTCGGCTTCCGCAAGGAGATGGAGGCGATCGCCGATCCCGCGGAGCGCGAGACCTACTACCGCAACAAGGTCGCCGAGCTCTATGCCAACGGCAAGGCGGTCTCGATCGCCTCCGTGTTCGAAATCGACAACGTCATCGACCCCGCCGAGACCCGGCGGTGGATCATGGCGGGTCTGCGTTCGGTGCCGAAGCCCGAGCCGAGGACGGCGAAGAAGCGGCCGTGCATTGATACGTGGTGAGGGCGGTGCAGCAATTTTGAGTCGCCTGAGGCAATCTATATCCACATCGTCATGCCCGGGCAGAAGCGCGAAGTGCGTCTTCGCGCTAGATGTCCCGGGCATCCAAGTTCTTTCGCAGTCGCGGCAATACGTGGATGGCCGGGACGAAGCCCGGCCATGACGGCGTCGAGGCAGTGTGCCTCCTCCATTCCCGTTCCCGGTTCCCGATTGACATCCCGCCCCGTGGTGCCAGACTTTGCACAATAATACAGGGTGGAGACGTCCGCGATGGCCAGCCTTTCGGCCTCGAACCATGTCGCCCGGGTCTTGTCCGTCGCCAATCATGTTGCCGACGTCGATGCCTCGTCGCGGATCGCCAGTTCCTGGCGGCGCTGCCTGGTCAGTCACAAGCTCGATCCGGCCCGCCAGGGTCCGCCGCAGACGCTGACCGAAGCCGAAATCCGGCACGCCGCCGAGCCGATGGAGCAGACGATCAGGCTCGCAATGCCCGAGCTCGACGATCTCGCCCGTGTGCTGCGCGATGCCGGTTACTGCGTCAATCTCGCGGATGCGAACGCGACCATGCTGTTCAGCCGCCTGCCGGGCGAAGCCGATGCCAAGCTGTTTCTGGACTGGAAGATCTATACCGGCTCGAACTTCGCCGAGACCTTCGAGGGCACCAATGGGCTGGGGACCGCGCTCGCGGAGGAGAAGCCGATCCTGGTGCATCGCGACGAGCATTTTCGCGCGCAGTGGCACATGTTCTCCTGTGCCGTGGCGCCGCTGTTCGACCAGGCCGGACGTCTCGCAGGTGCGGTGAACATCACTTCCTGCCGGGAGGATCTCGAACGTACCGCGCACCAGCTTGCGCTGGCTGTGACCATGGAGGCGACGCGGCGGATGGAGGGCGCGATCTTCCGTGGCCATTTCCACAACGCCTGGATCGCCACCGTGCCCGGCGACGGCGGCAGCGGCCTCATCGCCTATGACGACGACCGTCGCATCATCGGCGCCTGCCGTTCCGCACGTGCACTGCTGGGCCTCACTGACGGCATGATCGCCTCCGGCATTGATCTGTCGCGCTACATCGAGTTCGACCATCAGGCCGAAGGTGGCGCGGAGGATGTCGTTCGGCTGCGCCGTGCCGATGGTAGCGCCCTGGGCCAGGGCCATGTCGCGCCGCCGCTGCGCAGGAGGGCGCGTCCGCTCGCGCCGCGCCGCAATGCGCCAGTCGATCGCTTCGATGCGCTGCATCGGCTCGCCGGCCGCGATCCCGGCCTGATCAAGAGCGTGAACCGGCTCAGGCGCATCGGGGATCACAATCTGCCGGTCCTGCTGCATGGCGAGACCGGTGTCGGCAAGGACGTGTTCGCGCGCGCCATTCACGCCGCCAGCAACCGGGCGCGTCACAACTATGTCGCGCTGAATTGCGCGGCGATGCCGGAGAGTCTGATCGACGCCGAACTGTTCGGCTACGAGGCCGGCGCCTTCACCGGCGCCCGGCGCGACGGATCGAAGGGCCTGATCGTGCAGGCCGATCGCGGCACGCTGTTCCTCGATGAGATCGGCGATATGCCGATCGGCTTGCAGACGCGCCTGTTGCGCGTTCTGGAAAACCGCGAGGTCTGGCCGCTGGGCGCGCTCAAGCCTGTCGCCGTCGACATCCGCCTGATCAGCGCCACACATCGCGACCTTGGCCGCATGGCGGAGCAGGGCGCGTTCCGCGCCGATCTCTATTTCCGTCTGCGCGGCATCGAGGTGCGGCTGCCGGCGCTGCGCGAGCGCGCCGACCGCGACGATGTCATTCGCCAGATCGCGCACGAGGAGGCGCCGAATTGTCGTTTGTCGGACGAGGCCTGGTCGCAGCTCGCGGCCTATCCGTTCCCCGGCAACATGCGCCAGCTCCGCCACGTGCTGCGGCTCGCCGGCTGCACCGCGGAAGACGGTGTCATCACCGATGCGGATCTCGATCTCCCGCCGTTTGGTGGACGGACGGAGCCTGATCTCGAAGCAGCCGAGCGTGCGACGATCGTGGACACCCTTCGCAAGCACGGCGGCCGCGTCACCGAGGCGGCGCGCGCGCTCAAGCTCAGCCGTGCAACGCTGTATCGGAAGATCAAGCAGCTGAAGATCGAGACGGCGCAACGCGGCTGGTGCGAGAGCTAGGTTTGAAAGAGCCCAAGGACCGTCACCAAGGCTTTGGCGTAAGTTGGCGAGAATTTGCGGGCGGGGAGCTAATCATCTTTCCGCGCCGCTCCGAAAGCCTGACGTTCGCAATAAAGTATCGCGAGGTCGGCTTGCGAAAGCGTCTTGAGATACTCTATATCGTCAGACGAAGCCATCCACTCGAGCAATTTCTCGCGAGGCGTGGACTTGTAGGTTTCGTAGAAGAACAATGCCAGCTCCAGCCAATTCTGTGCCTTACTAGGGAGCGGGCGTACTTCTCCAAAGAACGTCTCAGGATGACGCTTCCACGCAGCTATTTCCAAATCAGTCATCGGCGTTCGCATGGTCATGTTCTGCATTCCATCGACTGACCGATAGAAACCGATGACTTCTTTCTCGTTCTCCAACACGATGGCCTCATAGAGCCGAGCGCTGATTTCTTTCCCACTCGGGTCTGGGATCAAGTAAACTTCGCCAAAACGCAGACGTGGCGGCGATCCTTCGGGGGCAAAAGCGAACTCTGGATTTTCACCGTCGAATGTCGAAGGAATTTCGTAGTGCGCTCTCATGGAATCGAGAAGCGCGAGCATTTCCTTGTGACGCTCGTGCGATTCGATCGCATCTTTCAATCGATTGAAGCCGACGTCAGGTCCAAAGTCGGGAATACGACAACCCGCTGCGATCACTTGTGTGCCGCTGCCAATCGCGTTCAGATTGTTGTGGAACGAATGGTTAGTGACTACTACGTATGCATTCGGTTTCTCGCCCCCATCGGGAGCCGGGGTCTTTTCTATGTTACGTATCTGATCAAGGGCTGCCTTTGGCCATCCATCGTCAAAGGACGGTTCTGTCAGCATGTCGGGCACATTCACTTCGATCATTACGATGCGCTTGTGTTGTGCGTGCTTGGATAGAGCTTTGTTCAGCTTGTTACCAACACGCAACCGCTTGACCTCATCTATTGGCCCGTCCTCGGTCGATGATCTATTCCTCGCCTTTACCTCGACCGAAAAGTTTGCTCCAGTTTTTGGATAGGTGGCAACAAACTCCACGTGCGATGAACGCCCATCCTTTTCATTCTCGTAAGCCAACTTAAAACCAGCCTTCAAGAATGCAGCGGCCGCATAGGTTTCGAACAGCTTCCCGATGAAATCGTCGGAGCGTTCGCTTTTTAACTTGTCGACGAAACTTGAAGTGAGTTGATCAACATCCTTCGGGTCTGCGTGATGAGCGATTAGGTACAGATTGTAAGCGAGGTTGATAAACGCGCGCTGTGCCCCGGTCATCGGCCCGACGAGCAGATTGCCGACTTTGGTATGATTTCGTTTCGAATCTGCGATGGCTTGATGATACCAGCGGACAATTGGATGGCGTTCTGTATCTGGCTTGTTGGATTCGGCCTGAAACCATTCCTTGCCGAGAGAGCCGATCAGAAATTCTCTCAGAAAATCTTGAAAAGTTTTCCAATTCTTGGAAAAGTAGACTGTGTTGCCGACCGCGACTATTCGATGGTCATTAAATGGCGCAGAGATAATTCCCTTTCCTAAGCCCTGCTGTTTTTCTCGCTGGGCACGCTCCGCTTCCATTTTACGCATCGCTTGTTTGAACGCGCGCTCGTGCTCTGCATCGCGGAACGGAGCAGCATTGGGGTATTTGCCGTGGCATTTCTTGTATTTCAACCCGCTGCCACAGTCGCACGGCTGATTTCGTCCGATCTTCGCCAAGGCTGCTAGTGCTCCGTCTTCCGAATCGGCGTGGCTACGGTGGCACAATGCAGGGTAGCGGTACGAGGATTAGGACGTTTGTCCGGGTTATTCACAGGCAGCAAGACCGGGGTTAGACGTCAGCGTGCCAGCTTTTTTAGCCGAAGCCAGCGATATGACTGGATGATAAAGCAATGAAATTCGGCGGTTGTCATACCGTGTTTGGCGGCATTGGCACTGCGCCCAACCAGCCGAACGTTCCGCTTCGTATAACCGCGTGCTGGCGTGGTGCGGTCAATGGTGACGCCGAACGGACCGCTGAATTCGAGTGGCGCTCCTGTCAGCGCACAGCAGCCCTTTTGCCGACGCCACAGCCGCTTGAGGTACGGCAGATCAATGTTGATCTTAGGCAATGCAGGACGGTTGGCTGCATCAACGACATCTGCGATGCGCGCGATGGTGCCTATAGGATCGCTGTTCGTTCGGGCTGGTGCTTCGGCAAGAAGGGTGAGATCGGCGCGGAACATAGCTGGCACAGATGCACGCGCGATTCTCTGAAGTATTGGCCGGGCGTGAATAAGGCGCTGATCTGCGTGACGGCGCGACACTGATGTCCCCCGCATTGTCAGCGATTTCTACTTTTTACACCAGCCATACACGCGAACGATTGCCGATTGATTTTGCTCGGCAATTCCCGCTATTGACTTTCCCACAAGGGAGAAGGCAAGAGGGCAGCTCTCTCACGAAAAATCCGTCCAGCTCAGATGGCGTGCATCGAGATCGCCGAGCGAGATCCCTTCCCGTATCTCGCGCGGCGTGTGGAAATTGCTGCGCAGATACACCAGCGGCGTCGCCGCCGAATGCGAAGCGCTGCGCACCTCGCCGATGAAGATCGAATGCGTCGTGGTCTCGAACTCCTGCGCCAGCACGCAGTCGAACGCGGCCACCGCGTCTGCCAGCACCGGTGCGCCGGTCACGCCACGCGTCCATTGCCCGAAGGCGAAGCGATCGTCGCCATTGACGCCCTTCTGGCCGCTGAAGGTCAGCGCCAGCACCGCGTGATCCTCGTGCAGGAAGTTGATCGCAAAGGCGCCTTCCTCGCGGATGCGTGCATAGGCACTGGCGTTGCGGTTGACGCAGACGATCAGCGAGGGCGGGTTATCCGACAGTGAGCAGGCCGAGGTAACCGTCAATCCCGTGCGCTTGCCGTGCTCGGCGCCCACGGTGACGAGCGCCACGGCGCCGGCGCATTGGCGCATCGCCTGCTTGAAATCCTTTGCGTCCACGCTCACGCCGAGATCTCCGAAATGAATGCGGGTGCGGCACGATCGCGCCGCACCCGCTGTCGGTCAAGCCGCCTTCTTCGCGGAGCCGAGATGCTTCAGGCGCGGCATCACCTCGTTCTTGAGCAGCGAGAGCGAGTGGTGCCAGGCTTCCGGCTTGTGCTTGTAGTCGAAGCCGAACACGCAGAGCACTCCGAAGCCGCCGACCTCGTCGTAGATCTTCTCGATCTTCTCGGCGACCGTCGCGGGCGAGCCGACGATCCAGTTCCGCTTGGCGCAATATTCGACCGTGACGTCGCTGTCGGGCACGTCGGGCGCGTGCTTCAGATAGTCCTTGAAGCCGAAATGGCCGAGCAGCGGCAGGAAGTACTCGCTCATCATCCGGCCCATCATGTCGCCGGTCGAGAGCTTCCATGCCTCTTCATCGGTGTCGGCAACGAACACCTCGCGCACCAGCCGCCAGTCCTGCCGGTTCGGCTTGCGCCCGGTCTTGGCGGCCCCGATCTCGACCGAGTCCCAGTGGCTGCCGACATAGGCCGGGTTGAGGTTGAGGCTCATCGGGATGAAGCCGCGCTCGCCGGCGAGCTTCAGCGTGTCCGAGTTCTTCGACAGGCCAGCGACGCCGATCGGCGGATGCGGCGCCTGCAGCGGCTTGATGTGTGGCTTGAGGAAGTCGAACATCGTGTCCGGCTTGGAGACCGTCCAGAACTTGCCTTTGTAGGTCCAGGGCGCGGGATCGCTCCACATCTTCAGGATGATCTCCAGCGCCTCGCGGGTCATGTCGCGGTTCTGCCCGCTCATGCCGTCGACGTTGAACATCGCCCAGTCGCTCGGGAGTCCCGAAGCCGCGACGCCGAAATTGAGCCGGCCCTCGGAGAGATGGTCGAGCATGGCGACGCGGTTGGCGAGCTCGGCCGGGTGGTGATAGGGCAGCAGGAAGCCGCCCGGTCCGATGCGAAGTTTTTTGGTCTGCATCAGCGCCTGCGCGATCAGCAGGTCCGGCGTGGGATTGGGTTCCCAGGGCGCGGTGTGATGCTCGCCGATCCAGGCTTCCTGATAGCCGAGCTCGTCGAGCCAGCGCAGGACCTGCAGATCCCAATCGTGTCCTTCCTTCAACCCGCACTCCGGCGGATGCGAAGGCATCGTGAAATAGCCGATCTCCATGGGTTTCCTCATCTGATGTTGACGCGTCTTGTCGCGCGTTGACGGCGTTGAACGACCAGCCTTCAGCAAGCGGTGTGCCAGCGCGGCGGAGCCCCAAATCGAAGAGAAAGCGCTGGTTTGCCCGCGCAATAGCCGGTATCTCGACGGGAGCCTGCAAGACATCGTCTCATTTGTCGCGAGACGGTGTCTTAGCCGTGAGACGAGGACGAGAGACCTGACATGACCGAACCCGCTTATGTCGCGGCGGACTGGGGCACCAGCAGCTTCCGGCTCTGGCTGATCGATGGCGCCGGCCAGGTGCTGGCCGAGCGCCGCAGCGGCGAGGGCATGCTGGCCGCGGCGAAGGCCGGCTTCCCGGCGGTGCTGCGATCGCATCTCGCGGCGGTCGAAGCGCCGGATCATGTGCCGGTGCTCGTTTGCGGCATGGCCGGTGCCCGCACCGGCTGGGTCGAGGCCGGCTATGTCGACACGCCGGCTCCGCTCTCTGCCGTTCTGAAGCAGGCCGTGCGCGTGCCAGGCGAGACGCGCGATATCCGGATCCTGCCGGGCATCGCGCAGCGCGACCCGAAGGCGCCGGACGTCATGCGCGGCGAGGAGACGCAACTGCTCGGCGCGCTCGGCCTCGATGCCGCGGGAGAGACGCTGGTCTGCATGCCCGGCACGCATTCGAAATGGGTTCGCGTGAAGGACGGCACGGTCGCGCATTTCTCGACCTTCATGACCGGCGAGCTGTTCAGTGCTGTCTCGCGCGAGACGATCCTGTCGCTCGCGGTCGCCGGCGCAGACGACGCCGAGGATGTCGCGAGCTTCAGGGCGGCAGTGAAGGCCGCGTACGAGGCGCCGGCCTTCGCGGCCAATCTCCTGTTCGGCGCGCGATCGCGGCAGCTTCTCTTCGGCGGCACGCCGGCGGCGGCGCGCGAGACGCTATCGGGCACGTTGATCGGTGTCGAGCTGGCGGCAGGGCTCTCCGGCACCGAACCGCAAGCGGGTGTCATGCTGATTGCTTCGGGACGGCTCGCGGTGTTGTACCGGCTGGCTTTCGAGGCGCTGTCGGTGACCGCAAGGCCGGTCGATGCGGATCAAGCCGTCCGCCGCGGTTTATCGATGGCGGCTGCCGCGATCTGGACGAAACAGAAGGATTTTTGAGATGAGCGTTGCCTTTCCGCCGATGAAGCGGCCGCTGGTCGCGATCCTGCGCGGCGTCAAGCCCGAGGAGACCGAGGCCATTGTCGGCGTGCTGATCGAAGCCGGCATGACCGCGATCGAGATTCCCTTGAACTCGCCGGATCCGTTCCGCTCCATCGCGATGGCGGTGAAGCAGGCGCCGGCCGGCGTGCTGATCGGCGCCGGCACGGTGCTGACCGCGGCAGATGTCGATCGTCTCGACGACGTCGGCGGCAAGCTCATGGTCTCGCCCAATGTCGACACCGAGGTGCTCGCGCGCGCGCATCAGCACGGCATGGTGACGATGCCCGGCGTGTTTTCGCCGACCGAGGCGCTGCTCGCCGCGCGCGCGGGTGCGTCGAGCCTGAAATTCTTCCCGGCGAGCGTGCTCGGCGCCTCCGGCATCGCCGCGATCAGGGCCGTGCTGCCGGCCGGCGTGATGATCGCCGCCGTCGGCGGCGTCTCGGACCAGAACTTTGCGGAGTACATCAAGGGCGGCGTGACGGCGTTCGGGCTCGGCTCCAGCCTCTACAAGCCCGGCATGACGGCGGCGGATGTCGCAGCTCGCGCGAGGGTGACAATCGCGGCCTACGATCGGGCGATTGCGAAAAGTTGAGCCGGAACAGACAAGCCATGATCGTGTCATAGCTTATTGTCGATTGCGGTGTCGCAACCGATGTTTGCGCATCGTACACATGCGACTGGCTGAAGCAGGAGACCGACATGGCGATCAACAACGTAGCCGATCTTTTCGTGGCAACGCTCGAGCAAGCTGGCGTCAAGCGCATCTACGGCATCGTCGGCGACAGTCTGAATGCGCTGACCGAAGCGCTGCGCCGTCGCGGCACCATCGAGTGGATCCACGTCCGGCACGAGGAGGTTGCAGCGTTTGCAGCGGCCGGCGAAGCGGAGATGACCGGGAGCCTCGCAGTCTGCGCCGGCTCCTGCGGCCCGGGCAATCTGCATCTGATCAACGGGTTGTTCGATGCTCACCGCAGCCGCGTTCCGGTGCTGGCGATTGCGGCGCAGATCCCCACCGCCGAGATCGGCGGCGGCTACTTCCAGGAGACCCATCCGCAGAACCTGTTCCGCGAATGCAGTCATTATTGCGAGCTTGTCTCGGATTCGAGCCAGCTTCCCTACGTGCTGGAGAACGCGATTCGTGCCGCCGTCGGCCTGCGCGGCGTTGCCGTCGTTGCCATGCCCGGCGACGTCGCCTTCCGTAGTCCTCCGAAGCGTGAGCTGTCGACGGCGCGCGGCCTTGCCTTGTCGGCGCCGAAGGTCGTGCCGCAGGCCGATGAGCTGAAGGCGCTGGCGGACCTCCTGAACGCCGCCGAGCGCATCACCCTGTTCTGCGGCCGAGGCTGCGCCGGCGCGCATGCGCCGCTGATGCAGCTGGCGGAAGCTCTGAAGAGCCCGATCGTGCATGCGCTCGGCGGCAAGGAGCATGTCGAGTACGACAACCCTTACGACGTCGGCATGACCGGATTCATCGGCTTCTCATCGGGCTATGCCGCCATGCACGCCTGCGACGCGCTGGTGATGCTCGGCACCGATTTTCCCTACAAGCAGTTCTTCCCGACCAATTGCCAGATCGCGCAGATCGACATCCGCCCGGAAAATCTCGGCCGGCGTTGCAAGATCGATCTCGGCCTCGTCGGTGACGTCAAGCTCACCATCGAGGCGCTGCTGCCGCTGCTCGAGACCAAGACGCAGCGCAAGCATCTCGACGATGCTGTCGCGCACTACAAGAAGGCCCGCGAAGGGCTCGATTCGCTCGCCAGGGGCACGCCGGGAAGCAAGCCGATCCATCCGCAATACCTCGCCAAGGTCATCAGCGACCATGCGTCCGAGGATGCCGTATTCACCGCCGACGTCGGCACGCCGACCGTGTGGGCCGCGCGCTATCTCGACATGAACGGCCGCCGTCGGCTGATCGGCTCCTTCGTGCACGGCTCGATGGCCAATGCGATGCCGCAGGCGATCGGCGCGCAGGCCGCGCAGCCCGGCCGCCAGGTTATCTCGCTCTCCGGCGACGGCGGCTTCACCATGCTGATGGGCGACCTCATCACGCTGACGCAGATGAAGCTGCCGGTGAAGGTCGTCGTGTTCAACAACGGCGTGCTGGGCTTCGTCGCGCTGGAGATGAAGGCGGCGGGGTTCGTCGACACCGGTGTCGATCTGGAGAACCCCGATTTCGCCGCGATGGCGCGCGCGATGGGTATCTTCGCGAAACGCGTCGAGGATCCCGGCGAGCTCCCGGGCGCGATGAAGGAGATGCTGGCGCACAATGGGCCGGCGTTGCTCGACGTCGTCACCGCCAAGCAGGAGCTGTCGATGCCGCCGACCATCACGGCCGAGCAGGTCAAGGGTTTCAGCCTCTGGGTCCTGCGCGCGGTGATGAACGGCCGCGGCGACGAGGTGCTGGACCTCGCCAAGACCAATCTCTTGCCGCGCTGATTTCGGCCGAGGCGGTTCGGTTCACCTCTCCCACCGGGCGAGGTGAACCACGGACTGCGCGGGCCTCAGCCCCGCTTCACCGATGGCACGGGCATCTGCTCATGGCGGCGCTGGAAGCGCTGCCAGTGCAGCGCGATGCCGATCAGCAGCGCCGGCACAAAGCCGAGCGCGATCAGGAAATGCGGCAGCGCCTTCGCTGAGACGAACGCAATCGCAATATCCGAGATCAGCCACAGCGCTGCGAACATCACCGCAAAGTCCATGCGCGGGCAGCGCAGGTAGTAGAACACGGCGGTGATGATGATGGCGGGACCGATGGCGACCGCGATCATGATCGCCGTCAGCTCCTTCGGCGTCAGCGCGTCGAGCACCATCGATGCCAGCAGCCAGAGCGCGGCGAACATGGCGACGATGTCGAGCGGATGCCGCAATCCAATACCTCTCGCGGGGACGCGCTATCGTTGTGGCCGGAACTTCGGTCGTCAAGTCAAAATGCGCTTATTCCTCATCACTTCCCGGCGTCGGGCGCAGCATGAAGTGACCGAAAGCGGTGGCGATCGGCTTGGCGGCATCGTCCTGCCAGGCCCGCGCCTCGAAGGCAACGATGCGCCGGCCCTGCTTCACGATCGAGACGTCGGCAAACGTGTCGAGGGCACGGCCTGAGCGCAGATAGTTAACGGTGAGGCCGATCGGCTTGGGCGGCGCGGCAGCGCCGAGCTCGCGCGCCACGCCGACGATCGCGGTGGTCTCCAGGAAGGCGCCGGTCATGCCGCCATGGATCGCGGGCAGGATCGGATTGCCGATGATCTTCGGCGAGAACGGCATCGTCAGCGTGCCGTCGTCGTTGACGCGAATGCCGAGGCAGCGCGCGAACGGGCTGTTCGCGAACGGGCCGTTTGGATCCTCCGGCGCCTCCAGCGTCGGAATGCTGCGCGAATCCATCCTGCGGTCCGCGAGCATGTTGGTGCGGTTGGCGCCGATCATGAAGCAGGCCGTCGCGGTCGCGACCGGATCGTCCTCGGATTCCTGATAGGCGGTGGAGCGTACGAAGGCAATCGAGCGTGTGGTGCGGTAGCAGACCGAATGCGCCTTGATGTCGAGGCCCGGCGTCGCCGGCTTCTGGTAGTCGATGCGCAGGTCCAGGGTTGCGATCGCGCGCGTGCCGTCGAGCGCGAGTTGCACGGCCATGCCGCAGCTCTCGTCCAGCATCGCCGTGACGACGCCGCCGTGCAGCACGCCGGTCTCGGTGTCGCCGACGAATACGGGCCGGTAGGGCAGGCTGGACCAGGCCTCGGCGGGCGCGAAGCGGTCGAGCTGGAGCCCGCTGATGTGGCCGTAATCGGAGCGGCGGCCCTTGATGGCTTCGGCGAGTTCCTTGAACGGGAGCGTGACAGGTACAGTGGACATGGCGATGTTCTAGACCAGTGCCGCGCGCTGCGCAAAACCCCGATTGTGCCTTGCTCGGGACCCCTTGCCGGAGGCGGTTTGGCCTCGACAGGGCGGGCCAAAGCAACGATGGTGGGCGCTTCGTTCGTCCAATGCCCGCAAGGAGCGCCCATGACCGACCCCGAGACACCCGGCACCAATCAGGGGCCCGTCACGATTTCCACCTCGAGCTCGGAGCGGGCGCCGATCATCTATTTCGACGGCGCATCCTGCTTCGGTCACCACAACGGCGCGATCCAGATCGAGCTCGCCGCAAACCTCCTGATGCCGGTCGGCGCCGCCGTCAGGGTCGACGTGGTCCAGACCGCGCACCTGCGTTGCAGCGTGGCCGCGGCGCTGGCGCTGCGCGAAGCGCTCGACAAGGCACTGGCGATGTACCAGCAGGGCCAGCAGCAGCCGCGCCCGGAGGAAATTCCGACAGTAAAGAACTGAGGCAGGAGCGCGATCGCATGTCGGTGCGATCGCGCACCCGTCAGCTCACATGCACCTTCGGCTTCCTGCCGCCGTTCCACTTGCCGTCGAGCGCGCGCTCGATCTGGGCGGCGAGTTGCAGCAAGAGGCCGTCATTGGCCTGCTTGGCGATGGCCTGGATGCCGAGCGGCAGGCCGTGGTCCTGGGTTGCCATCGGCATCGAAATCGCCGGCATGCCGCAGAGATTGGCGAGCGGCGTGAAGGCGAAGTTGCGCCAGAGATTGCCGAACCAGTCGAGCACGTCGGGATTGTCGGAGATGGTGAGGTATTCCCTGGTGCCGACCTTCGGCGTCGGCAGCGCCGTGATCGGCGTCAGGATCACGTCCCACTGCTCGAAGAAGGCGCCGAAGCCGCGCGAGGTCGTGTTGAACACGCCCTGCATCTTCGCCCGCTCGGCGAAGCTCGTGTGCCGGCCGGCCTCCCAGATGCGAATGTTCATGGGTTCGATCAGATCTTCCGGCGGCTTTTCCAGCCCGCGCGCAGCGAGCATATTGGAGATCACTACCGCGAAATTCGAGATGTAGCAGGTGGTCTGCGCCGCGAACGCGGCACGGAAATCGATCTCCGGCAGCGCATAGTCGACATGATGGCCGAGCCCTTCGAGGAAGCGGCCGGCCTTCTCCAGCTCGGCGGCGATCTCCGGCGTCGCGGTGTAATCGCCCCATGTGTGCGAGAGCGCAATGCGGAGCTTGCCGGGATCGCGCTTGATCATCTCGGAATAGGGCTGCGCCGTGGTCCAGAACGGCATGAACTCGCCGGGCGCGGGTCCCCTTGCGTGGTCGACGAAGGCGGCGGTGTCGCGCACCGAGCGCGACTGGCAGCCCTGGATCGAGACGAGGCCGGTGAGATCGGACATCTGCGGGGCGAGCGAGAACACGCCGCGCGAGACCTTCAGCCCGATATTGCCGTTGACGCCGGCGGGAATGCGGATCGAGCCGCCGCCGTCGGTGGCGTGTGCGATCGGCACCACGCCCGCGGCGACCATCGCGGCGCTGCCTGCGGATGAGCCGCAGGTGGTGTAGTCGGTATTCCAGGGATTGCGCGTGACGTAGACGGCGGGATTATCGGCCGAGCTGCACACGCCGAACTCCGGCGTCGTGGTGCGGCCGATCAGGTTGAGGCCGGCCTGGCGGAATTTTCCGGTCAGGAACGTGTCGGCGCTGGCGCGATTGCCGCGCATCAGCAGCGAGCCCATCTCCTGGAGCCGGCCCTTCATGGTCGGGCCAAGATCCTTCATCAGGAAGGGCAGGCCCGCGAACGGGCCGGAGAGGTTGGCGCC
Source organism: Bradyrhizobium sp. GW821-FHT13H06 (assembly GCF_058803975.1). Lineage (NCBI taxonomy): Bacteria > Pseudomonadati > Pseudomonadota > Alphaproteobacteria > Hyphomicrobiales > Nitrobacteraceae > Bradyrhizobium > Bradyrhizobium sp. GW821-FHT13H06. The sequence goes on along the minus strand of NZ_JBXAPN010000006.1, from coordinate 257,717 downwards.
ATCCTTGGCGGGGTCGGCGATCACGTCCTCGAACAGCTCGACCACGCCCGACAATGCCGGATCGACCTTGGCAACGCCTGCCGCGGCCTGCCGCGCCAATTCCTTCGCCGTCAGCTCGCCCTTGCGGACGCGCCCTGCCAGCGCGACTCCGTCGTGCTGCGCCCATTCATTCCAGCTCATCGGCAAAGTCATGACGTCAAAATCCTCTTGGATAGAGGCTATCTTCCTTTCGCAAGGAACGGTCCGAATCAACCGAGCCGGCGCGAAGGGCAGGGTTGCGTGGGGCGGACAGGTCGCAAGCCCCGGAAGATGCCGGGTCGTATCAATCCGACAGTCGTGCAATCGCTGCAACCGGCCCGCCGCCCGGCGGACCCTGGTGCTCGGCGCCGCCGGACACGTAGACCGCCCCGGTGCCGGCAAGGCCAGCGATCAGGCCGCCGACCGCTGCGCGGGCGTGGCGTGTCGAGCTGATGTCGGTGTCTTCCAGCATGGTGTGGCGAAAGCCGCGCACGCTGCCATCAGGAGAGGCCTCCGCCTTGGCGAAGATGTTGACGAGCTCGCGGCCCTTCGTTGCCTGCGACGCGATGCGGAGTCCGACGCTTTCCAGCGCCGCGGTCACCGCGGCGGCGTCGATGGCGTCGCTCATCACGGCATGACCGATCTCGAATTCGCTTGCTGATGCCGCCGAGTTGCCGAGCACGATGACGACGTTGTGCATCAGCTCGATGCCTGATGAGGTGGAGGCCACGGACGAGAACAGATCATAGCGCCGCAGCACGTCCTCATCGCGGAGATCGGCTGCAATCTCGCCGAGCGCGACGGCGACGCCGAGCGCGGAGGCGCCGCGGGAATAGGCCATCGAGGCGTAGGCGCTGGTCGTCGCTGTCTTGTTGCCGCGCGCCGCTGCAGCCGCGACGCGATCGCTGGTGAGCAGCGGGCACTTGATCTGCACGAAATGGATGTCGGCGGGATCGCTGATGCCGGCATCCGCCATGGCGGCCTTCACGGCGGTCGCCGTCTCCGTGATCTGCGCGGAGCGGCCGAGCTCCTCGGGCAGGAAATCCCGTGTCTGCGCCATGCCGATGCTCAGCCGCTTGCCGGTGGGGCCTGCCGGACGGGCGTCGACGGTTCGGCGCGTGAACACCGTGATGTGCGGGCTGAGCACGCCCTCGGTGCCGCCGGACATCACGAAGGCGATGCGCTGCTCGACCTCGCGCGGCGGCAGGTCGAGGTGGGGTGCCAGCGCCGCGCACAGGGCGCTGACGGCGTATTCGCGCGTGAAATCGTTGACGCCGCCATTGCCCTCGGTCTTGCCGAGGACCGCCAGGATCTCGCGCGGGTCGATCGTGCCCGAACCGATCATGGCCATCAGACCGGAGACATCGCCGGGGCCCGTGGTGGCGATCCTGAAGACGCCGACCGATGTTGTACGCATGACTGTCCTTGTGGAGTTCAGGGGCCCGGCGGCGCAAACAGCCGCTGAACGGCGGCTCCTGTCAAGCAGGATGGCGGGTCGGCTATCCTGGTCTGCCGCGACGCAAGAGGGAAGCCGCGCGTCCCCACGAATGTGGCGAGATCGCATCGATCCCACGAAAAAAATCCTCTGTCGACGGTTGCGCGCCCCACCTTGATGAATCAACCTCGGTTGGTCCATAAGCGGCGTCCCGCGGCCGGTGGTTTTCGCCCTGCGTCGCGTGCTTTGATAGAGGGAATCTCGCGTGGCAAACATCAACCACAAAATTGCGCAGGAGCTTGGGGTTCGCGCCGAGCAGGTCGAGGCGGCGGTGACGCTGCTCGACGGCGGCGCCACGGTTCCCTTCATCGCCCGCTACCGCAAGGAAGCGACCGGTGCGCTCGACGACGCGCAATTGCGCACTCTGGAGGAGCGTCTGGTTTACCTGCGCGAGCTCGAGGACCGCCGCAAGGCCATCCTCGAATCGGTCCGCGAGCAGGGCAAGCTCGATGCAGCCCTCGAAGCCACGATCATGGCCGCCGACAGCAAGGCTCGCCTCGAAGACATTTATCTCCCGTTCAAGCCGAAGCGCCGCACCAAGGCGGAAGTTGCCAAGGAAGCGGGCCTCGAGCCGCTCGCCAATCAGCTGCTGGCGGAGCCCGGCAACGATCCGAAGGTCGTGGCAGAAGGCTTCGTCAACGCCGAGAAGGGCGTTGCGGATGCCGCCGCCGCGCTCGACGGCGCCCGCGCCATCCTGGTCGAGCGCTTCGACGAGGACGCCGACCTCATCGGCGCATTGCGCGAGGAGATGTGGACCAACGCGCGCATGGCCTCCAAGGTGCGCGACGGCAAGAAGACCGAGGGCGAGAAGTTCGCCGACTATTTCGATTTCTCCGAGCCGCTGACCAAGCTGCCATCGCATCGCATTCTCGCGATGTTCCGTGGCGAGAAGGAAGAGATCCTCGATCTTCAGATCCAGGCCGAGGCGGAGGCGCCGCCGCCGGGCGTGCCGAGCGCCTATGAACTGAAGATCATGAAGCGGTTCGGCATCGCCGACCTCAAGCGCCCCGGCGACCGCTGGCTGGTCGACACCGTGCGCTGGGCCTGGCGCACCAAGATCCAGGTGCATCTCAACATCGACCTGCGCATGCGGCTGTGGAATTCGGCCGAGACCGAGGCCGTGCGCGTGTTCGCCTCGAACCTGCGCGACCTCCTGCTGGCCGCCCCAGCAGGCACCCGCGTCACCATGGGGCTCGATCCCGGCTACCGCACCGGCGTCAAGGTCGCGGTCGTCGACGCGACCGGCAAGGTGGTCGATACCACCGCGATCTATCCGCACGAGCCGCAGCGGCAGTGGAACGAGTCGCTGGCGACCCTCGGCAGGCTCGCGCTGAAGCATCGTGTCGAGCTGATCGCGATCGGCAACGGCACCGCCTCGCGCGAGACCGACAAGCTCGCCGCGGACCTCGTCAAGGGCCTGCCCGAATTGAAGATGACGAAGATCGTCGTTTCGGAAGCCGGAGCGTCGGTCTATTCGGCCTCGGCTTTCGCCTCGGATGAATTGCCCGGCCTCGACGTCACCCTGCGCGGCGCCGTCTCGATCGCGCGGCGGCTCCAGGACCCGCTGGCCGAGCTCGTCAAGATCGAGCCCAAGGCGATCGGCGTCGGCCAGTATCAGCACGACCTCGGCCAGGCCAAGCTCGCAAAATCGCTCGATGCGGTGGTCGAAGACTGCGTGAACGCCGTCGGCGTCGACGTCAACACCGCCTCTGCGCCGCTGCTTGCCCGCGTGTCGGGCGTCGGCGCAGGCCTTGCGCAGAGCATCGTGGCGCATCGCGACGCCAACGGCCCGTTCAAGTCCCGCAAGGCGCTGAAGGACGTGCCGCGGCTCGGGCCCAAGGCGTTCGAGCAGTGCGCGGGCTTCTTGCGCATCCTCGGTGGCGAGGACCCGCTCGACGCCTCCGGCGTGCATCCGGAAGCCTATCCGGTGGTGCGCCGGATTCTCGCGGCGACCAAGAGCGACATCAAGGCGCTGATCGGCAGCAGCGAGATCGTGCGTACCCTCAAGCCGAAGGATTTCGTCGACGAGACTTTTGGCCTGCCGACCGTCACCGACATCCTGCGCGAGCTGGAAAAGCCGGGCCGCGACCCGCGCCCCGCGTTCAAGGCCGCGGTGTTCAAGGAGGGCGTCGAGGAGATCAAGGACCTCAAGAAGGGCATGATCCTCGAGGGCACCGTCACCAACGTCGCCGCCTTCGGCGCCTTCGTCGACATCGGCGTGCACCAGGACGGCCTCGTGCACATCTCGGCGATGTCCAAGACCTATATCAAGGATCCGCGCGAGGTGGTGAAGCCGGGCGATATCGTCAAGGTGAAGGTGCTGGACTTCGAGGTCGCCCGCAAGCGCATCTCGCTGACGCTGCGCCTCGACGACGAGGTCGGCGCGAAGAAGGATGCTCCCGGCATGCAGCGCGACAACAGCTCACGCAATCCTGCCCGCATGACCTCGTCGGCGCCGCGCAAGCAGGAGTCCTCGGGCGGCGGTGCGCTTGCGGAGGCGCTGCGACGTGCGGCCGAGAAGAGCGGCGGCAAGCGGGTGTGAGCCCTCGATCTCTCCCCGCTCGTTGCGGGGAGAGATCAGATCAAGCTCTATCCACGTCGGCATTGACGTGGGGAGAGCGGTGCCTTCCTGACACCCGCGTCAGAATCTGGCGTGTTTGTAAGTTGAAGGTGCCGGTCCCTTCCTTTCATCTGACCATCCTCGTGCGGCGCGGTGATCGCCGCACTGCAAGGAGGATGCTTCGATGAACAACAGGCTTCTCAAAGGCTTCACCGCGGTGACGGTCGCCGCCGCGATGGCGCTCGCTTCACCGGTGCTCGCCCGTGGCGGTGGCGGAGGCCATGGCGGTGGTGGCTTCGGCGGTGGCGGTCATGGCGGCTTTGGCGGTGGCGGCCATTTCGGTGGTGGCGGCCATTTCGGCGGTGGCATGCACGCCGGCGGCTTCGGCGGCATGCGGGCTGGCGGCATGGGCGGCGCACGTTTCGCTCACGTCGGCGGGCCCGCCATCGGCGGCTCGCGTTTCGCGCATGCGGCGATCGGTCCGCGCTTCGCCGGCGCAGGCTGGCACGGCCGCCACGGCTTCCATCACCATCATTTCCGTCGTTTCGCCGTCTTCGGCGCGCCCTATTTCTACGCCGGCTACAATGACGGCTGCTGGAGCAGGAGCTGGACGCCCTATGGGTGGCAATGGGTCAATGTGTGCGGAGACTACTGGTAGTCGCATCGCCGTACCGCACCATTGTCGCGATCGCCACCGGGCGGTTCCGCTCAGCCCCGGAACGGGATAGTCTGGTGGCGATCGTCGCGCGGAGCTTGTCATGAGCGGAGGTCACCGTCGCATCCTGGTCGTCGAGGACGATCCGGAAACCGCAGGTCAGCTCGTCGAGGAGCTGACGGTTTCGGGCTACGACGTAGACCTCGCAGCCAATGGCCGCGAAGCCCTGAGCCACGGCGCCACGCGTGACTATGCCGTGATCACCATCGACCGCATGCTGCCCGATATCGACGGCATCAGCGTGATGCGCCGGTTGCGCGACGATGGCATCGCCGCGCCGTTCCTGATCATCTCCGCGCTTGGCGAAGTCGACGACCGCGTGCGCGGACTGCGCGCCGGCGGCGACGATTATCTCGTCAAGCCGTTCTCCTTCACCGAATTGCTGGCGCGGCTCGAAGCACTCGGCCGCCGCAGCGAGACCATCGCCAAGGAGACGCTTCTGCGCGTCGGCGATCTTGCGATCGACCTGATCGCACGCAGCGCCAGCCGCCGCGGCCGCAAGATTCCGCTGCTGCCGCGCGAATTCCAGCTGCTCGAATATCTCGTCCGCAACGAGGGCCGCGTCGTATCTCGCGCGATGCTGCTTCAGCACGTCTGGGACCTGCATTTCGATCCGTCGACCAATATCATCGACGTCTATGTGGGGCGCGTTCGTCGCAAGGTCGACGATGCCCAGGCCTATCCGCTGATTCATACCATCCGCGGCATCGGATATTGCCTCCGTGCTCCTGGCTAAGACCCTTCGCTCCTCGACCTTCCGCCTCGCGCTGATCGCGATCGCGGCGTTCGGGTTGATCGTCGCGGCGATCATGGCCTATGTCTATTTCGGGACGCTCGCTTACGTAGAGCGCCGGCTCGGGGCCGTCGATCATGACGGCTTCACCGGCATGATCGAGCTCGCGATGGTCGCGGTCGCCATGCTGCTGCTGGTGCTCGCCGGGCTCGCGGCCGTGCTGGTGACGCGGCGCACGGTCGGACGGATCGAACAGATCAACGCCACCAGCCGAGCCATCATGCTCTCCGGCCTAGACCAGCGTATCCCCCTGCGCGGCAGCAACGACGAGTGGGACCGCGTCGCCGAAAACCTCAACCAGATGCTCGACCGCATCGAGACGCTGATGGGCGAGGTCAAGCAGGCCAGCGACAACGTCGCGCACGATCTGCGGACGCCGCTGACGCGCATGCGCGGCCGGCTGGAAAAGGCCTATCACGCCCCGCGCAACAGCCAGACCGACGCCGCGCTGATCGGGGACACGATCGCCGATCTCGATGCCGTGCTCGGCATGTTCGCTTCCATCACCCGGATCTCGGAGATCGAGACCCGCGCCCGCACCGGCGCCTTCCGCGCGCTTGATCTTGCCGAGATCGCCGGAGAGGTCGTCGAGCTCTACGATGCCGCCGCCGAGCAGGTTGCTACAAAGCTCAGCCTTGCCGGAGAGCGCGACGTGGCGATCACGGGCGACCGCGACCTGCTGTTCGACGCCATTGCCAATCTCGTCGACAACGCGATCAAGCACGGCTGCAAGGGCGGGCAGGTGACCGTGACCTGCCGCAGAGCCGATGGCGCTGCGGTGATCACGATCGCCGACGACGGTCCGGGCATTCCGGCCGAGCAGCGCAATCACGTCTTCAAGCGCTTCTACCGGCTCGAACGGAGCCGCTACACGCCGGGCAATGGCCTCGGCCTCAGCCTCGTCGCCGCGGTTGCGCACCTTCATGGCGCCGAGATTGCGCTGCATGACAATGCGCCGGGCCTGACGGTCGAGCTCAGCTTCCCGGCGGCGCCAGCGCCGTGAGGCTTGGCGGCGTCAAAGCTCGATCACGCCGCGACGCGCGGCGTGCGCCACCGCATCGGTGCGGCCGGTGGCATCCAGCTTGTCCAGCAGCGAGCCGACATGGAATTTCACGGTGTGCACGGAGATGCCGAGCTGACGCGCGATCATCTTGTTCGAGGCACCTTCCGCCATCAGCGCCAGCACGTCGAGCTCGCGCTGCGTCAGCGCGATGTCCTCGGGCATGATGCGCGGATCGCGCGCGACGATCGCTGCGGCCGCCTGCTCGCCGGGCGCGGCGAGACGAAGCCCGGGGATATTGCCGAGCAGCGCCGTCAGGCGATCGGCGAGGGCGGGGTCGTCGATCTCCAGCGCGAGCACGATCTCGGCCGTCTTGTCCTCGCTCACGCCTCCGGCCTCTCGGCGACCGTGACCCTGAAGCTGGCCGGCTCGCCGCCGCGGCGCACCGCGACATCGACCACCGTGCCGACGCTCGAAGGTCCCAGCGTCTGCGCCAGCGCCCGCACGCCGGACAGCTTCTGGTCGTTGACCGCGACGATCACGTCGCCCTGACGGATGCCGGCCGCGGCCGAGGGGCCGGCCTTGTCGACATTCATCACCATGGCGCCGATGCCGTCGTCGAGCCGCACCGGCTGGAGCCCGAGGCCGAGATATCCCCGCGCGATGCGGCCGCGCGCCTCCAATTGCGCCGCGACGCGCTCGATCGTGGCCGTCGGGATCACCAGGACGCGCCGCGGTCCGAGCACGGCCATGCCGAAAGCTTCGCCCGATGCATCGAGCGCGAGGCCGCCCTGCTGGCTGCCGCGCAGACGGACGTCGAGCTCGATCCGCGCATCGATGTCGCCGCCGCGCAAGGATCGCCAGCTCTTGCCGGATGCCGACACCATCCCGAGCGCGGCGCTCGGCGTCTCGCGATGGGTGGCGACCACCACCGACAAGGCGCCCAGCGGCGGGACCGTCGCGGCGAGCTTGACCGGCGCGACGGCGGCATCGACGCGCAGCAGCGCGATGTCGGTCGTATGGTCGCGGCCGGCGATCGTGGCGGCCGCGGTGCTTCCGTCGGCAAGGCCGATCTCGACCGCGCCCTCGTCCGCCAGTGCCTCGTCGGCAGTGACTATCAGGCCGGGTTTCCAGGCGAAGCCGGTGGCGCGGGAGCGGTGCGAATGCACGGAGACGATGGACGGCGCCGTGCGCGCCACCATGTCCGCGAGGGCGGACGACAGGGAAGACAGGGGAGTAGGGGCGGTCATGGCAGGCTCCTGTAAGCTGTCCTCAATCTGGGATATCGCGGGCGCGTGCGAAACTGGCCGGGTGGCCAGGACTTCCCTCCGCGCGGCCGACGAACATGTGATTGGGACCCGCTCACGGGAACGTGTAGCAATCGGCCGACATTGCGCCGCATGGCCTCAACCATTTCGAACGAGCCCTGACCGATGACCATCGATCTCACCCGCCGCACCCTGCTGCAACTCGCCGGTGCAACCTCGCTCGCGATGGCGGCTGCAGCCGCGGCGCGCGCCGAGGGCGTTCCTCAAGGCGGCGGGCCGACCTTTGCCAGCCGCACGCCGATGCGGGTCGGCATGGTGACGCTGCGGGTGAAGAATCTCGACAAGGTTGCGGACTACTACCGCGACGTGATCGGGCTTGCCGTGATGGAGCGTTCAGCGACCGCCGCGAAGCTCGGCACGGCCGGCATAGCGCTGCTGGTGCTGGAGGCCCGTCCCGATGCGGAAATCGAGCCGCGCAATGCCGCCGGCCTCTACCACACCGCCTTGCTGATGCCGACCCGAAAAGACCTCGCGCGCTGGCTGGTGCATGCCGCCTCGCATCGCGTGCCGCTGTCGGGTTTTGCCGATCACCTCGTCAGCGAGTCCGTCTATCTCGACGACCCCGAGGGCAACGGCATCGAGGTCTATGCCGACCGCGATCCCTCGCAATGGCAATGGAGCGAAGGCAGCGTCAAGATGGCGACCGACGAGCTCAACATCCCCGACCTGCTGTCGCTGACCAATACACGCGTCGCCGACTATGCCAGGGCGCCGGACGGCTTGCGCGTCGGCCACATGCATCTGCGCGTCGGCGACCTGGCGCAGGCCGAGAGCTTCTATCACGGTACGATCGGCCTTGATCCGACGCGCAAGCGCAGCGGCGCCGCGTTCCTGTCGTCGGGCCGTTATCACCATCACCTCGGCATGAATGTCTGGCAGAGCCAGGGCGCCGGCCGGCGCGACGATGCCACCACGGGCCTTGCATGGTTCTCGCTGGTGACGGCGAAGCAGGACATTTTCGCCGCACAGGAGGAACGCCTGCGCAAGGGCGGCGCGCAGCTCACCGCGCTTGCGAATGGTGTGGAGGCGATCGATCCATGGGGCACGCGGGTGCGGCTGCTCAAGGCCTGATCGAAGGCGGCAGCTTCAGCCTGCTGCACGTTCGAGGCGGATGTCCTCATCCGCCCATGCGCAGCGGCTGCCTCCGGCACGTTTGGCTGCGTAGAGGGCGCGGTCGACCTGCTCGAGAAGCTGCGCCGTCGCACCGGCGGTTGCAGCGCCGGCGCTGACGAGAATTCCTGCGCTCGCGCCGATGCGGACCGGGATGTCGGTCAGCAGGAACGGGATCGAAAGATCGAGAATGGCCCGGCGCGCCAGGGCGAGTGCTTCCTCGCGGCCGTCCTCGCCGCCGGCAACCGGCTTGAGTATCATGAACTCGTCGCCGCCGAAGCGCGCGGCAAGTCCGGTCCCGCCGATGCAGACCGACAGCCGCTCTGCCACCTGGCGCAACAGATCGTCGCCGACGTGATGGCCGTGGCGGTCGTTGACAGGCTTGAAGCCGTCGAGGTCGATGGCGATGATCGCGAAGTTTCCGCGCGTCTCCGCAAGCGCCTGGAAGAACGCGGCGCGGTTGGGCAGTCCCGTCAGGAAATCATGGGTCGCCTGGCGCGCCAGCCGGTGCTTTGCTTCGAGCCGCTCGACGAAGGCGGCGCTGAGATGTTTGGACGCCTCGCGCAATGTGAGCCAGAAGAACACCAGCATGACTGCGCCGAGCTTGTAGGCGAACTCGGGGCGGAGCAGGCCGGCCAGGATGGTCGGCATCAACAGCACCGCGGCGGTGGTCAGGATGATCCAGGGTCGGATCGCAGCGCGCGAGACCATGCCAACGCAGAAGGACATCGAAAGCCCGAACGCGATCCAGGCGCCGGGTCCGTCGTCGAGCTGGAGCGCACGGAAAGACAACATGCCGAGCGCAAGGCCGAAGGCGGACGCGCCGGCGCCGTAGAGCCCTTCCCAGCGGATCACGTCGGCATCGGAGAATTGCGCGGCGCGCGACTTGTAGCGGAACAGGGAAGCGATGCGGGCTGCGGCCGTGATGAAGATGAAGACAGAGATTACGGCATAGCCGGTATCGCCGCTCATGAGCGTCAGCGCGGCTGCACCGGTCACCGACGTGACGCCAATGGCGGACACCTGCGGAAGCGACGTGTACAGGAGATCCACGAGTTCGCGCCGGATGCGCGGATCGGGATGCAGGAATCTGGACAACATTGTCAGAGACATGGCCGGCACCATCTCTGCTTGTTCCTAATAAGGGGTAGGGAAGGGACACGAGATGATCGTTGCTGCGCAACGTCCTTAAAAAGTCGTCAATGCACAGGCTTGCTGGCGATTTTGCCTCGTGTTAGCAGCGGTTGAGGGGCGCCATGGCGGCCTGATGTCCCGAATGCACCTGACATGTCCGAATTCCACGGTGTCTTTCCCTATCTCGTCTCGCCCATCGATGCCGACGGCACGGTGCGGACCAACGTGCTCGCAAAGCTCTGCGACGACCTGATCGGCGCCGGCGTGCACGGCCTGACGCCGCTGGGCTCGACCGGCGAATTCGCCTATCTCAACGCCGAGCAACGCACGGCGATCGTGCAGACCACGATCGAGGCTGCGCAGGGCCGCGTGCCGGTCATCGCAGGCGTTGCGTCCACCTCGACGGCGGATGCGGTAGCGCAGGCGAAAGCCTACGAGCGGCTTGGCGCCGCTGGCATCCTGGCGATCCTGGAAGCCTATTTCCCGCTCGCCGATGCCCAGGTCGAATGCTACTTCCGCGCCATCGCCGATGCCGTGGACATCCCCGTCGTCATCTACACCAATCCGCAATTTCAGCGTTCCGATCTCACCCTCGACGTCATTGCGCGCCTCGCCGAACATCCGCGCATCGGCTACATCAAAGATGCTTCGACCAACACCGGCCGGCTGCTCTCGATCATGAACCGCTGCGGTGATGCCTTGCAGGTCTTCTCGGCATCGGCTCATATCCCCGCCGCAGTGATGCTGATCGGCGGCCGCGGCTGGATGGCGGGCCCGGCCTGCATCATCCCGCGCCAGAGCGTCGCGCTGTACGACCTCTGCAAGGCCGGCCGCTGGGACGAGGCCATGGCGCTGCAGCGCCGGCTGTGGCGCATCAACGAAGCCTTCGCCCGCTTCAACCTCGCCGCTTGCATCAAGGCGGGGCTTTCGATCCAGGGCTACGACGTCGGCGACCCCGTCCCGCCGCAGGCGCCGCTCACGGCCGAGGCGCGGAAGGTCGTGGAAATGGCACTGCGCGAGCTGACCTAGCTGTTTGGCGCGCGGCAATATGCCCCGGCACCCGTGCATGAGCCAGAAAAGCCCTTACCTGCCCAACCGGGAAACTTCCGTTCGTTTGCGACGTTGCTGCGTAAGCCGGATCTGTCACCCCATGCATATGCATCCCAAGGCCGTATTCAGCACTGGAGACGGTGGTCACCGATGAATCGTCGCTATGCGATTGCCGCGGCAGCCTTCGCCGCCCTGCTGCTTGCCGTCACCGCCGCAAAAGTCCTGCATGTCCCTGTCCCATGGGCGGCGCCCTCCGCACGCGCGGTCGAGCAGCGCGGTCCGCTGTCCGATGGCGAGAAGGCGACCATCGAAATCTTCGAGCGCGTGTCTCCTTCGGTCGTCCAGGTGGCGGTGAAATCCGCGGCCAATCCTCTCATGGGTGAGGAAGGCCAGGGCGGCTCGTCCGGTACGGGATTCGTCTGGGATCGCGACGGGCATCTCGTGACGAACAATCACGTCGTCGCCAATGGCGGCGAAATCGCCGTGCGCTTTGCCTCGGGAGAGGTGGCCCAGGTCGATCTCGTCGGCACGGCCCCCAATTACGATCTTGCGGTGCTGCGGATCCGCAGCGTGCGTGAGCTTCCGCCGCCGGTGGCTCTCGGCAGTTCGAGCGACCTGAAGGTCGGGCAGTCCGCCTTCGCGATCGGCAATCCCTTCGGACTGGATCAATCGATGACGAGCGGCATTATCAGCGCGCTCAAGCGCAGGCTTCCGACCCATGGCGGCCGGGAGATTGCCAACGTCATCCAGACGGATGCCGCGATCAACCCCGGCAATTCGGGCGGACCGTTGCTGGACTCTGCCGGCCGGCTGATCGGCGTCACGACGGCGATCATATCCCCGTCCGGTTCGAATGCCGGCATTGGCTTCGCGGTGCCTGTGGATGTCGTGAACCGGATTGTGCCCGAGCTCATTCGCAACGGTCGCGTGCCGACACCCGGCATCGGCATCGTGGCCGCCGGCGAGGATGTTTCGACCCGGCTTGGCGTCGAGGGGGTGATCGTGGTGCGGACGGCCCCCGGCAGCCCTGCCGAGCGGGCGGGGATCCGCGGTGTCAATTTTTCGACTGGAGCGGTCGGAGACATCATCACCGCTGTCGAAGGCAAGCCGGTGCGGCGCCTCTCCGACCTGACCGATGCGCTCGAGCAGGCCGGCGCCGGGAAGACCGTTCGCCTCACCGTCAAGCGGGGCTCGGACACCCGTGACGTGAATGTGGGCATCATCGACATCGAGCGTTCCTGACCCGCGATTTGCCCGGCTAAAGGGGGCGCGGCACGCATTGCAGCTGTGCCGCGGCTCGGTTGTCTGGCCCGCAAAATCGGTTAAAACCGCCGCGGTCGTTTTCCGGATTTCGAGGACATAACGGAATGAACATTCTTCCCGGCAATTTGCGTTTCGGAGCGGGCCAGCCCGTCAAGCGTTTGGAAGACCAGAGGCTGCTCACCGGGAAGGGACAGTTCATCGACGACAAGCCGGAGGACGGCGCGCTGTGGTTGCACGTGCTGCGCTCGCCGCACGCCCACGCGAAGATCGTCTCGATCGACACCGGCGCCGCGGCCGGAATGCCCGGCGTCACCGCAATCTACACCGGCGCCGACCTCGTCAAGGACGACGTCGGCAGCATCCCGACGCTCAACATCTTCAAGCGACCCGACGGCAAGCCGATGACCGTGCCGCCGCGCCGGCTGCTGGCCCACGAGATCGTGCGCTACGCTGGCGAGGCCGTGGCCGCAGTGGTGGCTTCATCGCGCGTGGAGGCGCAGAGCGCCGCCGAAGCGATCGTCGTCGAGTACGACGTTCAGCCCGCGGTGGTCGATCCCGTCGAGGCCGTGAAGCCCGGGGCGCCCGTGGTGTGGCCGGAGGCGCCCGACAACATCGTCGGCGCCATGAGCTATGGCGATGCGGCCAAGGTCGACGAGGCCTTCGCCAAGGCCGCGCACACCGTCGAGCTCGATCTCGTCAGCCAGCGCCTCGTGCCTTCCGCGATGGAGCCGCGTTCGACCATTGCCGAGATCGACAAGAAGTCCGGCCGTCTCCTGCTGCATGTGCAGTCGCAGACCCCTGCTTCGACCCGCGACGTGCTGGCGGAAGCCGTGCTGAAGCGTCCGAAGGACAGCGTCCGCGTGCTGGTCGGCGACATCGGCGGCGGCTTCGGCCAGAAGACAAACGTCTATCCGGAGGACGGCATCGTCGCCTATGCCGCGACCAAGCTGAACAAGAAGATCCGCTGGCGCGGCGACCGCACCGACGAATTCGTCGGCGGCACCCACGGCCGCGATCTCACCTCGACGGCGGCTTTCGCGCTTGACGAGAAGGGCAAGGTGCTGGCCTATCGCGTCAAGTCGATCGGCTGCACCGGCGCGTACTCCTCGGGTGCGGCGAACATCATCCCGCTGGTGCTCGGGCCCTTCGTGCAGACCGGCGTCTACGATCTGCCGCTGGTGCATTTCGAGGTGAAGTCGGTGATGACGCACACTGCCCCGGTCGGCGCCTATCGCGGCGCGGGCCGCCCCGAGGCTGTCTTCATCGTCGAGCGTCTGTTCGACGCGGCCGCGCGAAAGATCGGCATGGATCCGCGCGCGATCCGCAAGGCCAATTACATCAAGCCGGCGCAGCTGCCGTACACGAATGCGGCGGGCCAGGTTTACGACTCCGGCGCCTTCGCCCACATGCTCGATCGGGCCGTGAAGCTTGCCGACTGGGACGGCTTTGCCGCGCGCAAGAAGGCGGCGAAGAAGAAGGGCCTGCTCTACGGCCGCGGACTCACCTCTTACATCGAGTGGACCGGCGGCCGCGCGCACACCGAGAAGGTCAGCCTGCACGCGACCTCGCAAGGGCGCGTCGTGCTGCACTCCGGCACCATGGCGATGGGGCAGGGCTTGCAGACCACCTACACGCAGATGATCTCCGACACGCTCGGCGTTCCCATGGACAAGATCGACGTGGTCCAGGGCGACACCGATCTCGCCATGGGCTTCGGCAGCGTCGGCTCGCGCTCGCTGTTCGTCGGCGGCACGGCGGTCGCGGTCTCCTCCAATGATCTGATCCAGAAGGCGCGCGAGAAGGCGGCCAACGTGCTGGAAACCTCGGTCGAGGACATCGAGTACCAGGGCGGCATGCTCACCGTGGTCGGCACGGACCGTCGCATCAGCCTGTTCGATCTCGCCGAGAAGGAAAACGGCGCCAGGCTCAGCGTCGATTCCGAAGGTGAGGTCGATGGTCCGAGCTGGCCGAACGGCACGCATATCTGCGAGGTCGAGATCGACCCCGAGACCGGTGTGTCCAAGGTGGTGCGCTACACCACGGTCGACGATGTCGGCGTCGCCGTGAACCCGATGCTGGTGACGGGGCAGATCCATGGCGGCGTGGCGCAGGGCATCGGCCAGGCGCTGTACGAAGGCGTGTCCTACGATGCCGACGGCCAGCTCCTCACCGCGAGCTACCAGGACTACTGCATCCCGCGCGCCGACGACGTTCCGCCGATCGAGGTGACGCTGGACGGCTCCGCGCCCTGCCGCACGAATCCGCTCGGCGCCAAGGGCTGCGGGGAATCCGGCGCCATCGGCGGCCCGCCCTGCGTCACCAACGGCGTCATGGACGCGCTCGCCGAGCTCGGCATCACCCAGCTGAACACGCCGCTGACGCCGCAGAAGATCTGGCAGGCGATCCGGGACGCGAAGGCGGCGGGTTAGCGTCGAGTTATCGCGCTGGCTGCTGCCACACACTCCGCTGTCGTCCCGGATCTGCGCTGCGCTTGTCCGGGACGACATCGAGCGTGTGGTACGTGTTGTGCCCCTCAAATCCCCAGCATCATCTTCGCGATGATGTCGCGCTGGATCTCCGACGTGCCGCCGAAGATGGTGTAGGCGCGGCCGTTGAGATATTCCGGCATCACCGTCAGCATCTCCTCGGGCGTCGCCGGCTCGTGGTTGAGCTTGTAGAGCGGGCGCATCGGCTCGACGGCGAGCGCGTCGTGGCCGATCACGTCGGCGCCCAGCCGCGTCACGGCCTGGCGGATCTCGCTATTGCGCAGCTTCAGGATCGAGGACACAGCGCCGGGATTCTGCCCGGTCTGCAGCGCCGAGAGCACGCGCAGCTCCGTCATCTCCAGCGCGTCGATGTCGACCTCGACCTCGGAGATGCGCGTGGCGATATCGGGGCTGTCGATCGCGCGGCCGGTGAGGTCGGACTCGGCAAGGTCTGCGATCGCCTTCAGCCCCTCGCGCAGCTTGGCCGAGGCAATCCCCGAGCCGCGCTCGAATTCGAGCAGATATTTGCCGTAGGTCCAGCCCTTGCCTTCCTCGCCGACGCGGTTGGCGACCGGCACGCGCACGTCGTCGAAGAACACCTGGTTGACCTCGTGGTCGCCGCCGATGGTGAGGATCGGGCGCGTGGTGATGCCCGGCGTCTTCATGTCGATCAGGATGAAGCTGATGCCGTCCTGCTGTCGCGGGCCGTCGCTGGTGCGCACCAGCGCGAACATGCGGTTGGCGTGGTGGGCATGCGTGGTCCAGATCTTGGTGCCGTTGATGATGTAGTCGTCGCCGTCGCGCACCGCGCGGGTCTTCAGCGAGGCGAGATCGGAGCCGGAGCCCGGTTCGGAATAGCCCTGGCACCAATAGTCCTCGCCGGAGAGGATGCGAGGCAAGTAGAAGTTCTTCTGCTCGGGGCTGCCGAAGCCGATGATGACGGGCCCGACCATCTTCACGCCCATCACGTTGACATTGGGCACGCCGGCGCGCGCGCATTCGGTCTCGAAAATCCAGCGCTGTGCCGGCGTCCAGTCCGGCCCGCCATGTTCGACCGGCCAGCCGGGCGCCCCCCAGCCCTGGCGGTGCAACGCGCGCTGCCAGGCCATGCCGATGTCAGGGTCGGAGAACACCGACGGCGTCAGCGCCGTCGCGCGCTTCATCTCCTCGGTGAGGTTCTTGGCAATGAAGCCGCGCACCTCGTTCTGGAAGGCACGCTCCTCGGCATCGAACGAGAGATCCATGATGCGCTCCTTGTGTCAGGCCGGGACGGCCCTGCGGCTCAGCTCGGCGTGGCGGCCGTAGTGATGGGTGCTGCCGCCGAACAGCGTGTCGAAGGCGACGAGCCGCTTGAAATAGGCGCCGACCTCGAGCTCCTCGGTGACGCCCATGCCGCCATGGAGCTGGATCGACTGCTCGCCGACGAACCGCGCGCATCGGCCGATCTTCGCTTTCGCGCCCGATGCCGCCCGTGCACGCTCGATCGGCGCAGCATCCACCTTCAACGCGGCCCGCAGCGCCATCGAGCGGGCCTCGTCGACCTGCATCGCCATGTCGGCGAGGCGGTGGCGGATCACCTGGTTGGCGGAAAGCGGCCGGCCGAATTGCTTTCGGATCTTGGTGTATTCCAGCGTCGTGTCCAGCAGCGTCTGCATGATGCCGACGGCTTCCGCACCCAATGCTGCCATGGCGCGGTCGACGGCCCATTCGATCGCCGGCAGAGCATCGCTGCCGTCACCGAGCAGCACGTCTTCCGGCAGATGCACGTCGAACAGCTCGATGTTGCAGGCACGTCCGCCGCCAAGACGCGGATAATCGCTGATGACGAGGCCCGGCGTCGTCGCCTGCACGAGGAACAGGCCGATCCGCCCCGACGGCCCCCGATGGTCATGGATATGCGCGGAAACGATGATCTGGTCGGCGGCGTGTCCGTCGAGCACGGCGACCTTGCTGCCGGCGAGGCGCCAGCCTTGCGCCGTCTTGTTGGCGCTGGTCGTGACCTTGGCAAGATCGAACCGGGCCGCGCGCTCGGAATGCGCAAAGGCAAGCTTCAGTGATCCATCCGCCACCTTGGGCAGGCTCGCCTGTTTCTGCTCGATGGTGCCGCATCTCGCGATCAGCGCCGCGCCTAGCACCGCGGTTGCGACATAGGGCTCCGACACCAGTCCGCGACCGAAGGCTTCCATCAAGATGCCGATCTCGACCGCGCCACCGCCGAGCCCGCCGAACTCCTCGGGAAGCGGCAGCGCCAGCCAGCCGAGCTCGGCGAATTGCTTCCACACCGACGGGCTGAAGCCGAGCGGGTCGTTCGCCATCTTGCGGCGGTGATCGGCATCGTAGCTCCCGGCCACGAAGCGGTCCGCGCTTTCGCGCAGCAATCTTTGCTCGTCACTCAGATTGAGGTCCATCGCGTCTACTCCGCGGCCGCCGGCGGCTTGCGCACGGAGGGATGCAGTCCGGAGGGATCGACGATCATGCCGAACTCCTGGAGATTATGGGCGTGGCAGAGCTGGTGCAGTGCGAAAGCCTGGTCGATCGCCGCCGGCTGGCCCATCACGTCGACCGAACGATTCACCGCTTCCTTGGTCAGCTTCAGCGCGAAGGACGGTTTTGCCGCGATCCGGCGCGCCAGCTCGAGCACGCGCGAAGACAATTCCGCGCGCGGCACGACCTGGTTGACCATGCCAAGCTGGTGCGCCTCCTGCGCGCTCCAGCTGTCGGCCGTGAACAGGAATTCCTTGGCCTTGCGCGGGCCGAGCTCCCAGGGGTGCACGAACCATTCGACGCCGCAGACGCCCATGGTGACGACGGGGTCGCAGAACTGCGCATCGTCGCTGGCGACGATGAGGTCGCAGGCCCAGGCCAGCATCAGCCCGCCGGCGATGCACTTGCCATGCACCTCGGCGATGACAGGCTTGGCAAGGTTGCGCCAGCGCCGGGTGATCTGGAGATATATTTCCTGCTCGCGGGCGAAGCGGCCATGGGCGCCGGCTTCGGCAAAACCGCCCCAATGTCCGATCGGTGGAAAATCGACGCCTGCGGCATTCTTGCCGCCCGCGCGCAGGTCATGGCCGGACGAGAAGTGCGGCCCATTGCCGGCGAGGATGATCACCTTGACCGCATCGTCCTGCACCGCCGCGTCGAAAGCGGCATTGAGGTCGTAGGTCATTTGCAGGTTCTGCGCATTGCGCGCCTCGGGCCGGTTCATCACGACCCGGATGATCGCCGGATCCGGCCTCTCCACGAGGATGGTCTCGAACGAGGACATAGCGTCTCCTCCGGCGTTTCCGCTTTTGTTTTGCCGGAGTTGACTATGTCGGCTTCGGATAGGCAAGAGGCTTGCGTCAGCCGGCTGGCGTGCAATCGTCCTGCGTAGACATTCCGGGATCATTCGAAGGACCAAACCCGGAATCGCGGGATTCCCAGGTGCGCAATGGCGCACCATGGTTCGCTTCGCCCCCGGGAATGACGCCGGAAAGCTGGCACCGCGGGATCGCTATCTGATATTGAGTCACAGGATTCCACCGGGAGAAATTTGATGCGCAAGATCCTGACCGTGCTGGCCGCCCTGGCCTCGCTGAGCCTGACCAATTGCGGCTACAATGCGATTCAGAGCGAGGACGAGCAGATCAAGGCCGCCTGGTCCGAGGTCGTGAACCAGTATCAGCGCCGCGCCGATCTCGTGCCCAATCTCGTCAACTCGGTGAAGGGTTTTGCCCAGCAGGAGAAGGACGTGCTGCTCGGCGTCACCAACGCCCGGGCCAAGGTCGGCAGCATCCAGGCGACCCCCGAGGTGCTGAACGATCCCGCCGCCTTTCAGAAATTTCAGGCCGCGCAGGGCGAACTCTCCAGCGCGCTGTCGCGACTGCTGGTCGTCACCGAGAACTATCCGCAGCTGAAGTCCGATGCCTTGTTCAAGGACCTGATGTCGCAGCTCGAGGGGACGGAGAACCGCATCACGGTGGCGCGCAACCGCTACATCAAGTCGGTGCAGGACTATAACGTCACCATCCGCTCGTTCCCAAGCAACCTCACCGCCATGATGTTCGGCTACAAGGAGAAGCCGAACTTTACGGTCGAGAACGAGAAGGCAATCTCGACCGCGCCCAAGGTGGACTTCAACCCGGCCCCGGCGCCATCGAAGTAGCTCGTTCGCCCCGTGTGCATCCCACCCACCACTGTCATTCCCCGCGAAAGCGGGGAATCCAGTACGCCGCGGCTTCTCCATAGTCCGCTGGTGTCTCTGGAATACTGGATCGCCCGGTCGAGCCGGGCGATGACAGCGAGGTTGTGGCGGGCTTATTCGGCCTTCACCGCGCTTGTCCTCGCCATTGCACTCTTCCTCGCCCTTGCGTTCCCCGCCTTCGCCGACGTCGCCGTACCCGAACTCACCGGCCGCGTCGTCGATCAGACCGGCACGCTCTCCAGCAGCGACATCGCCGCGCTGTCGCAGAAGCTGCGTGACTTCGAGAACCGCAAGGGAAGTCAGATCGCCGTCCTGATCGTCCCGACCACGCAGCCGGAGACGATCGAGCAATTCTCGATCCGGGTCGCGGAGGCCTGGAAGATCGGCCGCAAGAAGGTCGACGACGGCGCGATCCTCATCGTTGCCAAAAGCGACCGGCACTTGCGCATCGAGGTCGGCTATGGCCTCGAGGGTGCGCTGACCGACGTCACGTCAAGGCGCATCATCGACGAGGTCATCACACCGAAATTCAGGACCGGCGATTTTGCCGGCGGCATCTCCGAGGGCGTCGATCGCATGATCCGGGTGATCGACGGCGAGCCGCTGCCGGCGCCCTCGCGCAGCGTCAACTTCGCCCACAATCTGGACGATCTCGCGCCGCTATTCATCGTGACGCTGTTCGCGTCGATCGGGGTTGGCGGGTTCTTCCGGGCCGTGTTCGGGCGGCTGCTCGGCTCGCTGGCGGTCGGCGGCATCATCGCGGCGCTGACCTGGCTCATTCTCGGCTCCTTCGCACTCGCCATGGCGCTCGGCGCTCTCGGCGTCGTCATCGGCTTCGTCGCCGACCTGTTTTCGGCGATGGCGCCGGGCACCGGGCGCTCGCGCGGCGGCTCCTGGTCGAGCGGCTCGTCGGGAGGCGGCTGGAGCAGCGGATCGTCGAGTAGCGGCGGCTTCAGCGGCGGCGGGGGCAGTTTCGGCGGCGGCGGCGCCTCGGGGAGCTGGTAGCGATCATGAGCATCAAGCGCATTGCCAGGCATCTCGTGCAGCATCATTGGCGGGCGAAGCAGATCTTCCCGCAAGCCGTGCTCGAGCGCATCGAGCAGGCGATCAAGCGCGGCGAGGCCACTCATTCCGGTCAGGTCCGCTTCGTCGTCGAAGGCGCGCTTGACGGCGCGCCGCTGTTCCGTAACCAGCCGGCGCGCGAGCGCGCGCTCGACGTGTTCTCGCATTTGCGCATCTGGGACACCGCGCACAACAACAGCGTCCTGATCTATCTGCTGCTCGCCGACCGCGACGTCGAGATCGTCGCCGATCGCGGCATCGATGCGAAGGTTTGCGGCGAAGGGTGGGAGAGCATCTGCCGCGCGATGGAGGCCGAGTTCAGGTCGGGCCGGTTCGAGCGCGGCGTGATCGGCGGCATCGAGGCGGTGTCGCGCGAGCTGGCGCGGCATTTCCCGCCGCAGGGCCCGCAATCGAACGAGCTGCCGGATGCGCCGGTGGTGATGTGACGGACTGTGATGTGGGCGGCAGGTGCCGCTGCTCCGTCGTAGTGACGATGTGGAGGCGGCGGGCACTTGCTTCATCGCGGTTACCCTGAGGTTCGAGCGCGACGAAGCTCGAGAGCAACGGCCCGGGCATTGCGCCGCCGTTCATCTTCCCCCGGTTACAAATTGTTTCACACCCGCCACGCCGGTTCCATTTTCCCGGCCCAATTCGGCCCCGGATCAATTCCTAAAGTTTCGGTAAGCGGGTCCGAAGGTAAGGATTTCGCAAGCAATGAAAGTTACCAAAAGGTCAATCCAGACTGGAGTATTTGAGCCGTGAGCGAACCAATGCCCGACCAGGCTGCCCAGGATTCCGGTGCTGCCGACGCAGCGCCGCAGGCCCTCGCAGCTGCCGCCGGTATCGACGCCCCCTCGATCGCCCCCGACCACGAGGCGCCGCCCAAGCCGGATCCGGTCAAGGCGGATGCTCCCAAAGTCGAGCCCCCGCGGATCGACGTGCCGAAATTCGAAGCGAAAGCCGAGCCCAAAGCCGAACCCAAGCCCGAGCCAAAGCCGGGCAAGCTGATCGTCATGGCGCCCTCGGACCGGTCCTGGGACCGCGAGGACTTCGCCCCCCATGTGAAGGCGGACGAGCCGCGCGAGATCGGCGGCAAGCGCCGCTTGTCTGCGATGGCCGCGGTGGTGGCGATCGCCGCCTGCGTCGGCGCGATCAGCGGCGCGCTTGCGACCGCCGGCATGATGCGTTTCGCCGCCCCGGCCCAGGCGCCGGTGCAGGTCGCCGACACCAGCGCGCTGGATGCTTTGGTCGCCCGGATCGATGCCGACCTTGTCGCGCTGAAGGCGAATGTCGAGCAGAGCTCGAAAACCGGCGTCAGCCAGCTCAACCGGACCAACGACCGCCTCGACAAGCTCGAGAAAGCGCAGGCCGAGCCGCTGGCCAAGATCGCAAAACTGTCCGAGACCGTCGACAAGCTCCGCGCCACGCCGCCCGCAGCGTCCGCGCAGGCTGCAGCAGCTCCCGCCAGGGAGACCACCGGCTCGATCGCGCCGACCCAGGTTGCGACCGCCGCCGCGGCACCGGCGCCTGCCGCGCCCAAGACCGAGGTCGGGCGTCTGCCGACGATCGAAGGCTGGAGGCTGCGCAATGCCAGCAATGGCGGTGCGCTGATCGAGGGCCGCGACGGGCTCTACGAGGTCTATCCCGGCGATCCCATCCCCGGCGTTGGCCGCGTCGATGCGATCCGTCGTCAGGATGGCCGCTGGGTCGTCGTCACCAGCAGGGGCCTCATCGTGTCGCGCTGAGCGTTCGCTATCGACTTTCAAAAAGGCGCTTCACCACCATGTGAGGCGCCTTTTTACTTGAATAGGCGTCCCTGCGCGGTGTTACCTGAGGCATGAGCCGCGCGTTGCGAATTCTCTTTGCTGTCACCGCATTGTTGGGCGGTGTCGTTTCGCTGTTCGCGGCGGAGAATACTGCGCTGACGCGCGGCACTGCGATCACCGATCCCGATCTCCTGCGCAAGCTCGACCAGAACAATACGTTGACGATCTCGCGTCTGCTCACGCCGGAGCGGAACGCGGACGTCCCGCTCACGACCGACCTGATGTTCGCGTCGCTGCCGCAGCTGAAAGGGATTCCGCCGGCGATCGATGCGGAATTCGACCGCTACATCGCGCGGTACAAGGCCACATATCCGACCGAGACCATCGGCGTCGGCGAGGGCTTCGACGTGCAATTGTTCGACCTCGCCAACCTGAAATCGCGCGACACGCGGTTCGTGCTGGCCGGGATCGTGAACCGCATGGACCGTGCCTATGTGTCGGACGAGTCCTGCGGCGAGATCCGGCTGATCTACCGTCTCGCGCGTTTCGACGGCAGGCCGGATGGCGGCAAGACCGCAACGCGCTTGCCGATGACGCTCAACCTCGTGATGAAGGCGCGCGATCCGCGCCAGACGGATGCGAACGGCAGGCCGGTCACCTGCGCCGAGGTTGCCCGGCGCTGGCTCGACAATGGCGACTGGCAAGGGTTGATCGGCAGTCGTATTCCCCCTTACGACGCCATGCTCGACCGCATCGAGACCAACATCCAGGTCTCGGTGGCGCCGAAATCGGCGCTGCACGATTTCCGCTCCGACTATCTGCTCAAGGTGTTCAAGTACGACGCTGCCACCAAGACGTTCGAGGAATCGGCGCTGGAGAACCAGATCGACCGCGACAGGATCCTCGCCGACGATGTGCTCCGGCGCGACTTCAAGGCCTGGCTGCTCGCGCCCGATCATCTGCGCGAGTTCGATCGCGGCACCGTGCTGATCCCGGAGAAATTCCTCGCCAGGGCCGCGGTGGTGCCGACCCCCGCCGGCCTCGATGCCTCGGCGCTGCAGCCCGAGTTCGGCATGATGCAAGGAGAGGGACAAGCGGAAGGCAAAGGCGATCCCGTCTTCACTGATGGTGACGTGGTCAGCGCGCTGAAGCAGGCGGCGGCACGCGGCGCCGACATGCAGAACGTCCGCTCGGTCGCCGGTTTCCAGCGTCGTCTCAACGACGTCACCTGCGCCGGCTGCCACCAGACCCGCGGCATCGGCGGCTTTCATTTCCCTGGCGCCGACTGGCTCGCGGACAACCCGTCCAATTCCGCCATTGTGCCGGCCTCGCCGCATTTCTTCGGCGACCAGCTCCGCCGCCGCGACATTCTGACCGCGTTTGCCTCCGGCAAACGGCCTGATTTCTCACGCGGATTTGCCAACCGGCCGCAGACCCGCGGCAGCCGGGAACTCGCCGGCACCGAATATCAGGACGGCTGGGGCGCGCATTGTTCCCTGCAGGATGCGGGATCGGGAACGCCGGACAGGAGTTTTACGTCATGGAGCTGTGCTAACGGTCTCGCCTGTCAGGCTGCCGCGGCCTCGCGCCGCATCGGCATGTGCTTCATCAAGACGCGTTAAACCAACAAGCGATTTGGATGACCCATGACGGATACCAGCGAGTCCACCAAGGAGCGCAATCGCGAGATCGCGCGCAATGAGGAAGCCAAGCAGGTCACCGGCAGCGTCCGCGTCAGCACCTGGGCTGTCGCGGCGGCCGTCATCATCGGCGGGATCCTGTTCACGCTCGGCTGGCTGTCGCTGCGGTAGCTTCGCTCTCTTTCGTCATGCCCGGGCTTGTCCCGGGCGTCCACGTTCTCGTATCCACGCTCAAGATCGTGGATGGCCGGGACAAGCCCGGCCATGACGGCGCTAAGGCTTTGGCGCTAGCGCTCTCACTTCGCGTAATTCGTCATCCGCTTGCCCGGCAGCAGCTCATAGGCCGGCTTCCAGCCGGGCAACGCGGCCATGCGGCCGAGCCAGGCGTGGATGGCGGGATGGCTCGCCGCGAAATCGAAGCCGTGCTCGTCGCTCGGATAGTGCAGATAGGCCATCATCGAGATGTCGGCGACCGTTGGCCTCGCCCCGATCGCGAAGTCGTTGTGCTGGAGATGCCCGTCGAGGATGCCGAGGAAGTCGTCGAGCCGCCGGCGAAAATGTTTCAGCACCTGCGGATCGCTTTTCTCGGTGAAGGCGCGCATGAAGCGGTAGGTCGCCATGTAGCCGGTGAGCTTGTGGTTGTCCCAGAACAGCCAGCGCAGCAGCTCGAATTTCTCGTCGTCCGATTCGGCGCCGAAACGGCCGTGCTGATCGGCAAGCTTGAGCAGGAGAGGCGCCGTCTGCGTCATCTTCGCGCCGTCGATCTCGAGCACGGGAATCTCGCCCATCTCGTTCACGGCGCTGCGCCACTCCGCCGTGCGCGTGACGCCGCCGCCGAAATCAGTCCACACCGGCTCGAACGTCTCGCCGCAGAGCGTCAGCATCAGTGCCAGCTTGTAGCTGTTGCCTGACTCGGGGAAATAGTGGAGGCGGTAGCGGGGCATTGAACGCTCCTTGCCTTCGGGGGCCTGGACAACGATATAACATATGATCCGTACAACAGAACATTTGTTCTGTCGCGGGTCAAGAGCTGGATGCTGGGCCGGATGAGCAGGAATTCAAAAACAGGGGCGGGCGAGCGCCCCCTGATGCAGGCAACGCTGCGCATCATCGGGCGACATGGACTCGACGGCGTGACCCACCGGGCGGTCGCGGCCGAGGCCAGGGTCTCGCTCGGTGCGGTCACGCATCATTTCGGAACCCGTGATGCGCTGATTGAGGCCGCCCTGCAGTTCGCTCTGGCGCGCGAAATCGGCAGGCTGCGTGCGTTGGCTCTCAGCCTTCAGGACAAGGCGTTCGAGGTGGAGGCCTGGATCGACGCGCTGGTCGATTTCTACGTCCGCGAGATCAGCACGGAAGCCGAGACGCATATCGCCTGCTATGAGGCCTTCCTGGCCGCCGCGAGGCAAGAGCACTATCGGCCCGTGGTCGCCGAGTGGTTTGACACGTGGCGGCAGAGTGCGGAGCTTGCGCTGAAAGCTGCGAAGTCACCAAACCCACGCCGCCACGCCGAGTTGTTCGTCTCGGCGCTGATTGGCTTGCTCTTTCGCCAACTCGCCACGCCCAGAGCCGGCTTCCGACGTGAGGCGAAGGCGGAGCTGCTGGACTTGGTGGGCGGCTTGATCGCGCGGAAGTAACGCCGGCGCGCCGGCCTATCCCACCGCCCCCTTCGACCGCAGCTGCTTGATCGCCGCCTCGTCGTACCCCGCGCCGCGCAAGATCTCGTCACTGTGCTCGCCGACGGCGGGCGGCTTGCGCGGCTGCACCTTCCTGGCGCCATCGATCCAGATCGGGCTGCTGATGGTCAGCATGGTGTCGTTCTCGAACGGCACCAGCACCTCGTTGTCGAGCATCTGCTTGTCGTTTGGGATGTCGTCGAGAATGGCAACGACGCCGAACACGAGGCCGTTGCCGTCGAGGATCTGCCGCCATTCGGCGAGATCCCTGGTGGCGAAAGTGTCGTCCAGAATCTTGATCAGCTCGACCGAGCGGGCGTGACGGTCGGCCTTGGTGGCGAAGCGGGGATCATTGATCAAATCCTCGCGTCCGAGGCAGCGGGCCAGCGTCGGAAACTGCTTCTCCTCGCTCAGCAGCGACAGGATCAGCCAGCGGCCGTCCTTGCACTGGTAGTGGTTGGCGACCGCGTTCAGCGCGCGCTCGCGCGGCCGCCGCTCGCCGAACTTGGAGCCGCAGAGCTTTGCCTGTGCCAGCACGCTCGCCGCCCACACCCCGTTCGCCATCAAATTGGAGGCGACGTGCGAGCCCTTGCCGGTCTTCTCGCGCTGATAGAGCGCGGTGACGATGGCGCCGTAGAACGCCATGGCGCAGGGATGATCGCCCATGCCGGCGACCGAACGCGCCGGGGTGGTGTCGGTGTCGGCGCGCACGAGGTCCATCAGGCCCGACCGCGCCCAATAGGCATTGCTGTCGAAACCTGGCTTGTTGGCTTCTTCGCCCTTCTCGCCATAGCCGGTGAAGGAGGCGTAGATCAGCCGGTCGTTGAGATGGGCGAGATGGTCGTAGGTGATGCCGAGCTTGGCGCGCACCGGCGGCGGCATGTTGGTGATGAAGACGTCGGCCTCCGCCACCAGCTTGTAGAGCACGGCCTGCGCTTCGGTCTTGGAGAGGTCGAGCGCGATGCTCTTCTTGTTGCGGGCCTCCAGTAGCCAGGCGAAATTGTGTTCTCCGGTCGGATAGCCCGGCAGGTTCGGCAGATTGCGGTAGGGGTCTCCGGTGCCGGGCGGCTCGATCTTGATGATGTCGGCGCCGAAATCCGACAGCACGGTCGCGGCCGCGGGGGCTGCGATGAAGCTCGCGCAGTCCAGAACCTTCAGCCCCGCAAAAATGCCCTTGTCCATCGCGGCGTTGCTCCCTCGCTCTTGTCGTTTCCCGCACGCTGGAATTGGCGCGGGCTCATCATGGGAGCATTAGACCGATGTTTCCGCGGGATGCAACGGCGCCCGGCGCAGGGCCCATTGCGGTGGTCGGCGCGCGTCCGGTAGCCCGAATTCATCCCCGTCACCCTGAGGCGGCCGCTTCTTCAGCGGCCCTCGAAGGGCGACGGCCCGGCTGTATCCCGGCCGTACATCCTTCGAGGCTCCCGGCGCGATGAGTGGCATCGCGCCACTCGCACCTCAGGATGACGGAACTGCTATCGTGCGCTGATAAGAGGGCTCGGACGCCGTCTCACTCCTCACCCGCAAGCAACGCAGCATTGCCGCCCGCCGCGGCCGTGTTGATCGTCACGGTCTGCTCGGTCGCGAAGCGCGACAGATAGTGCGGGCCGCCGGCCTTCGGGCCGGTTCCGGACAGGCCGTTGCCGCCGAAGGGCTGCACGCCGACCACGGCGCCGATCATGTTGCGGTTGACGTAGATGTTGCCGACCTGGGCGCGGTCGATGATCGCCTCGATCGTGTCGTCGATGCGCGAGTGAACGCCGAGGGTCAGCCCGTAGCCGGTGCGCCCGATCGCCTGCAAGACGCGTTCGAGGTTCTCGGCGCGATAGCGCACGACATGGAGGATCGGGCCAAACACCTCCTCGGTGAGCTGGCCGGGCTCCCTGAGCTCGAAGATGTGCGGCGCGACGAAGCAGCCGTCCGGCGCGTGGCCTGCAAAGTGCAGCCGCGCCTCGCGCTTCATCCGCGCGATGTGCGCGTCGAGGCGCTGCTTGGCCTCCTCGTCGATCACCGGACCGACATGGGTTGCGATGTCCGAGGGATCGCCGATCTTCAGTTCGCGCGCGGCGCCCGCGATCATCTCGATCATGCGGTCGGCGACGTCCTCCTGCACGAACAACAGCCGCAGCGCCGAGCAGCGTTGGCCGGCTGAACGGAAGGCCGAGGTCACGACGTCGTCGGCGACCTGCTCGGGCAGCGCGGTGGCGTCCGCGATCATGGCGTTGATGCCGCCGGTCTCCGCGATCAGCGGCACGATCGGCCCGTCCTTGGCGGCGAGAGTCCGGTTGATCAAGCGTGCCACCTCGGTCGAGCCGGTGAAGACCACGCCCGCTATGTCAGCGTGCGCGGTCAGCACGGCCCCGGTGCGGCCATCGCCGGTGACGAAGTGCAGCGCGCTCTTCGGGATGCCCGCCTCGTGCAGCAGGGCCACGGCCTCGCGCGCGATGCGCGGCGTCTGCTCGGCGGGCTTTGCGACCACGCTGTTGCCGGCCATCAGCGCGGCCGTCACCTGTCCCAGGAAGATCGCCAGCGGAAAATTCCAGGGCGAGATCGCGACGAACGCGCCGCGGCCGCGCAGGGCGAGCGCGTTGCTCTCGCCGGTCGGGCCCGGCATGGCAGCCTCGACCCCGAACAGCTTGCGGCCCTGCGCGGCATAGTAGCGGCAGAAGTCGGCGGCCTCCCTCAGCTCCGACAGCGCGTCGTCAAGCGTCTTGCCGCCCTCGGCTTGCAGCAGCGCGATGAAGTGAGCGCCTCGGCTCTCCAGCAGATGCGCGGCCTGCTCCAACGCCGCCGCGCGCGCAGCTGCCGGTGTGCGGCTCCAGGCGACAAAGCCGGCGCGTGCCGCGGCGACCGCCGCATTGGCCTGATCCGCAGAGGCATCGGCGATCGCCTCGAGGCGGGCCGTCTCGGCCCTGACGTCGGTCAGCAACCGATCGAGCGCGGCACGTTCGCCGAATTCGATGCCGCGCGAATTGCGCCGGTCCGGCGCGAAGAGATCGCAGGGCAATGGGATCTTTGGATGGGCCGCCGCCTGCGGCCGGACGATGGCATCTGCCGGACGCTGCAACAGCGCCGACACCGGCACGCGATAGTCGGCGGCCTGCGCCACGAAGGAGGAGTTGGCGCCGTTCTCCAGGAGCCGCCGCACGAGATAGGCGAGCAGATCACGATGGCTGCCGACCGGCGCGTAGGTGCGGTAGGCGATGTCCGGGTGATCTTTTGCCAGTTGCTCATACAGCGCTTCGCCCATGCCATGCAGGCGCTGGAATTCGAAGCCGCCGCTGCCGGCGGCAAGCTCCAGCACGGTCGCGACCGTCAGCGCGTTGTGGGTGGCGAATTGCGGGAAGATGCGGGGCCGCAAGGCCAGCAGCTTCGTCGCGCAGGCGACGTAGTTCAGATCCGTCATCGCCTTGCGCGTGAACACGGGATAGCCGCCGAGCCCGCGCTCCTGCGCGCGCTTGATCTCGGTGTCCCAATAGGCGCCCTTGACCAGCCGCACCATCAGCTTGCGATCATGTGCGCGGGCAAGCGCATCGACATAGTCGATCACCGCGCCGGCGCGCTTCTGATAGGCCTGGATGGCCAGGCCAAATCCGTCCCAGCCTCCGAGCGAGGGGTCGGCGAGCGTCGCCGCGATCACGTCGAGCGACAGTTCCAGACGGTCGGCCTCTTCGGCGTCGACGGTGAAGTTGAGGTCATGGGCCTTGGCGCGCTGGGCGAGGTCCAGCAGCAGCGGCACCAGTTCGGCCACCACGCGGCCGCGGCTGATCGCCTCGAAGCGCGGATGCAGCGCCGAGAGCTTGACGGAGATGCCGGGCCGGTCGGGCAGGGGATGGTTGCCTGCCGCCTTGCCGATCGTTTCAATGGCGCTGGCATAGGCGTCGAAGTAGCGCTTCGCATCCGCCGCGGTGCGCGCGCCTTCGCCGAGCATGTCGAAGGAATAACGCGTCTTCTGGCTGGAGCGCGGCCGGCCCCGCTCCAGCGCCTGCTCGATGGTCTCGCCCAGCACGAAATGATTGCCCATCAGCCGCATCGCCTGGCGCGTGGCGGTAC
Source organism: Bradyrhizobium sp. GW821-FHT13H06 (assembly GCF_058803975.1). Classification (NCBI taxonomy): domain Bacteria; kingdom Pseudomonadati; phylum Pseudomonadota; class Alphaproteobacteria; order Hyphomicrobiales; family Nitrobacteraceae; genus Bradyrhizobium; species Bradyrhizobium sp. GW821-FHT13H06. The sequence goes on along the minus strand of NZ_JBXAPN010000006.1, from coordinate 228,382 downwards.
GCACGGCCGGTGCGCCGAGCCGCTTCACGAGCCGGCCGATGGTGCCGTCGGGCGTCTCGCCGGGCTGGATCACGCGCGCGGAGAGGCCGAGCGCCCAGGCCGAGGCGTTGACCAGGAACGCGGTGGACTTGGTCTCGTGGTGGATGAAGTCGCCTTCGCCGAGCTTGTCCTCGATGAACTGGTCGGCGGTGCGCGCGTCCGGCACGCGCAGCAGCGCCTCGGCCAGCACCATCAGCGCGAGCCCCTCTTTGGTCGAGAGCGCGAACTCCCGCAGCATGTCCTCGACCCCGCCGAGCCGGTCGTCACGCTTGCGGATCGCCTCGACCAGCCGCGTTGCGCTGCGGTCGATCCGCGCCTCCTGCGGCGGGGACAGCTGCGACGCCGGCAAGAGGCGCGCGGCGATCTCGGTGTCATCGGGTGCGTAAGGAGCGGAGAAGGGAGGCGGGGTGTTCGGCATGGCGTGTCCTGTGGCTGAATGACAGGATAAGGCCAACGTTACCGTAGTTCGATAGACAAATAAGCCGAATTGCCTTAGAAAATGAAGACATCTTGCAATTTTGTCAGATATAATATGGAACTTGATCGAATCGACCGCAGAATCCTCTCGATTCTCCAGGAAGATGGGCGCATCGCCAATGTCGAGCTCGCCGAGCGTATCGGGCTGTCGCCAACGTCGATCGGCGAACGGCTGAAGCGCTTGCAGCGCGAGGGCTTTGTCGAAGGCTATGGTGCGCGGCTCAACCCGCACCGGCTCGGACTTGGCCTGTTGGTGTTCGTAGAGGTGCTGCTCGACAAGACCACGCCCGACAATTTCGAGCGCTTTGCGCGCGCGGTGAAGCTCGCGCCTGAGGTACTGGAGTGTCACATGGTTGCCGGCGGCTTCGACTATCTTGTGAAAGCGCGGCTTGCGGACATGGCCGCCTATCGACGCTTTCTCGGCGAGACCCTGCTGTCGATGCCGGGCGTGCGCGAGACGCGGACCTATGCGGTGATGGAGGAGATCAAGCGCGACGCACCGTTGCCGGTAGGCTGACGACATGCCGTCGCGATTGTCATTGCTGTGGCGTGGACGAGCGGTCTTCCAAGGAAAAATAACTATCCCCGTGCAATCGCAACGCCTGTCGTCGACTGCACTGGCCGTCTTTTAAATTTCTTGGCCCGGCTCCCGGATTAGTCCAGGAGGCAGCAAATGCTGGCGGGCTTATACTTTGAGGTTTTCTGCGGAGGTCTTGCCCCGGTTTGCGATCTCTTCGTATTCCACCGTCTGTCCCTCGTTGAGGGTCGACAGACCGGCTTTCTGCACTGCCGAGATATGCACGAACACATCCTTGCCCCCCGACGCAGGCTGGATAAATCCATAACCCTTCGTCGGGTTGAACCACTTGACCGTACCTTTAGCCATCACGACTTCTCCGCGGGTCTTCCTCCGAGATCTCCGAACCGCCAGTCCCCGCCAACCGGCCGGTTCGGTCCTACAGGATACGCGGAATGTGGCAGGCTTGGTAGCTCAAACCACATCGGCATTTCGCTGAATTCCGCTCAACTTCGCGGCGTTTTTGCCGGTTTTGCCCGTTTCGCGGTCAAATGCCCGTACGCGTCCCGCATCCGTCAATACGTCGCAGCCAGATAGTCGACGATCTTGCCGACATCGGCATCGTCGATCGGCGCGCCATAGACCTTGATCATCTTGGTCACCTCGGCTTGCCAGAAGCCTTTCTTGTCCTTCATCGGCGGCTGCGTGGCGATGTAGTCGGACGAGTGGCAGGCGCTGCAATTGCCCTGCACGACCTCGAGATTGGGACCGGGCTTGAAGGCGGCGACCTCGTCGGGAGTCTTGTAATTGACCGGCGCGGCAAGTGCCGAACCCGCCACGGCGGCGAGGGCGAGCATCACGGCGAGGAGAACGGTGCGCTGCATGATCATTCTCCTTCAGGCGACCGTCACGCGGACGGTTTCGACGACGTTGCGCAGATAACCCGCCGGGTTCCAGCGCGGCGTGTCCGGCTGCGTCTCGCCGCCATTGCCGGTGGCGCGCACCTTGAGCTCATGGCTGCCGGCGGCGAGCTTCACCGGCAGCTTCCATTCGCGGAAGGCGTATTTGCCAAGGTCCTTGCCGAGCTTTGCGCGGGTCCAGGTCCTGCCGCCGTCGGTGGAGACCTGGACTTCCTTGATGCCCTTGCCGCCGTCGAAGGCGATGCCGCGCAGGGTCGTCGCTCCCGCTTTCAGCCTGGCGCCATCGGGGACGCTGGTAATGAAGGAGCGGATGGTGAAGCGGTTGATCGGGATGGTCGCCTTCGGCGCGGTGCCCGGCTCGACCGCGTTGTTGGGCGTATCGGGAATGCGATAGGCCGACTTCATCCAGAAGCCGTCATAGACGTTGTCGATGACGGTGATCTCGTTGAGGTGCTTGACCCAGTAGGTGCCGAAATAGCCGGGCACGATCAGGCGCAGCGGGAAGCCGTTGAGGAACGGCAGGTCCTCGCCGTTCATGCCATAGGCCAGCATCACCTCGCCGTCGGTGGCGTGATCGAGATCGAGCGCCTTGACGAAATCGGGCGTCTTGTCGCTGACCGGTCCGTCCATGCCGCCAAACGTCACCTGCTTGGCGCCACTCTGAACGCCGGCCATGTCCAGCACGGACTTCAGCGGCACGCCGCGCCAGCGCGCACAGCCCATCGCGCCGTTGGCGAGCTGGCCGCCGGCGACGCGCGGCTCGAAGTAACCGCGGCTGTTGCCGGAGCACTGCGCGACGGCGACGATCTCCGTCGCCTTCATCTTCCTGATGTCCTTCAGCGAAAGTTTCAGCGGCTTGTCGACCTTGCCCTTGACCTCGAGCGTGAACTTGTCGGGGTCGAGATCGTAAGGAAGGTCGGAGAGGTGATAGCGCACGAAGAACGCGTTATTGGGCGTGATCGGGCCGTCGTTGAACACGGCAAACGGCGTCTCGAGCTGCGGCGGCCGGCTGGTCAGGCCGATCATCGGTCGCTTCTGCGGATATTTCACCAGCGGTCGTTCGCCATTGGCGAAGGGCAGGGTGACGGTGTCGAGCGCCAGCGCCTTGGTGGAGTTCAGTGTAGCCGCAACGGCGGCAAGGCCCGCTCCTTTGAGCAGGTTGCGTCGGTCGAACATTCTGGTCTCCTCCCGGAGCTTTTCGTTGGAGCGCGGTCATCACCGCGATCCTGCGCTCATCTGTCGCAACGATCTGGATGATGTCAATTGGTGCTTTCGCAGCAAGCCCATGCCGCTGTGTTGCAGCGGGCCGGTGTTTACGCGGCGATGAGATTGAGCCCAAGCTGTAGCCGCGACGGTGGTGCACCTCTCCCGCTTGCGGGAGAGGTCGGCACGAAGTGCCGGGTGAGGGCTCTCTCCTCTAGAGGGCTGTCCCGTTGCGGAGACACCCTCTCCCCAACCCTCCCCCGCAAGCGGGGGAGGAGCGCACCGCCTCCGTGGCTTCGCCTTACGCCGCGACGCGCTCGCTTCGATCGACCAGCGCCGTCAACGTTCTTGCATCCGCCACGACGCGCACCGCCATCGGCTCGTCGCGGCCGCGGATTGCGGCCTCCTGCTGCGGCAGGGCGTCGTCGGCGAGGTCCGCGGTGCGGAGGATTTCCTCCGAGACGATCGCCTCGCAGGCCAGGGTCTTGGTCATGTCCTGCAGGCGGGCGGCGACGTTGACGGCATCGCCCAGCGCCGTGAAGACGATGTGATCGCGATAGCCGATGTCGCCAATGATGACCTCGCCGCCGTGGATGCCGATGCCGAAGCGGATCGGCTGGCGAAGATCGTGGCTCAGGAGCTCGTTGAGCTCGTCGATATGCGTGGCGATTCCGCCGGCGGCCTTCAGCGCCTGCCGGCACGCGGTTTGCGGGTCGGCCGACAGCCCGAACAGCGCCAGCATGCCGTCGCCGACGAACTGGTTCGGCAGGCCGCCATTCTCGATGACGGCCTGCGAGACCGCACCGAGGAAGCGGTTGACGATGAAGACCGTGTCGAACGGCAGCCGCTTCTCGGCAAGCTGCGTCGAGCCGCGCATGTCCACGAACAGGCTGACGAGATAGCGCTCCTGGCCGATGCTGGCGGGCGTCGAAGCCTGCGCGTTCGCGGAGACTGTGTGCGGTGTGAAGAGCTGGAAGAAGGAGAGGTCGGAGGTCGGCCGCAGCTGGCAGGCGAGCCTGATCGAGGGATCTGAGGTGCCGACGCGGGTGAGCACGAAGGCCTCGCGCTGCGACGGCTCGGGCAGGGCCTCATGATCGCCGATGATGCGGATGCGGCAGGTCGAGCAGCGCGCGCGGCCGCCGCAGACGCTGGCATGCGGCACGTTGTGGCGCAGGCTCGCTTCCAGCACGGAGAGGCCTTTTGGCACGCGCACCGTCTTGCCGTTGCCGTAGGACAGCGCGATCATGCCGCCGCGCCGCTCGCGCAACGCACGTGCGCCGCGTGCCGCCAGCGCCAGTCCCAGCAGACCGAAATAACCGATGGTGAGGCCGCCCGCGATGCGGTCGAGCATATTGCCTTCAGCGACCGTGCCGACCTGACGGCGGGTAAGGTTCTGGCTACGCCATTCTCCATCTTCGCTCTCGACGGCGACGCTGCGGCCGCCCTGATAGATGCCGAGCAGCGACAGCGTCGGGATCAGCACGGCGGCCGCGAGCAGATAGGGCGCCGCGCGCGTGAAGAACGGCTTCAGGCGAAGCCAGAAGAAAATGCCGATGCAGCCGTGCACCCAGGCAATGAGGAGCAGGATCGTCATCTGCCAAAGCCGGCCCGGCGCTGCGACGAAGAACAGATAGAGCTCCTGCGGATAGAGCTTCTGATGATCGTACAGCGTGTAGCCGAGCCGCACCCCGACCACGTGCCCCATGACCAGGGCGGGGATGCTCAGGCCCAGCACCAGCTGGAGCGGCTCGATCGTCCGCCAGCGGAACTGCCGGCGCTGATACAGGGCGTAGATGCCGAGGCCCATATGGGTGAGTGCAGCCGTGTAGAACACGATCGCGACGGGGAGGAACTGCCAGAACAGGGTATGATAGTAGACCCCGACCTCCATGGCATCCACCGAGATGTTGCCGAGCGCATGGTTGAGGAAATGGCTGACCACATAGGCGAACAGGATGATGCCGCAGATGAGCCGCAGCTGCCGCACGCCGGTGGCGCGGACGAGTTCGGGCATGTGTACGGGAGCGGTGGCCATGATTCGCTTGTATCAGTTCACCAGGGAGAACAGCCAGCGTAGCGTTTAATTCCTGATGTGGACAGGCCGCGGGATCACTTGCGCGGCAAGGAGCCACACACACCGCCGTTGTCCCGGACAAGCGCGCCCGGAGGCGCGTGCAGATCCGGGCCCCATAATCCCAGGGAGCGGTTTAGGGCCGGTTGGTAGCTACGAGCCATCACCGAACTCCGTCCTGTTGCCATGGGTCCCGGGTCTGCGCTTACGCTTGCCCGGGACGACAGCGGCGTTTTGCGGCGCTACCCCCCGCATTGACTCCCCCTCTCAGGTTGGCGAAAAGCGCGGCCGTGACGACAGCCCCTGACATCTCCGTGCCCCTCCGCGGCGCCGCGCGCCGGCCTCTCGTCTTGGCCGTTTTGATCATCGCCGCGATGACCGTGCTGCGCATCGTCTACGCCTCCGCGATCGAGCTGCGCACGGACGAGGCCTATTACTGGACCTGGTCAAAGGAAACGGCGCTCAGCTTTCTCGATCATCCCCCCGGCATCGCCTGGATGATCCGCCTCAGTACCGCGATCTTCGGCGACACTGCGCTCGGCGTCCGCTTCGGCGGCATCGTCGCCATGCTGGTGACACAGCTGCTGCTCGCCGACATCGTCCGCCGCCTCACCCATGATGCGCGCGCGATCATCTTCGCGGTGCTGATGCCGGAGGCCGCGCTCTATTACGGCCTGCTGATGGCCAAGGTCGCGCCCGATGTCGCGATGATTCCGTGTGCGATGGCGATGGTGTGGTCGCTGGTGCGGCTCGCACAGGGCGGCGACGGCCGCTGGTGGCTCGCGGCGGGCCTGTTCGCAGGCCTCTCGATGCTGTCGAAATTCACAGCGATCATGTTCGCACCGGCGGTTGCCGCCTTTCTGCTGGTGCCGGACTGGCGCTGGCGCTGGCTGCGGAGCCCTTACCCTTACCTCGCCGTGCTGGTTGCGATCGCCGCGTTCTCGCCGGTACTGATCTGGAATGCGCAGCACGACTGGGCCTCGTTCCGCTTCCAGGGCGTGCGCGCCACCGCCAATTACGGCATTTCGCTGCGGACGATCGGCGATTACATCGGCCTGCAATTCGGCCTGGTCGGCTTCGTCATGCTGCCGGTGGTTCTGACGGGCCTGGTGCTGACGGCGTGGCGCGGCTATCGCACGCGCGAGCCGGTCGCGATCCTGCTGTCGACCGCCGTGCTGGTGCCGTTTCTTTATTTCCTTGCGAAGTCGATGACGCTCCGGGTCGGCGACACCTGGCCGATGTTCATGTGGCCGGTCGGCTTCGCGGCTACCGCGGTGAACCTCGCAACGATGACAAAGGAGGGATGGTCGGCCCGGATGCTGGAATCGTCACTGTTCTGGGTCAGGACCGCAATCGTCTCGGGCATCGCCTTCGTCGTCATCGTGTTTCTCTATTACGTCGCCGCGCCCTGGAATTTCCTCGGCAAGAGCGATCCGATCGGCGCCGAGGCCGGCTACGAGCAGGTCGCCGCGCGCGCGCAGGCCGCGCTCGACGAGACCGGCGCGACCTGGATCGCGACGACGGACTACCGCACCTATGCCATGATGCGCTGGCTGTTCAGGGGCCGCGTGCCCGTGATCGAGATCAACGAGCGCGGCCGCTTCCAGGATTTTCGCGATCCCGGCATGGACAGGATCAGGGGACAGGCGGGCGTCTATGTCGGGCGTGCGCCGGACGATCGTTCGTCGCTGTGGCAGAACATCCCGGCCAGGCGCGAGCAGCTCGGCGACGTCGAACGCCGCTGGCGCGGCCTCGTGATGGACACCTATGTGCTCGAAAAGCTCACCGGCTGGACCCCGGAGCTGTCACCGCCGAAGGACTCGCCGCTGTTCCAGTGGAAGGTGCTGGCGGGGGAGTTTGAAGAGCGTGCGCTCGGATAGAGCGGCAGACTCCTCTTTCCCTTCTCCCCTTATGGGAGAAGGTGGCGCGAAGCGCCGGATGAGGGGTATCTCTCCACACGGCAAAAGCTGCGTACGCGGAGAGATACCCCTCACCCGCCTCGCCGCTTTGCGGCGAGCCACCCCACCAGGGGAGAGGGGACAGCGAGCGCGTGGCGAGAGGCTACTCTTCCCCATCTTTCTTCCGCAGCAAATCCGTCGCGAGGTCCGACAGCTTCGGCGGTGGCAGCGCGGCGAACGGCAATGGCCTCGTCACATCAATCGCCGCCAGCCCCAGCCGCGCCGTCAGCAATCCATTCAGCACGCCCTCGCCCAGCCGCTGCGACAGCTTCGCCGCGATGCCGTGGCCGAGCATCTGCTGCACCAGGCTGTCGCTCGCGGCCATGCCGCCGGTGATCGCGAGATGGGCGATGACGTGACGGAGCAGGCGGATCATGCCGAGCGCGCCAGGGCGGCCGCCATAGAGATAGGCAAGCTGGCGGATCAGGCGCAGCGCGGCGACGAACACGAACAGCACGTCGATCGCCGCGCGGGGCGAGACGGCTGTGACGATCGAGACCTTTTGCGCGGCTGACGACACCAGCCGCCGCGCCTCGGCATCCAGCGGCGACATCAGTTCGCGCTCGGCGAGCCGGATCATGTCGGCGCCGTCGATGATCTCGCCGGCATGGCTCTCCAGCGTGGCGCGGGCACGCGCGAGCTGCGGGTTCTGGTGCGCGATCTTCAGCAGGTCCTGCACGATGACGCGGCTCTCGGCGCGATCGTCACTGGCGAGCACGTCGGCGGCGCGCTGATGCAGCTTCTCGATTGTCGCGAGGCGCGCCAGTCCAAACGCCTCGCGTCCGATCACGACGGCAAGCGCCGACGCAGTGACGAGCGCAAAGGCAAGCCCGACGTAGCCGAGGCTCTCGCTGCGCGCGAACAAATCCTCGATCAGATGGACGACGCCGAGCCCGACCCCGAGCAGCGTCAACCCGGCGAGGCCGGACCAGAACAGCGCGCCCCAGGGAAAGCGGCGCCGCGCGGGAAGTGTGGCCTGAATCGGCACCGGCAGCGTCGATGGATCGCTCTCCGGCGTGATCTGGATGGTGCCGCGACCGAGCCGTCCCGTCTCGTCGGCCTCGGTGACGACGACGCCGGGATCGTCGAGCCGGAACGTCGCCGGCCGCCGCTGCTGGGATCGCTCCGTCATGACAGCTTGTCTCCGATCAGGAACTGCAGGGCACGGTCGAGGCGGATGTGTGGCAGTGCGGGCTCGTCGTTGCCCTCGCGTTCGAGCTTGGGCGGGCGGAAGCGCAGGAAGCGGAAGTCGCTTGTCTCGGCCGCCTCCGTCGAGAGCCCGCGGAATGCATCCGTGTCGTTGAACAGCGGCTCGGGATCGACGGGCAGATCCCCCGGAAAGGTCGCGACTTCCGTGTTGCCGTCGAAGAACTCGCCGCCGGCGCTTTCACCTGCGGCCGGTGTTCCCAGGATCGACGGCAATTTGTCGCGGCCACGGGACACCTGCGCCTCGCGCGTGGCGCGGACGGCGGCGAGTGCAACGACGTCGATCGCCGCACCGGTATTTTCCGCGCGTGCGACGGCGCCCGCAACGGCGCGGCGCAGCACGGCCTCGAGCCGGTCGTGGCTGGAATGATGCAGATGGTCCGCCTTGGTCGCCGCAAACAGGATGCGGTCGATGCGCGGCCGGAACAGGCTGGAGAGCAAGGTGCTGCGGCCGATGTTGAAGCAGCCGAGAATGCCGGCAAGCGCGGCTTCGAGATCGTGCAGCGCCTCGGGCCCGGAGTTGAATGCGGCCAGCGCGTCCGCCAGCACGATCTGGCGATCGAGCCGCGCAAAATGATCGCGGAAGAACGGCCGCACCACGACATCCTTGTAGGCCTCGTAGCGCCGCACCATCATCGCCCAGAGCGAGCCGTCGGGCGCCTGTCCGCCAGCGGGCAGATCGAGCGGCGCGAAGGTCAGCGCGGGGGAGCCTGCGAGGTTGCCGGGCATCAGGAAGCGGCCCGGCGGCAACAGGCTCATCGCGAACCGCTCCTCGCGGCACGCGCGCAGATAGTCGGTGAAGAGCTTTGCGGCCGTCAGCGTCGCCTGCTCGTCCTCGCGCGCCTCGGGCTTGAGCGTTGCGAGATGCGCATGCCAGTCCGCCGCGAGATGTGCCCGGGGTGTCTCACGCGACAGCGCCAGGCTTTCCGCCGACCATTGCTCATAGCTTTTCTGGAGCAGAGGCAGATCGAGCAGCCATTCGCCGGGATAGTCGACGATGTCGAGCGTCAACATGCGGTCCGCGCCGTTCGGGCGCTGGTACTCGATCACGAGCCTGAGCTCGCTGATGTCGACGGTGGAGTTCGGCCAGCGCCGTTCCTCGACCAGCGCGCGCAGGTGGTTCTCATAGGCAAAGCGCGGCACGGCGTCGTCCGGCTGTGGCGCCAGATGCGCCCGCGCGATGCGGCCGGAGGCATAGGCTTCGAACACCGGAAACCGGCCGCCGCGCGTCAGTCCGTGGATCAGGGCGGTGATGAATACGGTCTTACCCGCCCGTGACAGCCCGGTGACGCCGAGCCGCACCGTCGGGTTGAAGAAGTGCTCGCCATAGTCGATCAGCGCCCTTGCCGACAGCCGCGCCTCTTCGACCATATCCTGGAAACTGAATGCCATATGAACGTTAGAGGATCCGGGGCGGAAGGAATGTGCGGCCGTTCACAAAAGTGGCAATTGCATAAGGAAAATCAAGCTCCATACTTCCACCGCCTTTGTCGGCCAGTCAGCCGTTTGAACGACGTGCCGATCCCGAAACACCCATACCAGAGGACAATTGCCTCACGTTAGCGGATTGCCCATGACCGTCTTCCAATTGAAAGAGTTCGCATCCAGCTCCGTCCACGCCGCAGCCGACATGGTCGGCTGGCATTACGACCGTGCCGAGCTGATCGCCGATGGTGTCATCCACGCGATCGGCGTCTTCGCCGGTATCGTCGCCGCGACCGTGCTGGTGGTGCTGACGGCGATCTATGCCGATGCGACCGACGTCGTCGGCGTCTCGATCTACGTCGCCGGCCTGCTCTCGATGCTGGTGCTGTCGGCGACCTATAATCTCTGGCCGGTCTCGCCGGCCAAATGGCTGCTGCGCCGGTTCGACCATTCGGCGATCTATCTGCTGATCGCGGCGACCTACACGCCGTTCATCCTGGAGGTGAAGGACAGCGTGTTCGCGCTGGTGCTGCTCGCCGGGGTCTGGTGCGTGGCAATCCTCGGCATCGTGTTGAAGCTTCTCTATCCCGGCCGGTTCGACCGCGTCTCGGTCGGCATCTACCTCGCGATGGGCTGGAGCGGCATGATGCTCTACGACGCCGTGGTCAGGGCATTGCCCGCGCTGGTGCTGGGCTTCATCGTTGCGGGCGGCCTGCTCTACAGCTTCGGCGTGATCTTCCACGCCTGGCGGCGTCTGCGCTTCCAGAATGCGATCTGGCACGGCTTTGTCTTGGCTGGCGCGGCATGCCATTATACCGCGGTGCTCGACCTCGTGTTGAGCTGAGCGAGCTTTCCGCGAAGCGGTATAAGAGACGCGGTCCAAGACAAGAGGAGACGTCGCATGCAGGTGACCGGCAAGGTCGTGGTCGTCACGGGCGGCGCAAACGGCATCGGCAAGGCGCTGTGCGAGGCCTTTCATCATGCGGGCGCAGCCAAGGTCGTGGTCGCGGACATGGACGCCGCCAATGCGCGGGCGGTCGCGGCCATGGTTGATGGCGCCGCCTTCAAATGCGACGTTGCTCAGGAAAAGGACATCGCTCACGTCATTGAGGAGACCGAACGTCAGTTCGGGCCGATCGAGCTGTTCTGCTCCAATGCCGGCATCGGCGGCGGTTTCGATCCGATGTCGGAAAATGCCGGCGGCGCCTCGGATGAACCCTGGCAGCGCAGCTGGGCGATCCACGTCATGGCGCACGTCTACGCGGCGCGGCATCTCGTCCCGCGCATGAGGGCGCGTGGCGGCGGCTATTTCCTCAACACGATCTCGGCCGCAGGCTTGCTGTCGCAGGTCGGCAGCCCCGCTTATTCGACGACCAAGCACGCTGCGGTCGGCTTTGCCGAAAATCTCGCGATCTCGCACAAGGCCCACAACATCAAGGTCTCGATCCTCTGCCCCCAGGGCGTCGACACCAACATGCTGCGCTCGATCCCCAAGGGCCCGCAATCCGGCGACGGCGACCTGACGCCGGAGCAAGTCGCGAAAGACGTGCTCGCCGGCCTCGAGCAGGAAACATTCCTGATCCTGCCGCACCCCCAGGTGCTCGGCTACATGCGCAAGAAGACCGAGAATTACGACCGCTGGATCGGCGGCATGGCCAAGATCCAGGCGAAGATGCGGGAAGAGTTCGGGAAGTGACCGCCACACCTGACGCTGTCATGCCCCGCGAAGGCGGGGCATCCAGTACGCCGCGGCCTATCGATTGAACAGCGACCGTCCCGGAGTATTGGATCGCCCGGTCAAGCCAGGCGATGACACAGAGAGTGCAGCTACGCCACACTCCGCCCCACCTCCTCCTCCCGGCTCGCCCGCAGCGCCCGCGCATAGAGCATCATGCCCTCGCGCACGATGCGCTGTTCGGCCGGCGTCAACGCCGCCAGCGCACCACGCACCTGCTGCCGCCCGAACGCATGCAGCGCTTCCAGCGTGCGGCAGCCCTTCGCCGTCAGCGACAAGAGCTTGCTGCGCGCATCAAGCTCGTCAGGCGTCTCCCTGAGCTCGCCGCAGTCGATCAGCTTGCGCACCATGCGGCTGACGCTCGATTTCTCCAGACGCAGGAAATCACCGAGCTCGCCTGACGTCATCGGACCGCGGATGCCGATTTCCAGGATGGTGTGGACCGCCGAGGGCGGATAGTCCGATGCCGCCACCGTCGCGTCCATGAAGCCGAGCTCGCGCACCATCAGGCGCGACGCGGCGCGGATGTCGTCGATCAGCGCAAGCTGGTTCACCGCTTGACTCCCGGCATATAGTTGTATCATACAACTATATGGGCGCAACGCCGCGCGCAAGCGTTTTGGAGTGGGCGATGAGCGGAACTTTGCCAACCGGCATGCGGATGAGGGGCAAGGTCTGCCTCGTCACGGGCGGCGGCAGCGGCATCGGCCGCGCCACGGTGCTCAGGATGGCGGCCGAGGGAGCCGAAGCGATCTTCATCGCTGGCCGGCGCGAAGCCGAGATCGACGCCGCAGCCTCGGCGTGCCGCGAGCTCGGTGCGGAGGCCGTGCCGGTCAAGACCGATATCACTGAGGAGGACGACGTCGCGCGGCTGGTGCGCGCGGCGGTCGAGCGCTGCGGCAGGCTCGACGTCGCCTTCAACAATGCCGGATTCCAGGAGCGCCGCGCGCCGCTGGAGGAGCAGGGCACCGAGACCTACGACAGCGTGTTCGACACCAATGTCCGCGCGCTGTTTCTCTGCCTGCGCCACCAATTGCCGGCGATGCTCGCGCAAGGCCGCGGCAGCATCGTCGTCAACGCCTCCGTCAGCGGCGTGCGCAATCCCAATCCCGGCTTCTCGCTCTACTCGGCTTCCAAGGCCGCGGCGATCTCGCTGACGCGCTCGGCGGCGATGGAGAACGCTCCGCGCGGCATCCGCATCAACGCCATCGCCCCCGGCCGCGTCGTCACGGATATGATGCTGCGTGCCGGCGTCGGCGACGTCGCAACCGTCAGCGCCGGCCTGCCGCTGCGGCGGATGGGAAGCCCGGAGGAGGTGGCGGAAGCCGTGGTGTGGCTGTCGTCCGACGCGTCATCCTATGTCGTCGGGCATGTGCTGGCGGCGGACGGCGGATTTCTGGCGTCGTAGCTCCGTAGCCCGGATGAGCGAAGCGACATCCGGGACCTTTGGTGCAGCCCCCCGGATATCGCTTCGCTCATCCGGGCTACGGCACCTCAATGCTTCTGCCCGTACAACACCGGCACCGCTGAATCGACGATGACCTCGACGAGGCTCGTGCCTGCATAGGCCATGCCGCGCTTCAGCGCTTCGCCCAGCTCCGCCGCCTTCGTCACCCGCACCGCATGGCAGCCCATGCCCTCGGCGAGCCGGACGAAATCGATTCCCGGCAGCTCCAGCCCGGGCACGTTGCGCACCTGCATCACCTGGCTGAACGAGCGCATCGCGCCGTAGCCGGAATTGTTGATGACGACGACGGTGAGCGGCAGCTTGCGCTGCGCCGCGGTCCACAGCGCCTGGATCGAATACATCGCCGACCCGTCGCCGATCAGGCAGACGGTGCGGCTGCTCGGCTTGCCGAGCGCCATGCCGACGGCGGCGGGCAGGGAGTAGCCGAGCCCGCCGCTCGACATGGTGTAGAAACTGTCCTGGCCGCGCATCGGCATGAACTTCTGCATCGCCGGCCGGTGCGAGGGCACTTCCTCGACCAGTGACGCCCCGTCCGGCATCGCTTGCGACAGCGAGTGCAGCAGGAATTCGACCGGCAGCGGATCGGAGGCTTGCGGGGCCGGCGGCAGCGTCCGGCCCTTCGGCGCCGCGCGCTTGCTCTCCGGCAGCGACTCGAGCAGCATAGCGAGCGCCGGCTTCATCGTCGCGATGATGCTGGTGCCGACCGGCGTCACGGCGGCGGCATCCGGATCATCGGTGATCTGGAAGATCGTCGTCCCGCCATCGAAGATCGCGGCATGGCCCTCGACATGGAAGGTGAATACCGGCGCGCCGATGACGACGACGAGATCGTGCTCCCGCAGTGCATCGGAGAGCTGCGCGGGCGAAGCGTGCAGGAAGCCGGCAAATTGCGGATGCCGCTCGGGGAACGAGCAGCGCGCCGAGAACGGGCTGACCCAGACGCTGGCCTTAGCCTTCTCGGCGACGCGCACCATCAGGTCGACCGCGCCGGCGCGGTCGACGCCGGGGCCGACGACGAGGGCAGGGTGTTTTGCGGAACCGAGCGCTGTGACCAGCGCCTTCATCGCGTCAGCCTCCGGACCGATCTCCCGGCTGACCTTGCGCGCTTCGATCGGAGCAGCCGCATGCGCCCAGTCGTCGATCGGGATCGACACGAAGGTCGGCCCGCATGGCGGCTGCAACGCGGTGTAATAGGCCCGCGCGATCGCGGCCGGCACGTCCTCGGGCCGGGCCGGCTCGACGCTGTATTTGACGTAAGGCCGCGGGAATTCCGACGCGCGCTCGGCATAGAGGAACGCCTGCAGCGGCAGGATCGAGCGCGCCTGCTGGCCCGCGGTGATTACCAGCGGCGTCTGGTTGCGATGCGCGGTATAGATATTGCCGAGCGCATTGCCGACGCCGGCCGCCGAATGCAGATTGACGAAGCCGGTATTGCGCGTGGCCTGCGCATAGCCGTCGGCCATGCCGACCGCAGATGCCTCCTGCAGCGCCAGCACGTAGTCGATGTCGTCGGGCCAGTCGCTCAGGAACGGCAGCTCGGTCGAGCCGGGATTGCCGAACACTTTTGTGATGCCGAAGGCCCGCAGCAGGTCGAGCGTTGCCTGCTTCACGGTGACGGACTTGCTGCCGCTCTTGCCGTTCTTGGCCATGGTTTCCGGTCCCTTCTTATTCCTCATCCTGAGGAGCGCGTCTTCGCGCGTCTCGAAGGATGAAGGCCCGGCTGGTGGCCTCGCCCTTCGAGACGCGCGCGAAGGGCGCGCTCCTCAGGGTGAGGGTCTAACTTCCTACATCGCTGTTCGCAACGATGCGGACGGAGTTCACCACACCGCCGTGCCCTTCATGGTCGGCTGTCCCTCCGCGTTCGCGGTCCACAGCTCCATGCCATCAGCGGTCTCATTGGCATTGACCGAGAACTCGCTGCCCTCGAACAGCGGCTGCAGGCCGCGATAGGTGAACTTCTTCGGCGCCTTGCCGCCGTGCAGCTTCGCCGCCATCTCGATGATCAGCGCGGCCTGCAACGGCCCGTGGAAGATCAGGCCCGGATAGCCCTCGACCTTGGTGACGTAGTCGCGGTCGTAATGGATGCGGTGGCCGTTGAATGTCAGCGCGGAGTAGCGGAACAGCAGCACGGGATCCGACACATGGGTCTCTCGGTGCTGCGCCTTCGGCGGCGGGGGTGGCGCCTTCGCCGTCGCAGGCGCGCTGCTCGTCATCTCGCGATAGACGATGTCCTGCCGCTCGCGGATCGCCGTGCCGCGCGGCGAGGAGATGCTGTGCTCGACCGAGACGAAGCACAGCGTGCCGGTCGAGCCTGATTTCACCTGCACGTCGGCGATGCGCGAGGTCCGCGTCGATTCATCGCCAACCTGCAGCGGCTGCAGGAATTCGATCTCGCCGCCGGCCCACATCCGGCGCGGCAGCGGCACCGGCGGCAGGAAGCCGCCGCGGGTCGGGTGACCGTCAGGCCCCAACATCGACATCGGAAACACCGGCTGCGCCAGGCACCAATGCACCGTGAACGGCGCGGCGTCGCCTTTCTTGGGTTCGCCGACCTCCTGGAACAGTGTCGCGCGCAAACCCATGACGAGGTGCGCAGTGACGGTGTCGGTGGCCTCGGTGCTGCGGCCGATCCATTGCCGCAAGTGGTCGATGTCGAGCCTCTCGGTCATGACGCCTCGCTCTGTTACTTCTTCTGGGGCTTTTCGCCGATCGCCGGCACGGCACCATAGCTGCGGGTCTCGCCAACGATGATCGGCGCCGGAGCGGGATAGCTGACGCGGCCGTTCGGCGTGTCGACCTCGATGCGGCGCAGATGCGGATGGTTGGTGAGGTCGGCCATGGTGTTGACCTCGGCAAAGGCGATGTCGGCGTCCGACAGCCGCTTCAAGAGCTCGTCGCGCGTCATCTGGCCGAAGGCGTCAGCAACCGTTTTGTCGGTGAAGTCGCGGTTGCGCACGCGCTCGACCATGTTGGCGACGCGCGGATCGGCCGGCAAATCGGGCTGGTCCAGCACCTTCGCGCACAGCGTCTTCCACTCGCGCTCGCTCTGGATCGAGATCAAAATGTCCTTGCCGTCCTTGGAGGTGAACACGCCATAGGGCGCGATCGAGGGATGGCGCAAGCCCATGCGCTTGGGCGGATTGCCGGCTTCCGCGTTGAGCAGCGGCACGGTGCACCAGTCCGCCATCACGTCGAACATGGAGATGCGGATGTCGGCGCCTTTGCCCGTGCGCCCGCGCGCGATCAGCGCCTCCAGTATTGCGGCATGCGCGGTCGCCCCGGTCGCGACGTCGACGATCGACATGCCGACGCGCGAGGCGCCATCGGGATTGCCGGTGATCGAGGCGAGGCCGCTCTCGGCCTGGATCAGGAGGTCGTAAGCCTTGCGGTTGGCGTAAGGCCCGGTGTCGCCATAGCCGGTGATGGTGCAGGAGATCAGCTTCGGATAGTCCTTCAAGAGCCGTTCGCGCGAGAAGCCGAGCTTGTCCATCGAGCCCGGCTTGAGGTTCTGGATCAGCACGTCGGCGCTGGCGATCAGCTTCTCGAGTTCGTCGCGACCTTCTTTCGTTGCGAGATCCACCACGGCGGACTGTTTGCCGCGGTTGAGCCAGACGAAGTAGCTGCTCTGGCCCTTGGCTGCCGCGTCATAGCCGCGGGCGAAATCGCCCTCGGGCCGCTCGATCTTGATCACCTCCGCGCCGGCATCCGCCAGCCGCGACGAGCAGAATGGGGCCGCGACCGCCTGCTCGACCGCGATCACCCTGATCCCGTCAAGTGCTCCCATGGCCGCGACCTCAATACGAGCGCGGCATGCCGAGCACGTGCTCGGCGACGAAGGAGAGCACGAGGTTGGTCGAGATCGGCGCCACCTGGTAGAGCCGCGTCTCGCGGAACTTGCGCTCGACGTCGTACTCCTCGGCAAAGCCGAAGCCGCCATGGGTCTGGATGCAGGCATTGGCCGCTTCCCAGGATGCATCCGCCGCCAGCATCTTGGCCATGTTGGCCTCGGCTCCGCAGTCAAGCCCGGCCTCGTATTTGCGCGTGGCCTCCTTCACCATCAGCTCGGCTGCGCGCATCGAAGCATAGGCCTTGGCGATCGGGAACTGGATGCCCTGATTCTGGCCGATCGGCCGGCCGAACACGCTGCGCTCCTTGGCATAGTTCGTCGCCTTGGCGATGAACCACTTGGCGTCGCCGACACATTCGGCGGCGATCAGGATGCGCTCGGCATTCATGCCGGAGAGGATGTAGCGGAAGCCCTTGCCTTCCTCGCCGATCAGGTTCTCCGCCGGCACCTTCATGTCGGTGAAGAACACCTCGGTGGTGGCGTGGTTCATCATGGTGCGGATCGGCCTGATCTCGAGGCCGTTGTTCTTGGCCTCGCGCATGTCGACGATGAAGACCGACAGGCCGTCGGTGCGCTTCTTGACCTGGTCCTTCGGCGTGGTGCGCGCCAGCAGCACCATCAGGTCGGAATGTTCGGCGCGGCTGGTCCAGATCTTCTGGCCGTTGACGATGTAGCTGTCGTTGCCGTCCTTGCGCGCGAAGGTCTTCAGCGAGGAGGTGTCGGTGCCGCTGGTCGGCTCGGTGACGCCGAAGGCTTGCAGGCGCAGCTCGCCGCTCGCGATCTTCGGCAGGTACTTCGCCTTCTGCTCGGCATTGCCGTGCCGCAGCACCGTGCCCATGGTGTACATCTGGGCGTGGCAGCCGCCGCCGTTGCAGCCCGCGCGCTGGATCTCCTCGAGGATCGCGGCGGCCGCAGAAAGCTTCAGGCCGGCGCCGCCATATTCCTCGGGGATCAGCACCGAGAGATAGCCGGCCTCGGTCAGCGCATCGACGAACGCCTTGGGATAGGCCATCTCGCGATCGAGCTTGCGCCAGTATTCGCCGGGAAACTGCGCGCACAGCTTGGCGACGGCCTCGCGAATGTCGGCGTGATCTTCGGTGTGGTGTTCTTGACTCATGGCGTTTCCATTCGGTAGCGGCAGTTAAGATAACGCCGGCCAATCCCCCGGCGTTGTGAAAACAACGCCAGCCCCCTATGCTCATTTGCTATAGCGTATGGAGTAGCCTTCCAGGATTGGCAAGCATGGATTTCCGGCAGCTCAGGACCTTCAGTTGCGTGGCGGAGCTCGGCAGCCTCTCCAAGGCCTCCGACACGCTGCGCGTGGCGCAGCCGGCGCTCAGCCGGCAGATCAAGCTGCTGGAACACGAGCTCCGCACCGAGCTGTTCACCCGCAACGGCCGCGGCATGGTGCTGACCGAGGCCGGCCGGCTTCTGCTTTCGCGCACCTCCGGCATCGTGCGGCAGATCGACCAGATCCGCGACGATATCCAGTCGGCCAAGGGGCCGCCGTCCGGCCAGGTCGTGCTCGGCCTGGTTCCGACCGTGAGCTGCGTGCTGTCGGCGCGCTTTGCGCGGCGCTGCGTCGAAAAATTTCCCGGCATCTCGCTGCGCATCGTCGAGAGCTACAGCGGCCATCTCGTCGAATGGCTGCATCGCGGCGAGATGGATCTCGCCATCCTTTACGGCCGCTCGGCCGATCTGCATCTCAATGTCCAGAGCCTGGGACGCGACAACATCGTCGCGGTCGGCCCGCGCGGCTGTGGGCTGGCGCGCAAGAAGAGCGTCGACATCGGCTGGCTGCTGCGCCAGCGCCTGGTGCTGCCCTCTCATTCCCACGGTCTCCGCGCGCTGATCGAGCATGCGGCGGCCCAGCGCAGGATCAAGCTCAACGTCCAGCTCGAGGCGGATTCCTTCCGCGTGCTGACCAGCCTCGTCGAGGAGGGCCTCGGCTTCGCGCTGCTGCCGCCCTCGTCGGTCCACGGCGAGGTCGCGGACGGGAGGCTTGAAACCGCGCCCGTATCCAGGCCGATGACGCGCGAGCTCATCTTTGCCTCTCCGATCGATCGCCCGGCCTCGACGGCCTCGCTCGCCATCACCGCCCTCCTGCGTGAGGAAGTCGCCGCCTGCCGCAAGGAAGGCCTGTGGGACATCAAATTGAGTTAGATGCGCTCGTGTCGTAGAACAGTCAGGCGCCGTCTTGCCTTCGCATCTGGCGCGAGCTGTCATGCCGGAATTTTATAGCTGGAAGGTATTCACGCGATCCGCGCTGCGGGAGAGGCAGGCAGCTGCGTCCAAATCCTCCGTCATTGCGAGCGCAGCGAAGCAATCCAGGCTGCTTCCGCAGTGGCAGTCTGGATTGCTTCGTCGCTTCGCTCCTCGCAATGACGGAGGATGGAGCCTACCCCGGTATCCGCACCGGCAGCGACTCGTATCCCTTGATGAAGCTTGAATAGATCCGCTTCGGCTCGCCGACCACCTCGATCCGGTCGAACCGCTTCAGCATCTCCTCCCAGACGATCCGCAGCTGCAGTTCGGCAAGCCGCATGCCGACGCAGCGGTGGATGCCGAAGCCGAAGGAGAGGTGGGTGCGCGGCCGGGGCCGGTCGATGATGAACTCGTTCGGCTTCTCGAACATCTCCTCGTCGCGGTTGCCCGAGACGTACCACATCACGACGCGGTCGCCCTTCCTGATGTGCTTGCCGCCGATCTCGGTGTCCTCTAGCGCGGTGCGCCGCATATGTGCGAGCGGCGTCTGCCAGCGGATCACCTCGGGCACCATGGAATCGATCAGCGCCGGATCGGCGCGGAGCTTGTCGTACTGCTCGGGATTCTCGTTCAGCGCCAGCACCGAGCCGGTCATGGTGTTGCGCGTGGTGTCGTTGCCGCCGACGATGAGCAGGATGATGTTGCCCATGAGGTTGTCGGGGTCCATGTGGCGCGTGGCCTCGTTGTGCGCCATCAGCGACAGCAGGTCGTTGCGCGGCGCGGAGTTGACGCGCTCGTTCCACAGCTTCGACATGTAGGCGTAGCACTCGTCCATCTCGCGGCGGCGCTCCTCGGCGGAGGCGACGATGCCGCTCTTGGGCAGCGCGGTCGAGACGTCGGACCAGCGCGTCAGCTTGCGCCGCTCTTCCCAGGGGAAGTCGAACAGGGTCGCCAGCATCTGCGTCGTCAGCTCGATCGAGACGCGCTCGACGAAGTTGAAGGTCTCGTTGCGCGGCAGTTTGTCCAGCACGGTCTGCGAGCGCTGGCGGATCAATCTCGCCAGCTCGTCCAGATGCTGAGGTGTGAACATCGGCGACACCGTCTTGCGCTGCGCCGAATGCCGGGGCTGGTCCATCGCGATGAAGCTTGGATAGTCGTAGCCTTCCGGCACGTCGCGGATCGAGATGCCGCCGAGCTTCGAATCCGAAGAAAAGATGCCGTGATTGGTGTCGACATGCATGATGTCGTTGTACTTCACCACCGACCAGTACGGCTCGATCGGCGCGTTGGTGCAGTAATGCACCGGCTCTTCCTTGCGCAGCCGCTCGAACCACGGCCACAGCGTGTCGTCCTGGAACAGCCTGGGCGCGCCGGGGTGGAATTGCGAAAGCGGCGTCGCATAGGCCTCCTCGCGCGCCCTGCGCATGCGTTCGGCCTTGTCCACTGTAACCGGCGCTTGGATGTTCATGATGTTAGCTCCAGTGTTGGTTTCTAACCTCTCCCGCTGGCGGGAGAGGCATAGGCCGCCCAGGGCGGCCGTCTCCTTAAGGACGCCGAGGCAAGCCTCGGCTATGGCATGGCGCCGGGTGAGGGCTCTTTCTTCCTGGGGAGCCTTCGTTGTTGAGGCACCCTCTCCCCAACCCTCCCCCGCAAGCGGGGGACGGGGCGCAGCTTCCGTGTGGATCTAGTTCAAGTTCATCTTACTGCGAATTTACGCCGCAATCTTCACCGGCAGCGTCTCGAGACCCTTCACGAAGCTCGAATAGACCCGCCTGGGCTCGCCGACCACATCAATATGGTCGAACCGCTTGAGAATTTCTTCCCAAATAATCTTGAGCTGGAGTTCGGCGAGCCTGAGGCCCACGCAGCGGTGGATGCCGAAGCCGAAGGAGAGATGCGTGCGTGGGCGGGCGCGATCGATGATGAAATCATAGGGCTTTTCGATCACCTCTTCGTCGCGGTTGCCCGAAACGTACCACATTACGACCTTGTCACCCTTCTTGATCTGCTTGCCGCGGAATTCGAAGTCGGAGAGCGCCGTGCGCCGCATATGCGCGAGCGGCGTCTGCCAGCGGATCACCTCGGGCACGAAGCTGTCGAGCAGATCAGGGTTCTCGCGCAGCTTGCGATACTGCTCCGGATGCTGGCTCAGCGCGTAGATCGAGCCCGACATGGTGTTGCGGGTGGTGTCGTTGCCGCCGACGATCAAAAGGATGAGATTGCCGAGGAAGTTCCTGGCGTCCATGTCGCGCGTGGCGGCACTGTGCGCCATCATCGACAACAGATCGCTCTTCGGCGGCTGCTCGATGCGCTCCTTCCAGAGGCGGGAGAAATAGGCCGCGCATTCCGTCAGCTCGGCCATCCGTTCGTCCTCGGTGGCGACGAGGCCGTCGGGGCCGGGAATGGTGGTGGCGATGTCCGACCAGCGCGTCAGCTTGCGGCGGTCTTCCCAGGGGAAGTCGAACAGCACCGCCAGCATCTGCGTCGTCAGCTCGATCGAGACGCGGTCGACCCAGTCGAACACCTCGCCGCGGGGCAGGTTGTCCAGGCACTCGGCCGAGCGCTTGCGGATGTTAATCGCGAGATTGTCCAGATGCGTCGGCGTGAACATCGGCGCCACGGTCTTGCGCTGGGCTGCATGACGCGGCGGGTCCATCGAGATGAAGCTCTCGCGACGCAAGTCCGGATCGATGTCGCGGATGGTGATGCCGCCGAGCGCGGAGGCCGAGGAGAACACCGCATGGTTGGTCTCGATCTCCATGATGTCGTTGTAGCGCGTCACCGACCAATACGGCCCGAACATCGAGTCCTTGCAGTAGTGCACGGGATCGTCCCGGCGCAGGCGATCGAAATAGGGCCAGAACGCATCCGTCCTGAACAACTCCGGGTCGCCCGGATCGAACTGCTCCAGCGGCAGTGACGTGGCGCGCGCGCGAAGTTCGTCGAGCTTGGTCGCGCTCTCGATGGTCCCATGCATGACCGTTCTCCCTGACATGAACCGCGCGTTCTCGTTGAATTCTGCGCTGCGGTATTTGATTTGCAATTACAGCCGGTTGTCTGCGTCGGGGCAAGGGAGAGTTTTGCCACATCCAACCTTCACGAGAGCGTCGGACGGCCGTCACGCCGCCACGCGAACGTGACCTCCCGCACGCCGCGGGGTGGAGAATCGTGCAAGAAGCCTATCGGAATCGAGGTAAATCGAACCCGCCCAGCTTGGGGATCTACTAACCTCTGATCTACAGTTTGACCGCAACAGATCCGCACCCCGAGGTTGCTGACGTGAACGACATGCAATGGACCCCCATTGGGTCCGAACCCTTACCGCCGCCGCTGCCGCCCACGCGGGTCGATTTCTCCGGCAACCGCTCCGAGTTCCGCAGAATGGTCACCAAGGGTGCCATGCTGGAGCTCGTCACCTTCGGCTTCTACCGGTTCTGGCTGGTCACCGACATTCGCCGCCATCTGTGGGCCAACACTGCGATCGACGGCGATGCAGCCGAATATACCGGGCGGGGCAAGGAGCTTTTGATCGGCTTCCTGGTCGCGCTCGCGATCCTGGTGCCGATCTACCTCGCCTACTTTCTGATCGGCATCGAGTTCGAGCGCTGGCAGGGATTCGCCTCGTTGCCGCTGTTCATCGGCTTCTACGCCTTCGGTCAGTTCGCGATCTTTCGCGCGCGGCGCTACCGGCTGACGCGTACGGTCTGGCGCGGTGTGCGGTTCTGGATGGACGGCTCGGGCTGGGCCTATTCGCTCCGCGCCATGCTGTGGGGCCTCCTGGTGTTCCTGACGCTCGGCCTGGCACTGCCATGGCGCGAGGCCGCGCTCGAGCGCTACAAGATGCAGCACACCCATTACGGCGATCTCTCCGGCGACTTCGAAGGCGACGGCTGGACCTTCTTCAAGCGCGGCTGGTGGCTGTGGCTGCTCAGCCCGGTTGCGCTCGTGATCTTCCCGCTCGCACCGTTCTTCTACGCCGAGTTCAAGGCCCGCGAGTGGCGCTGGTGGCTCGACGGCATCCGCATCGGCGGCGTCAGCCTGTCCTCGAACCTGCCTCATGACGCCTTCTACGGCCTGTACTGGAAGGTGGTCGGCTGGTGGGCGCTGCTCTCGGCCGCATTCGGTGCTTACATGGTCGTCGGTACCTTGCTCGTCGTTCAGCTCACCGGCGTGCCGGTCGATGAGGTATTCGAGCCTGGCGACGGCGCCAAGAGCATCCCGGTGGTGGCAATGATGATCATCGGCTATTTCGCCGTAGCGCTTGCCATCAACATCGTCATGCGCGTCTATCTCCAGCGCGATCTCTGGGCGAAGGTGCTGGAGACCGTCGAGGTGCACGACATCGCGGCCGCGGCGGATGTGCAGGGGCGCGGCGAACTCGCCGGCGCGCTCGGCGAAGGGTTTGCCGATGGACTGGATGTTGCAGGATTCTGAGCCGTGAATGACGTGTCCACCGGGGTCCCGGCAGGGTCCTCAAAGCCGACCATCTTCTTCGACGGCGTCTCTAGCCGCAGGCGTCAGGTGATGCTGACGCTCGCTGATGCGCTCGAAATCGCTGAGGACGGCGAAGCACCCGTTCGCTGGGCCTATGCCGATATCCGCCGCGCCGACGGCCCGGCCGGCGTTTTGCGTCTGGCCTGCACGTCGGCCCCGCCCCTGGCGCGGCTCGAGATCCGCGACGCGGCAGTGGCGGCAGATGTGACCGCGCGCTGCCTGCACCTCGACGAGCACCGGACCACACGACGCGGCACTGCAAAGATCGTGGGCTGGTCGGTGGCTGCCGCCGTTTCCATCGTCTGCGTCGTCTTGTTTGGCGTGCCGCTTGCCGCCGATCGTCTCGCACCGCTGGTGCCGAAGCCGGTCGAACGGCGCATCGGCGACGCCGCCGAAGTGCAGGTGAAGACCATCTTCGGCCGCAGCGTCTGTGAAGACCCCGCAGGCAAGGCCGCCTTCACCAAGCTCGTCAACCGCCTGCGGGATGCCGCCGAACTCGACGACGATTCCATGACCGCGGGCGTGCTGCCGACCTCGGTGCCGAACGCGTTCGCGCTGCCGGGCGGCAAGGTCTACCTGCTCAAGGGGCTGCTCGACAAGGCCGAAAGCCCCGACGAGCTCGCCGGCATCCTCGCGCACGAGCTCGGTCATCTCAAGCATTACGACAACATGCGCGGGCTGATCTACAACGGCGGCACCTCGTTCCTGATCGGCCTCTTGTTCGGCGACGTCACCGGCTCGTCCGCGGTGATCTTCGCCTCGCGCAGCCTGGTCGAAGCCTCCTATTCGCGCGAGGCGGAGACCGCCGCCGATACGTTCGCGATCGAGATCATGCACAAGCTCGGCCGCTCGCCGAAGCCTGCCGCCGAATTGATGTTCCGCATCACCGGCAAGGAGGGCGGTTCCGGTCTCACCACGATCCTCGCCAGCCACCCGCTGACCGAGGACCGCCTCGCCCGCATGACCAGGGAAGATCGCCCGGCCTCCGGCCCGCCGCTGCTGACGGACAAGGAATGGCAGTCGCTGAAGCTGATCTGCGGCAGCGGGAAGGTGTGAGCAGGATGAGTCTTGGCTAAATTGGTGCGAGCCCAGCATGCAAATCACCTCTCCCCGCTGGGGAGAGGTGACTCACGGCCAGCCGACCGAACCTGACACCATCATGCTCCTGCCTATCGCGTCCCGTAGGCGCGGTCGCCGGCATCGCCGAGGCCCGGCAGGATGAAGCCGTTCTCGTCGAGGCCTTCGTCCACCGCCGCCGTCCAGATCGGCACGTCCGGGTGCAATCCGCGCAGCCGTTCAAGGCCTTCCGGCGCGGCGATCAGGCAGGCGAGGCGGATGTCCCTGGCGCCGCGCTCCTTCAGCCGGTCGATGGCGGCGACGGCGGTGTTGGCGGTGGCGACCACCGGCGTCACCACGATTGCCAGGCGCTCGCTGAGATCGGACGGCGATTTGAAGAAATACTCCACCGCGGCAAAGCTATGCGGCTCGCGATAAAGGCCGATATGCGCGACCCGCGCGGTCGGCACCAGGTCCATCATGCCGTCGACGAAGGTGGTGCCGGCGCGCAGCATCGGCACGAAAACGAGCTTCTTGCCGGCGATCTTGGCCGAGTGCATCGTCGCCAGCGGCGTCTCGATCACGGTGTCGGCGAGCGGCAGGTCGCGCGTCACCTCGTAGCACAGCAGCATGCCGATCTCCTTGATCAGCTCCCGAAACGACTTGGTCGAGATGGATTTGTCCCGCACCAGCGTCAGCTTGTGCTGCACCAGCGGATGATCGACGATCGTGACGCCTTGCATGATGGGATGCTCTCTTCTTCCCTTCTCCCCTTGTGGGAGAAGGTGGCGCGAAGCGCCGGATGAGGGGTCTGCTTCCACGAACTCAAGCGAGAGATATGCCCGCGGAGACAATCCCTCACCCGGCTTCGCTGTCGCGAAGCCTCCCTCTCCCGCAAGGGGAGAGGCTTAGAACACGGTACCGTCGCTGATCACCTTGAGCGGCGGTGAACCATCGGGACGGCGCGAAAAGGCAATCGTGCGGCCTGCGGCCCAGGTGCCGCCTTCGAGGATGCTGGCGAGCGGCAATGTCTCGGCCGTGCGGCCGAGCTTGGTGCGAACCAGGTCGGCCAGCCGATCGAGCAGCGCGACCGTCAGCGCGCGCCACTCCACGACCAGCAGCGAATCCACCGCATGCGCGCGCCCGGCGTCGGCGGCGTCGCGCAGGCGCAGCACCTCGTGATCGACGAACAGCCCGCCATTGCGGTATTCGGCCAGCCCGGTCAGGCCGTCGATGTCGGTGACCGCGAAGCCGGCGCGCTGGAGCGGCTCGATCAGCGAATAGCTCAGCCATTGCGACAGCTTGTGCAAGGGCACGAGGCCCGTGGTCGCATCATCGGTCCTGATCGCCGGATGACGCCAGCAATCGCCGAGCGGGATGCCGGCGAGTTCGAGCCGTGACGGCCAGATCGGTCCGAGCTGGTTCAGCACCGCGGACAGAATTGCGGGCGCTGCAATGGCGCCGCCATCCGCCTGCGCCGCGATGTGATCGAACAGGCCGCCCGGCCGCGGCGTGTCGTGCAGGCCGAATACGACCGCACGCTCTGTCACCAGCTTGCCCAGTCGTCGCAGCAGATCGGTGCGTCCTTCGAGGCCGAGCAGCGGATTGGCGTCGCTCGCCTGAAAGGCGGATGTGAGTGCGGCGGGCGGCAGCACTGCGAGCACATCCGCATCGGCCCTGAATGGCGCACGCGCATCGCGCGAGAAGAGGCCGCCCGCGAACATGTCGAGGCTTGCGATCGCAAGCCCCTCGGAGCGGCCGATGGCTTCGCCGGTCACAGCGTCGCGGTATCGCCATGCAGCGCCCGCGCCGGCATCAAGCAGCACGCTGACGATGGCGAGGTCGAATTCCGCGCGCGCCCGCGCGGCGCGATCCGGCCAGGACGCAGGATCGGCGAGCCGCGCCCACCGGTCGACGCCGCCAAGCACAAAATGCCGCCAGCGCGCGTGGAAGGGGATATCCAGCGTCGGATAGGCCTTGCGCGTGACCGCAAGCACCGCCTCCGCAACGCCATCCATGCGGTCGAGATCGATCGTGAAATGTGAGAGCTTGCCGGCAAGGCCGAGATCGAGCATCTGCCCCGCTCGCGCGCGCACCGCCTTTGCGGTGAGCAGCGAGCGTGCCTGCATTTCCAATGCGTCCCCCATCACGCGATCAGTATTTTTCCAGCGAACGCCCGACCACGCCGGTCACGTCCTGCTCCGGCGCGATGTCGGTCGAGTAGTAACCGGCGGCCTTCTTCGCGGCGATCTCGACATAGGCGTCGGCCGGGATCAGCTCCGGCGGGATCGGCACGCGCTCGACGATGTCGATGCCCTGCGAGGTCAGCGCGTCGTGTTTCATGTCGCTCATCGACAGGAAGCGGTCGATGCGCTTGAGGCCCAGCCAGTGGATCGTATCCGGCATCAATTGCTGGAAGCGTGCGTCCTGGACGCCGGCGACGCATTCGGTGCGCTCGAAATAGGCGGCGGCCGCGTCGCCATCCTCCTGGCGCTTGCGCGCGTTGTAGACCAGGAATTTCGTGACCTCGCCGAGTGCGCGGCCCTCCTTCCGGTTGTAGACGACGAGCCCGAGCCCACCCTCCTGCGCGCCGCGCGCGGATTCCTCGATGCCGTGGATCAGGTAGGGACGACAGGTGCAGATGTCGGAGCCGAACACGTCGGAGCCGTTGCACTCGTCATGGACGCGGCAGGTGATTTTCGTGCGATGGTCCGGCAGCTTGGTGACGTCGCCGAACAGATAGACCGTGGTGCCGCCGATCGGCGGCAGGAACACCTTCATGTCTGGTCGTGTCACCAGCTCGGGGAACATGCCGGCGGTCTGCTCGAACAGCGTGCGCCGCAGCTCGGTCTCGCCGGTGCCGAAGCGTGCCGCAAGGCCCGGCAGGTACCAGACCGGATCGATCGCGATCTTCACCACGGAGACGCTGCCATTGGCATGCACGACCTCGCCGTCGGCGCGCAGCCGCTTTGCGGCGAGGGCCTCGCGGATTTCCGGCAGGTCGAGCCGCGCCCGCGTCACTGCGATGCTCGGGCGGATGTCGGCGCCTTCGGCGATCTCCTGGCGGAAGTTCTCGGCGACGAGATGCCCCCAGGGATCGAGCGCGACGATCTTGGCGGGATCGCTCCATTGCGGGAACGGCCCGATGGTCGCGGCGGGAAACGTGTTGGTGAGATCGGGCCTGCGAATCGGATCGAGTGCGCCGGCGGAGACGGCGAGCGCGCGGTACATAGCGTAGGACCCGCCATGGCTGCCGATCACATTGCGATCCCCGGCGCGCGACACCGTGCCGACGATCGGCCCGCGGGCGCGCGCATCCGCAGCGCCCCAATGGATCGGAAAGGCGGCCTTCCTGCCCGGCTCCGGATGGGAGGTGAGGCGGATGTGGTCGGTACGGTTGGCACGGCTCATGTCCAGGCTCCCAAAAAGCCAACGGCCCGCCGCTCGGACGGGCCTGGCTCGCTTGCGTTGCCTGCCGAAGAACAGCGGTGGCGCAAGCTCAATCCAACATATTGTAGCGGCCGGCGACGACAGACAAGTTAATCGTGCCGGGCGGGCAGGGCCGTTTGCGACCACATTCCCGTCATTGGCGGGCTTGCAGGGTCGCCTTCCGCGCCGGGTCCTCGCGCGGGCCAAGCGTGCCCGCCCTGCCGGCGTACTCGGCTTAAGGAATTGAAATATTTGTATTTTTCATGTTTTCAAGAGGTTGAGCATCCTTCCGCTCGGCCCGCGCCGAATCCCGGACTAAACGTGTCATCCGACCGATCGCAGATCGTCCTTGTCTTGGAGACCCCCAATGCCCGCCGCCAGCTACATCGACCCCCGCAACGGACAGCTCTATCCGCTCGACCAGCCGCGCTGGTGCTCGGACGAGCGCACGCCGCTGCTGATCACGCCGGGGGCGGGGATCTCGCGCGATGACATCGATAGCCGCACGCGCTCGCTCTGGCGCTACCGGGCGGCGCTGCCGGTCGAAATCGTGAACCCGATCACGCTCGGCGAAGGCTGCACGCCGCTGGTGCAGCAGGCCTGGGGGGATCAGCGCCCCTTCTTCAAGCTCGAATGGTTCAACCCGACCGGCAGCTTCAAGGACCGCGGCTCTTCCGTGATGCTGTCTTTCCTGCGGCAGATCGGTGTCGGTGCCATTCTGGAGGACTCGTCGGGCAATGGCGGCTCGTCGATGGCAGGGCTGGGCGCCGCCGGCGGCATGCGTGTGAAGATCCTCGCGCCCGCGTCCACGTCGCCGGCCAAGATCGCGCAGGTGAGGGCCTATGGCGCCGAGGTGCAACTCGTCGAAGGGCCACGCGAGGAGTCGGAAGCCGAGGCCATCCGCCAGTCGAGCCAGACATTCTACGCCAGCCACAATTGGCAGCCTTTCTTTCTCGAAGGCACCAAATCGCTCGCCTACGAGATCTGGGAGGATCTCGGCTTTCGCGCGCCCGACAACGTCATCGTTCCCGTGGGCGCCGGCAGCAGCCTGCTCGGCTGCGCCTTCGGCTTCCGGGAGCTCTTGAAGGCCGGGCAGATATCGAAGCTGCCGCGCCTGTTCGCGGCGCAGCCGCTGAATTGCTCGCCGATCGATGCGAGCTTCAAGGCCGGCGTCGATACGCCCGTCGCGCGCGAGGTGCACAAGACCATCGCCGAAGGCACCGCGATCAAGCATCCCTTGCGTCTGCGCGAGATCATCGGCGCCTTGCGCGAGAGCGGTGGCAGCACGATCGCCCTCACCGAGGACGAGATCGTCGCCGCGCTGCGCCGTCTCGCGCGCCAGGGCCTGTTCGCCGAGCCGACCAGCGCCAGCGCGGCCGCTGCACTGGACAAGCTCGCAGCGGCTGGCGCCATCAAGGCGAACGAGACCACGGTCGCGGTCCTCACCGGCACCGGGCTGAAGGCCGCAACCACCGTCGCCGATCTCGTGCAGTAGGGCAGTAGGATGGGTAGAGCGCAGCGAAACCCATCAGCTTCGCCGCCGTCGCAGCAGCTCGATGGGTTTCGCTTTCGCTCTACCCATCCTACGACTTCAGCGTTTGGGTGGGCGCCTCACTCTTTCAGATCATTCACCCGCTTCACCCAGGCGCGCACATCGTTGAGCACGGCGGGCAGCACCGCCTTGACCTCCGCCACGGTCATGCCTGCCTTGATGCGGGGGTCGTACAGCAGGTTGAGGATGTACTGGTCGTAGACGTCGAAATAGCCCATCGAGACGTTGTCGTTGAACATGGTCCACGGCACGCTCGCGGTGTCGTTGATGGGCCCGAGCGATTGCAGGAGCTCCTCATAGGCGCAGTCGAGGAAGACGAAATCGCCGTTGTCGACGGTGAGGATGACGTCGGAATGCTCGATCTCGAAATCGTCGTTCTTGCGAAAGCCGGACAGGCATTGCGGGTCGAGCGAGGTGCGAATCTCGCGCGCCTTCTCGGCGCCGTAGAAGCTGGTGAGGGTGCGGTAGAGATCGCGGTCGCGCACCAGCTTCACCCGCACATTCGCCGCTTCGTTGGTGTCTGTCATGGCGATGTCGAGATGCTGCACGCGCTTGGCGATGTCGCTCACCACTCTCGCAAGCTGCGTCTTGCGATCGGCGCGGTCGCTCTCGGCGAACACGCGCACCGGCCCGTCGAACTTGCGGATGCGGTCGACGCGGCCGGCGAGGTGATACTCGGCACCGAATGCCGTCTTCAGGAAGCCTTCGATGATCTCGCCGTCGGTGAAGCTCTTCTTCTCGGCGCGCTGGCGCGAGGAGACCGCGGGCAATTCGCCCGCGGCAGCCATGGAGGCGGTGTCAGGCACCAATATGAACGCGGCGAGCGCCAATAGGGCGAAGCGAAGGGCGGGCGAGGACGGAGTCAATGCGTTCATCGTTGCCCGACGCTGCCGCATTCGCCTCGCGCACACAAGTCCGCAAATTCACGCGCCCTGCGGGTTCCGCCGCGTTGAAGCCCCAGGTCTCGCTTCAGTTGTTCAGCACCACCACCGTGGTGCCGACCGCGACACGGCTGTAGAGGTCGGTGACGTCGTCATTGGTCATGCGGAAGCAGCCCGAGGAGACCGCCTGGCCGATCGTCTCCGGCTCGTTGGAGCCGTGGATGCGGTACAGCGTCGAGCCCAGATACATCGCGCGGGCGCCGAGCGGATTGTCGACGCCGCCCTTCATGTGGCGCGGCAGGTCGGGCCGGCGGGCCAGCATCTGCGACGGCGGCGTCCAGTCCGGCCATTCCCTCTTGGCGGTGATCTTGTGCACCCCGCCCCAGCGGAAGCCGTCGCGGCCGACGCCGATGCCGTAGCGCAGGGCCTGGCCGTTGGGGAGAACCAGGTAGAGCCGGCGCTCGCTGGTGTTCACGACGACGGTGCCGGGGGCGTAGTTGCCGTTGTACATGACGGTGGTGCGGGGAACGGGATTTGCGCCGGAACGGAAGAAGTTCGGACCGCCGCCCATGATGTCGCGCGTGTCGAACTCCTCGGCGAACGCGCCACCCGCCGTGGCCGACAGCAGTGCGATGGCGGCAATCGGCGCGGCAAAAAACCGGATCATTGTCTCCCCCAGAAAGAAATCGATTCAATGAATGCCACAGGCCATATTTGCAGGGATTCCGCAAGCCACGGGCCCGTGAGGGATGCCATGCTTGACGATCGGCGTTACCAAATCGGCAACCACAATTTGCCGAAAACCATTAGCCAAACCGGCGCATCGTCGCGCGGGGCAGGGCGGCGATGCCGGCTATTGCTTTGACGGGACGCGCGAACAATGATTGATCGGACGGATATCTGGACATGGCCGGTTGCGGGAGCTTTGGGATGAACGGTGCGGAAAGCCTGGTGCGGACGATGGTTAAGGGTGGGGTGGACGTCTGCTTCACCAACCCCGGTACCTCCGAGATGCATTTTGTCGCAGCGCTCGACCGCGTGCCGGGCATGCGCTGCGTGCTCGGCCTGTTCGAGGGCGTGGTGACGGGCGCTGCCGACGGCTATTTCCGCATGAAGGGAACGCCGGCCTCGACGCTGCTGCATCTCGGCCCCGGCCTCGCCAACGGGCTTGCCAATCTGCACAATGCCAAGAAGGCGAACTCCGGCATCGTCAACATCGTCGGCCAGCACGCCGTCTACCATATCGGCTACAATGCGCCGCTGACGTCCGATATCGAGGGCCTGGCCCGGCCGATGTCGTCCTGGGTCCGCACCTCGCCGGACGCCAAATCGGTCGCCGCCGACGGTGCCGCGGCGATTGCCGCCGCCAAAAGCGCGCCGCCGCAGATCGCGACCCTGATCCTGCCCGCCGACACCGCCTGGAACGAGGCCGACGGCATCGCCGAGGTTCCGGCCGAGCAGCAACGCGCGAGCTATTCGCCGCAGGCGGTCGAGCAGGCCGCAAGAATCCTCCACGGCGACGGCGAGGGCACGCTGCTCCTGATGACCGGGAGCGCCCTGAGCGAGCAGGGCCTGGCGCTTGCCGAGCGCATCGCCGGCAAGACCGGCTGCACCGTGATGGGCCCGACCTTCCGTCCCAAGATGGCGCGCGGCCGCGGCCGTTTCTCGATCGACCGCATCCACTATGTCATCGATCAGGCCCTGCCGATGCTGGCAAAGTTCCGTCACATCGTGCTGGTCGAGTCCGACGATCCCGTGGCCTTCTTCGCCTATCCGAACAAGCCGAGCATGCTCAAGCCGCAAGGCTGCGAGGTCCATCGCATGACCTCCTGGGGCGAGAATTCGGTCGCGGCGCTGGAGGCGCTCGCCGGCGCGGTGAAGGCCAGCGCCAGGGACGTCCAGCCGCAGGCTTTGGCCGAACTGGTCAAGCCGACCGGCGCGCTCACCTTCGCCTCGATCGCGCAGGCGATCGCCTGTGCGATCCCCGAGAACGCAATCATGGTCGACGAATCCCTGACCACCGGCCGGGGCTTCTTCCCGCCGACGGCGGCGGCCGCCCCGCACGACTGGCTCCAGAACATGGGCGGCTCGATCGGCTTCTCCACGCCGCTGTCGATTGGCGCTGCGATCGCCTGCCCGGATCGCAAGGTGATCACCATGGTCGGCGACGGCAGCGCGATGTACACGATCCAGTCGCTGTGGACGCAGGCCCGCGAGAACCTCGACATCGTCACCATCGTGTTCGCCAACCGCATCTACCAGATCCTGCGCGGCGAGTTCGACAATGTCGGCGCCGGCGAACCCGGCCAGCGCGCCAACGACATGCTCAGGCTCGACCGTCCGACGCTGGATTTCGTGGCGTTGGCCAAGGGCATGGGCGTGCCAGGCCGCGCCGTCACCAATGCCGACGAGTTCAACAAGGCGCTGGCCGAAGCGGTCGCCGAGCCTGGGCCGCGGCTGATCGAAGTCCAGATGTAGGACGTCACCAGACAAAGCGCCGCGAGCCCGGAGGCACGATGCAGACCGAGCTGAACAAGGTGATCGCGGCGCTCCAGGACTTCTACGCCCACGAGGGTTTCCTGTTCGAGAAGGACGTCGGCGAGCGGGCGGTCACCCACCGCTTCGCCGTGCATCTGGAGAAGCAGTTTCCGGGCTGGTCAGTCGATTGCAACTACGACAGGCTCGGCGAGCGCACGCTGCATCTGCCGCACGGCACCATCATCTCGACCGACGACCATCTCGGCAAGTCGATCTACCCCGATGTCGTCGTGCATCAGCGCGAGATCCCGAACAATCTGCTCGCGATCGAGATCCGCAAGGCAAGCAATCACACGCCGCTCGAGCACGACGAGCACAAGCTGCGGGCGCTGACCGACGTGCATGTCTGGTTTCCCTTTTGGATCGGTCTGCTGCTGGTGCTGGACATGCAAGGCGTCAAGATCTCGGAAGTGTATGTCAGCAACATCGTCGATCAGCCGCTGTCGCGCTGGTTCGCGGCGCGGCTCGCTGAGGTCGGGCTCGGCGCCGCGCCGTAGCACGCGTACTCACATAAGGTCAGCTTTCGAGGATGAGGCGGAGGTCGCTCTGTCTGGCAGCGTCCCCCCTTGTCGCCCGGAGCCGACATCGATGGCAGCCTCACGCTGCAGCCGTTGTGGATTTATCCGTCCCTGCGTCGTGGCCGTGTTCCCTTGCCCCCGTCGCTTCGATGCACAGTCTGACGGCCTCGCCGATGCTCGTCGCAACGAGGTCAGCTTTAGCGCCTTCGCGCAGCAATTCCAGGGCCGCCGGGTCCATGTCTTTGACCCAGCAGCCCAGGATGATGGTTGCCTTCGGCAATTTCCGTCTCAGACGCCGGACGGAGTACCGCATGTGTGCCGCGGCGCGGGCATCGAGATAGACCAGGCAGACGATCGCAACGCCCGTCGTATCCAGGCGAAAGACGTTCGTCGTGGAAAGCGATGCTGCCGCTTCGACCCGCGCAGCGAGGCCGTGCTCAGTCGAGAGCTGAGCCAGCATGATCGCGGCCGCCTCGTCGATCAGGGTACGTCCGGCCACGCACAGGACGGGGTGTTCACCCTGCCAATCCGGTGGGAGAGTATCCCTGCGGAGGTAAGGCAAGTGTTCATTGGCGGTATTCTCCGCAACGCCTTCCACCGCGGACGATGCCTCGGCATCGGTGGTTGAACTGCTCTTCGCCGGCGGCCGGTCGTCCTGATCGGCAAGATCGGCGGCGAATTCGCTGACGGCGTCCCGGATCTTCGTGAGACGTTCCTGGTCGAGCGTATTGCGCTCGGCGTCGGCTTGCGCCAGCTGCAAACCCTTCAGGGCGACCTCATCATAGTACGAAGCCAGCGAACGCTCCTTCAGGAACTCTTCGGCCTTCTCGGCCGCTTCCGTGGGATCCCCCGCCAGCATCCGCTGATAGAATATTTCCGGAGGAGAAAGCGCCGGTCGGTCTCCGAACATGACGTCGAGAAACTCCAATCGCTCCACATGCCGCCCGAGGACCACGAGGCAAATCGTGAGAGGGGTCGCGAGGACGAGCCCGATCGGTCCCCAAAGCGCTGTCCAGAACGTTGCCGACGCGACCACGGCGACGGGGGAGAGCCCCGTACTGCGGCCGTAGACCATCGGCTCGACGACGTGGCCCACGAGCGGTTCGACGACGAGAAACAGAGCGAGAGTCCAAAGCAGCATCGACCAGCCGGGATCGATGGCGACCGCCAGCGCCAGCGGGAATGCGGCCGCGATGACGGCGCCCACATAGGGCACGAAGCGAAGCGCGGCCGCAAGGATGCCCCAGAGGATCGCGCTTGGAATTCCGATGAACCAGAGGCCGGTGCCGATCACCACGCCGAATGCGCCGTTCAGGATGAGCTGGGTCAGAAACAGCTTGCTGAGGCGGCTCGCTGCATCGTCCAGCGCAGCGGTCGTACGCTGCAGATCCGACGAGCCCGCCAGCCGGATGAAGCGGTTACGAAGATCCTCGCGTTGAATGAGAATGAAGACGACGAAGATGATGATGATGCCGGTGGTCGCGAGCGGATGAATGAGCGGTGAAATCAAGGTTCGCAGACTTTCCAACGCGCCGGGATCGGGTTGGCGTACTTCGACCGGCACCGGTGGTGCGGAGGGATTCGAGCCCGCGATAATGCCGGGACTGCGCGCGGATGGGGCGTCTTTCGGTTTATCGAGCTCCTTGCTGAGATCCTTCAGCATGTCGGACGCACGCTCGAGCGTGCCCCTGCCGGCCTTGGTATCCCGAAATGCCTGGATCTTCTCGCTGATCGTCGATTGATATCGGGGCAGGTCACCCGCGAGTTGCGTCAGTTGAGCGGCGAGAAGGCTTCCCATCGCGAAGATCAGCATGAACGCAACGACGACCACGCTGACGACCGCCAAACCCCGCGGGACACGGATGCGCTGCAACATTCCGACCAGCGGCGCCAGCACGAAGCTGAGGAGAATAGCAAGCGCAACGGGTACGAAGATATCCCGGCCGAAATAGAGCATCGAGATGATGATGACGGTCAGAATTGCGGTCGCGACTGCGCTGAGCAGCGCCATCAGTTCTTCGGTGGTGCGTGGTTTGAAGGGCTGTCGCGCTACAGGCCTCATTTGCTGTCCCTGTCCCGTCGTCCGCTGAGCGTGCACCGATGTCAGCTGCAAGGGCGCAGGACGACACTGCAGAGGACGGCCGCTCAGGGCACTCGTCCGCGCGGTCTTCATGGGTGGCGGCCGAACTCCGGTCGCCATCGCGACGCCAACCGCGCCGCGCTGAAAAGGTTCCTGGCTGCGGCAATGAAGTGCGCGATGCACAGCTCTCCGCGGCCGACCGTTCCCGCTTGGACCCTTTGCCCGAAGTTCGCCCGATCTGCGGGTTAAGCAGCCCCAGACCGTCACCAAGAGAACGGTATGATCGAGGGGGGCGCGCGTGGTGCGCGCGCCGCTGCCTCGTCAATAGTAATAGGGTTGCGAGTAGGCGTAGCGCGGGTTGATGCCGCAATAGGCCGATGTGCCGGAGGCGGTGGCGGCACATTGCTGGTAGCTCGCGAACTGGCAGTTGCCGGGGTAACCCCAGTGGCGGCCTTGCAGGCAGTACCTGTCGTTTGCGGCCTGGGCCGGGACCGCCGACACTGAAGCGGCGATCAAGGTCGCGAACGATGCAAGGGTGAGGATGGTGCGACGCATTTCAATCTCCTTCGAGGATGGAACGGCCGTGCTTGGCGTTCCCGCTGGACTGTCTGATGCACGGTCATGCCTATATTGGTGTCCGCGACGCCGGATGCGTTCGAGGGGAGATCATCGTGACCGCAGCCGGTGGCGGGCAATGTGATCTCCACCACAGTTCGCGCGCGGGTTCCGGGCTATTCGACGAACTTGCA
This sequence comes from Bradyrhizobium sp. GW821-FHT13H06, assembly GCF_058803975.1. Taxonomy (NCBI): domain Bacteria; kingdom Pseudomonadati; phylum Pseudomonadota; class Alphaproteobacteria; order Hyphomicrobiales; family Nitrobacteraceae; genus Bradyrhizobium; species Bradyrhizobium sp. GW821-FHT13H06. The sequence goes on along the minus strand of NZ_JBXAPN010000006.1, from coordinate 192,014 downwards.
CGCCTCGATCCCGCGGGACTAGGCTTGCCTTCATTCGGATCAGGCATTTTGGAGGTTCTGATGCAGAATTCATATTTGCTGGCTGCGACGGCCGCGCTGCTGCTCGTGATGCAGACGCCGCTTGCGCTGGCGCAAAGTGCCCCGGCCGCCGGCGGAACCGCTACGCCTCCCGCGACAACCGCTGCGCCTGCCGCGACGACGACAGCGCCAAGCGCAACCACCGACAGTTCCAGCCAGCCGACCGACGCCAGGAAGAGCGCATCGAAGAAGCCTGCGAAGAAGAAGATGACCCGGCAGCAGGAGATCGATCATTCGATCGACACCGGCACCGTGCCGGCGCGCTACCGCAGCTCAGTGCCGAAGCAGTACCAGCAGTATATTCCGTTCGACAAGCGGTAGCGGATCGCAAGCGGCGTGACGCGATCGAACGTCGTGCCGCCGGTGCCATCGAGAGGCGCACTTGGAATACGGCGTTGATGATACGGTCTTGCTAATCCGGTCTTGCTAATCCGGTCTTGGTGATGAGGTCTTGGTGATGAGGTCTTGGCCGGAAGGCTTCCGGTCCACATCGCCGGTGGCGGTCTGCGGGAGCGGTGCTAGAGTAGGCCGAAGCCCCGGGGGGAGCAATGAATGAAGAGGTGAAGGACGCCGGCCTTGTGGCGATGATCAGCGGCATCCTGGGAGGCAACAGGCGCGCAGACAGTTTTGCACCGCTCGCCGATGTTCCGCCGACTGTGCCCGCGGATGGAATGGAGCCGGGCGAGACGTCCAGCTCCGATCCGGCACCGGCCCCGGCCGGGAACGCGTCCGATGATGCGCCGGCTGCCACGATACCGGTCGAGCCGCCCGCGCAAATCGCAACCACGCGGGACGGCAAGCGCCTGCTGCCGGCGGAGGCGATCGCCGATCTCGTGCTCGGCGAGCTGCGCAAGCTGGAGGATTTCCCGAGCTCTGGCGTCTCGGTCACGGTCTATGGCTTCCGGAACTGGAACGCCATGCTCACCTTCGCGCCGTTCTCGACCACGTTCCAGAACGCAACGCGGTTCCGCCAGGCCATGCCGGACCTTGTGTTCAAGCTGCGCCGTTTCGTCGAACTTGAGATATAGTTCAGTGCAATCGGCGGCGCGCGGCGCCGCCATCCCAAAACAGCTCGACAGGATCTTCAATTGAGCGTCGCCTTTACCAAGGAAGAGAGCGCCGAAACCGCGTCCGAGACGCTGTTGCCGGATCGCCCGATCTCGCCGCATCCAAACCTCGTGACCGAAGCAGGCCACAAGGCGTTGCAGACGCAGCTTGCCGAAGCGCGGGAGGCCTATGAAGCCGCGCAACGCATCGATGACGTCAACGAGAAGCGCCGGCAGTCGGCCGTGCCCCTGCGCGACGTCCGTTATCTCACCGAAAGGCTGCGCACGGCGCAGGTCATGCCCGATCCGACCTCGACCGACGTCGTCGCCTTCGGCAGCACGGTAACGTTCAGCCGCACCGATGGCCGCGTGCAGACCTACCGCATCGTCGGCGAGGACGAAGCCGATCCGAAAGCGGGGTCGATCTCGTTCGTCTCGCCGGTCGCGAGGTCGCTGATGGGAAAGGCGGTCGGAGACGTCGTGGGGGCAGGCGCGCAAGAGATCGAGATCTCGTCGATTGCGTAGCGGCGCTCAGGGTGAGGCGAGAATCGCATGAGCAAACGGCACTCGACAGGAGCAATCTCATTCGCCTAAAGCATGAGCCGGACCCGAAGGTCCGCGTTAGCGCAAAGCGCGAAGCGGTTCTCCGGAAATATCCTGCGCCAACAGGAAGCTGAGGCGCGAAGTCGACCCGACCTGATGTCCATCGCGCCAGAGCTGTCCGGAACGGAGACCATGATACCTGAAGCACGAAGGAAGCAGAGCCCCGGCAGCCGTGCCGGAATTCGGCCTGCGAGACGTTTCGGTGGTCTTCTGTTGATACCGATGGTCTCCGCTGTGTCCGCCAGACAGGGCGCGATGGCTGGATGAGACGGTTTCTGGCGGGAGCGTTGCCGTTTTACGCGCTGGCTGGACTGGCCATGTGCATGTACCTCGTCCTGTACAGGACGAACCTCTTCGACTTGAACGCCATCGTTCAGGGTGCGACCGGTTCAACATGGTTTCTGGTCTTCATGTTCGTCTGCGTGCTCCTGGAGTCGATCTTTCCGTATTTCGGCTATTTTCCCGGGACCGCCCTCATCCTGATGTCGGTGGCGCTCAATCCGAAGTCCGCGGATCTCTCCGTTTTTACCGTGGCGTGGCTGGCGATCATGGTCGGTGCCGTTCTGAGTTACGGACAGGCTCGTTTTTTCAGGCCGCTTTTGCAGCGGGTTGCCTCAAGAGCGGCGCTGCGTCGATGCGAGTCCCTTCTTCACGCCTACGGTCCCTACGCGCGCGTCGCCTTGTTCGTTCATCCCAACGCCTGCTCGATGTATTTCACGGCACTCGGACTTCTCGGCGGAAACCTGACGCGAGAGCTCGCCCACCTTTGCCTGGGTGCTGCAGCCTCCGTGGGCGTGCTGTTCGTCATCGTGACCCGACTTGTGTCGTCCGTAGGTCCCACCGATGACGGGCGATTGCAGGTATTGCTGGCGGCAGCGCTGGTCGCCATCGGCACCCTCGTCGGTCTCTACGCGGCCTGGCGGCCGGCAAGGGCCGCTTGAGGCTTGCTCCGGCATTGCGAGCGGCCCGTCCGCCATAGCTCGACGAGCGACGGCGGAAGCGAAGCAACCCAGTCCTCGCGGTGCGTGCCCCGCCGACGGCCGCATGCCGGCAGGCCAAAGAGCCGCGTGCATCGGTTTCGGCCTCGTCGCGCAAGCCTGCGGGCGTGGGCGGCTTGGGGCGGAGTTGACCGGCGACATTGCGCCACTGCGCTTGTGCGGCCTCGGCGTCGGCCTGGGCAAACCCGTGCTCTGACCGGTCGCCGAATCGTCCATTCGAGCCAAATGCAGGCATGGCCCATTCATATCAATGTCGTGTCAACGTCACAGCCGTTGGTTAACGGAGCGTTCGTGCCAGTACCAAGCCAAACAGCCAGGGAGCAAGCATGTCGCACAATCACCACGACGATCATCGCCACGTCGGTCCGTTCAAAAAGATCAAGTTCGGGACCAACGGAGACGACGCCATTCCAGGGTCGAACCACAGCGACATCATCCTTGGCTTCGGCGGCAATGATACCGTCGTCGCCGGCCTCGGCAATGACATCGTCTTCGGCGGCCGCGGCAATGACTGGATCGACGGCGGCAAGGGAAACGATGCGCTGTTCGGCGAAAGCGGCAATGACGCCCTGATCGGCGGCGATGGCAATGACGGCCTGCATGGCGGCCGCGGCCGGGATCTGCTCCTTGGCGGCGCAGGCCGGGATCATCTGAGCGGCGACGACGGCAACGACAAGTTCCTGCTCCGCAAGGGCATGGGCGTGGACACGATCGAGCGGCTTGAAGCGGGCGATCGCATCGACGTTCGCGACTTCAACATTCCGTCCTTTCAGACGCTGATCAATTCCGCGCGCCAGGTCGGTCATCACGTGCAGATCAATCTCGGCCATGGCGATACGCTGATCATCGAGCATGCCCGCATATCCGATCTTCACGCCGAGCAGTTCATTCTTTCCAACGAGGTGACGGGCACCTCGAGCTCACAGACGCCCTACCTGCTCAGCAGCAATTCGCACGTCTATACCGAGTCGCTGCTGACGACCGGCGACAGCGTGAACGGCTACAAGATGGCCGGCATTCCCGACGGCCTCGGCGCGTTCGACAACGGCGACGGCACCTTCACCGTCCTGATGAACCATGAGCTTCCCGGAACGGCCGGAATTGCCCGGGCGCATGGCGGCACCGGCTCGTTCGTGTCGGAGTGGGTCATTGACAAGACGACGCTGCAGGTCGTCTCGGGCAAGGACCTCATCCATGACGTCTGGATGTACGAGGGCGGCACCTATGTCGACCACAACGCCGGCAACAGCCCGGTGACGTTCAACCGGTTCTGTTCGGCAGACCTGGCCGATTCCGGCGCGTTCTACAATGCGCAGACGGGTCTCGGCTTCGACGGCAGGCTGTATCTCACCGGTGAAGAGGGGGGCGTCGAGGGACGGGCCTTCGCTCACGTCGTCGGCGGCTCCCAGGACGGTAACAGCTACGAGCTGGCCTGGCTCGGCAACATGGCCTACGAGAACGTGGTCGCCAATGCGCATACCGGGGACAAGACCGTCGTCGCCATGATGGATGACGGCCAGAACGGCCAGGTCTACTTCTATTCCGGCACCAAGCAGGCGACCGGAAATGTCGTCGAAAAGGCCGGTCTGACCGGAGGCCATCTGCTCGGAATTCACGTCGGCGAGTTCGAAGGTTCCGCGAACAATGCGCCGAGCAGCACCAGTGCGCTGGGTACCGACGAGAAGTCCGCCTTCACCATGATCGATCTCGGCGACGTCAGCGGCAAGACCGGCGCGCAAATCGACGCGGACAGCGAGACTGCGGGCGTAACGAGCTTCCTGCGGCCGGAGGACGGCGCATGGGATACACTCAACCCGAACCGCTTCTACTTCGTGTCGACGAATGCGTTCAACGCACCGAGCCAGCTCTGGGCGCTGGACTTCACCGACGCGTCGCACCCCGAGCTCGGCGGCACCATCAAGCTGCTGCTCAACGGCAGCGAAGGTCAGAAGATGCTCGACAACATTGCCGTCGATTCGCACGGCAAGCTCATTCTGTCCGAGGACGTCGGCAACAACGCCCACCTCGGCAAGGTCTGGCAATACGATCCTGCGACCGACTCGCTCACACAGCTTGCCGAGCACGATCCGAGCCGTTTCGTTACGGGAGCTGCGAACTTCCAGACCCAGGACGAAGAGGCATCGGGCGTCATCGACGTCTCGCACATCCTCGGGAGCGCCGGGGAAAACGTCTACCTGATCGACACCCAGTCTCACCTCAACGTGGGAGGGGAGCTCGTCGAAGGCGGCCAGCTGCAACTGATCCACCAATATCTCGTCTGACGCCAGTCGCCCGACGAGGATGTTGCTCAATGCGGAGGTGTCGGCTCCCCGGCCGGCACCTCTGTCATTGTCAAACGGCTGTCATGAATCATCGACAGTTAGGAGCAGTTTTATCGCTTCTTCGGTGAAGGGCGATCGGTTCGGGACAATCACCTCATCGTAAGCCGCGGAGTAATTGCGTGTGATGTTGGCTACGCAAGCAGGCCCTTCCACGGATGCAGGATCGGAACTGCGTGCCGCCGTTCGATCGTGCCGCACGGCCCTTGCGGGCATTGCAGCGTTCAGCGGATTGATCAATATCCTCAGCCTGACCGGCTCCCTCTACATGCTGGAGGTGTATGATCGCGTGCTGCCTGGCCGAAGCGTATCCACGCTGGCGGGCCTGACGATCATTGCGGCCCTGCTGTTCGTCTTTCAGGGTACATTGGAAGTGGTTCGCGGCCGTATGCTGGTTCGCATCGGGAACCAGATCGACTGGCGCATCAGTGACCGCATCTACGATCTGGTGGTTCGCCTTCCGCTGCGCACACGCGGCGGCGGAGACGGGCTGCAGCCGGTTCGCGACGTCGACACCGTTCGATCGGTGATGTCGGGCCCCGGCTTGCCAGCCCTGTTCGATCTGCCTTGGTTGCCGTTCTACCTCGCCATCTGCTTTGCTTTCCATCCGCTGATTGGCGTGACGGCGCTCGGCGGTGCACTCGTGCTGGTGATGTTGACGCTGGTCACCGATCGACTGTCGCGGCAATCCGTCCGAAAGGCGTCGAGCTATGCCGCCGCACGCAATCGCCTTGCGGAAGCCAGTCGTCGCAACCCGGAAGTCTTGATCGCAATGTCGATGTCGTCCCGGTTTCTGGAGCGATGGCGCAAGCTGGGCGATGCTCATCGCAGGCAGCAAAGGGTCGCCAACGATATCTCGGGAGGTTTCGGCGTCACGGGACGGATACTGCGCATGATGCTGCAATCGGCCGTGCTCGGAGTCGGGGCCTATCTCGTCATACGACAGGAAGCATCCGGCGGAATCATCATTGCCAGTTCTATCCTGACGGGTCGCGCACTTGCGCCCGTCGACGTCACGATCGGCAACTGGAAGAACTTCATCGCAGCTGCCCAAAGCTGGCAGCGCCTCACCGGGCTCATGTCGGCGTTGCCGGCGTCAGCCGACAAGCTGCCTTTGCGGCCGCCGGAACGGCTCCTCGTCGTGGACAAGTTGTCCGTCCCGGCTCCTGGATCGGAAAAGCTCCTTGTTGCCGATGTCAGCTTTCATCTGAAGGCAGGCAGCGGGCTCGGCATCGTCGGCGCCAGCGGCTCGGGAAAATCCTCGTTGGTGCGCGCCCTGGTCGGCGCATGGCGGCCATCACGCGGCGTTGTCCGGCTCGACGGCGCATCGCTCGAGCAATGGTCGCCTGACGCACTGGGAAATCATATCGGGTACCTGCCTCAGGACGTCGAATTGTTCGAGGGTACCATCGCCGAGAACATCGCACGGTTTGCTCCTGATGCTTCGATGGAGCAGATCCTTGCCGCTGCCAATGCCGCCGGCATCCACCAGCTCATCGTCAGCCTGCCCGATGGGTACAACACCCAGATCGGCGAACAGGGCGCACTATTGTCGGCGGGCCAGAGACAGCGCGTGGCGCTCGCGCGGGCGCTGTATGGAGATCCTTTCCTGGTCGTGCTCGACGAACCAAATTCCAACCTGGATATCGAGGGCGAAGAGGCGCTGACGCGCGCAATTCTCGCCGTTCGGGCCCGAGGCGGTGTCGTCGTCATCGTCGCACATCGCTCCAGCGCGCTGGCTGCCGTGGACTTTGTGATGACGATGTTCCATGGCCGGCAGCAGGCCTTCGGGCCCAAGGAAGAAGTGCAGTCGCTGCTGGCGAGGCGGGAAGCCGGGCCGCCGGCCGCGCCATTCAAGGTCGTTGTCCCTCAATCGGCCGCATCCACATGACCACCGCGATACACGGCGAAGATCGCAGCATGCGTCATCATCTGCTTGCCGGAATCATTCTGGCGGCAGGGTTGACCGGCGGCATCGGCGGCTGGGCCGCGACAACCGAGCTGTCGGGAGCGGTCACCGCCGCTGGATCGGTGGTCGTCGACTCCAATGTCAAGAAAGTCCAGCACCTCACCGGCGGGATCGTCGGCGAGCTGATGGTTCGCGAAGGCGACCATGTCCGCGCCGGTGAGACATTGGTGCGGCTCGACGAAACCGCCCTGCGTGCCGGCCTCGCCATCTATACGAAGGGATTGGACGAGATGCGCGCCCGCAAGGCTCGTCTTGCCAGCGAGCGGGACGGTGCCGACCATCTCGTCGTTCCGCAGGAGCTGCTGGATAACGCTTCTGCGGAATTCGCTGTTGCGCTTGGCAGCGAACGTAAGCTGTTCGAGTTGCGCGCCACCGCGCGTCGCGGCCAGAAGTCCCAGCTTCGCCAGCGAATCGCGCAGCTCGAGGATGAGATCCGCGGCTATGCTGCCTTGCAGCAGGCCAAGGCGGAAGAGATCGAATTGATTCAGCGTGAGCTGACCGGAGTGCGTGGGCTCTGGGAGAAGAATCTCGTCCAGATAAACCGTCTCACCCTCCTGGAGCGCGAAGCCGCGCGGCTCAAGGGCGAGCTGGCGCAGTCGATCGCCTCCACGGCCCAGGTCCGGGGCAAGGTCACCGAAATCGAGCTGCAGATCCTGCAGATCGACCAGGACCTCAGCAGCGAAGTTGCCAAGGAATTGCGCGAGATCGACGGCAAGATTGGCGAATTCGTCGAGCGCAAGGTGACGGCCGAAGATCAACTGAAGCGGGTTGACATACGCGCTCCGCAAGCCGGCGTGGTTCATCAACTCAACGTCCATACGGTGGGCGGCGTGGTAAGCCCGGCCGACCCCGTCATGCTGATCGTGCCGGAAGCCGACCTGTTGATGGTGGAAGCCAAGGTTTCTCCGGCCGACATCGACCAGCTCTACGTCGGTCAATCGGCAAGCCTGCGGTTCTCTGCCTTCAACCAGCGCACCACGCCGGAGATCGAGGGGAAGGTCAGCCGCATCTCCGCCGACGTGATGCCGGATCAACGCACCGGCCAGAACTTCTACACCATCCGTGTCTCGATATTGCCCGAGGAGCTGGCGCGACTCGGCAATGTCAAGCTCGTGCCCGGCATGCCGGCGGAAGTCTTTGCCAAGACCTACGATCGCAGCATCTTGTCGTATTTCACAAAACCCCTCCTGGACCAGGTTGCCCGGGCGTTCCGCGAGCGTTGATGCTGAGCGATGCAAATTGGCCCGCTAGGTCTGCAGGCGAGTGGCCCGTTCAGGCACGATCGACCGCCCGGTGACCCTCTCCCCTGATCATGCCATCCTGCCCCTGTTTTGCCCGACAAGTCAAATTCGAATTCGGAAAAGGCGTAACCCATTGATCCGGCTGGTGCCGCCTACTGTGCATGGGGTTGTTTTTCGACTTTTTGCAGGAACGCTCTCGGCAAGCGCAAACTGAGCCCGTCAACTGTCCGGGATCGTTCGATACTGCAGGGTGGCAGGAAGATGGATGGTGGGCGCACAAGGGATCGAACCTTGGACCTCTCCCGTGTGAAGGGAACGCTCTCCCGCTGAGCTATGCGCCCGGGACCATCATGCAGGCGGCCGCAACTTTCGGCCGGCCGGTACATCGGAGCCCGCGATTTAGAAGTGCGGGCCGAAGGTGTCAAGTTTTCAGGCGCCGCGGGCGCGGAAAACCTTGCCTCGATCGCGCAATCCGCAACGGAAGTCTGATTCTGGGCCCGTTACGCGCCCTGCTGGCGGGCGCGGGAGGCATGGGACTGGAGCGCACGGATGCGCTCGGCGAGCGTTCCGCCGCCTTCGGGCAGGCGGGCCGCGGGAGCGCCGCCCGTCTTGGCGTCGTTGGTCTTGGCGTCGTTGGCCGGGCGCGGTGCCGGCTTCGCCGGCTGGCCGGCCTCGGCCGCGAGCAGGGCCTCGATCGGCGAGTTCGGGCCTTCGAGCTGCATCGCGAGTTTTGCGACTTCCGCCGCGATGTCGTTGATGCGCTCGCGCAGGAGCGCGTTCTCCATGCGCTCGGTGGCCCAGGAGCTCTCCGCCTGCTGCTGGATCGCGTTGATGTCGCGCTGAAGCTTGGCGCGCTCGTCGCGTGCGGTGCGCAGCTGCTCCTCCAGCGCGGCTTTCTCGGCGCGCAGCGACTCCATTGCAGCCGACGACTTGCCGCCGCTCAAGGCGGCGATCTCGACGCGCAGCTCCTTGATGGTGTGCTCGTTGCTCTCATTGGCCTGGCGCAGCTGGTTGTTCTCGTAGTCGCGCTCGGCGAGCAGCTTGCCTTGCGTGGCGAGGCGTCCCTCGAGGTCGGCGACGCGGCCGGACAGCATCTCGGCTTCCTTGACCTGCACGATGAGCTGGCGATCGAGCTCGGTGACGCGCTGGCTCAGATTCTCGACGCGGCCGCGGGCCTCGCTGAGCTGGCGCGAGGCCGTCTCGGATTCGGTCCGTTCCTGCGCCAGGCGCGCCTGCGTGGCGGCAAATTCCTTCTCGGCATCGCCGACGCGGCTCTTCAATTCCTCGATCTGCGCGCGCACCGCGATGAGCTCGACCTGGCGGCTCTCCGCCATCATCGAGCGGTCGGACAGTTCGGAGTTGATCTTGGCGAGCTCGGCCTGCTTGTCGGCCAGCGCAATTTCGGCGGCGCGCAAGGCTTCGGTCTTGGCGTTGAATTCCTCCTCCGTGGCGCGCAGCTGCTCCTTCACCGCCCTCTCGCGCGCCTCCAGCGCGAAGATCGTGGCGTTCTTCTCGCCGAGCTCGATCTTCATGCGGTTGATGGCGTCGCTCTTCTTGCCGAGCTCGGCGAGCTGGCTCGTGGTCTTGTTCTTGAGCTGATCGACGCTCATCTCGAGCCGCCGCGCCGACATGGCGAATTCGGCGCGGAGCTGGTCCTTGTCGGCCTGGATCTCGGCCATCGACAGCGGGGTGGCGGCCTCGAGCCGGCGCGTGGTCAGGCGCACGGCGCGGTTATGCACCAGCGGCACGATCGCGAGCCCGCACAGCATCGAAAGCAGGAAACCGATCGCCAGGTACATGATCGGTTCGACCATGGGCCAGAACTCCCAGAGCTAAGGAAAAATTTACCAACGACAATGCATGCGGGGCCGGCAAAAAGCCAGCCCTGGCCTGTCGTTAACCTTGATCCCTGGGTGGATGGGAGGGAGAGGACCTAGAACGGGTTCCAGGTCGCCCGCGGGGTGAATTTGAGATAGCCGATATTGGCGCCCAGCCGCAGGCCGAGGCCGGAGCGGATCGGCACCAGCACGATGTTGTTGGCGGTGAGCGCCGTCATGCCGAAGCCGCCGATGATATAGGCCGAGCCGTCGATGCCGCCGAAGCGCTGGTAGATCGCGTTGGTGGCGGGCAGGTTGTAGACCAGCGTCATGGTGCGGGCGCCGTCGCCGCCCCAGTCGAAGCCGAGCGAGGGGCCCTGCCAGTAGACTCTGAGGTCGCCGGCATTCTTGGTGTAGAGCGTGCCTTCACCGTAGCGCAGGCCGGCGACGAAAGCGCCGGAGCCTTCCTCACCCAGGATGTAGCCGTTGGGCAGGCCCCATTGGCTGACCGCCTTCTCGATGATCGAGGCGAGCCCGCGCGAGACGTTGCCGAAGAATCGGTGGCCGGCCGTGACGAGTTCGTCCGGCCCATAGGTGCTGGGCGTCGGGGTCCGCTGCGGCGGCGGCAGGTCGGGCGGCGGCGCCTGCTGGGCGGAAGCCGGCACGATCCAGCCGACCATCGCGGCAAGCGCGAGCGCAGCAAGGCGTGATGCGAAAGTCATAAAGAACCCCTGGTACCGAATCCGGTCGCTTCCTTAACCTGACGCCAACAGGCACGGCTCTAGGTTGCGCCGGATGTCCCCTCGACTCGGATGTTATCCGCAGCAACTATGACGGCACAACGGCAGGAAGATAGCCCTTTGCGCCCCGGAATTGCCTTGATCGGCCTCCGCGTCTGCCTGTTGGCCGGCATTTGGATCATCTGCTCGGGGGCGCCAGCATGGACCGCCACCACCGAGCGGATCGTCGTCAACCGCTTCTCCGGCGTCGCCATCGAGGGCTTCGACCCCGTCGCTTATTTCGTCACGGGCGCGGCCGAGCAGGGCAGGGCGGAGTTCGAGGCGAATCTCTGGGGCGCTGTCTGGCGCTTCCGGAACGAGGGCAACCGCGCCTCTTTCCTGGCCCACCCCGAGATCTACGGACCGCAATTCGGCGGCTATGACCCGGCCGACATCGCCCGCGGCGTCACCGTCGCCGGTAATCCCTATTTCTTCGCGGTCGTGGCGCAGCGGCTCTATCTGTTCAGCCGGGAAGCCAATCGCGACGCCTTCATCGCCAATCCCGAGCGCTTCCTCTATGAGGTGGGCAAGCGCTGGCCGGCGCTTCAGGAACAGCTCGGTCAGTAGCAGCCTACCGCCTGCGGATCGCCCCAGGCGATGAACTCCGGGACGATGAAGCCGGTGTCGCTGCGTTGGCCGAAGCGGAGTGCACCGCCCTTGCCGTCGGTCACCCTGCCGCCGGCCGCGGTCACGACCGCGCAGCCGGCCCCGACATCCCACTCCGAGGTCGGCCCGAAGCGGGGATAGATGTCGGCGCTGCCTTCCGCGATCCGGCCGAATTTCACGGCTGAGCCGATCGTGCGTCGGACGGCATTGGGCCTGTTGTCGATGAACGCCTCGCTCTTGGGATCGCCATGCGAGCGGCTCACCGCCGCGATCCAGGGCTCCCCTCCCGTCGGCAGCTTGCGGGTGTGGATCGGCTCGGCCGCCCCGATAGTTGCGCCGTCGACCTTCATCCGCTCGGCGCCGCGGCCGACGATGCCGCGCCAGAGCAGGCCGAGCGCGGGCGCGCTGACGATGCCGAGCAGCGGCTCGCCCGCTGTCACGAGGGCGAGGTTGACGGTGAACTCGTCGCGGCCGGCGACGAACTCCTTGGTACCGTCGAGCGGATCGATCAGGAAGAAGCTGCCCTGAAACGGCGGGGAGGCGAGCTGGGCCCGCTCTTCCGACAGCGTCGGAACGTCGCCCGCGAGCTGCGCGAGGCCATCGGCGATGATGCGGTCGGCGGCAAGGTCGGCCTCGGTCACCGGCGAGCCATCCTGCTTGCCTTCGATCCGCATGGCGGCGCGGTCGACGGCAAGGATCGCCTGGCCCGCCCTCACCACCAGCGCGGTCAGCGGCTCCATCAGGCCGAATGCGGCCGCCCCGTCGATGATCCGCATCACCTGCATGCCTCATTCATCGGCAATTCCGTTCCCCGTCCACTGATTCGCTTTATGGCCTCCCCGAGCCGATCGCAAGCTAGCTGCCGCGGGCTTGCGAATGTTAGAACCTACAGCATCCGTCAAGCATGCGTGATTCGCGGCTCCAGCGCCGTGCAATTCCAGGAACCCTCCAGGACCCCTTTATATGTCTGACGCCTCGTCGCCCGCGCCCGTTACCGCTCCCGATATGCTCGAACTCGCAGCGCTCCTGTGCTCGCGGGTCTGCCACGATCTCATCAGCCCCGTCGGTGCCATCGTCAACGGGCTCGAAGTGCTCGACGACGATCCCAAGCCCGAAGACCGCGAGTTCGCGCTCGATCTGATTCGCAAGAGCGCCAAGACCGCCTCGGCCCGGCTCCAGTTCTGCCGCCTTGCCTTCGGCGCCGCCGGCTCCTCCGGCGCGCAGATCGATCTCGGCGATGCCCAGACCATGGCGCGCGGCCACATCGAGGACGGCAAGTGCGCGATCACCTGGAATTTGCCGCGGCTGCTGCTGCCGAAGAATCGCGTCAAGCTGCTGCTCAACATGCTGGTCGTCGCCCAGCATACGATCCCGCGCGGCGGCATGCTGACGATCGACCCGATCGGCGAGGGCGAGACGATGAGCTTTCGCATCACTGCGACCGGACACAATGCGCGTTTGCCGCAGAACATCGCCGAGCTCCTGAGCGGCGAGCGTGGCCCCGCCGCGGATGCGCATGCGATCCAGCCTTATTATACGCGGCTGCTCGCGCAGGCCTGCGGGCTCACGGTGACGCTCAAGCCGGAAGGCGAAGCCATCATCGTTTCCGCTTCGTAAACGTACGCGTCGCGCCCGGCTTCTTAATCGAATCTTCACGAGGCGCCTCGGCTTGTCCGGGGCGCCTTATCTCTTTGTTGGTCCCGTTCTTTTGCACATACTCAACCAATATTAAACGCTTTGCGGTGAAGCTGGTCCCATTCCGAAATGGCGCATCACGCCTCGTGCGCGCCCTTCCTGTATGAAGGCCTGTTTTCATGGATGATCTGTTGCGGGAGTTTCTGACGGAGACCAGCGAGAGCCTGGACACCGTGGACAATCAGCTGGTGAAGTTCGAGCAGGAGCCGAACAACGCCAAGATCCTGGATAACATCTTCCGCCTGGTCCACACCATCAAGGGCACCTGCGGCTTCCTCGGGCTGCCGCGGCTGGAAGCGCTGGCGCATGCCGGCGAGACCTTGATGGGCAAGTTCCGTGACGGCATGCCGGTGACCGGGCAGGCGGTGACGGTGATCCTGTCCTCGATCGACCGCATCAAGGAGATCCTGGCGGGCCTGGAGGCGACCGAAGCCGAGCCGGAGGGCAACGACCGCGACCTCATCGACAAGCTGGAAGCGATGGTGGAGCAGGGCATGGCGGCGATGGCGGCCGGTTCAGCGCCTGTCGCCGAATCCCCGCCGCTGGCGCCGGAGGCGCCGGTTGCCGCTGCGACTGCGCCGGCCAAGGAGCTGACCACGGGCATGCTGATCGAGCAGACGCTGGAGCGCCCGTTGCGTCCCGGCGAGGTCTCGCTCGACGAGCTCGAGCGCGCCTTCCGCGAGACCGCGATCGAGGCGCCGGTGCCCGCGCCCGTTGCCAAATCCGAAGCCAAGTCCGAAGCAAAGCCTGAGCCCGCCCCCGAAGCGCCTGTCGCGGAAGCAAAGCCCGCCAGGGAGAAGGCCGCCCCGAAGAAGTCGACGGCCGACGAGGGCGCCTCCGAGGGCGACCGCATCGCCAACCAGTCGATCCGCGTCAACGTGGATACGCTGGAGCACCTGATGACCATGGTCTCCGAGCTGGTCTTGACCCGCAACCAGCTGCTGGAGATCTCGAGGCGCAACGAGGACACCGAGTTCAAGGTGCCGCTGCAGCGCCTCTCCAACGTCACCGCCGAGCTGCAGGAAGGCGTCATGAAGACGCGCATGCAGCCGATCGGCAATGCCTGGCAGAAGCTGCCCCGCATCGTCCGCGACCTCTCGAGCGAACTCGGCAAGCAGATCGAGCTGGAGATGCACGGCGCCGACACCGAGCTCGACCGCCAGGTGCTCGATCTGATCAAGGACCCGCTCACCCACATGGTGCGCAACTCCGCCGATCATGGCCTCGAGACCCCCGCCGAGCGGCTGGCTGCCGGCAAGGGCGAGCAGGGCACCATTCGCCTGTCCGCCTATCACGAGGGCGGCCACATCATCATCTGCATCGCCGACAACGGCCGCGGCCTCAACACCGAGAAGATCAAGGCCAAGGCGATCTCCTCGGGTCTCGTCACCGAGGCCGAGCTCGAGAAGATGAGCGAAGCCCAGATCCACAAGTTCATCTTCGCGCCGGGCTTCTCGACCGCGGCCGCCATCACCTCGGTGTCGGGACGCGGCGTCGGCATGGACGTGGTGCGCACCAATATCGACCAGATCGGCGGCACCATCGACATCAAGAGCGTGGCCGGCGAGGGCTCGAGCGTCACCATCAAGATCCCGCTGACGCTCGCCATCGTCTCGGCGCTGATCGTGGAAGCCGCCGGCGACCGCTTCGCCATCCCGCAGCTCTCGGTGGTCGAGCTGGTGCGCGCCCGCGCCAACTCCGAGCACCGCATCGAGCGCATCAAGGACACCGCGGTTCTTCGGCTCCGCAACAAGCTGCTGCCGCTGATCCACTTGAAGAAGCTCTTGAAGATCGACGACGGCGCGGCCTCGGATCCCGAGAACGGCTTCATCGTGGTGACCCAGGTCGGCAGCCAGACCTTCGGCATCGTGGTCGACGGCGTGTTCCACACCGAGGAGATCGTGGTCAAGCCGATGTCGACCAAGCTGCGCCACATCGACATGTTCTCCGGCAACACCATTCTGGGCGATGGCGCGGTGATCATGATCATCGATCCCAACGGCATTGCGAAGGCGCTCGGCGCCGCCGGCTCCTCGGCCCATGACATGGGCGAGGACGCGGCCGGCCATCACATCGGATCGGGCGAGCAGACCACCTCGCTGCTGGTGTTCCGCGCCGGCTCGTCCCAGCCCAAGGCGGTCCCGCTCGGGCTCGTCACCCGCCTGGAAGAGCTGCCGGCCGACAAGATCGAGTTCAGCAACGGCCGCTACATGGTGCAGTACCGCGAGCAGCTGATGCCGCTGGTGGCCATGGAAGGCGTCACCATTGCCAGCCAGGGCGTCCAGCCGATCCTGGTGTTCGCCGACGACGGCCGCTCCATGGGCCTCGTCGTCGACGAGATCATCGACATCGTCGAGGAACGGCTCAACATCGAGGTCGGCGGTTCAAGTTCGGGCATCCTGGGCTCGGCCGTGATCAAGGGTCAGGCCACCGAGGTGATCGACGTCGGCCACTTCCTGCCGATGGCGTTCTCCGACTGGTTCACCCGCAAGGAGATGAAGCCGTCGATGCACTCGCAGTCGGTGCTGCTGGTCGACGATTCGGCCTTCTTCCGCAACATGCTGGCTCCGGTGCTCAAGGCCGCCGGCTACCGCGTCCGCACCGCGCCGACCGCGCAGGAGGGCTTAGCTGCGCTCCGCGCCCAGAGCTTCGACGTGGTGCTGACCGACATCGAGATGCCCGACATGAACGGGTTCGAGTTCGCCGAAGTGATCCGATCCGACAACAACCTCGCCGCGACGCCGATCATCGGCCTGTCGGCGCTGGTGTCGCCGGCGGCGATCGAGCGCGGCCGTCAGGCCGGCTTCCACGACTATGTCGCCAAGTTCGACCGTCCCGGCCTGATCGCGGCGCTGAAGGAACAGACCGCGGGCGCCGCCGGCGCTTCCGAGCTGAGCCGGGCCGCGGCGTAACCCAGGGGATCAGGAGATAGGCTTATGGCCAGCAACAAGACCCAGTCCAGCGAAGGCGCCATGGTCGAATACGTCACCGCGATGATCGGCGGCCAGCTGTTCGGCCTGCCGATCTCCCGCGTCCAGGACGTGTTCATGCCCGAGCGCGTCACCCGCGTTCCGCTGTCCTCGCGCGAGATCGCAGGCGTGTTGAACCTGCGCGGCCGCATCGTCACCGTGGTCGACATGCGCGCCCGTCTCGGCCTACCCAAGGCCGAGGACGGCAAGGTGCCGATGGCGGTCGGCGTCGACCTGCGCGGCGAATCCTATGGCCTGCTGATCGACCAGATCGGCGAGGTGCTGCGCCTGCCCGAGGCCGGCATGGAGGAGAACCCCGTCAACCTCGACCCCCGCATGGCCAAGCTCGCCGGCGGCGTCCACCGCCTCGACGGCCAGCTCATGGTCGTCCTCGACGTCGATCGCGTCCTCGAGCTCGCACCCGAAATGATGGCGGCCTGATACGGCGGCATCGTCGCCGACGGACTTGCAATTGGAAGTGCCCCCGCAAAAGGGGAGGAAGCAGAGGTTCACATGCGCACTTGTCTCGTCGTTGATGATTCCAGCGTCATCCGCAAGGTTGCGCGGCGGATCCTGGAGGGCCTCGACTTCCAGATCCTCGAAGCCGAGGACGGTGAGAAGGCGCTGGAGGCCTGCAAGCGCGGCTTGCCCGATGCGGTGCTGCTCGACTGGAACATGCCCGTGATGGACGGCTATGAGTTCCTCGGCCATCTCAGGCGCATGCCCGGCGGCGACCAGCCCAAGGTCGTGTTCTGCACCACCGAGAACGACGTCGCTCATATCGCGCGCGCGCTGCATGCCGGCGCCAACGAGTACATCATGAAGCCGTTCGACAAGGACATCGTGACGGCGAAATTCCAGGAAGTCGGCCTTATCTGAGCGATCGCCCGGAGGCTGAACGGATCCTTCGGCGCCTGCTTTCAACCATACCGTTTCAGTCTGAGTTGGTGAGTAATGAGTGTTGCGTTCGCAGGGAATTCGACCACGACGCCGTCGCGCGAAGCGGGGCCGCTGCGGGTGATGGTCGTCGACGACTCCGTCGTCATCCGCGGTCTGATCTCGCGTTGGATCGGCGCCGAGCACGACATGGAGGTCGCGGCCTCGCTGCGCACCGGGCTCGAGGCGGTCAACCAGATCGAACGCATCAACCCCGACGTTGCCGTGCTCGACATCGAAATGCCCGAGCTCGACGGCCTCTCGGCGCTGCCGCAACTGCTGGCGAAGAAGCGCGATCTCGTCATCATCATGGCCTCGACGCTGACCCGCCGCAACGCGGAGATCAGCTTCAAGGCGCTGTCGCTCGGCGCGGCCGACTACATCCCGAAGCCGGAATCGACGCGCGAGGCATCGGCGGCCGACATCTTTCATCACGACCTGATCCAGAAGATCCGCCATCTCGGCGCGCGGCTGCGTCGCAAGGCCGCGGTTGCGAGCCCGCCGCTGGCGCCCGCAAGCCCGGCTCCGGCCGCGCGCGGTCCTGTTGCGCGGCCTGCCGTGCCTGCGCCCGCTCCGGCCGTGCATGCCCCGTCGTCAGGACCGCTGTCGACGCGTCCGTTCTCGACCCAGGCGCCGAAGGTGCTGCTGATCGGCTCCTCGACCGGCGGTCCCCAGGCGCTGATGTCGCTCGTTACCGAACTCGGCCCGGTGATCGACCGCTTCCCGGTGCTGATCACCCAGCACATGCCGCCGACCTTCACCACCATCCTTGCCGAGCATCTGGCGCGTTCGAGCCGCCGGCCGGCGAGCGAGGCAGTCGACGGCGAGCCGGTGAAGGCCGGACGGATCTACCTTGCGCCCGGCGGCAAGCATATGCGCGTCGTGCGCAGCGGTGCGGATGCCGCGATCTCGCTCGATGACGGGCCGGCGGTCAATTTCTGCAAACCCGCGGTCGATCCGCTCTTCACCTCGGCCATCGACGTCTGGCATGGCAATATCCTCTCCGTGATCCTGACGGGCATGGGCTCGGACGGCATGCGCGGCGGCAAGGACATCGTCGCCGCCGGCGGCAGCGTCATCGCACAGGACGAAGCCTCGAGCGTGGTCTGGGGCATGCCGGGGGCGGCGGCCAATGCCGGCATCTGCGCGGCGATCCTGCCGCTCAATCAGATCGGCGCCAAGGTCAATCGCCTGTTCGCGGGAGACCGCTCGTGACGCCGACGGATTACGACTACCTGCGCAAGTTCCTGAAGGAGCGCTCCGGCCTCGATCTCTCGGCCGACAAGCAGTACCTGGTCGAGAGCCGGCTGCTGCCGCTCGCCCGCAAGGCAAGCCTTCCCGGCATCCCCGATCTCGTGCTGAAGATCAGGAACGGCGACGGCCGGCTTGCGACCGACGTGGTCGAAGCGATGACCACCAACGAGACTTTCTTCTACCGCGACAAGATTCCGTTCGACCATCTGCGCGAGACCATCCTGCCGGGCCTGATCCAGGCGCGCGCGGCGCGCAAGAGCTTGCGCATCTGGTCGGCGGCCTCGTCGACCGGGCAGGAGCCCTATTCGATCGCGATGTGCGTGAAGGAGATGGGCGCGGCCTTCGCCGGCTGGCGCATCGAGATCGTCGCCACCGACCTGTCGCAGGAGGTGCTGGAGAAATCCAAGGCCGGCGTCTACAGCCAGTTCGAGGTGCAGCGCGGCCTGCCGATCCAGCACCTGATGAAGTACTTCACGCAAGTCGGCGAACTCTGGCAGCTCAATGCCGACATTCGCGCGATGGTGCAGTTCCGCCAGCTCAACCTTCTGCAGGACTTCTCGCATCTCGGCACGTTCGACGTGATCTTCTGCCGCAACGTGCTGATCTATTTCGATCAGGACACCAAGGCGGTGATCTTCGAGCGCATGGCGAAGGCGATGGAGCCCGACGGCACGCTACTGCTTGGCGCTGCCGAGTCCGTCGTCGGCATCACTGACGCGTTCCGCCCCATGACCGACCGTCGCGGTCTCTATCAGCTCAACCCCGCGCGCTCCGGCCGCCCGATGGGCGGATTGATGCCGCCGACATTGAAGGTGGCAGCGGCGAGGTGATTGGCCGAACGGCAGGCGATCTCACCGAGCGTTGTCGTTGCAAATGATCGGCAACAACTGACGGACATCGCTTCGCCTTAAAGCGCGATGGGATTAGGATGAATCGTCATCGCGCTGTTGTTTGAGCATGATCCTTTCGGAAAACCGCTGCGCACTTTTCCGGATCATGCGCGAGGCGCTTCCCACGCGTTTGCGCATTGC
Source organism: Bradyrhizobium sp. GW821-FHT13H06 (assembly GCF_058803975.1). Classification (NCBI taxonomy): domain Bacteria; kingdom Pseudomonadati; phylum Pseudomonadota; class Alphaproteobacteria; order Hyphomicrobiales; family Nitrobacteraceae; genus Bradyrhizobium; species Bradyrhizobium sp. GW821-FHT13H06. The sequence goes on along the minus strand of NZ_JBXAPN010000006.1, from coordinate 172,653 downwards.
AGACTACTCAGCTACCGGCGCAACAGGAGGGGCGTGCCGCGATGCAATGCAATCGCGGCCCTGATCAACCTCTGAAGGTTGTGCTATGCTGCCGATCGTCCCGCCGAACCGAGGCGGGATTCCATTCCATCATGAACCATACTGGGGAGGACATACCATGCGAATGTCTTGTGCCTCGTATTTCTTGTTGGCAGCGCTTTCGTTACCCGCCACTGCTCTCGCCGGTGAGCAGGTGCTCGAGTTCAAGCTCGTCACCAAGCCGATGGATGTCAAAGTCACCGAGGTCGCGAACGTCGAAGGCCAGATGGTCATGTCCGGCAAAATGTTTGGCGTTGCCTTCTTCAAGGATGGACGCATTGCCGTGAAAGATTTTGTCAATTCCTCCGACCTGCTCAAGGGCTCAGGACCTATCTTTGGCTACAGCACCTACACCTTCGACGATGGCTCCTCGATCACGGCGCGCTACGCCGGCGCGGTCAAGGACGGCAAAGCGAAGGGCGAATATACGATCTTGTCGGGCACTGGTACGTACGCGAACGCGACGGGCACCGGCGGATTCGAAAGTGTTCAAAGCGGGTTCAAGGGCGCATTCCTGTACGATGGAAGATTCATCGTCAAGACACCCTAGGTCGGCATGTGCGCTCGCGTCCCGTTCCGACGAGGTCGCGAGCGCATCTCACAAGATCGCATGCGGCAGAAACCGCGAGCGGTTGCCGGTGATCGGACTTTCGTCCTCGCGGATCGAGAGGCCGCACGGCTCGTGGTTCACCAGCCAGCTTCCCACCACCGGATAGAAGTCCGAGAAGTTCGGAAGCGGTGACAATGATTGGCGCACGAAACCTTCGGCGCCGTACGGACCCGCCTGCTCGTCGAGCGGCATTCCGTCGGACACCAGCGTGACGTTGGCGCCTTCGCGCGACAGCAGCGGCTTGCGGACATAGGACGTTCCGAGCTCCGCGGCGCGCGGATCGTCCTCGAAGAAGGCCGGCAGCAGATTGGGATGGTTCGGAAACATCTCCCAGAGCAGCGGCAGGATGCCCTTGTTGGAGAGCACCGCCTTCCACGGCGGCTCGATCCAGCGCGTGGTTGCGTCCTTGAGCTTTGCACCGAACGCGTCCTGGAACATCCACTCCCAGGGATAGAGCTTGAAGGCCAGCGCGATGTCGTCATCGTCGAGATCCACGAAGCCGCCGCCCTCGTCGCGCCAGCCGACCTCTTCGATGTCGAGCAGCCTGGTCGAGAGCCCGGCCTGGCGCGCGGTGTCTTCGAGATAAGCGAGCGTGCCGGCGTCTTCCTCGTTGCCCGTGACGCCGGTGAGATGGACGTGGCGGCCGGCCGCGATTTCCTTCCACGCCGCGATCAGCCGCTCATGGATGGAGTTGAACTGATCGGCGCGCGACGGGATGATGCGCCGCTCGATCGCCTGTTCGAGCCAGGTCCATTGAAACACCGCGGCCTCGAAGATCGAGGTCGGCGTATCCGCGTTGTATTCAAGCAGCTTTGCCGGACCCTTGCCGTCGAACTTCAGGTCGAGCCGGCCGTAAAGGCTGCGGTCGTCGCGCTCCCAGCTCTCGGCGATCAGGCTCCAGAACGCTTCCGGTATCTTCAAGCGCCGCAGGTAGCGCTCGTCGCCGATGACGCGGCCGGCGAGTTCCAGGCACATCGCGTCGATCTCGCCGGTCGGCGTCTCGATGCCGCGCTCGATCTCGTCGAGCGTGAAGCCGTAATAGGCGCTCTCGTCCCAATAGCGTTCGCCATCGATGGTGTGGAAGACGAAGCCACATTGCTCGGCGGTTTGCCGCCAGTCGTCGCGCTCGGGACAGGCGATGCGCTGCATGGATCAGCCGCCGCCGGAGAAGCCATGGCCGAACGAGCCGAAGCCGCCGCGGCTCACGCTATGGGAGCCCGAATCGGACGACGTTCCCGACGAGGAATGGCTTGAGGAATCGCTGCTGAAGAAGCTCGATCGCGACGACCAGCGCGAGCTGCTGCCGCCTGACGAACTGCTGCCGCTGCTGCTGCAGGTCGTCGTCGTCTGGCCCGGTACGGCGCCGGGAGAGGGCTCGCAAGTCTGCCGCGGCATCAGCGTGTAGGCGGTGGTGCCCACCGCGATCGTGCCCATCACGAGCAGGGCGACATGGCCCGAGCGCTTCACCGGCGGCCGCGGCGCTGGCTCGGCCACCGGCCGGCGCTTGCCGAACTCCTTCTTGGCAGGTCTGTCGGCCATGTCAGTAGATCATGCTGGCGGCGTTGAGCAGCCCCGCGGCGAGCGAGGACAGGCCGAGCCAGATCGCCGGGGCAAGCTCGCCGGCGGAGATCCGTTCCGACAGCTTGGGGACCGGGACCTTGACGAGGAAGAACACGATGACCTGCACGACCAGCGCGATCGTCGCCCAGATCAGGCAGTCCAGCACGTTGGCCGAATGCGCGATGGCGCTCACCAGCGGCGCCACGAAGCCGAGCAGGCTGAGCCCGAGCGCGATCGCCGCGGCCGGTTCGTTGTCACGGATGAGCTGGAATTCGTTATGCGCCGTGATGCGGGTGTAGACGAACAGATAGGCCACGATCGCGATCAGCCCGGTGCAGAAATAGACCAGGAAGGCGGGCAGGCCGGAGAGTGATTGCAGGATCATCGTTCCCCCATCGTGCAGCGACCATTCGTCGGCAGGGGAAGGCTAGTGGTTCAAACGTTAGAGAGGGATGAAGTCGTATCAGCAGCGGTTGCTGCACCTCTTCCGCAAGCGGGAAGGGAGAAGACGTCCCCAAAAACAAAAACCCCGCCATTTGCGGCGGGGTCCAGGCTGGGAGGAGCGAGCCCGGAGGCTCGCGACGTGACCCAGGAGATCAGGCGGGGATGCGCTCGTCGGCCTCGTGCGGCTCGCGCAGCACGTAGCCGCGGCCCCACACGGTCTCGATGAAATTGCGGCCCTCGGAGGCGTTGGCGAGCTTCTTGCGGAGCTTGCAGATGAAAACGTCGATGATCTTCAGCTCCGGCTCGTCCATGCCGCCATAGAGATGGTTGAGGAACATTTCCTTGGTGAGGGTCGTGCCCTTGCGGAGCGAGAGGAGCTCCAGCATCTGATATTCCTTGCCGGTCAGATGCACGCGCTGGCCGCCGACCTCCACCGTCTTGGTGTCGAGGTTGACGACGAGGTCGCCGGTCTGGATGACCGACTGGGCATGGCCCTTGGAGCGGCGCACGATCGCGTGGATGCGGGCCACCAGCTCGTCCTTGTGGAAGGGCTTGGTCATGTAGTCGTCGGCGCCGACGCCGAGTCCCTTGACCTTGTCCTCGATGCCGGCGAGGCCGGAGAGGATCAGAATCGGTGTCTTGATTTTGGAGACCCGGAGCTGCTTGAGCACGTCGTAGCCGGACATGTCGGGCAGATTGAGGTCGAGGAGAATAATGTCGTAATCGTATAATTTACCGAGATCGACGCCTTCTTCCCCCAAATCGGTCGTGTAGACGTTGAAGCTCTCCGACTTCAACATCAGCTCGATCGACTGCGCGACGGCGCTGTCATCTTCAATCAGCAAAACGCGCATGCCAGTTCCCCATAGTCGCCGCTCCTGGGCGTCAGGTCGGCCGCATTCGCGGCACTCAACAAAACGCCTTTGAACAACTGATTCGGATCCTGACGACAGATGGTTAACAAACTCTGATTCTGGAACGCAAGTCCCCACGGTGCAATTTTTGCCGAATCGCCCTAAGGTCTTGCGTATGAAGCAGCTTTCGTTACCCGATTCCGTTCAAGCTCCACTTTAAGAGACGGGTTTAACCGACTCCCGCGACTCAGCCTTCTTCTGAAGGGGAGTCACGCTCAGTCACAAAGACAGTGACGCAATGATTAATGATGCGGGTAAACACGAGGTTAAGCGCCGTTCAGAAATGTGGCGAAACTTAAGGCTTTCACCGTGACGTCCCGGGATCGCCAGGGCGACCCGGGGATCACAAGAGCGACCCGGGCATCACGAAGGCGATCACCTCATGAAGGCTCTCACATGAAGGCGTGCTCCCAATGAAGGCTCTTGCCGAACAGATCGGCGACATCGACGGCGTCAATATTTACGGCCGCGTGGTCGGGGTCCGCGGCCTGATGGTCGAGGTGGCCGGTCCGATTCACGCCATGTCGGTCGGCGCACGGCTCGTGATCGAGACCGGCGCCAACCGCACCATTCCCTGCGAAGTGATCGGCTTCTCCGGCAACAATGCCGTCGTGATGCCGTTCGCCGGCCTCGACGGCGTGCGCCGCGGCTGCAAGGCGGTCATTGCCAATGCCGCCAATCAGGTGCGGCCGTCCGCAGCCTGGCTCGGCCGCGTCGTCAACGCGCTGGGCGAGCCGATCGACGGCAAGGGGCCGCTGCCGCAGGGCTCTTCGCCGATGCCGTTCCGCAATACGCCGCCGCCGGCGCATTCGCGCAAGCGCGTCGGCGCGCCGCTCGATCTCGGCGTGCGTGCGATGAACACCTTTCTCACCTGCTGCCGCGGCCAGCGCATGGGCATCTTCGCGGGGTCCGGCGTCGGCAAGTCGGTGCTGCTCTCGATGCTCGCGCGCAACGTCGATGCCGCTGTCAGTGTCATCGGGCTGATCGGCGAACGCGGGCGCGAGGTTCAGGAATTCCTGCAGGACGATCTCGGCGAGGAGGGCCTGGCGCGTTCGGTCGTGGTGGTCGCCACCTCCGACGAGCCCGCGCTGATGCGCCGCCAGGCGGCGTATCTGACGCTCGCGATCGCCGAATATTTTCGCGACGAGGACAAGGACGTGCTCTGCCTGATGGACTCGGTGACGCGCTTTGCCATGGCCCAGCGCGAGATCGGCCTGTCCGCCGGCGAGCCGCCGACAGCCAAGGGCTATACGCCGACCGTCTTCACGGAGTTGCCGAAGCTCCTGGAGCGGGCCGGGCCGGGCCTGGGGGAGGGGGCCATCACCGCGATCTTCACGGTGCTGGTCGACGGCGACGACCATAATGAGCCGATCGCGGATGCGGTCCGCGGCATCCTCGACGGCCACATCGTGATGCAGCGCTCGATCGCCGAGCGCGGCCGCTACCCCGCGATCAACATCCTCAAATCCGTCTCGCGCACCATGCCGAAATCGGCAGATCCGCAGTTCTGGCCCGTCATCCAGCGGGCACGCCAGGTGATGGCGACCTATGCCGACATGGAGGAATTGATCCGGCTCGGCGCCTACCGCGCCGGCTCCAGCCCGGAGGTCGACGAGGCGATCCGGCTGCACGAGCCGCTGGAGGCCTTCCTGCGCCAGCGCAAGGACGAGAATGCATCCCTGGCGGACGGCTACCGCCAATTGGCGCAGATCCTCGGCAATTTGGAAACGGAACGCTAACTTTGTCAGGTCATCATCCGTTCCCACAGAGTAGCAGAGCCGGTCTTGGCCTCAATCGGGCCTGGGGGGCGACCGGTGCCGTCCCACGTGCAGCGGGGGGACTTCTGGGGAGTACGAGTCGATGAAGTCACGAGATACGCTTATCCGCCTGAAAAAGTTTCAGGTCGACGAGAAGCGCCGCCGGGTCACCCAGATCGAGACCATGATCGCCGATTTCCAGCGGATGTCGGTCGATCTCGAACGCGAGATCCAGACCGAGCAGGACCGTGCCGGGATCAACGATCCCTCGCACTTCGCCTATCCGACCTACGCCAAGGCCGCGATCCAGCGCCGCGAGAACCTGACCCGTTCAGCCGACGAGCTGAAGGGCCAGCTCGACGAAGCCAAGGCCGCACTGGCCGAGGCCTTCGAAGAGCTGAAGAAGGTCGAGCTCCTCGACGAGCGCGACCAGGCCCGCGAGCGGGCCGAGGAAAACGCCCGTGAGCAGGCCGACCTCGACAGCATCGGCCTGATGCGGGCCCGCATCGGCGCGGTAGCCTGAGCCGGCCGGCAGCCAGACCACGTTGGAATTTGCCAAGCCCGGACCCGCAAGGGTCCGGGTTTTCGTATGTGCTGTCCACAGCGGGGCACCGCGCCCCTTGGTGGTCGGCTTTGCTGCGCGCTATGGTGGCCGCGATGAATGCTGTGCCAGCGACGGCGGCGTCCACCTCTCCCTGGGGAGAGGTCGGCGCGGAGCGCGGGGTGAGGGGTTCCGGTCTCCCGTCAGCCCCGAGCCCCCTCACCCGGTTTGCTGCTGAAATCGACCTCGTCCCGTCGGGGAGAGGTGAAGGCGAAGACGGCGCCGCGCGTTGGGGGGGCTGAATGCTGACGCCAGCAGAGCTGGTCGAGTTGATCGAGGCAGTGGCGAAGGGCGATCAGGCCGCATTCGAGCGCCTCTACGCCGCCACGCGCGCGAAACTCTATGGCGTCGTGCTCCGTATCTTGCGCCGACAGGATCTTGCAGAGGAGGTCCTTCAGGAGACCTACGTCAAGATCTGGAACAGCGCCGGCCAGTTCAATTCGGCCTTGTCGTCGCCGATCACGTGGATGGCCTCGATCGCGCGCAACCGTGCAATCGACATCGTGCGCAAGAAGTCGGAAGTCTCCATCGAGGAAGAGCCTCAGGCGATGGAGGTCGCGGCCGAGAGTCCCGATCCGCTGGCGCGCCGCGAGATGACCGAGGAGCTGAAGCGGCTCCTGGAATGTATCGGCCGGCTCGAGCCGGACCGTCAGAGGCTCGTGCTTCTCGCCTATTACAACGGCTGGAGCCGCGAGCAATTGGCGGAGAAATTCGCGGCGCCCGTCAACACGGTGAAGACGTGGCTCCGGCGCAGCATGCTGGATATTCGGGAGTGCCTCGGGCTGTGATGGCCTGATGATGAGGATGGTTCTGGACCGCAATTGATGGCCTACACGGAGGATCATATCGCGCTCGTCGCGGAATACGCGCTCGGTACGCTCGACGCCGATGAGCGTGCGCAGGTCGAGGCCATGATGGCGGAGGACGAGGCGTTCGCCGATATCGTGCAGTCCTGGTCCTATCGACTTGGCGCGCTCAACCAGATGGTCGGCTCGGTCGAGCCGCGTCCGGTCGTGTGGGAGAACATCAAGTCCGAAATCGCGCGCACCGCGCTTGCGCAGGAGCCGCCTGCACCTGCCGAAGCTTCGCCGCCTGCGCCCATGCCGGACCTGCCTGCGGAGGAAGCTGCGACGTCGGAATCTTCCGCGGAGAACGGGCCCCCGCAAACATCGCATCCCGCCGCGGAGCAGCCCGGGTCGTCGCGCCCCGAACCCGATGCCATCCCGGACATCGCGCCGCAATTCATTCCGCAGGTCCATGCTCCGGATATCAGTGTTTTGCGCGCACAGCTGGCGCCGGTCGTCGATGGTGACGTGATCCGCCTCGAGGGGCGCGTGAAGCGCTGGCGCAACATTGCATCCGCCGTCGGCGCGCTCGCGGCCGCGCTGCTCGTGACGCTGTCGCTTCAGATATTCCTGCCCGACGCGCTGCCGGGCGGCTTGCGTCCTGCGCCCCGCATCCAGACGGTCGAGGTGAAAACTCCGGCCGCGCCACTCGCCGCCTCCGCGCAATATGTCGCGCTGCTGCAGGGCCAGGGCGGTGGCCCCGCGTTCATCCTCACCATCGACGGCGCGACACGGAATTTCACGGTGCGGAAAGTCGGCGCGACGCCGGAGCCCGGCAAGAGTTTCGAGCTCTGGCTGATCTCGGACAAGCTGCCGCGCCCGCGCTCGCTCGGCGTCATCGGGGCCAGCGATTTCACCGCCCGTCCGCTGCTCGCCTCCTATGATGCCGAGGTCGTCAACGGCGCCACCTTCGCCGTCACCGTCGAGCAGGCCGGCGGCTCACCCGACGGCCAGCCCACATCGGCGCCGGTGTTTTCCGGCAAGCTGATCGAGACCGTGCCGCCGTCCCAGCCGCAGGCGCCCGCAAAGAAATAAGCATGCAGCATCGTGGCCGGATGGAGCTGCGCTCCATTCGGGCTGGAAGGGCGCGCCTTGTCGCCGCGGTCCATCCGGTCGTCGCATTTCGACAAGCCCGGCCAAATCCGGCCCCGATTTGAACCTCCGCCCGATCCCGGGCGTCAAATCCCCGGAATTTGAAGTCGGCGATGCCGAAAGAGGGCGAGAGAATCAGATGGATGCAGCGAGAACGCCGGGCATCTTCCTTCACCAATATGCGGGGCTGCCGCACGGCCCGGCGTTCGAAGACTGGCGCGAGCGGGCCTTCGGTCGCTGCGGCCTCGACATCGGGCCGAGCCATGGCGACAGCATCGATTGCCGGCTCCAGGTCAGCGTCGTCGACAACATCGTGCTCGCCATTCCGGAAGGCGCCTCCGCGCAATATTCCCGTACGCAGAGCCACCTTGCCGACGGCAGCGACGACGTCGTCCTGATCGCGGCGCATGCGGGGCTCGTCCGCGTCGGACAGAATGGGCATACCGTGGAGCTCACGCCTGCCCAGATGGTGCTCGTCGACATGAGCATCACCGGCACCGTCGGCCACACCGACGAAGACCGCTTCACCACCATCCGCATGCCGCGCCGTGCGCTGCTCGACATCAATCCGCGCGCCGAGGACAAGCTCTCGCAGGTACTCTGCGACGGCGCGGTCGCCGAGACCATCTTCCGCTACCATGCGCTCGCCGCCAGCCAGGCGCCGCATCTCGATGCGGTAGGCCAGCGCCTGACGGCGCAGCATATGGTCGATCTCATCGGTCTCCTGCTCGGCACCGATGCGGAGCATGCGAGCCGCGCACGCGGCCGCGGCCAGGCGGCGGCTCGCCTCGATCTGATGCGCGCCGACGTGATGGCCGCACTCGGCCGCAACGATCTCTGTCTGGCCGAGGTCGCGACGCGCTCAGGCTTAAGCCCGCGCCAGGCACAGCGCCTGTTCGAGCAGGCCGGCACGACCTTCACCGAATTCGTGCTGGAGCAGCGCCTGCTCCATGCGCGCAAGCTGCTCGGTGATCCCCGCGCCAGGGCGCGCAAGATCAGTGACATCGCGCATTCGTCCGGCTTCTCCGATCTGTCCTATTTCAATCGCGCCTTTCGCAAGCGCTTCGGGGCGACGCCGTCGGAGCTGCGCGAGGCGTAAGTCGCATTTCGCGCGGCGGCGCGTGCGCTGCCGCATTTGGTCGACGCCGGCCGTTGAGCTAGTCTGTCCGGGCGGGGAGACCGCAGGATCCTCTGGAAGGTGCGCAGGCGGACATGGCGCGTATCGTCGTGCTCGGTGCCGGATTTGCAGGCCTGTGGGCGGCCATCGGCGCTGCGCGCAAGCGAGACGAGATCGGCGCGAGCGACCGCGACATCGAGATCCGGGTCATCGACCGCAACCCCTATCACAATATCCGCGTGCGCAACTACGAGGCCGATCTCGGCGAGGTCGCGCTGCCGCTGCCGCGACTGCTCGATCCGATCGGTGTCAGCCACGGCCTCGGCGAGGTCGAGGCCATCGATCCGGTGCGGCGCGAGATCTCGCTCGTCACCAGCAGCGGCGAGGAGACGCTGGGCTATGATCGCCTCGTGCTGGCGCTTGGCAGCGAGGTGATGCGGCCCGACATTCCCGGCCTTGCCGCGCACGGCTTCGACGTCGACACCTATGCCGCGGCGCTCCGCCTCGAAGAACATCTGGTTTCGCTTGGACGCAGCGCGCCATCTCCGGGACGTTCAACGGTGGTGGTGGTCGGCGCCGGCTTCACCGGAATCGAGGTCGCAGCCGAGATGCCTGACCGGCTGGCGCGTGCGGGCATCACCGGCAGCCGCCGCATCATCCTGGTCGATCCCAATCCAGCTGTCGGTGCCACGATCGGCGCGCACGCGCGCCCGATCGTCGAGACGGCCCTGGCTTCGCTCGACATCGAGACGCGTCTCGGTGTGCGTGTCGTGTCGATCGAGGCCGCCGGCATGCGCCTGAACTCGGGCGAGTTCATTGCGGCGCAGACGGTGATCTGGTGTGCGGGCATGCGTGCAAGCCCCTTGGCAGCGAGCTTTCCGGGCGCACGCGATCGCCTCGGGCGCCTTCTGGTCGATCCCTTGATGCGGGTTGCGGATGTCGGCGGCGTGTTCGCGGCGGGCGACGTTGCCTCGAGCGTGATCGACGGGTTGCATCCGACCGTGATGTCCTGTCAGTTCGCCCGTCCCATGGGCCGCTTCGCAGGCCACAACGTGGTGGCCGATCTCGCCGGCCTGCCCATGCTGCCGCTGCGGATCGACTGGTACGTCACCGTGCTCGATCTCGGCGGCTGGGGTGCGCTCTATACGGAGGGGTGGGATCGCGAAGTCCGTACCACCGGCGCGGCCGCAAAGGCGACCAAAGAGACCATTAACCGCAGACGGATCTATCCACCGCTGACCGGCAGCAAGGACGAGCTGTTCGCTGCCGCAGCGCCGACCGTGCAGGCACCGCCGCCGACTTATGGGGGGCGGTGATAATCTGATTGATGCTGGTTGGAGGACGACGGCTGAGCGTCTCGCGAGCTACCTCCAGACATGAGAAAGCGCCCGTGGGGGGCGGGCGCTTTCTGTAGTCGACTTGGGGTTGGGGTCGTCTACATATCCACGTGGCGACTTTGGGGGGCTGGTAAAGAGCCGCGTGAATTCCTGAAACTCTAGATCTCCTTATCGAACAAGGGATACGTCCGAACTGGTGACAACGACCGGCTTGCCGGCCTTGATGACGCGGGCGGTCTGGGTCAAACCTTCATCCGAACCCGAACGCGCCGAAATGCCGAGGCCTGCCAGCGCGATCCCCGCGACGAGGGCCACGACCACGATTTTCAAGTGGGTCGAGCGATCAGCGCTGTAGATCGAGTGGTTCATGGAAGCCTCCTGCCGCCATCTACCCGAAGTAGTCGCCAGCCCGTTAAGGCAGGTTCATGCTTCCGGTGCCCAACAACCTAGTATTGGCGGGATTCGTTCCCAAGAGGCGGTCACAAGAGCGTGACAGGACGTGAATGGTCGCGATCGAAAATGATCCTGAATCGTGCAATTATCTAATTATTTCAATGATGTAATGTGCCGATTGGGCGTCCCGGCAGCATTTGGTCGACAAGGCGCCAGGAACTCAAAAACCATTTGCCTGTGGCTGAAAAACATACAGCTTCTTAAGGCAAATCAGATGCTTCCGACCGTTTTCAGCCTCGCCCTGGGGTGGATCTCCGCCTGTGACAGCACGGTCGTCTGGGCTCGGAACCGCTCCACCAGGGACCGGACGAACGGACGAATTGCCGCAGAGGTGACCAGCACCGGTGCTTCGCCCTCGCGGGCGGCGCGCTCGAACGCCTCGCGCACGGCGGTCATGAACTCCGACAGTTTCGAGGGCTGCATCGCGAGGCTGCGCTCCTCGCCCTGGCCGATGATGGATTCGGCAAAGGCCTGCTCCCACCGTGCCGACAGCGCGATCAGCGGCAGATAGCCGTTGTAGGAGGTGTTCTGCGCGCAGATCTGCCGCGCCAGACGCGCGCGGACGTGCTCGACCATGGTGGCGGGGTTGCGCGAGAAGGCGAGCGAATCGGCGATGCCTTCGAGGATGGTCGAGAGGTCGCGGATCGAGATGCGTTCGGCGAGCAGCAGTTGCAGCACGCGCTGGATGCCGGAGACCGTGACCTGTCCGGGGACGATGTCCTTGACCAGCTCGCTCTGCTCCTTCGGCAGCTCCTTGAGAAGCTTCTGCACCTCGCCATAGGAGAGCAGGTCCGACATGTTGGCCTTGAGCAGCTCGGTGAGGTGGGTCGAGAGCACGGTCGCGGCGTCGACCACGGTGTAGCCCTTGAGAGAGGCTTCTTCCTTGAGGCTGGCGTCGACCCAGGTCGCGGGCAGGCCGAAGGTCGGCTCGGTGGTGTGGATGCCGGGCACCTGCACCTGGCCGCCGCCGGGATCCATGACCATGAACTGGTTGGGCCAGATCTTGCCGGTGCCGGCGTCGACCTCCTTGATCTTGATGATGTAGGTGTTGGCCTCGAGCTGGACGTTGTCGAGGATGCGCACCGCCGGCATCACGAAACCCATCTCGATCGCGAGCGAACGGCGCAGCGCCTTGATCTGCTCGGTGAGGCGATCGGTGCCGTCGGGACCGTTGACCAGCGGCAGCAGAGCATAGCCGAGCTCGATCTTGAGGTCGTCGATCTTGAGCGCCGCCGAGATCGGCTCTTCGGTCGCAGCGGCCCCCGGCGCGCCGGGCTGACCTGCCGCGGGTGCGGACTTGGCGGCTTCCTCGGCCCTGGCGGTGGCCCGGTTGCGGTTGCGGGCGTTCCAGGCCAGCGCGCCGGCGCCGGTGCCGAGCGCCAGGAACGGGAGGGTCGGAATCCCCGGCAGGGCCGCCAGCACCAGCATCACTGCCGAGGACATCGCCAGTGCCTGCGGATAGCCGGAGAACTGCTTCATCAGCGCCTTGTCGGCGGCGCCGGATACGCCGGCCTTGGAGACGAGCAGGCCGGCCGCCGTCGAGACGATCAGCGCCGGCACCTGGGTGACGAGGCCGTCACCGACGGTCAGGAGCGTGTAGGTGCGGCCGGCGTCGGCGAAGGACATGCCCTGCTGCGCCACGCCGATGATCATGCCGCCGACGACGTTGATGAAGACGATCAGGAGGCCTGCGATGGCATCGCCCCGGACGAACTTGGAGGCACCGTCCATGGCGCCGAAGAAGCCGCTCTCGTCCTCCAGCTCCTTGCGCCGCTCCTTGGCGACCTTCTCGTCGATCAGGCCGGCGGAGAGGTCGGCGTCGATCGCCATCTGCTTGCCGGGCATGGCGTCGAGATGGAAGCGCGCCGCGACTTCGGCGATACGGCCCGAACCCTTGGTGATGACGACGAAGTTGACGATGATCAGGATGGCGAAGACGATGATGCCGATGACGAAATTGCCGCCCATCACGAAGTTGCCGAAGGCCTCGATGACGTGACCGGCGGCGGCCGTGCCCTCGTGCCCGTGCGACAGGATCAGGCGGGTCGAGGCCATGTTGAGCGACAGCCGCAGCATGGTCGAGATCAGGAGGATGGTCGGGAAGGCCGAGAATTCGAGTGGCGCCTGGATGAACAGCGACGTCATCAGGATCAGGATCGAGAGCGTGATCGAGATCGCCAGGAACAGGTCCAGCACGATCGCGGGCAAGGGGAGGATCAGCACCACCAGGATGGTGAGGATGCCGAGCGCCAGCGCGATGTCGCCGCGCTTGAGGATGTTGACGATCTCGTTGAGGGAGGGGATGCCGGGCTTCGCGCTGCCTACGCCCTGTCCCGCCGTGACGTCGACCATGGTAGCTGCCTCCCCGCGCGACTGCCGTCCGCGCGCCCCAAACGTCTGCGCGGCGGCCGACGGGCCGCCGTTCCGAAAGTGAGGCACCGCACTGGCGTCCACGGGAGCTCCCGTTCTACGCGGCTGACGACACTCGACTTCACCCGGCAATTCTTGCCGGGTGTATGGTTAGCAAAGGGTTAACGGAGGGTGGGGAGGGGGCGGGACAGGGTAGTTCGGGGCAGCGCGGCGCAGGCGCCGTCGTTCCGGGGCGGCTCGCAGAGCTGAACCCGGAACCTCGAGATTCCGGGTTCGCGCCAAGCGGCGCGCCCCGGAATGACAGTGGAAGCTATTTCGCCTTGTCCATCTTCGTCACCGTATACCCGGAAGCCGCCTCCTCGGCCTCGAAGGTCACCTTGTCGCCGACCTTCACCTGCTTGAGCATGGCGGGGTCCTTGACGCGGTAGACCATCGTCATGGGGTCCTCCATGCCGAGGCTTTTGGCCGGTCCGTGCTTGAGCGTGATCTTGCCGGCGCCTTCGTCGATCTTCTTCACCTCGCCGCTGATCGCAGCGCCCTCGGCTGCGAGGGTTCCGGTCGCAAGGCCGACAGCAAGCGCGAGCGAAGCAGTGATACGGATGAGGCGGTTCATGGGAGTCTCCATTGCTTACTTCACTGTGACGTGGCCGACCATGCCGTAGTCGCGATGGTCGGGAATCAGGCAGGAATATTCGAACGTGCCGGCCTTGCTGAATTTCCAGAGGATCTCGGCCGTCTTGTTCGGCGCGAGCCGGGCCCCGTTGGGATCGTCGTGCTCCATGTGCGGGTGCTTCTTCATCTCCACCGCATGCGCGAGATTTTCCTTAGGCGTGGCGAGCAGGAATTCGTGGTCCTCCTTGCCGACGTTGCGCAGCACGAAGCGGATCTGCTCGCCGCGTTTGACCTCGATCCGGGCGGGTGTGTAGTCCATCTCGTTCATCAGGATCTCGATCGTGCGGGCGGGCTTCTTGGGATCGCCGGGTTCGCCGGCGGAAAAGTTTCCGTGCCCGTGCTTGTCGTGAGCAAAGGCCGGCGCGGTCGAAAGCGCAGCCAGCGCGAGGCCGAGCCTGATAGTGGTCTTCATCGTGGTCTCCAGTTGTTCATTCATCGAAACGCTCACATCTTCATGTTCTTCATCGGCGGGCTGCCTGGTTTTTGCCGGGCAGGCTCTGCGGCCGGGGCCGTAACCTCGTAGGCGACGGTGCCTTGCGGGAATTTGTACGGCCCGGGATCGCGGTAATCGTCGCGCGCGAGGCCCTCGCGGATCTTCATCACCGTGAACATGCCGCCCATCTCGATCGGCCCGAACTGGCCGGTGCCGGTCATCATCGGCAGCGTGTTGTCTGGCGTCGGCATCTCCATGTTGCCCATCGCCATGCCGGTCGAGCCCATGGCCATGCCGTCGGGCGCGAGCTTGCCGACGGCCTTGGCGAGATCCTTGCGCGACACGCCGATGAGATTGCGCACGTCGTGTCCCATCGCGTTCATGGTGTGATGCGACTTGTGGCAGTGGAACGCCCAATCGCCCGGATTGTCGGCGAGCACGTCGAACACCCTGACAGCGCCGACCGGGACGTCGGTGGTCGTTTCCGGGATCTGTGCGCTCTCCTGGATCCAGCCGCCGTCGGTGCAGGTGACCGCAAAGCTGTGGCCGTGCAGGTGAATCGGATGGTTGGTCATGCTGAGATTGCCGATGCGCACGCGCACCTTGTCGCCGAGCCTGACCGGGAGCGGATCGATGCCGGGAAAGACCCGCGCATTCCAGGTCCACATGTTGAAGTCGGTCATCTCGTTGACATGCGGCAGATAGGTGCCGGGGTCGACGCGATAGGTGCTCATCACGAAGACGAAGTCGCGGTCGACGGGCCGGAAGCTCTGGTCGCGCGGATGCACGACGACCATGCCCATCATGCCCATCGCCATCTGCACCATTTCGTCGGAATGCGGGTGGTACATGAAGGTCCCGCTTTTCTTCATCTCGAATTCGTAGACGAAGGTCTTGCCCGGCTGGATGTGCGGCTGGTTCAATCCGCCGACGCCGTCCATGCCGCTCGGAATGATCATGCCGTGCCAGTGCACGGTGGTGTATTCGGGCAGTCTGTTGGTGACGAAGACGCGGACCTTGTCGCCCTCGACGGCTTCGATGGTCGGGCCCGGCGATTGCCCGTTGTAGCCCCACAGATTCACCTTCATGCCCTCGGCGAATTCGCGCACCACGGGTTCGGCGACGAGATGGAATTCCTTCCAGTCGCCGTTCATGCGGAACGGCAGCGACCAGCCGTTGAGCGTGACCACGGGGCGATAGTCGGGGCCGCTGACCGGATGCAGCGGCGGCTGCATTACCACCTTGTCCATGGTGGGTGCTTCCGGAATCGAAGCGGCCTGGACGCGGCCGCTGATGGCCGACGCGCTGGCAAGCGCGGCGGTCCCCAGGAATCCTCGGCGGGAAAACATGCTGGCCTCCATCTCAGTGGCCGCCGCCGGCAGGCGCTGCCGCGGCGATGGTGGTTGGATTGTCGCCGCCGGCCGCCGGCACGCCGCCGCCGTTGACGGCAGTCTGCAAATCGGCCTGGGCGAGAAAGAAGCGTTGCCTTGCGTCGATCGCGCCGCGCAGCGAAGCCAAACGCTGTCGCGCCTCGGTGAGCAGCGCGAAAATGTCGACCTGCATGCTGGAGAAGCGCAGCTGCATCTCCTCGGTGATGATCTTCCGCAAGGGGATGATCTCGCGCTGGTAATGGCCGGCGATGTCGTAGGTGGAGCGATAGACACGATAGGCATCGCGCGCCTCGGAGCGCACATTCACGGCACGCTCGGTCAGGCGGTTGAAGGCGAGATTGTAGGTCTCGGCGGCCTGCCGCACCCGCACCTCGCCGCCGTCGAAGATCGGGATCTGGAACTGCACGTCGAAGCCGCGTTCGCGGAACGGCGGCCCTTCCGGATCCTGGGTGCGGCGGGAGATGCCGGCGAGATCGAGCAGCGTCACGAAGCGCGTCGCCTCGGTGAGGTTCAGGGCCTTCGCCAGCGCGGCCAGCTCCAGCCGTGCGATCTGCAGGTCGATGCGGTGCGCCACCGCGTCGGCCTCGATCGAGGGCAAGGCCTGCGGCCGACGCGGCAGCGGCGGCAGCCGATCAGGGAGACGGAAGTCGAGACCGTCGTCCCACAGCCCCATCAGGCGCGCCAGCCTTTCGCGCGCGCTCGCCGCCGCCTGGCGCGCCGTTGCGAGGTCGGCGGTGGTTTCGGCATAAAACACCTGCTCGCGGGCCTGGTCGAGCTTGTTGAGCGAGCCGGTCTCGCCGAGCTTGACCGCGAGTTGCGCAGTCGATTCCGCCGTCGCCTTCGCGTCGGTCAGCAGCCCCACCATCTCGTTGCCGGCGACGGCGCGGACATAGGCGCGGCGGACGTCGGCGGCGAGCCGCAGCGTCGCCAGCGCCGCGCGCAGCTGGGCTCCGCGAAAGCGGTCGCGTGCGATCTCGGAGCGGAACGGCAGGGTGGCGAGCGCGAGAATGTCGCCGACCACCTGGCGCTCGATCTCGCTGGCGCCATTGCCCGATATGCGGGAGATCGCGAAGACGGGATTGGGCGGCAGGCTCTGCTCGACGAGATCGGTCTCGGCCAGCGCCAGCTCGTTATAGGCGGCTTGCAGTCCCTTGTTGTTGAGCAACGCGATCTGCACGGCGGTCTCCGCGCTCAGCGTCCGCGACAGCAGCTGGCGAACGCGCGCCTCGACCGCGTTGGCGCCCTCGGCCGTTCGCACGAAGGCGACGTCCTTGTTGATGGCCTGGCCTGTCAGATCAGAGACATCAGTCATCCCGCTGTCGGGCGAGAACGCGGCGCAGCCGGAAACGCTGAGCGCAATGAGGACGAGCAGGCCCCGCGCAAGATGGCGTGTCATGGCGCGCTCCTACCGGTCTTGCTTCGGCTGCGGCGTCACCGCGTCGTTGCGGCCACGCCATGGCGCCGGCGTCGCAGGGCGCAGACTGGTATAGGGCGCAATGGTCGAGCGATAGCCGATGCGCGCCACCTTCGCCGCCGGATCGGCGGGATCGGCGCTGGCGATTCGTGTCGTTGCCGGCATGCAGCCGGACAGCGCCAGCGCAGCAAAGGCCAGCAGCAGCCACTTGGTTCGGCACTGTCGTTCACCCACCGCAGATGCGGCGGCGGGCTTCGCCCCGGAAAGCGTAAACATGATTCATCCCTGATCTGGAGACCACAGGTTCGCGCGCGCAAAAGCGCGCTCGGCCCGAAATCGTCGCGTCAGATCAGGCGATGGGGGGGCGATAGTGCAGGGGCGGCGCCGCGCTGTGCAGGCTGGCCACGAACTCGGGCGCGCAGGCGGAGACGGGCAGCAGGGGCTTGGCGACGCTGGGCAGGTCGGCGGGCAGCGCGCTCACGCACATCATCGCGCAGCACGGGCCCACTGTTCCCTTGCCGCCGTGATGATGCGGAGCCGGCGCGTCCTGCGCGGCCGTCTGGGGGTGAGCGTGGGTTCCCGCGTGTTCGTGCGAGGCATCGCCATGCAGATGGCTCGTCGGCATCTGGTGATGCGCCGGCACGGGGTCTGCGAGGAGTGCGTCGTCAAGGCACGGCGCAGCGCCATCGCCCCAGGCAAGCGCCGCAGCGGGCGCGAGCACGCAGAACAGGTAGGCGAGGGCGATGATCCGCCCCACCCTGATCCGCATCGATCGCGTCAATCGCAGCAACATTCCGCCGGCATGCTCTCCGCGCGGCAAAGGTGCACACGCGGATTGCAAACTAGTAGCAAATTGCGCGATCGCCAAGCTCCTTCTTACCGCAGTGCACAGCGCATGCCCAATATCGCGCCACAATGCTTGACCCTGTGGCGAGCCGCGGGCCATGGTCCGGCCCGTGCACGCGCCAAATCATCCAGGACAGACGCCTCAATCATTCAGCCCTGATTCTCGTCAGGCCTGGACGCGGCTGATCATTGCGCTTCTGATCGGCTCGATCGGCGCCGTCGGCATGTGGGCGGTCGTGGTGGTGATTCCCGTGGTGCAGGCCGAATTCGGCGCCACGCGCGGCGCGGTGTCGCTGGCTTTCACCCTCATGATGTTCGGCTTCGGGCTTGGCGGGGTGATCGCCGGCAAGATCACCGACCGGTTCGGCATCGTACCGGCCATGGCGATCAGCATCGCCTTTCTCGGCGTCGCCAACGTGCTCGCGGGTCTGTCGAGCCATCTCTGGCAGTTCGTGGCGGCCTACTTCCTGATCGGGCTCGGCACCTCGGCGACTTTCGCGCCGCTGATGGCGGAAGCCTCGCACTGGTTCGAGCGCTACCGCGGACTTGCCGTGACCATCGTCGCCAGCGGCAATTATGTCGCGGGCACGATGTGGCCGCCGATCGTGAGCTGGGGCACGCAGGAGATCGGCTGGCGCTACACCCATATCGGCATCGGCATGGTCTGCGCCTGCACGATGACGCTTCTGGTCCTCGTCCTGCGCGCACAGATGGGCCACGACAAGGTTCGCGATCACGCCAATGCGCCGCCGCCGCAAGTCGATCTCAAGCTCTCGACCAACACGCTGACGGTGCTGCTCTCGATCGCGGCCATCGCCTGCTGCGTCGCGATGGCGATGCCGCAGGTGCATATCGTCGCCTATTGCGGCGATCTCGGCTATGGCGTGGCGCGCGGCGCCGAGATGCTGTCCTTGATGATGGCATGCGGTATCGTCAGCCGGATCGGCTCCGGCTATCTCGCCGACAAGATCGGCGGCATCCGCACGCTCCTGGTCGGATCGCTGGCGCAGGGCTTCGCGCTGGTGTTTTATCTGTTCTTCGACAGCCTGACTTCGCTGTATCTGATCTCGGCGATGTTCGGCCTGTTCCAGGGCGGCATCGTGCCGAGCTACGCCATCATCGTGCGTGAGGCGATGCCGGCGAGCGAGGCGGCGACGCGCGTCGGCATCGTGATCTTTGCCTCCGTGTTCGGCATGTCCTTCGGCGGCTGGGTGTCGGGCGTCATCTTCGATGCGACCGGCTCCTATGCCGCGGCGTTCGCCAACGGCGTGGCGTGGAATGCGCTGAACATCGGCATCGTCGTGTTGCTGCTGATCCGCTCGCGGATGAGCTCGGTCAAGACCGGTCCCGGTTTCGCGACATAGGCCGACTTTGCCCCTTCAGCAGCGAACAGCCGGATCTCGCAGTTTCCGTTCGGCTATCGTTTCCGCTTTGCGGCCGGCTTCGCTGGCTTGGCGACGCGCGCCTTGGCCTTGCCGGCCGGCTGCATCCGCAGGCCGTCGACGAATACGTCGAGCATCCGCAGCACCGAGGATTGCCAGCCGGGCTGGTCGTGCATGTAGCACATGCCGACGAGCGTCCGCAGCAGGTCCTCCGGGCTGATATCGCCGCGCATCTGGCCCGCCGCGACCGCGCGGTCGAGCAGCGAGCCGATCGCCTTGGTCAGCCGGTCCATGGAGAAAGCCGCGAGCTCGGATGAGCTCTGGAACGTCAGCGCCAGCGCGGCCGACATGCCTTTCTTGGTGGCGACGAATTCGACGTTGGAGCGCAGCCAGCGACGCAGCGCGTCCACCGGGTCCTTGGCGTATTTCAATTGCTCGGCGAGCTCGCTGAGCTGCTCGACCTCGCGCCGGTACACCGCCTCGAACAGATCCTCGCGCGTCGGGAAATGCCGGTAGAGCGTGCCGATGCCGACGCCGGCGCGCTTTGCGACGGCCTCCAGGCTCGCCTCGGGCCCGCCGGCGTTGAACACGGCCTTCGCGGCCTCGAGCACGCGTTCGCGATTGCGCACGGCATCGGCGCGGGGCTTGCGGGTGTGATCGGCGTGGTCGTCCATGGCGGCAATGTAGATCACGAATTGGTTAGATTGAACCCTCGTCGAACCCAAAGAGGCTGCATCGCGTTGGTGGCGCAAGGGCTTTTGACGAATTCCAAATATTTGCGGGCGACCCTTGTTAAGCGGAGGATGCCTCCGTATCTTCGCTCGAGCGTCGGCCCGCATCGTGTTCGGACGGCGCGGTATCGACGGCGGCCACGGAGGTGGCGCGCTGCGCGATGACTCATGTCCATTTCTGATCGGAGCCTTGTATGAACCACTCCATCAGCCTCACCGTGAACGGTGCGCGGCGCGATTTCGTCCTCGACGATCCACGCGTCACGCTGCTCGATCTGCTGCGTGAGCGCCTCGATCTGACCGGAACCAAGAAGGGATGCGACCGCGGTCAGTGCGGCGCCTGCACCATCCTCGTCGACGGCAAGCGCATCAATTCCTGCCTCGCGCTCGCCATCAGCCACGACGGTGCCGACATCCTCACCATCGAAGGCGTCGCGCGCGGCGACCAGCTGCATCCCGTGCAGGCCGCCTTCATCGCCCATGACGGTTTTCAATGCGGCTTCTGCACGCCCGGCCAGATCATGAGCGCCATCGGCATGATGAGCGAGGCGCAGGCCGGCAACGATCCTGAACGCATCCGCGAATGCATGAGTGGCAATCTCTGCCGCTGCGGCGCCTATGCCGGCATCGTCGATGCGGTGCTGGAGGCGCAAGGACATATGGACGAATCCAATCAGAGGCGCTCCGCATGAAGCCGTTCGATTATGTCAGGCCCGCCACGGTCGCAGAGGCCGTTGCCGCCGCCGCTCTGCCGGGCGCCGTTTACCTCGCTGCCGGCACCAACCTGCTCGATCTGATGAAGGGCGGCGTCAGCCGTCCGGATCGGCTGGTCGACGTCACGCATCTCGATGGCCTCGATCGGATCGAGCGTCTCGCCGACGGCAGTGTGCGTATCGGCGCACTCGTCAGCAACGCAGATCTCGCGCACGATGCGGACTTCGCAAGGTCCTATCCCGCCGTCGCCGAGGCCCTGCTCTCCGGCGCGTCGGCTCAGTTGCGCAACGCCGCAACCGTCGGCGGGAATCTGCTGCAGCGGACACGCTGCGCGTATTTCTACGATACCGCCAGCCGCTGCAACAAGCGCGAGGCCGGCAGCGGCTGCGACGCCCGCGACGGCGAGAACCGCAGCCATGCCGTGCTCGGCTGGAGCGAGG
The DNA here is from genome assembly GCF_058803975.1 of Bradyrhizobium sp. GW821-FHT13H06. NCBI lineage: Bacteria > Pseudomonadati > Pseudomonadota > Alphaproteobacteria > Hyphomicrobiales > Nitrobacteraceae > Bradyrhizobium > Bradyrhizobium sp. GW821-FHT13H06. The sequence continues at coordinate 151,452 of NZ_JBXAPN010000006.1, read as the reverse complement.
ACTGCATCGCCACGCATCCGTCCGACTTCGGCGTGCCGCTGGTCGCGCTCAACGCCGTCGTCGAGATCGAGGGCAGGGCCGGCCGGCGCGAGATCGCGCTGGATCAACTGCATCGCCTGCCCGGCGATACGCCCGAGCGTGACTCCGTGCTCGAACCCGGAGACCTCATCGTCGCCGTGCGTCTGCCGCCCGCCGCGCGCGGCTTTGCCGCACACGCGCGCTACCTCAAGGTCCGTGAGCGTACGTCCTATGCTTTCGCCGTGGTATCGGCCGCAGCTGCGCTGCGGATCGAGAACGGCAAGATCGCGGAGGCGCGGCTCGCGCTCGGCGGCGTCGCCGCAAAGCCCTGGCGCGCCCGTGCCGCGGAGGACGTGCTCAGGGACGTTGCGCCCACGGCAGACGCGTTCCAGGAGGCGGCCTGGCGGGCGCTCGCCGACGCAAAACCCTCCGGCGACAATGCCTTCAAGATCGAGCTCGCGCGCCGCATCGTCGTGCGCGCGCTGCTACTCGCCGCCGCCGGTACGCCTGCGCGTATCCCCGCGCTGCCGGCCTCTCCCTTTGCCGCGACCTCCGGAGCCATCCATGCCTGAGCTCAACCTGACCAGCGCGCCCGTCCATCTGCGGCACGGCTCGAACATCGGCCAGCCGCTGACCCGCCGTGACGGCATCCTCAAGGTCACGGGGCGGGCGACCTATGCCGCCGACAATCATCCGCCCGGGATGCTGTTCGCGGTGATGGCCGTCTCGAGTGTTGCGCGCGGCCGCGTGGTCTCGCTCGATGTCGCCGCCGCAAAGCGCCATCCCGGCGTCGTCGACGTCATGACGCCCGACCACAAGCCGCAGCTCGCGATCGATCCCGACATCAAGACCAATCCGTTCGTGTTCCGGATGGAGGTGTTGCAGAGCAATGAGGTCCGCTACGCCTACCAGCCGATCGCCGTCGTGATCGCCGAGACGCTGGAGGCCGCGACGGAAGGCGCAGTGCTGCTGGCGCCGCGTTACGAAGCGCTGCCCGCGCTCGTCGGCCTCGATGCCGGCGAGAGCTTCGTGCCGCCGGTCGTCGGTGTCGGCAACCCCGCGGCGCATCACCACGGCGATGTCGAGGAGGGCCTTGCCGCGGCGGAGAAGCAGATCGAGGCGGTCTACGAGACCCCGCCGCAATATCACAACGCGATGGAGCCGCATGCGATCGTCGCGTCGTGGGACGGCGACAATCTGTCGGTCGACATGCCGACCCAGGGCCTGATGCTGTCGCTGGCGCGCATCGCCGAATTGTTCGGCATCGCACACGACAAGATCCACATCCGCAGCCCGTTTCTCGGCGGCGGCTTCGGCTCCAAGGGGCTGATGGCCGGCCCGCAGGTGCTGGGAATCATGGCCGCAAAGCTGGTCGGCAAGCCGGTCAAGCTGGTGCTGCGCCGTGAGCAGATGTACGGCCCGGTCGGCCATCGCGCGCCGACGCGGCAGCGACTGCGCATCGGCGCCGATGCCGAGGGGCGTCTGACCGCGCTCGATCACCATGCGCGGACGGTGTCGAGCACGTTCGACGATTTCTACGAGCCCGCCGCCGATGCCTCGCACACGCTCTACGCGGCGCCGGCGATTCGCACCTCGCATGACGCCGTGCGCGTCAATACCGGCACGCCGCTGTTCATGCGTGCGCCGGGCGAGGCGACCGGCTCGATTGCGCTGGAGAGCGCGATCGACGAGATGGCCTGGGCCTGTGGCATGGATCCGCTGGCCTTCCGCCTGAAGAACTACGCCGAGATCGAGCCGATCACCGGCAAGCCGTTCTCTTCAAAAGCGCTGCGGGCCTGTTATGAGCAGGGCGCGGCGCGCTTCGGCTGGGCGAAGCGTTCGCTCCGGCCGCGGCAGATGCGCGACGATGCCGGCCTCCTGGTCGGCTGGGGCATGGGCACGGCGACCTTCCCGGCGCTGATGTTCCAGGCCGAAGCCCGCGCGGCGATCCGCCGAGACGGCTCCGGCGTGATGGAGATCGGCGCGCACGACATGGGGCAGGGCGCCTGGACGGCGCTCGCCCAGATCGCGGCCGATGGTCTTAGCCTCGAGGTCGACCGCGTGGAGTTCAAGGCGGGGACATCCGACCTGCCGGATGCCGGCATTGCCGGTGGTTCGGCGCACACGGCCACCGCCGGTGCCGCGATCCACAGTGCCGGAGCGGCCGTGATTGCCAGGCTTGCCGATCTTGCCACTAATGACGAACGCTCGCCGCTGTTCGGCGCCGGCAATGCCGGCGTGATCGCGCGCGATGGCAGGCTGATCCGTCGTGACGACGAGAGCCGCGGCGAGAGCTATTCCGAGATCCTCGCGCGCGCCGGCGTCGCCGAGGTCGAGGCGCGCGGCACCGGCGCGCCGAACCCTGCCGCGATGGAGGAATATGCGATGCACGCCCACGGCACGGTGTTCGCGGAAGTGAAGGTCGATCCCGATCTCGGCCAGGTCCGCGTCACCCGCATGGTCGGCGCCTTCGCGGCCGGGCGCATCGTCAATCCGCGCATGGTTCAGAGCCAGCTGTTCGGCGGCATGATCTGGGGCATGTCGTTCGCGCTGCACGAGGAGGCCATCACCGACCGGCGCAGCGGACGGATCATGAACGCCAATCTCGGCGAGTACCACATCCCGGTGAATGCCGACGTGCCGCCACTCGACGTGATCACGGTCGAGGAGCACGATCCGCATGTGAACGCGCTCGGCATCAAGGGCGTCGGCGAGATCGGCATCACCGGCAGCGCCGGCGCGGTCGCCAACGCGGTCTGGCACGCGACCGGCGCGCGCGTGCGCCGCTTTCCGATCCGGATCGAGGAGCTGCTGACGCAGCTTTGAGGCAAAAGGCGGGGCGAGATCTTCTCGCTCCGCCGCAACTCGTCAATGCAGCTTTTTCCGGAGCGCCTTCAGCGCCTCTCGCTGCGTCTCGATGTATTCGGCGATGACCTTGCGCAGCTCGCGCGAATGGAGCTTGTCGGCGTCGCGCTGGACTTCGTCGAGCGCGGCTTCTGCATTGGCGAGCGTGATCTTCATCTGCGAGCCCTGTTACGAAGCGGCCCCGGCGTGCCTGGAACTCCGGGCGATAACCTCAGCACCTTTTGCGCCAGGCTGTTCGGCGATGGTTCGCAATATATAGCGGTGCGGCCCGGGGAAATTGAGATGGCTCAAGCTCCGTAAGAAACCGGTGACTCCGTAGGAGTCCGGATATTCTATCGCCTTCAAAACGTCGGCGGCGTGCAGGCCGAGATCACTTCGCAGGGTTTGCCGCCGACGCAGCGGAAGCGATGCGGCCGGCGGCTCTCGAAATAATAGGCATCGCCGGGATTGAGGATGCGGCGCTCGTCCTCGACGGTGACCTCGAGCTTGCCCGAGATCACGATGCCGCCCTCCTCGCCGTCATGGACGAGATGCACGCGGCCGGTGTCGCTGCCCGGTTCGTAGCGCTCCTTCAGGATCTGCAGGCTGCGGCCGAACAGATTGTCGCCGACCTGCCGGTAGGAGATCGGCTTCTTGCCGACCTCCGTCAGCTCCTCGGCACGGTAGAAGATCTTGCGCCTCGACTCCGGCTCCAGCGCGAAGAACTCGGCGAGTCCCATCGGGATGCCGTCGAGGATGCGCTTGAGCGCCCCGACCGAGGGGTTCATCTGGTTGGATTCGATCAGCGAGATCGTCGAATTGGTGACGCCGGCGCGCTTGGCGAGCTCGCGCTGCGACAGCTTGTGGCGCGCCCGGATGAATCGCAGCCGTCCACCGATGTCGACGCTCATGCCCCCTGGCCCCTGTTGCAGGTGTTGCGGATCGCACAAATATGGACCGGAGGGCCAAGTCGAATCAATGGCTTGCAGGTCACCAGAAAAGGACTTGTTGCGGTTCCGAAACCGTGTCTCAGCTATTGGGTCAGCAAAGGAGCGCGGCCGTGACCCTTCATCAGATTCCGAACACTATCAAGACCGACTCGTTCTGGATGCCGTTCACGGCCAACCGGCAGTTCAAGAAGGCGCCGCGCCTGTTTTCCTCGGCCGAAGGCATGCACTATACCACGGTCGACGGCCGCAAGGTGATCGACGGCTCCGCAGGCCTGTGGTGCGTCAATGCCGGCCACGGCCGCAAGCAGATCGCGGCTGCGGTCGAGCGCCAGCTGATGACGCTGGACTTCGCGCCGTCGTTCCAGATGGGCCATCCGCTGGCGTTCGACTTCGCCGAGCGGCTCGCCGAGATTGCGCCGAAGGGTCTCGACCGCATCTTCTTCACCAATTCCGGCTCCGAGTCGGTCGACACCGCGCTGAAGATCGCGCTCGCCTATCACCGCGCCAACGGCCAGGCGAGCCGCACCCGGCTGATCGGCCGCGAACGCGGCTATCACGGGGTCGGCTTCGGCGGCACTTCGGTCGGCGGCATGGTCGCCAACCGCCGCGCCTTCGCAACCCTGCTGCCGGGCGTCGACCACATCCGCCACACCCACGACCTCACCCGCAACGCCTTCGCCAAGGATCAACCGGAGCACGGCGCCGAGCTCGCCGACGACCTCGAGCGTCTGGTCGCCCTGCACGGCGCGGAGACGATCGCCGCCGTCATCGTCGAGCCGGTGCCCGGTTCGACCGCGGTGCTGCCGCCGCCGAAGGGCTATCTGCAGCGCCTGCGCGAGATCTGCGACAAGCACGGCATTCTCCTGATCTTCGACGAGGTCATCACCGGCTTCGGCCGCCTCGGCACGCCGTTCGCCGCCAATTTCTTCGGCGTCACGCCTGACCTGATGACGACGGCCAAGGGCATCACCAACGGCACCATTCCGTGCGGCGCGGTGTTTGCGCATCGCAAGGTGCACGACGCCATGATGATCGGCCCGGAGAACGTCATGGAGCTGTTCCACGGATATACCTATTCGGCGCACCCGACCGCCTGCGCCGCGGGCATCGCGACGCTCGACATCTACAAGGACGAGGGCCTGCTCACGCGCGGTGCCTCGATTGCCGAATATTGGCGCGATGCGCTGCATTCGCTGAAGGGCCTGCCTAACGTCATCGACATCCGCAATTGCGGCTTGATGGGCGCGGTCGAGCTCTCGCCGCGCGACGGCGCGGTCGGAGCGCGTGGCTACGACGTCATGGTCGACTGCTTCAATCGCGGGCTCTACTTCCGCATGAGCGGGGACTCCTTCGCGCTGTCGCCGCCTCTCATCGTCGAGAAGAGCCACATCGACGATATCGTCTCGATCCTGGGCGACGCCATCAAGCGGGTGGCCTGATAATTGCTCTCGCCGTTGCGAGTTGTTTCCTTGCAGCGGCGAGCGTGATGCCGCGGGAGTTTGACGAAGCGTGAAAGTTCTGATCCTCGGCAGCGGTGTCATCGGTGTCACCTCTGCCTACTACCTCGCTCGTGCCGGCCATGACGTGACGGTCGTCGACCGTCAACCGGAGCCGGCACTGGAGACCTCTTTCGCCAATGCCGGCGAGGTGTCGCCCGGCTATTCCTCGCCCTGGGCCGGTCCCGGCGTGCCGGTGAAGGCGGTCAAGTGGCTCTTGATGAAGCACGGCCCGCTGGTGATCCGGCCGAAGCTCGATCCCGTGATGTGGGTCTGGCTGCTCAAGATGCTGCGCAACTGCACCAGCGAGCGCTACGCCGTCAACAAGAGCCGGATGATTCCGATCGCGGAGTACAGCCGCGATTGCTTGCGCGACCTGCGCCGCGACATCGGCATCCAATATGACGACCGCGCGCAGGGCACGCTGCAGCTGTTCCGCTACCAGGCGCAGCTCGACGGCAGCGGCGAAGACATCGCGGTGCTCAAGCAATACGGCGTGCCCTTCGAGGTGCTGAGCCGTGAGGGCTGCATCGCGGTCGAGCCGGCGCTCGGCGGCGTGAAGGAGAAGTTCGTCGGCGGCCTTCGCCTGCCGCAGGACGAGACCGGCGACTGCCACATGTTCACGCAGTCGCTCGCCAAGCACGCCCAGGCGCTCGGCGTGCGCTTCATGTTCAACACCGGCATCGATCGCATCGTCACCGAGGGCGCCCGCGTCAGCGGCGTCGCGACCAGCGCCGGCCTGTTGCAGGCGGACGCTTACGTGCTCGCGCTCGGCAGCTGGTCGTCGCGGTTCGTCGCGCCGCTCGGCATCTCGCTGCCGGTCTATCCGGTGAAGGGCTATTCGATCACGGTGCCGATCAAGGACGCCTCCGGCGCGCCGGAATCGACCGTGATGGACGAGAGCTACAAGGTCGCGATCACGCGCCTCGGCGATCGCATCCGCGTCGGCGGCACCGCCGAAATCTCGGGCTTCTCGGACAAGCTCTACGATGCGCGCCGCGCCACGCTCGATCATTCCCTGACGGACCTGTTCCCGCGCGGCGGCGATCTCGCCAAGGCGACGTTCTGGAGCGGCCTGCGTCCGATGACGCCGGACGGTCCGCCCGTGATCGGCCCGACCCAATACGCCAATCTCCACCTCAACACCGGCCACGGCACGCTGGGCTGGACCATGTCCTGCGGCTCGGGACGCGTGCTCGCCGACATGCTGTCGGGCAAGAAGCCGGAGATCGACGTCAGTGCGCTGACGGTGGACAGGTATAATCACCGCTTCGGGTAAGACTCTCTCCCCGCGTCATTGCGAGGAGCGAAGCGACGAAGCAATCCAGACCGTCTCCACATCAAGACTCTGGATTGCTTCGCTGCGCTCGCAATGACGGGTGTTGAGACGGCTCGCCCTTTATCTATCACCGTCACCCTGAGGTGGCCGCTTCTTCAGCGGCCCTCGAAGGGCGACGGCCCGGCTGCATCCGGGCCGTGCATCCTTCGAGGCTCGCTGCGCGATGCGATTGCATCGCGCCACTCGCGCCTCAGGATGACGGGTTGAGAGTGTGTGCGCGTGGAAGGAGGGAGGCTCACGCTCCCGTCACGCAATTCACCCACAGCACCACGGCCTTCGCATCGTTCGCCGGATTGGAAAACCGGTGCGGCCTTCGGCTCGCGAAGCGAAAACTGTCACCCGTCTTGAGCGACCAGGTCTCGCTGTCGACCGTCAGCATCATCTCGCCTTCGAGCACGAGGCCGGCTTCCTCGCCGTCATGGGTGTAGAGCTCGTCGCCGGTGGAGCCGCCGGGCTCCAGATGCACCAGGAACAGGTTGAGCTTGTTGTCGGCGCTGGCCGGGCTCAGCAGCTGTTTTGATACGCCGGTGCGCCAGAGCTTCAGCTCCGGCCGTTGCAGGCCGCGCGTCACCACTTGGTCGGATGCACCGTCGGCGCTCGGGCTCGCGCCGAACAGCGCGGCGATGCCCACGCCGAGCACGTCGGCGAGCGTTGCCAGCACCCGCAGCGACGGCGACGACAGCCCGCGCTCGATCTGGCTGAGGAAACCGATCGAAAGCTCGGTGCGCGCCGCGACCGTCTCCAGCGAGAATTGCCTGACGCGCCTGAGATCCCGGATGCGGCGGCCGACGGCGACGTCCATCGCGGGCTCGGCCGGTTTGGTCGCGGCTTTGGATTTCACCCGCTTCGCCGGCTTGGCGGCGGCCGGTTTGCGCATTCTTTTGCCACCGCTCACGTCAAACCGCTTCCTTCATGTGCATGAAAACCGCTTGCATCGTCCGTGAAAGTATGACCAAATTTTCATATTGGTGAAAATAGGCTGAAACGGCGCAGCCCGCAACGTCTGATCACGACATGCGCGAGCGCCGCCACCGGCCGGGCCCAAAGGGGGATGCGATGAAGCGTTTTGGTCTGGCCGCGATCGCGGCGCTCGCAATTGCAACCGCGGTGCCGGCTTCGGCGCAACAGGTGCTGAAGGTCGGCTCGACGCCGACGGGCATTCCCTTCACCTTCCTCGACACCAAGACCAACACCATCCAGGGCATCATGGTCGATCTCATCACCGAGGTCGGCAAGGATGCCGGCTTCAACGTGCAGATCGAGCCGATGCAGTTCTCGGCCCTGATCCCGTCGCTGACCTCGAGCAAGATCGACATCATTGCGGCTGCGATGTTCATCACGCCGCCGCGCAAGGAGGTCGTCGACTTCTCCGACCCGATCTACAGCTACGGCGAGGGCCTCGTGGTGCCGAAGACCGACACCAAGGCTTACGCCACGCAGGACGATCTGAAAGGAGCGACGGTCGGCGCCCAGGTCGGCACCGCCTTCGTCGACGCCCTGAAAAAATCCGGCCTGTTCGCCGAGGTGAAGGCCTACGACACCATTCCCGACATCCTGCGTGACGTGAACACCGGGCGCCTCAAGGCCGGCTACGCCGACTATCCGATCCTCGCCTACAATCTGAAGCAGGGCGGCTTCCCCGAGGTGCGCCTGGTCGACGGCTACAAGCCGGTCACGGTCGGCTCGGTCGGCATCGGCGTGCGCAAGGGCGAGACTGCGCTGCTCGGCAAGATCAACGCCTCGCTCGCGAAGCTGAAGGCCAACGGCACCATCGACAAGATCCTGGATAAATGGGGCCTGAAGGCCCAGGGCTGATAACGGCTCACCGAAGGCTGCCCGATGAAAGGCTTCTGGCACGACGCCGTCGAGTTCTTCCCGATCCTGATGAACGGCGTCGCGCTGACGATCGTCGTCACGATCGGCTCGCTGCTGCTCTCGACGGTGCTCGGCCTGCTCTGGGCGATGATGCGCGTCTCCGGCATCAAGGCGCTGTCGATGCTCAGCGCCAGCCTGATCAACGTGATCCGCGGCATCCCGATCATCGTGCTGTTGTTCTACCTCTACTTCGTGATGCCCGATCTCGGCGTCACGCTGTCGGCCTTGCAGGCCGCGATCCTCGGGCTCGGCATCGCCTATTCGGCCTACCAGGCGGAAAACTTCCGCGCCGGCATCGAGGCGATCGACAAGGGCCAGATCGAGGCGGCGCAGTCGATCGGCATGGGCTGGTGGCTCACCATGCGGCGCGTGGTGCTGCCGCAGGCCGTGCGCATTGTGCTTCCTCCTTACGGCAACGTCATGATTATGATGCTGAAGGACTCGTCGCAGGCCTCGACCATCACGGTCGCCGAGCTCGCGCTGCAAGGCAAGCTGATCGCCTCGTCGACCTTCAAGAACACCAGCGTGTTCACGCTTGTTGCGCTGATGTATCTCACCATGAGCATCCCGCTGATCCTGCTGGTCCGTCACTTCGAGAAGCGGGCCGGCAAGCGATGATCGAGCTGAGCGACGTCCACAAGAGCTTCGGCAAGGTCGAGGTGCTCAAGGGTATCACGGCCTCCGTCCAGAAGGGCGAAGTGGTCTGCATCATCGGTCCGTCCGGCTCCGGCAAGTCCACCATCCTGCGCTGCATCAACGGATTGGAAAGCTACGACCGCGGCGAGATCAGCGTCGAGGGGCTGAGGGTCAACCGCGACGCGCCTTCGATCGTGGACATTCGCACCCAGGTCTCGATGGTGTTCCAGCGCTTCAATCTGTTTCCGCACCGTACGGCGCTGGAGAACGTGGTCGAGGGACCACTCTATGTGAAGAAAGAGTCGCGTGCGCAGGCGTTCGAGCGCGGCCGCGCGCTGCTCGCCCAGGTCGGGCTCGCCGAGAAGGCCGATGCGCATCCGCCGCAGCTCTCCGGCGGCCAGCAGCAGCGCGTCGCGATCGCGCGGGCGCTCGCGATGCAGCCCAAGGCCATCCTGTTCGACGAGCCGACCTCGGCGCTCGATCCCGAGCTCGTCGGCGACGTGCTCGGCGTCATGCGCAAGCTCGCCGACGACGGCATGACCATGGTCGTCGTCACCCACGAGATGGGCTTTGCCCGCGACGTCGCCGACCGCGTGCTGTTCATCGACGGCGGCGTCATCGTCGAGCAGGGGCCGGCCAAGGCGCTGCTCAACCAACCCCAGCACCCGCGCACGCAGGACTTCCTGCGCCGCGTGCTGCATCCGCTCTGATCGGTCTTCGCCAATGACGCGCCTGCCTTTGCCGCCCTCGCTCTATGCCGACACCGCCGTCGCACCGGTGGCCACGCCGCCGCTCGACGTCGACAAGAGCGTCTCGGTCGCGATCATCGGCGGCGGCTACACCGGCCTGTCCACCGCGTTGCATCTGGCCGAGCAGGGCGTCGAGGCGCTGGTGCTGGAGGCGCAGGAGCCGGGCTGGGGCGCGTCCGGCAACAATGGCGGCCACACCAATCCCGGGCTGAAGCACGACCCCGATCAGATCGAAGCGGATTTCGGCGCGGAGCTCGGTCGCCGCATGATCGATTTCTCCTACGGCACCACGAATTTTACCCACGACCTGATCCGCCGTTATCAAATTCCTTGCGAGGCGCGGCAGAACGGCACGCTGCGCGCGGCCTATCACGAGGCCAGCGCTGCTGCGATCGAGAAGACCGCGCAGCAATGCATCCGCCGCGGCATGCCGGTTCAATATCTGAACCGCGAGCAGCTCCGCGAGATGACCGGCACCGACCGCTACATCGGCGCCATGCTGGATAGCCGCGGCGGCGATCTGCATCCCCTCAGCTACGCCCGCGGCCTCGCGCGCGCAGCAATCTCCGCCGGCGCAAAGGTCTTTGGCGAGACACCGGCATTGTCGCTGCGCCGCGACGGCACGCGCTGGCGCATCGAGACGCCGCGCGCAGTGGTGCACGCGGAAAAGGTGCTGCTCGCCACCAACGGCTTCACCGACGACCTCTGGCCGGCGCTTCGCCGCACCATCGTGCCCGTGTTCTCCTCGATCGCCGCCACCGCGCCGCTTTCCGACGAGGTCGCCCGTTCGATCATGCCGACGCGTCCCGTGCTCTACGAGAGCGGCCACATCACCGTCTATTACCGTATCGATCAGCAGAACCGTCTCTTGATGGGTGGCCGCGGCCCGATGCGCTGGATCAAGTCGCCGTATGACGTCGCCTATCTCATCCGCTATGCCGAGCGGCTTTGGCCGCAGCTTAAGGGCGCTTCCTGGACCCACGGCTGGAACAGCCGGCTCGCCATCACCGGGGATCATTATCCGCACGTGCACGAGCCTGCGGAAAGCGTGCTGATCTCGCTCGGCTGCAACGGCCGCGGCGTCGCGCTCTCGACCGCGATGGGCGCTCAGCTCGCGCGCCGGCTGATCGGCGGGACGAAGGTGGAAATCGACATGCCGATCACGGCCATCAAGCCGATCCCGATGCACGCGTTCTGGCCGGTCGGCGTGACGACCGCAGTGATTGCGGGCCGCGTGCGGGACCGGCTCGGCATTTGAAGAAAGGCGCCGCCCGGTTGCGGGCGACGCCTTGCAGGCATTGCAGAGCGGGCGTCAGCAGCGGCCCTGTTTCCACAGGCCGGGCGGGCATCCCATGCCGCGCCAGCCAACCTTGCGCCCGTGGTGCCATCCCGGCGGCGTGCCATGGTAGTGATGGCCCATTGCGTGGCCATGGCCGCGACCATGACCATGACCATGTCCATGTCCACCCTTCGCGGCCGCGGGGCCGGCAAACGTAAGGCCGGCCGCAACGATCAGCGAGGCGGCGAGCGCTAGTTTCTTCATCGTGTCCTCCAATGGGGCGAGCGCATTTGTCCGTTCGGCGAACGAACGGCGCATAGCTAGGTCTCCTGCAAATGTGGAGGAGTCGTGACGCTCGCGGAGATACGCCATCGCGCATCGGCTCAACGCGCGCTGGCGCCGTCGCGCATTGATCCGCGCGTCGTTGTCGCTTGTCTGGCGAACGCTCAGCTTTCCACCACCGCTTCGGCCCACGGCTGGAAGATCTCGACCGCGCCAAAATTCGTGTCGCCTTCGCGCATCACCACGCTCGGGCAGGCGAACTTCATCGGCAGGGATTGCACCAGCGCCTCTTCATAGTCGAAGCGCTCGGCGAGGGCTTTGCGCGCGTCCGCCGGCAGACGCGCATCGCCGATCACGACCGCGCCTTCGCTGGCGTCGATGCGCGGCTGGTGGATGGCGGCCTCCAGGTCCATGCCGAAATCCATCGCAAAGGACACGAGCTGCGTCACCGCCGGCAGGATGCGGCGGCCGCCGGAGGCACCGACCGCGAGACGCTTGCCGTCCTTGGTCTCGGCGATGACCGGCGTGTAATTGGTGAGGCAGCGCTTGCCGGGGGCGAGCGAGTTGGTGGTAGCAGGCGTCGGGTCGAACCACATGATGCCGTTGTTCATGGGAATGCCGGTGTGCGGCGTCACGTATTTCGAGCCGAAGGTGGAGAGCAGCGTCTGCGTCACCGCGGCCATGTTGCCGTGACGGTCGACCACGGAGAAATGCGTGGTGCAGGCCGGCGCGAGATATTCCGCACCGAGCGAACGCTTGCCGTCGGCATCGCCCATGTCGTCGAGCCGCTGGCGATAGGCCGATTGCAGAGCGAGCGCATATTCGGCATAGGCGGCCGCGTCCGGCGTGCTAGCCGGCTTCAAATTCTGCTGCAGCAGGCGCAACGCATGCGCCATGGTCGGGCCGGCGGTGAGCTCCGGCGTCGCAAACACCTTGCCGCCGCGATAGGGGATCGCGAGCGGATCGCGCAGATGTGCGCGGAAGGCGGCGAGATCCTCGACCGAGAGCGAACCGCCGTCGGCCTTGATGTCGGAGGCGATGCTCTTGGCGAGGTCGCCCTGGTAGAAGTCACGCGCGCCGGCGGCCGCAAGGTGAGCCAGCGTCGCCTTCAGCTTGTCCTGCGGCAGCCGCGTCTCGGCCTTGATACCCCAGGGCGCATTCGGGGGCAGGCCGTCCTTGAGAAAGGTTTCGGCGCTGGCGGGATACCGGCGCAAATCGGCGGCCGTGCTCGCGATCATCAGCGTCGTCCACCAGTCGACCAGCAGGCCCTCACCGGCGATCGTCGCGGCGGGATCGACCAGATCCTTCCACTTCATCCGGGCGTGGCGGCGATGCGCCTCCTCCATGCCGGCCACGACCCCGGGCACCGCGATCGAGCCTGGCCCGTGGATGTTGCGATCGTCCTTCACCCGCGGCCAGGGAAACAGGTCGGAAGCTGCGCCCTGTCCCGTGATCGGATAGTCGGAAACGCGCAGGCTCTGCGGCGCGCACATGCCGTAGTCGATCACCTCGTAGCGATTTTCCTTGGCACGGTAGAGCACCATCGCACCGCCGCCGCCCATGCCGCTCATCCAGGGCTCCAGCACGTTCAGCGCGAAGGTGGTCGCAATGATCGCATCGACGCAGTCGCCGCCCGCCGCCAGCACCTCGGCGCCGACCTCGGCCGCCCGCCGCGACTGCGCGGCGACGATGCCGCCCTTGGATCTGACGGCGGGTTTGCGGACGGCTTGGGTGCGGCTGAACTGGTGAGGCATGATGGCGTCTTGTGTGCTGCGTTGAGATCGAGGCTCCGCAATTGGCGGAGCGCGCGGACCATGGCACATTGCGGAGAACGAGAACATCAAAAGGGAGGAGCGACATGGCAGGTGTGAAACAGGCGCGGGATGGCGCGGTCGGGATCTTGACCCTCGACGAGCCGGCGAGCCTGAACGCAATGACGCCGGACCTGCTCGGCGCGCTCGCCGCCGCCCTCGCCGAGATGACGAAGGACGATGACGTCCGCGCCCTCATCCTGACCGGGGCCGGGCGCGGCTTCTGCTCGGGCCAGAACCTGAAGGCGTCGGAGGCGCTCGGCGAGGATATCGCCGCCGGCGTCATGCGCTTCTACTGGCCGGCCTTCAAGGCCTTGCGCGAGTGCCGCGTGCCCGTCGTGGTCGCCGTCAATGGCGTGGCGGCCGGCGGTGGCTTCAGTCTGGCGATGGCCGGCGACATGATCGTCGCGGCGCGGTCAGCAAGCTTCATCCAGGTGTTCAGCCGCATCGCGCTGGTGCCCGATCTCGGCTCGACCTGGCTGCTGCCGCGGCTGGTCGGCCGGCAGCGCGCGCTCGAGCTGATGCTGCTGAACGAGCCGCTGACGGCGGAACGCGCCCAGCAGATCGGCCTGGTGCGGCAGGTCGTCGACGATGCCAAGCTGACGGAGGAGGCGCTGACGCTGGCACGCCGTCTGGCTGATGGTCCGACGCGCGCCTTGGTGGCAACGCGCGCGCTGGTCGAGGAGAGCGAGCATGCGACCTACGAGGCGCAGTTTCGCCGCGAGATCGAGCTTCAGGCCACGATCCGCAAAAGCGCGGACGCCATCGAAGGCCGCAATGCCTTCATCGAGAAGCGCAAGGCGAGGTTTACGGGGCGGTGAGGTGGGTACATGTCCCCAGTCTCGTCATGCCCGGGCTTGACCCGGGCATCCACGTCTTCATATCCGCACCCGAAAACGTGGATGGCCGGGACAAGCCCGGCCATGACGACGATTAGTGAGATTTCTACGGCCGCGTCCTCAGAGCGAGCGGTCCAGCCGGCTGGCCTGATGCTTGGCGCGCCATTTCGGGCCGGGCCCGCGCATGTAGTGCAGCTCGGGGCGATAGGGGTTGCCCGCGACCCGGATCAGCGTCTGCCATTTGGTGGCGACGAAGGTCAGGGGCTGGCAGAGCAGGTTCAGTGACGACAGCAGCATGGCGTCACCTCAATGCGGCTTGCCGAGAATGGCGGTGAACGGGAGATCGAAAATCTCCTCGCCGTCATCGTCGCTGATATGGATGACCCAGTCGCGCCAGTCTTCGGCACCTGGCGTCTGGATCATCGAGTTCATGATCTGGGCGGCGCGGTCGCGCGCCTCGGTCAGATTGGCGACGGCGGCCCCGTAGCGGTCGATCAGCGTGCCCTCGGTGTTGGAGCAGTGAAAATAGACCTGGACCATGAACGCCTCCTAGAAAGCGATTGGGAAGGCATATCGATACCACCCCAGGCATTTGCGAAACATTCGGGTCGAGCCCGGTAAGGGAATCTACGGAGATTGGTCGCTGCGGAAGCCGCTACAGGTTTTATCACAGGCGGGTGATGATCAACTGGACGGCGTTCCGGCGACATGGAACAAGTCTTCCGGGAAAGCCGGGGGCGCCGTGAACGAGTTCACATTCCTGAGCGAACGCCGAAGCTTGCGCGTGTTTGCGGCGGTCGTCGCCGGAGCGCTGCTCGCCTTCGCCCCGGCTTCTTCCGAACCGGTCAGGAAGAGCGGCTATGCGATCGGCACGGACATTTGCGGCAGCGGCGATCTCGCTTTTCCCAGGATCCAGATCGACATGAAGGCGGGATTCTGCGCCGGGCTCGTCGCCAGCGAAGAGGACCATCTCAAATTTCCGCGTTCAATCGTCCAGGTGCCCGGCCGCGACCTGTTCGTCGTGGCCGACATGGGCGGCTGGGGTCATGCCGATGGACGGCTGCTGCTGCTCGACCCGCACGCGCGACAGGACCGGCGTTTCAAGGAGCTGCTGACCGGAATCGAGTATCCGTTCGGCCTCGTCATCGGCCCGGAGAAGAAGCTCTATGCCTCGACCCCGGAGGCGATCTTCCGGTTCGATCCGCTTGCGGACAATCCGCGAAGCACGGTGGAGACCATCATCCGTCACATGCCCGGCCGGCGGATCACGCTGCCGGATGGCACCAGGCTCGGCGAGAGTGCGCACCCGTTCAAGCAGTTCGTGTTCGACAGGACCGGCCGGCTGTTCGTCAATGTCGGCTCGCACAGCGACGACTGCGTCACACCCTCGCCGATCACAAAGCCCTGCGCGGCCGCCGAAGGCGCCTCCGCGCTGGCATCGATCTGGCTGTTCACGCCGCCTCCGGGCGGCGTCTTTCCGGCATTGAAGCCGAACGATCCCGATCCGCCGCACACCGTCTATGCGCGCGGCCTGCGCAATTCGATGGCGCTGGTGCTGCACCCGATGTTTCCGGACGCTGATTACGCCTTCCTGCAGGGCGAGAACGGTCGCGATCTGCCTGACATCTTCAAGCCGAACGAGGAGATCAACGCGATCGAGCAGGGCCGGCACTATGGCTGGCCCTATTGCTACGACCTGTCGACGCCGAGTCCCGAATTCAGGCGAGTGCTGCAATCGGGGATTTACAAATCGCTCTGCACGGCCAATGCGGTCTACAAGGCGCCGTTCTCGCTGCTGCCGCCGCACGGCGCGCCGCTCGCGATGCTGTACTATCACGGCGGCAAATTCCCGGAACTCGAGGGCAAGCTGCTGGTCGGCCTGCACGGCTATCGCCCGACCGGCAGCCGCCTGCTCGTCTATGACGTCGACGATCACGGCTTTCCCAAACCTGCCCCGGCGCCGGTGCGCTATCACGTGAGTTGCGCCGCCGACCCGACCCGCACCTTCCAGACCGAGCTGGGCGAGGTCGCTGCCGCGCCGTTCGAGGAGTTGATTGCAGGCTGGCACCGCGTCAATGGCGCCCGGCCGCAAGGTGCGCCCGTCGGCATGACGGTCGCCGAGGACGGCGCGATCTGGCTGGTCGAAGACAAGAACAAGACCGTGATTCGGATCGATCGCGCGACGGGCGATGCGCCTCAGCCGCTACCCTGCGACATGCGCAGCCAGGCCATGATCGACCAGCTCGCGGCCTTCGTCGCCAGGGATACGCAGAACAGCGCCCGTCTCACGACGCTGCGCAAGGGCCTCGTCGAGAAGCACTGTGTCGGCTGTCACTCCGATTTCGGTCTGGCGCCGGGGCAATCGGAGAGGGAGAAGGACGGGGCCGTGCTGCGCTTCATGCTGTCGCAGGACGGCTGGATCTATCCGGGCGATCCCGACGCCGGCAAGCTGCGCACGCGCCTGCGCGGCTTGGGCGCGGAGAAGCTGATGCCGCCGGGCGGCGAGAGCCTGCCGAAGACCGAGCCCGGCTACAAACGTCTGCTGGACGCTGCGGATCTGCTCGTCGCGAACATGGTTCCGGGCACGCGGATGCGGATCAAGTCGGGTCCGCCGCAGCGCAAGTTCTACGGCAGGACCAACAAGGAATGCGGCGAAATACCGGCCGCCAAGGTCGTCGTCGTGACACAAAGGAGCGCTGTAGACAAACCCGGCTTCAGCCGCTTCTTCCGGCTGGCCGATCCCTATCTGAATGGCGAGTGCACCGACGGCGATGGCTATTACATCCGGCAGGAATTTCTGGTGCCTGTGCGGTAGCGTTCTTCTCGTCATTGCGACCGCGTCCGCCCGGGCCGAGACCAAGCTGTTCGAAAGCGTGCAGGTGACGCCTGCGGGAGAATACACGTTCGGCATCGAAGGGCCCGCCGCCGACATCGACGGCAACCTCTTCGTGGTCAATCTCGGCAAGCCCGGCACCATCGGCAGGCTGCCGGCCGGCCGCGCGGCGTCGGAGCCGTTCACCGTGCTTCCCGAAGGCAGTGTCGGCAACGCCATCCGTTTCGATCGGAACGGCACCATGTTCATTGCCGACTACAAGAAGCACAATATCTTCGCGATCCCGAAGGGTGCGACCAAGCCGGCCGTCTGGTTTCACTCTGAGGAGATGAACCAGCCCAACGACATCACCATCGCCCGCGACGGCACGATCTATGCGAGCGATCCGAACTGGAAGGGCCGCGAAGGATACGTCTGGCGCATCGCGAAGGAAGCCGACGGCACGGTGCAGGGCCGGGTCATGGCTGCGCCGCGCGCGATGGGCACCACCAACGGCATCGATCTCAGTCCGGACGGCAAGACGCTCTATGTCGGCGAATCCAGCAGCGGCCAGATCTGGTCCTATGCGATCAGCGGCAACGAACTCACCGGCGCAAAACTCGTCAAGTCGTTTCAGCCCGACACCGTCGACGGTCTGCGCACCGATGTTGCCGGCCGTCTCTATGTCGCGCGCATTCTCAAGGGCACGATCGCGCTGGTGAAACCCAGTGGCGCCGTCGAGCGGGAGATCGCGCTGAAGGGCAAGGAGCCGACCAACCTCGCCTTCGGCGGCAGCGACGGCAAGACCGTCTTCGTCACCCAGCGCCAGGGTGGCTACATCGAGTCCTTCCGCACCGACCAGCAGGGGCGCGAGCACTGCCTCCAGCGCGGGCGTTGCTGAGCGTCACGGGCGATCTGCTTCCGGCGCAGAGCCGCGCGATGGGTGCGGCATTCTTCTTGCTTGCATCGGGCGGTCGCAGGCATCAAGACATCTGTGGCACCCCTCAAGAGCATGCGACCACGGAGTGTTTGAGTGAAGGCCGTCCATACCGAACTGCACCGCAGCCACGATCCGCAATTCTTCCTTGTTCGCGGTGTCGTCAAGCGCACCACCGAGCAGCCCGAGCGCGCCGACCGCCTGCTCAAGGGATTGAAGGACGGAAAGCATCAACTGGTCGAGCCGACCAGCTTCGGGCAGGGGCCGCGCGCGCGCATTCACAGTCCGGAATATCTGTCGTTCCTCAGCGAAGCCTGGGACGCCTGGACCGCGCTCGGCGATTCCGGCCCGGAGATGATCGGCAACATCCATCCGGTGCGCCATGCCGCGACCTATCCCACCCACATCGTCGGCAAGCTCGGCTGGCACACCGCCGACACCGCGGCGCCGATCGGGCCGGGCACGTGGGCGGCCGCCTGTGCCGCGACCGATGTGGCAGTCACGGCGGCGCAGATGGTGATGGACGGCGAGGACGCGACCTACGCGCTGTGCCGTCCGCCCGGCCATCACGCCTATCGCGACATGGCCGGCGGCTTCTGCTTCCTCAACAACAGCGCGATCGCCGCCGCGCATCTTCGGCTCAAGCACGAGCGCGTCGTGATCCTCGACGTCGACGTCCATCACGGCAACGGCACGCAAGGCATCTTCTATGCCCGGCCCGACGTCTACACGATCTCGATCCATGCCGATCCGACCGCCTATTACCCCTTCGTGTGGGGCTATGCGCATGAGCGCGGCGAAGGCCCCGGTCTCGGCACCAATCTCAACATTCCCCTTGCCATCGGCACCGGCGATGACGGCTACATCCAGGCGCTGGACCTCGCGCGCAAGGCGATCGAGTCGTTTGCGCCGGGCGCCCTCGTCATCGCGCTCGGTCTCGATGCCTCCGAGCACGATCCACTGAAGGGACTGGCCGTCACCACGCCCGGCTTCCGCCGCATCGGCCAGGCCATCGCGAAAATGGGCCTGCCGACCGTGTTCGTGCAGGAGGGCGGCTATCTCTCGGATATCCTCGGCACGAACCTGACCTCGGTGCTGGCAGGATTCGAAGAAGCGCGATGAGGCCTCTTTCGCCTCTCCCCGCAAGCGAGCAGGGCTATCGCACATGAGAGCTTTTCCCTGCGGCCATCCTTCGAGACGCCCGCCGTTGGCGGGCCCTCAGGATGAGAATTGAGTGAGCGGCGGCAGTTTCAGCTGGTACCGATGCCACTCAGCCTCATCCTGAGGAGGCCGCGAAGCGGTCGTCTCGAAGGACGAGGCGCGCGCTCAGGTCCCGCCAAGAACTCATATGCGATAGCCCTGCCGCGTGCGGGGTGAGGGAGAAGAACCTAGAACATCCCGCTCGCCGCGAGCGCCTTGCAGACGTGCTGCATCTCGGACTCGTCGGCGACCATGTCCAGCATGATCGTGGTCAGGCCTTTCGCCGAAAACTGCTTCAGCCTCGCGCCGATCTCTTCGTAGCTGCCGACGAGATAGGGGCAGTCGGCCTGGAAGGTTAGGAACGGCAGCAGCCAGTAGCCGTTGTCCTGAAGCTCGCCGCTTTGCCCCTCATAGAGCCGGCGCTTCCACACGGAGTCGCTGTTCTCCACCGTGAGCGCGAGCAGCTCGCGATCATCTTGATTGTCGCGAAAGCGCGCCTTTGCGGCCTGCCGGGCCTCGTCGCGGTCCGCGCGCGCGAAAATTCCAAAGTTCATGCCTGCTGCGTCGAGCCCGCGATCGAGGTCGGGCGGCAGCATCTGCATCTTGATGCAGCCGGTCTCCTCCGCGACGCGCTGGGCCGCCTCGGATTGGCCGGCGATCAGGAACTCCGGCATCAGCTCCGCACGCGGGAGCGGACGAAGTTGCAGATTGCTGGCGCGGTAGAACCGGCCCGCGAAATTGACAGGTCGCGGGCTTGCCAGCAACTGGCGCATCAGCGCGACGTATTCGCCGAGCCGAACGTAGCGATCGGCATGCGACTGTTCGTCGCCCAGCCCCTCCAAGTCGCTGACCGCCGTTCCCGTGATCATGTTGAGATAGACCTTGCGGTCGTAGAGCTGCGCGAAGGACGAAACGAATTTCGCGGCGGTGAACGGGTGCATGTAGAGCGGATTGACGGCGATCAGCGGCGAGCTCCGCGTCGTCTCTGCCATGATGTGCTGGGCCATCGCCCAGGGCTCGACGAACACGTCATTGCCTTCGAACAGCAGGATGCCTTCGAAGCCGTTGCGGTCGGCGAACCGGGCCACCCGCATCAGCTCGCCGATATAGGCCTTGGGATCGCGGTTGCGTGAAATCGCCGGAAAGACACGCAGCCGCGGCGGCATCATTCAGCCGCTTGCTGGAGCGGCCAGGCATGGCGGCTGATGGGAAGGCCGCCGTTCGCGCGGGAGCCGTCGGCGATCGCAAGGCGATGCGAGGGCGATGGCGAGCATAGCGAGAAGCGCCAGCCGTCCGGATCGTCGGCGATGTCGGGCTTGAAGCTGATCTCGATGGCCTCGCGCGACACCTGCATCGCGAAGGCGTCGAGCGGCAAATTGAGTCCAAAGCCTCTCGCCTTCAGATAGGCCTCCTTGAGCGTCCAATAGTCGAAGAAGCGCTCGATGGCCGCGGGCTCGGGCAGTCCGCGCAGCGTTTCGACCTCCTCCGGCGCAAAGAAGCGGAGCGCGGTGGACAGCGGGGCGACGCGCCGGGACACGGTTTCGACGTCGACCCCGACCGCCTCATGCCGCGACACCACGCAGGCAACGCATCCGTCGGCATGCGACAGGCTGAAATGCAGCGCGGTCGAGCTGACCGGCGCTGCGACAAACGGCCGCCCATAGCGGCCCGCGGCAAAGGACCAGTCGGAGGGCGCGACGTTGCGCGCGACCTGCGATAGTGCGAGGCGCAACATGGCGTGTGCGAAGATGTATTGCCGCCGGTGCCGCTCGAACATGAAGCGATCGGCCCGGGCTCGTTCGTCGACCGAGAGCAGACGCCGGCACGCCTCGACCGCGCCCGGCCTGTCAATGGCCTCGATCAGCCCGACAAAGAGTTCAATTCTGTCGTCCGCCATCACTTGGGCCCATGACGTCAGGCGAGGCCAAATCCCCGGTCCTGACGGAAGATTCAACTGAGCAAGAATCACCAGGAGGACCGTTCCTAATGGCCCACCCAGGCGAATTCTTGTCGATTTGCAGGCCGGTTTACAGGCGCAAGCTTGTGCGAGACCCCAACTCGACCAGCGAGCGGCCTACGACCGAATACTAAAGGCCGAAAACTAAAGACCGAAAGTCAAAGACTGAAATCCAAGGTCCGAAAACTGAAGCTCGAACGTTGAAGTCTGAAGATTGCTGCGGCGTCCCGGCCGGCGAATTTTACTTCTTTTTCTTCTTGGTCTTCTTCGACCCACCCAGCATCGAAAGGCTGGCGTCGACGTCCTTCAGCGCGGATTGCAGCTTCTTCTTCTCGTTGGTCAGCAGCTTCTGGAGGGCCTTGCGGTCCTTGTCGCTCAACGAGGTGCCCTTGGTAAATTTGATGAAACCCATAACACTCCCCCGGTTGAAAATAATCGTCCAAATCGAAGCGTGGGAATAATCTTGCGCGGCGACGCCAAATAATCAAGACGCAACTTGATCATTCACAGCCTCGGCGCGTGAATCCGCCCTCGACGCGACCCGCTCAGGCTGCCCTGCGAGCGAGTAACCGGCCGAGCGGTGTGTTGGGCTGCGCGACGGCCGCAATCAGCAGCGCGACGAGATCCTCCATCCACTCGCCGACCGTTCGGCCCTCGAGCAACTCGCGCTTGTAGTTGCATGAGCCGGTGATGCCGGTCGGCCGCTCCTTGAGCATCAGCGACAGCCGGGTCTGGTCGATCGGCAGCACCGGCTGGCCTTCGCGCGCGATGTTGCCGATCGATTCTGTTGCGAGATCCGGCAGATCGAGCGGCTGGCGCAGTGGATTCTGCAGCGTGAAATAGACCTGGAGCAGCGAGGCCGGATCGATCCCCTCCTGCTCCAGATGGTCGGCCAGGATGCTGAACGGCAGCTCCTGCCGCCCATGCGCGTCGAGCACGCTCTGGCGCACCCGCATCAGGGCCTGCGCGAACGACAGCTCCGGCGTGATTGTCGTACGGACGATTACCGTGTTCTCGAACGGGCCGATGATGCGGTCGGTGTCCGGCTGGGCCCGATTGGCCATGGCGGTCGCGACCGCGATGTCGGTGCGGCCCGTCCGCGCCAGCAGCATGCCCTTCAGGCCGGTGAGCAGGCACATGAATAGCGTGCAATTGTGCCGGCCGGCGAACGCCGTGAGCCGGCCGACCAGTTCACGCTCGAGGCTGACCGGATGGTGCCCGGTGGAGGCGCCCGGGCGCGCTTCGCCGTCGAAGACGGGGCCCGCTCCGCGCAAATTCTCCGTCCAGTCGGACGCCTGGCGGCGGACGGCGTCGGTATCGCACCACCAGCGCTGCCAGCGTGCGACCGCCGAATAAGCCGCTGGCGGCTTCGGCAGCGGCACCGACGGATATCCGGCCAGCGCCGCATACCGGCTCGACAATTCCTCGAACAGCACGCCGATCGACCAGCCGTCGACAACGGCATGATGCAGCGTCAGCAAGAGCACGTGGTCGTCGTCGTGGAGCCGCAACAACCGGGCGCGCAGCAGCGGCGCGCGCGTGGTGTCGATCGGGGTATAGGTCTCCTGCTCGATCAGGAGATTGATCTTCCTGAGTTCGAGCGCCCTGCGCCGCTTGTTGTTGTGGGGCTGACCGTCGCCGATCGTCTCGACGGTCATGACGGGGCCAAGGGCCCGAGGCGCAACGATGCGGCTTTCGGGCTCCTCGCCGTTCCAGGTGAACGCGGTCCGCAGCGATTCGTGCCGGCGCACGACATCATCGATCGCCTTTGCCAGGGCGGCCGGATCGAGCGGGCCCTGCAGACGGAAGGCGAAGGGCAGGTTGAACAACGGCAGCTCCGGCAGATTCCGCTCGATCCGCAGCATCTGATCCTGCGCGATGGAAAGCGCGGGAGGCCCGCTCGCAGCCAATCGCGGCACGCTTGCGGCAGGCTTGTGCGGCTTCGCCGCCACGGCCCCGTCGACCCGCCGAGCGAGCTCCTCGATCGTCGGTGCCTCGAAGATGGACTTGATCGGCAGCGACACGCCGAGCGCGCGGGCAACGCGCGCCATCGCCTGGCCAGCCAGCAGCGAATGGCCGCCGAGATCGAAGAAATTGTCGGTCACACCGATGCTCTCGAGCTTCAGCAGGTCGATCCAGATGTCTGAGAGCACCTTTTCGGTGAAGCGCCGCGCCGGCACGGCCGCGTCCGGCCCGGACGTTTCCTGCTGGACGGGCGCCAGCAGCGCAGAGCGGTCGATCTTGCCATGGGCGTTGAGCGGCACCTGATCCAGGAACAGGAAGGCCGACGGGATGGCGTGGGCCGACAGCCTGGCTTTGAGGAATTCGCGCAGCTCGCTGGCGCTGCTCCGGCTGCCGGGCTTTGCGACGATATGGGCGATCAGCCTGATATCGCCGCTCGCCTCGCGGCGCGGCTCGACGATGCCGGCGCGCACGCCTGGATGATCGGCAAGCGCGTTCTCGATCTCCTTGAGCTCGATACGATGGCCGCGGATCTTGACCTGATGGTCGGCACGGCCGAGGCATTCGATCGTCCCGTCGGCGCGGCGCCTGGCAAGATCGCCAGTCCGGTAGAGCCGGCCGCCCTGCTGGCGCGAGAACGGATCGGGGATGAAGCGCTGCCGGCTTTGCGCGGGATCGTTGACATAGCCACGGCCGACGCCGGCACCGCCGATGCAGAGCTCGCCGGTCACGCCGATCGGCTGCGGCTGGAGGTTTGCGTCGAGCACGTAGAGCTGGGTGTTCGGCAGCGGCGCGCCGACCGGAACGTTGCCCGTCGCGATCGCCGGCGCCTTGGTCAGGCGATGCAGGGAGACGTCGTCGGAGCATTCCGACGCGCCATAGGCATTGATCAGTGGCACTCCTGGACAGCGGGCGAACCAGGCGCGGCAAAGCTCGACGGGCAATGGCTCTCCGGTCGAGATCAGGAGCCGCAATTCAGAGAAGGCACGCAACACCGGCACTTCGTCCAGGCGATCGAGAATGACGCGCAGCAGCGAAGGCACGATCTCGAGCACCGTGATGCCCTCACGCTCGATCTCCCGCGCCAGCAGGATCGGGTCCCGCACGATCGCGTCGCCGCAGACATGCACGCGCGCGCCGACCATCGGCCCGGCGAGGAATTGCCAGACCGAGATGACGAAGCTCTGCGGCGCGGTCTGCGCGATCACGTCGCTGGCGGAGAGGTCGAGCTCGGAGATGAGCGAAGCGAGGTGGTTCGACAGGCCGCGCTGCTCGATCATGACGCCCTTCGGCGCGCCGGAGGAGCCCGACGTATAGACGAGATAGGCGAGGCTGGAGGCGGCCCGCGGTGCGGCGCGAGCCGGCTTGGTCACCCCCGAGGCAATCGCGTCTTCGAGCGCGGCCACCTGCATGCGTTCGACCAGCGGCTCGAGCAGTGCCTCGACCATGGGGAACTGAGCCCGTCCGGCCAGCAGCACGCGGGCACAGCTCGATCCGAGCATGGTCGTGAGCCGGGCCGTCGGCTGGTCGGGATCGAGATTGAGGAAGGCCGCGCCGACGCGCTGCACCGCGATCATCGCGGCGAGCAGGTCGGGCCCGCGCTCTGCGAGCAAGGCGACGACGCTCTCGGCGCCGATACCCTCACGGGCCAGCCAGCGCGCGGCCGCCAGGCTGCGGTGCGCCAGCTCGCGATAGCTCAGGGACGTGCGGCCGTCCGACACCGCAACAGCGTTCGGCGTCTTCCTCGCCTGGCGCTCGAAGCGTTCGCTCAAATTGCCGCGCGTCGTGAAATTGGCCGGCACGCCCCGGCCTTTCGCCAGCAACAGCCGTCGTTCGGCCTCGGTCAGCAGCGGCAGGCGCGAGATGCGCTGTTCCGGATTGGCGATGACGGCCTTGAGCAACGTCCTGAACTGGGCGGCCATGCCTGCGATCGTCGCGGCGTCGAACAGGTCGGTGGCGTATTCGAAGAACCCGCTGAAGCGGCCATCGGCCTCGACCAGTTCGAGCGTAATGTCGAAGCGCGCCACTTTCGGATCGATTTCCAGCCGCCGTGCCGACAGGCCGGGAAAGCGTGCCGCCTCGATCGAGGCGTTCTGGAGGATGAACATGATCCGGAACAGCGGATTGCCGTCGCTGCGGCGCGCGATCTGGAGCGCGCGCAACACTTCCTCGATCGGGAGGTCCTGGTTGCGGTAGGCGTCCAACGTGACCTGTCGCACCCGCCGCAACATCTCGCCGAAGCTCGGATCGCCGCTGAAATCGTTGCGCAGGATCAGGGTGTTGGCGAACAGCCCGATCAGGCGTTCGCTCTCGATCTGGTTGCGGTTGGCGATCAGTGAGCCGGTCGCGACATCCTCATGCGAGGTGTGGCGGAACAACAGGCACTGGAAGGCCGCCAGCAGCGTCATGAACGGCGTGACGCCCTGGCTCTGGCTCAGTGCGCGCAGGCCGCCCGACACCGTCTTGGAAAATTCGAGATAGTGGCGCGCGCCGTGACCGCTCCAGACCTCCGGCCTGGGCCGGTCCGTTCGCAGCGGCAGCGTGGTGACGCCGTTGAGCTGGGTCCTCCAATAATCGAGCTGCTCCTTCGCCGCCGGCGTCTGCGCCCAGCTCTGCTGCCAGAGCGTGAAGTCGCGATACTGGAACGCGGGCGGAGGCAGCGCGGCCGGGTGCTTCCTGCGCGCCGCGGCGTAGTGGACGGCGAGCTCCTCCCAGAACAGCCGCTGCGACCAGCCGTCGGTGACGAGATGATGGACGTTGACCAACAGCGCATGGCTGTTCCCGTCGAACGACAGCAACGTGACCTTCAGCGGCGGCTCGTGAGCCAGGTCGAACGGATATTGCGCGAGCTTGAGCGCCTCGCGCCGGACAACCGCGAGCCGCTTGCCGGCAGGGCAGGGCTTGAGCTTGACGCGCGCGAGTTGCGGCGGCGATGACAGCACAAGCTGCGCCGGCTCGCCCCGACGTTCGATGAAGATTGTGCGCAGCGTCTCATGGCGTGTGCACATCGCAGTGAGGCTCGCAGAGAGCGCGGCGACGTCGACCGGGCCGTCGAAGAGCGCAATTTCGACGACATTGTAATTGTAGCGGGTCGGGTCGAGCCGCGAGAGGACGTACATCCGCTGCTGCTGGAACGACAGCGGTGCGTCTGCGCCCGTAGTGTGGCGCCAGGCCGGCAGCGCCGCCTCGCGCCGGCTTGCGGCGGTTTCGATCCGGGCCGCAAGTGCTGCGACCGTGGTGCAATCGAAGATGTCCTCGAACGAGAACTCGACATTGAAGCGTTCGCGCAGGCGCGAGCGCATCTGCGTCACCGCGAGCGAGTCCGCGCCGAGCGCGAAGACGTCCTGGTCGGCGCCGAGCTGCGGCAGCTCCAACAGACCAGCCCAGATTTCGGCGAGCTGGGTCTCCATCGCATTGCGCGGCAGCCGGGTCTCGTCACGGCCGTCCACTGCCGCAATCAGTCCGGCCAGCGCACCGCGTTTGACCTTGCCGCTGGCGCCTTTCGGCAGTGCCGCGACGCTGCGGATCAGGCTCGGTACCTTGTAGGCTGCGAGCCGCTTTCGTGCGAACTGGCGCAACTGGTCGGAAGTGGGCTCGGAATTCGGCCGCAGCACCACGACGGCGGCGACGTTCTCGCCGAGCTTCGGGTGCGGCACGGCAAACACGCCGGCCTCCAGCACCGTCGGGTGGCTGAGCAGAACTTCTTCCACTTCCAGCGGCGAGATCTTCTGCCCACCGCGGTTGATGACGTCCTTGATGCGGCCGACGATGAAAAGATAGCCGTCGGCATCGAGATAGCCGAGGTCGCCGGTCCGGAACCAGCCATTGCGGAACGCAGCCTGCGTCGCCGCCTCGTCATTATAATAGCCGCGGCTCATGTTGGGCCCGCGCAGCATGATCTCGCCGCGCGCGCCGCTCGCAAGCGTGCGGCCCGCCTCGTCCATGATCGCGATCTCGGGGCCGGCGGCTCGGCCGACCGATCCGACCTTGCGCAGCTCGAACGGATTGGCCGCGATCTGCGAGGCCGCTTCCGTCATCCCGTAGGTCTCCAGCACGGGAACGCCGAACGTCGCCTCCAGCCCTCGAAGAATCGCAGGCGCGAGCGAGGCCGAGGCCGAGCGGATCACGCGCAGCGACGACGGTCGGGCATGGTCCGGGTTCGCCTCCGCCGCCGTCAGCAATGCGCGATGAATGGTCGGCACCGCCGTGTACCAGGTCGGTTGCAGCTCCCGCATCCAGCCGAAGAAGGACGAAGAATCGAAGCCGTCGGTGCAGATCACGCTGGAGCCCGCGGCCAGCGCCGTGAGAAGGCCGGAGATCAAGCCATGGGCATGAAACAGCGGGAGGACGTTGAGCAGGCGATCGCGCGACGTGAGCGACAGCACATGGCCGGCATTGTAAGCGGACAGGCAGACATTGCGATGCGTCAGCGGCACCATCTTCGGCCGCGCCGCCGTGCCTGACGTCAACAGGATGAACGCATCGTCGTCCCCGCGCGAGGGACCACTGGTGCTCGCCGGTCCGACCGGCGGGCCGATGAACGCGCAACCGCCGAGATCGTCTTTCGGCCCCGGCACGAAATCGATCACCGCGATATCGAGCGCCCTGGCGACGTCGCGGCTCGCCGAATTCATGTCGGCCCGGGTCACGAGCGCCGCCAACTTCAGTTCGCTGAAATAGCGTTGCAGCTCGTCCGCCGTCAGATCCGGACTGACGGGGATGCATACGGCGGCCGACGCGACCGCGATCAATGCCAACGCACTGTCGGCGCCACGCGGCAGTGCAACTGCAATGCGGTCCGCAGGCGCGATGCCGAGCCCGCGCAGCGTGCCGATCAGATCCTGCGTCCGGTCGGCCAAGGCGCGGTAGGTGAGAACCGGCCGGCCAGGGGCGAGGAGTGCGGCCGCCGCCGGCGTCCTGCGCGCGTAGAATTCGAGAAGGCCGCTGATATGCGCGAATATCTTCGTTTCGGCCGTGGCAGCGGCTGATCCTCCGTCTGCTCCGGATGCAATGTCCGACAACGCCATTCCCTTTTGATCCGATTGGGCTATTCTTCCAAAAAGTTGGGGAACGCGTCCAGTCTGAGGTGAAGTTTGAGCCCCAAAATCTGTGGTTGAGGGGCCCCCAGAGCCCTTCGACGGAGTGATGGTCGGGCAGAATCACCATGCTGGAGAATGAGCCGGGCACGGGGACGGAAGGCGAGCTGAAGCGCTGGCTCGACGGTATCGGCCTCGGTCACTACACCGATCTCTTCGCGCAGCACCGTCTCGATCTCGACGTGATCGGGGACCTGACCGAATCCGACCTGGTCGACCTCGGACTGCCGCTCGGCGATCGCAAGCGGATCCAGCGGGCGATGGCGGCGCTGTTTCAAGCGGAAACGGCGGAGGCGCCAACCGAGGCGGTGCGTCCGCAAGCACGGGCGGAGGTCGGAGCCGAACGGCGCCAGCTCACCACGATGTTCTGCGACATGGTGGATTCCACCTCGCTATCCGCGCAGTTCGATCCCGAAGACGTCCGCGACATGATTGCGGGCTTCCGCGAAACCTGCGTTCGCGTGGTCAAGCATTACGAGGGCTTTGCCGCCCGTTTCGTCGGCGACGGTATCCTGGTCTATTTCGGCTATCCGACCGCACATGAGGACGATGCCGAGCGCGCGGTGCGCGCCGGGCTCGAGATCGTGCGGGTGCTGTCGACTGCGCACGCGGTCGAGCAGCGCGGTGCGCTCAGCCATTCACCCGCCGTCCGCATCGGGATCGCGACCGGCCTCGTCGTGGTCGGCGACCTCGTCGGCCAGGGCACCGAAGAACGCGACTCCGCAGTCGGCGAAACCGTCAATCTCGCTGCGCGCCTGCAGGCCCTGGCGCCGCCCAATGGCGTGGTGATCTCGGCCTCGACGCAGTCGCTGCTGAAGGGGAAGTTCGACTACCGCAATCTCGGCGTCCATGTCCTGAAGGGTATCCCCGAGAAGGCACAGGCCTGGCACGTGGTGCGCGCCTCGCGGGTGGAGACCCGCTTCGCCGCCGCCAGGGGCTCGCGGTTGACGCCGCTCGTCAACCGCGAGGAGGAGATCGCGCTGTTGATGGGGCGCTGGCAGCAGGCCAAGGACGGCGACGGTCAGGTCGTGGTCAAGTTCGGCGAGCCCGGCATCGGCAAGTCGCGCATCATCCAGGAAATCTTCGAGCGGATATCGGGCGACCGCCATGGACAAGTCTCGCTCCAATGCTCGCCTTACTACACCTCCACGGCGTTCCATCCGTTCGTCGATCAGCTGAAATTCTCCCTCGGCCTCGATCGCGAGGAGTCGTCCGCGCTGTCGCTGGCGAGCCTCGAGACCGCGATCGCCGCCGCTCATGGCGACATCGAGCAGGTCATGCCGCTGTTTGCCGCGCTGCTGTCGATACCGACCGGAGACCGCTATCCGCCGCTCGAACTGTCGCCGCGGCAGCAGAAGGATGCGACCGTCGTGGCGCTGGTCAATCATTTCCTCGGCCTTGCGCGCGAGATGCCGCTGGTGATCGCGTTCGAGGACTTGCACTGGATCGACCCGACGTCCCGCGAGGTGATCGACCTTCTGGTCGACCGGGTGCAGAACCGGCCGATCCTGGTCATCATCACCGCGCGCTCCGAATTCCAGCCGAGCTGGAGCGCGCATTCGCACATCACCACCGTGGTCCTGAACCGCCTGAGCCGGCAATTGCGCACGACGCTGGTCGAGCGCGTTGCGGGACGCGAGCTGCCCAAGGAGGTCGTCGAGGAGATCATCGTCAAGACCGACGGCGTGCCGCTGTTCTTGGAGGAGCTGACCAAGACGGTTCTCGAATCCGACCTCCTGACCGAGCGGCACGGGCGCTATGTGCTGTCCGGGCCGTGGCGGCAGCTCGCAATCCCGGCAACCCTGACCGACTCGCTGATGGCGCGGCTCGACCGGATGGGACCGTTCAAGCGGATCGCGCAGATCGGCGCCACGATAGGTCGCGAGTTCTCCTACGAGACGCTGCGCGCCGTCGCCAACACGCCGGCCGAGCAGATCGTGGCGGCACTCAACCATCTGGAGGACGCGGGGCTGATCATGCGCCGCGGCCACCCACCGGACGCGATCTACTCCTTCAAGCACGTGATGATCCAGAACGCCGCGCATGCGAGCCTGTTGCACAGCGAGCGGCGCAAGCTGCATTCCCGGATCGTCCAGGTGCTTTCCGAAATGTATCCGGAGAAATCCGAGCGCGAGCCGGAGCTGCTCGCCCATCACCTGACCGAATCCGGCCAGAGCGAGGGCGCTGCCAGCTTTTGGCTCAAGGCCGGCAAGCAGGCGGCGAGGAGCGGCGCCAATCTGGAGGCGATCGGCCATCTGCGCCGCGGCCTCAGCGTCGTGCACGCCAGCGCGGGCATACCGGGAGCCGACGAGATGGAGCTCGAGCTGCGCATCGCGCTGGGCAATTCGCTGATTGCCGCCAAGGGCTATGCGGTGCAGGAAGTCGAGGAAAACTACATCCGCGCGCTGGAGCTCGGCCATCAGCTTGATGACGACGAAAAGGTCTTCGCAGCCACTCGCGGACTCTGGGTGTGCCATTTCATCCGCGCCGATCTCACCCGCGCGCACGATCTCAGCGTCGAGCTGTTGAGATTCGCCAAGCGGCAGCGGCTGAGCGAGCGTTCGCAGCCGGCGCAGCAGACCGGCTATCTGATCGAGGCGCACCGTTCG
This sequence comes from Bradyrhizobium sp. GW821-FHT13H06, assembly GCF_058803975.1. NCBI lineage: Bacteria > Pseudomonadati > Pseudomonadota > Alphaproteobacteria > Hyphomicrobiales > Nitrobacteraceae > Bradyrhizobium > Bradyrhizobium sp. GW821-FHT13H06. The sequence goes on along the minus strand of NZ_JBXAPN010000006.1, from coordinate 120,761 downwards.
ATCGCGATGACCATGCTCTATCGCGGCCGCTTTGCCGCCTCGCAGCATCATTTGCACCGCTGCATCAATCTCTACAGTCCCGATTTGCACTCCGACCTGATGGAGCGGCACGGCACCGATCCCGGCGTCGTCTCGCTGTCCTATCTCGGCTATCTCCTCTGGTTCCTCGGCCGGCCCGACGCGGCGCGCCAGCACAGCGAGCAGGCGATCGCCAATGCCGAGAAGATCCGCCATCCCTTCACGCTCGCCTTCGCGCTCGTGTTCGGCGCCTATCTCTGCCAGCATTTGCGCGACGTCGAGGGTACGCGCGACCACGCCAACCGCGCCATGATCATCGCCAGCGAGCACAATTTCCTGCACTGGAAGCAGCAGGCGACGATCCTGCGCGGCTGGGCGCTGACGCAGCTCGGCGAGGCCGACGAAGGCCTCAGCCAGATGCGCTTCGGCCTCGACGAGTACGAGGCGATGGATTCCTGGCTCGCCGGCTGCTGGTTCCGCTGCCTGCTCGCGGAAGCCTACGCCAAGGTCGGGATGCGGGATGCCGCCTTGCGCGCGCTGGACGGCGCGCTCGCAACCGCGCGGCGGACCGGTGATCATTCCTACCTCGCCGAGGTCTATCGCCTTCAAGGCGAGATCACCCTGTTGGATGGCGATCCCGCCTCGGTGCGGGAGGCCGAGGACCTGTTCGCCCAGTCGCTGGCGACCGCGCGCAAGCAGGGTGCGTTGTCCTGGGAGCTTCGCACCGCCGTCAGCCTCGCGCGCCTGTCGCTGGAAGCCGGCAAGCGCGAGCACGCAAGTCTCCTGCTCGCGCCGGTCGTGGGCAAGTTCAGCGAGGGTTTTTACACACCGGACCTGAAGCAGGCGATGCAGCTCGTGACCGAGCTCGGGACCGACACGCCCGCGCGCGAACAGGCCGATCTGTGACATGCGCGATCTTGCCGCCGCGCGTGCGCGCTACGTGGAGCGGATTGCCAGGCGCGAGCGGATTTCCTCGCCCCGCCTGCTTGAGGCGCTCGCCACTGTTCCGCGCGAGGATTTTCTGCCGAGGGGGCCCTGGCGCATCAAGAGCGAAGCGGCGCGCAGCTACCGGCTGACGCCCGACGCGGATCCCGTTCATCTCTACGACAATGTGCTGGTCGCGATCGACGCCCGCCGCAAGCTCGACACCGGCTTGCCGAGCCTGTGGGCGCATCTCATCGACATTCTCGACGTCAGGGAGAGGGACCGCGTCGTGCAGATCGGCTGCGGACTTGGCTATTTCTCCGCGGTGCTGTCGAAGATGGTCGGTCCAAGGGGCAGCGTACGTGCGGTCGAATGCGACGAGCGGCTCGCGGCCCGAGCGGCGAGCCACTTGCGCGGATATCGCAACGTCACCGTCGTCAACGGCGACGGATGCAAGGACGTCGGCGAGCCCGCCGACGTGATCATCGTGCATGCCGGCTTCCCGCAGCCGCACCCGCTCTGGCTCCAGTCGCTCCGTCCGCGCGGCCGTCTTCTGGTGCCGCTGACGCAGCGGGATCGCGAAGGCGCCGCGCTCAGGATCACGCGCAAGGGCAGGGGGTTTGAAGCCGAGGCGATCCAGCAGATCCGGATCTTTCCCGGCCAGGGCCGCGGCACGACCGCCCTCGACGACCGCGTCGCCGACTGGTGGCAGCGAGCATCAGCCCTGGCACCGCTGCGCTTTCGCAGCCTCGCGCAGGGGCTGCCGGCGGATCAGGCGGGCTGGACCGAAGTTTAACTATCGGGATGTTGTGCCCTTTTTTGTTCCGCCCGGATTATCTATATTTCACTCGGCTCCGGACAAACAGGATGAACGATCCATTGAATGAGGGCGTGGTTGGCGACACCGCGAAGCTGATGATGCATCGGCTGATTGTGCGGAAACTTCGTCGCGATCCAACTTTGGTGGACAAGGCGAAGGCAGCCCACGCACGTCAGGCCGATCAATTCCATGGCTGGCCTTTCGTGCGCGAGTGGCAGGAACTGCTTGCTCTGCCAACCCGGGAGCTCGCGTCAAAGTTGATCAGTCGCGACCGTGAGATGGCGCGTTTGCGCAACTCGTCTCCGTTCTATCTCGTTGAAGACGTTCATTTCGGCGACTACGACGCAAGGATCCGGTTGAGGAGGGCCGCGAGACGCGTGGTCGAGCGCGGTCTAAGCACGGGCTCTCTTTCCTCCCGAGCGTCGTAATGTCCGGGGGCGGCCCGCTGCGCAGCTTGGATGATCTGCTCAGGGTCGTCAGGGCCCTGGCCTACGAATTCAAGACGGACACCGTATTCATTGTGGGTAGCCAGGCAATTCTCGCTTCTATGCCGGACGCCCCTGACGCCGCCAGAGAATCGCCTGAAATCGATGCATTCCCGGCAAACGCGAGAATCTGGGAACTAACGGAGGCCAAGCGGACGCGCGATGGTGTGCAGCCGATTGCGTCCGAACACATCGACGGCCTCTTCGGATCGGAAAGCCCGTTTCATCGCACGCATGGATTTTACATCGACGGCGTTGACGAAACGACGGCCAGGCTCCCGAAGGGCTGGCAGACCCGGGCGGTCAGAGTTCGAACCGAAGTCGCGGGCCGAACGGTGACGGGCGTCGCGCCGGCGCGAGAAGACCTCGTCGTGTCCAAACTTGCTAGGCTGGACGAGAGGGACAAACGGTTCGTCAACGCGATCCATGCGATGCGTCCTTTGGACCTGGATCTCGTCGAGCGAAGGATTCGCGAAACCGACCTTGATTCCACAATTGCGGACCGAGCGGTCGCCTACGTCAGAGGTTTGAAGTCCGAAAGTTAGTTTTCCCGGCGGCCGTGCTTCGTGTCGCTTTACCTTGATTGCGATCGCAAGTTTCCAACGCCCTACATTGCCGCTATGAGTGCGGCCTGACTGCCATTCGAGCGCGCGCCATGCATTCCGTTGCCCTGCTGACTGCCAGCTACGCCAAGGATATCGAGCGCTTTTCGCTGCTCAGCGAGAGCATCGATACCTGGCTCTCGGGATACACGCGGCATTATGTTCTCGTTAACGATGAGGACGTTGCGCTGTTTGCGCGGTTCGCCTCCGACAGGCGGGTCATCGTTCCGGCCTCGCGCTACCTGCCGAAATGGCTGTTCGCGGTGCCGCCGGCCCTCCAGTTCCTCAGCAACCGGCGTGTCTGGCTCTCGCTGCTGTCGTCACCCGTGCATGGCTGGCACATCCAGCAGATCCTGAAGATCGCCGGGATCCTCAATGCGCCCGAGCAGCGCGTCTGCATCCTGGATTCGGACAATCTGTTCTTCCGCGAATTCGACGTCGGCCTATATGCCGGCGGTGAGAAGACGCCGCTCTTCGTCACCCGCAGGGCGATCGGCGCGGACCACCCGGTGCATGGCGTGTGGCTCCGCACCATCGATCAGCTTCTGGGTATGAAGGAACGCTCGTTCCCGGCGGACGATTATGTCGGCAACGCGCTGGTCTGGGACAAGGGCACCGCGCGTGCGATGACCGACGCCATCAAGTCGGCGACGGGCCTCAGCTGGGCGCTGGCGCTGTGCCGGAAGAAGAAGTTCTCGGAATATCTGCTGTACGGCAATTTCGTCGCCAATTCGCCTGAGCATCTGGCGGCCCATCGCGTCACGGAAGACAGCATCGCGGTCTCGCACTGGGACGATACGCCGCTCGACCGCCCGGCGATCGAGGCCATGATGCGCACGGCCTCGCCTGAGCAGGTCGCGCTTTGCATCCAGTCCTATTCGTCGACCTCGATCGACGACATCCGCGACGTGTTCCGCCTCTCTTCGCGCGACCGTCGCAGTCCGAGCCTGGCTCCCGACCATATGGGCGAGGCTGCCGCGTTCGAAGTGCCCAAGACGCGCCAGAGCTGAAGTCTGCAAGCTGTTGATCCCGGGTTACCTCTCCCCGATGGGAGAGGTGAATCCTCAGGCGTCCTTCGTAAACTTGCTGATGACGTCCATGAACGGCTTCGGCTTGAACTCGCCGTCGAGCGGCAGCGGGCGGTTCGGCTGCTTGTCCTTGCGGGCGAAAGTGCCGTTGATCCAGCTGTAGCGGTCCGAGATGCCCCAGGTCAGGATCGAGCGCACCGGCCCGCTGGCCGAGATCGCCGCCAGCAGGTCGTCGACGCGCTTGGCGACGATGGCGTCGCGCTCTGCCGGATTGCCCGCCAGCTTCTGGTCGTCGACGTCGAGCTCGGTGACCAGCACCTCGAGTCCCCAGGAACGAAGCTCGGCCACGAACTCGGCGAGCCCGTGCGTGTCGATCTCGAGCTCGGCGTGCAGATGCGATTGCAGGCCCACGGCGTGGAGCGGAACGCCCTGGTCGAGAAGGTCCATGATGAGGTTGCGGTACGCTGCCCGCTTGGCGATGAACGAGTCCTTTGCCGACTCGATGTCGTATTCGTTGATCGCGAGCTTGACGAAGGGATCCGCCGCAGCTGCCGTGCGGAACGCCAACGGAATCCAACCTTGACCCAGATGCTGCGTCCAGAACGTGTCACGCCGATCCTTCGGACTGCGGGGATTGTCCGGAATCGGCTCGTTCACGACGTCCCACGACGTCAGCTTGTCCTTGTAGTAGGAGACGACGGTGCCGATGTGATCGCGATACGCGCGCTCGACGCCCTTGGAATCCTTGATCTGCTTGGTCCAGTCCGGAATGTCGTGATACCAGGCGAGCGCGTGGCCGCGCATCGTCAGGTCGTTGTCTCGCGCGAAATCCAGGATCGCGTCGGCGCGTTCGAAGGCGAACGTATGCGCGTCCGGCCGCAGCATCGGCCATTTCAGCTCGAGCACCGGCACCACCTGAGTGCAATAGGTGCTGATGGCCTCGCCAAGCCGCGGATCGGCTTGCAGGTCCCAGAGCGTCGCCGCAGCGCCATAGCCGGGCCGGCGCTGGGCGCGTTTCGATGCCGGCACTGCGGACGCAGATGCGCCCGCCGCGAGGGCCGCGGCGCTGCCGAGGAGAAATTCGCGCCTGTCGAGCCCGGTCACGCGTGACGCTGCAGCGCCGCTTCGGCGATCTCGTAATAGTGAAGCGCGCCCTTCTCGAGCGTCAGGTGGTCCAGCACATAGTTGCGCGGCGCGAAGTCCCCCGCGCCGACGCGCGACCAGAAGCCGTCCCAGCCGGCGGTGAATGCGCTCGCATCAGTGAAGGTCATGCCACAGCGCCCGTCGAAATAGGGCACCGAGGACACGTCGCCTTCGAACCTCACCTTGTCCGGGAAATATTTCGGATCCTGCCACGGTCCGCCGCGGTCCCAGGCAAAGACGGGAACGCCGCTCGACAGCGCCTGCTGGCAGGCGATGCCCTGGCTTTCGTGCTCGCAGAGGAAGACCATGCTGCGGCAACGCGCCAGCGCGGCCTTGTAGTCGTCTTCCTTGTAGTGCCCGTAGCGGATCACTTCGACGGTACGTCCGCTTGCCTCGAGATGCCTGCGGATCGGCTCGATCAGCTCTCGCTCGTACCGTCCTTGATCCCAGCGGACCTTGTCGTAGAGCAGCACGTCGACGCTCTTCTGATCCGCCGGCGCGGGTGTCCACAGATCGGTCTCGATGCCGACCGGCCAGGCGCCGACGTGGGGCCAGTGCGGACGGAACATGTCGGCATACCAGGCGCACGGCACCAGCACGCGCCTGACATCGAGGTCCTTCAGGCTCTCCGGCGCATCGATCGGGTGGTCATACATGGCGACGCCGAGCAGGAGCGGGTTCTTCCACTTGAACCAGTCGAGCACGAACGGCCGGCCGATGATGCAGGCCAGTTCCTCGGGGTGCTTCCGGATGTAGCGATAGTCGTTGACGCGGTAGCGGATGCCGAGCCGATCGAGGCCTGCGCACAGATTGAGCAGGACGCGCCGCTGGCCGCTGACGAAGGACTTGCCCAGCAGCAAACGTCGCAGCAGCGGTCGGAGATGGCGGTCGCCGGGAAACCAGCGGTCGTCCCGTTCTTCGAAAAAGAGGTTGAGGACCATCCCGTCGCGGCCTCCTGCGCCGAAATCCGAAGGAACCGTAGGCACGTTGGTGCCGCGACGCGGCAGCGAGGCCGGTTTCACCCGGGTTGGTTCGGCAACGTCCATGTCGGTCACATCAGCGCATCGGAGGAGTCGAGCGACGTTTCGCCATCATTGCTCCTTTTCCGTGATCGCGCCGGTCGCTTCAAGGACAGGGCAAATTTAACGCTAACGCGCGATAACCGCGCGCTCGCTCCATTCGCGGTCCGATTTGCAGGCTTGTCCGGCTATCTTCGCCGATGCCAGCGGCGCAATCCGATTGTCACACCAAAGTCCAACTGCCTTAACGTCTCGTTAATCCTGATGGCCGCCAACGGTCCCGTGCCCGCATGCTGAACCGCCATTTCTCGATCTATCTGGTCGCCTACATCCTGCCCGCGGCGGTGGGCTTCTTCGCTGTCACCGCCTATACACGGCTCCTGAGCCCGGCGGAGTACGGCGTTTATGTCGTCGGCATGAGCCTTGCGGGCATTCTGGGCGCGATCTTCTTCGCCTGGATCAAGCTGTCGGTGTCCCGCTATCAGGCGATGTCGGCGGAGGTCGATTTCCGCGGCACGGCGATGGTCGCCTTCGCTCTCACGGCCGCGGTGCTCTGCGCCACCACTCCGCTGGTCTTCCTGCTCCGCAGCGACGTCAGTGTCGAGCTGCTGCTCGCCAGCATGTTCGTCGCGATCATGGCCAACGCGGTCGACGTCGGCCAGGAGTTCGAGCGCGCCAAATTGCGCCCCTACCGGTTCGCGGCGATCTCGATCGTGCGCAGCGTCTCCAGCGTCGGCTTCGGTCTGCTCGGCATCTGGCTCGGCTGGGGTGGATTGGGGCTGCTCGCCGCGTTTGGTCTGGGGTCGCTCACGGGCATCATCCTGAACCTCGTCGGTGACCGCACCAGGATCGCGCGCTTCCAGCGCAGCCAGTTCATGCAGCTGGCGCGCTACGGCCTGCCGCTGACGCTGGCAGGATTGTCCGTCGCCGTCTATTCGGCCTCCGACCGGCTCATTGTCGCCTATCTGCTCGGCAAGGACGCTGCCGGCATCTTCGGCGTTGCCGCCGATCTGCCGCGCCAGTTCATGGTCATGATCGCATCCAGCGTTGCCGCGGCGACCGTGCCGCTGGTGTTCCGGTCATTGTCCGAGAACAACGGCGAGACGACGCGGGAGCGGCTGACCGAAAGCCTCGAGCTCCTGCTCGTCGTCGTTGCACCCGTTGCGGTCTGGCTCGCGCTTGCGGCGGACCAGGTGGCCGGCACGCTGGTCGGCGTCGACTTCCGCGCCGGCGTCTCGGCATTGCTGCCGACCCTGGTGCTCGCCCGCTCCTTCGGTATCGCCAACCAGTTCTACGTGCAGATCAGCTTTCAGCTCGCCGAGCGGCCCTTCATGCTGTCGGCGCAGTCCTTCCTCACGCTCGTGGTCAGCGTGATCCTGATGTTCGCGCTGATCCCCGGCTATGGCCTCCACGGCGCGGCGCTGGCAACGCTGGCGACCGAGGCGATCGGCTTCCTCGCTGCCGTCGTCCTGATGCATCGGGCCCACCCGGTCCCGTTCGAGTTCAACCGCCTCGCCGGCGTTGCCGTCTCCGCAGCCGTGATGGCGGCCGCGATCCTGATCGCGCGATCGCAAGCGGGCGGCACCGGCCTCGTGCCGCTCGCCATCGTCAGTCTCGCCGGCGGCCTCGCTTATGCGGCTGCGGCCTGGTTGCTGAATGTTGCGAACGTGCGAACGTTGTCGCTGCGTTTCCTGCGAACGTTGAACCGCAAGGCGCTCGGCGCTTAGCGAGCGAGCCGCCCGGCGTCGGCCCGTAAGGCTGCACCAGGGCTTGCCCGGACATTCTGCCGCAGCGATCAGGCCGGCTTCGGACCAGCCTCGGCCGTAGGCCGCCTTCCGCCTGCGCAAACCGTCGTATATGAGAGATTTGTCGCGGGAACATGCCGAATCTCGCCACAGACGGAACGTAAGCCGGCTGCGATTTCTTAATCCAATGATTCCAATCTGACGCGTGATCGACACAGGCGGACTGGCATTTCGACCGAGGATGGCATGAAAAACCGACTGACGACGGCGAAATCCACCGTGGCGATGCGGCGTTGGGGGCCTTCCGGAATCGTGGCCTTGGCGGCAATGGTCGCATTGACGGCGACCCCGGCAACCGCTGCCAAGCAGCCGCGCCAGGCGGCCGAGGCCGTGGCGCCGCGTGTGGCCGGCGAGCCGATCATGGCGATCGTGTCGATCAAGAGCCAGCAGGTCACTTTCTACGATGCCGACGGCTGGATCATGCGCGCGCCGGTGTCGACCGGCACCACGGGCCGCGAGACGCCGGCCGGCGTGTTCGCCATCGTCGAGAAGGACAAGGATCACCGCTCGACCATGTATGACGATGCCTGGATGCCGAACATGCTGCGCATCACCTGGAACGGCATTGCCCTGCATGGCGGACCGCTGCCCGGCTATGCCGCCTCGCACGGCTGCGTGCGCATGCCGTTCGGCTTTGCCGAGAATCTGTTCGACAAGACGAATATCGGGATGCGCGTGATCATCTCGCCGCACGACGCGGTCCCGGCCGACTTCTCCCACCCCTCGCTGTTCGTGCCGAAACCGGACGCCATCGCGGCAGCGCCCGGCCTGGCCGACAAGCTCTCCGCCGAGGCCGAGGAGGCCACGAGGGCCGCCGATGCGGCCAAGAAGGCTGCTTCCGCTGCCGCGAAGGAAGCTGCCTCGTTTCCCGCCGCGCTGCGCAAGCTGGAACAGCAGAAGGCCCGCGCGGATGCCGAGCTCGCCTTCGCCGACAAGACGCTCGCGAACGCCAAAACCGATCAGGCCCGCGCCAAGGCCGAGGAGTTGCAGCAAAAGGCGGCGGCCAAGGCTGCCGACGCGGCGACGCAGCTCGACGCCGCCAGGGCCGCCGCGCAGCAGAAGCGCGATGCGGTGGCCGCCACCAAGGAAGCCGCGAAGGCGGCCGCGACCCGGAAAGCCGACGCCGTGAAGGCGGCGACCGACGCGAAACTCGCAGGCGAGCCGGTCTCGGTCTACATCAGCCGCGCGACGCAGAAGCTCTACGTGCGGCGGAACACGCACAAGCCGGCGCCCGACGGCGGCGGTGAGGTGTTCGACACCAGCATCGAGGTTCCCGTCACGATCCGCAATCCCGACCAGCCGCTCGGCACGCATATCTTCACGGCGATGGCGAAGACCGATATCGGCCTGCGCTGGAACGTGGTCACGATCGAGAACGGCGACGAGGCGAGGAACGCGCTCGACCGCATCACCATCCCGCAGGACGTGTGGGATCGCATCGGACCGACCGCGTTGCCGCGCTCGTCGATCGTCGTTTCGGATGAGCCCCTGAGCAGCGAGACCAATTACCGCACCGAGTTCGTCGCGGTGCTGAGCAACGAGCCGCAGGGCGGCTTCATCACGCGCAAGCCGACCGCGCCTGCCATGATCGCGAGCGATGACGGTTGGGACAACGGCGGTAACGGCTTCGGCTTCTTCTTCCAGCAGCGTGATCCGTACGTCCAGCCGGCCAATCCGCGCCGGCGCAGCCAATATCAGTATTATCAGCCGGCGCAGCCGATGCAGCGCGGCTTTTGGTAGGGAAGCCGGGCTTGCCTGCGGCGCAAGCTTATGGCCGCGCCGTGATCACCAGGGCCTGGATCTTGGCTTCGACCGGTCCGGACCCATGGTGCGCGCGGATCGCAGCGGCGACAGCGTCCGTCGCGGCCTGAAGATCGCCGCCGCTTCTCGCCTCGATTTCGCCGCGCAGCGGCGTACCCTGGCAATAGGCGAACGCCACGAGGTCGGGCGACGGTGCTCGGCTGGTGGCTGCCAGTGTTTCGATCGAGACGTTGCCGAAACCTGCGCGCTCGAGATCGGCCCGTATGATCGCCTGGTCGAAATAGCCGTGCGGCGTCCGCGCCATGAAGCGGGGCGGATCGTCGGGAAACAGCTTGCCCAGGGCGGTCGTCGCGTCATCGGCGAACACGTTCTCCTCGATGCGGTCCCAGACATTGAAGAGAAACGTGCCGCCCGGCTTCAGGACGCGCTTTGCTTCTGAATAGCCCTTGACGCGGTCCGGAAAGAACATGGCGCCGAACTGGCAGCAGACCACGTCGAACTCGGCGTCGCCGAACGGAAGAGCCAACGCATCCGCCTGGCGCCAGGAGATGCGGTCATCGCCCGCCTGACGCTGCGCCGCGACCGCGAGCATCGGCTCGTTGAGGTCGGTCGCAACGTAGCGGACGCGGCCCGGCAACGCCGCCGCCACGGCGCGCGTCACGGCGCCGGTGCCGGCCGCGATCTCGAGCAGCGCGGAGGGCGAGAGCGCGGCGATGCGTCTTGCGATGTCGTCGGCGTAACCGGCGAAGATCATCGGGACGAGATGCTCATCGTAGAGCTTTGGGATGGGGCCGGCGAAAACCTTGTCAGTGTCGGACATGCTTGCCTCGCTGAAGGTTCGGACGTGAGGCCCGACCTTACCACGGATGCGCCGGCAAGGATGTGAAATAGACCGGCTCAGCACGGCGTTGCGCGCCCTCAGCGAACATCGGCAGAGCCGGTCATCGAGCCTTACGATTTTCCGCCGCCGACCTCGCGGATCGGCCGCGTGCCGTCCCAGTTCATCGCGGCCTGCCGGACCTTCTCGAAGAACGGTCCCTTGGTGCCGCTGATGTCGGAAATCTCGATCACGGTGCCCGGATGGGCCTGCGTGTCGAAATAGGCAAAGCGTCCCTTCTCGCCGCCGATCTGGCCCTCATGGCCGATCCTGTAGCCGAGCCCGATCGCCCTGTCGTAGAGCGCCTGATAGTCGTGGCTCCAGTACGACATGTGCTGGAGCCCTTCGTGCCCGGCGTCCAAAAACTCCTTGTAAAGTGAAGGCGCGTCGTTGCGCTGCTGGATCAACTCGATCTGGAGATCGCCGGAATTGGCCAGTGCGATGCTCATCTCGACGGCGGAATCCTGGCCGCGATGGCGGAACCAATCGGTCTTGACCCGGTCCATGTAGTACCAGGGGCCGACGCCCATCACCTCGATCCAGTGCGTCATCGCGGCGTGAATGTCCCGCACCACATATCCGTTCTGGCGCACCGCGCCGAAGATGCGGCTCATGCCCGCGCTCCCATTCCTGCCTTGTTCACTTCGGAGCTATCGCATTGGCAGCAAGAGGCTGCCGGACAAGCGCGGCCTGCATGGTTCGAGACGCCCGCCTTGGCGGGCTCCTCACCATGAGGGTCTGCAATCTTGCTGTAAAACCCGACCTCATCCTGAGGGCCCGCCGTAGGCGGGCGTCTCGAAGGATGGCCGCGAGCAAGCTCTCCGCCAAGTCTTTCTTCATGTGCGATAGCCCAGCTATTCACTTGACCTCGATGCCTGCATCCTTGGCAACCTGCTTCCAGGCGGCGATGTCGCGGGCATTGATGTCGCGCTGCTCGTCGCCAGGGACGAATTGCGGGGTGATGCCGAGGCCCAGAAGCTTCTGCTTCACTACCTCGTCGCCGAGCGCCTCCTTCAGGGCTGCCGACAGCTTCTGCGCGGTCGGCGGAGCGAGCCCCGCCGGCGCATACATCGCCCAGGACAGGCTGCGATCGAATGCCACGCCCTGTTCCTTGTAGCTGGCGACATCCGGCAGGCTCGGCGAACGTTCGCCGCAGGCGGCGAGCGCCTTGATCGAGCCGTCCTTCACCAGCGGCGTCGCCGTGGCGACGTCGAGCGTCGCGAGCGAGATGTGGCCGCCGAGCAGATCGCCGGCAAGTTTGGCGATGCCGTTGAACGGCACGTGGTCCATCTTGATGCCGGTCTGCTGCATCAGGATCTCCGCGCAGAATTGACCGGTCGAGCCGACGCCCCAGCTGCCGTACTGGATCGGCTCGCCCTTCCTGGCCAGCGCGACCAGGCCCTTGATGTCATTGGCGGCAAAGTTCCTGGTCGCGACCAGCATGATGGAGGAGGTGCCGACGCGGCCGATGGTCGTGAAATCCTTGATCGGATCGTAGGGCAGCTTTGGATAGATCGCGGGGGCAAGCACATGCGTGGTCATGCCGCCGACGGTGATGGTGTAGCCGTCATTCGGAGATGTCGCGACCATCTGCGTGCCAAGCGTGCCGGCGGCGCCGGTGTGGTTCTCGATATAGATGCTCTGTCCGAGCGTCTTGCTCATCCTGTCTGCAAGCAGCCGGCCGACCACGTCGCCGCCGCCGCCGGCCGCATAGGGCAGCAGCATCTTGATCTTGCGGGTGGGGTAGGCGGCAGGGTCCTCGGCGCGCAACGCCAGCGTCGCCGACAGCAATGCGAGAAACGAAAGCGTGGCCGTGCGCAGCATCATGTGGCATCTCCTGAAGAAGAATAGGTTTTGGTTGAATCGATTGCGAGCCACGAGCTCGGATCACCTCTCCCATAGGGAGAGGTCGGGTCGCATCGAAAGATGCGATCCGGGTGAGGGGTTACGGTCTCGCTTCGCATTGCGGCCCCTCACCCGGATTGCTGCGCAATCCGACCTCTCCCCGCTGGGGAGAGGTGAACTCCGGGGCCGCCGATCGAACTCAGCTTCATGGTCTAGTCCTCGAAACGAAATCGATAGGCCTCGCCGCGCCGGATCACGCGTCCCGCGGTCGGTGCGGGGAAATGGCCGGTGAGCAGGTAGCTTGGCGTGTCGGCGAGCTCCTCCAGCAACGCCATTCGCGTTGCGAGTGCGGCAGCCGGATCGACGTCGGCGGCATTCGACAGCCACGGCGCGGCGCACTGGATCGGATGATGGATGACGTCGCCGGACATCACCGCGTGATCGTGACCGCCATTGAGATGGATCTGCATGTTGCCGGCGGTGTGGCCGGGCGCCGGCGCGAAGCGCAGGGCCGCGTCGCGATCGTCGAACAGACGGTGGTCGGTCTCGACCAATTCGGCGAGGCCGGCCGCGACCACCGGCAGCACGGAATCCGCGAACGAGCCGTGGTTCACCGGGCTCTTCGGCGCAGCATTGTGCGCGGCCTCGAAATGGTGGTACTCGGCCCGCCCCATCAGATAGCGCGCGTTAGGGAAGGTCGGCACCCAGCGCCCGTCCACGAGGCGCGTGTTCCAGCCGACGTGATCGACATGCAGGTGCGTGCACATCACGAAATCGACCTGCTCGGGGGCAACGCCCAGCGCCTGCAAGTTTTCGAGATAGGGCTGATTCAGGTCGTTCCACGGCGGCACGCGCGGTCGATGCTTGTGATTGCCGCAGCAGGTGTCGACGATCGCGGTCCAGCGCGGCGTGCGCACCAGGTAGGAATGGTGGCTGAGAATGAAGCGGCCGGTCTCCGGCTCGATATAGCGGTGGTCGAGCCAGCTCCGGTTCTCCGCGATCACAGCGTCGGTGACGTTGGCGAACAGCCAGCTCTTGTCGAACGCGAGTGCGGGAATCTCGCTGACGAGATCGACCCGCATGCTGCCGATCCGCAACCCCCGCATGATCAGTTCTTCAGGAGACCGCCGAACGGCACCCAGCGCGTGCCGTCAAACCGGATCAATTGAAGGCTCGTCATCGGCGTGAAGCGCTCGGGCGAGTTGCTCACGGCGGTGCCGTTGATCAGCATCGGCAGGCGCACGTCCTTCATGGTGGTCGCCTGCTTCATGACGTTGGCGCGGGTGAGGTCGCTGCCTGATGCCTTCAGCACCGTCACCAGCGTCTGCGCGATGGTGTAGCCGTAGACGTTGAGCCAGTCGCTCTTGTTGGCGTCCGGCATGTACTTGTCCATGAACGCCAGCCACTCCTTGTAGCCGGCATCGTCCTTCAGCGCGGGGTCGGTCGCGTCCTTCAGATACTGGCTGGAGATGACGCCGGTGGAATTGTCCTTGCCGGCCGGCTCCAACACGCCGCTGATCGAGGCCGAGACGTTCGAGATGATGGCCACGGGCTTCCAGCCGATCTCGCCGATCTTGCGGATCGCCTGTGCCGCGAATTTCGGCGTCGCCGCGACGAGCACGACATCCGCGCCCGCGGTCTTCAATTGCAGGATCTGGGTGTCGACGGTCGGGGCCGAGGTCTCGTAAGCCGCCCGCGCGACGATCGCCTCGCCGCTGCCGAGCCCTTCCTCCAGCGCCTTCAGATAGTCCTTGCCGAGATCGTCGTTCTGGTAGAGCACGCCGACCTTGGCATTGGCGTGGCTCGCCTTGATGTACTTGGCGTAGGCGATCGCCTCGTCGCGATAGGTCGGCTGCCAGCCGACGGTCCACGGAAAATTCTTCGGGTCATCCCACTTGGCTGCGCCGGAGCCGAGGAAGAGCTGCGGCACCTTGCGCTCGTTGAGATATTTGTGCACGGCGCTGTTGGTTGGCGTACCGACGCCGCCGAAGATCAAGAGCACTTCCTCGCTCTCGACCAGCCGCCGGGTCTGCTCCACCGTCTTCGGCGGGCTGTAGGCGTCATCCGCGATGATCATCTGGATGCGCCGTCCGTTGACGCCACCCTCGTCGTTCACCTTGCGGAAATAGGCCTCCGCCGATTTGGCGATCTGCGCGAAGGCCGACACCGGGCCGCTCAGCGGCGCGGTGGTGCCGATCCTGATGGTCTTGTCGTCGGCGCCGGGATCGTATTTCGCGCTTTGGGCCTGGGCGGTGCTTGCTGCGAGCAGCGGCAACAGGATGCAGGCCGCATAAAGCCGAGGGCGGGCAAGGCGCGCCATGACGTCATCTCCCAAATTGCTCTCCGCCTCTCGATGGAGCGGAGTTGAAACGCGAGGACAGCACCCGAAAGCGAACTTGCGGGCCGCGACCGTTGCCGCCAGACTGACGAAACGAACGATCGTTCGTACGGTTGACTAGCGAACGATCGTTCGTTAGTCAACCGCATGGCTGTCCACACCTCCAGCGCGGCGGAATCGGCTGCGCCCACGACCCGCGAGCGCATCCTTTCCGAAGCGCTCAATCTGTTTGCGCAAAGCGGCTATGGCGGCGCCTCGATGCGCGAGCTCGCTCGGCGCGTCGGCATCCGCGAGAGCAGCCTCTACAATCATTTCCCCGGCAAGGCCGCGATCCTGGAGGCGATCGTCGCCGAGCATGGTCCGGCCAGCTCGGCGAGCCGGCTGGAGGAGCCGCGCTACAGGCAGCTCGCGCGGCAGCCCGCCGCGTTCTGCCGGCAGTTCGCGCTCGACCTCGTCGAGCAATGGTCCGATCCGCGCGAGCACCAGTTTCAGAAGGTGATCACCGCCGAGCGCAACCGCGTCCCCGGCATCCGCGCCAAGTTCGCCGATCATTTCTACGCGCGCGAGCAGAGCCTGATGACGGATTATTTCCGCGGCTTTGCGCTCGCCGGTTTGGTTTCCACCCCCGATCCGCGCGAGACCGCGCGGCTGTTCGCCGCCGGGTTGATCTACATCCGTCTCGAACATTACGTGATGGGCGCGGCGCCCTCGCCGCGAGCGAAGGTGATCGAGGCGATCGACCGCTATCTCGCGTTCTTCCTGTCGCTGATTGCGGCAGGCCATGACGACGACAACAAGAAACGAAAGCCCAAGGGAGAAACGCGTGGCAAGGCTGCCCCTGATTGATCCGGAGACGACGAGCGGCGACATCCGCGCCTCGTTCGACCGCATGCCGGTCAAGCTCAACATCTTCCGCATGATGGCCCACGCCGAGGCCAACATGATCCCGGCGATGCGGCTCGGCAATTCGATCCTGCACAAGCAGAAGCTCTCGGCCGTCAACCGCGAGCTGCTGATCCTCCAGGCCGCGCAGCTCGAAGGCGGCGCCTATGAATGGCGCCAGCACGTGCCGATCGCGCTCGGCGTCGGCTGCACGCAGGGACAGATCGATGCCGTGGAGCGCGCAGATTACGACGCCGCCGCGTTGAGCGAGGCCGAGCGCGCCTTGCTGAAATTCGGCCGCGAGGTGGTCGAGAACGTCCGCGTGGCGGAAGCGACCTTCGCTGCCGCGCGAAAACACTTCAGCGACCAGGAGATCGTCGAATCCATCGTCGCGCTCGGCTTCTACATGATGATGGCCCGCCTCACCGAGGCGACCGAAACCGATCTCGACCCCGCAGCCGGCATGAAGGTCTATGACGGCGGCAAGAAACAAGGCGGCTGAAATGGCGGAGACCGAGAGCAAGCCGGACCGTTACGTCCGTCCGCCGAGCGCGGAATCGCTGGGCGAAGCGCCGGGCAGGGGGCGTCTGACAGGGCGCCGCATCCTGATCGCCGGCGGCGGCCAGCGCGTCTTCGACGCCGCCACCGACCCGATCGGCAACGGCCGGGCCATGAGCATTCTATGCGCACGCGAAGGTGCCAAGGTCGCGGTCGCCGACCTCAACCGCAGCTCTGCCGAGCAGACCGTCAAGCGCATCACCGATGAAGGCGGCGAGGGCTTTGCCATCGCGGCCGACGTGACCTCCGAGGCTGACGTCGTTCGCATGATCGCGGAAGCGCACCGCGCCATGGACGGGCTCGACGGCATGGTGCTGAACATCGGCACCTTCGGCAAGGTCGGGCTCGACGCGGTCAGCCCGGAGGAGTGGAACAGGATCTACGACGTCAACGTCCGCGGCCCCATGCTATGCTGCCGCGCCGCGTTGCCGAGATTCGACGATGGTGGCGCCATCGTCTTCATCTCCTCCATCGCCGCGCTGAAGGCCGGCTCGCAGATGGCGGTGTACGATTCCTCCAAGGCCGCGCTCGGCGGCCTCATGCGCAACATCGCCCATCTCGGATCGCGGCGTGGAATCCGCGCCAATCTCGTCTATCCCGGCCTCGTCGATACGCCCAATGGCCGCGAGGCCGGTGCCGGGCGCCCCAACCGCGGCAAGGGCCATGTTCCCTTCGGCCGCCAGGCAACCGCATGGGAGATCGCCTATGCCGTGCTGTTCTTCCTCTCGGACGAAAGCGTCTACGTCACCGCGCAGACCCTCGCGGTCGATAGCGGCCTGAGCGGGATGTGAGAGGCCTAAACGGCCAACCGCACGCACTGACGTCATCCTGAGGTGCTCACCTTGCGATGCATCGCATCGCAAGGTGAGCCTCGAAGGATGGGCCACAAGCCCCCACGGCCCATCCTTCGAGGCGCGCAAGGGCGCGCACCTCGGGATGACGGTCGTCGTGTGGATGCACGACATTGTGCGTGCCTATCGCCCGTGCGACCGCGCGCGACAGAGCAGATGGTCGATCGAAAGGCGCCCCGGCCCGTGAGCCATGATGCCCAGCGCCATGGCGGCCCAGGTGAGGTGGATGGGCCAGCCATCCGGCACCGTGAGCTCCACGATCAGCGTCATGAACAATAGCCCGAGCGCCGCGAACCGCGTGCCCAGTCCCAGCACCAGCAGGATCGGGAACATGATCTCGCCCGAACCCGACAGGAAGGCCATCACCGTCGGTGCCGGAAAGTGATAGGGCCCGCCCGGCAGATGCAGCATGAATTCGTCGCTGAACAGCGTCACGGCGGTGTCGTTGAGCCTGAGGAAGCCGTCCCATTTGAGCATGCCCGAGCGCCAGAACGGCACCGCCAGCGCGACGCGCAGTACGAGCTGGACGAGCGAGGGCGTCGCAACCGTCTGCACCAGATGATTGGCCTTGTCGATGAGCACTCCGGGCGACGGCAGGCCGCTGTCGGTGGCCATGTGCTGGTCCGTGATCATGATGGGTCTCCGCAAGCGAGCGAGGTGAAAGCGCCGGCTTCGATCAGTCCGGCGATGTTCGCGGCGATGTCGAACTCGCTTGAAGCTTCCAGCGCCGACGCCGCGGCCTCGCCGAGCGGTCGCCCCGACATCAGGCCGTCCGCGAAGACCGCCCCGCCGGGCGGAAGGCGGCGCACGGTGACGTCGAACTCCGGTCGCGTGATCAGGGCATCCTCGGGCGTGGAGGCATCGATGCGCATGATCGGTGCATCGTCGCGGTTGGCGGCAAAGATCGTCACGGCGGCATATCGAGAGCGCAGGCATCGCGTGGCGGGATGCGGAATGAACACCAGATCAGCCAAACGATCGGACGTCACTGCCGACAACCGGGCCGGCGACAGCGGAAGCGCGTCGGCGGCGTGATAGGCATCGAGCCAGGCGCGCTCGATGCGGGCGACGTCGGGGAGCCAGGGCATGGCCTGCGCATGCTCATACCGCGCGATGAACTCCGGGAAGTCGCGGCCGTATTCGAACAGCAGCGGCGATGTCGGCGGATTGCTCCGGACATGGGTACGCGCCATGGCGCGGAAGAAGTCGGCGCCGGTGATGCGCTGCACCGCCGGATAAATCGCGGCCAGCGCGTCGATCAGGCTGACCGTGACGTTGTTGCGGTAGACGTCGTAGCGCCGGCCGGCGGCCTTGCCGTTCGGGCCGGTCACGCCGTCGGGCGTGCCGCGCGCCGGATCCAGCAGCGCCGGCGCGAACGAGGCGGCGAAGGACAGGCCGGCGTCATGCGGCATGACGCTCTCCTGCCGGCATGGCGGACTGATGACGGTCGAGGATCGCCTGGGCCGCGGCGGCTTCCGCCTGCAGCACCGGCCAGTCCGGTATCCTGCTGTCCCACTCGATCAGCGTCGGCACCGCGCCGCGGCGCCGGATCACGATCTCGTAGAGCTTCCAGACGGCGTCCGCGACCGGGCCGTCATGGCTGTCGATCAACAGCAGGTCGCCTTCGTCGTCGGCCTGCTCGGCATGGCCCGCGAGATGAAGTTCCCCGACTCGCGACAGCGGAAACTCCGCAAGATACTCGAGCGCCGAGAAGCCCTGGTTGGTTGCGGATACGAACACGTTGTTGACGTCGAGCAGCAGCCCGCAGCCGGTGCGCTCGGCGATGGCGCGGATGAAGTCGGTCTCGCTCATCGAGGACTCGCGAAACGCGACATAGGTCGAGGGGTTTTCCAGCAGCAGCGGGCGGCGGATCGCCTCCTGCACCTGGTCGATGTGATCGCAAACGCAAGCCAGCGTCGCCTCGGTATAGGGCAGGGGCAACAGATCGTTGAAGAAGCTGGTCTCATGCGTCGACCAGGCGAGATGCTCGGAGACCAGCGCCGGCTGGTAGCGTGCGACCAGGCCGCGGAAGCGCGCCAGATGCGCCTTGTCGAGCGGCCGGGGCCCGCCGATCGACATGCAGACGCCATGCAGCGAGAGCGGATGGTCGCGGCGGATCGCCTCCAGCGCACGATGCGGTGGGCCGCCGGCGCCCATGTAGTTCTCGGCGTGGACCTCGAAGAAGCCGCGCCGAGGCTCTGCCGCGAGGATGGCGGGGAGATGCTCGGGCTTGAAGCTCGTCCCGGCAACGCCGCCGATCGGCGCCGCGAAACGGAGCGGCACGGCCGCAGGTCCGGTCGAATTGGTCACCGTGCTCATCGTGCTGCTCCGTTCGTGCGTCCTGGCGATGTCGCGCCGGCCGTTACACCGGCTTGAGCGAACCCTTCTTGCCGTTCGGCAGCTCGATGCTGGTGCAGGTGCCGCCCTGCACGAATTTCCAGGCGTTGCCCTGGAAGTCGACGGTCGAGGTGCCCTGGCAGGTCGTGCCCGGACCCGCTGCGCAATCGTTCTGGCCCTTCAGTGCGACGCCGAAGCACTTCTCCTTCTTGGCGGCGACGGCCGCATCGCCCTCGGCCTTGGTCAGGGGGCTGGCGGCGGCAAGGGTCGCGAGCGCGGTCGACATCGCACCGGCGAGGACGAGGGAGGTGACAGCATGTTTGGCAGACATCGAGTTCTCCTGTTCGAGATGGCGTCGCCTGGCAGGCGACTGCGCATGGTCTCCTTCGCTCCGCTCGCCACCTGCGTTACAGGCAGCTTGCTCACGAATCCGTGAGACCGGTTGGATCGGGCGCACGGGCGGTGCGCTCGAGCGGGGATTAGCGGGCAAGCGTCGGCTCGAAGCCAATGCCCAGCTTCTATCGAGATGGTAGCCGCCGGGCATTGGCTGTGCGCGCTCGCTCCTGCCAGACGTAACGAACGAGCGCCGGCGGCGTAAGACATGTCAGTGGCTCGCAACGAGGCGCGAAAGCAGCGATGAAAGTCGATTCCGAACGACGGCTTCGCGCGATCGCAGGGCTGACGGTCAGCATCCGCCTTGCGGTCTCCGCGCTGGTCCTGGCCGCGATCCTGCTGACGGCCGCGCTGTCCAGCCTGTTGTGGTGGCGCACGGCGGAGGCGACCAGCCGGCAGCTCGCCTCGACCATCAACGAGCAGATCGTCGCGGCCGTGCGCAAGGAGGTCTCGGCCATCGTCGACGAGGCGCGCGCCGCCCACACGGCGATCCGCACGCTGTTCCTCCAGAACGTGCTCGACACTCGCGAGGCCGACAAGCGCGAGTTCGTCTTTCTCTCGCAATTGCAGTCGCAGGCGACGATTTCCTGGGTCGCGTTCGGCTGGCCCGATGGCTCCTTCTTCGCCGCGCACAAGCTCGGCGATCGCCGCCTGGAGATGATGGAGATCTCGCGGACCGACCATGCCGGCCAGCGCCGCGTCGATGAATATGAGGTGGTGCCCGGCGACATCGAGTTCGCCAACCGCCGTTTTGAGCCGACCTCGTTTCACGTCGCCGATCAGGCCTGGTTCAAGGCCGGGCTGACCGCGGATGATCCGCAATGGTTCAGGGTGCTGGACC
Organism: Bradyrhizobium sp. GW821-FHT13H06; assembly: GCF_058803975.1. Taxonomy (NCBI): domain Bacteria; kingdom Pseudomonadati; phylum Pseudomonadota; class Alphaproteobacteria; order Hyphomicrobiales; family Nitrobacteraceae; genus Bradyrhizobium; species Bradyrhizobium sp. GW821-FHT13H06. Next base: position 100,234 of record NZ_JBXAPN010000006.1, on the reverse strand, counting down.
ATGCGACTGGCGTGCGGCCGTCGATCGCCTTCGCGGGGCCGATCGACGTCTATCAGGAGCGGCAAGGCGTACTGGCCGTCGTCATCGAATACACCAGGCTCGCGCGCTTCCTGTCGCAGCTCGAGGTCGGGCGCACGGGGACCGCCTTCATCGTCGACGATAGCGGCGAGCTCGTCGCGGCGCCGGACAAGGATGCCGACGAGCTCCATCCGGCGCGCGGCGACACGGCGCTGCTGCCGCTCGCGCGCCTGGCGCTCGGCAAGGCGGGCGAGGCCGGCGGCAGGGAGGCCTGGCGAAGCCGGCTCATGTCGGGCGGCGCCGCCTATGAAGTCGCGCTGACGCCGCTGTCGTTTCCCGGCTGGTCGCTCGCGACCGTGATCCCCGAGGCCGAGTTTCTCGGGCCGGTCGAGACGACGCTGCGGCGCCTGATCCTTGGCCTTGCCATCGGCGCCGTGCTCGCGGCGCTGGCCTCGGCGACGCTGGCGCGCTCCGTCATTGCCGCGCCGCTGTCACGCGTCGTCGGCGAGCTGCGCCATGTCGAGGCCTTCGCGCTGGAGCAGGTCCGCCGCCATCCGTCGCGGCTCAGGGAAATCGCGAGCCTGTCGGGCGCGATCGCCGAGATGGCGGCGGGATTGTCGGCCTTCCGCAAGTTCATCCCGGCGGATCTCGTCCGCGGCTTGTTGCGCCAGGGCGTCGAGGCGAGGCCCGGCGGTAGCGTCCAGGAGCTCAGCGTGATGTTCATCGACATTGCCGGCTTCACCGGGCTGTCCGAGCGGATGGGCGACCGCGTGGTGCCGCTGCTGTCGCGCTATCTCGACATCACCTCGGAAATCATCGTTGCCCATGGCGGGACCATCGACAAGTTCATCGGCGATGCCGTGATGGCGTTCTGGGGCGCGCCGCAGCCGCAAGACGATCACGCCGCGCGATGCTGCCGCGCGGCGCTCGCCTGCCGGAGCGCGATCGAACAGTCGGGCCTTGTCGACGATCTCGGCCAGCGGCTCCAGATCCGCATCGGCATCAATTCCGGCCGCATGCTGGTCGGCAATATCGGCTCGGAGCTGCGGCTGAACTACACCGTGATCGGCGATGCCGTGAACGTCGCCAGCCGGCTCGAAGGCGCCAACAAATCCTACGGGACGCGGATCCTGCTCGGCGCGGCGACCGAACGTCTGGCGCGCGGCGTCGTCATCACGCGCGAGGTCGACAGCATCGCGGTCTACGGACGCGAGGAGGGGATCTCCGTCCACGAGCTGATCGGGATCGCGGGCGAGACGGTCGATGATAGCGACGCGACCGGCTGGATCGCGGACTACGAGCGCGGCCTCGCCGCCTATCGCGCACGCCGGTTTGCTGATGCGCTCGCCGATTTCGAAGCGGTGCTGAAACGGCGCAGCCATGATCGTCCGGCCGTCTTGATGCGCGACCGCTGCCGGCAGCTCATGTCGGCTGCGCCCGATGCCGCCTGGCGGGCCGTAGCGGCATTGACGTCGAAATGACGGCGTCAGCGAGATAGGGCATGGAGCAGCGCGAGAAGCCCAACGAATAGCAGTATGCCCATGATTAAAGAGAACTTGGATGACGCTTTGTCGTCTTGAGGCGTTTGCAACGGTCGTGCTGCCTCGGCAGGAGGTGCGTCTTGAGCCCTTTGCGACTGTCGCGCTGCCATATCAGAAGCTCCATCCTCCGGAGCTGGTGATTCCACCAAGATGGGTGATGCAAAACGCTCAAGAGGAAGTAACAGATAATCACGTCGACTTGCGATTTCGGCGGCAAACTCCCTTGCTTGACGCGCGTACCTGTAGGCCGCGGTGTGCGAATGTGGATTTTCAGCCATCTTTCCTGTTTCGATCAGGTGCCGACCTCCGACGATGGTAACTCGAAACATGTAAAAATGGCCTTCGGGAACGTGGCGCAAGTGGATTTCGGTGAGATCGCTTCTCTCGATAATTTTGAACATGGAAGATCGCCCAAAAGGCAGTGCCAGAAGGACGTCATTTAAATCAAACGTGCAATCTTAGCGTGCAGTGTGCCGAGTGTCATCAATCTGAACCGCACGATCTGGTGATCAGGGCTGAGCAAGAACGGTCCAGCCGATTGGCTAAGCCAGTCCGTCAGGCGCATGATACGTGAGTAGCTCGTGCCCTCTTGCTGTTCCCGGATGACCCAAAGACATGAAAACCACGCTGCTCAAGCCTGACGACTATACCCGCTCGCCCTGGAAGAACGGCGGCGGCATCTTCACCGACATTGCGGACGCTCATCGGGACGATGCGCCCCGGAAGAATTGGGACAGCCTGCTCTGGCGCTTTGCTTCGACGCCGATCGTGGCGCCCGGTCCCTTCTCCTACATGCCCGGCATCGACCGCTTGCAGATGGTCGTGGGCGGGCGTGGGCTCGTGCTGAAGTCGCCCACGCAGGCATTCGACGAACGTGAACCTTTTACGACCGTGCGCTTCACCGGCGAGCTCGAGATCGTCACCGAGCTCGAGGCCGGCCCGGTCGAGGTCGTGAACCTCATGGCGCGGCGCGGTGCGGCTGAGATCGATCTTCTCGCGCTCAGGGAGCCGGGCGAGCGGCCGCTCGCGGCGGGCACGCATCTCGTCTACGCCGCGCGCGGCGAATGCCGCATCCGTCTCGATGACGAGAATTTTACGATTCCCGACGAGGGCACGTTGAAGGTCGAGCTGACGGAGCCGGCGACGCTCGCGCTCGTCTCGGGCCTCGCGGTGCTGGGATCGATCCGGCTGCTCGCTTAGGCGACCGCTGCACCGGTCGCCTGCTGCGCACAATCCATGCAACTGGCCAGGTTGACGCCGCCGGGCCGGAGCATGATATCTGCTTCGGTAGCAGATCGCAGCTCGAGGGGCAGAATATGACCGCGCCAGACAACCTTGCCCCCACGCCTGCCGACGGCGTCATCGACTGGCTGACCAACGGCACGCGCGACGAGCGTTTCATCGACGACATCTTCGCGCAGATGTGCATCCGCCTCCAGCAGGCCGGCATTCCCGTGAAGCGGGCGACGCTCCACGTGTTGATCAATCACCCGCAATGGCTGGGGGCCCGCATGATGTGGTCCGACGGGAGCCGCGAGGCTGAGATTGCGCTGGTCGACTATGAAGTTCGCGAGCGGCCCGAATATATCGGCAGTGCCGCCCACGAGATCCATGACGGCGCCACCGAGCTGCGCGAGAGGCTCGAGCAGGATCCCTCGCTCGGCCGCAAGCACGCCCTCTATGACGAGATGCGCGCCAAGGGCTTCACCGACTATGTCGCCTGGCCGCTCTACCATACGCTCGGCAAGCGCCACATCGTCACCTTCGCGACCGACCGGCCCGGCGGTTTCGACGATGCGCATATCGCCGGTCTGAAGAAGGTGCTGCCGGTGCTGGCGCTGGTCAGCGAGATTCGCATCAAGAACCGCCTGGCCCGCACGCTGCTGGAGACCTATGTCGGCTCCCATGCCGGCGAGCTGATCCTGGCCGGCGCCACCAGGCGCGGCACCGGCACCACGGTGCGCGCCGCGATCATGATCTGCGATTTGCGCGATTTCACCAAGATCTCCGACAACTGGCCGCGCGACGACGTCATCGACCTGCTCAACGACTATTTCGACGCGATGTCGGAGCCGATCGCGCGGCACGGCGGCGAGATCCTGAAATTCATCGGCGACGGGCTGCTCGCCATCTTCCCGCTCAGCGCGCCCGACGCCTGCGCGAACCTGCTGCATGCCGTGGCCGAGGCAAGGCAGGCCATGGCCGCGCTGAACGAACGGAACAGCGGCACCGGCCGCGCGCCGCTGAACTACGGCATCGGCGTCCACGTCGGCGACGTCATGTACGGCAATATCGGATCGACCAGTCGGCTCGACTTCACCGTGATCGGCCCGGCCGTCAACATGGCCTCCCGCCTCGAGGCGCTGACCAAGACGATCGGCAAGAAGGTGTTGCTGTCGCGCGCCTTCGCCGAGCTGGTGGAGAAAGAGTTCGCCCTGGAGCATGTCGGCCAGCACGCGGTGCGCGGCTTCAGCGAGCCGATCGATCTGTTCGCGTATCCGGAGTGAGGGCGCGACCTCCGCCCGCGCCTATTTGCGGTTCGTTCCCATCGTGCCGGCGCCCGGTGCGTTCATCTGGCCGCCCTGGCTTTGCCTTTCGTTGTCCCCGGGGCGCTCCGTCTTTGATCTCGCCGGGGCGCTCGAACAAGCGCTTTCATGTTCGCTCCTTTCGCTCGCGATCAGGCGGCCCCGGCCGTCCGGGGGCGGTTCGTGCCGGGGCCGCCATTGCCGGATCATGTGGGATCCGGCGCGGGCCAATGCGCGGGAACGCCTGGTCGTTCCAATCCTGCGGGGCGGCGGTTGCCGCTACGCCGACCAGCGATCCTGCTCTTCCCGGTGCGCGTGCTCGTTCAGCCGGTCGGCGATCTCATTCGCAATCTGCTCCGATTCGGCGTCGGCGACGGGCTCGCCCTTGTGGGTCTTCAACTTGTCCTTGTCGGCTTCGATCGGGAAGTCGTCGGGCTTCAGTTCGTTATCCTTGCCCATGGCGCGCCTCGCTGTGTTCCAGGTCAGGACAACACGCGTGACGGCCAATCGTTGCCACGAAGATGAAGTCCCGATGGACGCGGCAAGGTCAGGCGCCGCCAATGGCCCGGACGACGGTCCCGCGCCCGCCGCAGGTCCCGCAAGGCGCGCCGCCAATGCGCCCCTTGCCGTGACAGCCCGGGCAGGGAACCGCGCTGCCGGTTCCGCCTATTTCTCGACCGCCCCGGACCAATCCTTGAAGCCGCCGACGTTGTAGACCTTCTCGTAGCCCATATCCTTCAGCACCTTCCCGGCCAGCGCCGATCTGCCGCCGGACGCGCAATAGAGGATGACGGTCTTGGTCTTGTCGAACGCCTTGTCGTGATAGGGCGATTCCGGGTCGGCACGAAATTCCAGCATCCCGCGCGAGACATGCACGGCGCCCGCGATCTTGCCGCTGGCGGCGACTTCCGGCGCATCGCGAACGTCGACCACCAGCGTGTCACCGTTCCTGATCATCTCGGCCGCCTGGTCGGAGGTGATCTTCGGGACCGCCGCGTTCGCAGCTTCCAGCATTTGCTTGACACTCGTTGCCATGGGTTCTCTCTCCTGCCGCCCCCGCGGGAGGATAGCACATCGCTTTTCGCTGCGCCTCCAGTCGATCGACGCCGCGCCCGGCAGACCGGCGTTAGCCGGCCCGTCATGTGCCGGGCCGCGCGTCGTGCAGATGCGCAATTGAGGGCGCCTTGGTGAAAGAGATCGCCGCGCAGGACTCGTAGACTGGCTTCGTTGGCGGCTTGGACGACGAATGCCGCCCGCTTCATCGGAAGGCGAGGCAAGCCCCGGTGCAACAGAAGAGGTGATCGGCGACATCAGGCGACAACGAGAGGAGACGTCAATGCCAACCTGCTCTGGAAATCCTCATGGTCGAATCGGGCGCTGTGCCGTCTGCGACGGCCGGTTCGGCCTGGTCAGGTACTACGCGTGGCGGAAGCCTCTCTGCTCGAAGAAGTGCGTCGAACGTTTCGCGACGCGACGCCAGGATGACCGCGACTGGTTCGGCCGTGTCCCGATCGCCTTCGACATATCTCCAGAAAACCGCGCGAGGATGCTATGACGCTGCAGATGTCACGACGAGGCAAGCAATACATGGAAACGGCGCAGAGCCTGCTGCGCGCTGCGATGAGCATGACCGACGAGGTGGTCGCGACGCGGCTGAAGCTGCTCGCCGATGACTATCAGCGCCGCGCCGAAAAGGCCTCGAGCGTCGATGCCGCCAAATCGGTGACGCGCTCGGCGGCCAGGCCCGAATACGATTGGTCGAAGGAGCTGGCGTGAGATGATCAGGATCATCGCCGTGCTCTGCAGTCTCTCGTCTCCGACGGACTGTCATGAACAAATCGTCACGACCTCGGACTTCGCCGACGTCACGATGCAGTCCTGCCTGATCGGCGCGCCGCAGCTCGCCGCATGGATGGCGCAGCATCCGGCCGAACGTCTGGCCGGGTGGCGCTGCACGATCGGCAAACAGGGCGGCGGCAGGGGAATTTAGCTGCCAGCCTGGGGGCGCAGGGCAATCGCAATGGCATCTCCTCAGGGGGGGCAAGCACATCGGTGCCCGCTGAAACTGCTGCCGCGCACTCCGTCCTCATCCTGTGGGCCCGCCAACGGCGGGCGTCTCGAAGGATGGCTATAGAGACGTCGCTTCCACATGCGATTGCACTGCAGGGCGGGGGGCGGAACGGGAGTCAGGTTGCCAACACCGGGTTGTGCGACTAGCTTTTGCGAAAGCTACGCAAACGGTCTTTGGCCGCACATTCATGCCGAAATTCCTTCGCATCGGTGTCCATCAGTCGAACGTCTCCGGGTACACGTCGAAGGCGTGGTGCGTCAGGCGCGTTGGCTCGGCGGTCTTCCTGAAGTGGGGCGCCGTGGAGGTGCATGGCGCCGGTGCCGGGCGCAAGGTCTATTGGTCGCGTCTGCCGCAGGAGAAGACCGTTCGTTGCGGCACCGCGCAGCGCGCGCAGGACTACACCAAAGCCGCGATCGCGCGGCGCCGCAATCATCGCTATGAGCCGCTGACCGGACCCATCGCGAACCGGCGCCCCTCGGCCGCACGCAGCGCCGAGCTCAGGCAGGCGCTCGCCACCATCCTGATCGTCGACATCGTCGGCTCTACCGCGAAGGCCGCCAAGCTCGGCGATGTGCGCTGGACCAAGGTGATGGGCCATTACTACGCCGCCGTTCGCAAGGAGCTGAAGACGTGCGGCGGCAAGGAGGTCGTGACCACCGGCGACGGCGTGCTCGCGACGTTCAAAAAGCCCGCCGCCGGCATCGCCTGCGCGACCGCGATCCAGCAGGCCATGCGCACGCTGGGCCTCGAGATCAGGGTGGGCCTGCACGCCGGTGAATACACCATCAGCGGCGGCGAAATGGTCGGCCTCGCCTTCCACATCGGCACCCGCGTCGCGGCGAAAGCGCGCGCCGGCGAGGTGCTGGTGTCGAGCGCGGTGAAGGAGCTGGTGACGGCGCAGTCCACGATTAGCCTGAGGGATCACGGCGTGCACCGGCTGAAGGGCGTGCCGGAGCGGTGGAGGTTGTGGCGGGTGGTGGGGTGAGGGGCAAGGGAGAACGGCGCGTCTCTCATGCGCGTTCAATACCGCTGGCCGGTGGGGATGCCGCTGTGCCGCGCGCTGGACGACGGCTTGTGGGAAGTGCGCACCTCGCTGCCCAGCGGCCGGATCGCCCGCGTCCTGTTCAGCGCGCAGCAGGGCCGCATTCTGGTCCTCGCCGGGTTCATCAAGAAGACCCAGAAGACCCCGCCGGACGATCTGGCCCTTGCGCGCCGCAGAAACCGTGAGTTCGAGACATGAAGGAGGCCGACATGGCCGGCAAGAAGACCGCGGCGAGGAAGAAGAAAGCCGTTCGCTCCACCGCCAAGCTCACCACCCTCGATGATTTCCTCGGCGAGGAAGGCAAGCGCGACGAGTTCGAAGCCATCGCCGTCAAGGAAGTCCTCGCCTGGCAGATCGAGCAGGCGATGAAGGAGAAGAACATATCGCGCAACAATCTGGCCCAGCGCATGAAGACCTCGCGCAGCCAGATCGGCCGCCTGCTCGACCCGAAGGATGGCAACGTCACGCTGGCCACGCTGCAGCGCGCGGCGCGGATGGTCGGGCGGTCGCTGAGGTTGGAGCTGGTTTGAGGGGCCGCAACAACTGAAGTACGTGGCGCTCGCAGCAGCGGAGATTCATATTCATGTGCGATACCGCGACTTAGACCCGCTCGAGATCGAAGAGTCCATGCGGGTGTATGCGGTCACGCCGCCTTCTTTCACATTGTTGCCGATCCGAGAAATAATCAAAGCAACAGAAAGGCCTTAACTTTTTGCAGAAGAGCTGAGGGCAGGATTACGATGACAGTGCGCTATAGCTCGTGAACCTGCGAAAGCTATCGGAGTAATTTGGTGCGATGTCACCGTAGTCCTCGAAAGTGGCCGTAGATGGTTGAGTGCACTGTCAATGAAACTAAAGACTTCATCGATGTTCTTGGAAGCCGTGCAGATGGTGAACGGGTATCTTGGACGCTGGCTTATCAACAGCGACGAAGTGGCCAGTGCAAGCCACCGGTCGCATGTCACATCGGTTGCAAGCGCGTGCTGTCCTTGTTCATTACTGTCTTTGGTAACTGAGCATAGTCAGCAACAATACGCCATTTCCTCCGAAACTCGGCCGTCGTGTGGGGGAACGCCGTTTGCTCGTTTAAGATAATCGGGCCCGTTTGTGGAAGATCTTCACGGGTAATTTCCTCGGAAGGCTTGTCGCAATAAATTGCCAGTTCCTGCATGACCATGGGGGCGTTGCGGAGGTTACCAATCAACGTAGTCCGCCGCCTTCGACCTCCCAAGTGAACATTCAAGTTGTCATCTATGTCCGACCATCGAAGGCCGTCATGCCATTTCCCATATCTTGGATGTGTGACGTCGGTGTCGATATGCGCTGACGAGGGCACGTAAACTCCAATCACGTTCTTCTGGGTCAAATGAAAATCAACCTGTATTGCTTGAGCCAAAGCAAACGACTCCCAGCCCATTTGATGCGCCGCGTCCCTGAAGGCATTTATCTGCACTTGTGAGATTGGTTGACTACGTAAGGCCGGCTTCTCAAATCGAATGTTGCTTAGCGCATCAGAAAGTCGTCGGCACTCGCGATCCTCAAGCATTACGTCGCCATAGCGGAAGAGCACGCGAAGTCTTGTAACTAGGGAGTGAGCTATCGCTACTTTCCCCGGTCCGAGCCAATCTCTGTGCCATGCGATCAAGTCGCGTGTCCGTATGCGTTCGAGCGAGAGACTGCCGTGTTCGCGAATGAGGCGATCATACAGCCTCGTCTGCCTGGCCCGGACAGCATGATTGAGATTAGCAAAGGGCGCATCAGGATCGGCACGAAATTCCTCGATCAACTTATGAAGCGTGTAGCGCATCGCGAGACCTCAAAATGAATGGAGGACTAAAACGATCATCAGTATTGCTCCGACGATGCCAAAAATGCCCTCCGCATTCACGCGTGTACCTAAAATGGCAATCTCAAATCGCTGTTGCTGACGCATGGCTCATTCCTGACCTGCTAAGGTCCCGACCTTTCGGGACAGTCAAGCTGAATTGAATGGATGCCGCGCGCCGCGGCAACAACGAGCCAAGTGAAAAATTGCAGCTAGGAAAATCAGATACTTAGCATGCTAGTTTGGCATCATCGCTCATGGCGAAAGAGCGCTGAGCCCCATTTAGCTAGTTTAGCTTTATATCCTATGCCCATAACAGACTGATGTTGCTTGCGACTTCGTGCGCAGCCCCCGAGCGCTTGGAGCAGGGCTGAAGAGACAGTCACTGACCGAGAAGATTTTATTTTCTCTTCAATGCTTTAAGGCACGCCAGCGCTCTTTGCGGTAGAGCGCTGAACCCGCGGGGGGCTTCGATGCCTACAGCTTAAAGGCTTCGACTCGCCCATAGACTAAGATTCACGTGCTCCAATTCCGACCCCGACAATTGCATTTCGTCGAACCAGTCCGCCTTCGCCTTGCGGCTTTGGCGTGACAGCCTTCCTTCGCTTCGCCGGGAGTCCGTGGGACTGGCTTGCCGAGCCGAAGCTCGCGAAGCGAGCGAAGGCTGGTGGGCCCGGCAGGACTCGAACCTGCAACCAGACCGTTATGAGCGGCCGGCTCTAACCATTGAGCTACAGGCCCCGCCGCGAGGCGGCCGCTAGGGGCGGCCGGCAACGGTGCGCGGTTCGTTTACAGGGCCTGAGGCGGGGGTGCAATCTTCAAGCGTTTTCAAGGCGAAGTGGTCCTCGGCTCGCGTCGGCAGAACGCGCCGAACCAGGCGGCCTGATCGAGCGGAACGCCGCGGCTGCGCGGAACACGCTCCGCGCAGACGATTGCTGAATTCGGAATAATCGCATTCTGCCACTGTTTTGCCCGACAAGTCAAACGGCCCTGGCGATCATCCGGCCGGTGTCCATTTGGCGATTCCGTAAGCCCCTGTGATTGCTCCATTCTTCTACTGTACATGGGGTTGTTTTCGCAGTTTTCGCTTTGAGAGGGCCTCTCGGCCCCCTCAACGTCGTGCCGGCGAGCGCCGGCCGCCGGGGCGGGGCCGCTGCCCTAAAGCATGATCCGGAAAAGTGCGCAGCGGTTTTCCGAAAAGATCATGCTTAAACAACAACCTAAAGCGCGATGACGATTCATCCTAATCGCATCGCGCTTTAGTCCACCGAGACCCCGGCGAACTCGACCACCTTGCGCCACTTCTCGGTCTCGTTCGCGACCAGCTTGCCGAACTCGGCCGGCGTCATCGGCTTGGGGATGCCGCCGGTCTCGGCGAGCTTCGCCACCAGCTTCGGGTCCTTCAACGCTTCGCCGACGGCCTTGTTGAGGACCTCGATCACCTCGGGCGGGGTGCCCTTCGGCGCGGAGATGCCGTAGAAGCCGACCGATTCGAAGCCCGGCACGGTCTCGGCGATCGCGGGCACGTCGGGCACGCTCGGCCAGCGCTGCGGCGAGGTCACGCCGAGCGCGCGGACGGTGCCGCCCTTCACCTGCTCCATGGCCGAGGGCAGATTGTCGAAGATCAGCTGCACCTTGTTGGAGATGATGTCGGGGAAGGCGATGGCCGAGCCGCGATAGGGCACGTGCACCATGTCGCACTTCGTCATCACCTTGAACAGCTCGGCCGACATGTGCACCGAGGTGCCGTTGCCGGACGAGGCAAAGGAGATCTTGCCGGGATTGGCCTTGCAATAGTCGATGAACTCCTGAACCGTCTTCGGCGGAAACGCGTTGGAGACGACCAGCATGTTGGTGAGCTGCATGATGCTCGCGACCGGCACGGTGTCGCGCAGGAAGTCGAAGGGCAGCTTCTTGTAGAGCGAGGTCGAGATCGCGTTGTTGGGCGCGACGAACAGCAGCGTGTAGCCGTCCGGCGGCGAGTTGATCGCGGCGGCGGCGGCGATGTTGCCGCCGGAGCCGGTGCGGTTCTCGACGATGACCTGCTGGCCGAGCCGCTCCGACAGCCACTGCGCCATGATCCGCGCCACGATGTCGACCGGGCCGCCGGCGGAGAAGCCGATCAGCCAGTGCACGGGGCGGTCGGGATAGGCGGCGGAGGCGGGAGGGGTGGTGCTGAAAAGACCTAAGAGAACTGCGAGTCCGAACAAACCGTGACGCAAGATTCGCAACATGACACCTCCCATTGCTTTATTGTGGTTGGCTGCATGCTTTCACAAAATCGGGTCGCTGCCTATATCGCCGCAAGTCGGTGTTGACGCAGGTCCCAGGAGCGACCATGAGATTCGCGATGATCCTCGTCGGTGCGGCGCTGCTCGCAAGCCCCGCCGCCGCGCAAACCGGAGGCACGGCCATTCCGACCACGACGATCAGCCTGACGATCAGCCTTGGCACCGCAACCCCCGGCGGCGGCTTTCCGCTGTACGGCAACGCCTTTGCCGAGGTGATGAACGCGGCCGATCCGCAAATGTCCATCGCCCCACGCAACACCAAGGGCAGCAACGAGAACATCCCGCTTTTGGAAAAGGGCGAGCTCGATCTCGCGCTCGTCGCGGGCGAGCCGGCCTATGAAGCCTTCGCGGGCATCGGCCGCGCACCCGTGCGGCTGAAGATCCTCACCGCGATCTATTCCAACCCCGGCATGTTCGTGGTGCGCGCGGATAGTCCCTACAGGACGATCCGCGATCTCGTCGGTCAGCCCGTCGCGTTCGGCGCGAAAGGCTCGGGCCTGCCGATCCTGGCGCGCTACGTGCTGGACGGGCTCGGCCTGAAGCAGGACGAGGACTTCAGGGCGGTCTATCTCGACCGCGCCGGCGATGGCCCCGCGATGGTCGAGGACGGCCGCGTCGCCGCGCTGTGGGGCGCCGGCATCGGCTGGCCCGGCTTTGCCGCGGTCGCTTCGAGCCCGGCAGGCGCGCGCTTCATCGCGCCCAGTGCCGAAGAGATCACGCGCATCCGCGCCAGGCATGCGTTCCTGAAACCGCTCACCGTGCCGGCGGGCAGCTATCCGAACCAGACCGCGCCGATCGCTTCGCTGGGGTCGTGGAGCTTCGTGCTGACGCGCGAGGATTTGCCCGACGATGTCGCCTATCGGCTCGCGAAGACACTGCACGGTGTCGAGGCGACGTTCTGCAGGAAGCTCGCCCAGGCCTGCGAGACCAATGCGGCGAACACCGTCGCGGCAGCGCCGAGGCCGGAGCTGATCCATCCCGGCGTGATGAAGTATTTTCGCGAGATCGGGGTGGTGAAATAAGCGCGCTGCATCCGCACTTCCCTCCTTCTCCCCTTGTGGGAGAAGGTGGCGCGAAGCGCCGGATGAGGGGTTGTCTCCGCGGATTCAAATGAGAGTTGGTCCCGCGGAGACAACCCCTCACCCGGCTGCGCTTCGCGCAGCCACCCTCTCCCACAAGGGGAGAGGGTGCACCGTCAGCGCGGCCCACTTTCACTTCTTCACCATCGCACAGGCGGGGTCCGGCGGGCCGAACGCCTTGTCGCCTGAGATCGTGGTGAGGATCTTGTAATAGTCCCACGGATATTTGCTCTCCTCCGGCGTCTTCACCTGCACCAGCCAGAGGTCGTGCACCATCAGATTGTCCTCGCGCAGGCGGCCATTGCGGGCGAAGAAATCCTCGATCGGCCTTTCCCGCATCTTGGCGGCCACCTTGAGCGGATCGTCGGTGCCGGTCTCCTTGATGGCGTTGAGATAGTGCATCACGCTGGAATAGACGCCGGCCTGCCACATCGACGGCATCTTGTTCATCTTGGCGAAGTAGCGCTTCGACCATTCGCGGGTCTTGTCGTCCATGTCCCAGTAGAACGACGTGGTCAGGAGCAGGCCTTGCGCGGCCTGCAGGCCGAGGCCGTGGATGTCGGTGATCAGCGCGAGCAGCGCCGCCATCTGCTGGCCGCCCTTGAACACGCCGAACTCGGCGCCGGTCTTGATCTCGTTCATGTTGTTGGGGGGACCGGCGGCAATGCCGATGATCTTGGCCTTGGAGGCCTGGGCCTGCAGCACGAAGGAGGAGAGGTCGGGCGTTGCCAGCGGCGGCCGCACCGAGCCCAGCACCTTGCCGCCATTGGCGGTGACGACGGCGGACGCATCGCGCTCCAGCGAGTGGCCGAAGGCGTAGTCGTCGGTGATGAAGAACCAGCTGTCGCCGCCGCGCTTGACCACCGCATCCGCCGTGCCAACCGCGAGCGCGCGGGTGTCGAACACCCATTGGATCGCGTAAGGCGAGCAGAACTTGCCGTGGAAATCCGCGGTGCCGGTGGAGTGGGTGATGAACAGCCGCTTCTTCTCGTTGGCGATGTTCTGCACCGCGAGCCCGACCGCGGAGACCGGCACGTCGACGATCAGATCGACCTGCTCGATGTCGTACCAGCGCCGCGCGAGCGAGGCGCCGATATCGGCCTTGAGCTGGTGGTCGCCGATCACGACGCTGATCGGCTTGCCGAGCACGGTGCCGCCGAAATCGTCGATCGCCATCTGCGCCGCGGTCACCGAGCCCTGGCCGGTCGGCGCGGAGGCGGGGCCGTTCATGTCGGTGAGCACGCCGATCTTGACGACGTCGTCGGAGACCTGGGCCATTGCGGCACCCGGCAGCAATGCCGTCACCAAGGCAGCCGCGACCGGCAGTCCAAATCTGGTTGGATTCACGCTTGTCCTCCCTGAGCCGGCTCGTTGGCCGGTGTTGCATCCGGGTATGGCCCGGCTGAATTGGTTTCTTTTGCAACTATTCGGGGGCAGGCGTCAACGTCAGGCCGCGAAGCGGATCTGTCCTGCGGGCGAGGGATCGTAGCCGGTCAGTTCCTCGGCGCGCTGGCGCAGCCGCCGCTCGTTCAGGAAGCGGAGCACGGCCTGCATCGCCGGGCGGAAATAGCTGCGCTGCCGCATCGCGAGGTCAAGATTCTCCCAGACCAGCGGCACGAAATCGAGACCGGCCGAACGCGCCGCGGCGCGCGTCGCGATGCCGCAATCGGCCTGGCCGGCGCGGACCAGTTCGGCAAGATCCGGCCCGGTCAGGGCCGACGTTTCGATGCGGCGCAGATCGCGCGTCGAGGCGCCCGCGCGCTTCAGGAGCACGTCGAGCAGCATCTGCGCGCCCGTGCCCTGTTGCCGCATCGCCATCCGGGCGCCGAGTGCGAGCACGTCCGTCAGGCCGTGCAGCCGCTTGGGATTGCCGTGCGGCAGCACCAGACCCTCTTCGCGGCGCACGAACGCGACCAGCACCACGTCATGCAGGTCCGGCGTGGCCCGCAGGGCTTCGATACTGGCATCGCTGGCGAGATCGTCCGAGGGGGTCAAGGCGTGGAAGTGCACCGCCGCAGCCATCACCTCGTTACGCTGCAGGCGCTCGAGCCCGCGCGCGCTGCCCTCGCTCATCGATCCCAGGCCAGAGCCGGATTCGCGCAGACTCCAATCCAATAATTCGTCCTGGCTGCCGCCGACGACCGGCGGCGGCTCCGCGATCAACATGCCGGCCGGACGTGCCAGTCCCGACAGGACCCAGAGGTCGAGCTCGTGCCGCGGGAAGAGCCATTTCCCCGTCACTTTGGTGCAGGGGATCGCACCGGTGGTGACGAGTTCGTAAAGCTTGCGTTCGCCGAGCCGAAGATATTCGGCGGCTTCGCTGGTCGTCAGGAATTCCATCCTGCATTCCTATGCAAATTATTGCTTCTTTTTGACGCCCGACGCAGGTGGAATTCTGCATTTCAGATTTTTTGTCGGCGGGAACCATGCCCGATCATCTCGCCGCTTTGCAATACATCCCGCACGCGCGATTTCTGCTTTGGTGAACGATCCTGAATCAATCGCTCGCGCGGCGCGCCTCGGCGGCGTTGCCGAAATTTCCCGGCCAGGCCGCGCGAAAACGCGTCACGAGTGCGGCGCAATCGCTCATCATCATGATAACGTCATAGCCAAGGGAACCCCGATCATGGGCCGCCTGTCCGTTGTATTTGCGCTTCTCTGCGGGCTTGCCGCGGGCGTTGCGGCGTCATCCGCGGAGGACCGCGGCATCGTCCTCGCCACGACCACGGCGACGCAGGAGTCCGGCCTGCTCGATCATCTGCTGCCGATCTTCCGCGACAAGGCCGGCATCGAGGTCACCGTGATCGCGCGGCGCGCCGACGAAGTGCTCGACGGGGCGCGACGGGGCGAGGTCGACGTCGTGCTGATGCACGCGCGGCCTCAGGAGGAGAAATTCATCGCCGACGGATTTGGCGTGAAGCGCTACAACGTGATGTACAACGATTATGTGCTGATAGGGCCGAAGAGCGATCCCGCGGGCGTGAAGGGCAAGGACATCGCAACGGCGCTGAAGGCGATCGAAGCCAAGGGCGCGCCGTTCGTGACGCGCGGCGATCGGTCAGGCACCCACGCCGCGGAACTCGCGCTCTGGATCGTCGCCGGCATCGACATCGCCGCCGCCAAGGGCGCCTGGTATCGCGAGGCCGGGCAGGGCATGGCCTCGGCGCTCCACGCAGCGCGCGCCGCAAATGCATATGTGCTGGCGGACCGCGGCAGCTGGATCGCCTTCAAAGATCGCGGCGATCTCGACATCGTCGTCGAGGGCGACAGGCGTCTGCTCAACCAGTACGGCGTGATGCTGGTCAACCCTGCGAAGTTTCCGAACGTGAAGAAAGACCTCGGGCAGACCTTCATCGACTGGCTGACATCGCCGGAGGGGCAGACGGCGATCGCCGGCTACAAGGTCGACGGGCAGCAGCTGTTCTTCCCCAACTCCGACAGGTCGGGCGGTTGAAGCCCGCATCGCCGGCGGTTGCCAAAGCGGGCGATGCATGGTCCATCATGGCGCATGACCCAGCGCCTGCCGCCCTCGCTGACGCCGCTCGACAGCGCCCTCGCCGCGTTGCTGAACGGGCTTGAGCCGCGTGCAGCGGTCGAGCTGCCGCTGGCAGAAGCCGCCGGCTGCATCGCGGCAGGCACGCCGCTGCTCGCGGCCCGTCCGCCCCACGACATCGCCGCCGCGGACGGCTGGGCGCTGCGCGCCAACGATCTCGTCGGCGCGTCCTCTTATTCGCCGCTGCCATTGACAAGCGTGCCCGTGTGGGTCGAGGCCGGCGACGCGATGCCGGCAGGATCCGACTGTGTGCTCGATGCCGATGCCGTGGAGGTGTCGGGGCCGCTGGTGCAGGTGCTGGCGGAGGGCGTGCCCGGACAAGGCGTCCGGCGCGCCGGCAAAGACATCGCGGAAGGCACGCCTGCCGGCGCCGAGGGCCATCCGGTCGGTGCGGCCGATCTCTTGATGGCGCGCGTTGCGGGTCTGGAGAAGCTCGGCGTGCGGCGGCCCCGGCTGCACATTGTCAATGTTCCGGGCGCAACGGCAACGATGCATATGGTCGCCGGGCTCGCGCGGGCGGCGGGACTCGACGTCGAGACGCGTCAAGCTCGGGCACGCGACGAAGCATCGATTGCCTATGTGCTCGATGCGTCCTCTTGCGATCTTCTGCTGATGATCGGCGGCAGCGGCGTCGGCCGCCAGGACGCCGCCATCATGGCCCTGGCCCAGCGCGGCGAGGTGATGGCGCACGGCCTTGCGCTCCAGCCCGGACGCACTGCCGCGGTCGGACGGCTCGGACAGGTTCCCGTCGTCGCCTTGCCCGGCTCGCCCGATCATGCGCTTGCGGCCTGGCTCGCGCTCGTGCTGCCGCTGGTCGATCGTCTGTCGGCGCGTCGCCCGCGCCGACGGGTGACCTTGCCGCTCGCGCGAAAAATCGCATCCGGTGTCGGCATCGCCGAGATCGCTTTGCTGGCCGGGGAACATCGCGCCTGGATGCCGCTTGCCGTGGGCGAATGGCCGCTTCAGGCCATCGCCCGTGCGGACGCGTGGCTGCTCATTCCCGCCAGTCACGAGGGATTTGCGGCAGGTACGGCGGTCGATGCCCATCTGTTGCGGGAGTGATATGGGTCGTGGCATGACGATGATCCCGAAATCACCGGACCGCAGCGCGCTCGAGCAGGAACAGTTCCTCGAGATCCTCTCGCGCGAGGAGGCCCTGGCGCGCTTCGAGGCGGCCTTGTTCCCGCGCGTGCTTCCGAGCGAATTGCGCAAGCTCGCCGCCGCGCTCGGTGCGGCACTCGCCGAGGACGTCACCGCGCCGATCGACGTGCCGCCGTTCGACAGGTCCAATGTCGACGGCTTTGCGGTGCGCTCCGCGGATCTTGCGGCGGCCGGCGAGGGCGCGCCCGTGCGCCTCGCGCTGAATGGCGAGACCATTCATTGCGGCACCGCCCCGAGGCTGCAGGTGGCGACCGGCACCGCGACGCCGATTGCCACCGGCGGTCCGCTGCCGCGCGGTGCCGATGCCGTGGTCATGGTCGAGCACACCCAGCCGGCGGGCCTCAATGCGATCGACGTCCGTCGCGCCGTCTCGCCGGGCCAATTCGTCTCGTACGCCGGATCCGACATCGCGCGCGGCGAGGCGCTGCTGCGCGCCGGCACCCTCGTCGGCTCGCGTGAGATCGGCATGCTGGCGGCTTGCGGCATTGCCGAGGCGAGTGTCGTGCGCAAGCCGCGGGTTGCCGTGATCTCCACCGGCGACGAACTGGTTCAGCCCGGCCAGCCGCTCGCGCCTGCCGAAATCTACGATACCAACGGCGCCATCGTCGCGGCCGCGGTCGACGAGAATGGCGGCGAGGCCGTCTTCCTCGGCGCCATTCCCGACGATGAAGCCAGGCTCGAAGCTGCCATGCGCGGCGCGCTCGCGGATGCCGACATGCTGGTGCTGTCAGGCGGCACCTCGAAAGGCGCGGGCGACCTGTCCCATCGCATCATCGGCCGGCTCGGCAAGCCCGGCATCATCGCGCATGGTGTCGCGCTCAAGCCCGGCAAGCCGCTGTGCCTTGCGGTGTGCGACGGCAAGCCGGTGGTGATCCTGCCGGGCTTTCCGACCTCGGCGATGTTCACCTTTCACGACATGATCGTGCCGGTGCTGCGCAGGCTGGCCGGCCTGCCGCCACGCTCCGATGCCAAGGCGAACGCGACCGTACCGGTGCGCATTGCGTCCGAGCTCGGTCGCACCGAATTCGTCATGGTCTCGCTGGTCGAGGGCAAGAATGGGTTAATCGCCTATCCCTCCGGCAAGGGCTCTGGCGCGATCACGTCCTTCGCGCAGGCCGACGGTTTCTTGCGCATCGACGCGCTCGCCGACCAGATGCCGGCCGGGACCGCAACCGAGGTGACGCTGTTCACGCCGCATGTGCGCGTGCCGGATCTCGTCATCGTCGGCAGCCATTGCACCGGCCTCGATCTCGTCACCGCTGGGCTCGCGCATGCCGGCCTGGCCGTGCGCTCGATCGCCGTCGGCAGCCTCGGTGGACTCGCAGCCGCCAAGCGCGGCGAATGCGATGTCGCGCCGATCCACCTGTTCGACGACAAGAGCGAGAGCTACAACTCGCCCTATCTCGTCGACGGCCTCGAGCTCGTGCCGGGCTGGCGGCGGATGCAGGGCATTGTCTTCCGCAAGGGCGACAGGCGTTTCGAGGGCCTTGATGCGAAGGAGGCGGTGGCCGGCGCGCTCTCTGATCCCGCCTGCATCATGGTCAACCGCAACCAGGGTGCCGGCACCCGCATCCTGATCGACCGGCTGCTCGGCGGCGCGCGCCCGGAAGGCTATTGGAACCAGCCGCGCTCGCACAACGCCGTCGCGGCGGCCGTCGCGCAGCATCGCGCCGACTGGGGCATGACCATTGCGCCGGTCGCCGATGCGGCCGGCCTCGGTTTCATTGCGCTCGCGGAAGAGCATTATGACTTTGCGCTGGTGACGGCGCGCAAATCGCGCCCGGCGGTCCAGGCCTTTCTCGACGCACTCGGCTCGAATGAGGTGCGCGCGGCGCTCGGGCGAGCGGGTTTCCGGCCCGCCTAGACAACAGCCGAGGCGCGGCGTTCGAGCCATGCGCGATGGGGAGGAGATGGCAAGCATGAACTTGGATGGCCGCCGCTACGACCAAGGAATATGAGCCAGGTCACGACTGCATCGACGCCCTTCAATTTCCGCAGGCTTGCTACACTCATCGCGACGGCCGGAACGCTGTTCTGGCTCTACACCTTCTATCACATCGCGAATGTCCCGCAGGGGGACCGCAGCGGCTTTCAATGGCTCGCGGTGTTTCCGCTAGGCATGGTCTTCGGGGCGTTCTTTCTGCCGGCCTGGCTGCTGGTTGCGATCGGCCGTCTGCCGCGATTCACCACTGCCCTCGGTCTCTGCGGCCTGATCGCCTTCGCGATCATCTGGGCGCAGCTTCTCAACGAGTTTCCGAAATCGTAACGCCGCTAGGCCGCGTCGTCCAGCGCGGCCAGCCGCTCGGCCTCGGCGATGTCCTCGACCGTGTTGGCGTTGAAGAACGGATCGAGCGGCTCGGTGGGCCACGTCACCGTTGCGAGCGGATAGCGCGCGGTCCAGCGGTCGATCTTGCGGAGGTCCTCGACGACCAGCGCGTGGCGCAACTCCTCGCGCAAGGCGACCCGCCACAGGCCGATCACGGGATGCGACTGCTCGCCCGATGCGGCAACGGCGAGCTGCGCGTTCTCGCGCACGCGTGCTTCATGCAGGCGGACAACCAGATCGCGCGGCAGGAACGGGCAGTCGCCGGCGGCGCTGACCACCCATTCGATCTCCGGCCGGTTCGTCGCGGTCCAGTCGAGCGCAGCGAGGATGCCGGCGAGGGGGCCGGGAAAGCCGGGCACGTCGTCGGCGACGACGTGCAGGCCGAAGGCAGCAAAGCGGGCGGGATCGCCGTTCGCGTTGAGGATCAGCCCGCTGCACTGGGGCGAAAGGCGCGCGATCACGCGCTCCAGGATGGTGCGCCCGCCAATGGTGCGCATCGGCTTGTCGCCGCCGCCCATGCGCCGTGCGAGGCCGCCGGCGAGCAGCACGCCGAGAGTCGATGGAACGCTCGTTGCCGGAATCCTAGTCGTCACCACCTTCACCCTTGCGCTTGTGCCTGGCCGACTCCTCCTCGACGTAAGCGAGGTTCTGGTCGTAGACGATGCGCTCCTCGCCCGCGAGCGCGATGAAGCGCTTTCCGCGGGTGCGTCCCACCAGCGTCAGCCCGACCTGCCTTGCGAGATCGACGCCCCAGGCGGTGAAGCCGGAGCGCGACACCAGAATCGGAATGCCCATGCGGACGGTCTTGATCACCATCTCCGAGGTGAGACGCCCGGTGGTGTAGAGGATCTTGTCGCCAGGCTCGACGCCGTGGCGGTACATCCAGCCAGCAATCTTGTCGACGGCGTTGTGGCGGCCGACGTCCTCGGTGTAGCAGAGTGGTTCTCCCGCCTTGCACAGCACACAGCCGTGGATCGCGCCGGCCTCGAGATAGAGCGAAGGCATGGTGTTGATGGTCTGCGTCATCTGGTAGAGCCAGGAGGTGCGCAGCTCCGCCTTCGGCAGCGCGACACTCTCGACGGCCTCTAGCAGATCACCGAAGGCGGTTCCTTGCGCGCAGCCCGAGGTCTGCGTGCGCTTCTTCAGCTTGGCCTCGAAATTGGTGTGATGTGCGGTGCGCACCACGACCACCTGGAGGTCGTCGTCGTATTCGACCTCGGTGACCACGTCGTTGAATTTCAGCATGTTCTGGTTCAGCAGATAGCCGAGCGCCAGATATTCGGGATAGTCGCCGATCGTCATCATGGTGACGATCTCCTGGGCATTCAGGTAGAGCGTCAGTGGCCGCTCCATCGGGACCTTGATCTCGACCCTGGCGCCGGTCTGGTCGGTCCCGGTCACGCTCTGGGTCAGGCGCGGGTCGTCGGGGTTGGGGATGATCAGGGGCACCGGGGCTTTGTCGATCTTCATCATGGCGGCGAGGTTAGCATGACATTCGGGTCAAGCCGATATATGCATGGCGGGGAATGGACAAAATGCCTCCGTTCGTCATTGCGAGCGCAGCGAAGCAATCCAGGATCTTTCCACGGAGGCGGTCTGGATTGCTTCGCTACGCTCGCAATGACGGGGAGAGGCCGGAGGTTCCATCGGCCAGCGAGCCGTTGGCGGAGATCGAACGGTTATGAAAGTCATCGGCCTTGCAGGCTGGAGCGGTGCGGGCAAGACCACGCTGTTGACGCGGCTGATTCCGCATTTCAATGCGCAAGGCCTGCGTGTCTCCGTGATCAAGCATGCGCATCACCAGTTCGACGTCGACGTGCCCGGCAAGGATTCCTGGCGCCATCGCGAGGCCGGCGCGGCGGAGGTGCTGGTCGCTTCCTCGAACCGCTGGGCCCTGATGCACGAGCTGCGCGGGGCGGCGGAGCCGCGGCTGCCGGAGCTGCTCGGCAAGCTCTCCGCCGTCGATCTCGTCGTGGTCGAGGGTTTCAAGCGTGAGCCGCATCGCAAGATCGAGGTGCACCGCGCCGGCAACGGCAAGCCGCTGCTGTTTCCCGATGATCCCGGGATTGCCGGGATTGCGAGCGACGTCGCGATTGACACCAGGCTGCCGACTGTCCATCTCGACGATATCGCGGCTGCCGCGGAACTGTTGCTGCGCGCGGCGATGCCGGTCGAGGAAGCGGTGGCAAAGAGCGCCGCGATACGCTGACGAGGCACCATGGCGCAACTATCGGACGATTGCTTTGCCTTCGGCGGCCCGATGATGTCGGTCGACGAAGCCGTTGGCCTCATCACGACGCGCGTCAACGCGATTGTCGATCTCGAAACCGTGGCGCTCGTCGATGCCGACGGCCGCGTGCTCGCGCGCGATGTGGCCGCACCTTTGCCGCTGCCGCCGTTCACCAACTCCGCCGTCGACGGGTACGCCCTGCGCAATGCCGACCTTCCGGAAAGCGCCGAACGGGCGTTCCCGCTCGACGGTCGCATCCAGGCCGGCGGCGTTGCACAGGCGCCGATCAAGCCCGGTCACACCGCGCGCATCTTCACCGGCGCGCCGATGCCGCCCGATGCGGACACCGTCTTCATGCAGGAGGACGTCCGCATCGATGGCTCCGGCAGGATCGTGCTGCCGCCGGGGCTGAAGCGTGGGGCCAATGTCCGTCCCGCAGGCGAGGACATTCCGCAAGGTCAGGTCGCGCTGCGCGCCGGCCAACGCTTGCGACCGCAGCATGTCGCCCTTGCCGCCGCGTTCGGCCTGACGGGGCTCGAGGTCGTCAGGCGCATCCGTGTCGCCGTGTTCTCGACCGGGGATGAATTGGCGTCGCCCGGCGAACCGCGCGCCGCCTCGCAGCTGTTCGATTCCAACCGTTTCATGCTGATGGCGATGCTGCGCCGGCTCGGCTGCGAGGTCAGCGACCTCGGCATTCTGCGCGACGAGCGCAGTTCGCTCGCGAACGGCTTGAAGCAGGTCGCAGGTCACCATGACCTGATCCTCACCACCGGCGGTGTCTCGACCGGCGAGGAGGATCACGTCAAGGCGGCGGTCGAGAGCATCGGCTCGCTGGTGCTGTGGCGGATGGCGATCAAGCCCGGGCGTCCCGTGGCGATGGGCATCATCGGCGGCACGCCGCTGATCGGATTGCCCGGCAATCCCGTCGCGAGCTTCGTGACGTTCGTCCATGTGGTGCGACCGACGGTGTTGGCGCTGGCGGGGGGCTTGCCGGAGCCGTTGACGCCCATCCCGCTGCGCGCGGCGTTCTCTTACAGGAAGAAGGCCGGCCGGCGCGAATATGTGCGCGCCTCCCTGCGGCGCGCGCAGGACGGTGCGCTCGAGGCGATCAAGTTTCCGCGCGAAG
Organism: Bradyrhizobium sp. GW821-FHT13H06; assembly: GCF_058803975.1. NCBI lineage: Bacteria > Pseudomonadati > Pseudomonadota > Alphaproteobacteria > Hyphomicrobiales > Nitrobacteraceae > Bradyrhizobium > Bradyrhizobium sp. GW821-FHT13H06. Next base: position 77,446 of record NZ_JBXAPN010000006.1, on the reverse strand, counting down.
GGGCCGGGCTGCTGTCGTCGCTGGTCGAGACCGATGGCCTCGTCGAACTCGGCGAGGACATCACGAATGTCGAGCCGGGGCAGGACGTCGGCTTCCTGTCCTACGCGGGTCTGCTCTAGGCGCCCTTGCGTTGACGCGATCGACCGGTCCCGCCATGCTGCAGCCATGACCAGAACCATGCTCGATCTCACCGGACTGAAATGCCCGTTGCCCGCCCTGAAGACGCGCAAGGCGCTCAAGCCTTTGCAGCCGGGCGATCAGCTCGAGGTTCACTGCACCGATCCCCTGTCGGTGATTGACATTCCGAACCTGATCCGCGAGACCGGCGACAAGGTCGAGATCACCGAGCGCAACGAGGCGCGCATCGTGTTCCTGGTCGAAAAGAGCGGCGCCCCGTAAAAAGGCGAATGTTCACGGCGGCGACGTTTGACTATGCTGCGCCTGCGGGGGAACGGCCGTAGCTTTCGCTGCGCTGCGAAAGATGCCGATTATCGCGGTGGATGATCTCAAACCCAAGATTCTCAAACCTAAGACATCGGGCATGACTTTCTCAACATCGAGGGCAAGCGCAGCCGCAAATCCCGCGGTGGGACGCGAGCCTGACGTCAAGCTCGGCAAGGCGGCTGCAGGACCGGAGTTCAGCGCGCTGGCGCAGGCCTCCATCCTGATCGTCGACGACGAGCCGGGCATGCGCAATTTCCTGGTGCGCACGCTTGCGCCGCGCTGCAAGCTGGTGGACGAGGCGGCCGATACCGACCAGGCCTCGCGCAAGCTCGATTCCAACCGCTACGACGTCGTCATTCTCGACAACATCATGCCAGGCAAGAATGGCGTCGACTGGCTCGCCGAGCAGCGCGCCGTCGGCTTTTTCGCCGACGCGATCCTGATCACCGCCTATGCCGACCTCGACACCGCGATCCAGGCCCTGCGCGCCGGTGCGGCCGATTTCGTGCTCAAGCCGTTCCGCTCCAACCAGATCCTCAACGCGGTGGCACGATGCCTCGACCGCGTCCGCCTCCAGCGCGAGAATTATGTCCTGCGCTACGCTCTGCGTGCCTCGTCAGACCGCACCTTTCTGCGCGACAATCTGATCGGACAGTCGGCAGCGACGCTGCGCGTGCGTGAGACCATTGCGCGCGTCGCGCGCCTGCCGACCTCGATTCTCCTCACCGGCGAATCCGGCACCGGCAAGGAAGTGGCAGCGCGCTCGATCCACTCGCTGTCCGACCGCGCCGACAAGCCCTTCGTGCCGGTGAATTGCGCGGCGATCCCGCCCGACATGATCGAGGCCGAGCTGTTCGGACACATCAAGGGCGCCTTCACGGGCGCCGATTCGGGCCGCGAGGGCTTGTTCCTGTATGCCCATGGCGGCACGCTGTTCCTCGACGAGATCGGGGAGCTGCCGCTGCCGATGCAGAGCAAGCTGCTCCGCGTGCTCGAAGACCGCCGCGTGCGTCCGGTCGGCTCCGAGCGTGAAGTTCCGGTCGACCTGCGCTTCATCTTCGCGACCAATGCCGAGCTTCAGAAGGAGGTCGAGAAGGGCCGCTTCCGGGCCGACCTGTTCTACCGGCTCAACGTGATGCAGATCCGCCTGCCGCTCCTGAAGGATCGCGGCGACGACGTGCAGGAGCTCGCCACCATCTTCATGAGCAAGCTGTCGGTGCAGCTCGGCATGCCGCCGGTGCCGATCGACGCCTCGGTGCGGGCGGCGCTCGCAAGCTATGATTGGCCGGGCAATGTGCGCGAGCTGCGCAATTTGATCGAGCGCACGCTGATCCTCGGCGCCTTCCCCGACGATTTCGCCGGTCCCCGCAACAACGGTCAGTCGGCGCCTGCCGACAGTCTCGCCGAGCTCGAGCGCCGTCACATTCTCGGCGTGCTGAAGGAGGTCAATGGCAACCGCGAGGAGGCGGCTCGGCGTCTCGGCATCTCGCGCAAGACCATCGACCGCAAATGCGCGTTGTGGGATGTCTGATGCTGCCGGCCGCAGCGGCGAGCCCGTGCGGGGACGCTCCGTCCGCTTCCGGCTGCTCGCGATCGCGCTGCTGCCGATGCTGGTCATCCTGCCGCTCCTGCTCGGCGTTGCGATCTATCGCTGGAACGCGAAATTCGACGCGACCCTGATCTCCAAGGTGAACGGCGATCTCACCATCGCCCACCAATATCTTGCCCGCATCCTGGAAAAGACCGGCGTCCAGATCCGGGCGCTCAGCCTGTCGGCCCGCTTCCACGAGGTGCTGGCGCCGGATGCGCGCGGCTCCCTGCAGGATCTGCTCGACGAGACCCGCAGGGAGATCGGTCTCGATTTCCTGTATCTGACCAACGGTCGCGGCGACGTCCTGGCCTCATCGCCGCCGTTGCAGCATCAACCGAGAAGTGACTGGCCGATCATCGTGTCGGCGCTGTCGGGCCAGGTCCCTGCGACGGGCGTCGACATTTTCGGCAATGACGAGCTCGCCGCGATTTCCCCGGCCCTGGCCGAGCGCGCGCGACTGGACCTCGTGCCGACCCCGAACGCGGTGCCGACCGACCGCAGCACGGAGACGCGCGGCATGGTCGTGCATGCGGCGAGTCGGGCGATGCTGCCCGACGGTGGCGCCGCTGCGCTGGTCGGCGGCACGCTGCTCAACCAGAATCTGGAATTCATCGACACGATCAATGATCTCGTTTATCGCGCGGCGAGCCTGCCGGAGGGCAGCCAGGGCACCGCGACGCTGTTCCTGGACGACGTGCGGATATCGACCAACGTCCGCCTGTTCGAGGGACGGCGCGCGCTCGGCACGCGCGTGTCGGCGGCGGTGCGCTCGGCCGTGCTGGGCGAGGGGCGCACCTGGCTAGACAGCGCCTTCGTGGTCAACGACTGGTACATCTCCGCCTACGAGCCGCTGGTCGACAGTTATGGCAAGCGGGTCGGCATGCTCTATGTCGGCTTCCTGGAGAAGCCGTTCAGCGAAGCCAAATACCAGACATTGGTGATCATCGTCGCAGCGTTCATCGCGATCACCGCCGCGACCGTGCCGATCTTCCTGCGCTGGGCGACCTCCATCTTCATGCCGCTGGAGCGCGTCACGGCGACGATCGCCGAGGTGGAGCGCGGCAACCTCTCCGCCCGCACCAGCATGCCGGTGTTGGGTGACGAGATCGGCCGCGTCGCGGTTCATCTCGACAGCCTGCTCGACCAGATCCAGGAGCGCGACCGGCAGCTCCGGGAATGGAATGAGGAGCTGAACGTCCGCGTGCGGGAGCGCACCCGCGACCTCGAGCACGCCAATCTCAAGCTCGAGGCCACCACCAAGCAGCTCATCATGTCCGAGAAGCTGGCTGCGATCGGCGAGATCACCGCCGGCGTTGCCCACGAGATCAACAATCCGATCGCGGTGATGCAGGGCAATCTCGACGTCATCCGCAGCGTGTTCGGCGCCGATGCCGACAAGGCGAAGGTCGAGTTTCGCCTGCTCGACGAGCAGATTCACCGCATCAGCCAGATCGTGACCAAGCTGTTGCAGTTTGCAAGGCCGGAGGAATATGCCGGCTATGTCGAGCGCCATGCGCCGGCCAGCGTCATCTCCGACTGTCTGCCGCTGGTGCAGCATCTTCTGAACAAGACCGAGATCGCCGTGGTCAGGGACGACCGCGCCAACCGGCTCGTGCTGATGAACCGCAACGAGCTGCAGCAGGTATTGGTCAATCTCATCGTCAACGCGATCCACGCCATGCCGGACGGCGGAACCCTGACGCTCCGCTCCTTCGATGTCGAGCGCGACGGCCATCGAGGCGTCGCCATCGAGGTCACCGATACCGGCATCGGCATGAACGAAGAGGTGATCGAGAAGATCTTCGATCCCTTCTACACCACGAAACGGCGGCAAGGCACCGGGCTCGGCCTCTCCATCAGCCAGACGCTGATCAAGCGCCAGGGTGGACAGATCACGGCCGAAAGCCGCGTCGGCTCCGGAAGTACGTTCACGGTGTGGCTGCCGGAAGCGACCTGATTGGACATTTTGTCCGAGGCTTCCAGGACATTCTGTCCGCCGCAGCACATTGCGCTGCGGGAAGTCGTTGAATCGTCACGATGCGACTTCTGGCACGCGCGTTGCTCATCTCAGGACAGGGTGTTGAGGGGGGATGAGGGCGCAATAGCGCAATAGCCGTCACGGCAACGCTGCTTGCGAGGCGAAGGGACAACCCGCGATCGGCTGCTTGCTCGGCGCATATGACGCGATGCGCACCGGATGATTCCGCTTCGGCATGAAATCCGACCAGTCATGCGCGGCTGCCAAGCTCGCACACGACCGGTCTCAAACCGATGTGCCGGCAAGGCCGCGCCTGGGAGGTAATACTTATGACGACTGCCGATACTGTTCTTGCACCGGTCGGTGCTTCCGGCTTCCTCGATCGTGAACGCACGATCGCGACGGCCGGCTTCAATCGCTGGCTGGTGCCGCCGGCGGCGCTGTGCATCCATCTCTGTATCGGCATGGCCTACGGCTTCTCGGTGTTCTGGCTGCCGCTGTCGCGTGCGATCGGCGTCACGGCGCCGAAGGCCTGTCCGGACATGTCGCTGTGGCAGGAGCTGTTCACCACGAGCTGCGACTGGAAGGTCGCCAGCCTGGGCTGGATGTACACGCTGTTCTTCGTGCTGCTCGGCGTCTCCGCCGCGATCTGGGGCGGCTGGCTCGAGCGGGTCGGTCCGCGCAAGGCCGGCTTCGTCGCGGCTCTGTGCTGGTGCGGCGGCCTGTTTCTCGGCGCGATCGGCATCTACACCCACCAGCTCTGGCTGATGTGGCTGGGCTCGGGTGTGATCGGCGGCGTCGGTCTTGGCCTCGGCTACATCTCGCCGGTGTCGACGCTGGTGAAATGGTTCCCTGATCGCCGCGGCATGGCGACCGGCATGGCCATCATGGGCTTTGGCGGCGGTGCCATGATCGGCGCGCCGCTGGCGAATCTCCTGATGAACTACTTCAAGAGCCCGACCTCGGTCGGCGTCTGGGAGACGTTCGTTGCGATGGGCGTCATCTACTTCGTGTTCATGATGATCGGCGCGTTCCGCTATCGCATTCCGCCGACCGGCTGGCAGCCCGAGGGCTGGACGGCGCCGGTCAAGGCCAATGCGATGATCTCCAAGAACAACGTCCACCTGAATGACGCGCACAAGACACCGCAGTTCTGGCTGATCTGGTGGGTGCTGTGTCTCAACGTCTCAGCCGGTATCGGCGTGATCGGCATGGCCTCGCCGATGCTTCAGGAGATCTTCGCCGGCAAGTTGATCGGCCTGCCCGACGTCGGCTTCAACCAGCTCGATGCCGGACAGAAGGCGCAGATCGCAGCGATCGCCGCGGGCTTCGCCGGCCTGCTGTCGCTGTTCAACATCGGGGGCCGGTTCTTCTGGGCCTCGCTGTCGGACAAGATCGGACGCAAGAACACCTACTACACGTTCTTCATCCTCGGCATCGTGCTTTACGCGCTGGCGCCGACCTTCGCGGCGATGGGCTCGAAGCTGCTCTTCGTGCTCGGCTTCGGCATCATCCTGTCGATGTATGGCGGCGGCTTCGCCACCGTGCCGGCCTATCTCGCCGACATGTTCGGCACCCAGTTCGTCGGTGCCATCCACGGGCGCCTGCTGACGGCATGGTCGACCGCGGGCATCATCGGCCCGGTCGTGGTGAACTACATCCGCGAGTTCCAGCTCGCGGCCGGCGTTCCCCGCGACCAGCTCTACAACACCACCATGTACATCCTCTGCGCCATGCTGGTCGCAGGCCTGATCTGCAACTACCTGATCAAGCCCGTCGACTCGAAGTGGCATATGAGCGATGCCGACGTCGCCAAGCTCCAGGCCGCCAGCGCCAGCGCCGCCGCCGCCGGACCGCACGGCTCCTACGGCATCGGCTTCGGCGGGCTCGACGCCAAGGCGGCGCTGTTCTGGGCCTTCGTCGGCATTCCGCTCGCCTGGGGTGTCTGGAAGACCCTGGAGAGCGCGGTCAAGATTTTCTGATCGCGCATTCACCGCCGGGAGCGCGCCATGCGCGCTCCCGCTGCTCATCCCGATCGCTTCAAAATGACTTCTGGGGAATTTCGATGGTTCGCAAGCTCATTTGTGTCGCTGCCAATGGAGCGTCGCGCTGCATACTCCGAAACTCGCAATCGATAGGCTTTCGCTATCGCAGCATGGGAAGCGTTTATTGATCTGGACATCAATAAAGGCTTCGCTCTCAGAGTTGGCGCGCGCTGGATGAACGCAAGGCCGTACCCGTCAGCGATCCAGGTTACCCCTGAGCTGCGCTTAACTGCTTCCGAGTGCATGAGAAATCGCTTGGCATCTGGCATGCCAGGAGCTAAAAGTGGAGCCGTTCTAAAAGTCGAGATCGGGACGAATCGATGAGCCATGACGACGTGCACAAGGTCCGCTCCTTCGAGCATCCCGGAGAGGGACGCCGGCGCGCCAAGGCGACCCCGAAGGGACGCCAGGTCGATCCGGCCGCTGCGCATGAAATTGAGTTGCTGCTCGGCGACCGCCCGCGTCGGCGCGACCTGCTGATCGAGTATCTGCACCAGATCCAGGACAGATATCACCAGATCTCGGCCGCGCATCTGGCCGCCCTCGCCGACGAGATGAAGCTCTCCTTCGCCGAGGTGTTCGAGACCGCGACCTTCTACGCCCATTTCGACGTGGTGAAGGAGGGCGAGCAGGATATTGCGCCGCTCACCATCCGCGTCTGCGACTCCCTCACTTGCGCGATGCTCGGCGGTGAGAAGCTGCTGCAAGATCTGCAAAGCAAAGCCGGACCGGGCATCCGCGTCGTGCGCGCGCCCTGTGTCGGCCGCTGCGATACCGCACCCGCTGCCGAGGTCGGTCACAACTTCGTCGATCACGCCACCGTCGCCAATGTGATGGCGGCGGCAAAGGCCGGCGACACTCACGCGCATCTGCCCGAATATGTCGACTACGACGCCTATGTCGCCGGGGGCGGCTACAAGCTGCTGGGCCAGGTGCGCTCGGGCGAGCTGCCGAAGGACGATCTGCTGAAGGCGCTCGACGACGCCTCGCTGCGCGGCCTCGGCGGTGCCGGCTTCCCGACGGGGCGCAAATGGCGCGCGGTGCTGGGAGAGCCCGGCCCGCGGCTGATGGCGATCAACGGCGACGAGGGCGAGCCCGGCACTTTCAAGGACCGCTATTATCTCGAAACCGATCCGCATCGTTTCATCGAGGGTATGCTGATCGGCGCGCATGTGGTGCAGGCCTCCGACGTCTATATCTATCTGCGCGACGAGTATCCGGCCGCGCGCGAGATCCTCCAGCGCGAGATCGCAAAGCTGCCGCCGGGCGGCCCGACCCTGCACATGCGGCGCGGCGCCGGCGCTTACATCTGCGGCGAGGAATCCTCGCTGCTCGAAAGCATCGAGGGCAAGCGCGGCCTGCCTCGGCACAAGCCGCCTTATCCTTTCCAGGTCGGTCTGTTCGGCCTGCCGACCCTGATCAACAACATCGAGACGCTGTGGTGGGTGCGCGACATCGTCGAGAAGGGCGCCGACTGGTGGAAGGGCCATGGCCGTCACGAGCGTCACGGTCTGCGCAGCTTCTCGGTCTCGGGGCGCGTCAAGAATCCCGGCATGAAGCTCGCGCCCGCCGGCATCACCGTGCGCGAGCTGATCGAGGAATATTGCGGCGGCATGGCCGATGGCCATCAGTTCTACGCCTATCTTCCGGGCGGCGCGTCCGGCGGCATTCTGCCTGCGTCGATGGACGACATTCCGCTCGATTTCGGCACGCTGGAGAAATACGGCTGCTTCATCGGATCGGCCGCGATCGTGATCCTGTCGCAAAAGGACAGCGTGCGCGCGGCGGCGCTGAACCTGATGAAGTTCTTCGAGGACGAGAGCTGCGGCCAGTGCACGCCGTGCCGCGTCGGAACCCAGAAGGCGGCGCTGCTGATGCAAAAGCCGGTCTGGAACCGGGCCTTGCTGGACGAATTGAGCCAGGCGATGCGCGATGCCTCGATCTGCGGGCTCGGACAGGCGGCATCGAATCCGCTGTCCTCCGTGATCAGATATTTCCCTGACGAGTTCAAGGAAGCGGCCGAATGACCAAGATTACGTTCGAGCTCGACGGCAAGCAGGTCGAGGCCAATCCCGGCGAAACGATCTGGCAAGTCGCAAAGCGCCAGGGACGAGAGATTCCGCATCTGTGCTATTCGCCGGCACCGGACTATCGCCCCGACGGCAATTGCCGCGCCTGCATGGTCGAGATCGAGGGCGAGCGTGTGCTGGCGGCGTCCTGCAAGCGCACCCCATCGGTCGGCATGAAGGTGAAAACCGAGTCCGCGCGCGCGGTGTCGGCCCAGAAGATGGTGATGGAGCTGCTGGTCGCCGACCAGCCGGCGCGCGAGACCTCGCACGATCCGGATTCGAAGTTCTGGCACTGGGCCGAGACGACGGGCGTCACCGAGAGCCGCTTCCCCGCCGCCGAGCGTTGGGCGACCGACGCCAGCCATCCGGCGATGCGCGTCAATCTCGATGCCTGCATCCAGTGCGGCCTCTGCGTGCGCGCCTGCCGCGAGGTCCAGGTCAACGACGTCATCGGCATGGCCTATCGCAATCACGATTCCAAGATCGTGTTCGACTTCGACGATCCCATGGGCGAGTCCACCTGCGTCGCCTGCGGCGAATGCGTGCAGGCCTGCCCGACCGGCGCCTTGATGCCGGCCGTGATGCTGGACGAGAAGCAGACCCGCGTCACCTATGCCGACAGGAAGGTCGACTCGCTCTGCCCGTTCTGCGGCGTCGGCTGTCAGGTGACCTACGAGGTCAAGGACGAGAAGGTGATCTATGCGGAAGGCCGCGACGGCCCCGCCAATCACAATCGTCTTTGTGTGAAGGGCCGCTTCGGCTTCGACTACATCCACCATCCGCATCGCCTGACCAAGCCGCTGGTGCGGCTGCCGAATGCGAAGAAGGACGCCAACGACCAGGTCGATCCGGCCAATCCGTTCACCCATTTCCGCGAGGCGAGCTGGGAGGAAGCGCTCGACATCGCGGCCAGGGGGCTCGTCAAGATCCGCGACGAGAAGGGCGTGAAGGCGCTGGCCGGCTTCGGTTCGGCCAAGGGTTCGAACGAAGAGGCCTATCTGTTCCAGAAGCTGGTGCGTACCGGCTTCGGTTCGAACAACGTGGATCATTGCACCCGGCTGTGCCACGCCTCGTCCGTGGCGGCGCTGTTCGAAGGCCTGAGCTCGGGCGCGGTTTCGGCACCGTTCTCTGCGGCGATGGACGCCGAGGTCATCATCGTGATCGGCGCCAATCCGACCGTGAACCATCCGGTCGCCGCGACCTTCATCAAGAACGCGGTGAAGCAGAACGGCGCCAAGCTGTTCGTGATGGATCCGCGCCGGCAGTCGCTGTCGCGTCATGCGACCAAGCATCTGCAGTTCAAGCCCGGCTCGGACGTCGCCATGCTGAACGCGATGATCAACACGATCATCACCGAGGGCCTCACCGACGATCAGTACATCGCCGGCTACACCGAGGGGTTCGAGGAGCTCAAGGAGAAGATCAAGGAGTTCACGCCGGAGAAGATGGAGCCGATCTGCGGCGTCCCGGCGCAGACGCTGCGCGAGGTGGCGCGAACCTATGCGCGGGCGAAATCGTCGATCATCTTCTGGGGCATGGGCATCAGCCAGCATGTCCACGGCACCGACAATGCGCGCTGTCTGATTGCGCTGGCGCTGATCACCGGCCAGGTCGGCCGTCCCGGCACGGGCCTGCATCCGCTGCGCGGCCAGAACAACGTGCAAGGAGCCTCCGACGCCGGCCTGATCCCGATGTTCCTGCCGGACTACCAGCCGGTCGGGCGTGACGACATGCGCGGCGCTTTCGAAAAGCTCTGGCAGCAGGATCTCGATCCCGTGCGCGGCCTGACCGTGGTCGAGATCATGAACGCGATCCATGCCGGTGAGATCACGGGCATGTATATCGAGGGTGAGAACCCCGCGATGTCCGATCCCGATCTCCAGCATGCGCGCCAGGCGCTCGCCATGCTCGATCATCTCGTGGTCCAGGACCTCTTCGTCACCGAGACCGCGTTCCACGCCGACGTCATCCTGCCGGCCTCGGCCTTCGCCGAGAAGGAGGGCTCATTCACCAACACCGACCGCCGCGTCCAGCTCGCGCGCCAGGTGATCAAGCCGCCCGGCGATGCGCGGCAGGATCTCTGGATCATCCAGGAGATCGGCAAGCGCATGGGCCTGCCGTGGAATTATGCCGGCGCCGGCGACGTCTTCGCCGAGATGGCGCAGCTGATGCCGTCGCTGAAGAACATCACCTGGGAGCGGCTGCTACGTGAAGGCGCCGTCACCTATCCGGTCGACGCTCCGGACCAGCCCGGCAACGAGATCATCTTCACGACCGGTTTCCCGACCGCGAGCGGCCGCGGCAAGATCGTGCCGGCCAAGGTGATCCCGCCGGACGAGATTCCCGACGACGAATACCCGATGGTGCTCTCGACCGGCCGCGTGCTGGAGCACTGGCACACCGGCTCGATGACGCGCCGTGCGCAGGTGCTCGACCAGATCGAGCCGGAGGCGGTCGCCTTCATGTCGCCGAAGGACATGCGCAGGAAGCAGCTCGCGCCCGGCGATTTCATTCGCCTGGAGACCCGCCGCGGTGCCGTCGAGGTCAAGGTCCGATCCGACCGCGACGTGCCGGAGAACATGGTGTTCATGCCGTTCTGCTATGCGGAAGCGGCGGCGAACCTGTTGACCAACCCGGCGCTCGATCCGTTCGGCAAGATCCCGGAGTTCAAGTTCTGCGCGGTCAGAGCCGAACGCGCGGAGATGCGCGACGCTGCGGAGTAGGGAAGGTCTCGCCGTTACCGCGCGCACGAGACTTGCCATACAAACCGCTGTCATGCCCGCGAAGGCGGGGCATCCAGTACGCCGCGGCTCATCCATTGAGCCATAACTGTCTCGGAGTACTGGATCGCCCGGTCAAAGCCGGGCGATGACAGTAGTTGTGTGGTGGGCAAATGTGCCCACGTCGTCGCTTCGCTCCTCGCAATCAGGGTGGTAGATTTGGCGCATGTCCAAAGTCACCCCAGCCACGCGCGCGCTCACGGCCGCCGGTGTTGCCTTCACCGTCCATGCCTACGATTATGATCCCGACGCCGAGAGTATCGGCCTCCAGGCGGCTGCCGCGCTCGACGAGGACCCGGCGCGGGTCCTGAAGACGCTGATGGCGCTGGTGGATGGCAAGCCGGTCTGCGTGATCGTGCCGTCCGACCAGGAGGTCTCTATGAAGAAGCTCGCCGCTGCCGCGGGCGGCAAGTCGGCGCAGATGATGAAGCCGCCCGAGGCGGAGCGCGTTACCGGCTACAAGGTCGGCGGCATCAGCCCGTTCGGCCAGCGCAAGCAGGTCGGTACCGTAATCGAGCAGCGCGCGCTCGCGCATGAGCTGGTCTATCTCAATGGTGGCCAGCGCGGCTTGCAGGTGCGGCTGAAGCCGGCCGATGTGCGGGATGTCTTGAAGGCGGTCGTGGCGGATGTGCTGGCGTGACGGAGCGGGATCGTGAGGTGCACGCTGCTCCTGTGGTTTGCGGCGCTGCTCGCCATCGCTCTCCCGGCCGAAGCGCATCAGGTCAACCTCGTCACGGCGCGCGTGGTGCTGACCGCCGATCGCACGGTGAGCGTCGAGATCGGATTGAAGGGCAGCGATGTCGATCGCCTGATCGGCACGAGGATCTATGATACGCGGCAGGACGCGGTCGATCCTGCGGCGGTCGAAGCAGCCAGATCCGCCATCCTCGTCTATATGAGCACGCACCTGAATGTGACAGCCGACGCCAGGGCTTGCTCGGCCGGAAATGCAGCGATCCTGGCGGACGGCGACGGCATCATCTATCGCAACAGCTTTGCCTGCGCCGACGCCCCCGGCGACCTCATCTATCGCTCGACCGTGCTGACCGAGAAAGACCCGGCCGCGCGACAGGTCGTGCTGGTCGCGCAGGGCAGATCGGAGGCGCAGGCCTTGCTCGACGCTGGCAACACGACGGTCACCCTCTCGACCGCGCCGCCGCTGTGGTCGACGATGCAGCGCTATCTCCTCACCGGCATCGAGCACATCTTCCTCGGCTACGATCACGTCGCATTCCTGATTGCCGTGGTGCTGTGGGCAAGACGGCTCATTCCGGTCGTCAAGATCGTGACGGCCTTCACCATCGCCCATTCGATCACCTTGTCGCTGGCCGCGCTTGATGTCCTCGTCATCCCGAGCAGCCTTGTGGAGCCCGCGATCGCGGCCTCGATCGTCTTCGTCGCCGTGGAGAACTTCTTCTCGCGCGATGTCGACAAGCGCTGGCGCATGGCCTTTCTGTTCGGGCTGATCCACGGTTTTGGCTTCGCCGGTGCGCTTCGCGAGATCGGGCTGCCACCCAACGCGGCGGTGCCGGCGCTGGCCGCCTTCAACATCGGCGTCGAGATCGGACAGGTTGCGATCGTCGCAGTCGCGCTGCCGATCCTCCGCGTGGCCGATCGACTGAGTGCTGAGGATCGGTCCGAGCCGGTGAGGGCGGCGGGGCTGGTCTATGCAGTGTCCGCGGTGATCGGCCTGCTCGGCGGCTATTGGCTGCTCGCGCGCGTCCTCGAAGCTTGATCTCGGGCTACGCCGGCGGCGAGACAAAACTTCATCCCCGAACTGGTGGCATCCCCGCGGCACCGCATGCGGGCCCCATGCACTTGAGTTCGCCGACAAGCTCTGTATAGAAGCGAAGATGAAATAGAATAACGTTCTGCCTGACAGAACGATGGATAGGAAGGGACGGAACGATGGAATCCGAACGCGTCCATCAAGGCGACGGCCAGCCGGTGTCATTTTCGCCCGACGCCGTCATCGCGGCTTTCACGGCGATCCCCGACTTGCTGGCACGCGATGCCGCCCTGGCCGCCCGCGGGCGCTGGCTCGACGTCGACTGCCTGCTCGGGCCGAGCACGCAGCCATTTCACCTTGCCATCCGCGCCGGGCAGATCGTGGATATGACGCCGGCTCCTGTCCTGATGCGCTCGTGGCGGTTCGCCTACCGTGCGACGCCGGCGGCGTTTGCCGCCTATTGGCAGAAGATGCCGCCGGCGGGTTGGCATGACCTGCTCGCGCTGACCAAGCGCGGACAGGCGACACTTGAAGGGGATCTGCATCCCTTCATGACGCATCTTCAGTACTTCAAGGATCTCTTGGCGCTGCCCCGACAGAACGGTTTTGGAGGTGCGTCATGAGCGGCTTCGTCGAGCCGATCGTCGGGCGCTACGTGCATGTCGAAATCAATGGAGAGATCAACCGCATCTACTTCGAGGAAAACGGCAGCGGCATTCCACTGGTCTGCCTCCACACCGCCGGCTCCGATGCGCGGCAATGGCGGCATCTGCTCGTGGATGACGAGTTCACCAGGCATTTCCGCGTCATCGCCTTCGACATGCCCTGGCACGGCAAGTCCAATCCGCCGGACAGCCAATACGGCACCGAATATCGGCTGACCACCGCAAGCTACACCGCGACCATCCGTGCGTTCTGCAACGCGCTGAAGCTGGAGCGGCCGGTGGTGATGGGCTGTTCGATCGGCGGCCGTATCGTGCTCAATCTCGCCATCGAGCATGCGGGCGAATTCCGCGCCCTGATCGGCCTCGAGGCTGCGGACTTCCAGCAGCCCTGGTACGACACGGCCTGGCTGAACCGGCCCGACGTTCATGGCGGCGAGGTCTGCGCCGCCCTGGTGTCCGGGCTGATCGCGCCTGGCGGCCCGGAAGCTTCGCGCAACGAGACGCTGTGGGGCTACAAGCAGGGCGGCCCCGGCATCTTCAAGGGCGATCTATATTTCTATCGCGTCGATGGCGATCTGCGCGGGCGCACCTGTAACATCGACGTCAACCAGTGTCCGCTCTATCTCCTCACCGGCGAGTACGATTTCTCCTGCACGCCGGAGGACACGCTGCGGACAGCCGCCGGCATTCCCGGCGCGAAGGCTACCGTGATGGAGCGGCTCGGCCATTTTCCGATGAGTGAGAACCCGGAACAGTTCCGGCGCTACATCGCGCCGGTGCTGCAAGACATCCTCAACAAGCAAAATTCGTAAACGGGAGGCGTATCTTATGAAGTTGCGTTGGATCATGGCGGCAATTCTGGCCGCACAGGCGAGCACAGCGCTAGCAGCCGGCAATGTGATCAGGATCGGCGTGCTCAACGACCAGTCCGGCGTGTTCGCCGACAATGGCGGGCGCGGCTCGGTTGCCGCCGCAAAACTCGCCGCGGAGGATTTCGGCAACGAGCTGCTCGGCAAGAAAATCGAGATCATCTCGGCCGACCACCAGAACAAGCCGGATATCGCATCGGCCACCGCGCGCAAATGGTTCGACAATGAAGGCGTCGACATGATTGCGGACGGCGCAGCCTCTTCGGCCGGCTTTGCCATCCTTGAAGTCGCCAAGCAGAAGAACAAGATCTTCGTGATCTCAGGCCCCGGCTCGTCCGATTTTACCGGAAAGTCCTGTTCGCCGGTGAGCTTCCACTTCAACTACGACACCTACGCGCTGTCGAAGCTCACCAGCGATGCGATCACGCGGGCCGGTGGCAAGACCTGGTACTTCGTGACGGCCGACTATGCCTTCGGCCACGCGCTTCAGCGCGACGCGACCAAATTCATCGAGGCCGCCGGCGGCAAGGTGATCGGCTCGGCCGCGCATCCGCTCGGCACCGCCGATTTCGCGTCGTTCCTGTTGCAGGCGCAGGGCTCCAAGGCCGACGTCGTCGGGCTGGCGACGTCCGGCGCGGACGTGCAGACCGCGATCAAGCAGGCGGGCGAGTTCGGCATCGTCGAAGGCGGCCAGAAGCTCGCCGGTCTTCTCGTCTTCATCACGGACGTGAATTCCCTCGGCCTGAAGGTCACCCAGGGCTTGCAGGTGACGACTTCGTTCTACTGGGACCTCAACGAGCAAACCCGGGCCTGGTCGAAGCGCTATGCCGCTCTGATGGACGGCAAGGTCGCGAGCATGGTGCAAGCCGGGGTCTATAGCGGCGTGCATCACTACCTTGCCGCGGTGAAGGCGGCGGGCACGACGGATGCGACGGCCGTTGCCGCCAAGATGCACGAGATGAAAGTCAACGATATGTACAACAAGGACGTTGCGATCCGTCCCGACGGGCGCGTGCTGCATGCGATGTATCTGGTGCAGGTGAAGAAGCCGGAGGAGTCCAAGTACAAGTTCGACTATTACCGGATCGTCAGCTCCAAGCCGGGTGAAGAGGTGTTCCGGCCGATGAGCGAGGGCGGCTGTCCGCTGGTGAAGTAACTGCGTCGGCCGGGCGGGCCCGCACCCGCCCGGCCGCAGGATTTTCGAGGGAGAATAACGGAATGTCTGGTTCGATTGGGTTCATCGGTCTCGGGGTCATGGGCGAGCCGATCTGCCGCAACCTCTTGCGCAAGAGCGGACGGCCGGTGCTGGCGTTCGACCTCGCCGCAGAGCCACTGGCGCGGATCGTTGCGGATGGAGGGACCGCGGCAAGGTCGGTCGAAGATGTCGTCGGCGGCACCGAGACGATCTTCCTGTGCCTTCCCAGTGCCAGGCATGTGATGTCGGTCTTCGAAAGCATCCTGCCGGCCATCGGAAGCGGCCAGACCGTGGTCGATCTCGGCACCTCCGATGTCGGCCTGACGCGGTCGTTCGCGAGGCAACTCGCCGACAAGGGTGCGCTCTGGATCGACGCGCCGATCGCGCGCACGCGTCAGGCTGCGCAGGACGGCACGCTCAGCGTCATGGTCGGCGCGACAGTCGAGCAGTTCGCGAAGGTCGAGCCGCTGATCCGGCATTTCGCCACGGATGTCACCCTCTGCGGCGACACCGGGGCCGGACAGGTCACGAAGATCCTCAACAACATGGTGCTGTTCGAGACCGTCAATGCGCTGGCGGAGGCGGTCGCGATCGCCAAGCACAGCGGCGTCGAGCCGAAGCTGCTGCTGGAGACCCTGTCCAAGGGGTCGGCGGATAGCTTCGCGCTGCGTAACCATGGCATGAAGGCGATCGTCGCCAGGGAGTTTCCGCTGCGCGCCTTCTCGACCGAGTATGCAATGAAGGATCTCTCTTACGCGCTGGAGCTGGGTGCGCAGGCCGGGCTAAATCTGCGCGGCGCGGCGCTGATGCGCACGATCTTCCAGGAGACGATCGACAAGGGCATGGGCGACGCTTATTTTCCCGTCATCGCAAAGCTCATCGATCCCTCCGGATTCCCTGACTAGGAGACCGCATGCCTTCGTCCGGTGTCGCCGCCGTCGACCGCGCTCTGAGCATCCTTGCGGCCTTCGAGGATGCGCCGGAGCCGATGACTCTGGCCGAGCTCGCCCGGCGCACCAAAATGTACAAGAGCACGCTGCTGCGGCTGATGACGTCGCTTCAGGAATTCGGCTATCTCGTGCAGTTCGCCGACGGTCGCTATCACCTCGGCCCGACGCCGTTCCGGCTCGGCGCGGTCTACCAGCGCAGCAACAATCTGCATGATCAGGTGGTGCCGCTGTTGCGGCAGCTCGTGGCCGACGGCACCGAAAGCCCGTCGTATCATGTGCGGCATGACGCCAGGCGCAGGCTGTGCGTCTTTCGTGTCGATTCCCGGCATTCGACGCTCGACCGGGTCGAGGCCGGCATGCTCCTGCCGCTCGACCGCGGCGCAGCCGGCCGCGTTATTCTCGCCTTCGACGGGGAGAAAGGCGAGGGCTACGACGAGATCCGAAAGGACTGCGTCGCCGTGTCCTTTGGCGAGCGTGATCCGGATTGCGCCGGACTTGCCTGCCCGGTGTTCGGCCCCGCTGGCAAATGCGTTGGTGCCCTGTCGCTCTCGGGGCCGAAGCTGCGCTTCACGCGGGACAATATCAAGGCGATGACGTCGCTGTTGCTGAAGGCTGCCGTCCGCCTGACGCGCACGCTGGGCGGTCCGACCGAACTGCTTGACGAAGCCTTGCCGGCCTCGGCTGAAGAGGCGCGTCCCGCGCGCAGGGTGAGGCGGTAGGCGGCCTATTGCTTCTGCAACAATTTCAGCCGGCAGCGCAGCGCTTCCCGGATATGCGCGCGTGCCAGCTTTTCCGCCGTGTCGCCGTCGCGCGCAGCGATGGCCTCGATCATGGCCTGATGCTCGCCGCGACTGGTCGAGGGGCGGCCCGATACGGTGAAGGTGGTCGGGCCGAGCAGGGCGATCCAGTCCTGCAATTCCCGTGAAGCGTTGTCGAGATAGCGGTTGCGGGCGGCGCGGCAAATGGCCTCGTGGAAGGCGCGGTTGAGCCGCGCCATCTCCGCCGTGTCGGTTCCGGACGCCTCGACAAAAGCCTGCTCGATGTCTCGGAGCGCGTCGATCTCCGTCGTTGAGGCGTGCTCGGCGGCGAGGCGCGCCGCGGCACCTTCCATGATCTCGCGCATGGCGTAGAGCTCGAGCACCTCGGAAATGTCGAGATTGCGGACGATCAGCCCGCGGCCGCCGGCAGGCTCGACGAAGCCGCGTGCCGCGAGGCGGCCCAGCGCTTCGCGAACCGGAGTGCGGCTGACCTTGAGCCGCTGGGCGACTTCCTCCTCGCGCAGGCGGTCGCCCGCGCGGTAGCTGCCGGCCTGGAGCGCCTCGCACAGAGAGCGGAACACGGCTTCGCCCAACGCAACGCCGGCGCTGCGCGAAATCGACCCGCCTGTCCTTGCCGGGCGTCTGGCCATGATCCCTCGATGCGCATCCTGCCCATGCAGAGACGCCGCTTGCACGCCCGATGTATATCTTTGTATACAAACGTGCGCAATGGTGGAACTGGTCGAGCATGCCGCTGACGGACAGAAAATCTCTAATCTCGGGTGCCATCGGGCAGACGGCATGAGCAGCAAATACGACGTGCTGGTGATCGGCGGCGGCAATGCGGCGCTGTGTGCAGCGATCAGCGCCCGGCGCGGCGGCGCCTCGGTGCTGGTGCTTGAGGGGGCGCCAAAGTTCTATCGCGGCGGCAATACCCGTCACACCCGCAACATGCGTTGCGCCCACGACGCGGCGACCGAAATCCTGACCGGTCCCTATACGGAAGATGAGTTCTGGGAGGACCTGCTGCGCGTCACCGGCGGGCAGACCGACGAGGTGCTGGCGCGCCACATGATCCACGAATCCAAGGACATCCTGAACTGGATCGTGGAGCAGGGTGTGCGCTGGCAGCCTTCGCTCGGCGGCACGCTGAGCCTCGGCCGCACCAACTCCTTCTTTCTCGGCGGGGGCCGCGCGATGCTCAACGCGCTCTATCTCACCGCCGAACGGCTCGGCGTCGAGGTCGAATACGACGCCGAGGTCACCGACCTCGTGATCGAGGACGGCATGTTCCTCGCTGCCCGCCTCAAGCGGCCGATCAAGGGCGAGACCGAGATCCGCGCGACCTCGCTGGTGGCCGCCGCGGGCGGATTCGAGGCCAACATCGAATGGCTGAAGCAATATTGGGGCGAGGCCGCCGACAATTTCCTGATCCGCGGCACGCCCTATAATCGTGGCTCGGTCCTGAAGATGCTGCTCGACAAGGGCGTGCAGGAGGTCGGCGATCCCACCCAGTGCCACGCGGTCGCGATCGACGCCCGTGCGCCGAAATTCGACGGCGGCATCATCACGCGGCACGACTCGGTCGTGTTCGGCATCGTCGTCAACAGGCACGCGCAGCGCTTCTACGACGAGGGCGAGGACATCTGGCCGAAGCGCTATGCGATCTGGGGCCGGCTGGTTGCGGCGCAGCCCGACCAGATCGCCTACATCATCTTCGATTCCACCGTGGTCACCTCTTTCATGCCGACGCTGTTTCCGCCGATCGCCGGACAGACGGTGGCGGAACTCGCCGGTAAGCTCGAGCTCGATCCGGCCGCGCTGGAGAAGACCATCACCGAGTTCAACGCCGCGGTGCTATCAGGCACCTTCGACCATACCATCCTGGACGACTGCCGTACCGAAGGCATCACGCCGCCGAAGACACACTGGGCGCGCCGGATCGAGACACCGCCCTATCTCGCCTATCCGGTCCGGCCCGGCATCACCTTCACCTATCTCGGCACGCGCGTGAACAAGGAGGCGCGGATGCTGATGAAGGGCGGCAAGCCGTCAGGCAACATGTTCGCGGCCGGCGAGATCATGGCCGGCAACGTGCTCGGCAAGGGCTATGCCGCCGGCATGGGGATGACCATCGGCAGCGTGTTCGGGCGGATCGCGGGACGGGAAGCGGCAAAACATGCACGGAACTAGGATTTTGGACGAAGCCGACCGTCTAATGACGGTCTGCAATTCCTGTCGCTATTGCGAGGGCTTGTGCGCGGTGTTTCCGGCCATGGAGATGCGCCGCGCCTTCTCCGACGGCGACCTCAACTATCTCGCCAATCTCTGCCATGGCTGCGGTGCCTGCTACGTCGACTGCCAGTTCTCGCCGCCGCACGAGTTCAACGTCAACGTCCCCAAGACGCTCGCGGTCGCGCGCGCGGAGTCCTATGCGGCCTACGCCTGGCCGCGGGCGCTGTCCGGTGCGTTCGCGCGCAACGGGCTCGTCATCAGCGTCATCGCCGCGCTCAGCATGGCCGCCTTCATCCTCGGCTTCGCCGCGCTCAACGATCGCAGCGTGCTGTTCGGCGTGCACACCGGCCCCGGCGCCTTCTACAAGCTGATGCCACATAACACCATGGCCGCTCTGTTCAGTGCCGCCTTCCTCTACGCCATCCTGGCCCTCGTCATGAGCGTGCGCGCCTTCTGGCGCGACATCGGCGCACCCATTGGTGGCCATGCCGACGGCGGCTCGATCTTTCAGGCGATCCGCGATGCCGGCGAGCTGCGCTATCTCCATGGCGGCGGCGTCGGTTGCTACAACGAGGACGACAAGCCGACCGACCGGCGCAAGCTCTGTCATCACCTGACCTTCTACGGCTTCCTGCTGTGCTTCGCCGCGACGTCGGTGGCGACGCTCTATCACTATCTGCTCGGGCGCGAGGCGCCGTATCCGTGGTGGGACCTGCCCGTGGTGCTGGGCTCGCTCGGCGGCATCGGCCTGATCGTCGGGCCGATCGGCCTGTTCACGGCCAAGATGCGCCGCGATCCGGCATTGCTTGACGAGAGCCGTTACGGCATGGATGTCGGCTTCATCGCCATGCTGTTCCTGACCGGCCTCACGGGAATGCTGCTGCTGGTCCTGCGCGAGACCGGCGCGATGGGGCCGCTGCTCGCGCTGCATCTCGGCGCCGTGTTCGCGCTGTTCATCACCATGCCCTACGGCAAGTTCGTGCACGGCATTTATCGCTTTGCCGCCTTGGTGCGCTATGCGCAGGAACGGCGGACCGCAGCGTGATCGCTCCCTCTCCCGCTTGCGGGAGAGGGTCGGGGAGAGGGTCACTCCGCAGTGGGACAACCCCCAAGAGGAGAAAGCCCTCACCCGCGCCTTCGGCGCGACCTCTCCCGCAAGCGGGAGAGGTGAACGAGCCGGGTTACGCTACGTCGCGCTCGGGCGAGGACGCTTGCTCGCGGGCCATCGTCGTTGCCGTGACATAGTCGGTCTTGCCGGTGCCGAGCAGCGGCACCTTGTCGACCACCATGATCGTGGCAGGCACCGTCAGCTCTGACGCGCCGATCGCCTTGGCCTGGGCCTGCATCGCGCTACGCTCGGCGTTCCTCTGCGTCGTCAGCAAGACGATGCGCTCGCCCTTACGCTGGTCCGGGATCGACACTGCGACGGAGGCCGCCTGCGGCCACAGCGCCGTTGCGATGGCTTCGACCGCCGACAGCGAGACCATCTCGCCTGCGATCTTGGCGAAGCGCTTGGCGCGGCCCTTGATGGTGATGAAGCCAGCGGCGTCGATCGCCACGATGTCGCCGGTATCGTGCCAGCCCTCGGGAAGCTTTTCGAGCACGCCGGGATTTTCGGCCCGCAAGTAGCCGAGCATCACATTCGGCCCGCGCACGGAGAGGCGGCCGCCTTCCTCGATGCCGGGGACCGGATCGAGGCGGCTTTCCATCAGCGGCGACAGGCGGCCGACGGTGCCGGGACGGTTGGCCATCGGCGTGTTCATCGCCAGCACCGGTGCCGTCTCGGTGACGCCATAGCCTTCGAGGATGCGGATGCCGTAGCGCTCCATGAACACCTGGCGCGTGCGGTCCTTGACCGCTTCGGCGCCGGCGATGACGAGGCGTAGGGTCCGGAAGTCGTAGGGGTGCGCCGACCGCGCATAGCCGGTGAGGAACGTATCGGTGCCGAACAGGATCGTCGCGCCGGTCTGGTAAATCAGCTCCGGCACGATGCGGTAATGCAGCGGCGACGGATACATGTAGATCGGGATGCCCGCCAGCATCGGCATCATCATTCCGCCGGTCAACCCGAAGGAGTGGAACACCGGCAGCACGTTGAACACCTTGTCATTGGCGTTGGCGTCGACGCGCGCCAGCGCCTGCGCCGCATTGGCGAGGATGTTGCGGTGGGACAGCACAACGCCCTTCGGCGTGCCTTCCGAGCCCGAGGTGAACAACACGACGGCCGGATCGTTGGCCTGGCGGGACACCCGCGGCGCGGTGCCGGCGAGCAGGCCCTTGATCTTGTCGACGGCACCGATCGAGGCGCGGACGTCCTCGAGATAGACCACGCGCGCCTCGGCCGAAATCGCGGCCATCAGCTTGTCGAGCTTGCCCTTCTCGATGAACGCCTTCGACGTCAGCACGGTCTTGACCTGCGCGGCTTTCATGGCGGCGAGCACGTTGACCGGGCCGGCCGAGAAGTTGAGCATCGCCGGCACCCGGCCGCTGTTCTGCAGCGCCATGAAGACGACGGCGACGCCGGCCGAATTCGGCAGCAGCACGCCGACATTCTCGCCGATTGCGGTGCCGTTCTCCAGCTTGCGGCTCAGGACCTGCGCGCCGAGGATCAGCTTGCGATAGGTCAGCTTGGTGCCGAGCGCGTCCTCGATGATGACCTTGCCGGTGTCGCGGTCGCGATAGGCGTGTCCGAGTGCTTCGAACAGGGTGTGATCGAGCATGGCGTTCTTTACGAGCGCGTCGATCATCACGTCCTGGAGCGCGGCGCCGGCGGCATTGCGGCGCGCCTTGCCCTTGAGCGTTTCGTCGACCGGCAGCTTGACCGGCGGAAGGATGGTGACTGTCACGCGCGGAAACCACGACCGCTTGATCTGGCTGCTGTTGAGATAGCTGAGATAGGAGCGCTGCGCGCCTTCGATGCGAACCGGCACGACCACGGCGTCGGCCTTGTCCGCGATCATCGCGGTGCCGTCATAGACCTTCATCAGTGAGCCGGAGACGGTGATGCGTCCTTCCGGGAAGATCACAACCGGCTCGCCGGCGGCGACGAGCTTGATCAGGTCGCGTGCGGCCAGCGGCTTGGTCGGATCCATGGTGTAGTGCTTGACGACGCGCAGGAACGGCTTGGCCCACCAGGCCCTGGCGATGCCGGTATCCACCGCGAAGCTCGCGTCGATCGGCAGCACGGCGTGCAGCAGCGGGCCGTCGATCAGGCTGACATGGTTGGGCGCGATCAGCATGCGCGTGCCCGGAGGCGGCAGGTTTTCGAGCCCGCGGATCTCGGTGCGGAACAGGGCGCGGAATAGAAGCCCGCCGGCATCGCGCACGCCTTCTTTGCCCCACTTGGTCAGGACGAACCACATCGCGCCGAAGCTGGCGACGCCGAGGCCGAAGAAGATCCAGCCGATATGGAGACCGGCGGCCTGCAACAGCGCGACGAACAGCGAGCCCACGACCATGAAGGCTGCCTGCAGCACGTTGCCGGCGGCGATGATCCGGGCGCGCTCGGACGGCGCCGACCAGGCCTGGACCGCGGCGAAGGACGGCACGACGAACAGGCCGCCGCCGAAGGCGAAGGCGACGAAGTCGACCAGCATGCGCAGGCCCGCGAACGAGGTCGCGAAACCGGCCGCGGTGACGTCCTGAGCCTTGGCGGTCACGCCGATGGCCCAGGCGAGATCGAGGCCGGCACATCCCATGATGATGGCGCCGATCGGCACTAGCGCAAGGTTGGGGCGAACGTGGCTGAGGCTTGCGGCGAACAGCGAGCCGATGGCGATGCCGATCGCGAAGATCGCAAGGCACAGCGTCACCACGCCCTCGGTGCCGCCGACGACCTCCTTGATCAGCGCCGGCAGCAGCGACAGCACGATGGCGCCGACCAGCCAGAACCAGGAGACGATCACGGTACCGTCCCACAGGCGGTGATCGGCGTGCAGCGTCCTGAGCAGGCTGACCGTAGAGGTCCAGGGATTGGCGTCGACGGGCAGATCGGGCGCTGAGGGCGTGGTCGCGGGAATGCGGGCGGCGAAGGCCCAGGACAGCAGGGCCAGTACGACAACGGCCGAGGCGACCCAGCCCATATGCGCGGAGCCGGCCACGAACTGGCCGCCGGCGACGGTGCCGAGCAGGATGGCCATGAAGGTGGCGCCTTCGACCAGGGCGTTGCCGGTCGCGAGCTCGCCGAGCTCGAGCTGGTCCGGCAGCATGGCGTATTTCACCGGGCCAAACAGGGCGGCGATGACGCCGAACAGCGCCAGCGCTGCGAACAGCAGCGGCACCGAATGCAGAAAGAAGCCGGCAGCGGCAAAGCCGGCGGCGAAGATCTCGGCGAATTTGAGCCGCCTTGCGACGACGGATTTGACGTATTTGTCGGCGAGCTGGCCGCCGAGCCCCGACAGGATGAAATAGGGGAAGATGAAGACGGCGCCTGCGACCGTCACCAGGGCATCGCCGTGGCCGGTCGCTGCACTGTAAAGCAGGATGATGACGAGTGCGTTCTTGAGCACATTGTCATTGAGCGCCGAGAAGAACTGCGCCCAGAACAGCGGCGCGAAGCGGCGTGACGACATCAATTCCCTGATCATGACCAGTCCTGTTTTGGAAACGCATCTTGGGGGTGTTACGCTGTCGGTGGGGCGTCGGGACCAGAGATAAGCAATGGGCAAATTGCGAGGTGAGGACGATCGTCCCGGCTTGCTTTGCGCCGTCGCTCCTTCCGATCCTGTTGGTCTCCGATTGGCGTCGTTAGGTTCGCAAATGACTTCGGTCGCGGCGTATCAGGCTCCGGCAGGAAGGCCGCAGCTCCACGGATATCGCGCCGGGCGATGAGGAAAAGCTGAACCGCATCGCCGAGGGCCGCGCCATCCGGCGCGCATGTCGGGGCATGGTGAGTCCAACATTGTAACCGGCTCTTGCATTCGAACCGATCGGGGCGTGCCGGCTGCGTCTCAGGTGAGATGGGCGAGGTGCCGAAACGGCGAGAAGCGACCGAGCAGGCTGAACCGGCGCCGCTCGTGGCGGGCTCGGGCGCGGTTCGTCCGCCACATCCGGAAGGTCGCGCGGCGCTCGGCGAGCACGCCGGCAATGTCGCAGGCATTGGCGATGCGATCGATCGGCGCCATCACGACCTTGAGGGCGGCGCGGCCGAGGCCGGTCACGAGAGCCGTGGCGTCATCGACGAAGGTGGCGGCGATATCAACAGCGAGGGTTTGCATTTCGCAGGTCTCCGAGTTAAATTGAACAATGTTCATATGAGTAGCTTGAAAATGAACAATGTTCAAGAAGAATCGCTGCGCGACCAGAAAAAAAGCCGGCGGCGGCGCCAGATCCTGGAGATCGCCCGCGGCATTATCGCAGCTAAAGGGCTGAGATCGTTGAAGGTTCGGGACGTTGCCGAGGCTGTCGGCTGTTCGGTCGGCAGCGTCTATAACGAGTTCGGCGACTTCGACGGGGTCATCCTGACCGTCAATCGGGAGACGGTTCAGGCGCTCACGGCGCGGCTGCGGGGCGTTCCCGCCGAGGATCCGGTTCGCCAGCTCTATGGGCTTGCCGAGACCTATCTCGATTTCTTTGCAGGACACGCCAATCTGCTGCGCTCCTTGTTCGAGCATCGGATGGAGGACGATCGACCTTATCCGGACGACATCCTTCAGATGGTGATGGATGCCTTTGCGCTGATGCATCCACCCCTGGTGCGGCTATTGCCGGATGCGGATGACGTGAAGATCGCGCTGCTGTCGCGCACGCTGTTTTCCGCGGTGCATGGCATCATCTCGCTCGGCCTCGAGGAGCGCATGGTGGCCGTGCCGCCGCAGATGCTGCGCCAGCAGATCGAACAATTCCTCGACGTGCATCTCAGAGGGCTCGGAATCCTGCCCCAGCGCTGACAGCGGCGAGCCGCGTCAGGCGCGCGCAGCTTCGCGCGGGCGGGCTGCGACGGCGACGGCGCCCGGGCTTCCGCTCTCGACCTGAACGCGGTTGCGTCCCTTTTCCTTGGCGCGATAGCAGGCAGCATCCGCGCGTCGCATCGCATCCTCGAGCGTGATGTTGCGGTCGACGATGCAGGTCACTCCGATGCTGGCGGTCACCACAAAGCAACGATCGTCCCAGGCGAAACTGAGCAGCTCGAGCGATCTGCGCAGACGCTCGGCGATGTCGACGGCATCGAAGGGCGAGCATTGCGGCAGGATCAGGGCGAATTCGTCACCGCCGAGCCGGGCCACCAGATCATCAGCGTGCCGGCCCTGTTGCAGGAGGCGCGAGACATCGCGGAGCAGACGGTCGCCGGCAAGGTGGCCACAGCTATCGTTGACGCTCTTGAACTGGTCGAGGTCGAGCAGGATCAGGCCGAGCGTACCCGCCGCGGCATTGTCCAGCTCGCTTTGCAGGCGCGCCTCGAAGGCGCGACGGTTCGACAGGCCGGTCAGCCAGTCGTGCGAAGCCTGCCAGGCCAGGCGCTGTGTCTCGGCATGCAGGGCGTTTTCGAACGCCTGTCGTTGCAGCACCAGCCGCCGCGTATGCCAGATCAGAAGCAGGATCAGCGCCGCGGCGGTGACGATGTTGATGCAAGTCAGCGTCACCTTGATGGTGCGGGAGCCTTCGCTGAGGACGGCGGAGAACCGCGTGGCATGCACCGTGAACTGGGTATTGAGCTCCGAGAGCCGCGACGACAGGAATTGCAGGCGGCCGTCTTGAATGGGTCCGTTCTCCAGCTCGGAGCGGATCAACTCGCCGAACACGCTCAGCTCCAGCAGCATGGGATCTGTGGCCGCCCATTCGCGGATCGCGTCCTGGAGGAAGCTGACGCGGTTGAAGTAGCGAAACAGCCAGATCAGTCCCGGTACGTCATCGGGATGGTTGCCGCCCTGGAGAAAGCCGATACGGGCGGCCTCGACGTCGACCGGATCGCGTTCGAGCGCCCAGCGCGCGAACTCGTCCCCGATGGGAACGGCGAGCGCGGCCTGGTACTGCGCGAACTGGCTGGCCTCGCCCGAATGCAGGTAGCGATTGAGGAAGTAGACGGCATTCTTCTGCGAGCGCGACCATAGCGCTTCGCCCGCGACATAGGCGCGGACCGACGACATCACCTCGAGGCTGAATCCCGCGATCGCCGCCTGGAGCACGACGACCATCACGAAAGGCGAGACGAGTTTGATGACGTGAAGGAAGCAGTGTCCCTGCACCGACGTCGCTGTTCTGCGAAACACCTTATTCCCCAAGTCGATCAACGATCCCAACGGAGCGTTGCGCCTGCAACGCCAAGTAGACGGGATGGTTGCTTAACTCGACCTGAATGGTGCGGAGGACTCCGTCGCAGGGTGAAGCCGTCGTGAAGCAGGTGCCCGCAAATCGCTTCAAATGCCGGCGAACCGGGACCGGCGCGGCACCGGCGAGCCAATGCAGCGCATTCGTCGTGCGCGATTCACCCGATCAAGGGGAGATCGGCTAGACCAGCACCGGCTTGCGCACGCGGCCCGCGTCGCCGAACACGCGCAGGTAACGCTCGATCTCAGAGGGAAGGCCGGTCGCCTTCTCCGGATTGTCGGAGAGCTTGACGGCCGGATGACCGTCGACCGACGAGACCTTGCAGACCAGCGAGATCGGATCGAGGTTGAACGAGCCGTCCGGCGTGCAGCCGACGAAGTCGTTGGTGAGGTTGGTGCCCCAGCCGAAGGAGAGCCGCACGCGCCCGGTGAAGTGGTGATAGGTCTCCTCGATCGAGCCGACGTCCATCGCGTCGGAAAAGACGAGCAGCTTGTCCCTGGGGTTGCGGCCCTTCTTGTCCCACCAGGCGATGATCTCCTCGCCGGCCTGGATCGGCGGCGCGCTGTCGGGGCGGAAGCCGGTCCAGTCGGCGACCCATTCCGGCGCATCGCGCAGGAAGGCCTTGGTGCCGAAGGCGTCGGGAAGTGCGATCAGGAGATTGCCGCCATAGGTCTGGCGCCACTGGTCGAGAATGCGGTAGGGCGCCCAGCGCAATTCCTCGTCATCCCTGGCGAGCGCGGCCGCGACCATCGGCAGCTCATGCGCGTTGGTACCGATCGCCTCGAGATCGTTGTCCATCGCGAGCAGCACGTTGGACGTCCCGATGAAGGACGAGCCCAGGCCTTCCTTCACCGCCTCGACGCACCAGCGCTGCCAGAGGAAGCCGTGACGGCGGCGGGTGCCGAAGTCGGACAGGCGCAGATTTTCCAGCTTGCGAAGACGCTCCACCTTGGTCCAGAGCTTGGCCTTGGCGCGGGCATAGAGCACGTCGAGCTCGAAGCGGCCGCGGCCCTTGATCGCCGCACGGGAGCGCAGCTCGTTGAGGATTGCGAGCGCCGGAATCTCCCACATCGTGGTGTGGGTCCAGGGGCCGTGGAAATGCAGCTCGTACTGGCCGTCGACCTTGCGCAGCTCGTATTCGGGCAGGCGGAATTCCGCCAGCCAGCGGATGAAGTCCGCCGAGAACATGTGGGTCTTGCCGTAGAAGGTATTACCGGCAAGCCAGATCAGCTCTTTCTTGCTGAAGCGGATGGTGCGGGCGTGATCGAGCTGGGCGCGCAGCTCGCCCTCGTCGATGATCTCGGCGAGCCGCACATGGCGCGAGCGGTTGATGACCGAGAAGGTCACCTGCTGATTCGGATAATCTTCCCGAATCATCTGCAACATCAATAGCTTGTAGAAGTCGGTATCCAGCAGGCTGCGGATGATGGGATCCAGCCGCCAGCTGTGATTGTAGGTCCGGCTCGCAATGTCGGTCACTGTCATGGGGGGATTTTAGCGTGGCTCCCCTTGCGCAACCAGTGGGTTTGGCAGGAATCAGGTTTTGCGACGGAGGGCCCGTCGTTCAGGCGGCGGCCGTCGCCGCGACAGTCTCGAGCTGGCTCCTGATCCAGCGATGGGCCGGGTCTTTCTGATAGCGCTGGTGCCAGACCATGAACATCGGCAGCTCGGCCAGCGTTCGCGTGCGGGAGGCCAATGGAATTTGCGTGTGCGCGAAACCGCGCATCACGCCGGGCGCGAGCAGGCTCGGCATACTCGCAAGCATCTGCGAGCCGCGCAGGAAGGATGGCACGCCGGAAAAGCTCGGCACGGAGATCGCGATGTCGCGGTGAAGCCCGTTCGCTGCCAGCCGGCGGTCGAAGTCCAGCCGCTCGTTGTCGGTGTAGACCACGGTGATGTGACGCGCCGCGAGATAGGCGTTGCGGCTGGCAGGCGCAGCACGCGCCTTTGCATCGTAATAGCAGACATAGTGATCCCTCAGCAGCCGCTTCTGCACGATGTCGACGCCGGACGGCGGCAGGGGCGTGACCAGGAGATCGCAGCGATTTTCGCGCAGCATCGCGGGCGAAGGCGATTGCGAGGGGATCACGCGCAGGTTCAGGCTCTTCACCTGCTCGGCGACGTGACCGAAGAACCGCGGCAGCAGCAGGTCGCGCTGGAAGTCGTTGGCGGCGATCGTCAGCGACAGCTGGGCCTGCGCCGGCGCGAAGCTGACGCCGCCGGCAAAGCTGCGCATCTCGTCGATCAACGCGCGCGCCTTCGCGGCGAGGGCCTGGGCGTGCGCCGTGGCGACGATGCCGCGGCCGGATTTGGCGAACAGGGGATCGCCGGCAATCCGCCGCAGCTTGTTCAGCCCGTGGCTGACCGCCGATTGCGTCAGGCCGAGCCGTGTCGCCGCCGCCGTCACCGAACCTTCCTCCAGCACGGCGAGGAACAGCTCGAGAGCGTGGCCGTCGAGGGCCAAATGATCGATTTCCTTCATGGAATTCATTATAATCGATCTATTTATCTTGAGAATAGACCGTTCCATGATCCCCCGACAAGCCGGGCGCCCGGACCCGGGCGCCACAGGGAGAGACAACGCCGATGAATGCCCAGGCGCCAGCCTTGCGGGATCCCCGCCTCAATCGTCCCGAGCCCTTTACGCCGCCGCTCGGCGACGGCGGCTTCTTCCAGCGTGACCGTTCCATCCATCCGCCGGCGCATGCACCGGGGTACAAATCCTCGGTGCTGCGCTCGCCGCGCCAGGCGCTGTTGTCGCTGGAGAACTCGGTCTCGGAGATCACGGGGCCGGTGTTCGGGCACAATGATCTCGGCCCGCTCGACAATGACCTGATCCGCAACTACGCCAAGGACGGCGATCCCGTCGGCGAACGCATCATCGTCCATGGCCGCGTGCTGGACGAGACCGGCCGCGGCGTGGCGAACACGCTGGTCGAGTTCTGGCAGGCCAATGCCGGCGGCCGCTACCGGCACAAGAAGGACACCTATCTGGCGCCGATCGACCCGAATTTCGGTGGCTGCGGCCGCGCGCTGACCGACGAGACCGGTTACTACTATTTCCGCACCGTGAAGCCGGGTCCTTATCCCTGGCGCAACTACGTCAACAGCTGGCGCCCGGCCCACATCCACTTCTCGGTGTTCGGCTCGGGCTTCGCGCAGCGGCTGATCACGCAGATGTACTTCGAGGGCGATCCCTTGATCCCGGTCTGCCCGATCCTGACGACGATTCCGGACAAGGATGCGCTCGACCGCCTCGTCGCGCCGCTCGACCTCAACGCCTCGTCGCCCTTCGACTCGCTCGCCTACCGCTTCGACATCGTCCTGCGCGGCCAGCGCTCCACCTATTTCGAAAATCGTACCGAGGGGAACTGAGCCATGCCGCAGCCGCTCAACTATCTCAAGGAAACCGCCTCGCAGACGGCCGGGCCCTACGTCCATATCGGCTTGATCCCGGCGATGGCCGGTTTCGACATCTTCGAGAAGAACTTCTCCAACGTGCTGGTGACGCCGAACACCGCAGGTGAACGCATCACCCTGGAAGGCAAGGTGCTCGACGGCACCGGCACGCCGCTGCGCGACGTGCTGCTGGAGATCTGGCAGGCCAATGCGGCTGGACGCTACAACCATCCGGCCGATCGCTCGGCGGGCGCGCTGGAGCCGGAGTTTCGCGGCTGGGGCCGCGCCGGTTCCGACTTCGAGAGCGGCCTCGTCACCTTCGAGACCATCAAGCCGGGCGCGATCACCGACAAGGCGGGCCGCAAATGTGCACCGCACATCAATGTCTGGGTCGTCGCGCGCGGCATCAACATCGGCCTCAACACGCGGCTCTATTTCTCGGACGAAGAGGCAGCCAACGCCGCCGATCCGGTGCTCAACCTGATCGAGCAGCCGACCCGTCGCAAGACGCTGATCGCAACGCGCAGCGAGCGTGCCGGCAAGGTCGTGTACTCCTTCACGATCAATTTGCAGGGGCCGGAGGAGACGGTGTTCTTCGACGTCTGAGGTGCCAGCGGCCGTCCCCGGTTCATTCCACCCGGTCGCTCCGATTGATGAATCCGCGCGCGAGGAATTGCGGTGGCTGCCGCACCTCGCGCGATCCCGGCCGGTCGACCGGATCGCGCGCCACTTTCGGTTTCAGGTCTGCCAGGTCGATGAACGCGTCCGCCTGCCGGCGCAGGTCGTCGGCGACCATGGGCGGCTGAGTGGAGAGTGTGGAGACGACCGTCACGCGGACACCGCGGCGTTGCAGGGCCTCGACCAGCGACCGAAAGTCGCCATCCCCCGAGAACAGTACGATCTGATCGACGTGTTCGGCGAGCTCCATCGCACTCACGGCAAGATCGACATTCATGCTGCCCCTCACCTTGCGGCGGCCGGTGGTGGCGTCGACGAACTCCTTGGTGAGCTTGGTGACGACGGTGTATCCGTTGTAGTCGAGCCAATCGATCAGCGGGCGGATCGACGAAAACTCCTGATCCTCGACGATGGTCGTGTAGTAAAAGGCGCGCAGCAGCGTACCCCGGGCTTGAAACTCGCTGATCAACCGCCTGTAATCGATGTCGAAGCCGAGCGCCTTGGAGGTGGCATAGAGATTGGAGCCATCGATAAAGAGCGCGATCTTCCCAAACGAAGACATTATGCACAGATCCCGAGTTCGACACGACGCGATCCGGCCGAAATGGCGCGATGTGTCGGCCGAAAAATACTGAAGGCGCCGATGGCTTGCCGAAAAGGCGGCGCAGACGACCGGACAGGGGGGCCGCCTTGCGCCGAGGTTAGGGAGGTTCCATGCCACCAGCGCCAGGGCGCTGAATACAGTCACGCTAAGGCGCGCGCATTCGCCGCTCAATTGTACGGAGGTAAAGGGCCCCTATCCAAAGGATGGCTCCCCTTATACGAAGGTAAGTGGGGTGCGCCGGCAACCAACGCGACTGCGGCGTGGCCTCCGACCATCAGCACGCGTGGTCTTTCGTCCGATGGTTCAGCCTTCGCGGTCATGCAGCTGCGCACGAAACGCGCGCGGCGATACGCCCGTGGCCGCCGCGTAGATCCGGCTGAAATAGGCGGGATCGTCGAAGCCGAGGGCGTAGGCAATCGTCGAGACCGGCAGGTTGGTGTAGACGAGGTTGCGCCGCGCCTCGCGGATCAGCCGGTTGAGGATCAGATGCGAGGCGGTGTCGCCGGTCGCCGCCCGCGTGATCCGGTTGAGATGGGTCGGCGTGATCGACAGCGCACCAGCGTAGTCCGCGACGCTCCAGCGCTCCAGATGGTGCTGTTCGAGCAGCGCCTCGAAGCGACGGAATAGTCCGCTTTCCGCCGTGCCGTTGCCGCCGCTCTCGCCCGTGAGCGCGCGGGCCACGAGCCCGATCATGGCCGACGACAAGGCCCGCAGCACGTGCGCACGGCCGAAATCGCGGGCGGCGTGTTCGGCGAAGATCTGCTTCATGGTGGCGCGGATCTGCGGCGTGCCGCGCACCACGGCCGATCGCGACAGCGGGCCGCGCAGACCCTCGGCGGCGAGCAGCGCCTCGTCCAGAATCTCCGCCGCGATGGTCAGCACCCAGCCCTGGGTATCAGGCACGAAGCGGAAGCCGTGGACGTGGCCGACAGGCACGTTGACGATCTGCATCGGCCTCAAGGGTATCACGCGTCCGTCGAGCGTCGCCTCGCCGCCGCCGCGCTCGATCAGCAGCACCTGGTGCAGCCGGGCATGGCGATGCACGGCCAGCGTCCAGTCGTGCAGCACCGAGCGCGACGCGATCGTCTCGCAATGCACGACGTCGGGCAGATCGCCGGACTCGCCGAACAGATTGTAGACCCGGATCGCCGGGCCAGGGGCTGTGCTTCTCATGTTCGAATAGTACAAGACAAAGGCAAAACCCTCCATCGGTTTGCACCGCTCAATCTGCAAAAAAGTGCCGACGGGAGGATGCAAAAATGAAAGTTCAGGTCTGTATCATCGGCGGTGGGCCGTCCGGGCTGTTGCTGTCCCAGCTTCTGCACCTGAAGGGCATCGACACAATCGTGCTGGAGAAATACAGCCGCGATCACGTGCTCGCACGCATCCGTGCCGGCGTGCTCGAGCACGGCTTTGCGAACCTGATGCGCGAAGCCCAGTGCGGCGAGCGGATGGACCGCGAGGGGGAGATCCACCGCGGGTTCGAGATCGCCCATGACGGGGTGCTCTCCAAGATCGACCTGCACAAGCATTCCGGCGGCAATTCGGTGCTGGTCTACGGCCAGACCGAGTTGACGCGCGACCTCTACGAGGCGCGTGACCGGCTCGGCGGCAAGGTCGTGCACAATGCCGAGGATGTGACACCGCACGATCTGACGTCGGACCGTCCCTATGTGACGTATCGCTCGAACGACGACATCGTCCACGTCGATTGCGACTACATCGTCGGCGCCGATGGTTTCCACGGCGTCAGCCGCAGGTCGATCCCGAAGGACGTTCTGCGTGAATATGAGAAAGTCTATCCGTTCGGCTGGTTGGGGGTGCTGTCGCGCACCAAGCCGGTGTCGCCCGAGCTGATCTATGTGAAGCACGAGCGCGGCTTTGCGCTCTGCTCGCTGCGCTCGCAGGTGCTCAGCCGCTACTACATCCAGGTGCCGCTCGCCGACAAGGTGGAGGACTGGAGCGACGATGCGTTCTGGGCCGAGCTGAAGCGCCGCCTGCCGGAGCAGGTCGCCGGCCGCCTGATCACGGGGCCGTCGATCGAGAAGAGCATCGCGCCGTTGCGCAGCTTCGTCGCCGAGCCGATGAGCTATGGCCGGCTGTTCCTCGCAGGCGATGCGGCCCACATCGTGCCGCCGACCGGCGCACGCGGGTTGAACAGTGCCGCTTCCGACATCTACTATCTCTACCACGCCTTGCTCGCGCATTATCAGAGCGGCGACGATTCCGCTCTCAAAGGCTATTCCGCCAAGGCGCTCGCGCGGATCTGGAAAGCACAACGCTTCTCCTGGTGGATGACGATGCTGCTGCACCGCTTCCCCGACCGGCTCGAATACGAGGACCGGCTTCAGCAGACGGAGCTGGACTATCTGCTCTCGTCCGAGACGGCGCAGCGCCTGCTCGCGGAGAACTACGTGGGGCTGCCGTTTTAGGGTGATATCGACGTCGCTCTTCTTCCTTCTCCCCCCGGTGGGAGAAGGTGGCGCGAAGCGCCGGATGAGGGGTTCTCCCCGATCGCAATGCTTTTCGTGAGGATAGATTCCCCTCTCCCCTTGCGGGAGAGGGGAAGTCGGCGCCTTGGCTGGCTGTATTACTTTCCTTCCAGCGTGTTGACTGACGTCCAATCCGAAGGTGGCGGATTTACGATGAATGCCCGCGCACGCTTGGCGAACCGGGCTGACGCAGGATCGATCTTCGCGACGCCGTCGAACACATCAGCCGCTTTCGCAAACTCCCTTGCCCGCCAGCATGCCAGCCCTTCCGCATACGCCGCGGCGACCTTCGCCTGCTCGTCGCTCGCGGCATCCTTCTCCGCCAGCGGCTCGAACACCCTGATCGCCTCGCCGCGCCCCTGGACCCTGATCGCATCGAGCTCGCGCCAGGCGAAGGTATCGCCGGTCTGCGCCATCGTGGTTTCCGATGCCATGATCGCGGTGCCGTAATATTTGTTGGCGCCCTCGAGCCGCGAGGCGACGTTCACGGTGTCGCTCATCACAGTGTAATTGAAGCGGCGCCGCGAGCCGATATTGCCGACCACGGCTTCGCCGCTGTTGAGTCCGATGCGATGCGACAGGCCGTGACCGGCGAAGGCGGGATTGTAGGCATTGAGCTCCGCCAGCTTCTCGTGACACTTCAGCGCGGCACGAACCGCGTTGCGCGCGTGCGCGGGATCGTCGGCCGGCGCGCCGAACATGGCGACGATGGAATCGCCGATATATTTGTCGACGTAGCCGCCATGGCTTTCGATGATGTCGGTCATGGCGGAGAGATATTCGTTCATCAGCGTGACCAGTTCGACCGGCGTGATGGTCTCCGCGATCGAGGAGAAGCCGCTGAGATCGGAGAAGAACATCGTGACGTTGCGCATCTCGCCGCCGAGCGCCGGCATCTTGCCGGACGCCACCATGTTATCGATGACCTCGGGCGCGAGATAATAGGCAAAGCTCTCGCGGAGGAAGCGCTCGTCGCGATCGGCCAGCACGAACCGGTAGCCGATCATCATCGCCAGCGCGGCGAGGCTTGCCAGGGCCGGTTCGACAAGAGGCAGCGCCAGCGCATGCGCGAACGCACCGACGGCGAAGGCCGCGTAAATGGCGATGACGGCGAGCCAGGCGGTCACCGCGCCGACCGGTGCAAGCATGCAGGCCACGCAGGCGATGATCGCCGCGAGCGCAATCGTGAGAGCGGTCCGCGCGGCAAAGCCGGGCTCGGTCACCGCGTCTTGCTCGATCAGATTTCGGACCGCAGCGGCATGCACGAACACACCCGCGATGTCGCTACGGGCCTGCTGCGCGGTGCCGGCGCGGGCGGGCAGGGCGCATCGTGGCGCGGGCGAGCCGTCATAGCCGCCCGACAATCGCATCGAGGTCAGCTTGCGGTCCTCGAAGTTGAGGATGGTGCCGAGCAATACCACCTTCCCGTCGAAGGCGCGGCGGAAGAAATCGCGGTCGCCCTTCTCGGCGCAAGCGCGCAGGTCGGCGAAAGAATAGGTCGGGACGTCGCGGCCCAGGCCGCGAAAGTTGAGCGTCAGCGTGTTGGGCACCGCGCTGGGAATCGTGTAGCCGGACAGCTCCATCGCGCCGGATGGCCCGATCGCGGGCTTCGCGCCGAGTGCCCGCGCGGCGAGTTCGACGGCCATCGTGGGCACCGGCTTGCCATCGATGGAGAAACTCAGCGGCATCCGCCGGATCACGTCGTCGGGGTCGGTATGGACGTTGAGAGCGCGGATGTTGTTCTTCACTGCCAGCTGCTGCGCGCGGTAGGGCCTCTCGGGGTGGTCGTTGCTCAGGATTTCGCCGAGCACCAGCTTGCCGGTGTCGGAGATCTGCCGCAGGGCTATCAGGTAGTCCCGGTCAAAGCCCTTCATGCGCGTGCCGAGCGGCGCGTCGCCAAAGGAAATCTCGGATTGTTCGATCGAGCTCGGAAAGATGACGTCGAATCCGATTACCTTGGCCCCGCCCTCGGCGATGCTCCCGAGCACCCGGCCGATCTCGCGCGTCCAGGTCTGCGTCGGCGATCCCTTGAAAGGCTGGGTGTCATAGGTCTCTCCGTCGATCGCCACCACGACGACGGGCGAGGTGGCGGGATCACGGCGATCGCCAATGATCTTGCCGCGCAGCGCCGTGAGGATGTCGAGGGAGAGACCTTGCAGCGCCTGAAGCGGCGGTGACGTGAAGACCGCGCCCGCAAGGAGCGCAATCAGGATCGTCGCAACGATGTCCCGCCTGCCGATCCGCCGCATCGCGCCTTCGCGGAGCCGCCTATTCGAGCCGCAGCAGGCGGCCGACGATCGGCGTCGGCGATGACGTGGCGCTGGCGTCGATCTGGAAGGCGTAGCGCTTGGTGCCGAGAATGGCGAGATAGCTGCCGCCCGGGGTCAACGATTTCCCGGCCTTGGCGAAGTCATAGAACTTGCCGCCGACCATGGTTTCGTTCCTGAGCGGCACGGTGATCGTGGGCTCCTTGCCGTCGGTGCGTTCGATCACCAGAGTGCTCCCGCTCCTCGCCTGCACCAGTGGTGCGACACCGTAGAGCGTCGGCAGCTTGGACGGGGTGCTCTTGGCGTCCGGCCCCACGCTGCGGAAGGACGTTGCGGCACTCTGGTTCGCCTGGCGCTCCGACAGTTTTGCCGCATTGGTATCGCAGGGCACCTTCTCCCGCTTGACCTCGCCCAGCTGTACGATGCTCTGCTCTGTGCCGACCAGAACGACGCCCTCGCTGATCGTCTCGCGCTCACACGATCTGAGGTAGCTGAGCGTGATGCTGGCCTTCGGTCCGAGCTTGATGATCTTGCCCGGCGCCACATAGTCCATGAACGCGATGCCGTCGACCTTGCCTTGAACGTCCTCGACGATCGCGGCAGGAGTCTGTGCCAAAGCGGGGGCCGCAAGGCAGAACGCGCCGACGAAGGCGCCGATCAGGCTTTTCATGGGAAGTCTCATCCAATTCGACGATGCTCTATCGGCCCGTCCCGGTTCGATGCTTACAGCAGGGTGCCCGAAGCAAGTGTGACCAAAATCACTCTTAGTTGTTGGTACCACTCTAGCAGGAACAGGTTCAAACCGGCGACTAGAGAAAAAATGGAGCCGCAACAAGCTGTTGGCCGGTTGATCAGGTCACGCGGTCGGGGCGGCCCCGGCCGAACGGCCCTCGGTCGAACCGCTCTCCGCCGCACTCACCGCGACGGAGCGAGAGGGGCCTCGGTCCACTGAAAAGGAGTCGTCCGCTGGCCGGCGGCGATCTCGACCACCTCGTCCCAGCGCGACAGGAAGGCCTCAACGCAGGCTGGATCGAACTGCCGCCCCGCGTTCTCAGCCAGGTAATTGCGCGCCGCCTCGAGCGGCATCGGCTCCTTATACGGCCGCCGCGTCGTCAGGGCATCGAAGACATCGGCAACCGCAACCACGCGCGCGGCGACCGGGATTTCATCCGCCTTGAGGCCGTTCGGATAGCCCGCGCCGTCCCAACGCTCGTGATGGCCTGCGGCAATTTGCGCGCCGAGCTGGATCAGCTCGCAGTTGGAATCGGCCAGGATCCGCTCGCCGATCGTCGCATGTGTCCGGATCACCGCCATCTCGTCGTCGGTGAGCTTGCCCGGCTTGAGCAGAATGTTGTCGGGAATGGCGACCTTGCCGACGTCGTGCAGGGGAGCGGCCAGGTAGATGTCGCGGCAGAGCCGGGCCGGCAGGCCGAGCTGGTCGGCGATGATGCGGCTGTATTTGGCGACCCGCAGCGTGTGCTCGCCGGTGTCGTTGTCGCGGTATTCGACCGCGAGCGCGAGCCGCAGGATGATCTCCTCCTCGCGCTCGCCGAGCTTTCGTGTTGCTGCTGCGACGTCGCTGGCCAGATGCGCGGCGCGGTCGTTGAGCTTGCGCACGGCTGCACCAAGCTGAACCAAATTCCGCAGGCGCACCGTCATCTCGAGGCTTTGTGGCTGCTTGGGTAGAAAATCGGTTGCACCGGCCTGCAGCGCTTCCATCTTGACGTCATCGGTCTGACGCGAGGTGATCATCGCGATCGGGATGTCGGTGCAGCCGGGAAGCCTGCGAAAGGCGCGGATGAAGCCGATGCCGTCCATATGCGGCATCTCGTAATCGACCAGCACCAGATCGAAGACGCGTTCCTGCGCGCAGGCCAGCGCCTCCACGGGATCGAGGAAGGTGGTGGCCTCGACCAGACCTTCAGCCTCGATGTGACGTTTCAGGAAGTTGAGGACGGAGCGGCTGTCATCAACCAGGAGCGCTTGGGTCAGCATCGGTGGCCGGGGCTCTCTTCGCTGGCAAAGACACGAACCCCAGCCATAGCCCAAGCGAATTTAACGCGAAGCAAACGGCCGCACGGATGTGCACGTCTCGATGTCTCTCGGCAGGTTGTGCACGCTTGCACACGGTTGCGCGAATTCCGAACGAGTGTCACCCGTAGTTGTACGGATGCCCGTGTTAGGGGTTTGCTCACTCGATTCGCGTCAAACGAGTATCGGAATTCTAGCAAAGGCGGGTGCAGCGATGGCGCTCAATCCCATGGAGCCGAAGTGGTCGTTGCGGTTACCCGCCGATTGCAGCATCGCGGCCATTCGCAACGTCTATGAGCTCATTCGCGAGGCGTTCGGCCGCCAGGAGCGGCTCGAGATCGACTGTTCGAGCGTCGACAAGGCCGACGTGACTTCGATCCAGCTTCTGCTGTCGACCGCCAAGACGGGCGAGGCCCAAGGCCGCCCGGTGGTGCTCACATCATTCTCCCAGTCTCTGCGCAACACCCTTCGCCGCGCCGGCTTCGCCAGCGAGGCGATGATCGATCAGCACTTCCCGCAAAAGAAAGATGGCACCTGATGGCCACGATTCTTACCGTCGACGATTCCCCCAGCATCCGGCAGATGATCAAGGTCGTGCTCGAGCCGGCCGGTCACAACGTGATCGAGGCGGGTGACGGCGCCCAGGGGCTCGCCAAGGCGCAAGCCGGCAAGCTCGATCTCGTCATCACCGACCTCAACATGCCCGTCATGAACGGGCTGGAGCTGATCCGTGCACTGCGCAAGCTGCCGAGCGCAGTCGGCATGCCCATCGTGTTCCTGACCACCGAATCCAGCGAGACGGTGAAGCAGGAGGCCAAGAGCGCCGGCGCCACCGGCTGGATCACCAAGCCCTTCAAGCCCGAGCAGTTGCTCGCCGTGGTCGGCAAGTTGGTGCGCACATGAGCGCAATGGACCCGACCGAGGTCTTTCGTCAGGAAGCCGGTGAGCTCTTTGAAGTTCTCGAAGGGGCCTTGCTCGACCTCGGCCAGCGTCCCGACGACCGCGAACTGGTCGATTCGGCCTTTCGCGCCCTGCATACGATCAAGGGGTCGGGCGCCATGTTCGGCTTCGACAAGGTCGCCTCCTTCACCCACGAGTTCGAGACTGCCTTCGACCGTGTCCGCAGGGGCGAGATCAAGCCGACGCAGGAGTTGATCTCGGTTGCGCTCGCCGCCAAGGACTACATCCGCGCGCTGATCGAGGATCCGCAGTCGACCGACGACGTCATCGGCGATGCCATCCTCGACGACCTCAAGCGCTTCGTCTCGTTCGACCAGCCCGCCGCTGCGGTCATGGAGATCGCCGAGGCGCCGCCGTTGGCACCTGGCGGGAGCAAGCAGGCTGGCTGGCACCTCTACCTGGAGTTCGAATCCCACATCCTGCGCAACGGCTCGAATCCGCTCGACCTGTTGGAGGATCTCTGCAAGCTCGGTCCGTGCTT
Source organism: Bradyrhizobium sp. GW821-FHT13H06 (assembly GCF_058803975.1). Lineage (NCBI taxonomy): Bacteria > Pseudomonadati > Pseudomonadota > Alphaproteobacteria > Hyphomicrobiales > Nitrobacteraceae > Bradyrhizobium > Bradyrhizobium sp. GW821-FHT13H06. The sequence continues at coordinate 37,960 of NZ_JBXAPN010000006.1, read as the reverse complement.
CGTCGTGCCCGTCACCGACGGCATCCCGTTCCTCGACGAGATGGAGCCGGAAGACTGCTACCTGAAATGGGACGTCAAGCTGCACGCGGCCTGCAACAAGGACGCGATCGACGACGTCTTCATGTTCGTCCAGGACGAGATGAAGTTGACGCTCTCGCCTCTGGAGCATGTCGAAGCGCCCGCGCCTGCACCGCTCTTTCAGCTCCTCGACGAGGAGCCGGCGCCCGTGGCCGAGACGCCTGCGCCCCCGGTCGAGCTTCCCGCCGCGCCGGTCGCCGAGCAGCCCGTCGCCAAGAGCGAGCCCAAATCTGAACCGAGGCCGGAGCCGAAACCCGAAGCCAAGCGCGAAGAGCGCGGCATCGCCACCGTCCGCGTCCAGGCCGAACGTCTCGACGAGCTGATGGATCGCGTCGGCGAGCTCGTCATCGCCCAGGCGCGGCTGACCCAGCTCGCATCTTCCGGCTCCGACCTCTCGATCAAGATGATCGCCGAGGAGATCGAGCGCCTCGCTTCCTCCTTGCGCGACACCACGATGGGCGCCCGCATGGTGCCGATCGGCTCCTTGTTCGGCCGCTTTCGCCGCCTGGTGCACGATCTGTCGCGCGATCTGTCCAAGCCGGTCGAATTCGTCACCTCGGGCGAAGATACCGAGCTCGACAAGACCATGATCGAGTGCCTGGCCGATCCGCTGGTGCACCTCATCCGCAATGCCATCGACCACGGCATCGAAGATAACGCCACGCGCGCTGCCAATGGCAAGACCGAGCAGGGCCGCATCGAGCTCGCCGCCGTCCACTCCGGCGCGCAGGTGCTGGTCACCGTGAAGGACAATGGCGGCGGCCTCAACACCGCGCGCATCCGCGCGAAGGCGGAAGAGCAGGGCCTGATCGCGGCTGGCGCCGTGCTGACCGATCACGAGATCCATCAATTCCTGTTCCACCCCGGCTTCTCGACCGCCCAGACCATCTCGGCGCTGTCGGGCCGCGGCGTCGGCATGGACGTGGTCAAACGTACCATCGAGAACATGCGCGGCTCGATCGATCTGTCGACCAGGCCGGGAGAGGGCACCACCGTGACGCTGCGCCTGCCTTTGACGCTCGCGATCATCGAAGGCCTCCTGATCCGCGTCGGCGAAGGTCGCTACATCATTCCGCTGCCGGCGGTCGAGGAGTGCGTCGAGCTGACGGCCGAGGACGAGCGTTCGCGCGGCCGCAACTTCCTCAATGTGCGCGGCAACCTCGTGCCCTTCCTTCGCCTGCGCGAGATCATGTCTTCGACGGGTTCGCCCGACAAGCACCAGAAGACGATCATCATCTCCACGGGCGAGACCCGCGTCGGCCTCGTCGCCGACCAGATCATCGGCAACCACCAGACCGTGATCAAGTCGCTCTCCAAGCTGCACTCCGACGTCACGATCTTCTCCGGCGCGACGATCCTCGGTGACGGCACGGCGGCTCTGATCCTCGACGTCGCGCAGCTGGTTCAGCTGGCGCAGTCGAAGGTCGAGAAGCAGCATATCAGCGAGGCGGCGTGATGAACCAGGATTTGGCGGGCGAGGATCAGTCCGGCGCAATGCAGGTCGTGATGATCGGCCTCGGCGAGGAGAAATTTGCACTCGATGCGGGGCTCGTGCGCGAGATCATAGATCCCGTCCCAGTGACCAAAGTGGCGGGGGCGCGCGCCTTCGTTCCCAGCGTGATCAACGTGCGCGGCAACGTCATTCCGCTCGCCGACCTGCGCATCCGCTTCGGCATGCCGCAGCTCGATGATTCGGCCGATACGCGCATCGTTGTCATCGAGCTCGATCTCGACGGCGAGCCGGTTCTGGTCGGCCTCACGGCCGACAAGGTCTACGAGGTCACGGAGATCGCGCAGACCGACGTGCAGCAGACGCCGCGCGTCGGCATGCACTGGAAGCCGGAGTTCATTCGCTTCATCGCGAAGTGGCGTGAAGAGTTCGTCATCGTTCCCAACATGGAACGCATTCTGAATTGAAATGAGGTCTCGGGGGCGAGACCTGTAGGGGCTGGAAAATGAGATTTACCGTCAAGGCAAAGCTTGCCACCGCGTTCGGCTTGGTCATCGTCCTGTCCGGGCTCGCGGGCGGCGTCGCCTACATGAAGCTCGGCGACATGATGGCCACCGCCGACAGCATGGTCCTGCGTGCAAACCGGATGGAGAAGGCGACGCAGATCGAAAAGGATATTCTGCTTCAGCTGCGCGCCGAAAAGAACGCAGTTCTCGGAGCGGAATCTCAAGCCGAGCAGTTTGCCGCTGAGGCAGCGAGGCTTCGCGACGAAGCGACGAAGACCAGGGATGAGGTCTACGCGCTCGCTAGCGAGGCGGGCAGGAAGCTGCTCGACAGCTTTGCAGCCGCATACGCCAAGATGAATACGTACCAGGAAGAGACGCTTCGGCTTGCGAAGACTGACAAGCCCAAGGCCATGGAGCGCTCGATGGGTGACGGCCGCAAGGTCGTCGCGGACGCGATGGAAGCGATGGGCGCCTACGTCGTCAACACGAAGAAGCAGATGGCCGAGCAGGCGGTCCAGTCCAAGGCAGAGGGGCACCAGGCCCAATTCCTGCTGATGACGCTGATCGGCATCTCGCTGGCGGTTGCGATCGGGGCCGCGCTCTGGATCTCCATCTCGATCAGCCGTTCGCTCGGAAGGGCTGTTGGCCTTGCGGGCGCGGTCGCGGAGGGCGATCTCAGCCGGACCATTCCTTCGGCGAGCAACGATGAGATCGGAGATCTCGTCAGGTCGCTGAACGCGATGGTCGAGAAGCTCCGGCAGATCGTCACCGAGGCGATCACGGCGGCGCAGAACGTCTCGGCCGGCAGCCAGGAGCTGTCCGCCAGCGCCGAGCAGCTCTCGCAGGGCGCGACCGAACAGGCCTCCTCGGCCGAGGAAGCCTCCTCCTCCATGGAGGAGATGGCCTCCAACGTGAAGCAGAACGCCGACAACGCCAACCAGACCGAGAAGATTGCGGCGCAATCGGCCAAGGACGCCGAGGCCAGCGGTATCGCCGTCGGTCGTGCCGTCGAGGCGATGCAGACCATCGCCGAGAAGATCACGATCGTGCAGGAGATCGCGCGCCAGACCGACCTGCTCGCGCTCAACGCGGCGGTGGAAGCGGCGCGCGCAGGCGAGCACGGCAAGGGTTTTGCGGTGGTCGCCTCCGAGGTACGCAAGCTCGCCGAGCGCAGCCAGGCGGCCGCGGCGGACATCGGCACGCTCTCGACCGAGAGCGTCAAGGTCGCGCAGGAGGCGGGCCAAATGCTGTCCAAGCTCGTGCCCGACATCAAGAAGACCGCGGAGCTGGTGCAGGAGATCACCGCGGCCTGCCGCGAACAGGACGTCGGTTCGGCGCAGATCAACCAGGCGATCCAGCAACTCGACAAGGTCGGCCAGCAGAACGCCAGCGCCTCCGAGCAGGTGTCCTCGACCTCGGAGGAACTCGCTTCGCAGGCCGAGCAACTCCAGTCCACCATCTCGTTCTTCCGGATTGAGCACGCGGCACGCAAGGATAATGCTGCGGCCGCGCCGATCGACCGCGCCGTCGGTCAGCTCCGGGCCAAGGCTGCGCACATGGCGGCTGTGGATCGCGACACCAAGAAGCCGGCCCCCGTCCGCAAACCGGCACGTGCGATGAAAGTCGCCGGTGGCGGTGGTGGCTTCGCCTTTGACATGCATGACGGCGAAGACGACCGCGACGCCGAGTTCCAGCGTTGATCGCCCGGCCCGGCTCTTACGCCGGACCGCCTTCATTTGCCAACCTTCGGATACTTGGACTGCAACATGGCCGCAACCTCGCAATATTTGACGCTCGGGCTCGCCGGCGAGACGTTCGGCATCAGCATCCGCAATGTCCGTGAGATCCTCGACATGCGGCCGATCTCGCGGCTTCCGCACGCCCCGAGCTTCCTGCTCGGTATGATCGACGTGCGCGGCAGCGGCTATCCGATCGTCGACCTCAGGATCAAGCTCGGCCTGCCGAGCGTCCCGGCCACCGAAGCCACCCGCATCATCATCCTCGACGTGCCGATGAAAGGCCGCTTGGTCGGCGTCGGCTTCGTCGCCGACTGCGTGTTCGAGGTCACCGACATCGACGAGCAGGCGATCGAGCCGGTGCCCGAGGTGGGCGGCAAGTGGCAGTCCGATTATGCCGCCGGCATCGGTCGCAAGGGCGAGAAGTTCGTCGTGATCTTCGATCTCGCCAGGCTGATGGCGAACGACAAGATCCCGGAAGGGCGCGATGACGGCGCGGATGCACCGCGCGCCGCCTGAGCAAGAGTGAAGCGTGATCACGCGTAAACACCCCAATTCGAACCAACGAGACTGACATGAGATTCACCGTCAAAGCCAAGCTTGCCACCGCCTTCGGCGTCGTCATCCTGCTGTCCATGATCGCCGGCGGCGTCGCGTATCTGAAGTTGAACGACATGGTCGCGACGGCCGAGCATCTGTCTGCCCGTGCCGGCCGGCTGGCCAAGGTTGGCGAGCTTCAGGAGGCCGTCCTGCTTCAGGTGCGGGCCGAGAAGAACACTATCCTTGCGGCGGAAGCCGACCAGGAAAAGTTCATCAGCCAGATCGCCCAACTGCGCGAACGTGCGATGAAGGTAAAGGACGAGGTCTATTCCAGCGCGAGCGAGACCGGCAGGAAATTGATCGATACTTTTGCCGTTGCCTACGCAAACTCCAACGCGGTACAGGACCAGACGCTTGCGCTTGCCAAACAGGACAAGGCCAGGGCGACCGAGCGGTCGATGACCGAAGGCCTGAAGGCCTCCACGCCGGCACTCACGGCGGCGAGCGATTATATCAATTATGTGAAGAAGCAGATGGCCGGGGAGAGCGAGCAGGCCAAAGTCGATGGCGGCCGCGCCACCCTGATTCTCATTTCCCTGATCCTCGCGTCGCTCGTCATCGCCATCGCTGCGGCGGTCTGGATGGCTCTGAATATCAGCCGTTCCCTTTCCAGCGCGGTCGGCCTTGCCGATGCGGTGGCGATCGGCGATCTCAGCCAAAAGATCGATTCGTTCAGCAATGACGAGATCGGCGACCTCATCAAGTCGCTGAATGCGATGACGGTCAACCTCAACCAGACCGCGGCCGTCGCCAACGAGATTGCGCAGGGCAACCTCACGGTCGAAGCCAAGCCGCTGTCGGACAAGGATACGCTGGGCCTCGCGCTCGAACGCATGATCGAGAAGCTTCGCCAGATCGTGTCAGAGGCTTTGACGGCCGCGCAAAACGTCTCCGCCGGCAGCCAGGAACTCTCCGCGAGCGCCGAGCAGCTTTCGCAGGGCGCGACCGAGCAGGCCTCCTCCGCCGAGGAAGCCTCCTCCTCGATGGAGGAGATGGCCTCGAACGTGAAGCAGAATGCCGACAACGCCAATCAGACCGAGAAGATCGCCGCGCAGTCGGCCAAGGATGCGGAGGCCTCCGGCGCAGCCGTCGGCCGCGCCGTCAGCGCGATGCAGACCATCGCCGAGAAGATCACGATCGTGCAGGAGATCGCGCGCCAGACCGATCTGCTCGCGCTCAATGCCGCAGTGGAAGCGGCGCGCGCAGGCGAGCACGGCAAGGGCTTTGCGGTGGTCGCCTCCGAGGTGCGCAAGCTCGCCGAACGAAGCCAGGCGGCAGCGGCCGAGATCGGCACGCTTTCGACCGACACCGTCAAGGTGGCGCAGGAGGCCGGCGCCATGCTGTCCAAGCTCGTTCCCGACATCAAGAAGACTGCTGAGCTCGTCGAAGAGATCACCGCGGCCTGCCGCGAGCAGGACGTTGGTTCGGCGCAGATCAACCAGGCGATCCAGCAGCTCGACAAGGTCGGCCAGCAGAACGCCAGCGCATCCGAGCAGGTGTCCTCGACCTCGGAAGAGCTCGCCTCGCAGGCCGAGCAGCTCCAGTCCACCATCGCCTACTTCCGCATCGAGCAGGGTGGAAAAGGCCACGCCGCCGCGCCGATCGACCGGGCTGTGAATCAGCTACGCGCCAAGGCGGCCTCCATGGCGGCGGCCGAGCGGCCGGCCAAGAAGCCGCAGGCCAAGCCGGCGCGTGCCGTGAAGGCTGCCGGTGGCGGCGGTTTCGCGTTCGACATGAACGACGGCGAGGACGATCGGGACGCGGATTTCCAGCGCTAGGATTCTGACGGATCGGCCCCCCATTGGCGGGCCGATCCGTCTTCGGCAATTTTAGTCAAAGTGTAGGATTCAAGATGCTCCGTATGGCCCGTTATGCGATGCAGGTGGCCGTCCCGGGGCGGGGCAGGCGGCCATGATGCCTGCCATGCAGGACACGGCCGTGCATCTTTCGGACCGCCATTTCCGCACCATCGCCGAATTGATCGAGGGCCAGGTCGGCATCAAGCTGCCGCAGGGCAAGCGGCTGATGCTGGAGGGACGGCTGCACAAGCGCGTGCGCGCGCTGAACTTCTCCGACCTCAATGAATATGTCGAGAACCTGTTCGAGGCGGACCATTTCGACACCGAGCTCACTCATCTCATCGATGTGGTGACGACCAACAAGACCGATTTCTTCCGCGAGCCACAGCACTTCACTTTCTTGCGCGAAGTCGCGATTCCCGCCCTGCTCAAGGCGCGTGGACGGAGAAACGCGAATCTGAAGATATGGAGCTCGGCGAGCTCGACCGGCATGGAAGCCTACACGACCGCGATGGTGCTGGACGACATGACGCGGAGCGGCTCGCGCTTCCAGTACCGCATCCTCGGGACCGACATCTCGACCGCGGTGCTGCGCCTCGCCAGGACGGCGATCTACAACCGCGACGTGCTCGCCCCCGTGCCGGAGCAATTCGTGAAGCGATATTTTTCGTCGTCGCGGGACAAGTCGCGCGGCGAAGTGCGGATCGTACCCGAGCTGCGCCGCATGACGCACTTCATGAGGATGAACCTCATGGACAAGTCCTATCCCGTCGATCGTGACGTCGATATCATCTTTTGCCGCAACGTCCTGATCTATTTCGAGCGCGAGACCCAGCGCAAGGTGGTGGAGCAATTGTGCAGCCATCTGCGCCCGGGCGGCTATCTGCTGGTCGGGCATTCGGAATCGATGATTCACAGTGCAGTGCCCGGGCTGAAGCAGGTTCAGCCAACCATCTTCCAGGTCTAGCCGGAGCGTAACCAGAATGCCGAGGGAGAAAGTTCGCGTGCTGATCGTGGACGATTCGGCGTCGGTGCGCCAAATCCTGCTGACGATCCTGAGTGAGGACCCCGAGATCGAGGTGATGGCGACCGCGTCCGATCCGTTCGTGGCGGCCAAGCGGCTCGAGAAGGAGCTGCCTGACGTCATCATCCTCGACCTCGAAATGCCGCGCATGGACGGCATGACCTTCCTGCGCAAGATCATGGCGCAACGTCCGATACCGGTGATCATCTGCTCCTCGCTGACCGAGGAGGGCTCGAACGTGATGTTCGAGGCGTTCGAGGCGGGTGCAGTCGACATCGTGCCGAAGCCGAAGATCGACACACGGCAGGCGCTGCTCGAATGCTCCACGCGGCTGCGTGAGGCCGTGAAGTCGGCCGCCCGCGCCCGGGTGCGCCCGCGCGCGGAGCGTCGCGCAATCGAGAAGAAACTGACTGCCGATGCCATCATCCCGCCGCCGGTGCAGGGCAAGGTCCGGCCGACCACGGAACGCATCGTGTGCATCGGTGCCTCGACGGGCGGCACCGAAGCGCTCAATGACGTCCTCGAGGTGTTGCCACTGCACTGTCCGCCCATCGTCATCGTCCAGCACATGCCGGCAGGCTTCACCGCAGCCTTTGCCAGGCGTCTCGACGGCGTCTGCCAGATCCGGGTCAAGGAGGCCGAGGACGGCGAACCGGTGCTGCCGGGTTGCGCCTATATCGCGCCGGGAGCCCGCCACATGCTGCTCCAGCGCATCGGCCTGCGCTACCAGATCGCGATCAAGGATGGGCCGCCGGTGTCCCGGCATCGTCCGTCCGTCGACGTGTTGTTCCGTTCGGCGGCCCAACATGCCGGCGCCAACGCGCTCGGCGTGATCATGACCGGCATGGGCGATGACGGCGCGCGCGGAATGCTGGAGATGCGCAAGCTCGGCGCCTCGACGCGGGCTCAGGATGAAGAGAGTTGCGTGGTGTTCGGCATGCCCAAGGAAGCCATCGCCCATGGCGGCGTCGAGAAGGTCGTATCGCTGAACCATATCCCGCGAGAAATCATGCTCTGGTATCAGACCGGGCACGTTGCGGTGGCAGGTTGAGCGCAATGTCCGTCATTCCCGCCGACACCCTTGCCGAGGCGATCGCCGCGATCGAGGACGTCTCCTCGCGTATCGAGGACGTGTTCGCGCGCGTCGGTCACGAGCTCGGACGCGGACATCTCATCTTCAAGGAGCTGAACCAGGGCCTCGCAACGCTTTCCTCGGAACTCTCCGGCGCAGAGATCGAGGGCGCCGCGACCGCGCTACAGGAGATCGCAGCGCGGCTCAGCGACCTGGCGCAGGCGCTGCCGGCCGAAAGCGCCTTGCTCGAGTCGATCGGCAAGAGCACGGCGGAGGCGTCTGCTTTGCTCAAGCCGTTGTTCAAGCACATCCAGATGATCACGATCATCGCCCGCAGCGCGCGGATCGAGGCAGCCGCGCTCGACGGCGATCGCGAGGGCTTTCTCGCCTTCACGCAGGAGGCTTATGATCTCGGCAAGGCCGTGCAGGGCGCGATCGAGGGCTGTGCGCGGGATCAGCAGCGCCTCTCGGAGGCGGTCGCGACCGCATTCGGCCGGCAGAAGGAGTTCGAGAGCCGCTACCGGAATCAATTGGCGGCGGAGAGCGCCGAACTCGGCTCCGCCTATTCCGGATTGCATGATCAGCGCCGCAACAGCAGCCATCTGGCCGACCGCGCAGGTTCCAGCACCAGGAAGATCGCCGAGGCGGTCGGCAGTGCGATCGTTTCCCTGCAGGCGGGCGACAGCACGCGTCAGCGTCTTGAGCACGTCTCCCACGGTCTCGGCCTTGTGTCTGGAGCCGCCCCGAGCCTCGTTCCCGAGCCGATCGCGAGCGATGACGGCGCGCGTGCGATCTGCCAGTTGCAGGCGGCCCAGCTCAGGGACGCCCAGCGCGAGTTCGGCGGCGACATCGGCCAGATCGTTCGCGCGCTGACCGCCATCCTGCACGATGCGGGCAGCGTCGTCGGGCACGGCCGCACGTTGTTTGGCGGCGAGGATGGCGGCTCGTCGTCATTCCTGACACGCATCAAGCAGACGCTGGCGCACGCATCGACGCTGATCGCCACCTGCGAGGGGGCGGGCCGCTCGGTCGACGAGGCGCTCGCGATCGTCGAGGATACGCTGACGAAATTTCGCCAGGCGATCGCCGGGCTGGCCGAGGCGACAATCGACATCACGCTGATCGGAATGAATGCGGGCCTCAAAGCCAGCCATCTCGGCAGCCGCGGCAGCGCTTTCGTCGTCATTGCCAACGAGCTCAAGGCGACCGCCGACCATGTCTCGGTGGGAGCGGGGCGTTTGAGGCCCGTGCTCGACGGCATCGAGCGGTCGGCCGGGGAGCTGAAGGAGCTCCGCGTGCAGGGCGATCCCACGCAGCTCGCCAAGCTCGAACCGCAGATCCTCCAGGCGCTGCGCGAGGTCGAGGCCGGCAATGAACGGCTCGGCAAGCTGATGAGCCGGCTCGTCGATGAAGGTGCGGAGTTCGAGGGCCTGATGAACTCGGCGCAAGGCCTGATGACCACGCTCGGCGAAGGCTCCGCGGCATTACCCGCGGTCGCGGCGCGGCTCGAGGCCGCGAGCGCAGCCGCGCAGCAGCCGCGGCCGCAAGCGCAGGACGAAGCGGTGCTCGACCAGCTCTTTGCGCGCTACACGATGGAACGCGAGCGCGACGTGCACCGGGAGTTCCTGCAAGCCCTCGGGCTGGCGTCGATCGCTACGGTGTGCCGGGTCGAGGCGGTCGAGACCGCGGACGACGGCATAGAATTGTTCTGATCCTGCTGCGGGCGCCACCTCCTGCGCCGGCGGAAATTTGACGGATTGACTTTGCACGGCGTTAACCGTGGCGGAATGCTCACCCCGTCGGTCATTGTCGCGCCTTACGGTTCGTTGCAAATACGCGTGGAATTCACGACGGATGTTTCCATGCTGAAAGAAGGCAAATACGCGGCGTGGTTCAGAACCGCGCAAGCGCAAGGCACCGGTATCGTGCATGTGGCCCAGGGTCGGATTTCCGGCAGTGACAGCTTCTTCACCTATGGCGGCTCCTATCAGTTCCTTGACGACCAGCGATTCACGGCCGTTCTGACCACACGGCGACATGCCGACGGCCCGCCGACCGTATTCGGGCTCGACGAAGTCGAGGTCGAACTCTCCGGCGTGTATACCGGTGCGATGGCGACTTGTTCGGGGACGGCCCGGGAAGCGCCTGACGTGAAGTTCGAGGTGACGCTGATCTACAGTCAGGAAGATCCGCCGGCTGCCGACGTCCGCAGCGGGGTCGTGAAGCTCAAGGCCGACAAGCTGCCCAAGGGGCTCGACGCCCGTTCCCGCACGCGGCGTCCGCTCGGGTCGCCCAGGCTTCCTTCGTCTTAGTTTTACATTGACGTTGTTGTAGCGAGGGCAGGCCGCGGAGGCGTCGCACAACAAAGCTTTTAGACATGAAAACCTATTCTGCGGGCGGACAATTGTGGTGGGAAGAACATGCCTCAGATCTGGATGACATATGACGAACTCGGTACGCTCTGTGACTGCAGCAGCAGCGAGGCGAGGTTGCGCGCCATTCATCTGTCGCTTGACCGAAAGAAAAGCCGCGACGGCGCAACCCGGGTCAAGCTGGACCTGGCACTGACAGCTAAATTTTTCGCGTCGGTCCGCGAGGCGGATTTTGATCTCGACAGCGCCATCGAGGCGCTCCAGGCCACGCACCGGCAGATGGCGGAACTGCTGACGCCAAATGAGGTCCATGGAAGGCGCGGGGTGGCCGGAACGACCAGGCACAGCCCGATCGCATAAGGTTCTGTGATCGGCGCTTCGGATTCTGCTGTGGATGTCTCTGCTAAAACCACAACTTAAGATTATAATTTCCAGTTAGGTTTGCCGCTCTTTCGTCACACTCTCCGAGAAGAAATTACGTCGGATGGACCTCGGAGCCCAGCATGAAGCATTTCCTGCCCCTGGCCTTTGCCACAACGCTCCTTTTTCACACCGACGCCCGGGCCATGCTCCGAGACGCATCGATCGAGCATGACCTTGGCGGCGTCAGGAAGTCGTTCGAAGCTATGACGCTCTCCCACAGCGGTCAGGCGGCCGCTCTCAGAACAGCCCGTGCAGTTGTTCGAGACGCAGAGGTGCCTGTGCGCTGACTGACCCGCCTGCCGCAACAACCGCATCGCGAGAGATCATCTACGCCAACGGGCGCGCCTGATGGACCCGGCGAATTTGCCGTACGTCGATGCAAATCCAAATCATCCCTCAGAAGGGCGGGCGCAGAGCCTACATTGACTTCGCGAGGCCGCCAATGTCCCTATTGTTGGCGGCTAATGCCCATCTCACGTTGCAACTGCGGCGTAAGGCCCATCGCGCCCTCGGTTCGTCCTTGACCGGTCCCCAAATTCCGAGAGGATTGTGTCTGAGGAGTGGCCGATCCCGTGGACGGCATGGTCGAAGTCGGAGAACTGGAAGTCGTCCCGGTGTAGCCGCTGCGTACGCCGTTCGTGGAGGTGGTTTGGGCTGCGGCTGACAGGGATGTGCCAATGAGCAAAGCTGCAACGAGGAGCACATAGCGTTTGCCGGTCATGATTCCAAATCTCTCAGCGTGTGCTACGATTGTGGATCAGACGCAGTCTTTTGCCAACCTGTGTATTGCCGCACCTGCAGCGAAGGCCAGTGCCGAAGCAGTCTAAGAGGGGGGTCTGGGCAAGAAGGCGAGGATCGTCTGAGCCAGGAGAACGCCTACAGTTCCGCCCGCCGCTTTTTGCAGCACGTCCAACAGGGCTGGATCGCGATCAGGTGTTAAGGCTTGCAGGACTTCCAACCCTATTGCGACGGAGATCACAAGTCCGCATGCCAGAACGAGTCGTCCAGGCAAGAGAAAGGACAAGAGAAAGCCCAGCAATCCGTAAGCGCTGAATCGTTCGACGACCACGATCCAGTAGGCCTCGGCGTGACCCACAAGCACTGGTCTCCCCGTTAGCTTCGCCACCGTGGCATAGCTAATCAGCGCGAGGCAGAGGGTTGTGGCGGCTATGAGCGGGTTTCGAACCATGGCCCACCATAACCCGAGACCGCCAAGGGCTACCGAGAAACCTCCTGCTATCGTTAAAGAGCAATCACGTCTTGGTTCAGCCGAGGACGCTTGATGAGAATGGACGCGCCGAACTTTCCGCGGTTGGCCGCGGCGGGAACGTCGTCCAGAATCAACGGCCGCGGCGGCCGCTTGAGGCGACCCTCGGCATCTGCGCGACATTTCCGCCGCCGGAGCGGACCAGGAACTGGGGAGGCTGAGATGGCCGGGAGGAGCGGACATAGGGCTCCCATTTGAGGTATCTGGTGCGACGTCGATGCGAGACAACCGTCCGTCCAGTAGCCTGCACCGAACGAAATCGCTACGATGGCAGCCAAGAGTAGGATTGCGAGCATGCGGAAGTACCACCATCGGGACGTTAACCCGCCTGATACCGCGGCTGCTCAACATTGATGAGGCAGATTTGCGACTTCCTATGAGGTGCGATCACATGAATTTGCCCGCAGCCTCTGGAACTCTTGATCGTTCACACAACAGCTGTGAGAGATACCGCAGCGCCCGTTCATCAGGCAACTCGCTTGAATCTACGTCGGCGACGCCGTGACTCAGCTTTTTTCAGGCGACGAGCTCGACATCCTGCTTCGTGCCGGCCGGCGCCGCCAAGCTGCGCCCCAGGGAATTCAATGATCGTGTTGAAGGGGAGCGCGCTGCGACAAGATAGCCCTGGCTTCTTCGATGCCGCACGAGATCAGCGTGCGGACCTGCTCCTCGGTCTCGACGCCTTCGCGACCACCGTCATATGAAAATCGATCGGCGGACAGGTCTGGCGCTCGGCGGTCACCCCTTCTTGCCCGCCTTCGACTTGAGCACCAGGCCAAGACGCAAGGCCATGCGCCTGATCGCGTCGGGCGAGCGCCCGAGCTGTTTCGCCGCCTCTTCCAGTGACGTCGAAGACTTGGCCAGCTCCATGAGCCGGCGGTCTTCCTTGAACGACCAGGGCTTCCGCGCCATAACCGAATGATCCTCTCGCATCGACACAACGACAAAGCCGCCAAGCGGACCCATGTTCGCTCGGCGGCTTTGCTTGGGTGGGGCCGGGCCTGGGGAGCCCGGTGAGAAGATGGATATGCGATCCGCCGACCTTCGCAACAAGCAACGAAGATTAAGCTAACTGCTCAACCTTACCGCGATGAAATCGGTGCGTGGCGCTCCGTAGTATCACGGAGGCGGTGGCGAACGATCCATGCGTGTTAGACACGATCGCGGCAACTACCTTCGTTTTCGAAACCCGGATTAAAAGTCACGCTGACAGTCTGCGATTTCAAGTGTCAGAGTTTCTTGAGCGGATGCGCCTTCTGGTGCCAGGCTCACGCAGTACGGATCACCGTGGCGAGTTCGGAATGGCGCGGCACGAAGTTCAGCACCTTCCGGGCGGCGGAGGCATCGGCGACCAGCTAGGTGGGATCCCGCACGGCGCGGCTTGACGGTATGCGGCACCTCGCGGCCGGTCTCCAGCCTGATCGCGTTCAGGATCTCGCGCACCGAGAAGCCAGAGCCGGTGCCGAGATTGAAGCTGCCGCCTGCGTGGCCAGTCTCCAGGAGCTTCAGTGCGGCGACATGCGCAGCGGCAAGATCCGTGACATGGATGTAGTCGCGGATCGCGGTGCCGTCGGGCGTATCGTAATCGTCGCCGAATACGGCGAAGTCGAAATGGCCCTGCGCCATCATGGCGCGTGGTATGAGGTGGGTCTCGATGTCACGCAACTCGCCGATGCCGCCGGCGGGATCGGCGCGCAGGGGAAGTCTTCCGTCAGCTCTCGCGAATCGGCGTTGCCGTAGGCGGCGCCGGTCGAGGCGAGCACGATGCGATGACAGCCCGCGTTGCGCATCGCCTGCAGCAGCGACAGCGTGCCCTGGACGTTGTTGATGTAGTATTTCTGCAGGTCGGTCATGGATTCGCCGACAAGGCTGGCCGCCGCGAAATGCATGACCGCCGTGACCTCATAGTCGGCGAAGGCGCGCGCCAGGGCCGTGGCGTCGAGCAGATCGCCCGCCACCAGCGGTCCGGCGACGAAGCTGCGATGGCCTGTCGAGAAATTGTCGGACACGACGGGCTGATAGCCGGCGGCCATCAGGACGCGGCAGGCGTGCGCCGAAATAGCCTGCGCCCCCGGTGACGAGGACAGTCGGTCGGTCATGAGGTCTTTGCTTGACATGACCAAAAAATGTTTTGGGCGGCCTGCTAGATAATAGCTGTCGAAAAAGCCAGGTCAAATGCTCGATCGTGGGGCGATTCGCACAAGCTCTACCCTTGAGACGTGTTTCAAGCGACTACGGTACGAGCTTGTCGGCTTTGGGACAAGTCGTCGTTCTTAAGAATGGAGATCGTTTCTCGATTCCTGGCGACGAACTCAAGATTGATCCCGTACGTGATGCAGAGGGGCATCGGATAAATGTCTTAAGGAACGCACAGAACTTGCGCGCGATGCTTTGTGCGAGAATTGCTCGGTGGCCCAAGTGACGAGTGCCGGTGCGTAGCGGCCATTAATCTGGCTTGATCAATCGCGTTCACATCAAAGATCAATAGTGATCTCGACAAGACTTAAAGGAGCTCCCTTGTCACGAGATCGACGAATTTGTCCGGCTATGGTCGTACACAAAACGGCAAAGCAACAAGTCGAAATCAACGAACTGAGAAGACCGAGATGCTTCAGAAAGCGCGAGCGGCACTTCCTCTCACGAAGATCAGAGAACGAGCATTCGAAGGCGCTTTCTTCGGCGTTACGCTGGTTGCCATGGGGGGCTGGGTTTACTTCATCACGCTGTTGTTGGTGAAATTGTTTCTCTGGTTCTTCAGTTAACGCTAGAACCGACTATTTGGCGCGCACTTTGCCGCCCAAAAAATCCCTGGCATGATGCGAAAATAAGCGGGGCTCATCATGATCTCGACACAACTCGAAGATGAGAATGTTAGGTGACGAAGCAAGACTCTCGGTAACTGGAGCGATTCCCTAAATGATGGTGGTTGCGATCCTGGTTTCGCGCTTAGCCGGCTTCGGTGCTGGCTATGCAATGCGCGCGCGGCGATCTCGCGAGCGCGCGGAACGTCTTTCGTTTCACCGTCCCTGCGGTCCCACCGCCTTTCGGCAGAATCATTGGCGAGGGTGCAGCGTGCATTTTGAGGAATTACAACTCGCGACCCGCGTGGCAAGGGACGAATCATCATGCGTTTCCGCGGAGACGCCATGAGTTGCCTGACCAACAACGCGCCGCGGCGGTATTTCGTCGATGGGGCTGGGCGTCGCGTTCTGATCGGACTTACGCCCGAGGAGACTTTCGAGTTCGAGCGGCTCGATAGCGAGCAGGCGCCGGGTCGGGACCAGGTCGCAGCCGGTGGCTGTAATGTGTGGCCGGAAGCTGGCGGGCTGCGGCGGCTGGAGCTCTATGAGAAACATCAGGGCGCCTGGAAGGCCTGGATTGCGCAAAGTCGCGCGGAGCGACCTGAGGAATTCAAGCTTTTTTAACCATCCTGGAGCCATTTTCCGGTTTGGCGCTTCGAACCGGAAAATGCACGCATGTTTCAGCTCTTCCTGCGGGCTCGTACCCACAACTTCCTGAAGGATCGCTTCGGAGGAGAACAGACGTTTCGCGCTCGCTCGCTGGAGCGTGACGCCGAAACCGATCGCACGCGTATCGAAGCGATCATGATCGCGGTCGACGAGGCCCTGCAGGCTGCGGAGCGTGAGCAGTCGGGGCTCAATCGCCGGGTCGAGGACGTGCTGGCACGCGCGGCCGTGACCTTCGGCAACGGCGACGACGAATATCTCGAGCGTGAGGCGCTCGATAATCATCACCAGGATTTGTTCGACAAGGAGATCCTGAACGGCCAGCGCAGGCTCAAGGAGCTTGACGCCTCGATCGCCCATTTCAAGTTCTTGAAGGCGGCGGTGCTGAGCCGCTTCCCCGAATACCGGCCGCTGGCAAGCCCGACGAACTGAGGAGCCTGCGGCTTACAATCAAGACAGAAAGCTCACGATCGTCCGCAAGTCCGTGTGACGGCTCGCGACAGACAATCTCTTGTCTATCAACGGTCTCGCCTGCCGAGTGGCGGCTGCGCGTATAGTTCTGGTGTAGCGCGCGAGCGCAAAAAATACCGGACATTCATTATCGCTGGTGGCTTATTCCCATCTCGCGCTGCAATTGGGGTGAGAGACCCATAGCGCCCTCAGTCCGACCCTGACCGGTCCCTAAATTCCGCGAAGCCGGCGTCGAAAAGGTGCCCGATCCCGCGGGTGTTGTACTCGAGCCGGACGCGGCAGTGCGTGAGTTGCCACTGCGGATCCCGTTCGAGGATGTACCTTGAGCTGCAACCGGCATGGATTGGCCGATCAACAAAGCTACGGCCAGGAGAATACAAGTTTTGCTTGTCATGAGTCCAAATCCTTGAAAGCAGCCGGCAGCCGCAAGTCTGTGTCGCAGTAGAAATCTGCCCATCGGGACCTTGCAGTCCCTCTGATGATTTGGCCTAGGGATGCGGTCTTGGCAAGAAGGCGAGCACAATTTGAGCCAAGACGATGCCGACAGGCCCGGCTGCAGCGTTTTGCAGCAGATCGAACTGAGCCGGGTCTCGATCGGTAGTCTGAATTTTTGAGGTAGGTGGCGCATTCCTCGGGAGTGAGGGCATCGAGTTGATGGCCGACCGCGGCGCAGACGGTGTCAACGGTTCGCGCGGCCGCTTTGCGGAGCGGGTGCCTGAGCAAAGACCTGTTCGATGGGATTCGGGTCAGGGGACCTATTTGACAGGAAGAAAGGTTTGGTGCCGACCGAACGGATGAGTTGTCGAACCGCTTTGCTGTGGCTGCCGAGCTTTGCTGTGGCTGCCGAGATTGTCCAAGCCGGTTTACAAACTCAAGACGGTTGGATCCTTCGGCCTTCAGTATTGGAGAGCGTGCTCGGGAAAAGCCGGGTGCGCGTAACGCGCGTAAGTACGAACCCGACCGTAATAATAGTTGGGTTCTCCGCGTGTCCGGGGGTCGAACGCGGAAGAGTAACCTTGCTCAAGCGAGCGGTGTCGAACTTTGACCACGATCGGACAACCGCAGCGTGGTCCGCAATAAGGGTTAGGGCCGCGATCAATGTATGGGATGCTGGTTGCATGCCGGGCGGCGACTGGTGGGACGGCATAGTCCGCGGCTATAGACTGTGAGACAGGCGCGGCCAAGCCTGCGCCAACCACCAAAAACGCCAAAAGAAACCGCATGCGATAGATTCCCCATTCGGTCCCGATCTTAAGCGTTGCGTCGCAAATGGCAAGCGCGGCGCCAGCCGCATATTCCGGGCCTATCCGCCCAGGCTGGGCGCGAAGGTCGGATCGATTTCTCGAACGGTTTGCTCGAGAAAACTCTTGCCCTGCCTTGATGCGCGCCGATAGGCCTGCAGGATCGCAGGCTTATTATAGGCCCGGCGCGTCAATATCATGCGCACGTCGCCACGAACCAGCTCGGCAAGCTCAGTGTCAATAGTCGCGTCGGACAGAGTGGCGGTATCCAGTCTCACGGACATGAGCTCTACCGCGGTTGGCGCAGTGAGGTAAGACATCTTCAGGGCATTGAGCGAGGCTGGGCCGCCCCGGTCACGGCGATCCTCGAGCAAAGCAAGTGCGAGCCATAGCTCGGCGTTGTAAGGTGCCGTCGAAAGTAGCTGTCTGAGGCGCGACCGGGCGTGCTCGCCCTCAAGATCGGCCCCACCTCCACTGCGCCCGAGGGCCTGCAGCGCGTCGTTGAATGTACTGCTGCTTGCCAAGTCGGACCTAAGCCAGGGGGACGCTATGTCCCATCCGGACCTCTGCCCCCCCTTCGCGGGGAGCTCACCGAAATCGCCTTGGAATTGCGATCGCGGTTCCCAGCCCTGCGTTGCAATTGCCGAAGCAAGACCATAGCCACCGCTGACCAGGGCAAGCGCCAGCAAAATGACACGAACGCGGACTGGTGACGTCATTCGCGGGTAACCCGTATCATAAGGCAAGCATACTGGCGTTCTGGATGGTCAGCAAAGTCAAATTCCCGGTCGCATAGGCGCCGGTGTCAATATTTATCCGATTGGGACGTATATCCGGCTTCTGAACCGGGGTGTGGCCGTGAACGATATACTTCCCAAAATATTCATTGCTCGCGAGAAACTCTTCCCGGATCCAGAGCATGTCTTGTTCGTCTTGCTTGGCTAGCGGCACACCCGGTCGTACACCTGCGTGCACAAAGAAGAAATCCCCACAAACGAAACGCGCCCTAAGACCCTTCAGGAACCTTAGCTGGTACGCTGGCAATGCAAGCTTCAATTGTTCGATCAATTCCGCTTGCTCAAGGGGATCGGGATTGAGCGACGGTCTTAGCCCGTAGGAAGTCAATGTTGGCAGGGCTCCAAATTGCCGCCAAGCCTGAAACTGGCTGGGATTATCGAGCAAGCTGAGTAGAAATGCCTCGTGATTGCCTTTCAAGAAAACAGATTCATGCCTCAGGCCCCGATTGATCAAGAGGTCAATTGTACGCTTCGAGTCCGGGCCTCTATCGATGTAATCTCCGAGGAACACGTGGATCGCGCGGCGCGAGCCGACGTTCGCTAGATCCCGATCAATGACAGCGAACATCTGTTCGAGCTTGTCCGCGCATCCATGAATGTCGCTCAGCGCGTAGATCCGGATGCCCTCCGGTAATTTCGGTTTAGCCGGTTTAGCCCTCAAGCGCGACAATCTCATCATGGACCGATGTTTGTGTCAGATCGTTGAGCCTCGAATGGTCGACGATGGTTCGGTAAATGTAACCAGAAGACTATATCCGGCACTTTAATAAATAGAATGCGTGGAGCGGCGCAGTATTTAAAGCGCTGACCCGTAGCCTCCTAGCCAATAACGCTACGAGGAGCAACTAATGTGCAATAAATGGACGTTGGTCGCTGCAGGAATTGCAGCTGTGGTCGGTGCATGCCAACCGGCTTGGGCGGGCTTTGTGGGGCTGCCCATGAACTTGCAATCGTCGATCCAACGGATCAAGACGGAGGCGCCGGCTCTTCCGCCGATGGCTTACACGCAGTTTTGTCAGCGATATGCCGATGAGTGCCGATCGAAGCCGATTTTTCGCGGCGGTCTGGTTCGCCTAACCAGCGAAAAGCTGGCTGACCTCAAAGAGGTTAACCGGATCGTAAACCTCTCCATCGCCCCCGAGCCAAATGATCTCGGGCTCGCCGGCGAAAAGTGGTTGATCAATCCGGCTCGGGGTGATTGCAATGACTATGCGGTAAGCAAAAGGCATGAGCTGCTGGCGCGCGGCTGGCCCTCACGGGTGTTGCTGCTGAGCGAGGTCATTGTCAATTCGGGCGAACATCATCTCGTCCTCGTTGTGCGGACCCGCGACGGAGATTTGGTGCTCGACAATCTGACCTCACAGATCAAGCCCTGGTCGCGGGCTCCGTATCGCTGGGTGCGCATGCAGATGCCAAACTCGCGGTTGTGGGCGACGATCGGTGGCACCAAAGTCTAAGGTTCGGTTAGGCGGCGGTCCTTGCCGACGCTTTGCGAAATGCCAAAGCCGACCGTTCCTGCGAGTAAGATCTGGGTTAATGGATCCAAAAGGCTGCGGTCGATGAATGCTTCCGCAATCGCTGTCGCCACGATCGCCGCGGCACATGACGAGAAGAACGAGTCGCGCCCTCGAGCGACAGCGCCGCGTATCAGAACGAAGAGAATTTGCAGAGCACAAATCAAAAGAATGGGGAGCGCAAGCCGGCCCCATTCGATGACTATTAATGTTGCGGTCGAGGGGAGGGGCGGCGCCCGCGTTTCGCCAAAGCCCAGATATATGCGAGCAAGCTGATCGAACGTTCCAACGCCTCCTCCAAGCCAGGAGGACCCTGCCATTGCGCGTTGGGTAAGCGCAATTGAGTCCGGCGCAGTGGATTGAGTGGCGCTGAGAGCGTTCAGCGAAAAAGATGGATTCATGATTGACAGGGCTGACCAGCCAACGATCGTCGCGAGGACCGTGATGACGGCTGCCGACACCCACGGAGTAAGCTCTACTCTGCGAGCGATCGCAATGAATGCCAGAACGGCGAAGCCGAGGCCGATAAGCGCCAGCACTTGAATGTTTCCGCGAACGAACAGGAAGGACGATGCGGTCGCGATGCCCAGGAAAGCCAAGCTAACGCGCGCAAAGGCTGACGCGGGTGATTTATTGGCACGTCTTGCCTGTCGTTCGTCGGTCATGATGATGATCGCAACGTTGCCGATTGCCGAGATCGGGCCGACGAATGGGTGAGCGTCGAGAAACCGAAGAGCAGGTATGATTGAGAGGCGGACCAGCAAATCCGCCAGCGTCCAAAGGGTCGCAACTGTGGTAAGCACAAGGAGTAGAATTTCGGCTCTACGGCGGTCCTTTGTGAGGATCACAGTCGAAAGCGCAAGGGATAAAATCGCCAAATACCAGACGAGAGCATTTACAGTGCTTCCTGCGTTGACGCTCACTCGACCCAGCAGCGACGGCTCATTCAATGCGAGAGCAGTGCTGGACCAGATAGGATTTTCGAGCCTGGCGAAAGGGATCGGTACAAGTTGCATCAACATCCAGGCGATCGGCGCAAGCGTCGCTGCGACGCATCGTCTCATGCTCAATGTTGCGTCAGAGAGCTCTGTGGCCGACGCGGCGGTTGCCGAAACGGCGAGCAAAAGGGCGCAGATAATGAAGACCGCATGTTGGACGAGGCTTTCCGGAAGGAGCGGTCCAGCCATAGTCGCAACGAAGAGAGAGATCAGAAAATAATAAGCGATCTGCAAGTGGGCAACTGAAGATTGAGAGGTTTGGGAAGCGATTGCTTGCCCAATCAGCGCGTCGCAAGGACGATACTTTTACCTCGACTATTGCACGTGAGCCTGGCTTCGCCAACACTTGTCGGCACGAGCATGGTCACCTTGACTGAGCGCCCAGCCTCAACGAGGCCTCTCGATCGAACTTTGCTCATATAGGGAAGATACTGACGATTTCCGGGATGGTGAACGTTCTTTGAAGCGTACCGAAAGGGCGCCGCGCGCGACTGCACCAAAGCCGTAGCCAATCTGCAGCGCGGCGCTAAGCAGAGTGCCGTTGCCGCAGGCGGTCAGAGCATCAAGATCGAGCCAGAGCTGAAGAAGCACGGTACAAACAATGGTCAGCAGGCAGAGCGGCACTAGAATCCAGACGCGAAAGCGCCAAGCCAACACCGCACCAGTGAGAAACAGAAATATCGCCGCCGGGATCATTTTTTGCCTCCGGCGCTACCATCCCCCTTTCGTGCTAAGGATCCGTCAATTCGGTTCCTTAACAGTTTCAATATCTAACGCCTCGGACAGCTCGAATTCAGAAGTCGTAGAGCGGCAGGATATCCTTCGACTGGAATCGTTCCGCGTATGGAGGATTCCTTGTTCCCGATCTCAACATGGATCTCCGTAGCTTGTTGCCAATTCTTCGTTGCAACGTCTTGAGCAGACAGCGGCAGCAGCAGAGATCTTCCGGCCGGATCGACCGAGGCATCAACTTCCGACGCGGGACCCACATTCGGTTCTAGGCGAACGCGTGCTCGAGAGTCACGAGACATCGGGTGCAGTAATATCAAAGCGAGGCCGATAGTCCCGTCGCGCTGGCATGAAAAACTAAGTCCCGCAAGACCGGGGTCGGATCTTCTCGTATCGGCCACATGCATGATCGAGACGGCATCCGCTCCCCCAGAAGGATTTCTTGTTTTTACAAGCTGCCACCCGCCGCCCAATTGGGTAATGCTGCTACCTTTGCCAACTTGTTCCAAGAGTTGCGTATCGCATTCGCGCTGATTCGGGAGTGAGCAAACCGGCCGGCCGGAGCTGTTTTGCTCCGCTTCGGCCGAAATTATCCAAGCAAAGGCCAATATCGCGATCGCGCTTGAGAGGCCGAGTTTCGTCATCAGAGACTTTCGTTTAACGGTCCAGATTTCTAACGTGACTTGACTTGTTGACCAAAGATCGGGCATCACCGGCGAGTTCTTTCAAATTTGATTTAATGCAGCGCATTATTTTATTGCAATGCGGCATAAGCAGTGATTGTCTAGGCTGAATGGTGGGTTAAGTCGCGTGTCCGAATTTTAGGAGGTGATTTTGGTCCCTCAGACCTCGATGCCGGCTTCCTCGGAGGTCGATGTCTCTGAATACCGCCACAATTCGACCGGGGCTGATCTGGAGCAGGATAGGACTGTTGATCAGCCGGGCCGTTCGAAGCGGCGCGTCAGCGTCAAGGTTCCCTACGCCGCATTGGGTCATCTGATTGCGACATTCGATGCGATCACGATCATGCTGGCGAGCGTGATTGGCACCGGCCTTTATCAAATTGCTGCGAATGGAACGCTCGACCACATCGAACCGATCGTGGGAGCTGGGCCTGTCGCGGCGCTGCTTTACGTGTTGATTGGTCATGCAACGGGGCGGTACGATCTTCGCGTGATCTTCGCGAGAAGGCGTCGGGATGCCGGGCGCATCGTCGCGCAATGGGCCCTTGTCTGCCTCCTGCTTACCGCCCTTGCGTTCTTGATGAAAAGCGGTGCGGTTTATTCGCGCGGCTCGGTTGTCTGTTTCGGGGTGCTGACCCCGCTGCTGCTGTTGGTGGGGCGACGAATCTCGCGGCGTTTCGTTCACGCGGTGGTCGCCGAGGGGCAGGTCATCGGAAGGCGAGCCGTTCTGTTGGGCATGAGCGAGGAGTTGGCCTCTCTCAGCCTAGAAGAACTGCTTGAGAAATACGGTGTAACTGAAGTAGAGCGGGTGGTGTTTCCGGCCGGCAAGGGTGGTTTTGCGATGAGCGGCGGCGAATCGGCTGCGCTGGAGCATGCCATCGAATCGGCGCGCATTCACGGAGCTGAAGAGATCGTTTTGGCGTTCCCATGGAACGATACGCGCAAGGTCGAGCTCGTCCGTGACGGTTTGAGGGTCTCGCCCCTTCCGGCCCGCCTCCTGCCGGATCGCCGTATCCGCTCGCTTGCCGGAAATCCCGCTTTCACGCTTCGGAAGGGGCTCTCGGTCGAAATTCAGCGTGGGCCTTTGTCGCGAACGGAGCAGGTGTCGAAGCGCTTGGTCGATATTATCGGGGCTTCGGTTGGGCTCGTTTTACTGGCGCCGCTCATCGTTTGCAGCGCTGTTATGATCAAGCTGGATTCTGCGGGGCCTATCTTTTTCAGGCAGCGGCGAAATGGCTTCAACGCGAAGCAGTTCCATATATTCAAGTTTCGGTCCATGAGCGTCATGGAAGACGGTGCAACCGTAGTTCAGGCCAAGCGCTTCGATCCCCGTGTGACTCGTGTTGGAAGGCTGCTTCGCCGGACCAGCATCGACGAAGTCCCGCAGTTGATTAACGTCTTGCTTGGCGACATGTCGCTGGTCGGCCCGCGACCGCATGCGCTGGCCCACGATAGTCATTATGGCCAGCTGTTGTCGGACTATGCGTTCCGGCACCACGTCAAGCCGGGTATTACGGGCTGGGCGCAGGTCAAGGGCTTTCGGGGTGAGACAGTGCAAGTTGAGCAAATGAAGGGCCGGATCGACTGCGACCTTTGGTATATCAACCATTGGAGCTTGGTTCTGGATCTTAGGATTCTGCTGATGACCTGCCTTGAAGTTACCGGTCGTAAGAACGCCTATTGAAGAATCTTAGCCGGCGCCCGGCGCGCTGTATCCGCAACGCAACATCCCTCAAGTTATTGTCGCTGCAGCGATCTCAAGAAGGTCCTACTGATTGACTCATCTTGGGAATTCGCAGATTTTTGGTTTCAGGTCATTGGGGATGTTGGTGTGTTGGGGCGGATAATCCTCCTAGTCGGGGCGCTTGCGGCTGTCTTGCTTAGCTCGGCAGGCTGCTCGATTATGCCGATGTCGGGTCCAGAGGACCACGTTATCAAGAGTGAGATCACACGGTCGGGGCCTGACTACGGTCTGGTGAAGCTCACCCCGCAAGTCGTTAACATCGTTAAAGAGTACGGCCCAGGTGCGCTTGCTGCGTCGTTCCCGGATAACCGTCCTCCGCCCAAGATCAAGTTCGGTATTGGCGACGTTGTGGCGGTCTCGATCTTCGAAGCCGCTGCGGGTGGTCTGTTTATCCCCGCCGAAGCGGGCGTGAGACCCGGCAACTTCGTCCAGCTGCCTAACCAGAATGTTGATACGGACGGGAAGATCACCGTCCCATACGCTGGCGCCATCCAGGCCGCTGGGCGCACGCCGGCCGAAATTCAGCAAGAGATCATTCGGGCGATCGGCAACCGTGCGATCGAGCCGCAGGTCGTTGTGTCTCTCGCCACGCAGAACACTTCGTTGATAACGGTGTTGGGTGAGGTCAACGCGCCTGCCCGACTCCCGGCCTTGTCCGCGGGAGAGCGCGTGCTCGATGCGATCACTCGTGCGGGCGGCCCGAAGGGGCAGGGTTACGAGACCTGGGTGACGCTTGAGCGTCGCGGCAAGCGTGCGACCGTACCGTTCGGCGCTCTCGTGTATCAGCCTGCCAACAACGTGTGGGTCCACCCGGACGACACGATCTACGTCTATCGAGAGCCGCAGGTTTTCCTCGCGTTTGGAGCGGCTGGAAGCCAAGGTCAATTCACCTTCGATATGTGGAAGATCAACCTGGCCCAGGCTGTCGCGAAGGCGGGAGGTCTTTTGGATGCGCAGGCGGAGCCGTCGGGCATCTATCTCTACCGGCGCGAGCCGCGGGAGCTGGCTGAAAGGCTCGGCGTGGATTGTTCGAAGTTCGTCGAGCCCACTGTTCCAGTGATCTACAACGTCGATTTTCGCGATCCAGCGGGCTACTTCCTCGCCAATCAGTTCCAGATGCGTGACAAGGACGTGGTCTTTGCCGCCAATGCCGCGACTGTTGATAGCGCGAAATTCATGCAGTACGTACGGGTTGTCATCGCAACTGCAAACGACGCGACTGTGGCCGCCAACAACGTTCAGATCCTGAGAATCAACTCGCGCCAGTAATGGATGCAATTCGGAAGCGAATTGCACTTTACTTGTTCGGCGGCGCCATCGCTTTGGCTCCGTTGCCATTTGGCTCGACCGACGAGATCGTCGTGGCTGCCTGGGCTGTTGTGCTGGGTGGGATATTGGTGCTTTCCATTCCCGCCTCTCCGACGCGGGCGCAGATCACATTTGTCGTACTCGGTTCGATCGTCGCGATCTTTTGGGCGGGGCTGCTCTTTGCGCAGACGACATCGTCAGATCCGCTCGCGGAGCATTTTGGGGATCGTATCTGGTCGCGGGCTTCGGACCTTCTCGATATGCCTCTCGCGCCGCGCATAGCGGTCGTCCGTGATCAACCGTTCTACTCAGCCGGGCCGCAGATCGTGGCTGTCCTGGCTCTCTCTTGCGGATTTCTGCTCGGCGAAAAACGTGCTTCGGCCAGATGGTTGTTGTCCGTTGTGGCCTGGTCGGGGGCGATCTATGCCGTCTATGCGATTGTCAGCTTCGTCGCGGATCCAACAGCCGTGTTGTGGCGCGAAAAGGTCGCGTATCGTTCGGTTCTGACCGGAACGTTCATCAATCGCAATTCGGCCGCGGTCTATTTTGGCGCGTGTGCCGTTCTTTGGCTTCTGCGTTTGTTGTACGGAATTTCCGGTCCAACCTTTCGCGTGCGGCGATATCAGCTCGTTGAGCTCCTTCAACGCGGCGGTTCGAACCTGGCCACGCTTAACTTCAGTGCGTTCATCGTGCTGTTGTCTGCCACGCTAATGACCGGTTCACGCGCTGGTTCGCTCCTGTTTACCTTGATAAGTGTCGGTATTCTGGTATGGGCCCTTTGGAGAACCGAGCGTTCGTCATGGTATCCCTTGGTCGGCGGGATGGTTCTGTTGGCGGCTGTCATGGCGGTCGTGGGGACCGGAATCGCCGGACGTGTTGCTGCCGAGGGGCTGGTTGATAGCGCACGAGCGTCCGTCTACCGATCGGTCCTGCGGCTGATTGCCGAGCACCCTTGGTGGGGGACCGGCCTGGGTACATTTCCCTCTATTTTTCCGTCCTACCGCCCGGTTGACATCTCTTCGTTCGGGATCTGGGATCGAGCGCACAGTACCCCCCTTGAGCTTGCCGCGGAGCAAGGCATTCCCTTCGCTGTACTCGTAATCACTATGGTCGGGCTGGTCTTTATCCGACTGATAAACGGAATTCTTCGCCGGCGCGAGGGGCGGATTTTCCCGCTTTCCGCAGTTGCGGTCCTCGCGCTCGCGGTGACTCACTCGCTCATCGACTTCTCCCTGCAGATCCCGGGGCTTACTATTGTCGTCCTGGGGGTGGTCGGGGTCGGCTTGGCGCAATGTGCAGACCAGGAGCCGAACGGTCGATCGCAGGGCAGCAGATCCCCCCTGAACCGGCGTGCGCAAAGCCGGCCTCGTGCCTAGGTCGGCCCGGTATTCCGCAGAGAGAGAAATTGGCTCTGGAGCAGGCTTTGCCCGGGGAATTGGCGCGCGCCGTCGCGGCCGCCTGGGCTGCGCCAATTAACTGTTACCGACATCAGGGTTTCTATTGGGTTGATTTTGCGCTAGAAACGGCACCGTACTCGGCGTTCATTGGAAGCAGGAAATGTTCTTAGGAAATCGTTCTCGGATGTTGTTTTGCGGTGTTTTGAGCGTGGCGCTTCTGATTGGAACTCACGATCGGGCAAATGCAGCATGCTATGGGCCTGATCAGCAGTTGCCTGCGGCAACTGTCGATGAATTTATGCGCAACTCTCGGCAATTAATCCAAGATCCGAAAAATACCGACGGTGGAGCGGGGCTGATATCCCAGGTTCGGGATCTGGTCGCGTCGAATCCTGCCACACTGCCGCTCGTTATTGCGCTTCTTTCGACCGCAAATTCGGCGCAGCAGCAAGCTATCGGTACCGGCCTCGGCCAAGCGGCAGGGCTGTGCATACGTCCGGATCCGACCTTCGCGGTCGATATCCAGACCCAACTCTCGGCGACGCCATCGGATGAGGCGAAAAATGCATATGCGGCGGCGACCGGCAGTCCGATCCGGAGTGTGGCCGGCGGCGGCGGTGTGTCGGGTGGCGCGTCGGGTGGCGCAACCGGTGGAAGCTTGCAGGCCGGAGGCTCATTCGGTACGGGACTGGCTCTGTTCAGTTCGAACAGCACGCTGACCTCGTCGACGAACTACTTTACAGGGGGGACGTCCTCGGCCAGTGCTAGTTCGTTCGTCGCTACCGCGACGACCAGTGTTAGCCCCTGAGGACTGACACTGGGCTATGCAGGATCGCTCGGAGGTCCTGCTGACGCGACCCAGTCGACCAACCAATACGGATTGCATGCTTCAGCGACCACAGCTATCTCAGCGCCTTGCAACTACCGGGGTGAATGCCGAGCCTATTCAAGAGATGCTCTCTTGGGCTTTGGCTATCTGTCGGCGACAGTATGTCCTGATCATATTTGTCGGTCTGATATTCTGCGGGTTTGGAGCAGTCTATCTGCTCACAACGCCGAAACGATACACCAGCACGGCAGAGCTGGTTATCGACAGTCGTAAAACTCAGCTGCTCCAACAGCAAAATCCGATGGGTAGCGACACGCCCATCGACTCGTCGATGGTCGATAGTCAAGTCGAGATCATGAAGTCGCAGAGCATCGCTCTTGCTGTCATCAAGGATCTTCGACTGAAGGACAAGCCGGAATTCGTCGGCCGTCCCGGCTTTCTTGCGCCGATCTTGAATCTATTCTCGTTCGGTAATGATAGCGACGCCCAGAGTGACTTCCGGTTGACGCAGGCCGCTCTGGGGCGCTTCCAAAGCATGCTCGCGATCAAGCGCCGGATGCTTAGTTATGTCATCGAGATCACGTACCAATCGGAGGATCCTGCGCTCGCAGCACAGGTCGCTAACGCTGTTGCGGAAGCCTATATCGTCGATTCTCTCGAGGCCAAGTACCAGGCGACAAAGCGGGCGGCGACATGGCTTCAGGACCGCCTCAACGAGCTGCGCGAACAGGCGTCCGCTGCCGACCGCGCCGTTGTGGAATTCAAGCAGAAGAACAATATCGTTGACGCGGGTGGCCGGCTGCTCAACGAGCAGCAGCTGTCTGAGGTGAACAGCTCGCTGACCGTGTCTCGTGCCACCACCGCCGAGGCCCAGGCGCGGTTTGATCGCATTCACGACATTCTCAGCAACAGTAAGGAGGATGCGCTGGTCAGCGATGTTGCTACGGTCGCTGACACATTGCGCAATGATGTTATCAACAAGCTGCGCTCCCAGTATCTTGACCTTGCTGCGCGGGAATCCAATTGGTCGCAGAAGTATGGTGCCCAGCATCTCGCGGTTGTAAACCTACAGAATCAGATGCGCGAAATTCGTCGCTCGATTCGGGATGAATTGGGACGCATCGCTGAATCGTATCGGAGTGATCTGGAGATCGCCAAGGCAAGGGAGCAGTCCGTTCGCGACAGCCTCGGAAGGACAATCAGCCAGGCGAACGAACTCAATCAAGCTCAGATCGTGTTGCGGGATCTTGAAGCCAATGCGCAAAGCGCGCGAGCCCTAGCCGACAATTTCCTGCAGCTCTATATGGTCTCGGTGCAACAGCAGTCGTTCCCGATGACCGAGGCCCGGGTTATCACGCAGGCGACGCCGGCATTGGGCAAGAGCTGGCCGAAGACTTGGATCGTGGCGGCCATTTGTATGTTCGGAGGCAGCCTCTTTGGCTTCGGGCTCGCGGCACTGCGGGATCTCTCCGATCGAGTGTTTCGTACGACCAACCAGGTTGAAAACAAGCTGGGTGTTCCTTGCATCTCCATTGTTCCCAAGGTAGGAGGCACAAGCCAATCCGAGCTCTCGAGCCCACAGTTTGGTGGAACGCTTCTAGGCTCCATCAATAAGTTGCTGTCGCGCGAAAAAGCCTCGGGACCCGAACGGAGAGCTACGGCTTCAGTCGGCCAAACGGCTCAGCCCAAATGGGAGATTACGTCTCGCGGTAGCTTGATGGACGTGATCGTCAATGAGCCGTTTTCGCGAGCCGCTGAGTCTATCCGTTCGATCCGAATGGCCGTCGAACTTAGCTCGCTCGACAGTGCCTCGCAAAAGGTTATTGGACTAACGTCGACGTTGCCTCATGAGGGGAAGACGACGATTAGCTCTGCCCTGGCTGCAATGCTGGCCAAGAGTGGCGTCAAAACGCTGCTCGTCGACGGCGACTTGCGCAATCCTTCTCTTACGAATCTGCTTGCACCTGATGCGCGAACTGGCCTTCTGGAGGTCATCCTCGGGTCGGCGTCATTGGACGACGTCATCCTGTCGGACGCTGCCACAGGTCTCGATTTCCTTCCGACGGTGGTCGAAAGCAAGCTTGCCCATACCAGCGACATCTTGCTTTCCGAGGCCATGGAGCGGTTGTTCGAGGTTTTGCGCAAGCGCTACGATCGCATCGTACTCGATCTCTCGCCTGTCGCACCCATCGTCGACGTTCGAGGCACCGGGAAGCTGGTCGACTCCTACGTTCTCGTCATCGAATGGGCTCGCACCAAGGTTGATGTCGTCGAGCGGGCCATGGCTGAGATGCCGGTATTCCAGCACAAGCTAATCGGAGTCGTACTCAACAAGGTCGATATCAAGACGATGGCGCGCTACGGAGCCGGCGAGGGTGACTACTATTACAATCGCCACTACCATCGTTATGGCTACACTTCCTAGTCTGCGGGCATATGCCTGGGCTTCACAAGATATTGGCGCCTGCCTGGTTGCTTTGCATTGGGGTGAGCAGTGTCGTTTGGGGCGCTACCTTCTTGCCGATTTTTGCCAAGCGCTATGCAGTGCAGCGTGCGGCTGCCGCAATCATTGACGGTCGTACATTCGATACCGGCTACCTTGATCGATTGCTCATCTCCTCGCTTTCTTCCCGTGAGTACTGCGAAGCATCGAAGCTCAACGCCGAAGCTATAGTCCGGCTCCGTCTCTATGAGGCTGCGGTGACCGCCGCTAACAGGGAAGGTGTGTCGACTGGACTTGTGGCGCTTCAGCAGAGTGTAACGGAGGCGCTCTCCTGTAATCCCGCGCTGTCATTTCTCTGGTTGCTTAACTACTGGATGGAAGTCAATCGGCACGGCTTTGGTCAAAGGGCGGTCGATTTTCTTCGCATGTCGTACGATACCGGGCTGTACGAAGGATGGGTCGCCGTCAAACGGAACGGCCTTGCTCTCGCTGTCCTTGATCGACTGCCGCCGGACATCGCAAGCCGCGTAAAGCAGGAGTTTGCGGCTCTTGTTCGCTCAAGTTTTTATGTTGAGGCGTATGCAAATCTGACGGGAGCTGGATGGGCGAGGCAGGACGAACTGCTTGCAGTTCTCGCCGAAGTGCCGGAGCTGAAGCGATACGAGTTTGCCAAATACGCGCGCAGCAAGGGCAGCTATCTCGAAATCCCGGGACTTGCGCCGTTCGAGCAGCGGCCCTGGAAATAGAGACGCGGGGCTCTCGGCCTGAGCGTGCATCGGCCTGACGCGCCGGCATCGCGTCGCGATGGCGCAGCAGTTGCGGCTTAGCTACCAACGCTGCTTGGATGCGTCCTTTACGGCATCAAGATCGAACGCCACAGCTAGGTTCGGGGCGGCTTTGATAAGGCGTTGCTGGACAAGCAACGATGCGGCCGACTTCATGTAGAACATGTCCAGCTCGAAGGGACGAATGCCGGATGGCCTGAGAAAGGCCCGTTGTTCGTCCAATATCGTGCTGACAACGCGTGGCTCAAGGCCGAGGCCGTCCGCGAGTTCCGCGATGTCTTCAGGTGCCTTCCGGTAGATTCGATCCCACCCCCGCCCCAACGCGAACAAGAACCTGCGCGGTGCGTCGGGGCGAGCACGCAGGGTTTCTTCTGTCGTGAAGAAGACCGTGCCCGGGAGGTGGAGGCCAAACGAAGAGGGACTCAATTGATCGAAGAGGAGCTTCGACTGATCCAGCTGATGAGATTCTCTTCCAATCTCGCCAAGCAAGACATCGATTTGCCCTACCTGCAGCGCTTGAACGGTGGCTCCATTCGGCACCAGCTTCAAACTCGACTGGGATAGATTGTTCTTCGCCAATAGCGCGTCGAATAGGATCGCGGTGGGCGTGCCGCGATCATACGCTATGGACTTGCCCCTAATGTCGGCCACAGACCGAATCATCGAGTCGCGACGGACGTATAGAACGATTGGATTGCGAATGTAGGCCGCCGCAAATGCGACAATTCTCTGCCCGTCGGCGCGCGCGCGAAGAAAGTCGAATACATTCGCAACGCCAATCGAACCGATGGGCCGGTTGTTGAGGTCTGCCAATCGATCTTTGGCGACCTCCGGTGTGAACTCGACAGTTAATCCAGCCTCGGTGAAATATCCTCGCCGTAGCGCGATGATCGCGCCAGCCTCACTCATGCCCAAAGGCTGACCTAAGCAAAACTGCAGTCGAAGCAGGGCTTCTGCATGGGCTATGTCGGATCTCAGAAAGAACCCAAAACACAGGCCAAGCCAAACCAGAGCTTTGGCCATCGTTGAAGCCCTGTTTGGCACGATATCTGCAGCCAATTGCTATGAGCCCAGTTCCCGGTACTCGTAGCGAAAATCGGTAACGCCCGCAGTGATTCCCAAAGTCCGCTGGAGGGACGACAGGCCATTCACTACCATAAGAATACAATCTGTCGACTTAAAGTAGCAGACCTGAAGCTTGATCGTTTTGGGGCAAGAGTTAACCGCGGTAACCATCTGATCGATAATTTGAGGGTTTGCGGCTTGCGTGCGGGATATCGCCGAGATCCGGATGCAGGGCGTACCTTGGGCACTCTTGTGGATCGAGATGTAATTTCCACTAGGCAGAGTGAAGGGATTGGCTGGGGGGGCGGGCATCCCTCTGGTTCCACCAACGATCGGGGCCGTGGTCGGTGTCAGGCTCGAGAGCTGCGCGTGGCTCGACAGTGTCGACGATGTCAAAAAAGCGACAATGAGAAAACGACGCGCCAAAAGCCAAGAAAGCCTTGCCAACATCGTTGGAATGTCCTTACCGCACTGTTCGGCCGGTCAAATTACGTGGTAGGTATAAGGAAATCCACTTTTAGATGCAACGGGTGATGGGTAGGTTTGTCTGAATGCCTCAGCGTGAAGCTATTGTGTTTGGTGGGGCGGGCTTCATCGGCTCGCACCTCATCCAGGCTCTTGTCGATGCGAAGCACTACACGAGGATCGTCAGCGTTGATATCGCCGAGCCGCGATTTGCGAGTCGAGGTGCCGAGTATGTGCATCTGGATGTGCGGCAGCAGGTGCCCGTCCAGCTTGCGACTCCGGGCGCAGAGATCGATATCTTCAACTTCGCGGCGGTTCACACGACGCCAGGGCATGAGGATTGGGAATATTTCGACACGAACGTGATGGGCGCGGTTCGCGTGTGCAATTTCGCACGGGAGATTGGTTGCAAGACCATCATTTTTACCAGTTCAATCTCGATTTATGGACCGAACGAGAATGCCATCGACGAGAATTTCGAACCGGATCCCGTCAGCGCCTATGGGCGGTCAAAGCTCGCCGCTGAAGAAATACAGAAGCTCTGGCAAAGCGAAGACACCAGCAGGCGGCTCACTATCGTGCGGCCCGCAGTCATCTATGGTCTGTCTGAGAAGGGCAACTTCACGCGACTGTCGCGGCTGCTGTCGCGGGGGATCTTCGTCTACCCGGGGCGAACCGACACGATCAAATCATGTGGGTACGTCAAGGACCTCATTCTATCCATGCTTTATATGGCCGGCCGAAACGACGGAACGCTCATCTATAATTTCTGTCACAAGGAACGCTACTCGATCAGTGATATCTGCAAGGCGTTCTCCGAAGCGGCAGGGTATGGCATTCCAAGATTGAATTGCCCTGTTTGGCTCATGAACGCCGCGGCGCTCCCGTTCGAGATGCTGCAGATCATTGGTCTTCGGACCGGCATCAACCGCGAACGGTTAAAGAAGCTTCGATTTTCCACCAATGTCGTTCCTCGGCAATTGATCGAGCGCAATTTTGAATACAGGTTCGATCTCGTATCGTCGCTGCGCGACTGGAAGCAGAGTTCTTCAGCGAAGGATTTTGACTGAGGCCAGTCATGCAGTCTCGTGTCTCAGATCAAATGCTGGAGCTTCAGCGGGACCGCGAGAGGCATCGTCTTGACGCGGCAGTCGCGACGTCCAATCGCTCCGTTCCGGAGTTTCTTTTTCGCTCTTCGATTTCCATCCTCGTCTCGACGATTTTCATCTTCCCGCAGTTCGGGCTCAATTTCGGATCGTATTCACTCAATTTCAGTCTCATCGCGATCTACTTGGTTCTCGTCCTGGGCCTTTCTTTCGGCTTGTTCAGGCCCAGTTTTCCGAGGGTTCTGCTTTACAGTTCCGTCGTTTTTTTCGGAGTGGTCAGCTTGCGTGCCAATGGTGGACCGTCGGCGCCATCATTCTTCCTATTGGCTGTGATCTATTTTCCGCTTGCGTTCGTCGCCACACCGCAAACAAACGAGAATTGGCGACCGTTTGCCATTGAGAAGTTCTGCGATTATGCGACGTTCGTCGCCGTGGTCGGTTGCGTACAATTCGTTGCTCAGATCGCGATCCATGGCGATTGGCTCTTCGCATCGTACAAGTTGATTCCGGATCCGATCAAGGCGAGTGGCGTTTACAACACGGTTATCGAAGCAGCCGGAGGGCTCAAGAAGTCCAACGGCTTCTTCCTGCGTGAGCCGTCCTTCATGTCGATGCTGTGCGCTATCGCCCTGTTGCTGGAGTACTTTCACTACAAGCGGCCGATGCGCCTCGCGATGCTCGCGGGCGGGATGCTGGTCTCGTTGTCGGGGACGGGCATCATCATCCTGCTGTTCGGTCTGTTTTTCCCGGTTCGCGCGAACTCGCTCGTTCGCGCGGTTGGCTTGGGCACGGCCTTTACGGTTGTGTATCTTGTCCTCAGCGAAGTGCTTGATCTGTCCATCTTTACGAATCGCGTGGCTGAATTCCAAACGCCGGGGACCAGCGCTTATGCGCGCTTCGTTGCGCCCTATATCTTGTTGGTTCGGGATTTTGACTATCCTCCCTGGGCAGGGATGATCGGCCATGGCCCCGGTTCGATCACCGCCGTGGCGCTCACATTTGCCTCACCCGGGGGGAGCCATGATCCTACGTGGGCGAAGAGCACCTACGAATATGGCGTACTGGGCGCACTTTCGATTCTCCTGCTGGTCGTTTGGTCGCTGTGGAGCAGCTGGGTTTCCGCGGAATTCAAGGTAGCGTTGCTTTACGCTTGGATTGGCTCCGGGGGGCAGCTTCTTTCTCCGGATTTCATGGCGGTGTTGTTCGTCGTCGTAGCGCTTTGGCCCCATCTTCATTTGCAGGCCGCGCACCAGGACGAGCCGGAACCTGTCCAACATCCGTTCCAGTCCACGGCTTCTTCTTGAGATCACTTCCCATGTCAAACGATGCCATTCTCGTTACCGGCGGCGATTCAAACTTCTTTCCCTTTGTGCAGACGGCGCTTCGCAGCTTTGAGGCTTCTTGCTTGGGAGCAAAGATAGCAATCGGGATCATTGATCACGGGTTTACACCAAAGCAAGCGGCCTGGTTCAGAACTCAGGGCTATGCGGTGGTGGTTCCGCAATGGTCCATGCGCATTCCTGTCGAGCTGCGTTCGGAGAAGCTGCTGGGGCTCGTGGCGCGCACCGCGCTTCGGGACTACTTTCCAGGGTATCAGATCTATCTATGGTTTGACGGGGATGCCTGGGCGCAGACGAGCGATTTCCTTGAAGTTTACCTTGAAGGCGCGCGCTCGCGCGGCGTTGCTGTCGCTGCCGAGAACGGGGCTGGATATCGCGCGACGTTTTCTGAAAAGAAGTGGTGGGTTGGAAATATGGTCGCTGCGTATGGTCCCATCACCGGTCTGCGACTTGGTTTGGCGACCTCAGTCAACATCGGGATCGTTGCGTTAAGCGCGGCGTCACCACAGTGGGACAACTGGATACTACGCTATCAAGACGCTATCGACCGAACGAGCAAGCTGAATCTTGATCAGCATGCTTTTCAGGCCGCGTTACGGCTCGATAGTCGGGAGGTTGCTCTGGTGTCGGCTCGATTTAACTGGATTTGTACCCTGAGCACGCCTGTGTGGGATCCTGCGCGAAGGATGCTGTGCGATCCGGCGGCGCCACATGAGCCGATTTCCATCATTCATCTGGCCGGTCCTAACAAGCTCAGGGATTATGAGATACCAGTTCTCCGGGAATCTGGCCGCTCGGTCCGAGCCCCACTTACACCCAAAGGGCTGGAGAAGCTCTAAAGCGGGGATGGGGTTAAGTTAAATCGAGTTGGGATTCCCAAATCGGCTTGTTTCTGATTCACCGTGCTGGCTGGGCAGGGGGTAGCATGGGATAGGCAAACTTTGCTCTCTTGATCTTCGCAAGCGTGTCGAGGAGACCGGCAGCGTTGAGGCTGCCGAGATGGGCGGCCACAAGAAGGCAATTTCGGGCGAGCATGCAATCTGGTCTTCCGTGAAGAACTCTGGTTTCAGGCCGGAACGGTCTGAACCGCGGCAGTGAGGGCAGAGAGGATTTGGCGCAGCAACGGGCTGAGCCAGCGGATGAGGCGGCGGAAGTTGTAGCCGGCGGCGGCAAGGACGGCGTTGGCGGCGTCGCCGTGGCGGAACCAGAGATAATTGCGGCCCATGCGGTGCTCAGCCTTGAGATGGCCGATGACGGGTTCGACGGCGGCCCTGCGGCGCGGTTCGCGCTTCATCTTGGGCGTCACGCCTCGCTTCTGGCCGGAGATGAAGACCCTGAGCGTGTGATCGGACGGCGCGTTGTGGCCGCGGCATCCCTTGTCGGCGAGGATGCGTGCGATGGTGTTGCCGATCAGCGCCTCCATGTCCGGGATCACGGTGGCCAGCGTGTGACCGTCATAGGGATTGCCGGGCAGCGCCTTCACATGGGTGACGAACTGGCCATCCTGGGCGCGGCTGACCGTGGCGGCAACGGAGACTTTGACGCCAAACTCGTAGGGCCGGTGGGCCTTGCCTTTGCCGATGCATTCGACCTCCGGCGCGTGCAGGGAATAGACCTTGGGCCCGCGTTGACGCTGCTGCTGCTCGCGCGCGCGCCGCGCCAGCGGCAGCAGCTTTGCAAACGCCGCCTCGAGCTCGCTGTTGCCCTCGATCTTGCGGCCAATGTCGCGGATCACGCGGCCGAGATAGGTCCGCAGCGTCTTGAGCTTCCGGTTGGCGCGCTTGAACTGCTTGGGCATAGCGCTGATGCTGGATCAGGGCGAGCTTGCCTACCCGCGCATAGGACTGGCGCAAAGCCAGCCCGTGAAGCTTCGCCAGCCGCACCAGTTTCTCGCGCGCCCGGTTGAGCTGCTGCCGGTTTGATGGACACCAAGATTAGGTGTTTCATGAAGCCGGAGGTGAGAGATGCAGAGACGGAAGTTCAGTCGCGAGTTCAAGATTGAGGCGGTCAAGCTGGTCAGGGAACGCGGGGTGTCGGTGGCGCAAGCCGGCCGCGACCTGGGCGTCCATGAGAACGTGCTGCGCAAATGGGTGAAGGAGTTCGGCTCCGACCCTGTGCAGGCTTTCCCCGGCCACGGGCAGATGAAGCCTGAGCAATTGGAAATCGAGCGGCTGCGGCGCGAGGTCGCCAAGCTGAAGGCGGAGCGGGACATCCTAAAAAACTGTCCAGCGTTGTGGCGCGCCTGCGCGGGGTAGAAACAGCCTTGTGCTATCTTCTTGGCTGGGAGGGTAGCGGCCGTCAGCTTATTGGAGGCAGAATCCCCGTTAAAAAACGTGGTCCATGGGTGCATGCGGACTTGGGAGTGGTGACGCTGCTCCGGCGGCGATCCCGATTAGGAAGATGACGATTGGCATAACCCAGACCCTCCTGCCCATCATTAAATGGAGGAC
The DNA here is from genome assembly GCF_058803975.1 of Bradyrhizobium sp. GW821-FHT13H06. NCBI lineage: Bacteria > Pseudomonadati > Pseudomonadota > Alphaproteobacteria > Hyphomicrobiales > Nitrobacteraceae > Bradyrhizobium > Bradyrhizobium sp. GW821-FHT13H06. The sequence goes on along the minus strand of NZ_JBXAPN010000006.1, from coordinate 801 downwards.
CTACTTATGCCCAAGAGGACGACTGGTGACCGCCCGGAGCTGAAGCCGGTCAATGTCGGCGCGGCCGCCACCGACATCGGATCAAAGATGCACATGGCTGCGGTGAACCCAGCCTGCACTGATATGCCGGTGCGCACGTTCGGCACATTCACAGAAGACCTGCATCATCTGGCAGACTGGTTCAAGGCCTGCGGCGTGACGAGTGTCGCGATGGAATCCACCGGGATCTATTGGATCCCGGTTTACGAGATTCTGGAGCAGCGCGGGTTTGAGGTCATTCTGGTCAACGCTCGCTACGCAAAGAACGTGCCCGGGCGCAAAAGCGATGTCAGCGATGCCGCATGGTTGCGCCAGCTTCATTCCTATGGCCTGTTACGCGGCAGCTTCCGACCTGATGCCGAGATTGCAACCCTGCGCGCCTATTTGCGCCAGCGGGAGCGGTTGGTGGAATATGCCGCTGCCCATATCCAGCATATGCAGAAGGCCCTGATGGAGATGAACCTGCAGCTCCATCACGTGGTCTCGGATATCACGGGTGCGACTGGCATGCGGATCATCCGAGCTATTGTTGCGGGCGAACGCAATCCCGACGTGTTGGCGACCTACCGGGATGCACGCTGCCATTCTTCCATAGAGACGATCCGCGCCGCACTGGTGGGCAACAACCGACATGAACATGTCTTCGCCCTGACCCAATCGCTGGAACTCTACGACGTCTACCAGGTGCGTATTCCAGGGATGGTGATCAGGTGTTCCAGGCGATGGTGATCACGGATTCCACTGATCGTGATCAGGTTCGGA
>NZ_JBXAPN010000005.1:0-499447 GCF_058803975.1 Bradyrhizobium sp. GW821-FHT13H06 | reverse complement strand
GCGCAGCCTATCGGTGACGACAATCACGTCCTGCCGGACCAGGCCGCCATCGCCCAGGACGTCCACATCCAGGACCTGTATCACTTCGTCCTCAGGTGAGCCTGCCCGAGAGCGATCGCTTCCATCCCCGGATGCAGGAAGTGGCGTCGGCAACATGCTGTTGCCAGCGCCGCATGGATGACGCTAACGTGAAACGTGCGCCATCCTCCAATTTCCGGGCCCGGTCGATCATGAAGGTCGTTCTGTTTTCGGCGGTCTTGCTCGCTTTCGTGTTCGAGCCGCATCCAACATTTGCCGGCGGCACTTGTCTTCTGCATCCGAAGCCATTCACTCTACGCTCCGACACCGTGCGTTGGTCGATCAGAATCAGGCCGGGCGACGAGTGCATCCAAGGTCTGCGGTGGTCGACGATTATTATCGACACGATTGGGATTGAAGAGCAGCCGAAACAGGGGCGCCTTGTTATTCAAGGGCCATCTTTTCGATACCAGTCAAACGGCGATGCGCGAGGCGCCGATTCCTTCAAGATCGCGATCAAGGGAACATCACTTCATGTCGGCGGAACGTCGCTGATCGAGGTTGACGTCAATTCGGAATGAAGTTGCTGCAACAGCCACGATGCATGGTCGATCGCGTCATCGAGGCACATTGGTTCGGCCGCTGTTAATATTCGGATTGGCCGATACAGCCGGCGCTACGCCCTGTCCGATGGGGTTGCTGAAGGGATTGTTGCTTGGTTGAGTGGCCACTGGGGGCCGCGTCTGAGAATTGTACGTTGATGATCTCGATGGCTGCCGCGTGCCTTGCGCCAGCGCGCTCGTTGCAGTCGTCGCAACTAGAAGCGCGGCAATCGCCAAACGAATACCTGACATTGGTTCCTCCATGCGACGCGTTACGGCCACTACCTGAAACGCCTGATTTGGTAGCGCCGCCCGTCCCAAAGAATAGCAGCAAAGCAATATTTTCTGCAATCTATGCGGTAGGTTCCATTGGCGGTCCTGGCGCAGCCCTCTAGCGGCGAGTACCGGATATTGGCTTCCAGCGTCCGCTTCGATCGCATCGCCGACATCGGCGGGAAATAGTTGCGCATCGAGCATATAACAAGAGAGGTCATAGACATCTTGTCCCATGGTTCACGGTCTCGATCATGCGGGCGATTCCGAGAGCAACTTGGACGTCAGTGGACGTCTCTCCAGCTTGGTTTCCTGCTGAAGGAGTTGCAGACCTTTCGAAAGGCCATAATCTCAAGCTCCAACCATATGCCGAAGGCGCCCAAAGTTGGTGTATGATGGCACAGACCTCATATTGAGGCTTCCCGACGAGTTACATACGGCTTACTACAAGGCATCTCTGCAGCGCATGAGAGGGAGATAAGATGTTCGTCAGATGGATAGCCGTTACAGCTGGGTTTCTTTACATCTCCGATATGGCTCTTCCTGTGCCCGCGTCGGCGATCACCGCTGAATTGGCGAAGACTTGTCGAGCGCTTATGGCCAAGCAATTTCCGCCGCGCCAACCCGCTAATCCGGCAGCTGGGAGTGCCAAGGGGTCTGGTCGCGATCAGATCGCATTTTACGAAAAGTGCGTTGCAAACCAGGGCAAGGTAGATGACAGCGGCAACAAGTAAGAGCCGGGAAATGGTCGCGAGCTTCTACCCGTCATGACTCTTTTGGAGGGGGCGGCTCGGGGACATCGCCTTGCCTGGTCATGCAATCCTTGAAATAGGATTGGCGATCGCCGCTCATCCTGACCGAGCCCGGTCGCTTGTACGGATAAGCCAAATATGAAAAGCGCAGGCACTTCCTGGCCACGTTTGGGCTTGGTCCGGCCACCGCTTCTTCCGGCGACAATTGAGCCAGGACCAGGAAGGCCAAAGATGCCCCCAAAATCACCTTCAGCAACGCGCTTCCTTCCTGCGCCGGATAACGTCTTGCGTAAAGCTTAGCCGACCGAGAGTCACGACGCTACAGCTCGTCTGAACGCTCTTGTTGCCTGCCATAGGTTCGTAGCTGATCTTGCGACGGAGTATTACTGGCTCCGCTTTTTGGTATCAACAATCAATGTCGCATTTCCAGGACCTTAACCACGCGATCAGGCGGTTGGTGGCTCTTACCAAACCTTCAAACTCGATGACATAGGCTCGCTCAAATCCTTGCTGAGGTCAGCCATGTTCCGAGCAGTCTCCTCGCCAATTGTCTCCGCTACGATCATTTTGGGGGCTGCATATCCTGCAGCCGCGACGCCGAATTGCATGCGCGACATCCAACCGTACAAACTCGCGGGCGACACCATGCAATGGTCGATGAGGATCAAGCCTGGTGATAACTGCATCCAGGGTTTGCGCTGGTCCACAATGCAGATCTACAACGTCTCGGTATCCGAAAAGCCGAAAATGGGTCATCTCGTGCTTGTCGGTCCCGGGTTCCGCTACTTCGCGGAATCGGATTTTAGTGGAACTGACACGTTCACCATCGTCGTCAACGGCAAGAACCGTCATGAGGTCGGTGTTTCGACCATCCAGGTTGCGATCTCGCGCCCCTGAAACGCCCCTGGTCGTTAGCGCCGCCTCACACGTCGAATAGGAGCGAATCCTTCAGTTGGAAGGTGAGAGCAGCTTCGGCGTCTCTCGTGGATTCGACGCGCATCTGTCGCATACGTCGAATGCAGCGGGTGCATGTCGTACATTTCAGGCGATGTCCGCAAAATCTTGTCGCGCATGGCGGTTGAGATTTGTTCGATTCGCGCAGCAGCCTGCCCTAATGTTGGGCGCGCGGTCGGATAGTGAAATGGTCTAGGGTGTCGGTGGAACATCCGTCATCAACGGAAAGAGTTTTTATGCGCATCGCGATGATCGGAACGGGCTATGTCGGACTGGTGTCCGGAGCCTGTTTTGCGGATTTCGGTCACGACGTCACCTGCGTCGACAAGGACGAGAAGAAGATCGCGTCGCTTCAACGCGGCGAGATTCCGATCTACGAGCCTGGCCTCGACGAATTGGTTGCAGCCAACGTCAAGGCCAAGCGCCTCGAGTTTACGACTGACCTGTCCAAGCCGGTCGCGGACGCCGATGCCGTCTTCATCGCGGTCGGCACGCCCTCACGCCGTGGTGACGGGCACGCCGATCTCTCCTACGTCTATGCCGCTGCGAAGGAGATCGCGCAGTCGCTCCAGGGGTTCACCGTCGTGGTGACGAAGTCGACCGTTCCGGTCGGCACCGGCGACGAGGTGGAGCGCATCATCCGCGAGGCCAATCCGAAGGCCGATGTCGTCGTCGCCTCCAACCCCGAGTTCCTGCGCGAAGGCGCGGCGATCCGCGACTTCAAGTTTCCCGATCGGGTCGTGGTCGGCACCTCCGACGAGCGCGGCCGCAAGGTGATGGGCGACATCTATCGTCCGCTGTCGCTGAACCAGGCGCCGCTGATGTTCACCGCGCGCCGCACCGCCGAGATGATCAAATACGCCGCGAACGCGTTTCTCGCGACCAAGATCACCTTCATCAACGAGATCGCGGATCTCTCCGAAAAGGTCGGCGCCAACGTGCAGGAAGTCGCGCGCGGCATCGGTCTGGACAACCGCATCGGCACCAAGTTCCTGCACGCTGGTCCCGGCTTCGGCGGCTCGTGCTTCCCGAAGGACACCAAGGCGCTGATCAAGATCGCGCAGGACTACGACGTGTCCTTGCGCATCGTGGAGTCCGTGCTGGCGGTGAACGAGAACCGCAAGCGCGCGATGGCGCGTAAGGTCAGCCAGGCGCTCGGCGGCAGCTTGCGCGGCAAGACTATCGCGGTGCTCGGCCTGACCTTCAAGCCCGACACCGACGACATGCGCGATGCGCCGTCGATCCCGCTCGTCACCGGCCTCGTCGACATGGGAGCGAAGGTCAAGGCGTTCGATCCCGTCGGCATGGAGCAGGCAAAGGGCGAACTGCCGAACATCGCCTATTGCGAGGATGCCTATTCCTGCGCGCAGGGCGCCAATGCGGTCGTCATCGTGACCGAATGGACGCAGTTCCGTGGCCTCGACCTCGACCGGCTGAAGGCGACCATGGCCCAGCCCATCGTCGTCGATCTCCGCAATGTCTATCGTCCCGAAGAGATGGCTGCGGCCGGCTTCGTCTATGAGAGCGTCGGTCGGTCCGCGGCTGCGCCTTGAATATCCGAGGCCGCGCTAGGTCCGGCGAATGAACATCTGGTCGCCTATTGTGTCGAGCGCGGAGCCAGTCTCGCTACGCGCAATCATCGCGCATCTGTAAGGACAGGTTGACGAGTCGGTCGTCCGTGAAGAATTGCCAAGCCGTTGCTGTCGGCTACAACTTCCGTCGCCTCATCCGCTGGCTCAGCCTGTTGCTGCGCCAAATCCTCTCGGCTCTTATTGCCACGGTTCAGATTGTTCCAGCCTGAAACCAGGGTTCTTCACGGATGACGAGTCGGTCGCGACGAACCCTGAAGCTTATGTGCGGGCATAGATAAAGAAATCTGCGAACGAGGTATTGTCTTGATCTGCTGGATCGAAGGGGTACCGGTTCGGAATTCTTTCGCTGAGGTCCCAACCCTTGACATGTTTTGAAACCCATTTCGTGAAATTGCGGTGGCGAACGTGCTTGCTTGACCAGTTCTCGTCCCTGTCGCTGGCGTAGATGATCACATACCGCGAGGCAGCCTCGAAAAGCGTAAGCATGTAGCGTTCGAAGACGGCATCTTCAACAAGATGATAGATCACATCGAGTGAGAGTGCGAGTTCAGCAGTCGTCGTCGGGTGCTCTCCCAGAACGTAGAATGTCTTAGTGGGATCGCTCGAAAATTTTGCTCGGCAGCGCTCTACGACGGTTTTCGAGACGTCGACCCCCACAAACGAGGGGTATTCCGCCAACGCGAGTTGTGCACCATCGCCGACACCAAATTCGATGACCGAGGCCACGGAGTGATCCTTGGCAAACTGGTTGATGATCTCCGCCTTGAAGCTCGCGAGACGGTTGTAAGAGCCTGCGCCTGAGTTTCCACCCAAGGCATACCGGTCCTCCCAATACTGACTGGAATCGCGAAATTCGAGCCGCTTGGAAAACGCATCTTTCGCTGCAACCAGAGTATCACCGACTACTGGGAGGGAGCGCAAGAGCCGTTTCAGAGTCTGCATATTGTTACCTCGGACTTTCCCTCTCATTGCAGAATAGCGGTAGGCAGTGGTGCAAGGAAGCGCTTTTCGCTCACTATCGGAGGCACGCGCGAAAATTCTGTCCTATTCAATCTTAAAGAAGCTTGTCCGATTGCTTGCCGCCAAGGACCGGACACTTTCGCAGCTTGTGACTAGAGCATTGCGACATTCTGTCGTCAGCGTCTGGCCGAGCACAAAACCAAGCTCTGGTCAGTAGAAACGCACGCCGCAGCTGCGAATGCCTTCAGGGCCAGAGTTCGCGAAGAAGTGAGATGGAGGCATTACCGGCGACTCCGAAACGATCACCGCTGAAGCGGCGTGGACGAATTGTCTACGTTCTTCACCAGGAACGAAGGCACTTGCCGTTGCGGTCGAACATAGGGCTCGTACAGGCGAAACTGCTCCCGGCGTCGCTTCGATATCGTATCCCGCAGGGAATATCCTGCGGCAAAAGATGCGACCGAGATGGCAAGCATCAGGAGGAGCAAGATTAGCATGAGGCACTCTCGTCGCGCGTGGGTTCCGTGCGTCGTCTATCTTGGTTGCGAGTCGTTCGAGCGGTGCGACTCACCCCCAACAAAGCAGTTGAACACAACTTCGATGTGACCAGACTTTGTTGATGTTAGGGCGACGTCATGCAATCCGCGCGCCATGCAGATTCAAGCAGCGCAAATCGAACGATGTGCTATTCTTTTGCGCAGATTGCTTGCAATTGCATCTGTTCGTCGAGGTTTGCGCTCAATGTGGCGTTAAGAGATCGGTTTTGGGGTCTTCCAGAATGAGGCGGGCATCCAGTCGGAGTAAGTCTGTTATTTACAACTTTGGGGAGAAATGCGATTGTGTCGCCCTCGCTTTGATCAGAAGGTATCATCGAGTATTGCGGTAGGTGCTTCCCGGCGCCCTGATGGCCAAGCTCCGCAAGGGGAGTTCGCTGCTTTTCCTAGGGTGATTTTGCCGCGTAGGCATACAAAGGGAACATCTATACAGATCCCCAGTTGGTTTTAGCCGCACTCACTTGCAGAAACGAGCCGTAGACATACAGGGCGTTGCCCTTACATGCGAAATCAAGATCAGTGGAAGCCCACCAAGTTTGTCCCGACGAGAGCAGGTTGGCGTGCCTCGAGAGATCCCGCGCAGGTATCGCCTGCCTCGCGATTGATTGCTGATATCGTTGCGCGCCAATACGAGGACCTTATTCCAAGGCACGCAAAGGGGCGGTTGCTCGATCACGGTTGTGGCCGGCTGCCCCTTTATGGACTGTACAAGGACCTGGTGTCGGAAGTGATTGCAGTCGATTGGGGCAATTCGTTGCACCCGACAGAGCATATGGATGAGGCCCACGATCTCAACGAGCCCTTGCCATTCGCGAGCGAAAGCTTCGATACCATCATCAGCTCAGATGTAATCGAGCATCTGTGGAATCCCGCTGCAGTTATGGTCGAACTCGCACGGGTCTTGAAGCCGGGTGGCAAGATTATCTTGAATACACCATTCAACTATTGGGTACATGAGGCCCCTCACGATTACTTTCGCTGGAGCCGATATGCAATCGAAGAGCTTGCGCGGCGTGCCGGTCTGCAGGTCGTCGTAAGGCTTCCGTGCGGCGGGCCGAGGGAGGTGCTCGTCGACGTTGCTCTCAAGATTGCTCTGCGGGTTTCGACCAAAGCTGTGTCGCTCGCCGACAGGATTGTCCGGCCTCTTCTCTCAATTGAAGCGACTGGCGATAGTCCATTCACGCTTGGCAATATTGCCGTGCTGGAAAAACGACGACCGATGCAATGACCGCCGAATTTGCCGATCTGCAAGTTAATGGCCGTCCCTAGGGGAACGACGTTCCCAAATTGCGCCATTGGCAGAGATCATTTAAGGGCGCAGCTATCGCCAACAGGCCATTTCAGTATTCTTCGCGCCAGAATTCCAGCGTCAGTTTCAAGACACAGAGGACGAAGCCAATTGCTACGCTCGCAACGAATGCCACCGAGATATATTCGACCATGAACCCGCTCCCCTGCTGCGATGTATCCGTCCGGTGAAGCTTGCAATTACCCACAAAGTCTTCTCCGATCATGACGCCCCAGCGCGATGTCGGTGAGTCGTGACAGCCCGCGCCACATAACGGTGTTGCCGGGCCGCGGATCGCTGGCGCGGGCGAGATAGGCGCCGAGCCGGGCGATCTTGATCAGATAATGCGAGAGCGCTTTCTGTCTTGCTTTTGGTTTGTCGTTGACGAGGTGATCAAGCACGCCGATTTCAGTCGTAGTCAACGCAAGGGTTGGAGGTGCGTCTGGGGCGGAACGGTTGAGCATCGTCATCCAGAAGATCCGCCAACTCAGGATGCAAAAGAGCGAGATCAGATTGGTCAGACGCTGAGCGATCCTGAGCTTTGACTCCTCAGCTTTGCAGCCCGATTTGCGGATCTTGTGGAACATCTCGATTTTCCATCTCAAAGCCTACCATTCGAGCTTCTCAATGGCGTCGGCGCGGGAACCAACAGGCAGGTCGGTGATCAGCTTCCAATCGATCTTCTTTCTGTTTCTCGGCGTCCCGCGCTCTTCGGCATGGATCACCGTCAGGGTCAACGCGGGATAGCGATTCTGCTTTCCGATCGGCGGTAGGGCGCGAATCTTGCGATACCTGATCTCAAGACGGCCTGTTCGGGATCGCCATTGCTGTCTCTGACTTCGATGCGATGGAGCCCTTTGACGGCGACCTCGTCCATTTCGTCGGCAGTCGTGCGATCCCCGTCTCCAGCCAAGCGATCGACGCAGGTTCTGATCAGGAAATGAGTTCCGATCTCCTGTGCTGCGCAGAAGAGCTCGTAGATGTCCACTCTCGCGATCACCGATATGGATGCATCGTCCCGGATGATCCAGGAGTTGCGAAGACTGCTCGAGATTTTCCAACCACCGGACGCTTTCCTTTTTCTCGTTGGGAATTCGTGTCGGATTGATCTTCTTTTTAAGCGCTGCCGTCCCCTTGAATGTCTTCCGGGTCCAGAACCTAACGGCCGCCAACCCCAGCGGCACACCCTCGATTGTAACCGCGAGGCTCGAATGCATCAGGATGCCGCAAACCGTGTGCTATCTGAGGCGACCCCCCTTATCCCATCCACTGTTTATGCTCTTGGTAATGCCGATCGCTTCTGACTTCTCGCGTTGACAGCTAAACGCGGTTGTGTCGTGCAGCACAAGAGCGAGACCTTCAGCGGCGGCCGCACGATCACGTGTCGATTGGAAATGGCCGGCCAGAATGTCCGTTTTGCTGACCCGGTCATTGGAGAAGAAGCGGTGGGCTGCCTTGGTATTCGCCCAATCCTGGCAGACAAGCGGAATGCTTTGTCCCATGGCGCTTCCAATCTGCGTGAGCAGTTTGCGGAATCTATCGCCGAGCCGCGCTTCCCTAAACTCGCATCCACCAGTCTCTCGACCAATCCAACATTCACCTTCCAAGGATCGCAAACAGCCTTTTGCCGATCGATCCCTTAATGTCAGCCCCATAGAGCACCCCTTCGCGAATCAGGTGCTCAGCAAAGAATCACAAGTGATTCTTTCGACTCAAGATTTCGCGATCAGCGGATCAGTCCGAGTGGTCAAAGTTATGGGTAATTGAAAGCCGGTGAAGGCCGCCTTGCCGAATGAGGCGTGTTGTTGAGAACTGTCCTTATGGACAGTGATAGCCGCAGTGCCCAAGTCGAACGGCTTGAGGTGGTGGACACGGGCCGGCGACGGCGCTGGTCCGAGGACGAGAAGCTCAAGATCGTCCTGGAGAGCTTACAGGCGCCGCGCCAGGTTGCGGCAACAGCGCGGCGGTATGGGGTTTCGCGCTCGTTGCTGCTGCGATGGCGACGCTCGTTTCGGCCTGAGCCGAAGGATGCCGCCGATCAACCTGGCTTCGTACCGGCGATGGTGGTCGCGGAATCTGGTCGGCCGCCGCCCTGTCCAGTCGCGCCGGTCAGCAGCGGCGGGGCGATCGAGATCGAGTTTGCGACCGGAGCTCGGATGCGGATCACGGGTTCGGTCGACGCGGCGACGCTGAAGGCCGCCGTGGCGGCGCTGGCAGATGGGCGCCTACGGTGATCCCCATTGCGTCGGGCGTGCGGGTGTGGATTGCGACCGGCCACACCGATATGCGTCGCGGCATGAACTCGCTGGGTTTGCTGGTGCAGGAAGCCTTTAAGCGAGACCCGCACGGCGGCGACCTCTATGTGTTCCGTGGCAAAAGCGGCAAGCTGATCAAGATCCTTTGGCACGATGGACTGGGCATGTCGCTTTATGCCAAGCGGCTGGAGCGCGGCCGGTTCCTGTGGTCGTCGTCGGCTGATGGCGTGGTGACAATCACCCCTGCCCAGCTTGGCTACCTGCTGGAGGGCATCGACTGGCGGATGCCGCAACGTACCTGGCGACCGCAGGCGGCCGGTTGATCGCTGGGATTTGAATCGGTGGCACGATCAGCGGTTCGGACAGCGACCGCATCTTGTGATTCTCTGGTCGGCGATGGGCGCTGATGATTCTCTTCCCGATGATGTGACCACGCTGCAGGCGATGCTGCGCGCCGAGCGAGCGGCCCGGTTGGCCGCGGAAGCCGAGGCTCAGGCGGGGACCTTGCTGATCGAGAAGCTCAAGCTCACAATCAAAAAGCTCCGGCACGAGCAGTTCGGACAGACCTCCGAGCGAGGCGCATTGCTGGACCAGCTCGAGCTACAGCTTGCCGATCTGGAGGAGAACGCGGCGCAAGCTGATACCGCGGCGCAGTTGGCAGCCGAGAAGATTGCGGTGCCATCGTTCCAGCGCCGCAAGCCAGCCCGCCGGCCGCTACCGGAGCATTTGCCGCGGGAGCGCCTTGTCTATCCGGTGCCTGCCACCTGCCCATGCTGCGGCGACAGCCGATTGCGCAAGATCGGCGAGGACGTGACCGAGACGCTGGAGCTCGTTCCGCGCCAGTGGAAGGTGATCCAGCACGTGCGCGAGAAGCTCGTCTGCCGGGCCTGCGAAGCGATCACCCAGCCGTCGGCCCCCTCGCATCCGATTGCGCGCGGGCGTGCAGGGCCCAAACTGCTGGCCCATGTCCTGTTTGCCAAGTACGGCCTGCACCTTCCGCCTCATCGTCAGAGCGACGTCTACCAGCGCGAAGGCGTCGACCTCGATGTCTCGACGCTGGCGGATTGGGTGGGCGCTTCCGCGGCAACCCTGATGCCGCTGGTCGATGCAATCCGAAGCCACATCTTCGCGGCCGAGCGCATCCACGCGGATGACACTACGGTGCCGGTCCTGGCCAAAGGCAAGACCCGGACCGGCCGGCTCTGGACCTATGTGCGCGACGACCGTCCGTTTGCCGGCCCAGATCCGCTGGCGGCCGCGTTCTTCTACTCGCCCGATCGTGGCGGTGTGCATCCGGAGCAGCATCTGGCGGGCTATGCCGGACTGATGCAGGCCGACGCCTACGCCGGCTTTGGCAGGCTCTACGAGGCCAATCGCAAGGGGTCCGATCATCGAGGCCGCGTGCTGGGCGCACGGCAGGCGCAAGTTCTTTGATCTCGCGAGGCTCAGCAAGGCGCCGATCGCGGCCGATACGGTCAAGCGCATCGATGTCCTGTTCGCGAGCGCGAGATCAATAGTCTTGCGCCCCAGGAGCGCCTGCGCGTGCGCCAGGAGCGTAGCCGCGCCCTGATCGTGGAGCTGGAGGCATGGTTGCGCAAGCAGCGCGCCAACCTCTTCAGGAACAACGATACGACCAAGGCAATCAACTATTGCCTCAGCCGCTGGGACGCATTTACTCGCTTCCTTGAGGACGGACGGCCTTGCATGTCGAACAATGCTGCCGAGCGCGACTACGGGCGGTTGCCGTGGGCCGAAGAAATTGGACTTTCGCCGGCTCCGAGGAGGGCGGCCGCGATCTACACCCTCGTCGCTACTGCCAAGCTCAACGACATCGATCCACAGGCCTGGCTCGCCGACGTGCTCGCCCGCCTGCCGGATCATCCCGCCAAGCGCATCCACGAACTCCTGCCTTGGAACTGGCGCCCTCAGAACATCGCTTACGCCGCCTGAAGGCTATCGGCTGTCTGCTCAAAGCGACCTGGCCAGGGCCGTCGCCGGATGCGTACCTCTTGAGCGCCGTGCAGCACGATGGCGTTAGGGCGCTATAACTCTTGATAGGTGCATTCCTAAAAGATTGCGGGTCCGCGAGTAGGACGTGCAGCTTCTAGTCGCCTCGGGCGCTTTTCGGTGATGACTTCAGCTGCGCGTGCTTTCTTCGCTCCCAGCGCATCAGCATTTGACCGAGCTCGCCCTGCGGCTGAGCTTTGTTATTTTGGTTCGCTGGAGGAGCACTTAGCCGGTTGGGTTGAGTGTAAGGGGCCCATACTCGGGCTTCGGCTCGGCGCCGACGAGATACGATATCTCTGGTCAGATAGCCGGCCGCAAAGGATGCCGACAGCATTGCCAAGAAGACGCAAATAGTTAGCACGCAAGCATCCTCGATGATCGGCGAGGCAGACTTGCGGGCGAAGGTTAGCCGCTTTCTATTCCGCCAACTTGACAACCCTCAAAATGCTCGACCCGCGATGATACTTTTCTTTGAAAGCCTTGCTAGACCGGCTCGCAGGACGTCAATGGGAAAAGCAGCTTCCAATGAACTACGGAAAATCCGAGCGCTTTTCTTTGTATATTTGAGCGCCGGGAGCGCGCTGATAGCGATAGCGATGTTGGCCGCACCGTTCTTCCTCCAATCTATGCAGACGTTGACTCTGAAGGCAATGTTTCTGGCGGGCTGCCCAGCCCTATTGCTTTTAGTCCTGTCATGGTTCTGGCATTTGCAGGCCTTGCAAATTGTGTCTGAGATTGAAGACTGAACGGCTGAGACCTCTGTTCGCCGTCTTCAGTTGAGCAGACCGGTGCTCGTATAGAAGCCAGCCACTAGCGCCACCGGCGGAGCGTTGGTGGTCCGAGCCGCTGCGAGCGACGAAATCACAGCGAGAGCCGAACGCAATTTCCGCTACACCAGGGTTCTTCAGGCGACCCCGGCCCCGAGCCAACCGTTCCAATCGGAAGACCGTTGGGCGCGTGGCCCGCGCCTGCATTGCGGAGCGCCTGGTCCCTTGGCGAGCAGGATGCGGACACGACTTCGGCTTTTGCCGAAACGTTCAGGATAACAGCACAAAGGGCTGAAAGGCCAATAACTGTTTTTGCCCACATAGAGAAGATCTATGTGAGATTGGCACAACCGAGTTGACGCATCTCAACTTCGACGATCCTTCGGGCTCGCGATGCACTCTGTAAATAGCACGGCTGCTTGTCGGCATTATCCACTCCCTTCAAGGGAGCCAGTTCGCATCGTCGATCGTCTACCTCCGCCCGTTACCTAGTTTTGAGATTTCGTCGCGCGTCTGTGCCGTTCTGAATCAACCGTGCCTCCTGGCGCCAACATCGCCATCGCCCCGCTGATTCCGCGCTGATTCCCTCCTTGCCAAAGAGGGAAACGGCATGAGGCTGCGTAAGCTGATCAAGCTGTACCAGGAGGTGCCGTTGTCGCGCTGGCATGGCCTGCGCTACGCGACGAAAGCCAATCATCGCAACCTGCTGGGCTAGGTCGAGCGGCGCTACGGTCACGTCAAGCTGAAGAAGATCAAGGGCCGCACGCTGATCAAGTGGCACGCGCAATGGCTTGACTGTAAATCGGCGCGTCCTTTGACCCCCAATCGGGCCCAAGGCTGACCCCACCCCATGCATCATAGGTGTCTCGACACATTCTCGATTCTGCCGCCGCACTGGGGTCAATGTTGGAAGCCGAAAGGGGGCAATATTCGGAGCCGAAACACACTTGGCGCCGAATAGTCTTGTTGGGCGTAATTCTCCGAAGTGTCCTCGCCAAATCTGGAAATTCCTCGTTCGGAAAAGTTGCCTCGTTTAGAACGAGCCAGCCAGAGAGATTTGATTCACGCCCGGTCGGGCCTTTGTTTCCGCCCGGGCGCATACCCAGCTGTGGGCTAGTTGCCTGCTTGGGCAGCCGAGAACTAGTTCAGGCGCGCGTCTTTGCGCATCGGCTGGGAGGCTGCTCAGCAACAGCCAGAGCAAGCAGAGCACATATCTGTGGTGGTTGCCTTCTAGCATCGAAGAACAGCTCAGATCAATCGAGGACAGCGCAAACGCGATGTCGAGGCAGGATCGCGAGCAGCAGCTTGGCGAGCTCGCGCAGCAGCAGCTTACCATAGAGCGGCGAGAGGTCGCGCTGATCCGGCGCGCACGAGCGGAAGGCCAGACCATCGCTTATCGCGTCGACACTAATCCGCAAGCGCTGCTTGGCGTCACGTCGCAAGTGGTTACGACGGCGTCCAGCACCGCGCCGTTCGGCGAGGCAGCGAGGGCGCTGGCCCAAGCGCGCGCGGGCACGGAGTCGACGCGTGCCACTTTCCCAAGACGGCCAATGGTTTGTGCCCAGAATGGCGCTGTATGGTGCGCTCCCTTGTGGAGGGCCGCAGGGCTTGCAGCGCGGCCCGTGGATGAGGCGCCGGCACGAGACGGCCCCGAGAGACCGCTGGCTGCCGGCGGGAGGCCCCACGTGGCTCGTCTGGGTCCTCCTGGAGGGGTGTTTGAGTGCGGGTACGCTGACCCGCTCGCGTCGAGGATATTTGGCACTCGGAATTCGGAGGTTGCAGTTGCAATGAATTCGACACCGAACAAGGTTTCCGCCACGCAAATGGCGACCCACCTGGGTTTGTCACGGCCTTACCTGGACCGCCTTGTTGCCGATGGCACAATCGCGAAAGATGAAGCCGGTAGGTTCGATCTCGACGAAAGCCGGCTTCGCTACATCCGCAAGCTCCGCGAAGCGAGACGAAGCTCGCCAGTGGCCGAGGCGCAAGCCCAATATCAACGTGCCAAAGCCCGGCACCTTGAGCTGGAGAATGCCCGCAAGGAAGAGACGCTAATGGAGGTCGAGGACCACATCGCCGCCATCGATGAAATCGTTGGCATCATGTTGACCCACCTCAGCGGTTTGCCCGCGAGGTGCACCCGCGATCTAGCAACTCGCCGCGCCATCGAAGCGGCAATCGTTCAGATGCGGCAAGAGATCGCCGACACAGCCGCCGAGCGGACGCAACAGCATAAGTCGCACGAACTTGCTAGTATCGAAAAGCGGTGAACGCGGGAGCGACTAGGTCAGTGAACCAATGGAGCACGTTCGGCATGGGCCGTTGCGGCTCGGTCACGAATGCGCAGCTCGCTCGCCGCGATATCTTCATGCGGTAGACGCTCTATTGAGAAGCGCCGATCACCATCAAAAATAGAGGCTGGCAAATCGTGGTGCCGGATCAGCCGATCGGCCGTCACCAGACGCCATGCCAACCGCCGGTGGCGCAACCTGTAAATTAACCGAAACATTACTCAATACTCTACTAGGGAAACAAAAAGGACAAGGAAACGAAATGGTTACTCCAGATTGCTGCGCCCAAGCAACATGGGACTGCGGTTATCTCGCTTGTATGGTTTATTCAGCGATCAAATGCTCGCCTCGTGACGTACTCCGAACCTTCCGCGGTGAAGTGGCCGTAGTCGAATTGAATCGGCACATTGCCCACTAGGAGGCGGCAGGAAGGAGCGCAGACCGCCTTGTAGACGGAGGCGTAGAAAACGCCAGCTGGAAGTGTTGCAGCGCTGAATAGATCGTCGGTAAAGCGCTGGTCCGCCCTTCGATGCATTTCCGCCCATCGGTTTGCATCTGCGCCCCTCGCAGCAGCCGTTGCGAGAATGCGGGGAAGCGTCTCGTCATACTCGGGCGCGGGTCCAGAGATGATAACGCGATCTGCATATTTGAGCAGGCCATTCGCCCGCTCGATCGCACCGGGAACGTCGGCCGGTATCCATCGGGCTGACAGCACGATCGTGTCAACGCGGTGCGCAGGCAGGAAGTCGTCAAAAACCTTCCGCATCAGCAGCATGCAATACTTCGTACCCTGAAGATCCTGAACTGGTTTGCAGCCGGACGCCGTAGCCTGCATGATGTTGGCGCTGAGCGTAGTCCGATATCCATGCCAAAGATGCGCTGCGTGGCTGTCTCCGATTATCAGAACGTTCATCCGGTTCGCGTCGACCTTGAGGCACTCTCCATCCTTGAAGTACAACAGCGAGTTGTAACCGGACGTTAGGAAGCATGTGCCGTCCCGCATAAATGGGACCGTCTTGTAGTTCTCGTAAGCTAGCAGTTCGGCCACCCTGGGCGGCACGGGCGAGATGAGGTTCGAAACTGGCGCTGCGATCAAGGCGACGAGACAAGTGACTGCCATCGAGGCTGCGCCAGTCATCAGGATACGATCAGTGGGCACTTTCATCCGGCGGAACGGCCGTTCGACAAACCACCACGACACTATGGCGAGCAAAATCGCGGTCACGCTCAGGAGCAGCTTCTTGCGGAGGTCAAAACTGCTATCCGCGAAGAATACGAACAGCGGCCAATGCCAAAGGTAAAGCGAATACGAGATCAGGCCACCGAACCGGACGGGCGCCATAGACAAGAGACGGCCAACCAGTGTGCTCCCCGAGCTGCCGGCGTAAATGATCGCTGCGGCTCCAAGGCAAGGGAGAGCCGCCGTGGGCCCCGGGAACGTGGTTCCCTTGTCGAATGCCAATATCGCAACAACAATGCCGAAAAGTCCGGCGATCGCGATCGTCTCTCGCAGTCGACTGCTGGTGATGGTAGGGAGGGCGCCGATCGCGATAAGCGATCCGACTAGCAACTCCCACGCACGTAGATGGACGAGATAGAACGCCGCGGTGGCGTCGATCCGCACCCAGATGGCAGCGAATGCAAACGACAGTACCGCGACGCTGGCAATGATGCGGACGCGGGTTCGGTGCGAAAGTCGCCTGATGGCCAACATCAGGATCGGGAAGATGATATAGAACTGCTCCTCAACTGACAGCGACCAAGTGTGCAGGACTGGGTTGCTCGCGAGGTGTGGGTCGAAATAGTTGGCTGTGGCGTAGAAGAAGATGTTCGAAACGAACAGCACGGCAGAGTTGATGCTGATTCCGACGTAAGCCGTTTCGCTTGGGAAGCGCTTGAAAGCTGAAAGCAGAATGGTCGCGGCAAACACCACGAAGAGCGCGGGAAAGATGCGGCGGATTCGGCGCTGGTAGAATTCGGCAACGCTATAAGTATTGCCAGCAATCCCGTCGTAGATAATTTTCGTGATGAGAAATCCGGAGATCACGAAGAAAACATCGACGCCGACATATCCACCTGAGCACCAACGAGTGATCTCGTAGTGAAAGGCCAAGACCGGGAATACGGCGACCGCTCGCAGCCCGTCGATGTCGGGCCGATACTTCAGAATTGCCATTTCTGTTCGGCGGCTTCTTCGTTGCGCTCTTCCGGAGTCATAGTAGTCCGGTATCGCCTCCAGTAAGGAACTGAGATTGGCAGTGAGAGGAGGATCGTCACCACAGCAACGAGAAGAAACAGAATAATCACAAACATACACAGTGGTAGACTGCGGGTTGAATCCATTTCAAGGGCTATCGAGACGATGCTTGGAATTAAGCTGGGGATGGCCGGCTCGACGTCGTGTCGGTACCGAAATCCTCGAGCGCCGACAGCGCCCGCACCGATTAAGACGATGGCCGAATTCGCCGTGCCGAGCGTGGGCGGATGGTGGTTCGCTCTTGACCATGTCCGATCAGGCTGATGATGCGGCGCACGTCGATCTTGGATTGCTGCGCCGCCTCCTTGCTGAGATGGAAGCGCAGGTGGCGCCGCTGTCGCGAACAGCTCTCTGGTGCCGAACCGCGCTGGAAAGCCGATCCCAAAACACGCATGTCATAAGTAGTAGCGGGATCATCTTGGTCCGATTTTTTGTTTCTGTTTTTGACCCTGGAAAGGGGGCGGCTCCTTGCTGAGTTTCTTCCGGAAATAGCGAAGGCGATCACTGACGGACGTCAGTGACGTCCTGCCAATCAGACGCGTAATCTCCTTGTGTGGCAAGCCACGAGCAGAGAGAATAATCAGCTTGAGGTCATCTTCTTGGGACCAGCGAATAGTTTCGTCCTTTCAATCCCCTGCTTTTCAGGCGCCATCGCAAAGCTGCCGAATTTTCCCGGCCAATGTCAATAGGGCATCAGTGCGGCGGCGCTGGGTTCGAGCGAGAGCCACGGCCCACTGCGAACTTCAGGGAGGGTCGTTGTGCTGAGGAGTATGCAGGGTCGTTAGGAATATAGTTCGCCGACCGGATTGAGAGCTCAAGGCAAGCATCATGGTCAAGAAAATGGGCTGGCCAAGCAACCATCGGCAGGTTCAGAGGTTGCTGCTTCTTCCTGGATTGTCCGGAGGGCAAATGGCCACGGTTCAGCGCGCGCAGAGTGAGCAAGATGACGTATCTTTACGCAGCAGAGGAAGCGACCTTGCGGTATTCTCAGGCTATTTCCTCTGGGTTATTGCCACGACCGGCATATGGATTTTCATATTGCTGCGCGCGGTATCGACGGGCATTTCTTGGCTTCTAAGCGCGCTATAGGGGCCCGGATGCGATGGGCGCCCTGCGACCCATTTTCTTCATTTCGGCGCGGGCTTTGCCCCAGGGTTCAGCGTCAGAGCCGCGATTTCGCACCGGAGATTGAACGCCCACGCTCGGCGTTCAAGCCGCATGCTGCAAGCGAGAGACCGAAGCTTCACTTTCCCGAGCCGTAGGCTTGTTCCGGGGATCCCGGCCCAGACCCGGGTGTGCCGATCGGAAGCCCGTTCGCGGAATGTCCAACCCCAGTGTTCCTTTGTGCCTGTTGAGCGGTCGGCGACCCGGCGGGCGCGCTGGTCGGATTGCTTGAGATATTCGATGGATTGGTTTGCGTTGGAGCCGCGCCCGTAGTCGATCCGGCCGGATAGGCAACATTTCCCTGATTGTTGTTTTGGGCTGCCGAGTTGGCGGCGGGCGCACCGGGGTTGAAGTAATTGGTGCTCTGGGTGGGCGTGGATGAGCTTTGCGGCGCGGAGCTGCTCATCGAGTTCGAAGTTGCTCTGGCTCCAGCAGGAGGCGCCGCATTAACGCCAGTAGAGGGAGAGGTCCCCGAAGCCGAGGACGAGCCCGCAGCTCCCGAGCTCGCTCCGGCAGCCGCGCCGCCTGCTCCCCCGGCACCGCCTCCGCCGCCACCACCACCGCCTTGGGCGAACGCGGCGGATGTAAGAGCGAACAAGGTGGCTGTGAGAACGATGGCGGTGCGCTTCATGGCGGTCTCCTCAATTTTGAGGACAACCGCCGGTCGTTTCCGAAGTTCCTGTCTGATGCTTTGGCGCGATCTCAGGACGGAACGTAAGTAGGCTTTTTCATCTCCGCCAAGCCTGTAGGCGTGATGCGAAGCCAAAGGCCGGGCGAGACGTTGCGCCGCTCGATGAACCCTCGCTCAAACAGCATTTGCCTGATTTTCGGTGCATTCGGCAGGGTCCGGGATCGGACCCACTCGCCATGCCGCAGATACTGCAAAAACTGGCGGTGGTTGTGCGTGAAGTTGGTCATGCTCGGTCGATTTGCGTTGGACCCGATTGCGATTTGTACGGCCGAGCCGACACCTGCGATTGTGCACTTATGCACAATTCCGTGCAGTGATCGCGGTCATGGTTTAGATCGGGTTTCGAAAATTCGACTTTGGTCGATGGTGGCGCGCAATGACGGAAGCGGGCCAACCAGGTCATCAGCGGTCGAGATTATGAAACGCCTTTTCGGGCGTCCAACCCGATCGAATCGTAAAGTTGGATGGGCGGAGTTCCGCCCGGATTTCGGTGAGTGAAAAGGATCAGCGGGGCTTGGACTAGTCCTGCGCACCGTTGAAGCAACGGCATCGTCGTGTTGTCCGCAATTAGATTACGCAATGTGGCTGCTATCGAGCGGACATGATGATGCTTGCCATCTAACAGATGTCGTTGAAGGTCCTTGAGCGTGAGAACGTGTTCACGAAGCGCCTCGAATGTCTCGTCTGGCGTTTCCAACCTACGTCCCGGCTCTGCCGTCAAACGTAAACGTCTCCCAATGCGAGATTAGGGTATTTTGCGGAGTAGTAGGCGAGGGACAACGCTCGAAATCGAGCTAAAACCGGTTCAAAGTTATCAAGGTCTTGACCATCTACCGGCAACACCCGCAGGGCAGCGCGTGTTGAGAGGACGGTGGACCATTGGCGGGGCTTGTTCTGCAGCCAAAACCCAAATGCTTCGGGATTGGCGAAAGCTGCGAGATGATCTCTAGGGTCTCGCGAATTGGTGAGCTTGGCCACTCAGGTCCCCCCATTCCCACGGCGGTAACGCTGCCGATTGTCGCTACGGTTTTTACCGCAGCGTGCGTGGCCCGTAGCTGTTTTCTTGAGAAGCGAGCGGCTTATGCCCATTTTTTTGTTAGGACGCCCTGCGTCACTTTGTGTCGGCCTGTCGGACGATAAGCCGTCCTTTGCTTCCAACCGGATTTCACAGAGGGTTGTGAACCAAGCTGGCGCATAAAATCAAGCGACGACCCGAGAGAAGGCGAAGTAGAACGGCCGCGCAACTGAGCAGCCTGACGATGCCTGGAGAGGTCCCGGTGTTATTCAAGAGCTCGCCGACAGGATCATCAGGCGAGCCAGGGCGCGGCGTACTCGCCCGCGTCCCTGAGCGTCCGCAGCGGCTCCCGGGCGACGATCTCTATCGGCTCCTCAAAGGGCCGCCCCCAGCCCTTGCTCATGTCGTGGTTCGGTATCCCCTGATCGCCATCCGCAAGTCGCCTCGCTCGAAGTCGGGCCGCACGTCGGCGCCGCGACTGCCGCAAGCCTGACACACGCACCGGAGTTCACATCGCCACCATCAAGAAGCGCGATCCCATGCGTCCATCTCGATCAGGTTAGCTAGATTGTTGCGCCACGCATTCACATTCTTCAGAAGGGCTAGGTGCTGATCGTTGATGGTGTTGAAGTATGTGAGGTTGCCCGGCACGATCAACGCCGCGATCGTCAGCTATTACGCTTCGCCCGCCTTCAAGGATTTGAAAGCATCGACGCAGGGCAACCGGCGTAACATCCTCGAACGCTTCCGTGCCGACTATGGCGATCTGCCGGTAAAGGGCCTTACGCGCACCGTGCTTGACAAGATCATGGGCGACCGCTCGAACACGCCGATGGCGGCTAACAACCTGATGAAGGTGCTGCGCTACTTGTTGGACCATGCCCTTGCACTCGGCATGATCGCTGCCAACCCGACTATTGGCGTCAAACGGTATCGCTCCAAGAGCGAGGGTTATCACACCTGGACCGAGGACGAGATCGCGGCGTTTCTGGCTCGCCACCCGCCGAGCACGCGCGCGGGACAGGCATTGTCGCTGTTGCTGTTCACCGCTCAGCGAAGCGGTGACGTGGTCCGCATGGGCTGGCAGCATGTTCGCGGTGACCTGATCGCGGTGAAACAAGAGAAGACGGACACGCCGCTGCTGATCCCGATGCATCCCGATCTAGTGACGACGTTGCACGCGCTGCCGCGCTCGAACATGACGTTTCTGATGACCGAGAAGGGCGCACCGTTCACCTCAGCGGGGTTTGGCAACTGGTTTCGTGACCGCTGCGACGAGGCAGGGCTGCGGCACTGCTCCGGTCATGGTCTGCGGAAGGCTGCTGCGACAAGGCTTGCGAACATTGGCTGCACCAACGAGCAGATCAAGGCCATCACCGAACATCGATCCGACGCATCCTTGGCGCCGTACACGCCGGCTGCAGATCAACAGCGACTGGCGCGGCAAGCTTTGGAGATGCAGATCAAAGCAAGATCAGAAGTGGTCCAGCACCCAATCCACGCTGGACCAAAACGAGGGTAAGCGATGGAAGATACACCGCTTTTGTCAGGCGGTGGCGATCCCGGCAGGACTCGAACCTGCAACCAGACCGTTATGAGCGGCAGGATATCGATCAGGTTCGTTGATTTGTCTGGGACGCGACGCCGCTTGAAACAGAGCTGCTCAACCAGGCGGACCGACTTGTCGGTGGCAGAGATGCGGTGCTGGTTATTGATGACGCCTCGCTGCCGAAGAAGGGGGAGCGGTCAGTCGGTGTCGCAGCTCAATATGCGTCGGCGCTCGGCAAGACGGCAACGCTGGCCCTTGCGCGCGGTGAAGTGCCGGCAATGGTCGCGTTGCGTCTCTTTCTGCCCGACAGGTGGACGAGCGACGTGTCTCGTTTGAAGCGCGCTCGCGTGCCCGTCGAACACTGGACCCCACGGTCGAAGCCGGAGATTGCTTTGGCCGAGATCGACCGCGCGATGGCAGCCAACGTGCGCTTTGGATGTGTGCCGGCGGATGCAGGATACGGCCTCAGCGCACCGTTTCGACAAGGGCTAACAGAGCGCGGGCTGGCCTGGGCTGTCGGCATTCCTCGGCACCTGAGAGTGTATCCGGTCGATGTGAAGCTCATTTGGCCGATCACCAAAGTCCGCGGGAAACCACGAAAGCACCACGTGCCCGATATCTTATCGATTGCGGCAGAACAAATGCTGGCCAGCGCCAAATGGAAAACCGTGAGTTGGCGTAGCGGGACGAAAGGTCGGCTCAAAGCCCGATTTGCTGCTCTCCGTATCCGGACCGGCGACGGCCCTCCGCAGCGGATATGGGATAAAGGTCAGCAGCATCTCCCAGGCGACGAATCCTGGCTCATTGGCGAGCAACGTGCCTCCGGGGAGAAGAAATACTATCTCGCCAATCTTCCGGCGGCGACGGATCTGCGCACGCTGGCCGCCATCATCAAGGCACGGCGGATTTGTGAGCAGGCGCATCAGCAGTTGAAGGAGGAGCTTGGACTTGATCACTTCGAAGGGCGATCATGGCAAGGTCTTCATCGCCACGCCCTTATGACAATGATTGCCTACACCTTCCTGCAATATCGTCGCCTCGCATACGCGGGGCGGAAAAAGAATCAACGGGCCTCCGCCCCAACCAACGATGCCCGCCGTACGTCACGCCATCGTCGATCTCATCCTACGGCCGTCGCCTCAGCGGTGCCCATATTGCCGAAAGCAAATCATTGAAAAACAGCGGCGAAAACACATTCTGCCAAAGTAGTGCTAGGGCGTGAACCCGTAAACTTTAGAGGGGATGACGTTGCTCGGCTTTGCTTAAGCCGGACATATGTTCATGTCTGATAAGAACCGGACTGTCGGCCGACGTGTGAAACGAGTTGGCGCGACATGGCGATGATAGCCCCGGCGGTCTCGGCTGGACTGAGCGTGGGATGAAGATGCGCGCCCTGCAGACGTGAAACTGGCCACCCCCGCCGCTGTGCCTCCGCGGCCGAATGATTATAGATTTCGGAAGTCTGAATGAAGCCAGCGGGGATGTGATCCCAGTTGGCGAGCTCGAACGTGTCATCGAACCTCTCGACAGAGAGTTCCGGCAATCCGTTTTCGAACTCGGCAAACGTGATCGGATCACTCGCCAGCAAATCAAGGCCAACGAGCGACGCGCGACGTGTATCCCCCGACCATCTTGTCGCGGATAAGAGAGTATGTGCAGAGGCTCCGGCAACGACTTGCACTTTGGGCGTCGAGCTAGGATCTGGTCAGGCGTGTCGTCACCAGCATAAATTAGCTCGCGCAACAAAGCGCGGCATGTGAACTGGATCACAAATTTAGCCTCCGCTCCCTCAGGGCTGGCCGTTGATGCCCGCGCTCCTCTCAGGAGAGGGGGTGAATTCAACGGTCTTTCGGTTAAGGGAAACGCTCGAGGCGCGGAAGCCGGCTTCAACCCAGGCCCTCGCCTGTACGTGGCCTGCCTTCATGGCACTTTCATTCCCCCACCAGGAGCTGAACCTAAAAGCAGACTTTGGCAGCGGCCTCCCGAGAATATCCTCGATTTCGGAAAACGAGAGAGTGATCGCCCGACCTCGCATCGTTTCGAGCTTCCGCCGGAGTGGATCGTAAATGCTCATTGGACCTTGATCCCAAAAAGCCACAATGAACATCAACACGAATTGGTGTGCAAGCCGTAGAGGTGCTTACGGGCGGAGCCTTGATCGGTGATGCCGGCATCCAAAGACGAGTTTCGTTACGATGACAGAGGTCCTTAGGGCGAGGCCCACCACTCGTCGGGAAATGGCTCCAGCGGAATCTCGACTTGGTTGTCGTTCGCAGGGCGCGGAGACCGACCGTTCTTTCCTGCTTGGTGGAGCGCAGCGATGGATGGATTTGGGTGGATTTGAGTCTCGGATCGGCTCGGATCCGTCTTGCTATTATCCCTCAATAGTCCCCCGCGCTTTGAATCGAATGGTGGATGGAAATTCGAGAGGGCTCACCTCGTTCCAAGCGGCCTGCGCATTGGAAGCGGTCGTGACTTCTTAGCACCACGATGTGTTCCTAGGCCCATCCACTCCTCCTCAGGTAGCGTCCGGGCGTACGGCAATATATTATTTTTTGGTCTGCATTGCGGGAGTTGTCGGACGTCAAGTTTGTCTCGCAACAAACCGCTAGAATGCAGCTCCACAGGAACGATTAGATGGGGTGGGCGGGCCCCACAGCGCACTAGACGCTTGAAGCCGGGGCGAAGGCCTGGCTTCGAACCAGTTCCATGCTACACGACTACCCACCGGAAGGGATAGATCTACCGATTATACTCGGCGATGCCACTGTTATCAGCAGCAAGGTGGTTAGCTCGTCGCCGGGCAGAATTGAGTTGGACGACGGTCATCTCCGACGTCTAACGCTGGGTGCTTCCGGCGTTTCGGCTCGCTCATTTCCAGGCGCGGAGTGGATCGTGCAGTGGCGTACGTAGTTAGCCTGTGGGTCGATTGTCGTGCGTCGAGAGAAGGGATTGATACCGATCAATCTGATTTGCGAGCCGAACCCAGCTTTGCGATAAAGATTCGAGAAGTCTTGCCTCGGTTTCGTTCCGCGTTGATTGCATCAAGCTAAGGCATTCAATCGATTGGGCTCGGCAATGTTTCGCGGTGTCCACGAGCGTATCTCCATCCTAACCACAAAGTAGCTTCCACAAATTTCGACCGAAGATCTGTATATCAGTTCACGTGTTCAATGATTCCTCTTGCGCCCGCGTTCACTCCCTCAGCGCCATGGTCCACTCCCGTCAAGGAGGCGAGTTCACTGCTGGCGATTGACTCGCTTGCTCCTTCAGATGTTCGGGCCAGTCAATCGGCGTGCACAATAGGCCTCTCCGCTCGATTTCGGAAAAGAGTCTGTCGGCACGGCGCTTCGCCGGCAGGCCAACGAACCGTGTACCAGCCCAGGCGTCGGCTTGGATTTCCTGCCGGAAAAACTCGTACATGCGGAGAATAAAGTAGTCCGACAGGCCATCGAATTCGCCCATGGTCGCTCCGCTTAACCGAAGATCAGATTGAAAAGGCGGTGAAGAAGCTGCCACGCGATCCACGCAATGGCTGCGAACCAGAGCACCGTGAGCAGAATAGCGGCGGCACCAAAACAAGCGAGGAAGGTCAGGTCGAACATCCCAGGTTTTGAGGGGCTTCGGTCTCCGGCTGCATCGGACATATAAATAAACCTCCTGATCGCAGCAGATATCCTGGCCGGTGCAGCGTAGCCAAACGCCCGTTGGAATTAACCTGACCGGTCAACCTTAATCGGTCTCGTTCACGGCCTCAGGGTATCCGACAGCCTATTTGTGGTCCCAACCCATCACCTGGTAGAGCCGCGCGGCCTTGGCTCTTGCCAGGTCTCGGCTGTGGGTGGTCCAGATCGTCTTGTGCAGCAGTAGGGCACCGTTGACGAAGGTGCAGTACATGCCGGGCTGAAGATCGACGCGCTGCTCTTCGGGCACGTCGAGCAGCTCCATGGCAAAGCCGGTGACTCCGTCTTCGGCGAAGCGCTCAGTAAAGATTTGGCGCCCGCACAGAACGGCGTCGCAGCGGAAGCGGCGGGCGACCACCAGGAGCTGTACGATACGCCCCGAAAGCGGGAGATCAGTTACGCGTCGCCGATACCGGCTATGGACACGCCGGGAAACTGTTCCGCACAAGGGACACAGACCGACGCTTCCGGACGCCCGGATATTGGCCTGAGCCCCTCGCTTCATCCAGCAATGGAAAGAGTCCCGGTTGAATATGAGCCCAAGGGGCTCGGTGAAGCAACGGGGCGGGGCGCGGAGCCCTCGGCATAGCGCAGCGTCCCGTCCCGTTGCGGCCCAAGAGCGTTGCGTTTGGCGTATTCGGTCGGCGTGAGGTTGCCCAGGGCGCTGTGCGGCCGGGCGTTGTTGTAGTCGTCTTTCCAGGCCGCCAGCACGGCTCGCGCCTGTGCGAGCGAAGTGAACAGCGTCTCATTGAGGAGTTCATCGCGCAGGCGGGCGTTAAAGCTCTCGATGAAGGCATTCTGGGTCGGTTTGCCGGGCGCGATGTAGTGCCACTCGATCTGCCTCTCTTGGCTGAAGCGCAGCACGGCCATTCCGGTCAGCTCAGTGCCGTTGTCGGACAGGCACATCGCTGGCCGGCCGCGCCAGGCAATGATGACATCGAGCTCGCGTGTGACCCGCAGGCCCGGCAGCGAAGTATCGGCGAGCCACGCCGGCGGACTTGCAGCCGTTCCTCGCGATACAGACGTCGAAACTTCTTTTGGTTCATGACCAGCCCCTCGCGGCGCATCAGCACCAGCAGACGACGGTAGCCGAACTGGCGGCGGATCGCCGCCAGCTCGCGCAGGCGGGTGCGTACGGCCGCATCATCGGCTCGCCCGCTGCGATAGCGCACCGATGCGCGGTCTACCCCCAAGGCTTTGCACGCCCGCCGTTCGCTCACCTCGAAGGTGGTCCGCAGATGAGCGACGGCCTCTCGCCTCGCGGCGGGCGTCACCATTTTTTTGACGCAACGTCCTTGAGCATGGCGTTGTCGAGCATCGCCTCGGCCAGGAGCTTCTTCAGCTTGGCGTTCTCGTCCTCCAATGCCTTCAGCCGCTTGGCATCGGATACCTCCAGGCCACCGTACTTGGCCTTCCATTTGTAGAACGTTGCGCTCGAGATCCCGTGTTTGCGGCAGACATCAGCCGTCGCCACACCCGCCTCCTGCTCCCGCAAAATCCCGATGATCTGCTCTTCCGTGAACCGACTTGGCTTCATGGTCCATCTCCTCAGAGGTGACGGACTCTACCCATTCTTGGAGGAGTTTGCGGGGCTCAGACCAGAATCCAACAAAGTAATCAATGGCGTCCACCTCAAAGCAAACAGAATGCCGCGGACGGAACGCATCGTCCACTTCCTCAGGGCAGCAAAAAGCCCGCCAACCAGGCGGGCTTTCGCAGAGGAAGTTCGCAAGGTTCAAATCTCATCGCGCCAAGTTTCGAGAAAGCTTACTAAGGCGTTGGATGCAAGGATCGCTACGATAATGATGCTCAAGACAATGCAGATGATGAGAGCGGTCATTTCTGCCTCCTCTCGCTGCCCCTTGTTCTTAAGCCTACGCCGTTTAGTTTTGTCGACTTGCCATTGGTCAACACTTCAGCGCAATGCAGCATTCTTCGTTATTCCGCTCCCTCAGGGCTGCTGCTTCACTGCCCTCCTTGCAAACCCATGTCCCGCATCAGCCGCTATACCGCGCAACGGGCCACATCGAAGCATTCGCGCTTGAGCTGTCGCCAGACCTTGCGCACGCCATGGACGGAGAAGTTCTGATCGAACACGCGCCGAATCGCACGGGCCCGGACCTCGCGTGAAAATTTGTTTCGTCGTCTTGCTTGTCATGGCTCCATCCTCTCAGGAGTTGGGGCCTCCGGCAAACCCGGGGCGGTTCAGAGCGACGAGGAGTGTGAGATCCTGCTCCGCTTTGTCGCCAGTCGGCGTGCGGATGATTGCTCAGACTTTGATCATCAGTTCGTTGCCAGGTCCTTGAGGAGAAGGCTGTTCCGTAACGCCTCGGGCTGCCGACCCTTGCGGCTCTAGGGAATTCCCGGGCCCGCGACCTTCGGGCGAAACTGGGAGTTGCGCATCCCGATGCTACTGAGCCGGGCCTGCATGTCAAACCGCTACGTCATCGTTCAATTAGATTTCGTAGTTTCGCAATTCATCTCGCCTCGCTTGCACCGACGCCAAGAAGGCTGTACTCGCAACGGGGTCCCCATACAGTCGACATCAAGCAACAACGTCTGTGGAGCGGAGCCACGACAACGGCGGCGGTAAACCCGCCGACCAACTGTTGAGGCGCCGATCGATAGAAGCATTTTTTGCTATTGCACCTCCGATGGTCGCTGCAGGCGGGCAACAGATTGAAGCGTTTGGTCCTTCATATGCACGGGACTGCCGTCCCACAGCTCCTTGGCAATCGGTAGCGGAGCAATCTGCAGGTTTGTCCACCAGGCTCGCTCATCGCCGTTTCGATGAAGCGATTGATGGTGCGACCGGCAAAGGGGCACCGTGAATTCGTCGCTGACTTTTCGCCCCAATGTTCGTGGCTGGGCGAACTTGAGATGATGGGCGTCGGCAGGCGTCTTCTGACAAACAAGGCAACCCTGGCTGCGGACAAAAGCAAGGTGCTCCTTGCTTCGGTGTCGCGGAGGGTCCTTTGGAAACGCGAGGCCGGCATGGTCCGGCCCGAGGCGAGCTCGTGGTAGGCCGCCCCCGCTGGATGCCGCCAAGGGCCGGTGGTTGATTGCAGATGGAGCGGCCGGCATGGGAGAGGGCCCTGCGCCGTAATGATCGGTAAGATTGGCGGATCGCTCTAATCTCGTCTGATAGGCGTTCTCCAGAATGCGGGCGCCCGCATCCTGTAGGGTGTTCTTGAGAGGCGGGCATTCTTTGGCCCAGGCGGGCAGCCCCTCAGTGCCTTTTTGATAACCCAGAAGCCGATACGGAAGCTCGGGGGAGTGTTCAGGCGGAAGGACGAGCGGTCGATTTAGGATATCCTGGGAAGGCTCGCCTCGCCCGCCAGGCTGGACGGGCGGCTCGGCCGCGGCCGGGGGGCCCGTGGTGACGTCGGGAGCATCGAGATCGTCTTCGCTAGAGATCCCGACCAACGCAAATAGAGCATAGCGGCGGACATAGGTCAGCGCCGCTCCCATACGGTGTGGTGCTTCGACTTCCTTGCTGGCGCAAACCGGAAGGTCTGAGGAAATCCACTCTCCCGAGGCGTGGGCAAGCAAGGTGGTGAGGTGGATCTGGCCGGTCGTGGGCTCGATGCGTGTGGTCTGAAGGGTCGCAATCTCGTGCTGGCTGAGGGTTTTGCGGACGATGTCTAGACCCGAAGCTAGAGAAGCATTGCGGAAGGCGCGGTCATCCTCCCGAGGAAACGGCGAGCGGATCACCGCTGTCAGGGTCTTCTGAGGGTTTGTGATTTCAGCCTGGGCTCTTGCAAGAGCCGCCGCGATGGCTCCAATGCGCTCACTGGACTGATGCACGGGGCGCCTCCGCGGATTTTGCTTCGACCTTCTTCAAGTCGGCCTGCGCGCTTACGTGCTCATGATCTGCATCTTGCGTGCGGAGATGGGTGGCCGCCAGCTGCGCCCATCCATTGGAGCTCGAAATGTCGATGACCTTGACGGCTTCCAACCTTGGCCGTGGGGTCTCGATATTGAATAGTATGGGTGGCTCCCCGGTCTGCACGCAGCGCCAGAACTTCTTTTCTGCTGTCAGGAGAAGGTGCTGGTACAGCGGGTCCGCATGAACCGTGATCTCCGCCCATTTTCCGCCACCGGTGATGATCGACAGCACAGCCGAGCAGGCCGCGACAACCCACATGTTGTGTTGAAGCTGGGCCATAAATTCGTCTGCGGCGGTTTTTCCGGAGAAATTCCAGGGCAGCATGAACTTGGCTTCGTACAATGCGCCTGTCTGCTGAACGCGACCATCCAAAGTTGCCCCCATCCACTTGTGGACTGGATGCCTGACCTTTCGGTGCACGTCACCGACTGTGTGGCCGCTCGTGCGTTCGTACCAGGTCCGGTTGAGCTCCTGAGTGATGCTGCCAAGTTGGATCATAAAGTCGTTGGTCAGGTCGACGGGCAGGGCTTCGCCGCGCTTCTCGCGCCAGAGTCTGACTAGCTTGTCTTGATCGTCTCCCATGATGATTCGGGCATCGGATCCGCCAATGCAAATGCGGCGATTGGGGTGCAATTTCTTGTGGACTCGCGTATCCATCTGATCCTCCATGTCGAGAAGTATGATAAAAATATATCAGATGATATAAATTAACCCATATGGTAAAAAATGTCAAGAACGATCTCCCACCACTTCTTGCGGCTCAAATTCGCGCAGCCCGAGCCCTTCTGAGGTGGAGTGCGGAAGAATTGGCGCGATCTTCTGCTTTAGGGGCGAATACCGTCCGAAGAGCAGAGATTGCGGAAGGCGCGACCGCCCTGACGGCCGCCAACGACCGCGCCATAAGAAAGGCGCTCGAGGAGGCTGGCGTGGAGTTTATCGACGAGAATGGTGGAGGCGCGGGAGTTCGATTGCGTAAGCCGGTCCGCTAGAACATCGCCATATTTCCTGCCCACTCGCTGGTCTTGTCCGGCGTGGAGCAGACCAAATCACATAGTGTTTGGACAATACGATCGGTTGCAAACAACCCGATCTTTACAAGACAATTGGTTTACGTCTTTTCTGCTTTCGCGTTTCCGAAGGCGCGGTCGCCCTGACGATGAGCTTGATTCCGTCTTCGATTGTTAGCGTCGAATACTTTCCGCCGAAGTGCTCGCGCTCTTTCAGCAGTTGGTGCGCCGCTCGGCGAAGCGCTCCATTTACGATCTTCTCCATGCCTACTGCATACTCAAATTCACGATACTGCGAATCCGCTTCCCCTCGATGTAGATCTACGTCTGGAAGCCCAAGCGCTTGCTTTTCGTCGTCAGCCGCAAGAAAGGACCCGCTTAGGGACTCGAGCTTCCGCTGAGCACTGATCAACCTGAAAACGATTGGCATGATAGGTGCAGCCGATCCGCTTCCAGCTATCGTTCTAAGCACGGCTGCAGCAAGATCGGCCAAATGGCTCATTGCTTGCTGTTTTGCATGTAGGATCTCTATGTCGCGAGCAGCGTTTTCGCTCACAACCCTGAGCCCGGGCGGCCTGCTTTCACTGTTGGTCATGCTAAGCATCACTCCTGATGGGCTTATTAGAAAGTTCGATGGCGTTTCATTGACTGCCAACGTCGCTGAGCTGTTCGCGCGTTGGAAGTTCGAATGACGCTGTTTGGATAGCGACGATCTTGGCGACCCATTCGATTTGAACGTCGTGGATTGCATCAAGATGGCGCGAGGTAAGGTGGAAAAGCCTTTGTTCGGCGGCCGGCGAAATGTGTCTCCACCAAGTTGTTCCGTCGGTGATATGCGAGATGAAGTACTCGTTAGCGCCTTGTCGGCTTAAAACATCGGCAGTCATCGGCTCCAAGCTTCTTTCATTATAGACCAGCAGCCAGCCCCGCATCTTGCCGTGTCTTATTTCCAGTGCGACCGAACCAGCAGGAAGGTGAGCGGCGCCCGCGCGGCAGCGACTAGTCTGCTCGAACATCACTTCATCGCCGTCACCGATAGATCCGACGACAGGAAGCACCCTTGCTGCCCATCCGTAGGCATCTTGCGCATAGCTGAATCCCAGAGCTTCCTTCGGGACGCCGAGGATCAAGCCTATTTCAAACGCGCGTTCTGCATCGAGCCAGGTGTCGCGCTCTTCCAGGCGCCGAATAGTTTCACGGGTCACCCCGATCAATTTGCCGACTTTCTCAAGGGACAGGCCCGCACGACGTCGAAAGAAGCGTATCGAGTTCGGAGGCGGAGCACATTCCAGCCTGCTCTCCTGTGCGCGTCGTCTACTCCTCCCGGCGTTGAGCCGCGTTCCGGAGGAATTGACCAATTCGTGGGAAGAAACGAAACTCGTTCGTGGAGAATGACCTTCTTGAGATGCGGGCGAGACAGAAACAGTGCTGGGCATTCCCTCGTTCCTTGCTGGTAAGGAGGGAATTGTAGACGATAGTCATCAAGGCCGCAACAAAAATGAGATTCATAGTCCGTAGACTCAGAGTCGTCACATTGGCCTTGTTGAGGCATGGAAGATGAAACAGGTATCATCGCAGTAGTCGCGTTGGCGGTGCGGAGAGCGCGCCAAAGGCTGGGATTGTCCCAAGAGACTTTAGCTTTAGAGGCCGGGTTAGACAGGACTTACGTTAGTCAAGTAGAGCGTGGCACTCGCAATTGTACCATCGTTGTCCTAGCTCGCTTGGCTCGTGCGTTGAAGACGACGCCTGATCAGTTGCTCGTTCCTCAAAAGAAAGGCCGTAGTTGATACGCGGTCTTCCTTGATCGCGCAGAACTACGCTTCACCCACCTGCGGCACATCGGTTGCTAACTCGAAGATCTACGACACGCCGGCATGCGCCGGGATCTAGCCTTCCAAATCTTAACGTGATCAGGACGCACGCTGTAGTCCCGTGCTGCTATCAGCATCAACCTGTGTGCAGATCGACGATGCCGAACTAGGCGCAGGCGAGACGGCGACATCGTTGTTGCGGGACCTGAACTCCTTGCAACCCAACTTCGTCGATCCGCCTTCGCGAAGGCCCCGTCAATCAGCCTTAGTTCACGAAGTGTCGATGGTCGGAAGTGCCGCAACGGCCGCTTCAATACGCCAATTGCCATTTGCACCAGGTTGAAATGCCTGATAGGACGCCGCCGCTTGGGAGAGCATCGTCGATACGGCAGGCGAGATGCAGGTTGTTCTCTGGACATCAGCCTTTAATCGCCGTCAGCGCATGCGCGCCGGGCCAAGTAACCGGCTAAAGGCACGATCGCCACGCTGCGACGGAGCTTCCATTTGCCGCCGGGATCTTTATTTCGGCTCGATCGACTTCGGTGCCCGGACGCGCGACATACCCATTCTCGACCTCCTTAATTCTCGGCCTGCTTAATGTCTCGCTGTATGCCCAGAGATTGAGTGCGTTCGCGGCATCGAGCATCATGGCTCCCAAATGCTTAGATCACAAAAGCGTTCCTAAGCCAGCGCGCCCGCGTATCGCATTGTCCCTTCCATAGTATTGACTCAAGTGCCCGCATCAATCTCTTATAAGCCACCATCTGCCTTTCAGCAGGCCAGCTGACTTGGTCCTTAATCAGAATTAACGCAGAAATTTTAAATCGCGCATCAGCGGTTCGGAAATACGCGAATCATAGTATCGTCTGATCCGACGGGCCGCGTAGTCGGAGTAACAATGAGAGTACCAGTCGAAGCGCAGAATAGGGCTGCGCACGTGTTGGCCGCCAAGATCCCAGATCATATCGTTGGATTGTTCGTCGAGCCGGTTCTGCTCGAGGGTGAAGACCCCAAGCTCTATTGGAACATGGTCTCCGCGGCCATCGATGAGCACCAGCCCGCGAGCTTCTTGGATTGGATCGAAATCAACGACCTTGTCACAAAGCTCTGGGAAGAGCGTGTTTATCGACGTGCCACCAACGCCGTTATATGGGCAGGTCAGCGAACTGCAGTGGAGCAGTTTGTGACTGAGATAATCCCGGGTGACGGTCGATTGAAGTCGGTTAATATGGCCGCGCGCGAGGCGAATAATTATTTCAGCGCGAGTAAGCAAGAAAGGGAAGAAGTGCGATCTCAGCTCGCGACCTATAAAATCGGGGAAGCAGAGGTGCTCGCCCGCTCAGCGCAGAACAACAGCGATGCCATCAAAATGCTTGAGGGGATGGTATCGTCACGCGAATGCACGCGCCGAAAGCTGCAAAAGGAAATGAGGCGGCGCCGGTCTTCCCAAGGGGTGAAATCAGAAACATGTGGCGATGCAAATTCGCACCATCCGAGTCCCCACGGGTCTTGCCAAAGGGGCGAAACAACAGGCAACGTGGATTTTGACGTGCATCATCGTGGTGAAGCTGGCGCTTCCAGAAAGCTCACAGCGACTATGAACGAGGAAGTCGATCTTCATCCCATGAGCCAGTCCCGGTCTTGCCGGGGGGTGAAGGCGGAGGTGGATCTGGACGGAGGTCAGCACAATCTGGACCGGTTAGGCTCTTGCCAAGAGGCTAAAGCCAAAATTGTCGGTGAGCGAGACATCCGTAATCATGGCCACTGAAAAGCAGATCAAGGCGAACCGAGAGAATGCTAAACGAAGCACAGGGCCGAAGACCTTGGCCGGGCGTCTCAAGTCAAGCCGCAATGCCTTGCGCCATGGTCTGTCTATTCCTGCGACTGCGGATACGCCGGCAGACTCGCTGGCGTTTGAGTTCATGGAATTTCTGATGCCCGAGGTCGCGAGTCATGCGCAAATGCTCGCGGCGCTCGAAATGGCGCAAGCCCAATGCCAGTTGCAGAGGGTTGCAGCTGTTCGGAGCGGGCTAATCGCAAAGCTGGATCTGCAATCTCCATCTCACGAAGAGGTGCGGCGCCTGGCGGCATTGGAGCGCTATGAACGTCGAGCCTATCGGCAACGCCGTCGAGCGGCCGGTCTACTTCACAGCGCGGAAGCGAGGAGATGATGCAGTTCAAGGGCGAGCGCAAAATTGGCAAAACGAACCCAATTTTATCGCGCCCATAGGCTCTGGCGAAGGATGAGTTGCGTTATCCCAGTCGGAGGCGGGTGAAACAAGCCGAAATGCCTAGAGATCTGTCGCCATGCCCAACGATACCTATTCTCTCCGCAGCGGCTCCCTCACGGCGACCATCAAGGCGCACGGTGCCGAGCTGTGCTCGCTGAAGGCCGACAGCGGCATCGAATTCGTTTGGCAGGCGGGGCCGGAATGGCCGCGCCACGCGCCGCTGCTGTTTCCGATCGTCGGGCGCCTCGCCAATGACGAATTGCGGCACCGGGGCAAGACGTATCGGATGACCCAGCACGGCTTTGCCCGCGACAGCCGCTTTGCGTGGGCGGAACGCGGCGAGAGCCGCTGCACCCTGGTGCTCGATGACAGCGAGGCGACGCGCGCGCTCTATCCGTTCGCGTTCCGGCTCACGGCCGCCTACGCCATCGATGACACCGGCCTCGACCTGACGTTCACGATTGCCAACACCGACAAGGAGACATTGCCCGCGTCGCTCGGTGGTCATCCCGCCTTCAATTGGCCGCTCCGGCCCGGTCTGGCAAAGGAGAGCTATGCGCTGACTTTCGCGCGCGCGGAGTCGTCTCCCGTCCGCCGTCTCGATGGTGGGCTGCTGCGGTCGGCAGCGGAGCCGAGCCCGGTCAAGGGCAGCTCGCTTCCTCTGTCCGACTCCCTGTTCACCGACGACGCCATCATCTTCGACCGGATCGAGAGCACGTCGGTCCGCTATGCCGCGGGGCAGGGTGCATCGACCGGGCCGTGGCTGGAAATGTCCTGGCGCGGCTTCCGCGAGCTCGGCGTCTGGTCGAAACCGTCAGGTGCTCCGTTCCTCTGCATCGAGCCGTGGCGCGGCCATGCCAGTCCCGCGGGCTTCGACGGCGAGTTCACCGACAAGCCCGGCCTGATGCACATTGCGCCGGAGGCGCAAGAGCAATTGTCGTTCCGGATCGAGGTCGGATCGTCCTGAGGCCGGAGGGCGGGCTGATCGACGGGCCTCAGACCTCGATCCGCGTGAGATCCTCGCCGAGCACGACCGGCCCCGAATAGTCCTGCCGCACATCGTCAAGCAGCGCCTTCAGCATGGTGTCGTCGGTGCGCGGCCGGTGGTGGGTCAGCGCCAGCTTCCTGACGCTGGCCTTGGCCGCGACCTTGCCGACCGTGTCGCCGCAGGCGATCGTGTATTTCGCAAGCCGGCGGAGGTGCTCGTTGTTGATCTCGGGCGTTGCGAGGAAGCAGCACTGGACGAGCAGGTCGGCTCCCTCGGCCAGTCGCTCGAGCCCGGGGCAGGGGACGGTGTCGCCGGAAATCGCAACGACCTTGCCCTCCGCTTCGAAGCGGTAGCCGAGACACATCCAGCGCTGGAGAAACGCGGGCGACATGCCGAGGCCGTCGCCGTGCGAGACGAGTTCGGCGCTGAGCTTCCAGCGGCCGGTGTCGCGAACGGGGCCCGGCACGATGTCGGTTGCGACGACAGGCTTCCAGCCGCCGAAGCTCGGCTCACCTTGATCGCGCCAGGCGATGTCCTTGTCGTAGACCTGCGTGAGCAGCGTATTGACCAGCCGCTCGGTATCGGGCGGTCCATAGATGCGCAGCTCGTCCTTGCGCCCGTGCATCCATGAATTCAGCATCACATCATAGAGGTCGCCGATGTGGTCGAAGTGATGGTGCGTGAGAAAGACCGTGTTGATGGCGCCGAGCGGCACGCCGGCCTTGCTGAGCTGCACCACGACGCCGCGGCCTGCGTCGAACAGGATGTTCTCGTCGCCGAGCCTGATCAGCGTGGTGGTCGCCATGCGGTGCGGGTCCGGGCGCGGGCCACCGGTGCCGAGCAGTATGACCTCCATGACGCGACCTCCAGGTACGCACTTTTGCGACACACAGTAGATGCGGAGCTCGCGGCGGGGCAAGCCGATGGCGCCGACGCGCGCCAAATTCGATCTGGTCGCAGCGCTCGTCGCGACCGGCACCGGCGTCGACTACAGCTTGCGCTCCGTGAGCGGCTCCAGGGACCCGCCGGTTCGCCGTCAACGCGATGCGACGCGCTTCCATCTGGCTCCGATGCGCGCCTTGATCTGGCTGATCCGGGCCTCGTGTGCGGCCCAATAGGCGCGGCTGGCGGCCGCGGTGCCCTGACGATAGCGGGCATAGACCGTTTTGGGCCGTACCGGCATGTTCGGGCGGCTCGCCGGTTTTGCCGGAGCCGCAGCAGCGACCGGGGGCGCCGCATCGGGGGCAGCCGCAGCTTCGGTCCCTGCCGGCATCGCGTTCATGGCGAGGAGACGGTTGCGGGCTCGGTTGCAATAGACCTGCGACCGCGCGGTCATCTCTTCTTCGCCATGACCTGCCCGGTACTTCATCAGCGCGCGGCAGAGGTCCCCGCCCGCCAGGCGCCAGGCCCGGCTGAGATAAAGCACTCCGTAATGGATATTGACGTCCAATTCAGCGAGTTCCGCATTGCTTCCGCGGAATCCCAGCATCGCCGCCGTCTCGGGCCGCACCTGCATCACGCCGATTTCGCCAACGCTGCCGATGACCGCCGGGTTATAGCCGCTTTCGACAAAGACGACCGCTTCGGCGACATCGGCCGGCAAATTGGTCTTTGCGGTTTCTCTCTCGATGATCTTCCGGATCATGGCCCGGGATGATGGCGTCTCGCCGGCGCCGAGCTCGGTCCCGGCGCTGGAAATCGTCGACATCGTGCGCGGCCCGTCGCTATCGCCGTCACTCGCATGTGCGCCGATCGGGGCCGACAACAGCAGCGCGACCGCCACGTGTCTCCACGTCGCGCCCAGACTGAAGCGTGCCCGATCCCGCAGCATGGGTTTGTCATAGAGCGCCGGAGTTAACAAACCGGCCATTGGCGCGCGGTCATTGCCGCGCGGGCGCCCTGATCCGTGACGGGACGTCCACCGTCACGCCCCAGGGAACGCCTTCCCCTTCGCGCGTGTTGTGGCCTTGGCGGGAGCGCGGCCGATGCTATGGTGTCCCGCTATTTCCGTGACGACATGACGAGGATATTTCAGTGGCTGATGTTCATCCCGCGGCGGGCAAGCAGGCCTCGCCGGACGCGCTCACCAATATTCCGCGGCTGGTGACGCAATATTTCGCTGGCAAGCCCGACGCATCGGATCCGGCGCAGCGCGTGGCGTTCGGCACCTCGGGCCATCGCGGCACCTCGTTCAAGAACACGTTCAACGAAGGGCACATCCTCGCGACCACGCAGGCCATTTGTGATTACAGGCGAGAAAAGGGGCTGACGGGCCCGCTCTTCATCGGCATCGACACCCACGCGCTGGCCGAGCCGGCGCTCGTCAGCGCCATCGAGGTGTTCGCCGCCAATGGCGTTGATGTCATGATCGACAAGGACGGCGGCTACACGCCGACGCCCGTCATCTCGCATGCCATCCTCACCTACAACAAGGGCCGCGCCAGCGGCCTCGCCGACGGCGTCGTCATCACCCCCTCGCACAATCCGCCGGAGGACGGCGGCTACAAATACAATCCGCCGCATGGCGGTCCCGCTGACACCGATGTGACCGGTGTCGTCGAGAAGCACGCCAACGCGTATCTGGCCGACGGCCTCAAGGGCGTGAAGCGCATCGACTACGCCAAGGCGCGCAAGTCCGCGAACGTCCACGCCTGCGACTTCATCACCCCTTACGTCGCCGATCTCGGCAATGTCGTCGATCTCGACCTCGTCAAATCCGCCGGCGTCACCATCGGCATCGATCCGCTCGGCGGTGCCGCCGTGCATTACTGGCATCCGATCATCGAGCGCTACGGCCTGAAGGCCACGGTGGTGAACGAGGCGATCGACCCGACCTTCCGCTTCATGACGGTGGACTGGGACGGCAAGATCCGCATGGATTGCTCATCGCCCTACGCCATGGCGAGCCTGATCGGGATGCGCGACCGCTTCGACGTCGCGTTTGCCAACGACACCGATGCCGATCGTCACGGCATCGTCACGCGCACCGGCGGCCTGATGAATCCGAACCATTATCTGGCGACCGCGATCTCCTATCTGTTCGCGCACCGCCCGCACTGGGGCAAGGATGCCGCGATCGGCAAGACCGTGGTGTCGAGCTCGATCATTGATCGCGTCGCGAAAAAGCTCGGCCGCAAACTGGTGGAGACGCCGGTCGGCTTCAAATGGTTCGTCGACGGGCTCCTCACCGGCGGCTTCGGCTTCGGCGGCGAGGAGAGTGCAGGCGCCTCGTTCCTGCGTCGCGATGGCACGGTGTGGACCACCGACAAGGACGGCATCATCCTCGGCCTGTTAGCTGCCGAGATCATGGCGAAGACCGGCCGCGATCCCAGCCAGATCTTTGGCGACCTCACCGCAGAGTTCGGCATGCCCCATTACGCGCGCATCGACGTCGCCGCGACCGGGCCGCAGAAGAACATCCTGAAGTCCGTCACGCCCGAGCAACTCGGCCTGAAGGATCTCGCCGGCGATCCGGTTCGCGCGACGCTGAGCAAGGCGCCCGGCAACGGCCAGCCGTTCGGCGGCATCAAGGTGGAGACCGACTATGGCTGGTTCGCCGCGCGGCCGTCGGGGACGGAGGACGTCTACAAGATCTACGCCGAAAGCTTCCGCAGCACCGAGCATCTGAAGAAGATCCAGGAAGAGGCGAAGGCGGGGCTGGCGAAGGTGTTCGGGCCGTAAGGCCCTAAGAGCAGAACAAGATCACATGCGTTCACGATAGGTCGTCATGCCCGGGCTTGTCCCGGGCATCCACGTTCTTCGTACCGCGTGGCAACGCGTGGATGGCCGGGACAAGCCCGGCCATGACGCTGTTGAGGCGCTAGCGCCTACGCTCGCAGGCCTCATGCGGCGAGGCTGTATACCGGACAACCATTAAAGGTAATTTGGTAAGGTAATTTCGGTCTTGAATGGCCCATCCTCCGCTAATAATGTATACATAACGTATTCATAAGCCGTGGGAGCGAGACCGATGACCAAACCCTTCCCCATGAACGCCTGGTACGCCGCCGCCTGGGACGCCGAGGTGAAGCCGGCGCTGCTGCCGCGGACGATCTGCGGCAAGCATGTCGTGATGTACCGCAAGGCTGACGGCTCGGTGGCCGCGCTGGAGGATGCCTGCTGGCATCGCCTGGTGCCGCTGTCCAAGGGCCGGCTCGAAGGCGACACCGTCGTCTGCGGCTATCACGGTCTGAAGTACAATGCGCAGGGGCGCTGCACCTTCATGCCTTCGCAGGAAACCATCAATCCGTCGGCCTGCGTGCGCGCTTATCCCGTGGTCGAGCGTCACCGCTACATCTGGCTCTGGATGGGCGATCCCGCGCTGGCCGATCCCGCGCTGGTGCCGGACATGCACTGGAACCACGATCCGGCCTGGGCGGGCGACGGCAAGACCATCCACGTCAATTGCGACTACCGCCTCGTGCTCGACAATCTCATGGACCTCACCCACGAGACTTTCGTGCACGGCTCTTCGATCGGCAACGACGCGGTCGCCGAGGCTCCATTCGACGTCACCCATGGTGAGAAGACGGTGACCGTGACGCGCTGGATGCGGAACATCGAGCCGCCGCCGTTCTGGGCCAGGCAGCTCGGCAAGCCCGGCCTCGTCGATCGCTGGCAGATCATCCGCTTCGAGGCCCCCTGCACCATCGCGATCGACGTCGGCGTCGCGCCGGCCGGCAGCGGCGCGCCGGAAGGCGACCGCTCGCAGGGCGTCAACGGCTTCGTGCTCAACACCATCACGCCGGAGACCGAGAAGACCTGCCATTATTTCTGGGCGTTCGTCCGCAACTACCGCCTCGGCGAGCAGCGCATCACCACCGAGATCCGCGAGGGCGTCTCCGGCATCTTTCGCGAGGACGAGCTGATTCTGGAAGCGCAGCAGCGCGCGATGGACGAGAACCCCGATCGTATCTTCTACAATCTCAACATCGACGCCGGCGCGATGTGGTCACGCAAGCTGATCGACAAGATGATTGCCAGGGAGAATGCGCCGCAACACCTCCAGGCCGCGGAGTAGGCCATGGCCGAGCGTGAAGTCGACCGCTCCGTCTCGCAGACCGTGAAGGCGCAGCTGGCGCTGCGCGACCAGATCCTGTCGGGCGCGTTGCGCCCGGGCGAGCGCATCTCCGAGCTTCAGGCGGTGGAGACCACCGGCGCCTCGCGCACCCCGGTGCGCATGGCGCTGGTGCGGCTGGAGGAGGAGGGCCTGCTGGAGGCGATTCCCTCCGGCGGCTTCATGGTGAAGGCGTTTTCGGAGCGCGACATTTCCGACTCCATCGAGCTGCGCGGCACGCTGGAAGGCTTGGCCGCGCGCTTCGCGGCCGAACGCGGTGTTTCCGCGCGCGAGCTGGAGCCGCTGAAGGAATGTCTTGCGGCGATCGACGAGCTTCTGCGGCAGGTGCCGATCTCGGTCGATGCCTTCTCGTCCTATGTCACGCTGAACGCGCGCTTCCACGCCGTGCTCACGGAACTGTCGCGCAGCCCGCCGCTGATCCGCCAGATCGACCGGGCCTCGGCGCTGCCGTTTGCGTCCCCGAGCGGCTTCGTGATGGCGCAGTCGGCGCTGCCCGAGGCGCAGCAGATCCTGATCATCGGGCAGGAGCACCATCGCGTCGTGATCGACGCCATCGAGAACCGCGAAGGCGCGCGCGCGGAGGCCGTCATGCGCGAGCATGCGCGGCTCGCGGTGCGAAACCTCCGCCTTGCGCTTCGCAACCGGACCCATCTCGACCTCTTGCCGGCGCTCGCGCTGATCAAGACCGCAACCGATTGAGGGCAGTCACCATGCGCTTCATCGAAACCTGGATTCCTGCAACGCTCGTCTCGACCCGCGACCTTGCGCCCGGCATCCGCGAATTCCTGATCAGGCCGGATCAGCTCGACGTCACGGCCTATCCGGTCGGCAGCCACATCAATGTCAGCGTGACCATCGACGGCCAGCCGGAGACGCGGTCCTATTCGCTGGTCGGCGAGGCCTCTCCGCATGGATTCAGAATTGCGGTGCGCCGCGCCGAGGATTCCCGCGGCGGCTCCCGCTACATGTGGTCCCTGCAGCCGGGCGCACGGCTCGACATCACGCAGCCCGCCTCGCTGCTCGCCGTGGACTGGACGCGGCAGAACTATTGCCTGATCGCTGGCGGCATCGGCATCACCCCGATCCTCGGCGCGGCGCAGGCGCTGGCGCGCCGCGGGTCGGATGTCATGCTGCACTATGCGGTGCGCTCGCGCCGCGAGGCCGCCTATCTCGACGAGCTCGCCGCGATGCTTGGTGATCGCCTCGTCGTCCATGCGAGCGACGAAGGCAGGCGGCTCGATCTCGATGCGCTGTTCGCCTCATTGCCGCAAGCAACGCTGGCGCTGTTCTGCGGCCCGATGCGGCTGCTGGACGCCGCGCGCCATGCCTGGATCGGCGCCGGCCATGCGCTCCCCGATCTCCGCTACGAGACCTTCGGCTCCAGCGGCACGCTGCCGACCGAAACGTTTCGCGTGCGATTGAAGGACTCGAACATCGAGCTCGAAATCCCGCGCGAGCGCTCGATGCTGGACGTGCTCAACGCCAGCGGCCATGACGTGATGTTCGACTGCAAGCGCGGCGAATGCGGCCTGTGCGCCATTGACGTGGTCGAGGTCGACGGCGAGATCGACCACCGCGACGTCTTCTTCAGCGACCACCAGAAGCACAGCAACCAGAAGATCTGCGCCTGCGTCTCCCGCGCCCGCGGCACCATCACGGTGGACACGCTGTTGCGGGCGGACGCGGTCTGATCGAGCCCGGGGCGGAATTTCGTTGGAGAAATCGGCGGGCGCCGCGGTCTCCACCTCTCCCGCTTGCGGGAGAGGTCGGCGCGTCCGGGCGATGCGCAGCATCGTCCCGCGCGCCGGGTGAGGGCTCTGTCCTCTGGGGGAATCCCTCTGCGGAGACAACCCTCTCCCCAGCCCTCCCCCGCAAGCGGGGGAGGGAGCGCACCTTCTTCCTCTCGGGAGTGTGTATGAGCAACGGCCAGTGCCGCGGGCCCACCTCTCTCGCGTGCGGGAGAGGTCGGCGCGAAGCGCCGGGTGAGGGCTCTTTCCTCTTGGGGAGTCTCTCTGCGGTGACCTACGCCGCGCAAGTCGCCCGATACTTCTTCGTATCCAGCAATGCCAGCACGCCATTGGCCGACACCGGCCGGCTGATCAGATACCCCTGCACCTCGTCGCAACTGATCTGGCGCAGACATTCGAGCTGGTCGGCAGTCTCGACACCCTCCGCCACCACGCCGATCCGCAAATCGCGCGCGAGCCCGATCACCGATTTGACGATCGCGGCGCAGTCCGGCTGCACCAGCATGTCGCGGATGAAGGACTGGTCGATCTTGATGCGGCTGAACGGCAGCTTGCGCAGGTAGGTCAGCGAGGAAAAGCCGGTGCCGAAATCGTCCAGCGCCACCGTGACGCCGAGCTCCAGCAGC
Source organism: Bradyrhizobium sp. GW821-FHT13H06 (assembly GCF_058803975.1). NCBI lineage: Bacteria > Pseudomonadati > Pseudomonadota > Alphaproteobacteria > Hyphomicrobiales > Nitrobacteraceae > Bradyrhizobium > Bradyrhizobium sp. GW821-FHT13H06. The sequence goes on along the minus strand of NZ_JBXAPN010000005.1, from coordinate 457,398 downwards.
GCGTTCAGGACCGTCGCGGCCGAACCGTATTTCGACAGCAGCATCGATTCCGTGATCTCGATCTCGAGCCGGTGCGGGGCGATCTTGGCATCGGCGAGCGCCTGTACGATGATCTGGAGGATGCCTGTGTTGTGAAATTGCGCTGCCGAGAAATTGACGGCGACCCTGATGTCTTCCGGCCACTCGGCAACACTTGCGCAGGCGCGGCGGATGACCCATTCGCCGATCTCGTGGATCAGCCCGGTCTCCTCCGCGATCGGGATGAACTCGCTTGGCGGCACCAGCCCGCGCGAAGGATGCTGCCAGCGCAGCAGCGCCTCCAGGCCGGTGATCCGGTTGGTGTCGAGATCGAGGAATGGCTGGAACACCAGGAACAGCTCGTTTCGCGCGATCGCACCTTCGAGGTCTGATTGCAGCGCCTTGCGGTCGCGGGACAGCCTGTCGTCGGCTTGTTCGAAGAAGCACACCGTGCCCGGCCCCGCCTTCTTGGCGCGGTAGAGCGCCGTGTCGGCGTTTTTCATGATGTCGAGCGCGGTGTTTCCGTCGCGTGGCGCCAGCACGATGCCGACGCTGGTCGCGCCGACGATCTGGCGGCCCTCGATCTGGAATGGTTCGGTGAAGGCCGCGACGAAGCGCTCGGCGATTTCGAGCGCATCCTCCGGCCGCGCCAGATTGGCCATGACCAGCGCGAACTCGTCGCCGCCGATGCGCGCGACATGCTCGGCCGCGCGCGTGCAGCGTTGCAGGCGGCTTGCAACCTGGACCAGGAATTCGTCGCCGGCGGGATGACCCAACTGGTCGTTGACCTCCTTGAAGCGGTCCAGGTCGAGCAGCAGCACCGCGAATTCCTCCCCCGACAACGCCAGCCGTTTGAGAGCCGCATCGAGCGTTTCATTGAAGGCGACGCGGTTGGGCAGATGGGTGAGGGGATCCAGCCGCACCGTGCGCTCGGCTTCGATCTGCCGCATCACGCGCCGCGCGAACGAGAACGAATTGACGAACACGCCGCGCAAGAGGACGCTGCCATAGACCACGACGAGAAAGGCGATCAGCAGGAAGGCCAGGTCGCCGTTCCTGCTGAGGCAGATGGCGATCCCGACGAAGATGGGGGCCGTGAAAGCGATGGCCGCGATCGGGATGGTGGCGAAGGCCAGTGCGCCGCCGGCCAGCATGCCCGAGCACAGGCAGGTGATGACGAGCTGGCCGCCGGTCGAAGCGTCGGCGAAGAAAGCGACCGGGACGATGCCCCAGGCGGCGCCGAGGATGAAGGCATTGCGCACCAGCCGGTGCATGGCACGACGAGAGACGAATTGCGGCTTGGTGATGCGGCGTGACGCGCGCGATTGCAGCCCGAAAGCGATCGCGGCGCCGGCGACGGTGACCGCCCAGATCAGGGCCGGGATCTTGGCCGGCGACTGCCACAGTGCGATGGCGAGAACGATGGCGTTGCAGGCATTGGCGAGCATGATGCCGACCGAATAGCCGAGCACGAGCGACATCTGTTCGGCCCGGATATGCCCGGCCACGACCTCGTCGGTTGCGGGACCGCCAAAGGCCGACAGATCGCCGGCGAACAGCCGTGCGACATAGTTGGTCGTTTGAGTCCGCATGCGATAGCCTAGCAGCACCGGCCGTTGTCCGGCTCGATCAGGAGAATTCGTTGCAAACCTTTGACGAACTATGAATTATCCCCGTTTGCCACGACCAGCGTGACCACATCTGCGTGTTCAATTCACGGTATCGATAACAAAATCGATACAACGCGCGGCGAGGGCGCCGTGCTCGCATCCTGTTGAACTCGTGCGCAAGCGGCTCGGGCGAGGTTCGCTTCACCCTGGCCGCGAAGCCCCGCAGGTCACCGTGAGAGGGCGTCCGGGGTTAAATTGAGCGAGCGCGCGGCCTTACTTGTGTGATGCCGACCCCGGAAATCGCGAGCAACCCGCCGATGATGAGCTTCGGCGTCATGCGTTCGCCAAGGAAGACAACGCTCGAAAGCAAGGCAAATACAGGAAGCAGCAGACCGAAGGGCGCGACGCGAACCATCGAGCAACGGGCGATCAGCCAAAACCAGAGGCCAAACCCAATGATTCCGCCGATGAAGACCGTGTAGGCAAGCGCCAGCCAGCCCCGTTCGCCTGCCGTCACGAGGCTCGCCGCCTGTCCATATTCCAGCAGCAACGACATCAACATGACCTGCGGCACCGTGAGCAGCGACGACCATCCCATCAGCATCAAGGGATCAAAGGGGCCATAGCGTTTCGTCAACACGTTGGATACCGCGAAGGCGAAAGCTGCTCCAACCACAAGCAGCAGCGGAAGCGGGTTGGCGGACTGGCCCGGCTCCGCTGCCAGCACGGTTACGCCGACGAATGCAAGCAGCACTCCGGCACAGGTGGCGAGTGACGGCCTCTCCGCGAGCAGCGGCCAGGCCAGCAGGACGGTGAAGGGCGTGGCGAGTTGGTACGCGACCGCCGACATGCTTCCCGAGCCGAGCCCAAGGCCCACATAGAAGAGCCCGAAATTCAGCCCACCAAGGAAAAGCGAAATGGCCGCGACAGGGCCGAGCTGCCGACGCGTGGGCCTGTCGACGAACGGAACAAGCAGCAGCGTAATGGCCAGAAAGCGCAGTGCGAGGAAGAAGAGCGGTGGAAACTCCGCAACGCCCACTTTGATGGCCACGAACTGATAACCCCAGATCAGGGGAACGGCGACCGCGCAGACGATCTGGATGGCAGACATGGCGCACGTCCCTTTCAAGACCGATCAGTCCAAATATAAGCCCGGCATCAGCGGAAGCGTTGCGGTGTCCTTACCTGACGAAACGGCCGATGAGAGCGTCGACGGCGGCCTGCGATGTCGTCCGTGCCGGTGCCGTCTTGCCGACCACGCGCAGCCCTTCAACGAAACAGATGAGAACCCGGGCGGCCGTTGCTGGCTCGACACCATCGGCCAACCTGCCCGCCGCTTTCGCGCGGGACAGTGCATTGGTCACTTTGGCCTCCATCGCCTTGAAGAAGCCCGCAACGCGTCGACCGACTTCGGCATCCCCGCCAGCCAATTCCATGGCCGTGGCCACCAGGAGGCATCCGCGCCGGCCGTTGCTCCCGCTGGTGCGATCGACGTAGCCGGCCAGGTAGGCCCGCAGGCCGTCGACCGGGTCGTTTCGGGGATCGAATTCGACATCCATCCGCGCCAAGGCATCCGCGATGTAACGATCAAGCGCGCGCAAGAAGAGCGAATGCTTGCCGCCGAAAGCGGCGTAGAGGCTGCCCCGCGACAGCCTGGTCGCACGAAGGAGATCGGGCAGCGCCGTGGCGTGATAGCCGCGCGACCAGAACACATCCATCGCGCGTTCGACAGCGGCGTCCATGTCGAAACTTCGCGGCCGGCCACGGGGCAAGGGCGCTGGGGTGTTTTGCCTCATGCGGATATATAGACCGATCGGTCCTTAAATGACAAGCCCCGCACAGGAATCGCCGCGCACCGAGCTCAGGGTGATCTCCAGCCTCCGGTCCGGGCGTCAACACCGCCGTCCGTGCTGATGTGTGCCTCGCGTCAGCGTCCGAGCTGCTTCGGATCGTAGTAGAACCGCTCCTCGACCAGCTTGTCGCCTCGCCAGGTCTGCCACGCGATCTCGTCCAGCGTCCGCGTGACGCCTTCGGCATTGGTGAAGCTGAAGCGCCAGCGGGTTGCGACATGGTCGCCTTCGATCAGGCTCGGTCCGATGCGGACGGCCTTGACCTCCCTGGACGCCGCCAGCACGCCGCGCTCCTTGGCGACGAGCTTGTCGCGCCCGACCGTCGGGGTGGCGTTGTTCTCGTAGGTCACGGCATCGGGCGTGCAGAACTGTTCGATGGCACCGACGAAGTCCCCGGCTTCCAGCCGCTGTGCGAAGGCTTCGACGACATCGCGGCTCGGCATAGCGTGCCTCCCGGAAAAACCGACTGATAGTCGGTAAATACCGACCGGTGGTCGAAAAGTCAACTGGTTGCCTATGGCGAATTGGATTACAGCGAGGGTGAGTTCGAATCGATGCGAGCCAAGACCTCGGAACACCTCTCCCGAAGGGAGAGGTCGGATCGCATCTTTCGATGCGATCCGGGTGAGGGTTACGGTCCCACCGACTGTTGCGGCCCCTCACCCGGATTGCTGCGCAATCCGACCTCTCCCCGTCGGGGAGAGGTGGAGACGAGAGTGATGGCGAAACAGGCGGAGCGACGGGCGGCGACTTCGGAGGCGATCCTGACGGCGGCGCGCCGTCTGTTCGGGACGCATGGCTTTGCCGCCACCACCATGGACGAGATCGCCGAGGCAGCCGCCGTCGCCAAGGGCGCGGTCTATCATCACTTCAAGACCAAGGAGGCGGTGTTCGAAGCCGTGTTCGACCAGGTCTCGCGCGATCTCGTTGCCGAGATCGACCGCACCGCACGGGCCGAGAAGGACGTCCTCGCCGCAATGGTCGCCGGCACCCAGCATTACTTTGCGGCGACCGCGAAGGGCCCGACCGGCCAGATCATTTTGCGCGACGGTCCCGCCGTACTCGGCTGGGAACGCTGGCGCGAGATCGACGCCAGGCATTTTGGCGGCAAGCTGCCGCGCGCGATTGCGGCTGCCATGGAGGCCGGCCTGATCGCCCGCCAGCCGGTCGAGCCGCTGGCGCGGCTGCTGCTCGGCGCAGTCACGGAAGCCGCGGTCGCCTGCGCCGGACGCGCTGACATCGCAAGGGCAGGCGCGGAATATGCCCGTGCGTTCAAGTCGCTGGTCGAGGCGCTGCGCGTGCGCGAATGATTGTGCTAAGTGAACGACGGAAACGCCCACACCAACAAGAAGAACAGTAGCGCATGAACGCAAATTCCTCCCTCGCGCCGTCCGATCCCGAATTCGACTACGTCATCGTCGGCGCCGGCTCCGCCGGCTGCGTGCTCGCCAACAGGCTCTCCGCGAGCGGCAAGCACAGCGTGCTGCTGCTCGAAGCCGGCCCGAAGGATTCCAACATCTGGATCCACGTCCCGCTCGGCTACGGCAAGCTGTTCAAGGAGAAGACGGTCAACTGGATGTACCAGACCGAGCCGGAGCCCGAGCTGAAGGGGCGCCAGGTGTTCCAGCCGCGCGGCAAGACGCTGGGCGGCTCGAGCTCGATCAACGGCCTGCTCTATGTCCGCGGCCAGCACGAGGACTATGACCGCTGGCGCCAGCTCGGCAACACCGGCTGGGGTTACGACGACGTGCTGCCGTATTTCAAGAAGGCCGAGAACCAATCGCGCGGCGCGGATCAGTATCACGGCACGGGCGGTCCGCTGCCGGTGTCCAACATGATCGTCACCGATCCGCTGTCGAAAGCCTTCATCGACGCCGCGGTCGAGACCGGCCTGCCCTACAATCCCGACTTCAACGGCGCCACGCAGGAGGGCGTCGGCCTGTTCCAGACCACGACGCGCAACGGCCGGCGTGCCTCGACGGCGGTGGCCTATCTCGGACCCGCCAAGACGCGCAGCAATCTGAAGATCGAGACGTCCGCGCTCGGCCAGCGTATCCTGTTCGAAGGGCGTCGCGCGGTCGGCGTCGAATATCGGCAAGGCGCGGTATTGCGCCGCGTGCGGGCGCGGAAGGAGATCGTGCTGTCGAGCGGCGCCTACAACTCGCCGCAGCTGCTCCAGCTCTCCGGCGTCGGTCCTGCCGATCTCCTGCGCAAGCACGGCATCGATGTAGTGCTGGACGCAGCCGGCGTCGGGCGCGATCTCCAGGACCACATGCAGGTCCGCATCGTGATGCGCTGCTCGCAGAAGATCACGCTGAACGACACCGTCAATCATCCGCTTCGCCGCACCATGGCCGGCGCACGCTACGCGCTGTTCCGCAAGGGCTGGCTGACGATTGCGGCCGGCACGGCGGGCGCGTTCTTCAAGACCAGCCCGCGGCTCGCCTCGCCCGACATCCAGGTCCACTTCCTGCCGTTCTCGACCGACAAGATGGGCGAGAAGCTGCACGATTTCTCCGGCTTCACGGCGTCAGTGTGCCAGCTCCGGCCCGAGAGCCGCGGGACCTTGCGCATCAAGAGCGCCGACCCGACCGTGCCGCCGGAGATCCGCATCAACTACATGTCGACCGAGACCGACCGCACCACCAACGTCGAGGGTCTGAAGATCCTGCGCAAGATCCTGAACGCGCCGGCGCTGAAGCCGTTCGTGGTCAGCGAGTACGATCCCGGGGCGAAGGTATCGACGGACGCGGAGATACTGGATTATTGCCGCGAGCGCGGCAGCACCATCTATCATCCGACCTCGACCTGTCGTATGGGCAACGACGCGCTCGCGGTGGTCGATCAGCGGCTGAAGGTGAGGGGCCTCGAAGGCCTTCGCGTCGTCGACGGCTCGATCATGCCCGATCTCGTCTCGGGGAACACCAACGCGCCGATCATCATGATCGCCGAAAAGGCCTCCGACATGATATTGGAGGATGCGCGCTGAGCGCGCGTCCGGGATGGAGAACGACTTGGCTACACGACTCAGGATCGGCACACGCAAGAGCGCCATGGCGCTGGCACAGACGGAAGAAATCGCGCGCCGCCTGACAGCCGCCGTGCCTGGTCTCGATGTCGAGATCGTCAAGTTCGACACCACGGGCGATCTCGACCAGACCAGCAAGCTCTTGCCGCATGGCGGCAAGGGCGGCGCCTTCGTGGCGCAGATCCGCGCCGCCGTGCTGTCGGGCGAGCTCCAGGCAGCGATGCATTCGCTGAAGGACATGCCGGGGAACGAGGATACGCCCGGCCTCGTCATCGGCGCCACGCTGTCGCGCGATCCGCCGAGCGACGCGCTGGTGCTGCGCGACGGCGTGACCCTGGAGGCGCTGCGCCAGTCCCGCGGCCAGGGCTTCAAGATCGGTACGAACGCGGTGCGCCGAGCGGCCTATGCGCGGCGGTTGTTTCCCGATGTCGAGGTCATCCACTTCCGCGGGGCCGCCGACACGCGCGTGCGCAAGCTCGACAATGGCGAGAAGCAGCGCCTGCCGGATGGCGGCGCGGTCGGGCCTGCCGATGCGCTGATCATGGCGCGTTCCGGCCTCGATCGCGTTGGTCTGGCGAACCGCATCGCCTATGAGTTCACCGCGGCGGAGATGCTGCCGGCGGCGGGGCAGGGCATCGTCGCCGTCGAATGCGCTGCGCAGGACTGGCAGACGCGGCAGATCCTGTCATCGATCGACGATCCCGCCGCGCACGCCTCGGCCGATGCCGAGCGCGAGGTGCTGTGGGTGCTGAACGGCCACTGCAATTCACCGGTCGCGGGGTTCTCGACCATCACGGGCGATCAGATGTCGCTCACCGCCTCCGTGCTCGATCTCTCCGGCAACACCATCATCGAAGCCTCGCGCGCGGGGCCCGCCAACCGCCCCCGCGAGCTCGGGCGTGCCGTGGGATTGGATCTGCTGGCGAAGGGGGCGGCCGAGATCATCGAGCGCAGCCGGCCGCGCTGAGTCCGGCCGAGATCACCATCGGCGGTCACGTCGTTCTGCGCCTGTTTTGCCCGACGTTTCAAACGGGCGGGACGAGCCATGCCAGCCCAAGGTTTTCAATGACTTGTCTACTGTGCATGGGGTTGTTTTCGCGGTTTTTGTTGGAGCGCGATCACATGAGGTCGTCATGCCCGGGCTCGTCCCGGGCATCCACGTTCTTGGTACCGCTTGGTTAGGCGTGGATGGCCGGGACAAGCCCGGCCATGACGATGCGGAGAGTCCGCCCGCCGTTCAACCCCGCACGCGCTTGATCATCTGCTCGACATGGGCGATCGGCGTTTCCGGCTGGATGCCGTGGCCGAGATTGAAGATCAGCCGCCCTTGCGCAAAATTGGCCAGCACATTGTCGACCGCGCGGTCGAGCGCGGCACCGCCTGTGATCAGCACCAGCGGATCGAGATTGCCCTGCACGGCGACCTTGCTTTGCACGCGCTCGCGGATGAAGGCCGGCTCTGCGGTCCAGTCGATGCTGACCGCATTGACGCCGGTTGCCTCGACATAGCCGGGCAGCAGCGCACCGGCCCCGCGGGGGAAGCCGATGATCTTCGCATCCGGCACCTTGGCCCTCACGCCCTCCACGATGCGCCGCGTCGGCTCGGTCGACCAGCGCGCGAACTCGGCGGGCGGCAGCACGCCGGCCCAGGTGTCGAAGATCTGTAGCGCGTCGGCACCGGCGGCGAGCTGTGCCAACAGATATTCGATCGAGCTGTCGACCAGCACGTCGATGATCTTCGCAAACGCCTCCGGATGACGGTAGGCCATCATCCGCGCCGGCGCCTGGTCCGGCGTGCCGTGGCCCGCGACCATGTAGGTCGCAACCGTCCAGGGCGCGCCGCAAAAGCCGATCAGCGCGACCTTGGGATCGAGCGCGCCGCGCACGATCTTCAGCGCCTCGGACACCGGCGCGAGCTTGCCCAGGTCGGCGCGCGGCGCCAGCGTCGCGACCTTGGCCGGATCGTCCAGCGGCTCGAGCCGCGGGCCCTCGCCGACCTCGAACCGCACCGAGCGTCCGAGCGCATGGGGGATCACCAGAATGTCGGAGAAGATGATCGCCGCATCGAAGCCGAACCTGCGGATCGGTTGCAGCGTCACCTCGGCCGCAAGCTCCGGGTTGAAGCAGAGATCGAGGAAGCCGCCTGCCTTGGCGCGCACCTCGCGATATTCCGGAAGGTAGCGCCCGGCCTGGCGCATCATCCACAGCGGCGGGATGGTCTGGCGCTGGCCGGAGAGCACGTCGATGAAAGGTTTCGTCGGAGACTGGGGCACGAATGATCCTGCAGAAGGTTATGGTTCCTGATACACCCCCAGCCCTCAGCGGAACAGGGGAACCAGCGCGATCGGACCGCGTTGATCAGCCCATGGAGGAGATCATGGCTGAGACATTCAATCCCGCGCCGCACGACAAGCATGCCGAAGACCCGCGCGAGGCGCTCGCTGCCGACCGCAACGCCAAGCTCGACGCCGGGCTGCAGGATACGTTCCCGGCTTCCGATCCCGTGAGCGCCGCGCAGCCGACGCCCTCGAAAGCCGATGCGGATGCCGACCATCCCTCGCTCTGGGACAAGGTTAAGGCCATCTTCAGCTAGCAGCGTCGGGCGCGCCGGATTCCGGCAGGGTCGCTAATGCCTTGTTAGCAATGCGCCGATTGTTGCGTCCGTAGGACTACTGGAAGCGGCTCGAATCGCCGCGCATTCCGGTAGCGGGTTCAGAATTCGATAACAGAAGCGGCAGAGTTTCCGATCAATCGGAGGACCTTGCCGCGTGAGCGCCGTTACCCAACGAGCTGGATGGAGCCGCCTGCCGCTGCGCGCGGCGGCCTTTGTCGTGCTGACCTGCGCGATCATCCTCGGCGGCAGCAGTTGGCGCGAGTGGGCGGCACGCGAGGCGGTGCTCAAGGGCGCCGAAACGGAGATGGCGAACGTCGCACGTTCGCTGACCCAGCATGCCGAGGACAGTCTCGATCTCCTGGACTCTGGCGTGGTCGGCGTGGTCAGCCGGCTGGAGATGGACGGCACTGCACCAGCCACGGTGGCCAAGCTTGGAAACCTCCTGGACGCGCGCAAGAAGGCGATCCCGCGCATCCACAGCCTCGACATCATCGACGGTCAGGGCAACTGGCTGACCTCGCCCGGCGCGATCGGCTCGACCCTCAGCGACGATGCCCTCTTCCGGTATCACCAGCTCTCGCCGAAGCGCGAGGCCTATGTCGGCGGTCCCGTGAAGAGCCTGCTCGATGGCGAATGGGTCGTCCCTCTGTCACGCCGCTTCAACAAGCAGGACGGCAGCTTCGGCGGCGTGGTGCTCGCGACCATCAGCTCCAGATATCTTTCGCATTTCTATGAGCAGTTCGAGATCGGCCGCAACAGCTCCGTGACACTGGCGCACCGCGACGGCATGATCCTCGCGCGCGATCCCGGCAACGACAAGTTCGTCGGACGTAGCTTCGCCGACACGCCTTTCTTCCGCGAGCCGAGCCTGCAACGGCCGAGCGGCGCCTATCACTTCAAGTCGCCGCCGGACGGTGCCGAACGCGTCAGCTTCTTCAATCGCAGCAGCCGTTTCCCGCTCCTCCTGGTTGCCACGGTCGGCAAGGACGAGTTGCTCGCGCCCTGGCGCGCCGCGGCAATCTCCCGCATGCTCTACGTGCTCGCGCTGGTGATGCTGATCGCGGTCATCGGCGGCGTGCTGGTGCGGCAGTTGCACCGGGGCCAGCGCATGGCCGTCGCGTTGGCCGAGAAGGAGGTGCATTTCCGCCTGCTCGCCGAAGGCTCCAGCGACATGGTGACGCGCGTCGGGCTCGACGAGCGGCTGCGCTATGTCTCGCCCTCGTCGGTCCGCGTCGTCGGCTGGCGTCCCAATCAGCTGATCGGCACGCCGGCTCTTGCGGGCATCAATCCGGAGGATCTGCCGGAGGTCCAGGCGATCGTCGACGCCATGAAGCGTGGCGAGAAGGAGGAGGCGCGCTTGACCTACCGCAACGCGCACCGGCAGAACGGCGAAGTCTGGCTCGAATCGACCATGCGGGTGACACGCAAGGGCAACGGCAACGTCGATGGCGTCGTCGCGATCTCGCGCGACATCACCGAGCAGAAGAGGCTGGAGACCAGGCTGGAGACGCTTGCGATCGAGGACAGCCTCACCGGCCTTGCCAATCGTCGCCGCTTCGACGAGCGGTTGAAGGAGGAGTGGGCGCGCGCCTATCGTGACCGCTCCAGCCTCGCTTTGCTGATGATCGACGTCGACCACTTCAAGGCCTACAACGATGAATACGGCCATCCCGCCGGCGATGCCTGCCTGCGTCTGGTCGCAAAGATCATCGCGGCCGAGACGCAGCGCGCCGGTGATCTGGCGGCGCGCTATGGCGGCGAGGAGTTCGCCGTGCTGCTGCCGAACATCGACACCGCCGGCTGCGCCCGGATCGGCGAGCAGATCCGCAGTGCTATTCACGGGGCCGGCCTCGTTCATAGCACCAATCTGCCGGCCGGATGCGTCACCGTCTCGGCCGGCGGCGCGACCTGCCGGCCGGCGCTGGAGCGCACGGCGGGAGTGGCCTCGCTGGTCGAGGCTGCCGACCGGGCGCTCTACGCCGCCAAGGACGCAGGCCGCGACCGCCTGGTGATGTCCGGCGAGGTCATGAACCTGAACTTGCTGCCCAAGGCGTCCGGCCAGTAACACCGATCAATAATGCGGCGGACGCTCGTTGGCGGGCCCCGGCGCATTTGCCTCGGCCTCCTGGAGCCGGTCGTTGAGCTGCGCGATCTGCCGCGTCAGCGAGTCGATCTGTGTCCACTGTGCGGTGATGGTCTGGTTCAACGTCTCGATCGTGTCGTCCTGGTAGGCAAGGCGCGTCTCCAGCGTGTCGATGCGCTCGCTCAGCGTCTTGATCTCATTCGTCACGGCCGTGCCCCTTCTCCCGTTCGCGCAAGCCAAGTTCTCGCAAACCGTGGCCGAGCGCCACGCGCTCGTCGAACACGAAGCATTCGCCGCGCCAGCGGCTCTCCGCCTCGGGCACCTCCTCGAGATATTTGAGGATGCCGCCTTTGAGGTGATAGACCTCTGTAAAGCCGCGCGCGAGCAGATGCGCGCTCGCCTTCTCGCAGCGGATGCCGCCGGTGCAGAACATCGCAATCCTGCGGTGTTTGGCCGGATCAAGCTCAATCGCGGCAAAGTCCTTGAACTGGCCAAAGCTCTTGATGCCGGGGTCGACCGCGCCCTCGAACGTCCCCATGGCCACTTCGAAGGCGTTGCGGGTGTCGAGCAGCAGCGTGTCGGGCTTCGCAATCAGCGCATTCCACTCGGTGGCATCGACATAGGTGCCGACCTGGCGGCTCGGATCGGCAGCCTCGTCACCGAGCGTGACGATCTCCTTCTTCAACCGCACCTTGAGCCGCCCGAACGGCATCGCGTCCGCGGTCGAGAATTTCAATTCGAGATTGTTGAGCCTGCCGCCGAACATGTCGCCGTGTGCGAGTTCGTGGGCGAAGCCATCGATCGCCTCCGGCGCACCGGCGATCGTGCCGTTGATGCCCTCCTGCGCCAGCAGCACGCTGCCCTTCAGCGCGAGACCGGCGCAGAAGGCGCGCAACGGCTCGCGCAGCTCTCGGTAGTCGGGGAGGGCGACGAATTGATAGAAGGCCGCGACCTTGGTGGCCGAAATCGGATCAGACATGGCGGCTCGTTTAGCAGGCGGCAGCCATCCGGAAAACCCATGGCTGCCGGCGTCGAGAACTCCATACGCCCAGCAGATGGCAGCCATTTTCCTGGTATGCCAGCATTGCCCCGCCGGGCCGGAATGTGTCATGTAGACGCGGTTTTCGAGATGGCGCGCCACTCGCGCCGACGGCCAAGAGAGCAAGAAATTCGATGAGAAACTTCCATTTCCCCGGCAGGTCCACGGTCCATGCCACCAACGCGATGGTTGCGACCTCGCATCCGCAAGCCTCGCTCGCGGCGATCGAGGTGCTGCGCGATGGCGGCACGGCGGTGGACGCGGCCGTTGCCGCCTCTGCCCTGCTCGGCGTGATCGAGCCGCAATCGACCGGCATCGGCGGGGACTGTTTTGCGCTGATCCAGCCGCGCGGCGAGGGCAAGATCATCGCCTATAACGGCTCCGGCCGGGCGCCCAAGGCGGCGAACGCCGACTGGTATCTCGAGCGCAAGATCAACTCCGTGCCGCTGACCTCGGCGCATGCGGTCTCGATCCCCGGCGTGATCGATGCCTTCGCGACGGTTCTGCGCGACCACGGCAAGTTCGGTTTCGACCGGCTGCTTCAGCCCGCGATCAAGGCGGCCGAGGAAGGCTACGTCGTCGCGCCCCGCATCGCCTTCGACTGGAAGAACCAATTCGAGAAGCTGAAGAATGGCACCAACACCGTGCGCTACCTGCTGCCGGGCGGCAAGCCGCCGGTGGCCGGCGACGTCATTCGCCAGGCCGAGCTCGGCAAGACCCTGCGCGCGATCGCCAAGGACGGCCGCGACGCCTTCTACAAGGGGCCGATCGCGGAAGACATGGTCGAGACCCTCAGGGGAATCGGCGGCCTGCACACGCTCGACGATTTCGCCGCGCATACCACTGAGGTAGCGACGCCGATCGGCACCATGTACAAGGGCTACGACTTCTGGCAGTGCCCGCCGAACGGCCCGGGCGTCACCGCGCTCCTGATGCTCAACATCCTGTCGCGCTTCGATCTGACCAAGTACGCGCCCGTCAGCGTCGAGCGTTTCCATCTCGAGGCGGAAGCCGCCCGCATCGCCTACATGAACCGCGAGATGCACGTCGCCTCTCCCGAGCACATGAAGATCAACGTCGCCGAGATGCTCGAGAAGGGCTTTGCCGACGAGTACATCAGCAAGATCCGCATGGACGGCATGCTCGACCTGCCGAATGTCGCGCCGCCGATGAACCCCTCCACCATCTACATCACGGTCGTGGACAAGGACCGCAACGTCTGCTCGTTCATCAACTCGATCGCGCATTCCTTTGGTTCCGCTATCGTCTCGAACAAGACCGGCGTCTTGTTCCAGAACCGCGCCGGCGGCTTCCGTATCCAGCCCGGCCATCCCAACTGCATCGAAGGCGGCAAGCGCCCGCTGCATACGATCATGCCGGGCCTGCTCACCAAGGGTGGACGCTCCGTGATGCCGTTCGCCGTGATGGGCGGACAGTATCAGCCGACCGGCCAGACCCATGTCTTGACCAACATCCTCGACTATGGCTGCGACGTGCAGGAGGCGATCGACATGCCGCGCGGCCTGCACTACGAGGGCCAATATCAACTCGAGGACGGTGTGCCGGCTGCGATCGTCGAAGGCTTGAAGAAGCTTGGCCACAAGACCACCAGCGTGGTCGGCCCGCTCGGCGGCGCCCAGGCGATCTGGATCGACTGGGACAAGGGCACGCTCACCGGTGGCTCCGATCCGCGCAAGGACGGCTGCGCCCTCGGCTATTGAGTTCGCGCGGAGTTCCGCGCGGCAGATCAGGAAAAGTTGACGAAGGGCGGCGCGGCATTTGCCGCGCCGCCCTTTCTCGTTCGGAACTGCACTCATTGCTCCAGGTTAAGGGGCGATGAGCAGTGCAGGCGTGCGCTGCTTTTCAGATCGCGGCGGAGGCCGGCCCATGTCCGACAAATCAAGTTCCAGAACATCATTCGATCGGCGCGCCTTCATGGCCGGCGCTGCCGGAACTGCGCTGGTTCCGATGACGGCGCGTGCGGTTGCGCAGGATGCGACGGCGCCCGTCGCGCAGGATCCGTCGCTTCCCGTCGAGGTCACGCTGCACGTCAACGGCAAGGACAAGCGCCTGAGCATCGATGCGCGCACCACGGTGCTCGATGCGCTGCGTGAGCATCTCAAGCTCACCGGCAGCAAGAAGGGTTGCGACCACGGCCAGTGCGGCGCCTGCACGGTGCTGATCGACGATCGCCGCGTGGTGTCGTGCCTGACGCTGGCGCTCGCAGCCGAAGGGCAGGAGATCACGACGATCGAGGGCCTCGCCACCGACGACCGCCTGCATCCCATGCAGCAGGCCTTCGTCGATAACGACGCACTCCAGTGCGGCTATTGCACGCCCGGCCAGATCATGTCCGCCGTGGCTTGCGTGAAGGAGGGACACGCGGGGAGCGAGGCCGACATCCGCGAGTATATGAGCGGCAACATCTGCCGCTGCGCCGCCTATCCCAACATCGTCGCTGCCGTGAAGCAGGCCGCACCCGAGATCATGAAAGGCTAGGCGCATGCGACCGTTTTCGTATCAGAGAGCATCCGACCCCGATATGGCCGTGCGGGCGCTCGGCGCCGCCGCGGCCGCCAACAATCCGCTGACGAAGGCGGTGGCACAGCCGCTTGCCGGCGGCACCACGCTGATCGATTTGATGAAGCTCGACGTGATGCGGCCGACCGCGATCGTCGACATCAATCCGCTGGCCCACGCCTGGTCGGCGATCGAGCCAGGCAGCGAGGCCTTGCGGCTCGGCGCCCTCGCAAAGATGTCCGACGTCGCCGCCCATGGCGAGATCCAGCGCAGCTATCCGGTGATCGCAGATTCGCTGAAGCTCGCCGCCAGCGCCCAGCTGCGCAACATGGCGACGCTCGGCGGCAACGTGATGCAGCGGACGCGTTGCAACTACTTTCGCGATGTCTCCTATGAGAACTGCAACAAGCGCAATCCCGGCTCCGGCTGTGCCGCGATGGACGGCGTCCATCGCATGCATGCGGTGCTCGGCGTCTCCGACCAGTGCATCGCGACCTATCCCGGCGATTTCGCGCAGGCGCTGATCGCGCTCGATGCCGTGGTCGAGATCACCGGCAAGGCCGGCACGCGCACCATGCCCTTCGCGCAGCTTCACAAGGCGCCGGGCAGTACGCCCGACATCGAGACCACGCTTCAGCCCGGGGAGCTGATCTCGGCCTTCTCGATCCAAGGCCGGTGGCCCCGTTCGGTGTATCTCAAGGCGCGTGACCGGCAATCCTACGAATTCGCGCTGTCCTCGGCTGCGATCGCGCTCGACGTGCAGGACCGCACGATCAGGGACGCGCGCGTCGCGCTCGGCGGTGTCGCCACCGTGCCATGGCGGGCACGCGAGGCGGAGGCGCTATTGAAGGGGCAGAAGTTCGACGAAGCGCTGGCACGGCGTGTGGCCGATGCCGCCTTTGCGGACGCCCGTGGCCGCCGGCACAACAGCTTCAAGATCGCACTCGGAAGGCGCGTGGTGGCACGCGCGCTTCAGCAGGCCGTAACGATGGAGATCTGACCATGACCGCTGCAGCTCCCGCGCCCAAGGCGAATATGGGGCAGCCCGTGCCGCGCTACGATGCCGCCGCAAAGGTCACGGGGCGTGCGACCTACGCCTCCGACATGCCGCTGGACAATCCGGCCTACGCGTTCCTGGTCACCAGCGCCATCGCCAGGGGTCGCATCGACCGCTTCGATCTCGATGACGCTAGAAGCGTCCGCGGCGTGATCGACATCATTACGCACGACAACGCCCCGAAGCTGAAGGAACCGAAACTCTTCAGCAATGGCGGCTATGCCGGCACCACGATCCAGCCGCTGAAATCGGCCGAGATCGCGCATGACGGCGAGATCATCGCTGTGGTCATTGCCGAAAGCTACGAGGCGGCGCGCGAGGCCGCCAATCGCGTCAAGGTCAGCTATACGGCGACGGCACCGAGTGCGAGCTTCGAATCGCCGGGAACGACTACGGCAGCCGCAAAGGGACAGAACGCCCAGTTCAAGGAAGATCCCGAGGTCGGCGACTTCGCCAAGGCCTTCGATGCGGCCGAGGTCAAGCTCACCGCTTCTTACGACACGCCGACGCAGCACCACAATCCGATGGAGCTGTTCACGACCAGCTGCGTCTGGATGGGCGACAATCTCGTCATCTACGAGGGGAGTCAGTATGTCCACGGCCTGAAGAACGGCGTGGCCGAGCAGCTCGGCATCGACGCCGACAAGGTGCGCGTGGTCAATCCCTATGTCGGCGGCGGTTTTGGTTCGCGCGGCTCGATGACGCCGCGCACCGCCATCATCGCCGGCATTGCCAAGCGCCTGAACCGCCCGGTCAAGCTGGTCCCGACCCGCGACCAGGGCTTTACCATCGCGACCTACCGCGCCGAGACGCGGCACGAGATTAAGCTCGGTGCGAGCCGGGACGGCAGGCTGGTCGCCTTGAGGCATGAGGGAGCCGAAATCTCCTCGCGCCCCGACGCCTATTGTGTTGGCGGCACCAAGACCACGACGCGGCTCTATGCGTGCCCGAATGTCGAAAGCCTGGTGTCGATCGTGCGGGCCGACCGTAACACGCCCGGCTTCATGCGCTCGCCGCCGGAAGTGCCGTATCTGTTCGCGCTGGAAAGCGCGATGGACGAGCTCGCCGTGAAGCTCAACATGGATCCGGTCGAGCTCCGTCGCATCAACGACACCACCACCGAGCCTATTGACGGCAAGCCCTACACGTCGCGGTCGCTGATGGCATGCTTCGACGAGGCCGCCAAGGCGTTCGGCTGGTCGCAGCGCTCGCCGCAGGCAAGATCGATGTCGGAGGGCGATTGGCTGGTCGGTTACGGCTGTGCCGCCACCTGCTATCCGACGCAGATGGCGCCGTCCGCCGCGCGCGTGCGCCTCCAGCGCGATGGCCGCACCCGTGTCGAGATCGCCGGCCACGAGATCGGCACCGGCGCCTACACGGTCATCGCCCAGAC
This sequence comes from Bradyrhizobium sp. GW821-FHT13H06, assembly GCF_058803975.1. NCBI lineage: Bacteria > Pseudomonadati > Pseudomonadota > Alphaproteobacteria > Hyphomicrobiales > Nitrobacteraceae > Bradyrhizobium > Bradyrhizobium sp. GW821-FHT13H06. The sequence goes on along the minus strand of NZ_JBXAPN010000005.1, from coordinate 440,187 downwards.
GGCGGCCGAGCGGCTCGGCGTGCCGCTTGATAAAGTGGGGGTCTTCATCGGCGACAGCGACTTGCCGCCCGCGCCGGTTGCGGGCGGCTCCAACTCGACCGCCAGCACCTGCTCCGTTGTGATGATGGTGTGCGATCAAATCCGGCAGCGTCTGTTCAAGGCGGTGATGCCGAGCGACAGCCTCGCCGACAAGGCCAGGGAAACCGTCGGCATCAGCCCGGCCCCGTCGACCCAGCCGGCGAAGAGCGACCGTCCGCTCGATATCGAGAAGGCGTTCGATGCGCTTGGCGTTGGCGTTGTCGAGGAATATGGCGAATGGAAGCCGGAGGGCGCACCGCCGGATTCGTTCAGGGCCATGCATGCCGGGCAGCCTCGGCTCGTCGGCGGCCATCAGATGAAGGACAAGATCGCCTACGCCTTCGGCGCCGAGTTCGTCGAGGTCCGCGTCAACCGCTTCACGCACGAGATCCGTTGCCCCCGGCTGGTCGGCGCGTTCGCTGCAGGCAGGATCATGAATCCGCGCACCGCGCGCAGCCAGCTGATCGGCGGGCTGATCTGGGGCATGTCCTCGGCGCTGCTGGAGGCCACCGAGATCGACGAGCGCAATGCGCGCTACGTCAACGACAATCTCGCCGACTATCTCGTGCCCGTGAATGCCGATGTGCCCAGCGTCGAGGTCATCATGCTCTCCGAGCAGGACGATCACATCAATCCGGTGGGCGCAAAGGGGCTCGGCGAGCTTGCCAATGTCGGCACCAACGCCGCGATCTGCAACGCGATCTATCACGCCACCGGCCAGCGCATCCGCAAGCTGCCGGTACGGCTGGAAAATATCGAGGTCTGAGGGGTGGAAACGGCGACGTCGTTGGGTTAGACACCTCCCGCCTCAAATGGAAGGTGCCCTATGCAGCGTTTTCAGCGCATGCTCCTCGCTATCGTGTCGGCATTCGCGATCACCGTGATTGGTGGCGTGTCCGATTTCGTTTCCACCACGGCCTCGGCCCAGACCGCAGGAAAGACCATGACCACAGCTTCAGGCTTGCAGATCATCGACTCCACCGTCGGCACCGGTGCCTCGCCGCAGCCCGGTCAGATCTGCGTGATGCACTATACCGGCTGGCTCTATGAGAACGGCCAGAAGGGCAAGAAATTCGACTCCTCGGTCGATCGCAAGGAGCCGTTCGAATTCCCGATCGGCAAGGGCCGCGTCATCGCCGGCTGGGACGAGGGCGTTGCCTCGATGAAGGTCGGCGGCAAGCGCACGCTGATCATCCCGCCGCAGCTCGGCTATGGCGCGCGCGGCGCCGGCGGCGTGATTCCGCCGAACGCGACCCTGATGTTCGACGTGGAATTGCTCGCGGTGAAGTGACGGCGTAGCCGGACGTCGTCATGCCCGGGCTTGTCCCGGGCATCCACGTTCTTCGAACCGCATGCAAAGACGTGGATGGCCGGGACAAGCCCGGCCATGACGTAGCGAGCAAGACAAAACAAAAAGACCGGCCTTTCGGCCGGTCTTTTCGCATTCAGATTGCCGGGCCGTCACTCGGCCGCGCGTTTTGCCGCGGCCGCAGCGCGATCCATGGCATCCTTCGCGGCATCCTTGGCGTCGCCCATGGCCTGCTGGCCCTTGCCCTTCACTTCCTGGACCACGCCTTCGCCCTTCATGCGATCGGACCCGGTGGCTTCGCCGATGCCCTGCTTGGCCTTGCCGATCGCCTCGTTCGCGGTGCCCTTGATCTTGTCAGTGGTGCTACCCATGAAATTCTCCTCTCGGTTTGCTCGCAATGGCAACGCCGAGCGGCTACGAGGGTTCCATTTTTAGTATGGCTTGCGGCTGCGGCTTTGGGTTAGTTTGCCGCGCACGAACCAACAGAAGGCAAGTACCCATGACCGGCCATGACCACTCGCATTCCCACCATGACCACGATCATGATCGCTGGAAGCATGACGGCGTGCGCGTCATTCCGGGCAACCAGCTCGACACCAACGTGCCCTCGACGGCCGGCATGGACCGCGCGGCCGCCATCAATTTCGCTCGCGTCGGCGCGCAGAAATTGTGGGCGGGCACGGTCAGCATCAAGCCGGATGCCAAGACCGGCGCGCATCATCACGGCCATCTCGAAAGCGTCATCTACGTGGTGAAGGGGAAGGCGCGGATGCGCTGGGGCGAGAGCCTGCAGTTCACCGCGGAAGCCGGCCCCGGCGACTTCATTTTCGTCCCGCCCTACGTGCCGCACCAGGAGATCAACGCCAGCCCGGACGAGGTGCTGGAATGCGTGCTGGTGCGCAGCGACGGCGAGGCGGTGGCGATCAATCTCGACATCGAGCCGGTGGAGAAGCCCGAGACCGTGCTCTGGATCGACCCGGTGCACCGCGATCCCAACGAGAAGAAGTAAGGCTGCCCGGCGCGCGGGGTTCGGTGCGACGGAACCCCGCAGATCGGGGTCCGAAAAATTAACCGGAAGCGGTGTCGGATGGCGGCCTGGCCGTCCGTCCTTGGGCAGAACCCCACCCGAGGAGCTTCCGATGCCCAAGATGATCTTCGTCAACCTGCCGGTGACCGACCTCAAGCGCGCGACCGCCTTTTATGAGGCGGTCGGTGCGGTCAAGAACCCGCAATTCAGCGACGAGACCGCGAGCTGCATGGTCTTTTCCGAGACCATTTTCGCCATGCTGCTGACCCACGACAAATTCCGCCAGTTCACGCCGAAGCCGATCGCGGACGCCAGGACCTCGAACCAGGCGCTGTTCTGCCTGTCCGCGGACAGTCGCAGCGACGTCGACGATATCGTCGGCAAGGCCGCGGCGGCAGGCGGCGTGGCCGATCCCAGCCCGAAGGACGAATACAGCTTCATGTACGGCCGCAGCTTCGAGGATCCCGACGGCCATATGTGGGGTGTGAACTGGATGGATCTCGCGGCCGCCCCTCTGCAGCCCGAGATGGCGAACGCCTGATCCGAGCCCAGAAGATCTGAAGAGGAGCATTCACGATGTCCAAGCTCGTGCCCTGCATGTGGTTCAACGGCGATGCCGAGGACGCCGCCAAATTCTACGTCTCGCTCGTTCCGAACTCGGAGATCACGCACGTCCAGCGCAACGTTTCGGACGGCCCCTCCGGCAAGGAGGGCTCCGTGCTCGTCGTCGAGTTCACGGTGGCCGGACAGCCGCTGGTCGCGCTCAATGGCGGCATGAAGATGGAATACACCCACGCGATCTCGCTGATGATCCATTGCGGCGACCAGGCCCAGGTCGACAGCGTCTGGAACGCGTTCCTCGCCCATGGCGGCAAGGAAGAGCAGTGCGGCTGGCTCCGGGATCGCTGGGGCGTGGCCTGGCAGGTGGTGCCGAAAGTGATGTTCGAGTTCCTGTCGAGCCCGGACAAGGCAGCGGCCGCGCGCGCGATGCAGGCCATGATGAAGATGGTCAAGCTGGATGTCGAAGCCTTGCGCCGTGCGTTCGAGGGCAAGCCGGCGGCGTGAGGTCCATGCTCGCGCCACACATTCACTGTCATCGCCCCGGCCTGACCGGGCGATCCAGTACTCCCAGACAGTGACGTGATACGGAGAAGCCGCGGCGTACTGGATGTCCGGCCTTCGCGGGACATGGCAGAGCCCTAGGGTCGGTAAAGGCGCAAAGCGCCGTGCCCACCATCCATCCACAACTGGGAAAGTTGGTGGGCACGCTTCGCTTTGCCCATCCTACGAGACCTCGCCAAGTCTCTCAGTAATTGATCCGCAGCCCGACGCCGGCGTGGATCGTGTTCCCGACCGGCTGCGGGCCCAACGTGCCGTTGGCGAAGAGATCCACGATCCAGCCCTTTTGCACGCGGAAGCCGAGGCGGCCGCCATATTCGAACCAGCCCTGGTTGCCCATGGTCGGCACCACCGTGCCGTTGCCGGTCACGGTGGCGACGATGCCGCTGTGACTCGCAAACGACTGCACCCAGCCGCCATTGATGTTTGTCTCGATGTTGCTGCCGAAGAGATGCGTCCACTGGCCGCCGATCTTGACGAGGCTGGTGCGGTCGGTGCCATCAGCGATGCTGGCGTCGAATGGATTGAAGGCCACCGTACTGTCGCTATAGCCGGAGACGCGCTGCCAGAGCTGCCAGACCTCGATCGAGGCCGCGACCTCGTCGCGCGGCGAGAGGCGGCTTATCCAGCCGGCGCGACCGTAGACGGCGTAGTTCGAGGCGTTGGTCGAACTGGTCACGCTCACCGGGCCGAGACTGGTGTCGTAGCTGCGCGTGTAGCGCGCCTTCTCCCATGGCGTCAGGATCGTGCCGACGTCGAAGAACGGCCGCGACGAGCCCCAATCGGTGAAGTCATAGCGCAACGCGAAAGCGCCGATCGGTGCGCTCGTAATCTTGTAGCCGCCCTCGTCGTAATGCGTGTAGGCGATGCCGGCGAGCAGCGACAGATTGTTGGTCAGCGCCTTGCGGCCGTGGATGCCGGCCGAGAACGAGCCGGCCGAGCCGAATGCGCTGATGCAGTCACCACAATTGACCTGCTCGTTGACGCCGAGCAGCACCGTGCCGAGCACCCGGTTGGTGATCATTTGGTTGAAGCGCTGGTTGGCGAGACCGACGATCGAATTGCCGCTGGAAGCCGCGCCGGTCGGTGTCGGGGCCGGCGACGGATACGGGCTGGGGGAAGGATACGGGCTCGGCGACGGTGAGGGCGCAGGGCTTGGTGAGGGCGATGGACTCGGGGAGGGCGCTGGCGAGGGCGAGTAGGTCGGCGACGGATAAGGCGTCGGCTCGCCGCACTCGGACCCGCACTCCGACGCCTGCGCAGCCACCGGGCGGGCCCCCGAGGCGACAAGCGCAAACGCGGCCAATGCGGTCAGCACGCCGATGAGGATCAGGCGCCGGAAGCGATATTTCGTCATCGTCAGCGCCCGCACAGCATGCCGTCGTCCTGGACGGCGGGCATGATGGTCGGCGAGGCGCCGGCGTACTGGTTGACCGCGCACAGTCCGGCACTCGCGGCGCAATTGGCGGCAAACGTCCAGGGCGGCGTATTGGACTTGGTGATGCTCACCTTGCCGCCGGTCGAGGTGATGATCGCGGTGTCGCCTGGCTGGGTGAGCTGCACGCACTGGGAGCTCTTGGTGCAGACGCTGGCCGCGCCGTCCTGAAGCACGACCACCGAGCGCCCGCGTTGCGAGAGGATGTCGAGCGTGGTGCCGCGCACACCGATGGTCGCAAGCGGCGTCGTGATCTTGTAGGCGGCTTTGTCGGAACGCCCGGTGACGAAGCGGAAGGCGCCGGTGGTCATGCGGATCGCGACGTCGCGATAGCTGCGCTCGTCGTTGAAGACGGTGCGGTCGAGCTTCAGCGTGGCGCTCGGGCCGAGCGACAGATTGGTGCTGTCCGCCATCACGAAACGCGCCGCGCTGTCGGCGCCGGTGCGCACGGTCTCGTCGCGAAGCATGCTGTCGCCGACATTGATCGGCGTCGTGGTCGCGGCCACGCGCACGACCTCGTTCTGGATCACGACGGCTTCGCCGACGCGAGTCTGCGCCTGCGCGCTGGAGCCGGCGCACAATGCGGCCGACGAGAGGATGGAGAAAAGCCAAAAACGCAAATTCATTTCGCAACCGATCGATATGTCCCTGATCGTACCGGATCGCGCTCGCTTGCGATGTGGCGAAATTATCACAAGCGGCGCGGGACGTGCGCTATGCTTAGTGACAGTTGCGGCAGAATGCGTTCAATGAAAACGACGATCCTTGTTTTTGTCCGCGGTGACGCAAATTTGCCACGCAAGATATCTCAACAGCAGCCGCTCGAGGCGTTCGCAGTTCCAAAACTGTCGCGGAGCGCAGTGATTGCTGTCGCGATTTTCCTGGTTGCACATCTGGCGCTGCTGATCGGTCTCGCCACGCCGGAGAAATTCGTCTTCGACGAGGTGCATTACGTGCCGGCGGCGCGGCAGATGCTGGCGCCCGTGATGTCGCAGCCGATGCTCAATCCGATGCATCCGCCGCTGGCCAAGGAGCTGATCGCGGCATCGATCGCGACCTTCGGCGACAACGCGCTTGGCTGGCGTTACCCCGCGACGTTGTTCGGCGCGTTGGCGATCGTTGCAATCTATCTGTGCGGGCTCGCGCTGTTTTCCGCGCAAGGGCCCGCGATCGCCGCGGCGCTGATTGCGGCGTTCAACCAGATGCTGTACGTGCAGGCTCGCATCGCGATGCTCGACGTTTTTGCACTCGGCTTCGGCCTGCTTGCGACCGCGGCCTTCATGCATGGCTTTCGAGGAGAGCGGCCGCATGCCTTTTTTTCCGCGGCAGGAGCTCTGTTCGGACTTGCTGCGGCCTGCAAATGGAGCGGCCTGTTTCCGCTTGGCGTCTGCATCGGCATCGTTGCGGTGATCCGCCTGATGCAGGGCTGGCATACGCGGTTCGCCGACGCGAGGCCGGAGGACTGGTATCGGCCGGAGCTGTGGCCCGGCTTGAGGCTGCATCATGTCGCGCTCTGCTTCGCCGTCTTGCCGATGGTGACCTACCTTGCCGCTTTCGTCCCGCTCCATGGGGTGTCGCTGCCGGATTTGATCGAGGCGCAGCGGCGGATCTTCGCCGACAACACCACGACGGCCATCGCCGGCCACACCTATATGAGCGCATGGCCGTCCTGGCCGTTGCTCGCGCGCCCGGTGTGGTTCCTGTTCGACAAGACGGGAGATGACAACGTCGCTGCGATCGTCTTCCTCGGCAATCCGCTGGTGCTCTGGCCGGCTCTGCTCGCGCTCGTCATCGTGTTGCGGGATTTCATCCTGGCGCGACGGTGGGATGCATTCCTGATCGTGGCATTCTATTTCGGTCCCTGGCTCGCCTGGGCGTTACTGCCGCGTACCCTGGGCTTCATCTACTACTACCTGCCGGCGGCGACCGCGGCGTCGCTGGCGCTGGTCTATGTGCTGCGCCGGGAGGGGCTGCCGCGCTGGCTGCTGTGGGCCTATGTCGGCGTCGCTGCGGCCGGCTTTGCGGTCATGCTGCCGATTTCCGCAGCCTTCATCGGCACGTCCATGCGAACCTTCGGCCGCCTGATGCTGTTTCAAAGCTGGATATGACATCGCCGCCTGCCGGGCTGCGGCAGGCGGCGTGTCTCTTGCGCGACGATCGCGCGTCTACTTCGCTGCGGTCTTGGTGTCCATGTTCACGACCTGGACGCGGCGGTTGATCGGGTCGGTGCCGTTGGCGGCATCCTTCAGCTTGGTCTCGCCGTAGCCGACGGTGACCAGATCGGTGCCGTTGAGGCCGTAGTTCTGCATCAGGTATTTCTTGATGGTGTCGGCCCGCCGTTCGGAGAGCCCTTGATTGTACTCTTCGCCGCCGGTCGCATCGGTGTGACCGGCGACCACGAAGGTCGAGCCCTTCAGCGCCGGATCGGACAACGCCTTGCCGAGCGCCTGCACCGATGCCACCGAGGTCTTGGCGATGTCGGCCGAGTTGTAGTCGAACTGGATCTCCAGATCGATCTTCGGCTTGGTCGCCGCGAGCTCGGCGATCTGCTCGCGCTCGCCGGTCGAGAGCGACCGGGTCGAGCGGTTGCGCACCGTGTTCAGGAAGGTCGCTTCCTTGGCTTGCGCGGTCGTGTCGGCCTGCGGACCGACGGACAGGCCGCGGGTTGCCGGCTTGGGCTTCAGTGCATCGATGATTTTGTCGGTGGAGACATTGCTGTCGCCGGCCAGGGCCAGGCCCGCCGTCATCGACAGGGCTGCGGTAAGAGTAATCGCCTTCAATGCAAAAGACTTATCAAAACGGGTCATTGTCGAATCCTCGCTGCTACGCCTGATGGCGATTTGATGCTGCGAGCCTAGGGGAGGTTCGAAAGCCTCGATGTGATCTTCCTCACATTCGAAATTGCCCGCGGCTCTGATCTGTCTCGATCGTCTGCGGCTTGGGGCGGGACTGGGAACCCCGGAAATCCCCGTTCCTGATCGCCGAAAGAGCGTCGGGGGAGCGCCCAAAAGCCGCACGCCGAGAGCGGGCTGATTCGGCAATGCGGCAACGAAATGTCTTCTCCCTGAAAAACTTGCCGTTGAAGAATGGCAGTTGTGGTGGCCGGCATCAGGCCGGCTGCCTGTCCTGGAGGAGAAGATTGATGAAGACCCTGTTGCTCGCGACGGCATTCGTGGCGCTTGCGCTGTCCCCCGCATCCGCCGCCAAGATGGCGTGCACCAGTGCAAATATGGCCAAGCTCGTTGCCGGGATGGGCGGCGAAGACACGCCGGGCAAGATCGCAGCGAGGAAGTCGATGACCGCGGCCAATTCCGACATGAGCAAGGGCAACATGCGCGGCGCCTGCAAGCATTATATGAGCGCCGAGAAGGCGATGGCGATGAAGTAGGCTCCCGCGATCCCGGACGTGATGGCCGCGCTGGCAGCAGATGGCAGCGCGGCTTTTTCGCGTCCCTGCTTCTTGCCTCGCGGCGAATCCGGCTACATTGCATTCCGCAATGCCCCGCGCCCCGAAACCACTTCCGCTCTCGACCACGCAGGCCCGGCAGATCTGGCTGCATGCCCAGCGGCTCGACGTGCGCACGCCGTTCGGGGAGGGCGCGCGGGCCGTCGCCGACGCGACTGCTCATCTCGGCTATGTGCAGATCGACACCATCAACGTCATCGAGCGCTGCCATCACCACATCCTGTTCAGCAGGATCCCGTCCTACCGTCGCGCCGATCTTCGCCAGGCCCACAGCGTCGACAAGAGCGTGTTCGAATACTGGACGCACGCGCTGTCCTACGTGCCGGCCGCCGACTTCCGGTTCTTCCTGCCGGCGATGCGCGAGCACCGGCGCGAGGGACACAGATGGTTCGGCTCGGTGAAGCCGGCCGACACGCGCAAGGTGATGCGACTGCTGCGCGCCGGCCCGCTGACGATCCGCGACATCGAGGACGACGTGCTCGTCGAAAAGGAGCACCTCTGGCAGAGCCGCAAGCCGTCGAAGCGCGCGTTGCAACTCGCCTTCTATACCGGCGCCGTCACCATCAGCGAGCGCCAGGGCATGCTCAAGACCTATGAGCTGATGAACCGTCATTTCGGCTGGGACAAGCTGCCGAGGCCGGCATCGGCAAGGGAGATCACGGCCTATCTGCTCGACCGCGCGCTGCGCGCGCAGGGCGTGGTCAGTCTCGATTCGATCTGCCATCTCGACGCGCCGAGCAAGAAGCCGGTCGCGCGCCTGATCGCCTCGCGCGTCCGCCGCGGCGAGCTCGTGCCTGTTACGCTCGAGGGCGCCGGCAAGCAGGAGCATTGGGCCTCGCCCGCAGCGCTGGAGGCGGGCGGCGAAGGGCCGCCGCCCGATCTCGTCCACATTCTTTCGCCGTTCGATCCCCTGATCATCCAGCGCAAGCGCACCAATCTCATCTTCGGCTACAACCATCTGTTCGAAGCCTACGTGCCGAAGGCCAAGCGCAAGCTCGGCTACTTCGCGCTGCCCGTGCTGGTCGGCGACGAGATCGTCGCCGCGCTGGATCTCAAGACCGACCGGCAGGCGAAGAAGCTCTTGATGCAGAAATGGACCTGGGTCGGGCAGGGAAGGAAGACCGCGGGGCGCAAGGAGCTCAAGCGTGTGATCGAGGAAGAGCTCGATCGCTTCGAACGGTTTCAGCTCACGGAGTGAACGTCATCATTCCCCTGTCTAAAGCGCGATGCGATTAGGATGAATCCCTGAGTGCGTGCGAGTCTCGCGGCTCGGCCCCAGGACCGGACAGCACGTACGCATACCGGTCCAGCACCTCGGCGGCGGAATAGTCCGAACGTCGCGCGAACTCGTCGCGCAGCCCCAGTCGCGCGGAGACTCTCAGGCGCTCGGTCGTGGCAGTCGTCATCACGGGGTCGAATCCCAGTTCCCGCAGGCCCGCCGCCACGCCATCCATCTCCACCGCCCGGCGCTCGGCATGAAGGACGTCGGAGCGGACGCACATGTCCAGGAACTTGCTGAACGTGGTGGCATCCATCGACGTGCAGATCCCGCGCATGGTTTCATCGCGCACGCCGGCAAGCGTTGCGGCGGTCAGAGCTTCGACCAGCAGCGCCTCCATGCCTTTCGTCACCACGCTCCGCAACATTTTCACGGCCGCTGCGGTCCCGGCTTCGGGACCAGCCACCTCGATGCGGAAGCCGAGTGGTTTGAAGATGTCGGCGAAGCGCTCGGCACCGCTGCCGGACGTGTAGAGCGTGACCGCGGCACCATAGAGATCGACGGAGCCCATCAGGTTCGCGTCCGCGAACAGGCCGCCGCGCGCCTCGACGGCTTCGGCGACACGGTTCTTCGTTCGCGGGGTCGCAGCGTTGATGTCCACCACGAGACAGCCGGGACGGATGATCTTCGAAATGGCCTCACCCGTCTCAGCCGCGACGGCAACGACGACGGCGGAAAAGATCACGTCCGCGTCCGTGAGGTCCTCGAGCCGGTCGGCGAGCGTGACGCCACAATCGGCCGCCACCGCGCGAAAAGCCCGAGAGTAGGGCGGCGCGTTCGTCTTGCCCTGACAGAATGCGACGATCCGTGCTCGGGTCTGGGTCGCGAGATGCTTTGCGAAGCATTGCGCGGCCTCGCCAAATCCAACGAAGGCGATCTTGGGCTGCTGCATGGCTGAGCTGTCTCCTGTATCCGACCGGTCCGATTCCGATGGAGGGCGAGGTCTCCTCGCGCGACTTCCCACCGCCGCCATTGTGCTGAGTTCGACGCCAGAGTCAATGAAACGGTTCATTTGAGGGATAATCGCCGGAAAGCAATTGTTGATCAGGTTGTTCAATCGTATAGCAAATATCAGGAGAGTGACTTGCCAGAGATCGTGAACCGGTTCATATGATGCCATGCCAGCGCAGACTCGCCGATCGCAAACCGTGAAGGTCAGGGACGTCGCCCGGGAGGCTGGCGTCGCGGTCGGCACGGTATCTCGTGTGCTCAACGACCATCCCACGGTGACCCGGGAGCTGCGCGAGCGCGTCGAAAGGGCCATGGCGCATCTCGGCTATGAGGTTGACGTCACGGCCCAGAGCATGCGCGCGGGCCGGTCGCGGCTCGTCGCCTGCGCCATTCGTGATTTCGACATCCCGCGCTTCGCGCTGTTCATCAAGGAGGCCGAAGCGGTCCTGCGTGAGGCCGGATACACGTTGCTGCTGGCGAGCACGACCAATCGTCCCGAAGTCGAGATCGCCCTGCTGAGTGCTTTCCGCAGGCGCCGGGTGGATGGCGTGATGATGACGCTGAGCGATGAGCAGCATCGCGACGTGCGCGAAGCGCTGTCGGAGGCGCCGATGCCGGTCCTGCTCATCGACCGGGATCGTATCGAGGCACTGGATCGCGTCACAGCCGATCATCGCCAGGGCGCGCGCCTTGCGACGAGCCATCTGCTCGGCCTTGGGCACCGGCGAATTGCCGTGCTTGTCGGCGACACCAAGGCCTTCCCGTCGCGCAGCCGCCTCGAGGGACTTCGTGAGGCCTATGCGGCGGCGGGCGTCGTGCCGGATCCGAGGCTGCTGCGCGACAATGTGCTCTCGAGTGAAGAAGCCTATCGGGCGACGGCGTCGCTGATGAGCCTTGCCGATCCCCCGACGGCGCTCTTCGTCGCGGCGATGGATATGCTCGGCGGTTGCCTGAGAGCGCTGCGAACGATGGGCATCGCGGTCGGGGACGGGATTTCGGTGGTGGCCGGCAGCGATTCGGATCTCGCCGAACTGCATACGCCGCCCATTACGGCGATTGCGTGGGATCTCGCGGCGATGGGCCGCCATGCCGCGACCATGCTGCTGGAGCGTATGCGCGGCGATGAGATCGAGCGCGGCCGTGGTCTCACCGTGCCGACGGAACTGATCATTCGCGGGTCGACGCGGCCTGTTGCGAATTGAGCGTGTTTGGCTGGGGCTGAATCCGGTTTCTCGCAACGCGGCTGTCGAGCCAGATGCCGACGACGATACCGATCAGGTAGGCCACCAGATTCCACAGCGAGAATATGCGACCGAGCAGCAGCGCGCCGGCTGCTGTCAGCCGGAACGCATCGAGCCATGGCGTGTGCACCAGGCGGGAGAATTCCACGACGCCCGCAATCGCCACCGCGATGGCTGCAATCTGCGTCCGCGTCAGGCGTGGCAGCACAACCCCGACCAGCAAGAAAACCATCGTCGCCCATAACAGCGAGCCGCCATATTTCACCACGAAGGCCGGAAGCCCGAGCGGAAAGCCGTACCAGCGCAGCGACAACCCGCAGACGATCACCATCGCGGCGAGGGCGGCGCGGATCAGCGATGTCAGGCGCGGCGCAACAGGTTGATCCGGCTGCGCCCCGCGCATTGCTCGTTCCATTGACTCTTTGCCCGCGATGCTCAAAACCGCCACTCAGCCCTAGAAAAGCAACAACCCCGGGGGGAAGCCATGAACCAGACCACCTATGCCGGTTCTGCCGGCGGAGCCAAGAGCGCCAGCAAGAGCGACATCGAGACCTCGACCATCCGCGCCATCTCCTGGCGCCTGATTCCGTTTCTGGTGCTAGCCTACTTCTTCTCCTATCTCGACCGCGTCAATCTCGGCTTTGCCGCGCTGACCATGAATGCGGAGCTGAAGTTCACCCCGCTGATCTTCTCCTGGGGCGCCGGCATCTTCTTCATCGGCTATTTCATCTTCGAGGTGCCGAGCAACCTTGCGCTGGAAAAATTCGGCGCGAGCCGCTGGATCGCCCGCATCATGGTGACCTGGGGCATCATCTCGGCACTGATGGCAATGGTCAGCGGCGTGACGAGCTTCTACGTCCTGCGCTTCCTGCTCGGCGTCGCCGAGGCCGGCTTCTTCCCCGGCATCATCCTCTATCTCACCTACTGGTATCCGGCCCAATATCGCGCCCGCTTCCTCGCGGCCTTCGCCATCGCCGTTCCGGTCTCGACCGTGATCGGCGCGCCGATCTCGGGCCTGCTGCTCGGGCTCGACGGCATGATGGGGCTGAAGGGCTGGCAGTGGCTGTTCATCATCGAGGGCATTCCTTCCGTGCTGCTCGGCATCGTCACCTGGTTCTATCTCACCGACAGACCGGAGAAGGCGGACTGGCTCTCGGCCGAGCAGAAGGCCTGGCTGAAGGCGAAGCTCGACTCGGAGATCGCGGCAAAGCAGGCAGTGAAGCACTTCTCGCTGGGCGAGGCGCTGTCGTCACAGAAGGTGATTGCACTCAGCCTGATCTATTTCGGCTTCGTCGGCGCGCTCTATGGCATGCAGTTCTGGCTGCCGCAGATCGTCAAGGCGTTCGGCCTCACCAACGCGCAGACCGGCTTCGTCACCGCGATCCCGTATTTGTTCGGCACCATCGCCATGATCCTGTGGGCGCGGCATTCGGATGCGAGTCGCGAGCGCGTCATGCATGTCGGCGCCCCGCTGCTACTCACAGCCGTTGCTCTCGGCATCTCCTCCTCTCTCACCGATCCCACCCTGACGATGGTGGCGCTGACGGTCGCCGCGATCGGCGTGTTCTGCTGCTTCGGCGTGTTCTGGACGTTGCCGACCGCCTGGCTCTCCGGCACCGCGGCGGCCGGCGCCATCGCCCTGATCAACTCGATCGGCAATCTCGCCGGTTTCGGCGGGCCCTATTTGATCGGCTGGGTCAAGGAAGCCACCGGCCAGACCTCGACCGGTTTGCTCGTCCTCGCCGTGCTGCCCCTGATCGCCGGCTTGCTGGTCTTCGTCGGCGGCCACGACAGCAAGCACGAGTTTGCCGAGCAGGGGCGGTAAGGGCGTCAATTAGTAGGGTTGGCAAAGGCGCGCCCCTTGCGCGCCGTGCCCATCATCTTTTCCTGCGCTGATCGGGTTGGTGGGCACGCTCCGCTTTGCCCGCCCTACAATCGCACCTTCGCAACATGGCCCCCCAACCCTTACCACCGCTTAACGATCACGGTTTCCTGATGACTGACGATTATTGACTTTCGTCAGTGATTAGTCGACATTCCTCAAATCGAGATGCAGGAGTGTCCTTCGATGTTCGTCCGGTCGGTTTTATCCAGCTATTCCAAGCTCTTGGCGGGTGTGTCGCTGGCTCTGATGGCCGCAGCCCTGGCCGGGTGCAATGATACTGTCGCCGAGAAGGCCGAGCCGCCGCGGCCGGTTTTGGTTGCGACCGCGCATTATAGTGCCGAGACGCCGGAGCGCAGCTTCGTCGGCACCATCAGGCCGCGGATCGAGAGCGATCTCGGCTTCCGCGTCGCCGGCAAGGTTGCCAAGCGCTTGGTCGAGGTCGGCCAGACCGTCGAAATCGGCCAGCCATTGGCCACCCTCGACGAGGTCGACCTGAAACTCCAGGCCGAGCAGGCCGTCGCCGAGCAGACTGCCGCGACCGGTGTGCTGGCCCAGGCCGCCGCCGCCGAGCAGCGCGCCAAGGACCTGAAGGCCAAGGGCTGGACCACCGATGCCCAACTTGATTCGAGTCGCGCCGCCGCCGATGAGGCCCGTGCGCGCCTGAACCGGGCCGAGCGCTCGGTCGAACTGACCAAGAATTCCCTTTCCTACGCGACGCTCAACGCCGACGCCCGAGGCGTCGTCACCGCAACGCTGATCGAGCCCGGCCAGGTGGTTGCCGCGGGCCAGGCCTCGATCCGTGTCGCCCGCTTTGCCGAAAAGGAAGCGGTCGTCGCGATCCCTGAGACGCTGGTCGGACGCGCCAAGTCGGGCGTCGCCAGCGTCACTCTTTGGTCCGAGCCGAACAAGAAGTATGCGGCCAAGCTGCGCGAGATCGCGCCGGCGGCCGACCCGGCCACGCGCACCTATCTGGCAAAGTTCTCGCTGCCCGAGGCCGACGACAAGGTCGCGCTCGGCATGACCGCGACGCTGACGCTGTCGGACGCCGCGACCGAGCGCGTCGCGCGGCTGCCGCTGTCGGCACTGTTCAATGAAGGCGGCAAGCCGTCCTTCTACGTCGTCGACGACAACGGTGCGCTCACTTTGAAGCCGGTCACGGTGAAGTCCTACGAGAGCAACGACGTGATCATCACCAGTGGCGTCGAAGAGGGCGCCAAGATCGTCACCCTCGGTGTGCAGAAACTCGATCCGGGCCAGCGGGTGCGGATCGTGTCGTCCCTGTCTTTCTAGGTTTGTTTACGAGTTCGTCCTTGCGAGGAGAGTTTCGGCCTTTGTCCCTAAGCAAAGGCTGAAGCGGCGAAGCGATCCAGAACCTGCCCAGCCCCCTGGATTGCTTCGCTGCCTCGCGATGACGGGGTGATAGAGCGGCTGTCGTATTTGCAACTGGATCTTCTTTTCGGAGAGAGCGATGAAGCGCTTCAACCTTTCGGCCTGGGCCGTCAGCCATCCGACGCTGGTTCTCTTCCTGATGATCGTGCTCGGCGTCGCCGGCTTCTTCTCCTATGAGAAGCTCGGCCGCGCCGAGGATCCTTTCTTCACGGTGAAGGTGGTCAACGTCTCCGTGATGTGGCCGGGCGCGACCGCGCAGGAGATGCAGACCCAGGTCGCCGACCCCATCGAGAAGAAGATCCAGGAGCTGCCCTATTTCGAGAAGGTGCAGACCTATTCCAAGCCCGGCTTCACCGCGCTCCAGGTTACGTTCCGCGACAACACGCCGCCGAAGGACGTGCCTTATCTCTTCTACCTCTTGCGCAAGAAGCTGGTCGACGTGCAGGGCCAGCTGCCGTCCGGCATCCTCGGGCCCGTCGTCAACGACGAGTTCTCCGACGTCGATTCCATCCTGTACATGATGACCGGCGACGGCGCCGACTATGCCCAGCTGAAGAAGGTCTCGGAAGGTTTTCGTCAGCGCCTCCTGAAGGTGCCCGGTGTGACCAAGGTCGACGTCTACGGCAATCAGGACGAGCGCATCTTCGTCGAGTTCTCCCACGCCAAGCTCGCCACCCTCGGCATCACGCCGCAGGCGCTGTTCGATTCGCTCGCCAAGCAGAACAACGTGACGCCGGCCGGCACGGTCGAGACCTCGTCGCAGCGCGTGCCGCTGCGCGTCACCGGCGCACTCGACGGTGCCAAGGCCGTCGCCGAAACGCCGGTCGAGAGCAACGGCCGCGTGTTCCGCCTCGGCGATATCGCCACCGTCACCCATGGCTTTGTCGATCCGCCGAGCTTCGTCGTGCGCCAGGAGGGCAAGCCCGCGATCGGCATCGGCGTCGTCACCGCCAAGGGCGCCAACATTCTCGATCTCGGCAAGGAGGTCGAGAAGGCGACCAACGAGTTCATGAAGGCCGTGCCGCAGGGCATCGACGTCAAGCTGATCGCCGACCAGCCCAAGGTGGTCGAGCACGCCGTCGGCGAGTTCGTGCATTCCTTCATGGAAGCGCTCGTCATCGTGCTGTTCGTCTCGTTCCTGGCGCTCGGCTGGCGCACCGGCATCGTGGTCGCCTTGTCGGTGCCGCTGGTGCTCGGCATCGTCTTCATCGTCATGAACACGATGTCGCTCGATCTGCACCGCATCACGCTCGGCGCGCTGATCATCGCGCTCGGCCTGCTCGTCGACGACGCCATCATCGCGGTCGAGATGATGGTGGTGAAGATGGAGCAGGGCTGGGACCGCATGCGCGCGGCGTCCTTTGCCTGGGAATCGACTGCGTTCCCGATGCTCACGGGAACGCTGGTCACGGCTGCCGGCTTCCTCCCCATCGGCTTTGCCAATTCCGCGGTCGGCGAATATGCCGGCAGCATCTTCTGGATCGTGGCGATCGCGCTGGTCGCCTCTTGGTTCGTGGCGGTGATCTTCACGCCCTATATCGGCGTCAAGCTGCTCCCGGACATGAAGGCGCACCACAACCACGATCCGCACGCGGTCTACGAGACCCGCATGTACCGCGGCCTGCGTGCCATCGTGCAATGGTGCGTCAATCACCGCATCACCGTGGTGGTTGCCACCGTCGTCGTCTTCGTCGCCTCGATCGTCGGCTTCGGCCATGTGCAGCAGCAGTTCTTCCCGCTGTCGGAGCGGCCCGAGCTGTTCCTCCAGTTGCGCCTGCCCGAAGGCACCGCTTTCAACGTCACCGAAAAGGCGGTGAAGAAGGCCGAAACGCTGCTGAAGGACGACAAGGACATCGAGACCTATACCTCCTATGTCGGCCAGGGCTCGCCGCGCTTCTGGCTCGGCCTCAATCCGCAGCTTCCGAACGAGGCCTTCGCCGAGATCGTCATCGTCGCCAAGGGCGTCGAGGCGCGCGAGCGCATCAAGGCGAAGATCGAGAACGCAGCTGCCGAAGGCTTCCTGACCGAGGCGCGCGTGCGCGTCGACCGCTTCAACTTCGGTCCACCGGTTGGCTTCCCTGTCCAGTTCCGCGTTATCGGCCCCGACGCCAACAAGGTGCGCGAGATCGCCTACCAGGTCCGCGACGTGATGCGGCAGAACAAGAGCGTCAAGGACGTCCAGCTCGACTGGAACGAGCAATCGCCTTACCTCAAGCTCGTCGTTGACCAGGATCGTGCCCGTGCCATGGGCCTGACCCCGCAGGACGTCTCGCAGGCGCTGGCGATGCTGATCTCGGGTTCGCAGGTCACGACCGTGCGCGACGGCATCGAGAAGGTCGGCGTGGTCGCCCGCGCGATCCCGTCAGAACGCCTCGACCTCGGCGGTGTCGGTGATCTCACCATCACCTCGCGCAATGGCGTTGCCGTGCCGCTGCAGCAGATCGCCAAGATCGAGTATGCCCATGAGGAACCGATCATGTGGCGGCGCAACCGCGACATGGCGATCACCGTGCGCTCCGACGTCGTCGACGGCGTGCAGGCCCCTGATGTCACCAACCAGATCACGCCGAAGCTGAAGGCGATCACGGACCACCTCGAGCCGGCCTACCGGATCGAGCCCGGCGGGGCGTTCGAGGAATCCGCCAAGGGCAACGCCTCGATCTTCATCCTCTTCCCGGTGATGGTCATGGTGATGCTGACGCTGCTGATGATCCAGCTTCAGAGCTTCTCGCGCCTGATCCTGGTGTTCCTGACCGCGCCGCTCGGCATCGTCGGCGCCTCGCTCGGCCTCAACGTCGCCAATGCCCCGTTCGGCTTCGTGGCGCTGCTCGGCCTGATCGCGCTCGCCGGCATGATCATGCGCAACACGGTCATCCTGGTCGACCAGATCGAGACCGACGTCTCGCACGGCCTGCCCCGGCGCGAGGCGATCGTGGAAGCCACCGTCCGCCGCGCCCGGCCCGTGGTGCTGACGGCGCTCGCGGCCATCCTCGCCATGATCCCGCTGTCACGCTCGGCCTTCTGGGGCCCGATGGCGATCACCATCATGGGCGGCCTGTTCGTCGCGACCTTCCTCACGCTCCTGTATCTGCCGGGCCTCTACGCCCTGTGGTTCAGGAAGAGCCTGGATGAGGCAGGTATCCCCGAACAGCCTGCCGCGCCGCAGCATGGGAGCGATGAGCATTCAGCTATTCCGCTTGCTGAAGCGGCTGAATAAGTGAGATGAAGTGCTGGCGGACGAGTCCTGACAAATGACACTGGTTGCGGAACATATCGAAGGCGAGACCCGGGATCGTATTCTCGAGGTGGCTGAGCGGCTGTTCCGCCAGATCGGCTACCAGAAGACCACGGTCGGGGATATCGCCAAGGAGCTCCGGATGAGCCCCGCCAACGTCTATCGCTTCTTCGAATCGAAGAAAGCGATTCATCAGGCGGTGGCCCGCTCGCTCATGGGAGAGGTCGAGCTCGAGGCCCGGGGGATCGTCGCACAGCCCGGTCCGGTCAGGGAGCGCTTCCGCGAGCTGCTCACCACCATCCACCGCATGAACACCGAGCGCTATGTCGGCGACAACAAGTTGCACGAGATGGTCGAGATCGCGATGCAGGAGGACTGGCAGGTCTGCGTCAACCATATGGAGTGCATCGCCGGCGTGGTCGGACAGATGATCGCGCAAGGCGTCGCCTCCGGCGAGTTCGAGGCGCCGGACCTGCAGCTGGCCTCGCTGTGCGCCTGCACCGCGATGATGCGGTTCTTCCACCCCCAGATGATCGCCCAGTGTGCCACCAAGCCTGGCCCGACCATCGATCAGATGATCGATTTCGTCATCGCGGGTCTGTCGCCGCGCCACTGACGAGGCGGCGGGTTTCCCTCTATAAGCAGTCGGCCGCCCCGGGCTGACCGGCTGGAAGCGGCCAGGACGGACCAACAAACTCCGTCATTGCGAGCGCAGCGAAGCAATCCAGACTGTCTCCGGGGAGGGATTCTGGATTGCTTCGCTGCGCTCGCAATGACGAAAAGGAAGCACCCGCGTGACCGACAAAGACCTTTACTTCTACGAGCCCTCCAAGGGCCACGGCCTCAAGCACGATCCCTTCAACGCCATCATCGCGCCGCGGCCGATCGGCTGGATCTCCTCCCGCGATACCAAGGGCCACGTCAACCTCGCGCCCTACAGCTTCTTCAACGCGTTCTGTTACGTGCCGCCGATCATCGGCTTCTCCTCCACCAACTGGAAGGACACGGTCGAGAACATGCAGCAGACCGGCGAGTTCGTCTGGAATCTGGCCACGATGGACCTGGCCAAGCACATGAACGCGACCGCGGCGCATGTCGCGCCGGAGGTCGACGAGTTCAAGCTTGCGGGGCTCACCGCCGTGCCCGGCAAGCTCGTCAACGTGCCGCGGGTGGGCGAGAGCCCCGTCGCCTTCGAGTGCAAGGTGTCCGACATCGTCCGCCTCAAGGGCGCCGACGGCAAGGAGGCCGACGCCTGGCTGACGTTAGGGGAGGTCGTCGCCGTGCACATCGACAAGGCCATGATCAAGGACGGCGTCTACCAGACCGCCGCCGCCCGCCCGATCGTCCGCGCCGGCCGCCGCGGCGACTATTTCGAGATCAAGCCGGAAAACATGTTCGAGATGATCCGGCCGGATTAGGCCGGCGCTTCTCTCTCCACATGTCATTCCGGGGCGACGCGTAGCGTCGAGCCCGGAATCCATTCATCCACCGACGCTGCCGCACGATGGATTCCGGGCTCACGCTTCGCGTGCCCCGGAATGACATTCTACCCCCATTGCCCCTCCCGGAACCGCCCCCGCACCCCGGCCGTTATGGTCCGGGGCCGCCCGGCCGCGTCAATGTCGCAGCCGAAGTCTTCACATCCGCCACCCACTTTCCGCTAAAATGCCTGCGAAACGCGCCGATCATGAGGTCTGCCATGAGCTTCCGCCGCGACACCATCACGAAGCCGATCTTTTCCTGGGCGCGCGGCGTGCTGCCGGCGATGTCCGAGACCGAGCGCGAGGCCCTGGAGGCGGGTGACGTCTGGTGGGATGCCGATCTCTTCACCGGCAACCCTGATTGGTCGAAGCTGCTGAAGGTGCCGCAGGCGAGGCTGACCGATGAGGAACGGGCCTTCCTGAACGGTCCCGTCGACGAGCTCTGCGCCATGCTCGACGAGTGGAAGATCTTCTGGGAGTGGCGCGACCTGCCGCAGGATGTCTGGCATTTCGTCAAGCGCGAGAAATTCTTCGGCATGATCATCCCGAAGGAGTTCGGCGGCCTCGGCTTCTCGCCTTACGCGCATTCGGAAGTGGTGCGCAAGATCCCGACCCGCTCGATCGCGGCGGCCGTCACCGTGATGGTGCCGAACTCACTCGGCCCGGGCGAGCTCCTGATGCGCTTCGGTACCAGGGAGCAGCAGGAACGCTGGCTGCCACGCCTCGCCGACGGCCGCGACATTCCCTGCTTCGGGCTCACCAGCCCCGAAGCCGGCTCAGATGCCGCCTCGATGGTCGACACCGGCATCATCTGCAAGGGCGAGTTCGAGGGCCGCGAGACCGTCGGCCTCAGGCTCAACTGGCACAAGCGCTACATCACGCTAGGCCCGGTCGCGACGCTTTTGGGCCTCGCCTTCAAGGCTTACGACCCGGATCGTCTGGTCGGCGATCAAGAAGAGCTCGGTATCACCGTGGCGCTGATCCCGACCAACCTGCCCGGCGTCGAGATCGGCCAGCGCCATCTGCCATCGATGCAGGTGTTCCAGAACGGTCCGAATTGGGGACGCGACGTCTTCATCCCGCTCGACTATGTCATCGGCGGCAAGGAGCGGCTGGGCCAGGGCTGGAAGATGCTGATGACGGCGCTGGCCGCCGGCCGTGGCATCTCGCTGCCGTCGCTCTCTGCCGCGGGTGCCGCCTATGCGGCGCGCACCACCGGCGCCTATGCCCGCATCCGCGAGCAGTTCGGCATCTCCATCTCCAAGTTCGAAGGTGTCGAGGAGCCGCTCGCGCGCATCGTCGCCACCGCCTACCAGCTCGACGCGGCACGGCGGCTGACCTGTGCTGCGCTGAATGCCGGCATTCATCCCGCCGTCATTTCCGGCATCATGAAGCTGCATGCGACCGAGCGGATGCGCACCGCCATCGATGCCGCCATGGACATCCATGGCGGCAAGGCCGTGATCGACGGGCCGCAAAACTATCTCGGCAATCTGCACCGCGCCGTGCCGGTCGGCATCACGGTCGAGGGCGCCAACATCCTGACCCGCAACCTCATCGTGTTCGGGCAAGGTGCCATCCGCGCGCACCCCTATCTGCTCGACGAGATGAATGCGCTCGCCGATTCAGACCGCGAGCGCGGCCTTACCGCGTTCGACAAGGCGTTCTGGAAGCATGTCGGCCATAGTTTCCGGACCCTGTTCCGCGCCTTGGGCCGCAGCTGGACCTTTGGCGCATTCGCGCCGGCGCCGGACGCGGGCGATGCGACGCCATTCTATCGACAGCTCTCGCGCTACTCCGCGGCCTTTGCGCTCTGCGCCGACATGGCGCTGCTAACGCTCGGCGGCGCGCTCAAGCGCAAGGAGATGCTGTCGGCCCGCTTCGGCGACATCCTGTCCGAGCTCTATCTGCTCTCGGCCGCGCTGAAGCGCTGGCAGGACGAGGGCCGGCAGAAGGAGGATTTTGCTGCGCTGGAATGGTGCATGGCGACGGGCTTTCGGACCATCGAGAACCGGCTCGCCGAGATCCTCGCCAATCTGCCCAACCGCTTCGTCGCGGGCTTCCTCAGGCTCGTGGTCCAGCCGTTCGGTGCGCGCGTGCTCGGCCCCTCCGACAGCGTCGTGCACCAATGCGCTGGCATCGTGCTGGAGCCGTCGGCGGCACGCGAGCGCCTCACGCCGGATCTGGCCCGGGTCGATGACGACGGCGGTTTTGCCCGGCTGGAGCGCGCATTCGAGCTGGTCGCCAGCACGGACGCCATCGCCAGGCGCCTGCGCGCCGCGCAGATCCGCGACTGGAAGGAAGCGGTCGCCAAGGGCGTGATCACGCAGGCTGAGGGCGAGCAGCTCGCCGCAGCCCGCGAAGCCGTCACAAAAGTGATAGAGGTCGACGATTTTGCGCCCGAGGCGCTGTCGCCGATTTACAAGAAAACCGTCAATGTGCATCAGTTCTTCCAGGAACTCGGTGAACAGAGGGCGGCGAGCTGATGGCACGACCGGTTTTCATCGTTGACGGCAGCAGGACGCCGTTCCTGAAGGCGCGTTCGGGGCCCGGTCCGTTCACGCCGGTCGATCTTGCCGTGCAATGCGGCCGGCCGCTCCTGGCGCGCCAGCCGTTTTCGCCTGACGCTTTCGATCAGGTCATCCTCGGCTGCGTCAACGTGATCGCGGACGAGATGAACCCGGCCCGTGTCGCCGCGCTCCGGCTCGGTATGGGCGAGGACATGGTCGCCTTCACCGTGCAGATCAATTGCGGCTCCGGCATGCAGTCGATCGACACCGCCTACCGCTACATCCGCGAGGGTCATGCCGACATGATCCTCGCCGGCGGCACCGAGGCGCTGAGCCACGCGCCGCTGGTCTGGCCGAATTCCGGCGTACGCTGGTTCGCCGGCCTCGCCACCGCCAAGGGCGTTGCCGCCAAGCTCGCGGCGGCCTTCAAGCTGCGGCCGCGCTATCTCAAGCCGATTATCGGCCTCGAGCGCGGGTTGACCGATCCCGTCACCGAGCTGAACATGGGCCAGACCGCGGAGGTCGTCGGCCATCTCTTCGGCATCACGCGCGCACAGTCCGATGCCTATGCCGCCGAAAGCCATCGCCGCCTTGCGTATGCGCAGGGCGCGGGTTTTCTCAAGGGCGAGGTCGAGACCGCGTTCTCCCGCGATGGTAAGTTCTTCGACCATGACGACGGTGTGCGTCCGGATTCGACGGTCGAGTCACTTGCAAAACTCCGGCCGGTGTTCGAGCGCCCCTGGGGACAGGTCACCGCCGGCAATTCCTCGCAGATCACCGACGGTGCCTCCTGGGTGATCCTGGCGTCCGACGCCGCGGTCGCAAAGCACGGGCTGACGCCGAAGGCCGTCATCGTCGACAGCAACTGGGCCGCGCTCGATCCCAGCATCATGGGGCTCGGGCCCGTGATGTCGGCGACGCCGCTGCTCACGCGCAACAATCTCACGATCAAGGATGTCGAGACCTGGGAGCTGAACGAGGCCTTTGCGACGCAGGTGCTCGGCTGCCTCGCCGCCTGGAACGACGACAAATTCTGCCGCGAGATTCTTGGGCTGGATGGTGCGGCCGGCGAGATCGACCGTGACAGGCTCAACGTCGACGGCGGCGCCATTTCGCTCGGCCATCCCGTCGGCACGTCCGGCAACCGCATCGTGCTGCATCTCGTCAACGCCATGAAGCGGCTCGGCACACGGCGTGGCGTTGCCACCGAATGCATCGGCGGCGGGCTCGGCGGCGCCATGCTGATCGAGGCGGTGTGACCATGGATTCGAAGATCATGACCGCGCTGGGCGACCGCGTCCTGACGCTCGGGCCTCCGCCCGCGGCGGACAGCCCATACAGGCATTTCAAGCTGACGCGTGACGCCGATGGGGTTGCCTGGCTGCTGTTCGACCGCGCTGATGCAAGCGCCAACACCCTGTCCTCCGATGTGATGGAGGAGTTCGACGCCGTTCTTGCCGCGATCGAGACCGAGCGTCCGGCCGGCCTCGTGATCCGTTCGGCCAAACCCTCCGGCTTCATCGCCGGAGCCGACGTCAACGAATTCCGCGGCGCCTCTGATCCCGCCATGGTGGAGACGCGCATCCGCGCCGCGCATGCGGTGGTC
Organism: Bradyrhizobium sp. GW821-FHT13H06; assembly: GCF_058803975.1. Classification (NCBI taxonomy): domain Bacteria; kingdom Pseudomonadati; phylum Pseudomonadota; class Alphaproteobacteria; order Hyphomicrobiales; family Nitrobacteraceae; genus Bradyrhizobium; species Bradyrhizobium sp. GW821-FHT13H06. Next base: position 416,176 of record NZ_JBXAPN010000005.1, on the reverse strand, counting down.
GACCACCTGGAAGCCTTGAGGCTGCCGACGGTCGCGGTCATCCACGGCTTCTGTCTCGGCGGCGGGCTCGAGGTCGCGCTCGCCTGCCAGGCGCGCATCGCCATCGACGGTGCGCGCTTCGGCTTCCCTGAGGTGATGCTTGGCCTGCACCCCGGCCTCGGTGGCACGGCGCGGTTCACCGCGCTGGTCAATCCGACCCAGTCGATGGCGCTGATGCTGACCGGCCGCACCATCGATGCGCGCCGCGCCAGGGCGCTCGGCCTCGTCGATACCGTGACGCAGGAGCGCCACGTCCACGGCGCGGTGAAGGATGCGCTGTTCGGCCGGCTGAAGCGGGCCAGGCCCGGTCTGCTCGCGCGCGCGGCCAATCTCGGGCCGGTGCGTGGCCTGCTGGCCAGGCGCATGCGCGCGGAGGCGGCGAAGGCCGCATCCCGCGAGCATTATCCCGCGCCTTACGCGCTGATCGATCTCTGGGAGACCCATGGCGGCAGCAAGGCCGCGATGCTGAAGGCGGAGCAGACTTCCTTCGCCAAATTGATGGTGACGCCGACCGCGCAGAATTTGATCCGCGTGTTCTTCCTGCGCGAGCAGATGAAGAAGGCCGCAGGCAGCGGCAATGCGGTCAGGCACGTCCATGTCATCGGCGCCGGCGCGATGGGCGGCGACATCGCCGCCTGGTGTGCGGGGCAGGGGCTGCGCGTCTCGCTCGCCGACATGAAGGCGGAGCCGATCGCGGGTGCGGTGAAGCGCGCAGCCGAGCTCTACGGCAAGATCATCCGCAAGCCGACCGAGGTGCGTGACGCGCTCGATCGTCTCGTCCCCGACATCGGCGGGGAGGGCGTCCGCAACGCCGATCTCATCATCGAAGCGGTGCCCGAGAAGCTCGAGCTGAAGCAGAAGGTCTATGCCGGCCTCGAGCCGCGGATGAAGCCGGGTGCGATCCTTGCGACCAACACGTCGAGCATTCCGCTTCAGGACTTGCGCACCACTCTGGCGCGTCCGGAGCGGCTGGTCGGCCTGCATTTCTTCAATCCGGTGTCGCGGTTGCAGCTGGTCGAGGTCGTCAGTCATGACGGCAACGATCCGCAGGTGCTGAAGGACGCGCTCGCCTTTGTCGGCGCGATCGACCGCCTGCCGCTCGCCGTGAAGAGCTCGCCCGGCTTCCTCGTCAACCGCGCGCTGACGCCGTACATGCTGGAAGCGATGGTGATGCTGGACGAGAAGACCGATCAGCGCCTGATCGACGCTGCGGCCGAGCAGTTCGGGATGCCGATGGGGCCGATCGAGCTCGCCGATCAGGTCGGGCTCGACATCTGCCTCGACGTCGGCGACATGCTGCGGACCAAGTTCGGCGATCTGCTGCCGCCGACGCCGGCCTGGCTGCGCGAGAAGGTCGCCAAGGGCGAGCTCGGGCGCAAGTCCGGCAAGGGCTTCTACACCTGGAAGGACGGCAAGGCGGAGAAGGCGCCGCTTCCCGAAACCAGCCCGAGGGTCAACGACCAGATGATCGACCGCCTCGTGCTGCCGATGTCCAACGTCTGCATCGCAGCGCTTCGCGAAGGCATCGTCGACGATGCCGATGCGGTCGATGGCGCCATGATCTTCGGCACCGGCTATGCGCCGTTCCGCGGCGGCCCGCTGAACTATGCGCGCACGCGTGGCGTGGATGACGTGATCTCCACATTGCGCGCGCTGGCCGAGCGATTCGGCGCGCGCTTTGCGCCTGATCCGGGCTGGGACAGTTTCAAGTGAGAGCGATATGAGCGAACAAGCGACGACCGGGCCGAGCGGCGATCTCTGCATCCGCACGCTGGCGATGCCGGCCGACACGAACGCAAACGGCGACATCTTCGGCGGCTGGCTCCTGAGCCAGATGGACGTCGGCGGCGGCGTGTTCGCCTCGAAGGCTGCGAGGTCGCGCACCGTGACGGTCGCGATCGAGGCGATGAACTTTCGCAAAGCGGTCTATGTCGGCGATCTCGTCTCGGTCTACGCCAATCTCGTGCGCGTCGGGCGCACCTCGCTGACGGTGCATCTCGAGGCCTGGGCATTGCGGCGCAAGGAGCTTCATCCGTTCCTCGTCACCGACGGCAATTTCACCTACGTCTCGATCGACGACCACGGCCGTCCGCAGGCGATCCAGCGAAACGATGCGCCGATCGCTACGTAATCGCGCGCGACGCTCTGCCTCATCCTGCGAGACGTGGCAATCGCTGCAAAACGCGGCGCGGGTGAGTCATCCTCGTCGCGGCTTCGCCAAGAACCAGTCATAAAACGGATGAGGTCCCGGCGTACTCAATTGCGTGTCGATTCGGGGTGGAAACGGCCTCAAATGCCTGGGAACCTTTGGGCAAGAGTGTCGTTATTTGCCCGCACTGAGGGATCCACGGACCATGCCGGACAGCTACATCATTGAAGTCAATTCGCAGACCGCAGGTATCGTCGTTCGCTCTCAAGGAGGCTACTGCTTCTTCGCCTCGTCCCACCGCTTCAACCGTCTCGAAGGCCAGCTCTTCCGTAACGCCCGCGAGGCCGAACGCGCCGCGCGCAAGCTGGTTAACGGCGACGTGAAGGAGGCGGCGTAAGCGCCGTCATTCCGGGGCGAGCAAAGCGCGAGGCCGGAATTTTTTGCCGAGCACACATCTGTCCACCTTCTCCCTTGTGGGAGAAGGTGGCGCGAAGCGCCGGATGAGGGGTATGCATCCGCGAAATTGCGAGAGGTTTGCTCGTTGATAGAATCCCTCATCCGTCTCGCGGCGCGCCACCTCTTCCACAAGGGGAGAGGGTTAAGTTAATACGCCATCACAACTTCGTCGCAGCTCGCGACAGCAGCTTCCACTCGTCGCCCTGCTTCTGCCAGTTCATCAGGATGTGAAGGTTGGTCGATACTTTTTTCCCGTCGGCCGTCATCTCCTGCTCGCCCAGCCAGTGGAAACGCACGATCGCTGCGGGGCCGACCACCTTGATGGTGGGGTCCTTGTATTCGATCGACAGGAATTTCGATTTGCCGTCGGTGGCGTTGGCGATGAAGGTCGCCTTGTCCTCGACCTTGCCGCTGGAATGGCTGTAGCTGAGATCGTCCCAGCACAGCGCGGCGAGCGCTTTCGGATCAGCCGCGATCTGGGCAAGGCGGAAGGCCTCGACCTTCTTCGCCACGGCTTCCTCGTCCGCCGAAGCGGCGAGCGCCGGCGTGGCGAACGCAAGCGCGGAGACGGCGAGAGTGGAGAGAGCCAGATCGCGTCGGTTGATCGTCATCGTTTCCTCCTTTTTGATCTTGCACCAAGTGTTGCAGCCGCGCGCGACTTTGTCGAGTGTCGCATTGTCGTCATGTGAATGCGCGATTGCGCGATCGGGGCCGTATTGATACGTCTCGCGCATCGATGCGTCGCGCATTTGGGAAAGTACAGAAATGATCGAGGCCAGCTACAATGCGATGGGCAGGGCGTTGTTGTTCGACATCGACGGCACGCTCGCCGACACCGATCCGTTGCACTTGAAGGCTTTCAACCAGGTGCTCGGACCTCGCGGCCATGTCTTCGATCACGCGCGCTTCTCCAGGGAGCTGCAAGGTTTCGCCAATGTCGCGATCGGCGAGCGCTTTCTGCCCGACGAGGCGCCGGAACAGCGGGCCATGATCCTCGATGAGAAGGAGGAGGTCTTCCGCACGCTCGTGACCGGACAGATCGCACCGCTGCCCGGCCTGATGGCGCTGCTCGACCGGGCCGACAGCGCCGGCATCCCCATGGTCGCCGTGACCAATGCGCCGCGCCTCAACGCCGAGCTGCTGCTGTCCGGTCTCGGCATCACCCATCGCTTCAAGGCGCTCGTGATCGGCGCCGAGCTGCCGCACGGCAAGCCGCATCCGCTGCCCTATCAGGAAGGGCTGCGTTTGGTCGGGGCGAGGCCGGAAACCTCGATCGCATTCGAGGATTCCCGCACCGGCGTGCAATCCGCCACGGCGGCCGGAATTCCGACCGTCGGCATCCGGACCAGCCTCAGCCATGCCGACCTGGTTGCATCAGGCGCGGTCACTTCTGCCAGCGCCTTCGACGATCCGGCGCTGCTCGCGCGTCTTGCGAACGCCATGACTTGGTAAGAAATGGTGTGGTGAGGGCCTTTCATCCGTTAACCGTGATCGGCGCGCGCATTGACCGAAGGCGCGAACCGCCGCACCATGCATCCCTCTGATTTGAGGCCGTTGCCGTGACCGGACTGACCCATCGCCAAGCCGAAATCCTCAACATCGCGCGCGCTTCGGGCCGCGTCATGGTCGAGGAGCTCGCGCGCCGCTTCGAAGTCTCGGCGCAGACCATCCGCAAGGATCTCAACGATCTCTGCGAACGGAGATCGCTGACCCGCATCCATGGCGGCGCCATCATCGCCTCCGGCGTCGAAAACCTCGCCTACGAGGCGCGCCGCTTCGTCGCCGCCGACGAGAAGAAGGCGATTGGCGCGGCGGCGGCTTCGCTGATCCCGAACGGCTGCTCGCTGTTCATCAACATCGGCACCACGACGGAGGAGGTCGCGAGCGCGCTGACCTCGCACGAGGACCTGCTCGTCATCACCAACAATCTCAACGTCGCCATGCTGCTCTACCGCCATCCCCGCATCGAGGTGGTGGTCGCGGGGGGCACGGTGCGGCGCGCCGACGGCGCAGTGGTCGGCTCGACCGCGACGCAGCTGATCGGCCAGTTCAAGGTCGACTATGCCATCATCGGCGCGTCCGCGATCGACGAGGAGGGGGCGTTGCTCGACTTCGACTATCGCGAGGTGCAGGTGGCGCAGGCCATCATCGCCAATGCCCGCAGCGTCATGCTGGTCGCCGATTCCACCAAGCTTCGCCGCAGCGCGCCGGTGCGCATCGCCCACATCACCCAGATCCAGACCTTCGTCACCGACCAGGAGCTTCCCGAGCGCCTCGCCACCATCTGCCACAGCAAGGGCATCGAAGTGGTCGCGGCGATGCCGAAGGACGCGGACATCGACGATGCGCCGGCCGACGCCCAGGATGCGGTGCCTGAAGCCGCGCCGGTGGTGCGGCTGCGATAGCCCCTAGGCGTCGCCCCACGGATTGTGCAGCGGGACGCCGAAGGCCGTAAAATCCTTCACGTTGCGTGTGACGAGCGTGAGGTTGCTGACGAGCGCGCTGGCTGCAAAGAAGCCGTCCATGACGGACAGTGCAACACCAGTGCGGCGGCTCTGCGCCATCAGGTCGCCCCATCGTTCAGCCACGGCATGGTCGATCGGCAGGATGCGCCCTGCAAATCGCGCTGGCAGATCATGGGCGAGCCAAGCTGCTAAGGCCGTGCGCCGCCGGGCGTCGTCCAGCAGAGCGATGCCGCGGCGGAGCTCGGCAATCGAGGCGACGCTGATGAACGCGCGGTCCTCATCGATTGTATCGAGCCACGCCAGGACTTTCGGGGAAGGCGCCGGCCGACGAACCTCCGACAGCACATTGGTGTCGAGGAGCAGGTTCACGGCATCTCGTCGCGCGGTTCATCCCGCATGCGTTCAAGCTCGAGGTCAGTGCCGCGCAACGGCGAAGCCAGCAGGAAGTCGGCGAGCGTGCCTTTGCGTGCGGTCTTCCGTGCCCATTCCTCAGCGGAAACGACCACTGCATTTGGTTTGCCGTGCCGGGTGATGATCTGAGGGCCAGCTTGAGCGCGGTCGACCACCTCGGACAGCCGTGCCTTGGCGTTGGCGAGTGTCCAGATGTCATCAGCCGGAAGCGGATCGGGTGCAGTGTTTCGGTCGACCATGCGCGAGAGAACCAATATGACTATTATGACTATAGTTCTGTGATGCCGACCGATCAAGGGCGGCGCTGCCTCGGGAATTGGCTTCGAAATTGCTGATTTCTTCAGCCCATTGCCCACCAAAAAGTTCTGCTTTCGCTTCCTTTCGCTTCTCTTTCATCTTGCTTTCGCTTTTCGGTGTGATCTAATCAAAAGCGAAAGTAGCCGCTTGACGGAACGAGCGGTCGCCCGGGGGATGCGTCTGTTGGAGCGTATTTTCGATCTCGCCATCATTGGAGGCGGTGTTAACGGCTGCGGCATCGCGCGTGACGCGGTGGGCCGCGGCAACACAGTTTTCCTGTGCGAAATGAACGATCTGGCGAGCGGGACGTCGTCCTGGTCGACCAAGCTGGTGCATGGCGGCCTGCGCTATCTCGAATATTACGAGTTTCGCCTGGTCCGCGAGGCGCTGATCGAGCGCGAGATCCTGTGGGGGATCGCGCCCCATATCATCCGTCCCCTGCGTTTCGTCCTGCCGCACCATGCCGGCCTGCGCCCGGCCTGGCTGCTGCGCTTGGGCCTCTTCCTCTATGACCACATCGGCGGCCGGCATCTGCTGCCCGCCACGCGCTCGGTCGATCTGAGGCGCGACGAGGTCGGCAAGCCGCTGATCCCGAATCGCTATGCCCGCGCATTCGAATATTCCGACTGTTTCGTCGACGACGCCCGCCTCGTCGTGCTCAACGCGCGCGATGCCGCCGACAAGGGCGCCGAGATCCGGACCCGCACCCGCGCCACCGAGATTCGCCAGTCCGGCGGCCTCTGGACGGTCAGCATGGTCAATACGCTGACCGGCGAGCGCTCGCAGGTCCGGGCGCGTGCACTGGTCAATGCCGGCGGTCCCTGGGTCGAGGACGTGCTCGGCCGCGGCGCCGGCGTCAATGCGAAGGCAAAAGTCCGCCTGGTGCAGGGCTCACATATCGTCGTGAAGAAACTCTACGATCACGACCGTGCCTACATGTTCCAGAATGCCGATGGCCGCATCATCTTCGTCATCCCGTACCAGGACGATTTCACGCTGATCGGCACCACAGACCGCGATTATGACGGCGATCCCGCCAAGGTGAAGGCGACGGTCGAGGAGATCCAGTATCTCTGCACCGCGGCGAGCGAATATCTCGCCAAGCCGGTCACGCCGGATGACGTGGTCTGGACCTATTCCGGCGTGCGGCCGCTCTACGACGACGGCGCAAGCGAAGCCAAGGCCGCGACACGCGACTACGTGTTCGAGCTCGACACGCCCGGCGGCGTGCCGCTGCTGTCGATCTATGGCGGCAAGATCACGACCTATCGAAGGCTCGCCGAAGAGGCCCTGGAACGCCTTGCGCCCTATCTTCGCAGCGCGAAAGCGCGCGAGGGCTGGACCGGCAAATGGCCGCTGCCCGGCGGCGACATGGATGTGTCGGACATCGACGGGCTGATCGCCGAGCTCCAGCGCGGCTATCCCTTCCTCAGCCATGAGCATGCAAGGCGGCTCGCGCGCGCCTATGGCACGCGGGCGATGAAGCTGCTCGGCGATGCGAGATCATTGGCCGATCTCGGCCAGGCCTTCGGCGCGACCCTGACAGAGCGCGAGGTCAGCTATCTCATGGCCAATGAATGGGCCGTCACCGCCGAGGACGTGGTCTGGCGCCGTTCCAAGCTCGGCCTGCGACTATCTGCCGACGAGATTGCGACGCTCGACGACTGGATCAGGACCCACGCCGTGCCGCAAAGTCCCCTGCTGGAAGCGGGAGGACGCTCATGACCGTGACACTGGATCACGTGACCCGGACCGTCGAGGGTGTCGAGCACATCCGCGACGTCTCCCTGACGCTCGAGAGCGGTACGCTCAACGTCCTGCTCGGGCCGACGCTGTCGGGCAAGACTTCTATCATGCGGCTGCTCGCCGGTCTCGACAAGCCGACCACGGGCAAGGTGCTGGTCAACGGCAAGGACGTCACCGGCGTCGACGTGCGCCAGCGCTCGGTCGCGATGGTCTATCAGCAGTTCATCAACTACCCCTCGCTCACGGTCTACGAGAACATCGCCTCGCCTCTGCGCGTGCAGGGCAAGCCGCGCGGCGAGATCGAGGCGCGGGTGGCGGAGGCTGCAAAACTGCTGCGGCTCGAGCCGTTCCTGAAGCGCACGCCGCTCCAGCTCTCCGGCGGCCAGCAGCAGCGCACCGCGATCGCGCGGGCGCTGGTCAAGGGCGCCGATCTCGTGCTGCTCGACGAGCCGCTCGCCAATCTCGACTACAAGCTGCGCGAGGAGCTGCGCGCCGAGCTTCCGCGCATCTTCGAGGCCTCGGGCGCGATCTTCGTCTATGCCACCACCGAGCCGACCGAGGCGCTGCTGCTCGGCGGCAACACGGTGTGCATGTGGGAGGGCCAGGCGCTGCAGATGGGCGAGACCGCCAGCGTCTACCGCCGGCCGCAGACCTTGCGCGTCGCGCAGGTCTTTTCCGATCCGCCGCTCAACCTCGTCGGCATCGAGAAGAAGAATGGCTCCGTGCAATATGCCGGCGGCATCGCGTCACCGGCCTCGGGGCTGTATTCGTCGCTGGCTGACGGCGCCTATCGCGTCGGCTTTCGCGCGCATCAACTCGCGCTCGCCAATGGCGAGGCCGACCGCCATGCCTTCCATGCCACTGTCACGGTGACCGAGATCACCGGTTCGGAGAGTTTCGTGCATCTGACCCGCGATGGTTCGAACTGGGTGGCGGTGCTGCACGGCGTGCACGAATTCGAGCCGGGCCAGACGCTCGACGCCGTGCTCGACCCGAATGATGTGTTCGTGTTCGATGCGGCTGGCCGCCTCGTCGCGGCACCTGGTTCTTGAGGGAGGTGCGCCATGGCCCGCATTGACCTCGTCGATCTCGCGCACTCCTACGGCGGCAATGACGCCGCTCCGGAGAGCTTTGCGCTCAAGCCTGTCACGATGACGTGGCGGCAGGGCGGCGCCTACGCGCTGCTCGGCCCGAGCGGTTGCGGCAAGACCACGCTTCTCAACGTCATCTCCGGCATCATCACGCCGTCGCGCGGGAAAATCCTGTTCGACGGCAAGGACATCACGCCACTGTCGACCCAGAAGCGGAATATCGCCCAGGTGTTCCAGTTTCCGGTGATCTACGACACCATGACGGTGGGGCAGAACCTGGCGTTCCCGCTCAAGAATCGCGGCGTGCCGAAGGCCGAGATCGACAAGCGCGTCGCCGAGATCGGCCGTCTGCTCGACCTCGAACCTTATCTGAACCGCAAGGCCACCCGACTCACCGCCGATGCCAAGCAGAAGATCTCGCTCGGCCGCGGCCTCGTCCGCTCGGACGTCGCCGCCGTGCTGTTCGACGAGCCGCTGACGGTGATCGATCCCGAGCTGAAATGGCAACTCCGCTCCAAGCTGAAAGCGCTGCATCGTGAGCTCGATCTCACGATGATCTACGTCACCCACGACCAGACCGAAGCGCTGACCTTCGCCGACACCGTCGTCGTCATGCACGACGGCCGCGTCGTGCAGAGCGGCACGCCCGCCGAACTGTTCGACAAGCCGGCGCACACCTTCGTCGGCTATTTCATCGGCTCGCCCGGCATGAACATCCTGCCGGCGGAGGTGCGGGGGCGCGAGGCCAAGATCGGCGGCCTCGTCATCGCGCTCGATCGCAGCTACGACAAGCTGCCTTCGGGCGCCAAGATCGAGATCGGCGTCCGTCCCGAATTCGTGGAGGTCGTTGCGCCCGCGCCGGGCCTGCTCACCGCCAGGATCGAGCGCATCGACGATCTCGGCCGCATCCGTTTCGCGCGCGTGCGCGTCGGCGACGCGAAGCTGGCCGCGCGCGCACCGGCGGGCTTCACCAGCGCCGACGGCACCGCCGGGCTGAAATTCGATCCGTCGCACGTGCACGTCTATGCCGACAGCCTTCTGGTGGAGGGAGCCGCCTGATGGACAAGACCGTCAACCAAAAAGCCTGGTTCCTGGTGCTGCCGGTGTTCCTGGTCGTCGCCTTCTCGGCGGTGCTGCCGCTGATGACGGTGGTGAACTATTCGATGCAGGACACCTTCGGCAACAACCAGTTCTTCTGGAACGGTGTCGGCTGGTTCAAGGAGCTGCTTGATCCCTCGACCGATCTCGGCGGCCGCTTCCTCGCTTCCCTCGGCCGCAACCTGTTCTTCTCGCTGGTGATCCTCGCCATCGAGGTGCCGCTCGGCATCGTCGTCGCGCTGTCGATGCCGCGCGAGGGCTGGACGGTCGCGGCCTGCCTGATCATCCTCGCGCTGCCGCTGCTGATTCCCTGGAACGTGGTCGGCACGATCTGGCAGATTTTCGGCCGGCCCGACATCGGCCTGCTCGGCTATACCCTCAACGCCATTGGCATCGACTACAACTACGTCGCCAACGAGTTCGATGCCTGGGTCACCGTCATCGTGATGGACGTTTGGCACTGGACCAGCCTCGTCGCGCTGCTGTGCTATGCCGGCCTGAAGTCGATTCCCGAGGCCTATTACCAGGCCGCGCAGATCGACGGCGCCTCGCGCTGGGCCGTATTCAAGGCGATCCAGCTGCCGAAGATGAACCGCGTGCTGCTGATTGCGGTGCTGTTGCGCTTCATGGACAGCTTCATGATCTACACCGAGCCGTTCGTCGTCACCGGCGGCGGGCCGGGCAACTCGACGACCTTCGTGTCGATCGAGCTCGTCAAGATCGCACTCGGCCAATTCGATCTCGGCAAGGCCGCCGCGCTGTCGCTGGTCTACAACCTCATCATCCTGATCGTCTGCTGGATCTTCTACACCGTGATGACCAATGCCGGCGTCGAACGCAAAGTCCAGGCTTCGAGCGAGCCGGCGGCGGAGCCCAAGCCTTCGTCCGGGCCAAGCCCGTGCCCGTGCTGCAGCCAAAGGAAGGAGTGGCGTGATGCATTCGATTCCCGGCCGCCGCCTCATCATGGGGCTGTTCCTGGTCTTCCTGCTGCTGCCGATCTACTGGCTCGTCAACATGAGCTTCAAGACCAACAGCGAGATCGTCTCGACGATGACGCTTTGGCCGCACACCCCGACCCTGCAGCACTACAAGCGTATCTTCACGGACGAGAGCTGGTATTCCGGCTACATCAACTCGCTGACATACGTGGTCCTCAACACCATCATCTCGATCTCGGTGGCCTTGCCGGCGGCTTACGCCTTCTCGCGCTACCGTTTTCTCGGCGACAAGCATTTGTTCTTCTGGCTGTTGTCGAACCGCATGGCGCCGGCTGCGGTCTATGCGCTGCCGTTCTTCAACCTCTATTCGGCGATCGGCCTGTTCGATACGCCGTGGGCGGTGGCGCTGGCGCACTGCATCTTCAACGTGCCGCTGGCGGTGTGGATCCTCGAAGGCTTCGTCTCCGGCGTGCCGCGCGAGATCGATGAGACCGCCTTCCTCGACGGCTATTCCTTCCCGCGCTTCTTCATCAAGATCCTGGTGCCGCTGATCGCCAGCGGCATCGGCGTCGCCGCCTTCTTCTGCTTCATGTTCTCCTGGGTCGAGCTGCTGCTCGCGCGCACGCTGACCTCGGTGTCGGCCAAGCCGATCGCCGCGATCATGACGCGCACGGTGTCGGCGGCCGGCATGGACTGGGGCCTGCTCGCCGCCGCCGGCGTGCTCACCATCATTCCGGGTGCGCTGGTGATCTGGTTCGTCCGCAACTATATCGCGCGCGGTTTCGCGCTCGGCCGCGTGTAAGGAGGCAACCATGGAGTCTATCGCATGGATGGCCTGGACGCTGCCGACCGCGATCTTCTTCGTCGCGCTCGCCTGCACGCTGGCCGTGATGACCTGGCTCGCCGCGGTCTATCCCGAGGCCGAGCGCGTCGGCGTGCTGCGCATCCCGACGACGCGCGGCGATCGCCTGTTCATCTCGCTGATCGCCGCCGCCGTCATCCACCTCGCGTGGATCGGTCTCGTCGGCACCGATCCCATCGCCGCGCTGCCGATCGGAGAGGAGGGTTTCGAGATTTCGAGCCTGTGGCTCGCAAGCGGAATTTCGCTGGTCACGGCCGTGCTCATCTTCCGCACGGTCTGAAACTGGCGAAGGGACGGCCAGATCCGGGACCAACCCGGGCCTGTATAAAAGTTTGTCGCTGCAACGGAGGAATAACATGCGACAGTTTAGGAGAAGGAAAGGTCCATTGACCAGGAATAGCTTTTTGACCATGTCCAGCGCCGCCGCGATCGTTGCGGTGTCGCTTGCCGTCTCGGCGCCGGTCCGCGCCGCCGACGAGGCCGTGATCCAGAAATGGATCGCGGAATTCCAGCCCTCGACGCTGTCGAAGGAAGACCAGAAGAAGGAGCTGGAGTGGTTCGCAAAGGCCGCCGAGCCCTTCAAGGGCATGGAGATCAACGTCGTCTCCGAGACCATCACCACCCACGAATACGAGGCGCAGACGCTGGCGAAAGCGTTCTCCGAACTCACCGGCATCAAGCTCAAGCACGACCTCATCCAGGAAGGTGACGTCGTCGAGAAGCTGCAGACCCAGATGCAGTCCGGCAAGAACGTCTATGACGGCTGGATCAACGATTCCGACCTGATCGGCACCCACTTCCGCTACGGCCAGACCATCGCGCTGTCGGACTACATGGCCGGTGAGGGCAAGGACGTCACCGACCCCATGCTCGACGTCAACGACTTCATCGGCAAGTCGTTCGGCACCGGGCCGGACGGCAAGCTCTATCAGCTGCCCGACCAGCAGTTCGCCAACCTCTATTGGTTCCGCTACGACTGGTTCACCAACCCAGACTACAAGGCCAAGTTCAAGGCCAAGTATGGCTACGAGCTCGGCGTGCCCGTGAATTGGTCCGCCTATGAGGACATCGCCGAGTTCTTCACCAACGACGTCAAGGAGATCAACGGCGTCAAGGTCTATGGCCATATGGACTATGGCAAGAAAGACCCCTCGCTCGGCTGGCGCTTCACCGACGCCTGGCTGTCGATGGCCGGCAATGGCGACAAGGGCATTCCGAACGGTCTGCCGGTCGACGAATGGGGCATCCGCATGGAGGGCTGCCGTCCGGTCGGCTCTTCCGTCGAGCGTGGTGGCGACACCAACGGGCCGGCGGCGGTCTACTCGATCACCAAATACCTCGAGTGGATGAAGAAGTACGCGCCTCCGCAGGCCCAGGGCATGACCTTCTCCGAGTCCGGTCCCGTGCCGGCGCAGGGCAACATCGCCCAGCAGATGTTCTGGTACACCGCCTTCACCGCAGACATGGTGAAGCCGGGCATCGCCGTGATGAACGCGGACGGTACGCCGAAATGGCGTATGGCTCCGTCGCCGCACGGCTCGTACTGGAAGGAAGGCATGAAGCTCGGCTACCAGGACGCCGGATCGCTGACGCTGTTGAAGTCGACCCCGGCGGATCGCCGCAAGGCAGCCTGGCTCTATCTCCAGTTCATCGTCTCCAAGTCGGTGAGCTTGAAGAAGAGCCATGTCGGTCTCACCTTCATCCGTGAGTCCGACATCTGGGACAAGTCGTTCACCGAGCGTGCGCCGAAGCTCGGCGGCCTGATCGAGTTCTACCGCTCGCCCGCGCGCGTGCAGTGGACCCCGACCGGCAACAACGTGCCCGACTATCCGAAGCTTGCACAGCTCTGGTGGCAGAACATCGGCGACGCCTCGTCCGGTGCGAAGACCCCGCAGCAGGCGATGGACGCGCTCGCCGCGGCCCAGGACTCCGTCATGGAGCGCCTGGAGAAGTCCGGCGTGCAGGGTGCCTGCGGTCCGAAGCTCCACAAGAAGGAGAAGCCGGAGTACTGGTTCGCGAAGGCCGAGAAGGACGGCACCATCGCGCCCCAGCGCAAGCTCGCCAACGAGAAGCCGAAGGGCGAGACGGTCGACTACGACACCCTGATCAAGTCGTGGCCGGCGACCCCGCCCAAGCGCGCGGAAGCGAAGTAGACCTGGCGCAGAGCGCATCATCACGAACGAAAGGCCGGGAGCGATCCCGGCCTTTTTCCTTGCGCGCTGCCCTCACTCGTCGTTGCGGGCGCAGCGAAGCGGCAGCAACCCCGTCACTCCTTCCGCCGCACCAGATCCTCGATCATCGTCTGCACGTGCAGGAGCCATGTCCTCCGCCGTTCCTCGTCCGCGAGGTCGATCTGCGTATAGCTCGACAGCGTGTAGAGGTTGGCGCGGTAGAAATAGGTCAGCGACAGGATCGACAGATAAAGGTGGAAGCGGTCGCAGTCCGGCCTGAACTCGCGCCGTTCGATGCCGCTCTGGAGCACGCGATCCAGCATGCCCAGCTGGGTATTGGAGAAGCTGCGGCGGATGTTGTTCTTGACGTGACGGCCCTTGAACAGATTCTCCGTGGCGAGAATGCTCAACAGCTCCGGGTGCGCCCAGTAGTAGTTCCAGTTGAAGGCGACCAGCGCCGCGAGCGCCTGGCGCGGGTTGGAAAAATCGAGATCGAGCGCCTCTTCCGAAGCGACCAGGTCGGCATAGCAATGCTCGATGACCTGGTGAAAGAGCTTCTCCTTGCTCTTGAAATAGTAATAGAGCATCCGGTCGTTGCTCTTGGCGGCCTTGCTGATGCGATCGACTCGCGCGCCGCCATAGCCCTCGCGGGCAAACTCGGCGACGGCCGCGCGCAGAATCGCCTCGCGGGTCTGATCGGGCGCTCGCGTCCGTCGCACCGTTGAGGCCTTTTTCCGCTTGGCCGGCCGCTTGAGACGGGGGCCGGCCAGTGTGCGGGCTGGCAGCTCTGTATTGTTGGCCATCGCCTATCCCAGGGGAATCACAACCAGCAGGATGGGGCCTGCCGCTTTTTTGGCAAGCCCCGCCTTTTCTTCGTCATTGACAACCAACATCGCCTGGTATTCGCTATGTAGTAAGTACTACATACATTCGCTGATCCCAATGAAGGGAGGCTGCTGTGCGCATTTCGGCTGTTGCGAAGTTCGTTGGACTGGCCCTGGCCCTGACCTGCGGCGCGGGGTGGGCGGCCGAGCCGCCGCCGATCAAGATCGGCGAAATATCGAGCTACTCGGCGCTCCCGGTCGGGACCCGCGGCTATCGCCAGGGCTGGGAGCTCGCGCGCGACGAGATCAATGGCAAAGGCGGTGTGCTCGGCCGCAAGCTCGAAATCATCGCCCGTGACGATGCCGGCAAGCCGGACGTGGCCATCACCGCCGCCGGTCAGCTCGTCGATGGCGAGCAGGTCGATCTCCTGACGGGCACGATCCTCTCCCATGTCGGCCTCGCCGTCGCCGATTTCGCCAAGCAGAAGCGGATATTCTTCCTCGCTTCGCAGCCGCTGACCGATGCGCTCATCTGGGAGAAGGGCAGTCGCTATACGTTCAGGCTGCGGCCGAGCACGTATACGCAAGCCTCCATCCTGGCAAAGGAGGCGGCCAAGTTCCCCGCGCGACGCTGGGCGACGATTGCGCCCAACTACGAGTTCGGTCAGGCCGCGGTGGCCAGCTTCAAGCGCGAATTGAAGCGATTGAAGCCCGACGTGGAATTCGTCTCCGAGCAGTGGCCGCCGCTCGGCAAGATCGACGCGGGCGCAGTGGTGCAGGCGATGATGGCGGAGCAGCCCGATGCCATCTTCAACGCGACGTTCGGGGCCGATCTCACGAAATTCGTGCGCGAAGGCACGACACGCAATGTGTTCGCCAAGCGCGCCGTCGTCAGCATCCTGTCCGGCGAGCCCGAATATCTCGCGCCGCTGAAGGATGAGGCGCCGCCCGGCTGGGTGGTCACCGGGTATCCCTGGAGCGAGATCAAGACCCCGGCTCACGACTCGTTCCTGAAAGCCTATGTTGCGCGTTTCAAGGAGCCTCCGAACATCGGCGCGCTGATCGGCTACGCCAACACGCTGGTGCTGGCAAAGGCGATCGAGACGGCCGGCTCGACCAGGACCGACGATCTGATCAAGGCGATGGAGCATCTCAAGGTCGACACGCCGGTGGGTCCGATCTCCTTCCGGGCGATCGACCACCAATCCACCATGGGAGTCTATGTCGGCAAGCTCGCGGTGCGGGACGGCCAGGGCGTGATGACCGACTGGCGCTATGTCGACGGCGCGGACTATCAGCCCGCCGACGCCGAAGTGCTGGCCAAGCTGAAGAACTAGGAAGGACTAGGAGCTGCCATGAAACTGCTCGCGCCGCGAAACACCTGGTATCCGCTCACATGGTCGCGCAACGTGACGCGTTCCCTCGCGCGACACCGCATTCTCGGCATGGACCTCGTCGTGTACCGGGGCGAGGCCGGCCAGGTCATTGCGCTCGACGACGCCTGTCCGCATCGTTTGGCGCCCTTGTCGATGGGCAAGCTGAAGGGCGACGCCATCGAATGCGGCTATCATGGCATGACCTTCGGCGCCGACGGACGTTGTGTCCGGATTCCCGGCCAGCCCGTGATTCCGCAGAACGCGCGGGTGCCCTCCTATCCGCTCAGGGAAAAGATGGGCCTGGTCTGGATCTGGCCCGGCGATCCCGCGCTGGCCGATCCATCGCTGATCTATGACCTGCCGCAGTTCGGCGAGGCGGGCTGGCATGCCGCGGAGGGCGACGCCCTGCGGATCGAAACCAACTATCTCAATCTCGCCGACAATCTCTGCGACCCCGCCCATGTCAGCTTCGTGCACCTGTCGACGCTCGGCAACTCGGCGAGCGAAGAGATCCCGGTGGAGCACACCTACGGCGATCGTGGCGTGCTGGTATGGCGCTGGATCCGGAATGCGCCGCCGATCCCGCTGTTCGCCAAGTACGGCAATTTCAGCGGCAATGTGGATCGCTGGCATTACTACGACTATGTCGCGCCCTGCATCGCGGTGATCGATTTCGGCAGCGCGGATGCCGGTGCGATTGCCGATCCGGCGGACCGCGGCAAGGGGCTGCGCATCTTCGCCTGCCATTTCATCACGCCGGTCGACGACAATGTCTGTATCGACCACTGGCTGCACGTGCGCAATTTCGCGCTGGACGACGCCGACGTGGATCAGCGCCTGCACGGCGATTTCCGTATCGCCTTCAACGAGGACAAAGAGATACTGGAGCGCATCGAACAGGTTGCGCAGGCGCGTCCCAACGTCAAATGCATCCGGCTCGCCATCGACGCCGCCCCGCAGCGCATGCGACGCATCGTCGAGCGCATGGTGGCCGGCGAAGCCGAGACGCGCGCCTCGGCATAAGGGCGGCGAAGTCATTCCGGGGCGATGCGAAGCATCGAGCCCGGAACCAGGATTTCGACATCCGAGGGGCGCCAAAGCGCGATGCGATCAGGATGAATCGCCATCACGCCTTGGGTTGTTGTTTAAGCATGGTCTTTTCGGAAGACCGCTTCGCACTTTTCCGGATCATGCTTTGGTGACGCCCCGCAACATTGATGGGCGATCTACTCCGCCGGCTCGGCCGCCAGCGTCGGGTAGTCCGTGTATCCCTTGGCGCCGCCGCCGTAGAAGGTGTTCTTGTCCCAGTCGTTCAGAGGCGCGCCCTGCTTCAGCCGTTCGACGAGGTCGGGGTTGGAGATGAACGGCTTGCCGAAGGCGATGAGATCGGCCGCGTTCGCGTCCAGCACCTTGGTCGCAAGCTCGAAATCATAGCCGTTGTTGGCGACGTAGGCGCCGGAGAAGCGCTTGCGCAAGGACGCATAGTCGAACGGCGCGATGTCGCGCGGTCCGCCGGTGGCGCCTTCGACGACGTGGAGATAGACCAGCTTGAGCGCGTTGAGCCCGTCGACGATGTGATCGAACAGCGGCTGCGGGTTGCTGTCGGAGATGTCGTTGGCCGGCGTCACCGGCGAGATGCGGATGCCGGTGCGGTCCGCGCCGGCCTCGGCGGCGACGGCCTTGGAGACCTCAAGCATCAGACGCGCGCGGTTCTCGATCGAGCCACCGTAAGCATCCGTGCGCTTGTTGGCGCCGTCTTTCGCGAACTGGTCGAGCAGGTAGCCGTTGGCGCCGTGGATCTCGACGCCGTCGAAGCCGGCCTCGAGCGCATTCTTCGCCGCGCGCTTGAAGTCGTCGATAATCCCCGGGATTTCGGAGAGTTCGAGTGCGCGCGGCTCGGAGACGTCGGCAAAACCGCCATTCACAAAGGTTTTGCCCTTGGCGCGGATCGCACTCGGCGCGACCGGGGCGGCGCCACTCGCCTGAAGGTCGACATGCGAGATGCGGCCGACATGCCAGAGCTGGATGAAGATCTTGCCGCCGCGCGCATGCACGCGGTCGGTGACCTTGCGCCAGCCGGCGACCTGGTCCTTGTTGTAGATGCCGGGCGTGTCCTGGTAGCCCTGGCCCTGCTGCGAGATCTGGCTCGCTTCGGTGATCAGAAGCCCTGCAGAGGCCCTCTGGCCATAGTAATCGGCAGCAAGCGGGCCTGGCACGAACGTGCCGGGCACGGCACGGTTGCGCGTCAGCGGCGCCATCACGAGGCGATTGGCCAGCGTGATGGGGCCGAGCTTGTAGGTCTCGAACAATTTAGTCGAACGGCTCATGGGAAATGCTTCCAGGCGGTGAGAGGTCCCGAACACTTGTGCATCGCGGCATCAGGCGCAAGGGAAGAGCCATACGGAAAGTGCAGGTGAGCTGCGCGGCAGCGCCCGCGTAGCATAATTCATGTGCAATTCCGGCCACGACAGCAGAATCCCGCCGTCGCGGCCGTGCGATCCGGCAAGTCAGTTCGTGCCCATGAAATCGCGCTTGCCGATTTCGACGCCGTTGTGGCGCAGGATGCCGTGGGCGGTCGCGGCGTGGAAATAGAAGTTCGGCAGCGAGAACGAGCTCAGGAATTGCTGTCCCTTCATGGTGATGGATTTGTCCGGGCCGGCCGGGAAGGTAACGTCCCTGGCATCGGCGCCTTCGAACTGCTCGGGCTTGAACGACTTGACGTAGTCGATCGTCTTCGCCAGCCGCTGCTTCAATTCCGCGAAGCTGGTCTCGGTGTCGGGCGTCGTGGGCACTTCGCTGTGAGTGAGCCGGGCGCAGCCCTTGGCGGCGAAATCGCTGACGAGCTGGACCTGCCTCGACAACGGCAACATGTCCGGGAAGAGGCGCGAGCCGAGCAGGACGCCGGGATCGATCTTTTTCGCCGCGCAATGCGCCTCGGCCTTGGTGAGCAGCCCGGTCACGCTGTTCAGCATCTGCAGATAGGCGGGGACGACGGCGTCGTAGAAGGACATGTGATGCTCGCTTCAATGATGGGAAATCTCAGGAGAAAACCTGAGCCACTCACATGGGAGCCTCATGGAAAAATACAATCGCAGAGCGCGGCTTGTGCGATGCGAAAATTCTACTTCGTCACTCTCCGCCGTCATCGCCCGCGCAGGCGGGCGATCCAGTACGCCGAGACGGCAGTGACTGAATCGACAGGCCGCGGCGTACTCGATTCCCCGCCTGCCGCCTTCGCTAAAGCTTCGGCGCCTCCTGGACCTTAACTGCGGCGAAGCCTTGGCGTAGCCCCGTCGCGGGGAATGACTACGGAGAGATTGTCTATCTGACAATCCCCGCCGGCTGCGCCTGCGCCGTGCCGCCACGCATGCGGGCGAGCAACTCCGCCGTCGGCCAGGAATCGGCCGGCAGGCCGAACTTGATCTGCATCGCCTTCACGGCAGTGCGGCTCTGCTGGCCCAGCACGCCGTCGACCTTGCCGACATTGTAGCCGGCGCGCGCAAGCAGCTGCTGCAATTCCTTCAGCTCGTTGAACGGCAGCTGCGCCACCGGCGCGGAGGGCTTGCGCATCGGCGCGGCGCCGGCGATGCGCGAGGCGAGATAGCCCGCGGTGGTCGAATAGATCAGCGAGTTGTTCCATTCGGTGTAGGCCGCGAAATTCGGATAGGCGAGGAAGGCCGGACCAAAGCGGCCCATCGGCAGCAGCACGGACGCCGCAAGATTGTCATTCGGCAGCGGCCGTCCGTCGGGATAGGTGACGCCCAGCTGCGCCCATGTCGAGCGCGGCTCGCGCACCGTGAGATCGGTCTTCTCCCACGGCAGGTTGGCCGGCACCTTGATCTCCTCCAGCCACGGCTCGCCGCGCCGCCACTTCAGTCCGTTTGCGATGTAGTTCGCGGTCGAGCCGATCACGTCGGCTGGCGACCGCAACAGGTCGCGCCGTCCGTCGCCGTCATAGTCGACCGCGTAGTTGACATAGTGCACGGGCAGGAACTGCGTCTGCCCGAGCTCGCCGGCCCAGGAGCCGATCATTTCATCGGGATGCAGATCGCCGCGGTCGATGATCTTCAGCGCGGCGATGGTCTCGCCCACGAACATCTCCGAGCGGCGGCAGTCATAGGCGAGCGACACCAGCGATTTCAGCGTCGGCAGATTGCCCATGTTGGCACCGAAGTCGCTTTCGAGGCCCCAGAATGCGGCGATCACGGCCGGTGGCACGCCATATTCCTTTTCGGCGCGTGCAAAGGCCGCGGCGTATCGCTTGATATGCTGCTGTCCGTTCTGCATGCGATAGGGCGCGGCCATGCGGCCGGCGAATTCGGTGAAGAGCTGGCCGAACACGCGCTGGCCACGGTCGCGGTTGACGATGCCCTGGTCGTAGACGAGATACGGTGAAGCCTCCGCGATCGTGTGCTGCGACACGCCGGCAGCCACCGCCTGTTGCTTCACGTCGGCGAGGAAGCGATCGAAGCTCGCGCCATTGTGACACGAGGCTGCGCGTGGCGAGGGGGCCTTGGGCGCTACGGGCCTGGCGGGAGGTGGAAGCATCTGGGCGGAAGCGGTGGCGGTGCACGCGAAAAGCGTGACGGCCGCGATCAGAAATCGGGTCTGGACCATGGGAGTTCCGGCGGGGAAAGGGCGGGCGTGGATTCGCCCGAAGTTTAGGTGAAGTGACGGCCTCAAGCCATCCTTTCGATGCTCCGCCAGCAGAGGGAATGCGGGTGATACTGCGTCGGCCTAGCCGAACAGCCGCATCAGCAGCGCTTTCCCGACCGGGAGCGCCCTCACTCCCTGAAAGGCGCGAACATACTCGCCGGCATAGAATGCCCTGATCGCGTGCACGCGCGTGTCCATGCCTTCCTCGAACCGCACGGCGAATCCGTCCGCGGTCCGCCGCACCACGATGGCCGCGATCGGGCGGCCGTAGATGCGGCATTCGATCGTGCTGCCCGGCGCCGGCGGATCGGGATCGATCAGGCGCGCGCCCGTGATGGAGATGTCGGCGAGCCGCGCGAGATGCGACCTGCCATCGTGGCGCAGCAGAACGGTCTCATTGCGGCTGAACCGCTCCGCCTTTCGCTTGCGCGGCTGCTCGATGCAGACGAAGCAGACCACGGTGAGGATGACCGCGTTGTAGAGGCTCCAGGCCAGCGCCAGTCCGCCATAGGCGATGTTCTCGCCGCGCAGGTGCAGGATGAAGGCATAGGCGATGGCTGCGAGCGTGATGACGAGCGCGCCGCCATAGAGCTGCAGCAGCGGCCATTCGACGAATCGGCTGTTGCGGTCGCCGCCTTTCGCGGTGACCTTGAACTTGTGTCCTGTCGGCTTCAGCAGGCCGGCCGCCACCGCCTCGAGCACCGCAGGCGCCGCGATGAGCTGCGAGACGTCCGTCATCATCGCGAGCGAGCGGCCGCGCGACAGCCAGGCCATGCTGAGACTATGCCAGACATAGAAAGGCAGAAAGAAGCGCAACAGCTCGGTGAGGTCGGCCTGAACCGCCTTGATGCCGAACAGCAGGAACAACCAGGGCACGACGAGGCCAGCCACCTTCGACGCATACACCGCCGACCAGCTCATGAAGGCGTCGGTCAGCGAGAGCCGGTCGATGAAGGACAGCTTCGAGTCCCGCGACAGCGGTCCGCTGCGACCGCGCACGATCTGCATCAAGCCGAGGCACCAGCGGGCACGCTGGGTGATGTATTCCTTCAGCCCCTCCGGCGCGAGCCCGATGGTCAGGCGCTCGTTGAGATAGATCGTGTTGAGGCCGCATTCCTTGAGACGCAGCGTGACCAGGTAGTCCTCGGTCACCGAATCGGTCGGAAATCCGCCGATCTGCATCAGGCCGGCATAGCGAATGAGGGACGAGGTGCCGCAGCAAAACGCGACGCCCCAGGCGTCCTTGGCCGGCAGCAGGATGTCGAAGAAGAAGCGCTGCTCGTCGGGCCAGACATCGGTCGCGGCAAGGTTGGTCTGGATCGGATCTGGATTGATGAAGTGCTGCGGCGTCTGCACCACGCCGACCGACTCATCGTCCATGAGCGAGATGGTACGCGCGAGGAAATCGGGTCGCGGCACGAAGTCCGCATCGAGAATGGCGACGAATTCCGGCCGCTCCGGCAGCGTGCCGACATGCCTGAGTGCATGGTTGATGTTGCCGGCCTTGGCGTGGAGGTTGTCGTGCCGCGTGAGATAATGGCAGCCGAGCTCGCCCGAAAGGCGCCGCAGCCAGGGCCGCCGTCCGTCGTCCAGGACCCAGACGCGGTAGTGGCCGTAAGCCATGCCGGTCGCGCCGATGATAGTGCGCTCGAGAATCGACCGTTCCTCGTTGTAGGTGCAGATGAAGACATCGATCAACGGCGCGCGCGGATCGGTGGCGCGGCCGTCGACCCTCGCTGCGCCGGTGCGGTCGCGCGTCCGGCTCAGGAACAGCAGCGATAACGCGACCGCGACGAGTGAGGCCGCTTCCAGCAGCAGGAATGGGTAGCCGACCATGGCATCGAGGGTCAGATGCGGCGGCGGCAGCGTCGACGTGACACGCCAATGGAGATAACGCAGCAGCAGGGCCACCGACACGATGGTCAGGAACGAGCGCGCCATCGTGCTGTCGCGCCTGAGCAACGGCACGATCGCCATGAAGGCGCCGAGCGCGATCAGGCCGGGCGTCAGCGCTGTCATCACGGCGCGGTCTCGCGCCGTGCAAACACGACGCGACCGGTGCGCCCGACGGTGCAGGCGCGGGCCGCGGCATCGCGCGATGCCACGGTCACGCGATAGGGCTCCTTGCTCAGCGCATCCGGATTGATGGCGAGATTGGCGGGTGCGCCGGCGGCGCCGGTCAAATTGACCACGGTGCCGAAGATCGGCTCGCCGCCGTCATTCGGCTCGAAGGTCGCGCGATCGCCGAGCTGCAGGCGGTTGTAGACGGCCTCGGTGACGTTGGCGGTGATGACGGTTCCGCTGCAATCGAGCACCTTGAGCAGGGGCTGGCCGGCCTGTACGTCCTCGCCGGGCGAGGTCATCATCTCCCAGACGCGCCCCGCGACGGGTGTCGTGATGTTGGCTTCGGACAGATCGGCGAAGCGGACCTCCTCGACGATGATCTCGTTGGCAAGCCAGGCGATGTCGGTGTCGGTGCGGGCGAGATCGGCTTCGAGGTCGCCGGCGCGCTGACGCATCTCCTCTTCGCGCTGCACCGAGCTCGGCCGGTCGTTATAGCTGTCGCCGAGGAACGAGCCGTTCTGCGCCGCGGCGAGCTCGACCCTGGCGGCATCCAGCCGCTTGCGCGCGCCCAGCTCGGTCTGCTGCGACACGGAGAGCTCGCGCGTCAGCCGCGACAGCTCGACGGTCGAGATATTGCCGGATCTGGCCAGCGACGAGGCGCGCTCGACGGCGGCGCTGGCCTCCTCGCGCCGCGCCGCCGCCGCCTCTATCGAGGTCTGGATCTCGGCGATGCGGGCTTCGAGCTGGAGCACGCGTCCGTCACGGAATTGCGCGGCCTGCCGCGCCAAGTCCTTTTGCGCGGCCTGCGCCGAGGCAAGCTTGGCGGCAAGACTCGGCCGCTCGTTCTCCAGGCGCGATTTCTGCCGCCGGAGATCGTCGAGCAGGGTGCGATCGCCGCGCGAGTTGACGACGCGCAGGACGACGGTTCCGGCATCCAGCTCGGTCTGGTCGGTGACGCGCTGGGCGGCCGCGACGCGCCCACCGATGGGCGTGCGCAACGTGACGAGGCGGGAATTCAGCACCGCCTCGACGCTCGAATTCTCCCAGATCGCGCGCAGCGGCAGCCAGCCGAACACGGCGACGATGGCGAGCCCGATGGCGATCTTGGCACCGCGCCGCAGATACGACCAGCGACGTCCGGATTCCGGCGCCGTCTGCCCGTCCGGCGCGTGGCTGGGCTCGTCATTGGCGAACAGCTGCTCGTGCAGCGCCTCCTGCAAGCCTTTCGCATCAGTCTTCTGGTCAGGGGAGGGGGCAGGGACAGGGGCAGGGACAGGGGCAGGGACAGGGGCAGGGACAGGGGCAGGTGCGGGATCGACGGAGGCAGCGCGCGAGCGGTCCATCATGATGGTCACCTTGCGGACGGAATGCCGACGAGAGGGGGTCAATGCGCCGGAACTGTGCTGCGTGCCGGGTTGCTATGGCTCAATCCGAAATTGCGCTTTCCAGGTTGCTAAGCGTCCGCGCATGTTTTCGCGCAAATCCCCGTCAAGCTTTAACGAGGGCCGAAAGACTGGCCCTCCGCCAGAGGTGTGCGGCGGGGCGACGCACGAACCTTGCGGTCTCCCGCCGCATTCATACCTCGTGGACGCCGGCCGGAGGTTCGCCCGCGGCCGGTCTCGGGAGACGGCCATGAACTATTTTCGTACCGCAATGCTGCTCGCAGGTCTCACCGCCCTGTTCATGGGCGTGGGCTATCTGATCGGCGGCGCCTCGGGCGCCATGATCGCGCTCGTCATTGCCGCCGCGACCAATCTCTTCACCTACTGGAACTCCGACCGCATGGTGCTGTCGATGTACGGCGCCCATGAGGTTGACCGTTCGACCGCGCCGGAGCTGGTCGGCCTCGTCGCCGAGCTTGCCGGGCGCGCCGGCCTGCCGATGCCGCGCGTGTTCGTGATGGACGAGGTGCAGCCCAACGCGTTCGCGACCGGCCGCAACCCGGAGAACGCCGCAGTTGCCGTCACCACCGGCCTGATGAACCAGCTCAGCCGCGAGGAGCTCGCCGGCGTGATCGCGCACGAGCTCGCGCACATCAAGCATCACGACACGCTTCTGATGACCATCACTGCGACCATCGCGGGCGCGATCTCCATGCTGGCCCAGTTCGGCATGTTCTTCGGCGGCAATCGCGAGAACAACAATGGTCTGGGCATCGTCGGCTCGATCCTGATGATGATCCTCGCTCCGCTCGGCGCCATGCTGGTGCAGATGGCGATCAGCCGCACCCGCGAATACGCTGCCGACAATCTCGGCGCGCGCATCGTCGGACAGCCGATGTGGCTGGCCTCGGCGCTGGTCAAGATCGAGGGCGCCGCGCATCAGGTGCCGAACTACGAGGCCGAGCGGAATCCCGCGACCGCGCACATGTTCATCATCAATCCGCTGTCGGGCCACGGCGTGGACAATCTGTTCGCGACCCACCCCTCGACCCAGAACCGTGTCGCCGCCCTCCAACAGCTCGCCTCCGAGCTTGGCGGGCAGGCGGCGCCGTCGGTCGGGGCCAACGAGAACTACCCGCGGCGCGGTCCCTGGGGCCGCTCCTCGTCACGTGGTTCTTCCCGCGGTCCTTCTCGCGGTCCCTGGGGCTAGCTAACGGAACCGGTGAGGATTTGCGGCTTTGTGATCTGGCGCACATAGGGTCATCCTGGCCGGTGTTAACACCTCGACGTGACCATTCCTTCGAAAGGGGATGCGTGGCCGGCCCGCTTCCGGCCACCGTCGAAGATGACCAGAGCTGCCGTACTCTTGCTGATCGTTCTTTGCGTGCTCGTCGGCCTGTCCACGCACATGGTCGTCAATTGCGGCGACGAGGACGATCCCGACATCTGCTCGGCCGTGATCGGCTTCTCGCCGCTTCGCGGCTCGCTGATCGCTTTCGCCTATGCGGGGCGCGGGCGGATCGCGCTGCGTCACGGCGACTTCAGGCGGGCGATCGCCGATTTCGACGAGGCCATCCATCTCAATCCCAACCGCGGCTCGCTCTATCGCGACCGGGCGACGGCCCGTCGGCTGAACGGCGATCTGGAGCGCGCCATTGCGGATTATGACGAGGCGATCGCGCATGATCCCAAGCTCGCCGCACCCTATCACCAGCGCGGTCTTGCGCTCGCCGCCATGGGCGATCTCGATCGGGCCATCCTGAGCTTCAACACGGCGGTCCGCCTCGACCCCTCCGACGCGCAGGCCCGTCTCGATCGCGGCCTCGCGTTCCTCGCCCACGGTCAGGCCGACGATGCCCGCGCCGATTTCGAGGCCGCGCTGGCGCTGCCCGCCGGCAAGAACGGGGCCGCGCGAGAGGCAGCGCGCGCCAAGCTCGCCGAGCTCGCCAGTGCGGAACCGACACAGGTGTCGGCGCCGAGACGGTAGAAATATCCAGAGCTGCGGGCTTCTTCCCCTCGCCCCTTGTGGGAGAGGGTGGCTCGCCGAGAAGCGGCGAGACGGGTGAGGGGTATCTCTCCGCGAGTCCAACTCGCAGTTTAGACTCGCGGAGAGAAACCCCTCATCCGGCGCTTCGCGCCACCTTCTCCCACAAGGGGAGAAGGAAGAAAGCGCTTACTTCGCCTTCTTGGCCTTCGCCTTCTTCGTCTTGGCCTTGTTTTCGGGCTTGTCCTTCGCCTTCTTTTCCACCTTCACCGCAATCGGCGCACTGGCGGCCAGGCGCATCGATCGCGCGTAGCTGTCGGCGACGTTGTCGGCGGACATCTGGAGGCGCTTGGCGGCGGCGGTGGCCTGCTCCATGGTGGCCTTGGCCATCATCTTGAAGCGCTCGCCGGTCTCCTTGCCCTTGGCCTTGGCCGCAAGGCCGTTGAAGCGATCCCGCCGCTCCTTGGCGCGGGTCATCAGGCCCGTATGCAGCTGTCTGGCCAGTTGCCGGATCACGACATCCAGGTCTGCGTCCGCCATGTTCTCTCATCCTCTTCGAAAAACGGTATCGATGCGGCGGGACTATGCAGATCGGGCCCCGCCTTGGCAATTCCCGCCGGCGCGTCATCCGCAGCTTCCAGCTTGCGAAGCAAAAAAGCCGCGCAATTGCGCGGCTCTTTGGCTGGCTTGCTTGGGGAGACGCGATGTCTGCCTTACTTCAGCGAGGCCACCGGGCCGTTCGACGCCGCGGGCTCGGGGTCGAAGCCGAACACGCCGACCAGGTACTTGTAATAGTCCGGCATCTTCTCCTTGAGCGCCTCGCGCGACTTCGGGTCGTGGAATTCGCTTTTTCCGGCCAGGAAGATGCTGGCGGTCACCGCAAAGAATTCCATGGGATTCTTCATCGCATAGGCTTCCTTGGGCAACATGTCCTTGGATTTGGCCAGCGCGTAATAGGCGATCACGCCCTTGTTGGCGTAGCCGTCCGGCAGCAGCCGCGCGTGATAGGCATGGAGAAGCTCGTGCAGCAGCACGGCCTCCTTTTCGTAGCGCATCATGTCCGGCCGCAGCATGATCACGCCGAGCCCCGAGTCGACCGCGAGGTCGACGGCGTTCGGATTGGTCCAGCGCTGCTTGTCGTGGTCCCACACCGTCAGCGTCCGCGGCACGCGGCGCTCGACATTGGGAGCGACGCGGCCGTAGCAGGCGGTCGCGGCGCCCTCGTCGAGGCAGGCGAGCTCGCTCGCGATGATCGGCACGGTGCGGAAGAAGCGCAGCACGCGCGGCGACAGGCCGGCCGCTTCGACGGCGTCGATCTGCTGCTTCAGATTGTCGGTGAGCTTGTCGACGTCCTTGCGGTCGGAGTTCTCCGACAGGTCGAACATGTAGCCGCGGTAGCCCTGGAAGCCCGGCGGCAACGACGGCGCTGCGTCGGCATCGAGCGACCCCGCATGAGATGGATTGGCGAAGAGCGCGCCGACGATGGTTACGGTCAGCAGCAACGCAATGCGCATGATGAAGCCCCCTGATGTCGTTTCGCCCGGCAGAATGGGCCGCCGTTGTCTGCGAAACGTGAGTGGGGCGAGACTAAGGCGCCGATGTTGAGGCGTGCTTAATCCCTCGTTGCAGATCGCGCAGGCGGATTAGCGCGGAGTTAACCAAGCGTGGATCGGCGGCCTGCATCGGCGTATCATCGGCTCCGGGTCACGGGCCCAAAGTCCAGATAGCCGGAGGAGGATGCCATGTATGCCGCCATCCGTCAGGCCAAGGCGAAGAGCGGAAGCGCGGAAGAGCTGGCGCGCCGCATCAAGGACGGCGCCGTTCCGATCATCAGCGACGTCGATGGTTTCCGCGCCTACTACGTCGTCTATGCCGGCGACGACACGGTCACCGCGATCTCGATCTTCGACAAGTTCGAGCAGGCCGAGGAGGCGAACCGGCGCGCGATCGCCTGGATCGAGAAGAATCTGGGCCCGCTGCTGGCCGGCGACGCGCGCGCCGTGGCGGGGCCGGTGATCGTGCATACGCTGGCGTGAAGTGCGGCAGTCTCGTGCCCCGGACGCAGCGCAGCGCCTCTTCGGCGGTGCGCTGCAGAGCCGGGGCCCATGGTGCGGCGTGCGTGGCTCGCTGGGTCCCGGCTCTGCGCAGCAGCGCAAGAGCGCTGCAGCGCGTCCGGGACACGAGAGCTAAATGCCCTCACAGCTCCCGCGCATTCGAGAACGCAAAGCTCGACACCCTTCTCGTCGTCTCGTCCAGGATCAGCGTGCGCGTGATCGGGGGCTCGGCGCGCTGGGCGCAGTTTTCGCGCTCGCAGAGGCGGCAGTTGACGCCGATCGGCGTGCCTTCGGTTTTCTCCAGGTCGATGCCGGCGGCATAGGTCAGGCGTGCGGCGTGACGGATCTCGCAGCCGAGGCCGATGGCGAAGCGCGGCTGCGGCAGCGGGTGCGGCGCGACGGGGCGGCGCACCATCTGCGCGATCGAGAAATAGCGCGTGCCGTCGGGCAGCTCGATCACCTGCTTGAGCAGGCGGTCCGGCGTGTCGAAGGTCGAGTGCACGTTCCACAGCGGGCAGGTACCGCCGAATTTCGAGAACGGGAAGGTGCCGGAGGAGAAGCGCTTCGAGACGTTGCCGGCATTGTCGACGCGGAGCAGGAAGAACGGAATGCCGCGCGCGTTCGGCCTCTGCAGGGTGGTGAGGCGGTGGCAGACCTGCTCGAAGCCGGAATTGAAGCGCTGCGCCAGCACGTGGATGTCGTAGTTCAGCGCTTCGGCTGCGGCAAGGAAGGCCGGATAGGGCATCATCACCGCCGCTGCAAAGTAGTTGCCGAGAGTGATGCGGAACAGGCGGCGCGGCGCGTCGTCCAGCGGGCCGGCGCGGCCGACGATGGTCTCCAGGGCTTGCGCGCATTCGCCGAGGCCGAGCTGAAAGGCGAGCTGGAACGCGCGGCCGGGCGGGTCGACCAGCTCCGAGATCAGGAGCTGGCGGCGATGCCGGTCGAAGCGCCGCAGCGTCTCGCGCATGACGTCGACCGGCATGATGCGGGTCTGGATCGAATGCTTTTCACGCAGGCGCGCCGCGAGCGCCGCATACAGCCCTTCGGCCGGCACGTTCAGCTCATCGCGCAGAGTCTCTGCGGCCTGCTCGAGCTCCGGGAAATAGTTGCGGTTGGCCTCGATCAGCTCGCGCACGCGCTCGACCGGATTGGCCTCATAGCGCGTGCCGACGTCGCGGTCGGCCATTTGCGCGGCGGCCAGCGTCTCGCCTTGGCGCGCCTCGGTATAGGCGGCGTAGAGCCGCTGCAGCGCGTGGGTGACGCCGGGACAGAGCTCGGCGAGGTCGCGTAGCTCCTGCTTGGGCAGGTCGATCTGGCGGAACAAGGGATCGGAGAAGATCTCGTTGAGCTCGGCGAAGAAGCGGTCCTCGTCGGCGGTGGCGAGGTCGCGCAGGTCGAGGTCATAGGTCTCGGCAAGGCGCAGCAGGATTTGCGCGGTCACCGGGCGCTGGTTGCGCTCGATCAGGTTGACATAGCTCGGCGAGATTCCGAGGCCCTCGGCGATCTGGGTCTGCGACAGCCCCAATTGCTGCCGGATCCTCCGGAAACGCGGGCCGACGAAGAGTTTCTTGCCGGAAACGGCGGGCATGTCTCAGATCTCCGGACTCATCAAGGTCAGGTCTTCTGACCTATTGATTTACAAAATTTACAAAATAACATCTATTACATGTTCTGATGTTACATGACATCACCAATCGGAAACAAGCCCTCTATCCGAATTTTCCGTTTTCGCGTTTAGCTCCTGACACGCATCTCGCAATGCACTGTCAAGAATGTCGATGGACAGCCATCGCCATCGTCAGCGAAAGGATCAGGTCCATGAACTACCAGCCCCGCGGCATCAGCCCCCTCCTGCGTCCGGCCTCCTATCAGAGCGAGGTCGAGGCAGCCCAGGCGCTCCTTGAGACCCAGCCGACATGGAACGGGGTGACGGCCGAGGCCGTCGCGCGCATGCGCCTGCAGAACCGCTTCAAGACCGGTCTCGACGTCGCCCGCTACACCGCGGCCTTGATGCGCGCGGACATGGCCGCCTATGACGGCGACCCCACCAAATACACCCAGTCGCTCGGCTGCTGGCACGGCTTCATCGCCCAGCAGAAGCTGATCTCGGTCAAGAAGCACTTCGGCAAGACCGATCGCACCTACCTCTATCTCTCGGGCTGGATGATCGCCGCGCTGCGCTCCGAGTTCGGTCCGCTGCCCGACCAGTCGATGCACGAGAAGACCTCGGTGCCGGCGCTGATCGAAGAGCTCTACACCTTCCTGCGCCAGGCGGATTCGCGCGAGCTGAACGACATCTTCCGCGCCCTCGACAAGGCGCGTAAGGAAGGCGACAAGACCCGGGAGAAGGAGCTGATCGAGAAGATCGACAACTTCCAGACCCATGTCGTGCCCGTCATCGCAGACATCGACGCCGGCTTCGGCAATGCCGAGGCGACCTATCTGCTCGCCAGGAAGATGATCGAGGCGGGCGCCTGTGCGCTGCAGATCGAGAACCAGGTCTCGGACGAGAAGCAGTGCGGCCACCAGGACGGCAAGGTCACCGTGCCGCATGAGGTCTTCCTGGCGAAGATCCGTGCCTGCCGCCACGCCTTCCTCGAGCTCGGCGTCGAAGACGGCGTCATCGTGACCCGCACCGACTCGCTCGGTGCCGGCCTGACGCAGCAGATCGCCGTCAGCCACAAGCCCGGCGACATCGGCGACCAGTACAACAGCTTCCTGGATTGCGAGGAAGTCACGGCGGAGAACGCCAGGAACGGCGACGTCATCATCAACCGCAACGGCAAGATGATGCGTCCGAAGCGGCTGCCCTCCAACCTCTACCAGTTCCGTCCGGGCACCGGCGAAGACCGCTGCGTGCTGGACTGCATCACCTCGCTGCAGAACGGCGCCGACCTGCTCTGGATCGAGACGGAGAAGCCGCATATCGAGCAGATCGCGAAGATGGTCGACCGCATCCGCAAGGTGGTTCCGAACGCGAAGCTGGCCTACAACAACTCGCCCTCCTTCAACTGGACCCTCAACTTCCGTTGGCAGGTCTTCGACGCCTGGAAGGAGGCCGGCAAGGACGTCAGCAAGTACAACCGTGCCGAGCTGATGAAGGCGGAGTACGACGACACGCCGCTGGCCAAGGAAGCCGACGAGCGCATCCGCACGTTCCAGGCGGATTCGGCCAAGCGCGCCGGCATCTTCCACCACCTGATCACGTTGCCGACCTATCACACGGCAGCGCTCTCGACCGACAATCTGGCCAGGGAGTATTTCGGCGAGCAGGGCATGCTCGGCTACGTCAAGAACGTCCAGCGCGCCGAGATCCGCCAGGGCATCGCCTGCGTGAAGCATCAGAACATGGCCGGCTCCGACATCGGCGACGACCACAAGGAGTACTTCGCCGGCGAGGCAGCCCTGAAGGCGGGCGGCGCCCACAACACGATGAACCAGTTCGGCTAACGAACCACGCTACTCTCGATAGGAGACTGACAATGACCAAAGGCAGCAATTTCTGGGTGATCGGCGGCGAGTTCGGTTCGATGAACTTCCACAAGCTCGTGGAAGGTTCGGCCCAGGTCAAAGGTCCGTTCAAGTCCCGCAAGGAGGCTGAGGACTGCTGGCGCGAGGTGTCGGAAGAGAGCCGCCACAAGGCCGGCGTCCGCTTCTCGATCGTGGAAGAGCCGCAGCGCGCTCCGGCAGCCTGATCAGCTGCCGACCTAAACCAAGAAGACGTCCAAGGACGGATGATCCCATCCAGGCTTTGCCTGGGTGGGATCGTCTGCTTTTGGTACAGGTGAAACGGCTGTGGGCGCTGTAAGTATCTGGAATTGTGGGTCTTTGCGGAGGGGATGGTTGCTGATAGGTTAATGCAGGAAAGTCGAGGACGAGGCCGACCATGTCAGAGCCCGAGACCAGCGGGACCCATCCCGGCCAGCCGCGCCCGGTGCGGCTGCGCGATGCACTGCTGCGCGCACGGATCGAGGCCGCCGACCGGACCGGCGTCGTGGTCGATCTCAGGGACGCCGAGGTGGCGCGGCTCGAGATCCTCAATGACGCGCTCGATCCCCTGTTCGCGCAGGTGCCTGATCAGATCGACCTGTTCGACCGCGGCATCAGCCAGGGCGATACGCCAAGACTCTGGATCGACGTCGTCGCCCACATCGTGATGGGGCGCGACAAGCGGATGTACCGCTTCGTCCAGGACACCCGTTTCGGCCGCATCGTCCTCGCCGAATCGCACGACACCGCCGTGATCGTCGAGGCCGTCACCGATTATGTCGCGCGCCGCATGGTCGAGCGCGAGCGTGCGATGGTGGTCCCGCCCGAACCGCAAGCACCTGCCACCGCGCCGCCGCGCCGCTCGCGGCTCTGGCCGTTCGTGTTCGGGTTCGTGCTCGGCGCCGCGGCGTTGTTCGGGGTCGCGGTGCTGGCCGCCCTGCGGAGCTGGTGAATTTTTCTCTTTCGTCATTCCGGGGCATGCGAAGCATGAACCCGGAATCTCGAGATTCTCAGGTGCGCAAGGGCGCACCGGAGTTCGGCTCTTCGAGCCGCCCCGGAATGACGGTGAACTAAATCAACCTCGCATGCTTGATCTGCCCGATCTGAAATCCAGCCCCCAGGCTCCGCACCGTCTGCTCGCAGCGCCAGCCGGCATTGTCCTTCTCGATCGTCAGCAGATTATACGCCGCCGCCGGGTAGCGTCCGTGCGCGAGTGCGGAGGCCGAGGGAACGCCGAGCGCGGGAATGTTTCCGTTGGGACCTTCGACCCATATCGTCGAATGAACGTGGTCGTGCCCGTGCAGGATCAGCTCGACGCCATGGCGCTTGAGCAGCGCCAGCAGGGCGGGCGCGTCCGTCATCCGCTTCTGGCGGGCATCGGATTTCAGCGGATGATGCACCAGCAGCACGCGGAAGACGTCCTCCGCCGCGAGCCGTTCGAGCACCTGTTCGAGCGAGGCGAGCTGATCGGGCCCGAGCGTGCCCGTCGCCATCAGCGGCAGGGTCGGTACCGCCGTGGACAGGCTGATCAGCGCAAGCGGTCCGCGCCGGCGCACGGACGGAAAGCCGATGCGGCCGTCGTCGCCGGCAAGATAGGGCGCAAACGTCTCGCCGAAACGATGAAAGGTGGCACGGACATAGGCGTCATGGTTGCCGGGAATCGCGGTCACGCGCTCAGGCGGGCCGACGCTCTCGAGCCAGGCGAGGGCCGGCGCGAATTCCGCCTCCAGCGCGAGGTTGACGAGATCGCCCGTCACCGCGACGTGGTCGGGCGCCTGCGCCCTCAGATCGGCGACGAGTGCGTCGAGAACCTCGCGGCGCTGGTATTTGTGGCGGTTGCGCGTCCAGTTGACATAGCCGAGCGCGCGCTTGCCCGCGAGCTCGATCAGCCGCGGCTTCGGCAAAGGCGGCAGATGCGGGTCGGACAGATGGGCGAGCGTGAAGGGAGCCAGCGTGTTGGGAGTCATGACGCGCGATTGCCTCGCTATTGCTCTACCGTAATGGCAAGGTCGCGCCCGGCGCGCAAGCAGGGCCTGAAACGGGGCGGCAGGGAAGTCTGATGGGAGAAAGTCTGAACCGCGTCCGACGGAAAGCCGAGCCGCTGCTGCGGCGGCTCTTCCACGCCTACTTCCTGCTCGTCCGCGGCATGACGCTCGGCGTCCGCGCCGTGGTGCTGGATGCCGAGGATCGGGTCTTCCTCGTCAGGCACAGCTACGTCAGCGGCTGGTATCTGCCTGGCGGCGGCGTCGACCACGGCGAGACCATGGAGCAGGCGATGCAGCGCGAGCTCAAGGAGGAGGGCGACATCGATCTCACCGGAGAGGCCATGCTGCACGGCATCTTCCTCAACAGCCACGTCTCCCGCCGCGACCACGTCGCGGTCTACGTCGTCAGGCAGTTCAGGCAGGACCGCCTGCCCGCGCCCAACCGCGAGATCGTCGAATGCGGGTTCTTCGCGATCACCGCGCTGCCCGAGGGCACCACGCCCGGCACGCGGCTGCGGATCGCGGAAGTGCTCGACGACCGGCCCTTGATTGCGACGTGGCGCTGAGGGCGGCCTGTGCTAGTAACCGGGTCGACCGCCGCCACGGAAAACCGGATGAAGATTGCCAAACCCGCTTTCGGTCTGATCTGTCTTGCGATCCTCGCGGGCAACATCGGAATCGTGCTGGCGCTGGTCTCGATCATCCTGGCGATCGCGATCGTGATGACCTTCATCGAAACCGGCCTTGTGCCGCACCTGCCCACCGCCGTGCTGTCGATGGGCCTGATGATCATGGCCCTGCTGTCGGTCTCGTCCGGGCTCGTGCTCGACACGGTCACGCGGGGGCGGCGGGAGATGAAGATGCTGGCCTACCTGTCCCAGCCGGCGTTGAAACGGGACTGAGGTGGGTGCCGCGCCCATGGACCTCCGCATTCGCAGATGCTACTCCGCCGGATGACATGACCGACCTCTCACTGACCATCCTTCCCGAAGCCGCCGGCGACGCTCAGGCGATCGAGCGGCTGCACGAACGTACCTTCGGTCCCGGTCGCTTCGTGCTGAGCGCCTACCGGATTCGCGAGCACGTCGACCATCTGCTCGAACTGTCCTTCACCGCCCGCATCGGCACGCTGCTGGTCGGCTCGGTCAGGCAGTTGCCGATCCTGATCGGCGACACGCCCGCGCTGCTGCTCGGTCCGCTCACCGTCGAGCCGCCGTTCCGCGGCCGCGGCGTCGGCCGTGCGTTGATGGAGCGCGCGCTGAAGGATGCGAAAGCGAAAGGCCACCGCCTCGTGCTGCTGGTCGGCGACGAACCCTATTACAGCCGCGTCGGTTTCAAGCCGGTCCCCAAGGGCCGCGTCACCATGCCGGGCCCTGTCGATGCCGCCCGCATCCTGGTGTTCGAGCTCGTCGACGGCGCCTTCGAGGGCGTGTCGGGCCCAGTCGGCCCCGACTGGAGCAAGGCGCGGGGGTAGCTGCAGCCGCAGCTCCACGCCCGGATGGAGCGTCCGCCGTAGCTCGAAGGGCGAAGGCGAAAAGCGCAATCCAAGGCCGGGCGGACAAGTCCCGGCTCTCGCTCCGCTCGATCCTGGCTACGAGGCTTCGCCAGGGGATCTGACGACACCTATCGTCGCGAGAAGTGCGGCAAGCTCAGCCTGACCTCTCGTGTCGGTTTTGGCAAAGACTCGTCTGAGATGCGTTTTGACCGTATTGGCGGACAGTCCCAGCATGACGGCTGCTTCGGATGTCGTCCCGCCGGAGGACGCTGCAACTGCCACGCGCGCTTCCGCCCTGGTCAAGCCATATGCGTCGGTCAATTGCTGCGAACTCGCCGTTCCTCTTCGAGAGGGATCGATCACGAAGGCGGCGCAGGCCGCGTTGCGGATGAAGGCCCCACCGAGCATCCCGACTTCTTCGCTGCGCAGTCCCACGACGACAATAGTCAGAAGCCGCGTCCCCTCCACCGCGGGAACACTCATCGTTCCGCCGGCTCCGCCGGCCAATGTCGACCGGACAAGGTTGGCGAGGCGTCTCGAATGCGGGGCTGACCAGGTCGCCATCGAAGGCCTGAGCTTGAGCGTCCCTTCCGCTTCCAGCGAACAGGACGTCTGGTTCGCAAAGACGACATGTGCCCTGGGACCCATGACGACGACGCCGTCCGCCAGTTGATCGATCACGTCGAACGCGGCTCTCCTCAATGCGTGATACCCGGTCAGACGAAATCCCAATGTGACGGATCTCCGCAGATGGGGAGCCAGCATTTCGATGTGCTTACGGCCGGCTGCGTCGAATTCGCCGCGGCGCCTGCTGCGGCAGATGTTGAAGGCCACACGGAAGTCGTCCTTCGCTGCCAGCGCGATCATCGCGTTGTGCCCGATGCCTTGCGGCCTGAGGACCTCGTCGTAGAAGACCGATTTTTCGAGCTCGCGCAGCGGCACCACTTCGTCCGACAGGACCACTTGCCCGATCGGCTTGTCCTCCATAGCCTCAGACCAGGCATTCTGCATATGGCGTTCCTGGTAGACTTGACTGCATTGCTGGTTCAAGCGGCCGTTGAAATCGAAGTAGACCTGCTCGGCCGTGACCGATTGTCCGAACAATACCCCGCCTTCGCTTCCTGTGAGATCGGCGATAGCGGTGAGAACGGCAGGCCAGAGGTCTTGTTGGCCGGCGGCCTCGTATATCAAATCGAGGATGCGTTCCATTATTGCGATCCGGGATGCGCCAGACGAGCCCTTCTACTTCTTCAGAGACGCGAGAGGCACGTTCGTGCCTGCAGTTTGAACATCATGACTGGTCGTCAGCGCCAGCATCAGCATGACGGCCAGCAGCGATCCATAGAAGCTGACGACCGCAAGCCGCCATTTGCGCACCACGGGGCGGTCTGACTGGGGGAGATCCTGCGGGGATTTCTGCATGGGATGCTCCGAACCTTCAGAGGGGCCTGACAAAACCGATCCCGGCAGCCATCAGCAGCAGGCCCACGATGCGGTTGAACGTAGCGGTATCGACGCGGTTGAAGATCATCAGCCCGACATAGGCGCCGAGCACGGCGGGGGCTGCATAAAAGAGGAGGCCGAGCGGCATCACCTCTGACGGCCGCAAGACCATCAGCAAGGACAGCGACAGCAGCTGGTTGACCAGGATGAAGGGCTGGATGATTGCGCGGGCGCGGTGCTTGTCGAAACCTTGGACATGGCACCACATCGAAACGAAAGCGGCAGGAAATGCTGCAAGGCCTCCGGTAATGCCTCCCAGCGCGCCAACCGTGATGCGTCCCCACAAGGGATTTTTCCCGGACCGTAGAGTCGGCTTCAGTGCCGTGAAGGCGCCATAGGTGATCAACAAAGCTCCCAACATCGGCAGCAAGGTGGACGCCGAAGTGTTGCAGAGGAGATGAAGGCCGATGGGCAACGTCAAGATGCTGCCGAAGAGGTAGGGAGCGCACCGGCGCATCTCGATCGATTCACGAAGGCGCCAGACGCAGTAGACTTGTTGGGCGATCGAAGCCACCAGGAGAATCCGGACGATCGTGATCGGCTCGCTCAAGCTATGGAAGAGGAAGGCGCCGGCGATCGGCGAGAATGCGAAGCCTGCGATACTCGAAACCATCGCGGACAGCAGCACGACCCAGCAAGCGGCCTTCGTCGCACTCGACGAGACGGCAAGCGCGACGGCGAAGATTCCCAGGCAGACCGTGGGAATTGCTGGAAATGATCTGACGACGGAGAAAGCGGAAGCTGCCTTTGGATCGACAGGCGGCATGAAAACCTCCGACAGCAAGACTTTGGTGGCAATCGCGGGTATCGATCTCCGATGACCCTACTCGCGCGGCAGAACAATGCGTGTGAACCAATTCACGACGTCGAGCCGAATATCGGGCTCGGTGCTTGTGATGCTAACGACTGCGAAGCAACGCAGCGTCACCCGACCGGGTGACAAATGGTGGAACACCGGCAATCAAACACGCGCGGTGAATGTCGCGCCACGTTGCTCGAAAATTGTGCGGTTCGGTCGCAAATCTGAAACGTTTAATAGAATTGTATTTCATCGATATGCAACCAGAACGATAGTTTCCCTTTCCGTCATAGTTTCGCTGCTTAGTTTGGCAAAGCAGAACCCATGTTCTGCGCCGACGATGTCTGTGCCGCGATGTTGGCGCCTCGATGTCGAGGATGGAATGCGTCCTTCTCTGGTCAGACTGCTGGCGGCAACGGTCGGCTTGGCCGTTGGCATTGCGTTGATTGCAGGAAAGCCGCCGGCCGACGGCCATCACAAGGGCCTTCGCCACGCGCACTTCGTTGCCAACTAGAGCATGATCGAGGTTCTGTATTCCGCTCACGCGGGAGGGATAGCCCCTCCCGCACAATTCATGGCCTGATCAGCGCTAGAACTTGAAGTTCGCGAACGCCCGCACGCCGATGCCGGGCAGCAGCACCTCGTCCTTGGTGTAGGACACCGAGTTGCGGATGTTCTCGTTGAGCAGGTTGTTGCCGAGGAGGCCGACCAGCATCTCGCGCGCGCCGAACGGATTCGGCTTGAGCTTGGTCTTGTAGCTGACCTCGGCCTTCAACAGATTGTAGCCCGCGGTCGGCGTTTCCGCGATCTCGGCCACGTTGTTCTGCGCGAAGGCATGCAACAGGTTGATCCGCATCAGCCAGTTGTCGTCGCGCCAGAACACGCCGCCGCCCACGCGCATGGGTGGAATCCGCGGCACGTTGGTGCCGTCGCTGAAGGTGGCGCGGACGAAATCGAACTGGTTCTCGATGCCCCAGATGCCGCCCTGGAAGGCGCCGACGTCGAGCTGCGACTGGAATTCGCCGCCGCGGAAGTTAGCGTTCCGCTGCGAGTAGACCGCCTGGTTCAGTTCGCCGTCGGGCGCACCGCAGGAGGCGAAGTCGTCGTCGCACATGACCCCGGTGAGGCGGCGATAGATGAAATTATCGAAATGCGTGTAGTAGACGGTCGCCTCGAAGCGGAACGGCCCCGTCGCTCTGCGCACGCCGAGCTCGACCGATTTCGCGGTCTCGATGGTGAGGTTCGGGTTGCCGATGTCGAACGTCGCCGTGGCGTCATGACCGCCGCGGGAGAACAGCTCGGCCGCCTTCGGCGCGCGCTCGACATATTGCGCGGTGATGCTGCCGACCATGCCGCCCGGCAGGTCCTGCAACAGGCCGATGCTGCCGCTCTTCGGCGTGAAGGACGGATTGCGCGCGATCGGCGCCTGCGGCGTGCCGTCGGGCAGGTAATCCGCCGGGAAGTCCGGCGTCGTGCCGTGCAGTTCGACGTGTTCGATGCGCCCGGCGATCTGCGCTCGCGTCGCCTCCGTGAATTTGAACTCGTTGAAGGCGTAGCCGGCAACGCGCGTGCTGTTGTTCGGGTCCCACAGGCCGTTGAACAGCGTGCCGGGATTGTCCGGGCTCGGCGCGCTCAGTTCCTGATGGCCGACCTGGAAGCCCAGTGCGGTGGTCACCTCGGCGAAGCGGGCGTTGAACGGCATCAGCTGCACCTCGGTGCGGATCTCCTGCTCCTTGTTGGTGAAGGTCTGCCTGATGCCGTCGGTGTTGAGGTCGGCGGGATCGGCAAGGCCGATCTCGTTGTGCCGGTAGTCGGTCGCGCCGGCCCAGAAGCGGATCGCGTCGATCGCGGCCGCGTCGGGGTGGTACTCGCCCTTGACGTTGATCTTGGTCTGGTGCGCGTCGATCCGCGTGTTGTGGTCGGCGCCGTCGATGCCGGGGATATGGTAGAGCGAGTCGTTCTGCGTGATCGATGCGCCGATATAGCCGCCCTGGAAGAAGTAGGAGCCGCCGATCGAGGCGCCGTCCGAGCGCGTCGCCGAGTTGGGCTGGCGGCCGTTCACGGGACGCGACTGGTCGGTCAGATAGGGATAGCTCGGGATGTAATAGTCCGAGGTGGTGCGGCCATAAGCGTCGGCATGGAACGCAAAATTGCCGCCGCCGGTATCGAGCAGCACGCCGCTCTCGACGCCGCGATCGACCGAGCTGAACGCGGTGCGCGTCTCGGCGGTGACGCAAGGCGACGTCGCAGCGCTCGCGAGCGGGGCCTTGGTCGGCAGGCCGTAGCTCTGGAACGACGGCGCGCAGGAGGGCAGCGCATCCGGAATCCGGTTGTTGGTGGCGCTGACCACGCCGCCGATCGAGGTCGAGCCGTAACGCAGTGCCGCCGGCCCGCGCACCACTTCGACCTGGTTGGTCGCGAGCGGATCGATCGGGACGAAATGATCCTCGCCGAGATCGGAGGCGCCGCCGGCATTGGTGCCGTTCTCGACGATGCCGACGCGGTTGACGTCGAGACCCCTGATAATGGGCCGGCTGGATGCGCCGGGCGCGAAGCTCGATCCGGTGATGCCGGGCTTGGAGAACAGGAGATCGCCGAGCTGACCGCCGCCCTCGCGGCGGATCTCCTCGTTCGGCACCACGGTGACGGTGGCAAACTGGTTGGTCACGATTGGCAGCACGCCCGGCTGAGGCGCGGCGGGCGCGGGAGCCGCAGGCGTTGCTTCAGCCGTTTGCTCGCGGCTGCGCACCCGCGCGGTCCGCGTGCCGCGACCGGCGTTGCGGGACGGCACCACCGCTCTGCGCACGATCGGGCTCGGCGCCGTCACGGTGACGGCGGGGATTTCCGTCGATGATTTGTCTTGGGCCGGCTCTTGAGCGAAGGCGGGCGTGGCGGCAGCGCCGAGCAGGAGCAGGCTTGCTCCGCCAAGACGTTGCGCGCGTCGCGATTTGAATGACATTGTCCTGATTCCAGTCAGGCGCCGTCCGGATGATGGTCTGCTGATCGGAGGCGGCCTGCCGTCGCGGCGCGACGGAATTCGACTTCAACTTCTCCCAGGCATTCGCCTGAAAGCGGCGAGGCTGGGCGTGATCAAGCGTTGGAAGTCAGGACGCGGGAGGGGCGCGGGGCTGGAATGCCGTGCCGGCCGATTTCAGATGAACGAATTCGGCATCGAGGGTGCGGTGGAGCAGCTCGATCGCCTGCGGCAGCAGCAGCACGGGCGGCGTGGCCGAGACGACGGTGCCTGCCATCGCAATGATGGCGCAGATCGCACAATTGTCTTCGCCCTGATGCTCGCGGTCGGGGCTGGCCGGCGATTGCTTCTGGACCGCGGCGCGGTCGATCGCGGCAACGCCCTTGAAGCCGTCGGTCTGCTGCAGCGAGGATTGGGCGAGGGGCGCGGCCTGTGCGAACCAGTGGCTGTGGCCGAATGTCAGCGCGAACTGCACCAGCATCGCGAACAACGCGAGCCGGGCGCCGTGCCTGATATTCGACCGGAACCACTTCATCTGGAAACGCCACCCCCACGTCGCGGGGCATCAATTCCCTGATGTCGCGACGTTATAATGTAACATCGCTCGATCGGTCTGCAGATGTCAACGGCGGGCCGGGGCTGCGCATGCAGTCGGCCTGTCCGATGTGTCGTTCGGGCAACTAGCGCCCTTCGCGGACCCAGGTCGCGGCGAACGCGCCGAGCAGCAGCAACAGGCCGACCAGGCCGGAGAAGATCGGCAGCACGCCGACGCCCTTCACCACGCTGGCGTCGCGCATCCGCACGCCCATCCAGCCGTCGCCATGGAAGACGCTGGCTGAGCGCACCGGCAGGATGCGCGGCAGCTCGACGCTGGAGCCATTGGCCACGCGCACGGCGTCGCCCCCCGTTGCCTGCGTCAGCGGCTTCAGCGTATCGACCGTGGAGGTGACTTCCGAAAACTCCTTCGGATTGGTCGGGCCGACATTGATCAGTGCCTTCAGCGTGCCGTCGGTGGCCTGCCACAGGCCGAGCTCGTTCGCCGGCAGGCTGGCGCGCCACTCGCCGGGATCGGCAGCCGCCAGCGTCAAGTCGTGCGACACGCCCGATGGCGAGGTGACGCTCACCGGCTGGACGCTGTCCGCCATGGTCTGGCGCACCACGACGAGGTCCTTGCCCTGCACCTGGAGCCGCAGCGCTTCCTCGTCCAGATCAGGCTGCTTCATCAGCCAATGCGACATCCGCCTGAGCAGGTCGAGATGCGGTCCGCCGCCCTCATAGCCGCGCGCCCACAGCCAGATGTGGTCGGAGAGCAGCAGCGCGACGCGGCCCTCGCCGAAGCGCGACAGGAACAGAAGCGGCTTGCCGTCGACGCCGGTCATGACAGGCGGGTTCACCGCATTGCGGGTGTCGACGGTGCGGAAGAACCGGCTCCAGCGCGGCGGTTCGCTGGCGGAGCCCTCCAGCCCGCGCGTGACCGGATGGCGTTTGCCGATGTCGGACAGATGCGCATAGAACGGCTTTTCCGTCACGCCGACCGGCTCGGCCGGCAGCACCGAATCCAGCGGCGTGCGCCAGATGCTGGTGTTGGAGGCGTAGTCGGGCCCGGCCGAGACCAGCACCGCGCCGCCCGAGCGGACATAGCGCGCGATGTTGTCGAAATAGGCGATCGGCAGCACGCCTTGGCGGGCGTAGCGGTCGAAGATGATCAGCTGGAATTCGTTGATCTTCTGCTGGAACAGCTCGCGCGTCGGAAACGCGATCAGCGACAATTCGTTGATCGGCGTGCCGTCCTGCTTCTCCGGTGGGCGCAGGATGGTGAAATGGACGAGGTCGACGCTGGCGTCGGACTTGAGCAGATTGCGCCAGGTGCGCTCGCCCGAATGCGGCTCGCCCGAGACCAGGAGCACGCGCAGCTTGTCGCGCACGCCGTCGATGGCGACGACGGCGCGGTTGTTCACCGGCGTCAATTCGCGTTCGAGCGGCGAGGCCTCGATCTCGACGATGTTCGGACCGGCGTGCTTGATGTCGACGTCGACGCTGGCGCTCTGGCCGCTTCCCAGCGTGCGCTCGTTGATGACCTCGCCGTCCCGGCGGATCGTGACCCTGGCGCGCTCGCCGGAGACACCCTGGTCGTCGAGGCGGTAGTTGATGGTCTGGGTCTGCCCGACGATGCCGAAGCGCGGTGCCGCCGTGATCGCGATGCGGCGGTCGCGCTCGTCCTTCTGCCCCGTGACCAGGGCGTGCACCGGCGCCTGGAAACCGAGCGCGGCGGCGTTCGCCGGAATGTCGTGGACGCGGCCGTCGGTAATCAGGAACGCGCCGGCGACGCGGTCGACCGGCACGTCCGCCAATGCCGAGGCGAGGGCGCCGAACAGTTTCGTGCCGTCGGTCTCGCCGTCGGCCTGTCCGGCCTCGACGACGCGGACTTCGAGGCCCTTGATCTTCTTCAGGCTGTCGACCAGCGCTTCCTGCGCCTGGGCGGCTTCACGGTTGCGGTTGCCGAAATTCTGGCTCGGACTCTTGTCGACGACGACGGCTGCCACCGAGGTGAGGGGATCGCGGTCCTCGCGGGTGAAGGAGGGATTGGCGAGCGCCAGCAGGACCAGCGCCAGCGCGGCCACGCGCACCGCGGCGCCGCGTGCGCGTGCCAGCAGCAGCACGAGCGCGATGACGACGATCGCGGCGAGCGCGAGCCACAGCACGATCGCGGGAACAAGTGGCGTGAATGCGATGCCGTAGTTCATGGCGTCACTCTCTCGGCATCGTCATGCCCGGGCTTGTCCCGGGCATCCACGTTCTTCATGCCGCGTGGCAAGGCGTGGATGGCCGGGACGTAGGCGAGCGAAGCGACGCCGTCCTTCGGGCGGCTATGCCCGGCCATGACGGCTTCGTTCTTGCGGATGTCGCGATTCAACATCCGCATCATTGCCCCAGCCGTTCGATCAGAGCCGGAGCGTGCACCTGGTCGGCCTTGTAGTTGCCGGTCAGCGTGTACATCACGATATTGGCGCCGGCGCGGTAGGCGAATTCGCGCTGGCGGGCGTCGCCGCCGGTCACCGGCAGCATGGCTTGTCCGTCGGGCCGCACCGCCCAGGCGCCGGCGAGATCGTTCGATGTGATGATGATCGGCGAGACGCCGTCGCCGCCGCGCGCCGGCCGCTGCGCGCTGTCCTCGTCCTCTTCGCGCGGCAGCGTCTCGAC
The DNA here is from genome assembly GCF_058803975.1 of Bradyrhizobium sp. GW821-FHT13H06. Taxonomy (NCBI): domain Bacteria; kingdom Pseudomonadati; phylum Pseudomonadota; class Alphaproteobacteria; order Hyphomicrobiales; family Nitrobacteraceae; genus Bradyrhizobium; species Bradyrhizobium sp. GW821-FHT13H06. The sequence goes on along the minus strand of NZ_JBXAPN010000005.1, from coordinate 372,667 downwards.
CCAGGTCTGGCCGGCGGTGAAGCGGCCGGGGAAGTCGCGCAGCAGATAGAAGGTCTTGGTCAGCACGTGCTCGCGCGGCACGGGCTCGAGCTCGGGCACGTCGAGCGAGGAGAGTATCTCGCGCAGCGTCTGCATGCCCGGGGTCTGCGAGGCCCCGTTCGCGCCGGGCGGCGCCTCGATCGCGTCGCGGGTGTCGAACAGCACGGTGCCGCCCTGCTTCATGTAGGCATCGATCTTGTTGATGGCGTCCTGCGGCGGCTTGGGTGCGCCCGGTACGATCGGCCAGTAGATCAGCGGGAAGAAGGCGAGCTCGTCGCGCGCCGGGTCGATGCCGACGGGATCGCCGGCCTCGAGCGCGGTGCGCTGGGCCAGGAACAGCGTCAGCCCGTTCAACCCCGCCTTGACGATGGAATCGACGTCGGCATTGCCCGTCACGACATAGGCGAGTCGCGTCTGCGACACCGCCTTCATCGCGAACTCGTCCGCGGCGCCGTCGGCGCGCGCCGGCGTCGGCGCAAACGACATCAGGCCTGCGAGCGCCAGTGCGAACACGATCATTGCCGGCGCGGCGCGGCGGCGCAGCAGCGCGGCAATCCCGCCGCCGAGCACCGCGACGATGAGGGCGTCGACCAGGAACAGCGCGAGCGCGGTGGACAGCAGCCAGCCGCGCAGATCCCGCGGTTCGGCATTGGTGTAGGTGGCGTGCCGGGCGCGCAGGCTCGCGGTGTTCAGGGCCGCGATGCGGTCGGCGGCAGCAAGCGTGTTCACGGCAAGCGGTCCTTCTGCCGGACCATAGAAGCCCGGCGGATGATCGGGTGTGGCCCGATCGCGATAATCGGCAGGCAGCGGTTTTGCGGTCGCCGGCGGCGGGCCGAACGCGCCGAAACCGTCGAGGATGTGCAGCGGCGCCACCGTCTCGGCGGTCGCCTCGCTGGCAACGCCGGCGCCGGGCTTGGCGGTGTAGCCCGACATGTCGACCACCCGCCGCAGCATTTCGACGAAGGTGCCCGACATCGGCAGGTCCGACCAGCGCATGTCGGCGCTGACGTGGAACAGGCTGACGAGCCCCTTGCCGCGATGCTCGCCGGTCACCAGCGGCGTGCCGTCTTCCAGCGAGGCCCAGCTCTTGGTGGCGAGCACGGCGTCGGGCTCGGCCAGCACCTGGCGACTCACCGTGACGTCCTTGGGGACCACGACGCCGGCAAAGGGGCCGTCGGCCGCGAACGAGGCCAGATGCTGCGGCTTCTCCCAGGTCAGGCTGCCGCCGAGCGTCCGACCGCCCTTGCGCAGCTTGACCGGCACGAGGTCGTCCTCGGCCTGCGCCAGCCGGGGGCCGGCGAACCGCACCAGCACGCCGCCCTGGTCGACCCAGGCATTGAGGCGCTCGCGGAGTTCGGGGGAGATGGTGCCGACATCGGCGAGGATGATCATCGGCAGCTTCTGGTCCAAAAATTGTGTGATGCCCTGCTGCGGCGAGCCCTTGTCGGCGAGCCGGACGTCGGCGAACGGCGCCAGCGCGCGGGTGAGATAGAAGGTCGGCGCCAGCAGCGGCTGCGCGGTCTCGCTGGTCGAGCCCGAGACGATGCCGATGGCGCGGCGGCGCCAGCGCTTGTCGAGCAGCTGCACCGCGCCGGCCGAGCGCTCGCCGGATATTTCGAGCCGGGTGATGTCGTTGCGCAGCTCGACCGGCAGATCGAACGCGGCTTCGGTCTCCTTGTCCTGCGGGCCGAACGAATAGCGCGCTTCTCCGATCGGCGAGGCCTTCTGGTCGAGTGCGCGCACGGTGCCGACCGCGATGCCGCTGTCGGTGCGCAGCACCTTCACCGTCATCTTCGCCGCGGCGTTCTCGGCCGCGACCAGCGCCAGCGGCGAGGAGGTGCCGCCTTCGAACACGGTCAGGCTGCGATCGCCGATGGTCTTGCCGAGGCCCTGCACGAAGTCTTCGCCGCGGCCGGTGTCGATGCCGTCGGAGAGCCAGGCGATCTCGCAGTCGCCGGTGACTTTGAGGAAACGGTCGACCGCGGCCAGCGTCTCGACGCGATCGATCGAATAGGGCTTCGGCGCGAGTTGCCGCAGCGCCACGCGCGCCGCACCCGCCGGCATCAGCGTGATGTCGCGGTTCGGCTCCGACAGCGGCACCAGCGCGATGGCGCGGCCGTCGTTGTCGGCATTGGCGATCAGCTCGTCGGCGGTCCTGATCCTGACGTCCCAGTGCGATGCGGCGCTCCAGCCGTCGTCGAACATGATCATCAGCGGCACCCTGCTGCCGGCCGCGCCTGTTTGCGGATTCCAGATCGGGCCGGCGGCGGCGAAGATCACCAGCGCGGCGGCGAGCAGGCGGAGCGCCGTCAGCCACCACGGCGTCCGCGAGGGCGTCTCTTCCCTGGGGGCGATGTCGAACAGCAGGCGCGTCGGCGGAAACTCGATGCGGCGCGGCCGCGGCGGCATCACGCGGAGCAGCCACCACAGCACGGGCAGGCTGACGAGGCCGATCAGGAGCAGCGGTTGGGTGAAGGCGAGCGGCAATCCCATCATGCGGCCGGCCCCACCTTGATCGTCGTGGTGCGGGCGCCCGACTTGCTCACCTGCATGCCGGCATGCAGGAACAGCAGCAGCTCGGCGGCCGAGCGGTCGGTCGCGTGCGTCGTGAACAGCCAGTCCAGCTTGTTGGTCTCGGCGCGGATCTGGTCGCGATGCAGGGCGAGCCGCGCGGCATAGTCCTGCGCCCAGCTCTCGGCGCGACCGGCGGTGATCACGCCAAAGCCTTCGGGCTCGACGAACTCGACGCGGCCGGAATAGGGAAACGACTCCTCGGCGGGATCGACGACCTGCACCATCGTGCCGTGCGCGCCGGAGCCGGAGAGCCCTGCGAGCATCGTCCTGATCTCGGAGATCGGCGACCAGAAATCCGACAGCACGATGATCTCGGCCAGCGCCGCGGGCACGAAGGACGGCGGCAGGCTCAGCCGGTCGGCATCGTCATGCAGCATCGCCTGCGCCATCCTGTCGATGACGCTGCGGCTTGCGGTCGGCGCCATCAGCCCGGGAATGCCGACGCGCTCGCCGCCGGAGACGAGCAGCTCGGCCAGCGCGAAGGCGACGATCAGGGTCCGCTCGAGCTTGGATTCGCGCGCGGTCTTCGAGGCGAACGCCATCGAGGGCGAGCGGTCAGGCCAGATCCAGACCGTGTGCGAGGCTTCCCATTCGAGCTCGCGGACATAGAGATGGTCGTCACGCGCCGAGCGGCGCCAGTCGACATTCTGCGACGGCTCGCCGGAGACGAAGCGGCGGTACTGCCAGAAGTTTTCGCCGGCGCCGGCGCGGCGCCTTCCATGCAGGCCGTGGATAACGTTGGCGGCGATGCGGCGGGCCTCGAGCACCAGACGCGGCAGCGAAGCGGCGAGCGTGCGACTTTCGCCATCGGCACGTCGGATCGCCAGTGTTTCCTTCGCTGCGCGCCCGTTCTCCGCTGCCATCAACCGATCCGTGTCTTCAATTGCCGGATCACGTCCGGAATCGTGCGGCCTTCGGCGCGCGCCTGGAACGTCAGCGCCATGCGGTGCTTCAGCACGGGTTCGGCGAGGTCGAGCACGTCGTCGACCGAGGGCGCGAGGCGCCCGTCGATCAGCGCACGTGCGCGTACGGCCAGCATCAGCGATTGGCTGGCGCGCGGGCCGGGTCCCCAGGCGATGAACTTGCCGGCTTCGCCGGCGTCCGGACCCGGGCGGGCCGAGCGCACCAGCGACAGGATCGCCTCCACGACGGAATCGCCGACCGGCAGGCGCCGGATCAGCCGCTGCGCGGTGATCAGCGCATCCGCGGTCATCGAGCCCCTGGCCAGCGTCTCCTCCGCGCCGGTGGTCTCGAACAGGATGCGGCGCTCCGCATCGCGATCGGGATAGTCGACGTCGATCTCCATCAGAAAGCGGTCGAGCTGGGCTTCGGGCAGCGGATAGGTGCCTTCCTGCTCCAGCGGGTTTTGCGTCGCGAGCACGTGGAACGGCTTGGGTAGATCGTGCCGCGCGCCGGCAACTGTGATGTGCTGCTCCTGCATCGCCTGCAAGAGCGCCGACTGGGTGCGCGGGCTGGCGCGGTTGATCTCGTCGGCCATCAGCAGCTGCGCGAACACGGGACCGGCGATGAAGCGGAAGGCGCGCTTGCCCGCGGTGCTCTCGTCCAGCACCTCGGCGCCGAGAATGTCGGACGGCATCAGATCGGGGGTGAACTGGATGCGCTTGGCGTCGAGACCGAGCGTGACGCCGAGCGTCTCCACCAGCTTGGTCTTGGCGAGGCCCGGCACGCCGATCAGGAGCGCATGGCCGCCGGAGAGAATGGTGACCAGCGTGTTCTCGATCACGCGATCCTGGCCGAAGATGACGGAGGCGATCGCTTCCTTTGCGGCGCGAATCTGGCTCGACACCTGCTCGGCCGAACGGACGATCCCGTCCTCGAGTTTCTCGACACTCTCCGCCATTCGCTCGCTCCTTCAGCCTGCCACGCGGCTTGCCTGCATCGTCACGTCAGCACGTCACGTCGGGTCATCACGTCACGTCATCACATCACGTCATGGGCCCTATGCTAGACTTGCAGGAAGGCCATGTATTCGTTGAATTAACCTATCCCCACCTTATCGGCTTCGGGGTATGTACGGCATCACGAAGTGGCGACCTCCACACCGGACTATTCCGGATGGAACCGCACACCCGAGTACAACGTAGACCTGCACCAATCGTGCCAATCACAGAGTCAGGGCAAACCATGGCGAACCAAGGGCAGAGCGCCGATCGCGGTCTCGAGGGGCTGACTGCGGCCGCCAAAAGCGCTGCCAATGCCGAAGGCGCCAAAAAGGGTCTGCCTCCGGTGCATCTGTGGAATCCGCCGTTTTGCGGCGATCTCGACATCCGAATCGCGTCCGATGGTACTTGGTTCTACTTGGGAACGCCAATCGGACGTCCTGCCCTGGTCCGCCTGTTTTCGACCGTCCTCAAGCGCGAGGGCGACAAGCATTTCCTGGTCACGCCCGTGGAGAAGGTCGGCATCCGCGTCGACGACGCGCCGTTCATGGCGGTTGAGATGCAGAAGGACGGCGAGGGCAGCAATCGCGTGCTGCGCTTCCGCACCAATGTCGATGACTGGGTCACCTGCGACGCCACGCACCGGCTGCGTTTCGAGCAGGCACCGGATGGCGGGCTGACGCCATACCTGCACGTCCGCGCCGATCTCTGGGCCAAGGTCACAAGGGCGCTCTATTACGATCTGGTTGACATGGGCGAGGAGCGGATGGTCGATGGCCAGCCGATGTTCGGTGTCGAGTCGGCCGGCGAATTCTTCGCCATGGCCGATGCGGAGCAGGTGAGGGCCGCGCTTTGAATCTGAACAAGCCTATCCTGACGAACGCGCCCGTCGTGATGGGAGCCGAGGATTTCTTCGCCCGTTCGCGGGCGAAGCTCGGTTTCGACGTGCCGCCGGGCCTGTACGATCCGAACATCATCCCGGCCTCGGGCGATCCCGGCACCGACAAGATGCTCGAGATCATCGCGCGCGAGCAGCCGGTGCGGCCGGCGGCGGTCCTGATCGCGGTGGTCGACCATCCCGAGCCCACCATCTTGCTGACGCAGCGCTCGGCCCATCTCAACGACCATGCCGGCCAGATCGCGTTTCCCGGCGGCAAGATCGACGCGACCGATTCCTCGCCGCTGGATGCGGCGCTGCGCGAGGCCGAGGAGGAGGTCGGGCTGTCCAGAGACTTCGTCGAGCCGCTCGGCTATCTCGATCTCTACGGCACCGCCTTCGGCTTCCGCATCCTGCCGACGGTCGCGAGGGTCAGGCCCGGATTTTCGCTTACCATCAACCATTCCGAGGTTGATGATGCGTTCGAGGTGCCGCTATCCTTCCTGATGGATCCGGTGAACCACCAGGTGCACAGCAAGGAATTCCGTGGCATGGCGCGATCCTATTACGCGATGCCGTTCGCGGAACGCTACATCTGGGGTGCGACGGCCGGAATGTTGCGTGTGCTGTATGAGCGGATCTATTCATCATGATCCGGACGATTCTGACCGAGATCGGAATCTTCCTCATCCCCTTTGCCGTCTATGCGCTGTTCCTGGCCGCAACGCGGTCCGGCCTGTTCGCGCGATCCTCCTGGCCGGTCGCGATCGTCGCGCGCCTCGCGCTGGTGGCGATCGTGCTCGTCATCGCGGGCCTGATCGGTCTTGCGCATTTCTCCGGCGCGCCGCCGGATTCGACCTACGTTCCCGCCCATGTCGAGAACGGCAAGCTCGTGCCGGGCACGGAAAAATAGGGGCCGACCGATGAGCGCGGAGCCGCTGCTTGCCCATGCGCCCTGGCTGACCGCAGGTGGGACCGCGCGTGTCCTGCAACTGCTCGCCACCGACGGCGAGGAGGCGCGGGTGGTCGGCGGCGCCGTCCGCAATGCGCTGCTCGGTCTCTTGCCTGGCGACATCGACATCGCGACCACGGCGCTGCCGGACGAGGTGATGCGGCGTGCCGCGTCCGCCGGCATCAAGGGCGTGCCGACCGGCATCGACCACGGCACCGTCACGCTGGTGATCGACGGACACCCCTATGAAGTCACCACGCTGCGCGAGGACACCGAGACCTTCGGCCGCAAGGCCAGGGTCGCGTTCGGCCGCGACTGGGTGAAGGATGCCGAGCGGCGCGACTTCACCATGAACGGCTTGTCGGTCGATGCTGATGGTGTCGTGTACGACTATGTCGGCGGCATCGCCGATGCGAGAGCCCGCCGCGTGCGCTTCATCGGCGATCCCGACCAGCGCATCGCCGAGGACTATCTGCGCATCCTGCGCTTCTTCCGCATCCACGCCGCTTTCGGTGCCGGCGAGCCCGACCGCGACGGCTATCTCGCCTGCATCCGCGGGCGCGCGGGCCTGGCCAGCCTCTCGGCCGAGCGGGTGCGCATGGAGATGCTGAAATTGCTGGTGGCCGGCGGTGCAGCCGCGGCGGTGTTGGCCATGGCCGAGGGCGGATTGCTGCAGGCGCTGATCGGCGTCGTCTATACGGGCCCCCTGGCGACGATGATCGCGATCGAGCGCGAGCTCGCCCTCGCGCCAAGCAGCACGCGACGCCTGGCCGCGCTGTCGGTCGCCGTCACCGAAGACGCCAAGCGCGTCGCTGCGCGCTTGCGGCTCTCCAACGCCGAAACCAAGGCGCTGGATTCGATGGGGCACCGCTGGTGGCGCCTGGCCACCAAGGACGAAGCCGATGCACGGCGGCTGCTCTACCGGCTCGGTGCCGAGCGCTATCACGATCGCGTATTGCTGGGCTGGGCGAGGAACGGCGGCGACGTCGCCTCGTCGCGCTGGCGGGCGCTCGCCGAGCTGCCGCAGCGCTGGACCGCACCGAAATTTCCGCTCAAGGCCGCCGACTTCATCGCGCGCGGTCTGGCCGAAGGACCCGCGCTCGGACATGTGTTGACGCTCGCCGAGGACGCCTGGCTCGCGGCGGATTTTCCGCTGGAGGAAGCCGCGCTCGCGTCCATCGCCGATCAAGCTGTGGCGCGAATCCGCCGCGATCAGAAGACGTGACCTTCGGCGCCGAGCCCCCGCGGTGATGAAGCTTGATTGCTACAACGACGGAGGTGCACTCTCTCTCCCGGCGCTTCGCGCCGACCTCTTCCGCAAGCGGAAGAGAGGTGAAAGGCCCGCGGCGATCGATTCAACTAAAGCCATTCCGCTTTAGGCCGACCGCCTTCCTGCACGCATAACGCTTCGGTCCGACCGGGGCGCCCACGGGTCGCCCGAGGGATCGTCACCGAGGCTCTCTGCAAGAAAGTCGATGAAGAGGCGGAGCCGGCTCGGTACGAAGCGCCGATGCGGGTACAGGACATGCACGCCGAGGCTGCCCCAGTCGCAATCCTCCAGGATCGGGACCAGCAGGCCCGCCTCGATGTCCCTGCCGCAGACAAATGACGGAAGCCACGAGACGCCAAGCCCCGCCACCGCCGCCTTGCGCAACGTATCGGCGCTGGTCGAGGCGAGCCGAGCGGTCATCCTGACCTTGCCGTGCATCTCACGCCGGCGCCAGGACCAATCGAGACGAGGTGCGGGCTGCGAGAAGGTCAGCGCGGGCAAGGCCGAGAGCATCTCGGGCGTGTCGGGAACGCCGTGTCGGGCCAGGAAGTCCGCGCTTGCCACGACGCGAAAGTGGGTCGTCGCGAGCTTGCGTCCTATCAGCGCGGTGTCGAGCGACGGTGCGACCCGGATCGCCATGTCGAAGCCTTCCTGCACGAGATCCACCGGGCGGTTCGTCAGGTCGGCGACGACGGCAATGCCGGGATGCCGCGACATGAAATCGACGAGCAGCGGCGCCAGGTGGTCCTGGCCGAGCTCGACCGGCGCCGTCACGCGGAGCGTCCCACGCGACTCCCGGTTCTCAGCCCCCACGGTGCCCTCCGCCTCGTCGACGGCTTCGAGGATCGCGAGCACCTTGTCGAGATAGAGTTGCCCCTCCGGCGTCGGCCGGACCGACCGGGTGGTTCTATCCAGCAGCCGGGCTCCGGTGCGCTCCTCGAGATGACCGACATGCTTGGCCACCATCGCGGCCGACATCGCGCAGGCGCGGGCCGCCGCGTTGAAGCCGCCGAGCTCAACCACCCGCACGAAAACACGCATGCTGCTCAGCGTATCCATGGCCTATCCCACACTCCCAGTCAGCATCGATCCTACCAGACGGTGAATTCTCGCAAGCACGACGGCGACATAGACCGCTGCGCGAGCCCGATCGGGCGATTGCGAACAAGAGGTACCACATGAGGACATTGCTGCAATTCGACTTCGCGTTTGATGGGCCGTGGGGCGAAGATCTTCAAATCGCCTGCCGCGATCTTGCGGACGACATCGCGGCCCAGCCCGGGCTGATCTGGAAGCTCTGGGTCGAGAACCGCAGTGCGGGCCGCGCGGGGGGCGTCTATCTGTTCGAGACGCCGGAAGCTGCGGCAGCCTATGTGGTCAAGCATCGGCCGCGTCTCGCCGCCTTCGGCGTGACCGACCCGGTGATCTCGTCCTTCAGCCTCAATCTGCCGCTGTCCCGCATGACGCGCGCGCCGCTGTGAGAGGGCAAGCGATGTACACGACCATTGCCGAAGTCGAGATCGAGGATCTCGCGCGCTTTCTTTCCATCTTCGCAACGGACGGCCGCAGCAAGCGGGAGGCGCATGGGAGCCTCGGGGCCGAGGTGCTGTTCGCATCGGATGGCTCGGACAGGGTCATCGTCTTGATCGACTGGCGGGACGAAGCGGCCTGCGACGCCTTTCGATCCGACGCCTCGGTGCCGGCGACGATGGCCAAAGGCGGCGCCAAGGGCCGCCCGCGGTTCACCCCCGTCATCAGGGCGGGCCGGTTCGCCGCATGACGCCGGACGCGGCGGCCGGTTCGGCCGCCGCGTGCCTCGGCGGTTGCCTTGCCGCGGATTCTCCACTAGACGAGGCCGTGCTCGCTTCCATCGCAGATCAGGCTGCGGCTCGAATCAGCCGCGATCAGAAAAATTGACCATCGTCTCAGGCTTCGCCGACATCTCGCTTCTGCAGCTCCTGCTGGTGGCAACGATGGCGTTGTTTGCTTCGATCATCGGTGGTCTTGCCGGCTACGGCACCGGCGCCCTGATGCCGCTGGTGCTGGTGCCGCTGGTCGGCGCCGAGCCCGTGGTGCCGATCATCGCGATCTCCGCAATGTTCACCAATCTCAGCCGCGCCATCGCTTATCTGCGCTACGCCGATCGCCGCCGCGCGCTGATCGTGCTCGCCTGCGCGGCACTGACGACGGCGCTCGGCGCCTACGGCTATACGCGCCTGACCAGTGCGGGCGCGGCGCTCGTGATCGGCACCATGCTGATCTTGAGCGTGCCGCTGCGCCGCGTGCTGCGTCGGCGCAGCGTGCGGATCGGCGACACTGGCCTCGCCGCCGGCTCCGTCGGCTACGGCGTGCTGGTCGGCGGCACCTCGGGCTCCGGCGTGATCCTGCTGTCGCTCCTGATGGCCACGGGGCTCGAAGGCGCCGCCGTGATCGCGACCGATGCGATGATCTCGCTCGGCACCGGCCTCATCAAGATCTCGGTGTTCGGCCTCGCCGGCGCCGTGACGGCGCAGGTGCTCGCCTTCGCGCTTCTGATCGGCGGCATCGCAATCCCCGGCGCATTTCTCGCAAAGGCCGTCGTCGAACGGATGCCGGTGCACATCCACGCCGCGATCCTCGACGTTGCGGTCATCACGGGCGGGCTGGTGATGATCTCGGCCGCGGCGAGGCAGCTCGTCGCGTAGATGACGCCGGTTCAGTTGGCGTTCGCACCGGACCACCGTGCCCGCAGACGTCGGCCCCGAGCACAAGCCGGGAGCGGCCCGGCTTGGCCGTCCTCGGCCGCTTGGTTGGCCTGAAGCGGTTTCCGCCCCGATGGATCGGAACGGAGACGCTTTATCCTTCGAGCGAGCCGGGATGTAATTCGCTGGAGAACGCTCTAGCGCGGATGGAATTGCGGAGACGCCCCCGCGAGTTGACCTTCGTCAATAATCCCGCTCCGATTTGAGCATCATGCGCGTTCTGAGGTGGTAATCTGAATCGCGGGGAACTTGCCATGTTCAAGTTTAAGCGCGTTCCATTTACCCCTGGTGATCTGACCAATCATCAATGGGGCACCGATGACGTCCTCGCGGGTGACCCAACCAAAACTATTCTGATCGGGGATGCTGGCGGCAGCATGTTCGATTCTTCGAGGGGCGGCAACGACGCCTTTACGGGACCCTCGGTAGCGGGGGGCGCCCTCATCCACTACACCTTCTACGGTGATGCAGCCGGCGGCATGTTCGATCTTGCTCGTGGCGGCGACGATACCTTCACGTTCGCTTCACCGAGCAACACCGCTTACGGCGACGCGGGCGATGATATGTCCGATCACAGTAAGGGTGGTAACGACATTTTCAGCGGAACCGGCCCCGCGACCAACACTTTCTATGGCGATGCGGGCGGCGACATGTCCGGCCATGCTCGTGGCGGCGACGATACCTTCACGGGCGGCAGCGGTGGCGGCATCAATACTTTCTACGGCGATGCGGGCGGCAGCATGTCCGGCCATGCTCGGGGCGGCAACGACACTTTCACGGGCGGCGCCTTCACCTCCAACGTTTCCTATGGCGATGCGGGCGGCAACATGTCGGGCCACGCTCGGGGCGGCAACGATACCTTCACCGGCGGCGCCTTCTCCTTCAACACTTTCTATGGCGACGCGGGCGGCGACATGTCCGGCTGTGCCCAGGGCGGCGACGATATCTTCGCGGGCACCATCGACTTCCCTGTTCCCTCATCCAACACTTTCTATGGCGATGCGGGCGGCAACATGTCGGGCCACGCTCAGGGCGGCGGCGACGCCTTCACGGGCTCCAGCGAGGCCTCCAACGCTTTTTACGGCGATGCGGGCGGCAGCATGTCCGACCATGCTCAGGGTGGCAACGACAGCTTCACCGGCGGCGTCCTCTCCTCTCACACGTTCTATGGCGATGCGGGGGGCAACATGGCCGGCCATGCTTGGGGCGGCAACGACATTTTCAGCGGAGGCAACGACTCGATCAACACATTCTACGGAGATGCCGGCGGCGACATGTTGGGCCGTGCTCGGGGCGGCGATGACACCTTCACGGGCGGCAACAGCTCCCTTACAGGCTCCACCACCTTCTACGGCGACGCGGGCGGCGACATGTCCGGCCGCGCTCAGGGCGGCAACGACGCCTTCGCAGGCGGCGACAGCTTCGGCCCTGGCTCGACGAGCAACATTCTTCTCGGTGACGCGAAATCCATGTCCGGCTGCGCCGAGGGCGGCGACGATACTCTTGTCGGCGGCAGCAACTTCGGCACTGGCTCGGCGAGCAACATTCTCTTTGGTGATGCGGAATCGATGTCCGGCTGCGCCGAAGGCGGCGATGATATCTTGTTCGCCGGAACCGCAGCCCCCGGCGGGACAGTCAGCAATGCGATGTGGGGTGACGGATTGTTGCTAGGCGACGCTGATGGCGGCCGAGATCTGTTCGTGTTCAAGGACGATGGCCCGGCGACAGTCGGGACCCAAAACACCATCGAAGACTTCAGCCAGAGCCAGCATGATCAGATCAAGTTCAGTAATGTGGCGGGCGTGCACTCGTTCGACGATCTCGTCATCACCCAATCCGGAGCTGACACCCTCGTTACCGCGGGAGCGGATCAAGTGACTCTGCACAACTTCGCAGGTTCGCTCACAGCAAACGACTTCCTATTCGCCTGAAGACGAGATGCATTGGCTTGCAAGGCACGTTTCTGCCCGGGCACCCGACCGGGGGGAACTGACGGGCTCACCGGAGCGCAAGGACGCTCGTGGTGTGTCGCTTAGCCGGTGTTTCTGACTGCCTCAGCCAGAATGGCGTAAAGCTGCTGCCTGCTGAATTCCTTGGGCTGCTGCCTCTCCGTTGTCCTTGACGACACCTTCTGTGTGACCGGACGGGGGCAGGGTGCCGACGACGGCCTCAGCTTCGGGGCCGGCCTTATCTTGGGCCGTGCCGTGGGCGACTTATGGCCGCGCTTCAGGCCAAGACGGGTCAGCATGCCGCAGACCGCGTTGCGACTGCAGCCGAGACGGCGCGCAATCTGCGCCGCGCTCTGTCCTTCGAACCAGAGCCTCTTGAGAAGCGCTATGTCTTTTGCATCCCAGCTCATGAGAGACATTATAGCGCCGACTGCCGGACGCGGGCTAGTCTAGTCTTCGTCGGGCTCGCGCACGACCGCCGGTTCGTCAGCATCACCTTCTTCATCGTCGTCTTCGTCCTCCTCGTCTTCATCGGGATCCCGGGGCGGCATCACGACGCCCATGAGCATGAGTGGTGTCCAGCCGTTCGCTGTGGTGGAAGATGCTTCGGAGGTGTGTTGCTTCATGTCGTTGCTGCTCCTCGAAAAGCACGCGCCGTCGAATATTCCCGCCGGGCGGTGCGCGTATGTCCAGGGCGCGATCGTTGCGGGCGCGAGGATGACATCAGGTCGATTACGCGAGCAACGGCCGCACCCACCACGCAACTGTGACGTTTGGGGCTACTTCAAACCCGAAGCCCATTTTGCTCTATGTCCACCAAGACCTCGCCGGTGGTGACTTCGGGAACCCCAAGATCGAGGTCATGCAGACTCGCCTGAACAAACGCAAGTATCTTGGCGTTCGCTGCGTTGGCGCTTTCGCGGTCATCAAATATCATCACGGCGATACCGACACCGTCGCCCGCGTCCATCACATGGTAGGATCTGAATCCCTGCGATTGCCTCAGGATCTCACCGACGCCGCTCTTGGCGCGACGCGCGGCGTCCGCGACCGAACGAACCCTGGTGTACTTGCGAATGACCATGTACATGGGGCCACCACGCGCCACACGCCCCTCGCATCAAAGCATATCGTCCCGGTCGGACTAGGGCAACTTTCGATACGGGCGACATCGTCCGGCCGGGCGCCGCGCAACGCGTCCTTTCCAATGAGCCATCCTCGCCCCGCAAGTGGGGGCGAGGTGCCGAGGCTCAGGAGCCCTCGAACTTGAACGATACGTTGAGCTTGGCGCGATAGGACTCGACCTTCCCCTTGTCATCCAGTTGCATATCGAGCTTGACGACCTCTGCAACTCGAAGATCTCGGAGAGATTTTGCAGCTCGTTCGACCGCATTGGCGGCTGCCTTCTCCCATGAGTCCGTGCTGGTACCGACCAGTTCGATGACCTTGTAGACGCTATCGGGCATGTCGTCCTCCTTTTGGGCAGGAGCAGGAAATCTAGCATCGCCATCTCGACGCTGATACGTCTCTGGAGATGACGCCGAAAAGGGTCTGATTGGCTGTCACTTTCCTGCTTGACCCAAGGAGGAACTGGGCGGCGGTCCGCCGGGGGATACGTTCGTTGCAGCTTCCAACGGACGCCCACATGGAATCGCCACCCGCTCCGCGCGTGCTGACTGTCGTCGGGAGCCAGCTTCTATTCTCTTTCGAACGAAGATGCTCTGGCCTGGTTTACAACCATCACTGCGCAGTGAACCCCAGGCGTTCAGTGGCTGAGAGATGCGTGCGCTCCCGCCTGATGGAAAGGGAGCGAACATGGCCAGCACGCGTTACTTCTTCACGGTCATGGACGGCAAACTCATCGTTGATGAAGAAGGAACCCTTTGTTCCTCCTGGGAGGACATGCGTATGCAGGCGATCACCATGGCAGGACATTGCCTGAGAGATCTGGCGCCGAAATATCCCAACGGGCTGGAATGGCAAATGGTCGTCACGAATGAAGCAAGAGAGACCTTGCTTCGCATGCGCTTTTCGCTGAGCGAGCCCGGAGCACGTTCTTAGCCGGGTAGAGAGCGGCAACATGCATTGCCAGGGGTGGAACCTGGCGTTCGATCAAGTTCACCGGAAGCCAGGAGATTGCCTGTTGCAGTGGGCGCAACGTCACGCGAAGCAACCCCTGTCGCAATCGACCATCGCCAAGATTGGCCTCGCTAGTTGGTGAGGGGGGTGCTACACAGCCGGCATCACCGCACGCGTCGTGGCTGTTATCGGTGACTGAGAGCTTTGCGCTCCCGCCTCCACCCGAAAGAAGGCGGTCAGATGTCCAATCAGGTCAAATTCGATATTCGTGAGTGGCTGGTGCCACCGCTGTTGGTGCCGATCTTCCTCGTGTTGCTGATCGCGATCGTGGCCGTTCTATGAGCGGCAGGTCCGTTCAATGGGAGCCGCTTTCAAGCAAGGACTCGAGCCAGGGCGTGAACCGAGACAGGAGGCGGGAATGGCAAATACAGCAGTGATCAGGGATGCCTACGGCGTTCCGGCGATTTTCGTGGGTTCGAAAACAGGTCGGGACGATGCTCCCTTTGTTTTCGTCAGGGTCGGAGGCGAGGAGCGCAGGATGCGCTGGTCCGAATGGGATGCTCTACCGGCCTGGACCGGCGAGCGCCCCGTTTGGGCGAGCGGAACCAAATAGCGATGGAGTGTTCAGCATGAAGATGGCTCGACCAGGCACATGGATCGCGGCGCTTTTGCTGGCATCGGCGCTGGGCACATCCACGCCTGCAGCTCTTGCCGCGGAGCCGAACTGCCGTGCGATCGAAAGCGCCAACGCGCGCCTCTCCTGTTACGATGCGGCTTTTCCTCCAAAAACGGGGCGGCCCGCCAAAACCACCGTCGATTCGTCGTCCGGCTACAAGGACCCGTTTCTCGCCGAAGAAGCCCGAACCGCCGCGAAGCTGAAGAATATTTGCCGCGATTGCTGAGTGGCACCGACCGCGGCGCGCTTCTGAACGTCGCGCTCCAATTCAGAGGGCCAGCTGGATGACGAAAGAAGATGCGAAGGGGAGCCGCGTGCTTCGCCAACGAAAGCGCGCGGTTCATCTGGCCGGTGCGGCACTGGACGACAGGGCCGACGGTTCCGCGAGCTCGAAGGACCAATCGACGAGAAAGCAGCACCTGCTTGATGGGCCCACGGAATTTAGAGAGGTCCGGGTCGATCGTTCAAACGAGACTTCAAGCGACGAGAATTGATTCAATAGCGGCAAACCCGTGCATCTGCAGATGGGTTCCCGCGCGACGCGAAACAAAGCGCTCGCTATCCAGCAGATAAGGGAGCATTGTCTCGCTACCGCCGAGCGGCCCGCAGCATTTACCGGTGGTGTGAACGCGAGTTGCGCTCCCGCTCAACCCCGCAGCGGAGCATCAAACATGTCGGCTCGCCGATCCCCGGAACCAACATCGACATTCGAATACCGCCTGGCGCAAGAGGCACTCAACCTTCGTCAGCAGGCCAAAGGGATGCCCCTTGGCATCCGCCGCACAGAGCTTTTGCGAAAAGCCCGGCAGATCGATGCCGCCGGAGAGGTCAACAAGTGGCTGACCTCGCCGGGACTGCAGCCGCCAGGTTGAGATTTGCAGCATGATCCGGAGGCGTGTGCATCGGTTCTGCGAAAGGGATCTTGCTCAAACGATAGCCTGGAGCGCGATGACGATTCATCCTGATCACATCGCTTTTTAGGTCGCGCCATGGCCCGATGTGATGAACCTTGGCGCGCAACGCGGCGACTAACTCTTGTCGGGATTTTACTCTCACCCTCCCGGGGCTGGAAGGACGCCGCCTGCGCTTTATTTCAAGCGGGCGGCGTTTTTGCGTGCGTCGGCAAGCCGCCCGATGCAACGTCTGGAGGCCGGAAGCGATTTTCATACGGCTCTCGCGGAACGCCGCCGGGAGATCGGCTTTAAGCTCCATCACCTTTTCGAGAATTCCTGGGCTGCTATGGGTGACTGAGAGCTCGTTGCTCCCGCCTGCACGCCGCGGGATGCACATGTGCAACAAGTGCGACCAGATCGACAATGAGATCGAACAGTTCCGCCGATTGATATCGCCGGGAATGGACGCGCTCAGCCTTTCGATGATCCGATGCGCCATCGAATTGCTGGAGGCTGACAGGTCGGCCGTCTATTGCAGCGGTAGTCTGCACCAGTCAGCGCGCCGGAGCTCGCAACCGTCTTAGATCTCGCCGCTTGCCCTGCTGCGAAGCAGGCACGCGCGCTTTCCGGCGCCGAAGGTGCGGATCAGATGGCCGTCGCGTGTGCAGCTTTGATGGATCAGCTGGTGGATCCTGGCTGAACAACGAGGCGCCCACCGTCATGTCGGCGGTAGTCCGATCGCGGGAGTGGTTTCACCACAGCCGCCAGTTGTGACCCTAGCGGAGCTGCGACCCTATGCCCGCAGTGAGTGCGACCACTATCAAGACGTGATACTCTCGCGCCCGGCGTCCTCAACATCTGATGAGGATCAAATGAAGCGGCGGAACTTCATAGCGGCGACTGCTGTGTTGCTCGTTTCGCCCCGGCGTTTGTGGGCGCAGAGGAAGCCTCGTCGCATCGGCTTTCTTGCCATAGGTGATGGGAGCGGGCAGGCCCTTAATCCAGCCGAGCGTGTATTCCTTGATGGGCTTCGACGCTACGGCTGGGCGGATGGAAACCTGACTATCGAATTCCGCTTCTCTCATCCTCCCGATCGATTGCCAGCTTCAGTTGCCGACCTGCTGGCTCTCAATCCCGATGTACTAGTCGCGGCGGGACCTCCAGCCGCCTTAGCCCTGAAATCGGCAACCGCCACCATTCCGATCGTATTCGTGGCCGTGGCTGATCCCGTCCGCCTCGGCCTCGTGCAAAGTCTATCGCGACCGGGTGGCAACATAACGGGTATTACCACCAACGTGCCTGAAGATTTCTTCGGAAAGCGTGTCGAGATCCTTCGCGAGCTCGTGCCCGGCGCCTCGAAAATCGCGATCTTGATCAATCCAAAGAACCCAATGCTCTACCTGGTGGAAGAGACACGCAACATGGCGCGGAGGCTCGGCATAGAGCTGCTGACAGTTGAAGCGGCCACGGCCGAGGAACTCGACAGCGCCTTTGCTTCGGCCTCTGCCCAAAATGCCGATGCGATAATTGATTTCGGTGATCCGCTCACCTATGTCGAGGCTCCGCGAATAATCGCACTCGCCGCGAAACATCGTCTGCCCGCAAACTACTTGTTTCAAGTCTACGCCAATGGCGGATTGTCCGTCTACGGCGCGGATACAGCCGATCTGTTCCGCCGTGCAGGCAGTCTCGTCGACAGGATACTCAAAGGCACCAAGCCTGCCGACCTACCGGTAGAGCAACCGACGAAATTCGAGCTGGTCATCAACATGAAGACCGCCAAGGCGCTCGGCCTCACCGTGCCGCCCTCGCTACTCGTCCGCGCCGATGAGGTGATCGAGTAGAGGCGCCGTGTTGCTGCGGTGCAGGGAGTCCCGTCATGGCCCCCAAGCCGAACCACGAGGCGCCCATCTTCACGTCGGCTGTCAGTGGTGAACCGGACGCGGGGCTGACTTCGCCTCTACTACCGCTTTTGGACCCGAAGCGGACATTGGTCGGCGAGGGCGCCCAAGATTGAAAAAAGGCCGCTGGCAATATGTCCAGCGGCCTCCGCGCTCTTTGTCGCCGGGTGGCGCCCGGACTAGAGATCGATGCTAACAGCAATGTTACGGCCCTGTAGTTCGGCAATCTTCAATCCGTCAGCCATCACCTGCGCGAACTCCGGGTCCTTTGCCACGGCCTCCTGCACTTTGCCGTAGACCTCCCAATTGGCGTAGCGCGTCGCAACCAGCAACTCTCCTGCCCAATGGCCAGTGTGGAAACGGGACAGCCGAAGAAATTCGGCGCCGTGTTTTTCGAAGATTTTCTTCGCCCGCCCGACAACCTTGGTCATTTCCTCGGGCTTGTCGGTTTTGAAGCGAGTGAATTGAACGATCGGCATGGGACTACCTCCTTAGCGATGTAAAATGTCCAAGAGGCATGTATCGAGTGACCTTTGGGAGCGAACCCCAATGCAATCTCGATGAAGGTTTGTCTTCATCGATTGATTTTGGTTCAGGGTTCGCAAGAGACAGTAACGCTGCCGTATCTCGGCACATCGTTACTGGCTAAAACCGGTGGGCCGATATCAAGACCTGAGCTGTTCGGGCGTGTACCCGCGAAGGACCGCGCTCGCGTCGAGCGAGAAGGCAATCTGCTCTCGCGAGCAGAGTACGAAAAGTACCTCAGTGACGTTGGGAGCCGCGAGACTTAAGCCGCGTGACTGACGATACGAGAACGTTGGGCACGACCGCCGATGAGACGATCAAGTAAAGGCATTTTGCTGCACTGCATGAGTCCGAAAATGGCCTATCAGCGAAGTGTCCGCCCACCTCGTCGAGGTCCGGAAAGTGAGGCATGTAACGCTTACCGCGGGTGCGCTATGGTTTGCATGTCGTGTAGAGGGTTCAATGACGTTGCGCGATATATTGCCTGATAATGCTGGTCACGTCGTTGTTGAGGCGCTCCATGTCCTCTTGGCTCGTGGCAATCATCAATCCCGACTGCATTGAGCGCCTGCGCTAACCGCGAGGCATCTTGCGAATAGGAGTTCGCCAGGCAGTTCAATGTAGGCGGAAAAAACTGGTTTGCTCTTACCGAACGGGGATCAAAGCCGCCCTGAGCTACCCGGCGCAGATTCCGCGGCGAACCACCGCCGGGCGATGGCAATCTTCAGCCTCATGGTGAGCACGCTACAGTTTGCGCGGGCCGTGCCCGACGTTGCCGAAGCGCAGCAGATCTTGGATGGCGGCATCGAAGCCGCGCTGCACTTGGCGCGAGCTGCATCATACTGAATCGGAAAGGAAGGTGAGGCTCGGGCCGGACACGCTTGCAGGCTCAGATCAGCGATGTCCGCTTCCCGCCCTCCTGCGACATCCAGCGGTGTCCTCTGCTGCACTGCTGTTGGCAGAGAAGCGGAGCGTCGCAGCGGAACGCTCCGTTCCAACGAGGATGCCGTGTCAGGCGCGCCTACTCCTCCTCGTCGTCGTCCTCCTCCTCATCATCATCCTCTTCCACCTGCACGAGCACGGCCAGCGGCAGCGTCTCGCGGAACAGGTCGCCTTCCATGCCCATCCACAGGCACAGCACCTCGTCCGCCTTCACCTCCGCGACGGTCAGCGGCTGGCCGCCGGATTTCAGCATCACCACATCGCCGGCTTTCAATTCCATGGATTGTCCTTTCGGGTTGATCGGCCGTCAGGCTAACAGGCCGTCATGACATGCCGATCACGCCGGCTGCGCGTTCCGGGAGATTCCGCGGGCGCGTCGCGGTAACGGATCGATCGCGCCGTCCGCCCGCCTGGCACAGAGATCGACGCAGGATTTCATCCCATTGGGCGTGGGGTCGTTGCAGTGTTCCTCGCTGAGGCGTCCGGGATCGCCGCCGTTGTAGATCGCCCGCTTGGACTGCGGAAGATTGGCTTCGGAGGCGCAATCGAGATTGTACTTCGTGAGCAGCGTGCCGTCAGGGGATCCTGGTCGAGCGGGTGCGTGCGAAGATGGCGCCGCTCCGCCGCAAGAATGCGCGTGCTTTCCAATAGTCCGCGAGTGGTTCGAGCGTCTTCGAGCCCACCGGTATGAAGGCCGGACTTGCCTGCGCTTCAGCGAGCCGGATTGCCCGTCAAGTGTGGGTCGCGGGCTGTCGGATGTCGGGCGGCGGCAGGTCGTCGATGCGAGCGGAGAAGCTTGCCTGCAGCACCTTTCATGCGATGCTTCTGCGCGGAACGTCGCCTTGAAGTCGCAGGCAGGATCATCTAGCCTTTTGCCGTGCAGCACGGTGTGGTCCAACGTCTTCGTCAACTCGCCAGAACGGCCATGTTCCTGGCGATGGGGGCATTTGTGCTCCAGGTGGCCCTGATTTCGGTCTCGCGGGTGAAGGCGGCAGCTGGCGCCATGCCGATGCCTTCCGTTATGCTGGGCGGTTCCCTGCATTTCCACGATCAGTTGGCAGGCCACGTGCATTCTCACGCGGACGACGACGCGGAAGGTCACGTACATGATGGGCCCGATCATGACGACGAGGGCACTCCAAGCGTGCTTTGGGACATGTTTGGTCCCTCGATCGCCTCACCGCAGGCCATTCACCTGCTGAGTTCCTTCAAAGTGCTCGGCGCTGTCGAATTTCCTTTTGCGCGCGCCATTGTCGGGGTGAGTCCTGAAGCACTCATCCGGCCACCAAGTACCTTCAGCATCGCGTAGTCGGGGCGGCCCTTTGGCCGCCGCCCTTTCGCTTGCCTGAAGGAATTCTCCATGTTCATGAATCAGCGCTGCCCGAGAGGGCGGCTCGCAACCCTTTGGCTGGCCGGGTTTGTCTGCCTGGCGAGCCTGTTCTTTGGTGTCTCAGGCGCTCTTGCCCATGAAGGCCACGATCACGGCGATGCCGACAATCCGGCGATTGTGTCATCAGCCTATCCGAGGGTAGCCGCGCGCTCCGACCTTTATGAGATCGTCGGCATCCTGAAGGACGGCAAGCTTTCCGTCTTCATTGACGATGCCGTTACGAACGAACCGGTTTCGGACGCTACCTTGCAAGTCATGATCGGCGACGCCGCCCCGATCGAGGCTCCGAGCCAGAACGGAGTTCACACCGCCACGATCCCGAATGGCACACCGCAGGAATCGGTTGAAGTCATCTTCTCGATCAGTGCCAGCAAGGGAAATGATCTGCTGGTGGACTCGCTCGTGCCGACGCGTGCCGGCGATGCCCGGCCCCCGGAACAGAAGCACGAGCATGGCTGGTTTTTCCCAAGTCGAACCGCCGTCGCCGCCTCCGCGCTTGCTGTCTTGGGACTCGGCCTTCTCTTCGCTCATTGGTGGCGAGGCGGCCGCAGCACGGCCGCTCCCATTTCCGCCGCGATGGCAGGAGCGTTCGTCATCCTCGCCGCCATCATGCTCGGCGAGGGTCGGACGAACGCAACACAACCAAATCCGCCGGATGCTCCCGCGTTGAGCGACGCCCCGCGGCGCCTGCAAGACGGCACCGTCTTCGCGGCCAAGCCGACGCAGCGGTTGCTCGATGTGCGGACCGCTGCGGCGGAGCCGCAGACAATTCGACCCGCTGCCACGCTGATCGGCCGCGTCATTGCCGACCCGAACCGCAGTAGCATCGTGCAAAGCGTCTACGGGGGCCGCGTCGTTCCGGGCAATGGCGACATACCTCGCATCGGACAGAACGTCCGCAAGGGCGATCTGCTCATCCAGATCGAGCCGCATCTGCCGGTCGCGGACCGCACGACGATCCTCGAGAAGGTCGGCGAGATCGAACAGTTGATGGCAGTCACGGAGAACAAGCTGCGGCGTCTGAGGCCGCTGGCCGAGCGCGGCGCGGTGCCGCAAGGGCAGGTCAACGACCTCGAAAGCGAATTGGAGGGCCTGCGGGCGCGCCGCGAAACCGTCCGAAACTCCCGCACCGGGTTTGAGGAGCTGCGCGCATCGACCGACGGCATCATCACGTCCGCCAAGGTCGTGCCGGGGCAGGTTGTTCAGCCGCAAGACGTCCTGTTTCAGATCGCGGACCCCGGCAGCCTTTGGGTCGAGGCATTGGCATATGACGATCTCGGTTTGAAGCAGCCTGAAGCCGCAACGGCTATGACCCCTAACGGGCAGCAGATTGCGCTGACCTTCGTCGGAACGAGCCGGGCCCTCCGCCAGCATGCATCCGTCGTTCAGTTTGCGATGTCGGAGCCGCCGGCGGGCCTCAACATCGGTCAGCCGCTGAACGTGATGGTCCAGAGCGGCGCACCCGTGGCTGGCCTGATCTTTCCGCGCAACGCGGTCGTTCGGAGCAGCAACGGTGAGAATATCGTCTGGCTGCACACCGCGCCTGAGCGCTTTGAGCCGAAACCCGCTCGCGTGCTGCCGGTCGACGCGGCGCGCGTGATTGTGGCGGCCGGCATCAACGAGGGCGAGCGCATCGTCGTTCGCGGCACCGACCTCATCAACCAGATCCGGTAGAGCGATCATGTTCAAGCTCATCGTCCAGACAAGTTTGCGCAATCGCCTGTTCGTGCTGGCGGTAGCCGCCGTGTTGGTTGGCTACGGCCTGTTTGTCCTGCCGGGCGTGTCCGTCGACGTCCTGCCGGACATCAACCGCCCGACCGTGAACATCCTGACCGAAGCAGAGGGACTGGCGCCCCAGGAGGTCGAACAGTTGGTGACGTTCCCGATCGAGACCTCAATGAACGGCATGCCCGGCGTCATCCGGGTCCGCTCGGTCTCGGGCGTCGGTCTATCGGTCGTCTATGTCGAGTTCGACTGGGGCGTCGACGTCTACCGCGCGCGGCAGTTCGTCTCGGAGCGGCTGGCACTGATCCGCGATCAATTGCCGTCTTCGGTCAATCCCCAGATGGGGCCGGTGACGTCGATCATGGGCGAGATCATGCTGATCGCGCTGATGAGCGATGGCACGGCTTCGCCCATGGAAGTGCGCGAGATCGCCGACTTTGTCGTCAGGCCTCAGCTTCTCGCCATTCCCGGCGTCGCCCAGGTGATACCCATCGGCGGCGACGTCCGCCAGTATCGCGTGACGCCGAACGTTGCGACGATGCAGGCGCTCGGCGTCACCCACGAGCAGATCGAGCAGGCGGTGGCAAAGTTCGGTACCAACAGCGCCGGTGGCTTCATTGACCAGCATGGCCGCGAATATCTGATCCGCAATGTCGGACTCAGCAGGCGCATCGAGGATCTCGGCAACACTGTCGTCGTCACCCGCAGCGAGCAGCCGGTCCTGTTGAAGCAGGTCGCTTCCGTGGATTTTGCAGCGCGCACCAAGCGGGGTGACGCCGGTTACAACGGCAAGCCTGCCGTCATCGTCAGCGTCATGAAGCAGCCGGCAGCCGATACCGTGGCATTGACGCGCAACATCGAAGCCTCGCTCCGGGAGCTGCAACGCACCATGCACGGGGGGATCAACGTCACCAACGTGCAATTCCGTCAGGCCACGTTCATCGAGACGTCGATAGGCAATGTCGAGCGGGTTCTGGCCGAGGCGGCCATCGTCGTCGCCGTGGTCCTGTTCGTCTTCCTGATGAATGGACGCGCAGCGTTCGTTTCGCTGACGGCCATTCCGATATCGATCCTCGTGACAGTCCTGGTGTTCCGCGCCTTCGGCCTCACGATCAACACCATGACACTTGGCGGTCTCGCCATCGCGATCGGCGAACTGGTCGACGATGCCGTGGTGGATGTTGAAAACATCCTGCGGCGCTTGCGGGAGAACGCCGCGTCGAGCACGCCGCGTCCTGTTCTGGAGGTGATCTCCGGGGCAAGCCAGGAGGTTCGTTCCAGCATCGTCTATGCAACCATGATCATCGTTCTCGTCTTCGTGCCGCTGTTCGCCCTTCCGGGTATCGAAGGGCGGCTGTTTACTCCGCTTGGCGTGGCCTATGTGGTCTCGATCCTTGCTTCACTGCTGACATCGATCACCGTAACGCCGGTTCTGTCCTACTATCTGCTTTCGGGACGAGCTCGCTCCGCCGGCCGCGAGGGCCTGATCGTCACCAAGCTGAAGCAGGCCAATCGGCGGGTGCTCGGATGGGCGTTCGAGCAGCGCGGCCTGGTCCTCGGCTCCGTCGCGGCGGCGGTCGTGGTGGCCGGCTACGGCGCGAGCCAGATGCCCCGCAGTTTTCTGCCCCCCTTCAACGAAGGGACGCTGGTCCTGTCGCTGCAGTACAATCCCGGCATTTCGCTCGCGGAATCGAACCGTCTTGGGCTGCTGGCGGAACAATTGCTCGCAAGGGTGCCCGAAGTGAAATCGGTCGGCCGCCGCACCGGCCGCGCGGAGCTCGATGAGCACGCCGAAGGCGTGCACTTCAGCGAGGTCGATGTCGATCTCGTTCCGTCCAGACGGCAGAAGGCGGATATCTATGCGAGCATCCGGGAGGCCCTGTCCGCACTGCCGGCGTCGGTAGCCATCGGACAGCCGATCAGCCACCGCGTGGATCATCTCCAGTCGGGTATTCGTGCCCAGATCGTGCTCAAGATCTTCGGGCAGGACATCGAGATGTTGCGCCGGCTGTCCGAAACGGTGCGCCAACGACTATCGTCGATTCCCGGTCTGGTCGATCTCCAGGTCGAAAAACAGGTGCTCATTCCGCAAGTGCGGGTTCAGGTCGACCATGCTCGCGCCGCACTTCATGGCCTGACGCCGGCCGCGATCACCCAGGCGCTCGACGCGCTGTCCAATGGCCGAAAGGTCTCCCAGATCGTCGATGGCAATCGCCGTTTCGACGTCGTGATGCGTCTGTCGGAGCAAGACCGTTCGACGACGGGACTGCAAAATCTGCTCATCCCGACCGGCCTGGAATTCGTTCCGCTGAGCGCTTTGGCCGAAGTCGTCGAGACAGACGGGCCGAACCAGATTCAGCGGGAGGGGACCCAGCGCAGGATCGTTGTCTATGGCAACGGAGATGGACGTCGCGACATCGCCGATATCGCTGCGGACATTCAGATGGCGGTCCGCGAGCTTGATTTTCCGCAAGGCTACACGACCAACCTCGAAGGCGCCTTTCAGGCCCAGCAGGAGGCATCGTGGCGAATCGGCATTCTGTCGCTGGCGTCGCTGACGATGATCTTCACCGTCCTCTACAGTCGGTACAGATCAACCGCGCTGTCGCTGATCATCATGGGCGGCATACCGCTGGCCCTGATCGGCAGCGTTGCGGCGCTGAAGATATCCGGCCAGCCTCTGTCGGTGGCGTCGATGATCGGCTTCATCACGCTTGCCGGCATCTCGGCGCGAAACGGGATCTTGAAGATCTCCCATTACATCAATCTTGCCATTGATGAAGGCGAGCGTTTCGGGACCGGGCTTGTCCTTCGAGGCAGCATGGAACGCCTGAGCCCCGTTTTGATGACGGCGCTTTGCGCAGGACTGGCGCTTACGCCGCTCTTGATCGGTGCGAGCGAGCCGGGCCGGGAAATCCTGCATCCCGTGGCCGTGACAATCTTCGGCGGCCTGCTCAGTGCCACAATCCTCGACACCGTCGTGACCCCGATTCTGTTTCTGATGTTCGGCAAGCAGCCGCTGGCGCGGCTGGTGGCCGGACATGTCGCAACGTTCACCCCCGCGGAAGCCTACTGATTCGCGCAGAGCACCATCGAGGAGCCAACAATGAGAACATACATCTTCCTGGCCATGATGGCTGTGATCCTCGCTACGCCGGACGTTGCCGCGGCGCAGACGAAGGGCAGCAACGGCGGCCCCGTCGTCAAATCGCAAGGGCATCCGATCGAATTTGTCAGCAAGGGGACGGACATAGTCTTTTATGTCGGAGACGACGATGGATCGCCCCTTTCGACGAAGGATATGCGGGGACGCGCAACGATTCAGGATGGTGGCAAGACGGTCACCGTTCCGCTTGCGCCGGCCAATCCCAACATGATGACGGGAAAGCTGCAGGCCGAGCTGTCGCCAAAGGCTATCGTGGTGTTCTCGGCGAGCTTGCACGGTCATTCACTGACTGCGAGATACACTGCGGAATAGTTGGTGCGAAGGCGACCCCGGCGAGGCGCAGCCAGCGGCAGCGTCCCGCGGAACGGATCGTCTTCCATGCCCATCCGGAGGCAGAGCACCTCGTCCGCTCTCACCTGCGCCACCGTCGGCGGTTGGCGGCCGGCCTCCAGTTTTCGCGCCGATCGGTCCGGTCAAATGGGGGCGGCCGTTTGAAAGCGCACCACTGCCGAGATGTCGACGATGACATCATACCCCTGTTTTGCCCGACGGGCCAAAGCGGATTTCGCTAAATCCGCAAGTCATTGATTTTGCAGCAGCCGGCTACTGTGCATGGGGTTGTTTTCGCAGTTTTTGGTTTGCCTGGTTACGCCTGGTCAGGCAGCAGCTCGCCGAGCGAGCGGATGATGCGGTCGGGCTTGACCGTCGAGCCTTCGGGCAGGCCGTCGCCATGCACGTCCATCCAGATCGAGTAGATGCCGAGACGCTGCGGCGTCACGACTTCCCATTCGAGGTTGTCGCCGATCATCCAGGTCTCCTCGGCGGTGACGCCGAGCGCCTGCATGGCGTGCAGATAGGCGCGCTCCTCGGGCTTGCCGAAGCCGTGCTCGCCTTCGATCTGGATGTGGTGGAAGCGGTGCGCCAGCTCGAAGCGCTCGACCTTGGCGCGCTGCATGTCCGCGGCGCCGTTGGTGACCAGCGCGAGCTTGATGCCGAGCGCCTTGAACTGGTCGATCGCCTCGTGCGCACCGGGAAACACGAACATCTCCTCCTCGCGATAGGCGGTGAAGCGGTCGGCGAGGCGAACGGCGAGATCGTCGGGCAGGGCGCGATGGCCGGCCGCCGCAAGCGCGGCAAAGCCGCCCTTGACCGTCAGGTGCCGCGCCTCGGCGAGCTTCATCCGCCACGCCGCTTCCGCGTTCGCCCAGAAGTTTCGCGCGAAAGCCAGCACCGCGGTTGCGACCTCGGCCGGCGGCAGCGGCGCAAGCTCCTCGGCAAACTCGTTCGCGATCGTGTTCCAGGCGATCTCGGGCCGGCCATAGGCCGACAGGATGGTGTCGTCCATGTCGATCAGCATGGCGCGCGGCAGCGGCCTCACGGCGAGCTTCATCGTGGTCATGGCCACTTCACCTCCGGGGGCAGCGACGACAGGATGGAATCCACATTGCCGCCGGTCTTGAGCCCGAAGATGGTGCCGCGGTCGTAGAGCAGGTTGAACTCGACATAGCGGCCGCGCCGGATCAGTTGCTCCTCGCGATCCTCCGCGGTCCAGCTTGTCGCGAAATTGCGCCGCACGATCTCAGGATAGATCTTCAGGAAGGCGCGGCCGACATCCTGGGTGAAGGCGAGGTCGGCGTCCCAGTCGCCGCTGTCGTGCCAGTCGTAGAAGATGCCGCCGATGCCGCGCGCCTCCTTGCGGTGCGGCAGGTAGAAATACTCATCGCACCACTTCCTGTACTTGTCGTAGTCGGCAACGCCGTCCGGCTGCGCGCAGGCCTGTTTCATCGCGGCATGGAAGGCGATCGTGTCGGCATCCTCCTGCGTCCGCCTTCGCTCCAGCACCGGCGTGAGGTCGGCGCCGCCGCCGAACCAGGCCTTGGTGGTGACGACGAAGCGGGTGTTCATGTGCACGGCGGGTACGTTCGGATTGCGCATATGCGCGATCAGCGAGATGCCGGAGGCCCAGAACTTCGGGTCTTCCGCGGCGCCCGGGATCTGTGCGCGAAATTCGGGCGCGAACTCGCCGTGCACGGTCGAGCAGTGCACCCCGACCTTCTCGAACAGGCGGCCATGCATCATCGACATCACCCCGCCGCCGCCGGCCGCGCCGGTATGATCGGTGCGTTCCCAGGGCGTGCGCTTGAAGCGGCCGGCTTCGCCGGGATAGAGGCGTGGCGGTGCGTCGTCCTCCAGCCGCTCGAAGCTCGCGCAGATGTCGTCGCGCAATCGCTCGAACCAGGCGCGGGCGCGGGCCTTGCGGTCGTCTATCGTTGAGGCGTCGATCTGCATTCCCGGTCGCGTCCTATCTGATGCCGAGCGATTTATGCGTCTGCACGCTGAGCCGCCATTGCGGATGGCGCAGGCAGTAGTCGATCGCCTGCGCGGTGTTCCTGATGACCTCGGACCCATCCATCGGCTGCAGCGAGAAGCGCTCGAAGGCGAGGCCTTCAAAGTCCTCGGGCTCGGCCAGCGCCTGGGGATAGACCAGCTTCAGCTCGTGCCCCTGGCGGAGGATCAGCTCGCTGCCGCCCTTGGGGCTGACGCAGATCCAGTCGAGCCCCTCCGGCGCAGGGATCGTGCCGTTGGTCTCGACGCCGATCTCGAAGCCGCGGGCGTGGAGCGCTTCGATCAGCTCGGCATCGACCTGGAGCAGCGGCTCGCCGCCGGTCAGCACCACGTAGCGATTGCCGCCTGAGGCGGTCCATTGCGCGGCAATGGTGTCCGCGAGTTCCACGGCCGAAGCATAACGGCCGCCGAGGGTGCCATCGGTGCCGACGAAATCGGTGTCGCAGAACTTGCAGGTCGCGTCGGCGCGGTCGGCCTCGCGGCCGCTCCAGAGATTGCAGCCGGCAAAACGGCAGAACACGGACGCACGCCCGGCATGGGCGCCTTCGCCTTGCAGGGTCAGGAAGATCTCCTTGACCGCGTAACTCAATCGTCTCTCCTCAACCTGTCAGACTTGCGGGTTCCGGATCTGCCGCAGCGCCTCGCCTGCGGCCATGGCCGCGCTCATCGCCACATTGAGCGACCGCAGCCCCGCCTCGATCGGGATCACCAGCCGCGCATCGGCGGCCTCGACCACCGCGTCGGTGACGCCGGCGCTCTCGCGTCCGAATAGCAGGATGTCCGACCTCTGGTAATGAAAATCGCGGTAGTCGGTCGCAGCCTTGGTGGTGAACAGCAGCAGCCGGTAGCCCTGTGCCGCGCGCCAGTCCTCGAATTTCGACCAGGAGTCGTGGCGGGTCAGCCGGACATGGTCGAGGTAATCCATTCCCGCCCGGCGGAACAAGCGGTCGGAGACGGGGAAGCCCGCAGGTTCGATGATATGGGCGTCCATGCCCAGACAGGCGCAAAGCCTGAGAATCGTGCCGGTGTTCTGAGCGATGTCAGGCTGAAAAAGCGCTATCTGCATGGGCTGTGTCGGGGGTCGATGCGGGCGGGAATGTCTCAATAAAACATCGCCCGCCCGGGAATTCGTGCATGGCACGCTCCCACGCCGTTAGCGGGCTTGCGCTCGCCCGGCAAGGGTGCCAATAGAACGATTCTGGACTGCTGTTTCACCCGTTTAGAGGTGGACAAGCGAAGTTCTGCCGCCGCGGGGGGCCGCGGGCGCCGGCAGCCTTTCCGGGGACCTCTTGGGCGCCCCTCGGAGCGGTTCCACCGGTAGCACAAGAAGAAAGGGTTGGAATCGTGACGACAGCGTCTTCGGCGGACCATCCGACACGCCGTGATTTCTTATTCGTTGCAACGGGGGCAGCTGCAGCAGTAGGGGGCGCGGCTGCGCTCTGGCCCTTCATCTCCCAAATGAATCCTGACGCCTCGACCATCGCCGCCGGTGCGCCGATCGAGGTCGATCTCAGCCCGATCGCCGAGGGCCAGGACATCAAGGTGTTCTGGCGCGGCAAGCCGATCTACATCAGCCACCGCACCAAGAAGCAGATCGAGGAAGCGCGCGCCGTCAACGTGGCGAGCCTGCCCGATCCGCAGACCGACGAGGCCCGGGTCAAGTCCGGTCACGATCAATGGCTGGTCGTGATCGGCATCTGCACCCATCTCGGCTGCATCCCGATCGCTCATGAAGGCAGTTACGACGGGTTCTTCTGCCCCTGCCATGGTTCGGTTTACGATACGTCCGGCCGCATCCGCCAGGGCCCTGCGCCCTCGAACCTGGCCGTGCCGCCGTACCAGTTCGTTTCCGACACCAAAATCCAGATCGGCTGAGCTTCGGACTTTCGTCCGAAGCTTCGCGCCGTCTCGTCGTACTATTTCCTCAGGATCGCATCATGAGCGGACCATCCGACTACCAGCCGAGCAATCCGGCCCTGCAATGGATCGAGCGGCGTCTGCCGATCTTTGGTCTCATCCACTCCTCCTTCGTCGCCTATCCCACCCCTCGCAACCTGAACTACTGGTGGACCTTCGGTGCCATCCTCTCCTTCATGCTGGGGATACAGATCCTGACCGGCGTGATTCTGGCGATGCACTACACGCCGAATGCCGACCTTGCCTTCAAGTCGGTCGAGCTGATCGTCCGCGACGTGAACTACGGCTGGCTGCTGCGCAACATGCACGCGGTCGGTGCCTCGATGTTCTTCGTCGCCGTCTACGTCCATATGTTCCGCGGCCTGTACTACGGGTCGTACAAGGAGCCGCGCGAGGTGCTGTGGATCCTCGGCGTCATCATCTACCTCCTGATGATGGCGACCGGCTTCATGGGCTACGTGCTGCCTTGGGGCCAGATGAGCTTCTGGGGCGCCACCGTCATCACCAATCTGTTCTCCGCCATTCCCTATGTCGGCGAGAGCATCGTGACGCTGCTGTGGGGCGGCTATTCGGTCGGCAACCCGACGCTGAACCGCTTCTTCTCGCTGCACTATCTGCTGCCCTTCGTGATCGCGGGCGTCGTCGTGCTCCACGTCTGGGCGCTGCACGTCGCCGGCCAGAACAATCCTGACGGCGTCGAGCCGAAGACGGAGAAGGACACGGTGCCGTTCACGCCGCATGCCACCATCAAGGACATGTTCGGCGTCGCCTGCTTCCTGCTGCTGTACGCCTGGTTCATCTTCTACATGCCGAACTATCTCGGCGACGCCGACAACTACATTCCGGCGAACCCGGGCGTGACGCCGCCGCACATCGTGCCGGAATGGTATTACCTGCCGTTCTACGCGATCCTGCGCTCGATTCCGGACAAGCTCGCTGGCGTCATCGCGATGTTCGGGGCGATCATCATCCTGTGCTTCCTGCCCTGGCTCGACGGCGCCAAGACCAAGTCGTCGAAGTACCGTCCGCTCGCCAAGCAGTTCTTCTGGATCTTCGTCGCGGTCTGCATCCTGCTCGGCTATCTCGGTGCACAGCCGCCGGAGGGCATCTACGTCATTGCCGGCCGGGTCCTGACGGTCTGCTACTTCGCCTACTTCCTGATCGTGTTGCCGCTGCTCGCGCGCATCGAGAAGCCGCGGCCGGTGCCGAACTCGATCTCGGATGCAGTGCTGGCCAAGACCGGGAGCAGGTCGACGCCGATGGTCTCCACCGCGATCATGCTGGCGCTCGCCGGTTCGTTGTTCGCGGGCTCGATCGACAGCGCGAAAGCATCTGAAGGCAGCGATACGCCGCCCGGCAACAAATGGTCGTTCTCGGGCCCTTTCGGGACGTTTGACCGCGGGGCGCTGCAGCGTGGCCTGAAGGTCTACAAGGAGGTCTGCTCCAGTTGCCACGGCTTGTCCTACGTCGCCTTCCGCAACCTCGCCGAGGCCGGCGGGCCCGGCTATTCGGTGGCGCAGGCGTCGGCGTTTGCGTCCGAGTACAAGGTCAAGGACGGTCCGAACGATGCGGGTGACATGTTCGAGCGGCCGGGCCGGCCGGCGGACTATTTCCCCTCGCCGTTCCCGAACGAGCAGGCTGCGCGTGCGGCGAACGGTGGTGCGGCGCCGCCCGACCTGTCCCTGATTACCAAGGCGCGCTCCTACAAGCGCGGCTTCCCCTGGTTCATCTTCGACGCCTTCACCCAGTACCAGGAGCAGGGGCCTGACTATGTCGCCGCGCTGCTCCAGGGCTATGAGGACAAGGTGCCGGAGGGCGTCACCATCCCGGAGGGCTCCTACTTCAACAGGTACTTCCCGGGCCATGCCATCAAGATGCCGAAGCCGCTCAGCGACGGCCAGGTGACCTATGACGACGGCTCGCCGGCCACGGTCGCCCAGTACGCCAAGGACGTCACCACGTTCCTGATGTGGACTGCCGAGCCGCACATGGAAGCGCGCAAGCGCCTCGGCTTCCAGGTCTTCGTGTTCCTGATCATCTTCGCGGGCCTGATGTATTTCACCAAGAAGAAGGTCTGGGCCGCCTCGCACTGAGCGGTGCAAGACGAACGAGAAAAGAAAGAGCCCCCGTGAGGGGGCTTTTTGTTGAGTGGTCATTCCGGGCCGCGCGATAGCGCGAACCCGGAATCTGGAGATTCAGGGTTCGGTGCTGCGCACCGTCCCGGAATGACGCGAGTGAGGATTGCTTCACGCGTCCGCACCCGCCAAAATACCGCCAACCGCTCCCCAATCACCGGAGGACACCATGGGAACCGCCATCACCTTCAAGCGCCCGGACGGCAAGGACGCCTCGGGCTATCTCGCCAATGCGGCGCGCGGCAACGCGCCGGGCGTGGTCGTGATCCAGGAATGGTGGGGCTTGTCGGACCAGATCAAGGGCCTGTGCGACCGCTTTGCGCTGGCCGGCTTCGATGCGCTGGCGCCCGATCTCTACAAGGGCAAGGTCGTGCCCTATCACGACACCGATTCCGCCAACAAGGAGATGAGCTCGCTCGACTTCATGGACGCCACCACGCAGACCGTGCGCGGCGCTGCGCAATATCTTGCGCGCAACGGCGCCAAGGTCGGCCTGACCGGCTTCTGCCTCGGCGGCGCCGTGACCATCATCGGCGCGACCAAGATTCCGGAGCTCGCGGCCGGTGTCGTGTTCTACGGCATCCCGCCCGAGCAGGCGGCCAAGCCCGCCGACGTCAGGATCCCGCTCCAGGCTCACTTCGCCAACAAGGACGATTGGTGCACGCCGGAGCTGGTCAATGGCTTCGAAAAGGCCATGAAGGCCGCCGGCAAGTCGCTGGAGCTGTTCCGCTATGATGCCGAGCACGCCTTCGTCAACGAGCAGCGCCAGGCCGTGCACGACCGCGAAGCCGCCGAGCTCGCCTGGGGCCGGGCAACGGAGTTTTTCCGGAAGCATCTGGGATGATGCGAAAGAAGGCAGCCGGCATGTCGACCTCGTCTTTCTCGCACCGCCTCGTTGGCCGGATCGTGCGAACGAGCGTGGCCGCTGTCGGCCTGCTCCTGGGGGCGGCGACTCACGCAATGGCGCAGCAGGCTTTCGTGACGCTGCACGGCGATCCCAAGAAGGAGGCCTGGTGGCTCATTGCGGATTTCCATCCGTTCACGACCGAGGTTCGCGGCATTCCGGCGAACCAGATCCGCAAGAACTGGTGCAAGGCGACCGAATTCCGCAAGGACCTCATTCCCAGGGACTTGCTCTTCGAGGACGGCACGGATGCGATGGAGGAGAGTAAACTGTCCTTCGCGATCGAAGGCCAGTTCGACGGGACGGCCACCAGACAGGTTGCGTTGGTCGGCGTCTTCCAGGAATGCGCAGGTCCGAAGGGCAGGTTCATCCTGATCCTGGACCAGCCGACCGTTGGGACGCCGAATATCCGCTTTGTGAGCGCGGTGCGCGAGGACCGTCAATTCGGTGCCTTGCAGAAGGGAAAGGACAGTAGCATCGTTGTCTTGACATGCATGCAGTGCGACGACTTTTCGATCCTGAAATGGGATCGGAAGAAGCGCAAGTTCGGCCGTCAGCCTGACCCCGGCGTGCAATAGTCGGCAACTCGGCTCCCAACAAGCGGCTCTTGACGTCGTCCGTCCGCCATGGTGAGTATCCGCCCATGAGCACCGCCGTCCGCCCAGCCCGTCTTTGGTGGCGCACCTCCTGAAGAGGTGGCCGGTGCGATTTTCCTTTCCCAAATCGTCTGAGGTCGCCAGCACAGCGCGGCGGCCTGATCGTTTGTCCTGTGTGGCGTTCCCTCGGCAAGTTTCGTAAGAGGACCCCATGAACAGGACCGTCTTTGCCCTCCCGGCCCGAAGCGACTATGTGACCCGCGCAGGTCTTGCGATCACGCGCGTGGCGGAGCAGTTTACCGGCGGCGCCAACAGGCTCGACGACCTCGTCAACCTGCTCGACCGCCGCCGCGGCGTGGTGCTGTCCTCGGGCACGACCGTGCCGGGCCGCTATGAGAGCTTCGACCTCGGCTTCTCCGACCCGCCGCTCAAGCTCGAGACTGTGGGCGTCAATTTCAAGCTGGAAGCGCTGAACGAACGCGGGCAGGTGCTGATCGCCTTCCTCGGCGACGTGCTGCGCGAGCCCTGCGTGGTGATCTCCGAGAAGTCGGCCACGCGCCTTGCCGGCCACATCATCCGCGGCGATGCGCCGGTCGAGGAGGACCAGCGCACGCGGCGCGCCAGCGTGATGTCGCTGGTGCGTGACCTCGTCGCCGCCTTGTACGCCAATGATGACGGGCTGCTCGGCCTGTTCGGCGCCTTCGCCTACGACCTCGTCTTCCAGATCGAGGATCTCGTGCAGAAGCGCCCGCGCGAGGCCGACCAGCGCGACATCGTGCTCTATGTGCCCGATCGCCTGCTGGCCTATGACCGCGCCACCGGGCGCGGCGTGGTGCTCTCCTACGACTTCGCATGGAACGGCAAATCCACCGAGGGCCTGCCGCGCGAGACCGCCGACAGCCCGTACTTGAAGACGCCGCGCCAGGGCTTCGCCGATCACGCGCCTGGCGAATATCAGGCCACCGTCGAGACCGCGCGCGCGGCCTTCGCGCGGGGCGATCTGTTCGAAGCCGTGCCGGGGCAGCTCTTCGCCGAGCCTTGCGACCGCTCGCCGGCCGAAGTGTTCCAGCGGCTCTGCGTCATCA
Organism: Bradyrhizobium sp. GW821-FHT13H06; assembly: GCF_058803975.1. Lineage (NCBI taxonomy): Bacteria > Pseudomonadati > Pseudomonadota > Alphaproteobacteria > Hyphomicrobiales > Nitrobacteraceae > Bradyrhizobium > Bradyrhizobium sp. GW821-FHT13H06. Next base: position 338,084 of record NZ_JBXAPN010000005.1, on the reverse strand, counting down.
ACCCGTCGCCCTATGGCGCGCTGATGAATCTCGGAGAGGGAGAGTTTCTGGTCTCGGCTTCGCCGGAAATGTTCGTGCGCTCGGACGGTCGCCGGGTCGAGACCTGCCCGATCTCGGGCACGATCGCGCGCGGCGCCGACGCGATCGGCGATGCCGAGCAGATCCGCCAGCTGCTGAACTCGGAAAAGGACGAGTTCGAGCTCAACATGTGCACCGACGTCGATCGCAACGACAAGGCGCGCGTCTGCGTGCCGGGCACGATCAAGGTGCTGGCGCGCCGCCAGATCGAGACTTACTCAAAGCTGTTCCACACCGTCGATCATGTCGAGGGTATGCTTCGCCCCGGCTTCGACGCGCTCGACGCTTTCCTCACCCATGCCTGGGCGGTGACCGTTACAGGCGCGCCAAAGCTCTGGGCGATGCAGTTCGTCGAGGATCACGAGCGCTCGCCGCGGCGCTGGTATGCGGGGGCGATCGGCGCGGTGAATTTCGACGGCAGCATCAACACCGGCCTCACCATCCGCACCATCCGCATGAAAGATGGGCTTGCCGAGGTGCGCGTCGGCGCCACCTGCCTGTTCGATTCCGATCCTGCCGCGGAGGACCGCGAGTGCCAGGTCAAGGCTGCGGCGCTGTTCCAGGCGCTGCGCGGCGATCCGCCAAAGCCGCTGTCGACCTTTGCACCCGATGCCACCGGCTCGGGCAAGCAGGTGCTGCTGATCGACCACGACGACAGCTTCGTGCACATGCTCGCCGACTATTTCCGCCAGGTCGGCGCCAGCGTCACCGTGGTCCGCTATGTGCATGCGCTCGACATGCTCAAGCAGAAGAGGTGGGATTTGCTGGTGCTGTCGCCCGGCCCGGGCAGGCCCGAAGATTTCGGGATCAAGAAGACCATCGATGCGGCGCTGGAGAACAAGCTGCCGGTGTTCGGCGTCTGCCTCGGCGTGCAGGCGATCGGTGAATATTTTGGCGGCGAACTCGGCCAGCTCACCCATCCCGCCCACGGCCGGCCGTCGCGGGTCCAGGTGCGCGGCGGGCGCTTGATGCGCAATTTGCCGAACGAGATCGTCATCGGCCGCTATCACTCGCTCTATGTCGAGCGCGACAGCATGCCGGAGGTGTTGTCGGTCACCGCCAGCACCGAGGACGGCGTCGCCATGGCGCTCGAGCACAAGACCCTGCCGGTGGCGGGCGTGCAATTCCATCCGGAATCGCTGATGTCGCTCGGCGGCGAGGTGGGCTTGCGTATCGTCGAAAATGCCTTCCGGCTGGAAGCGGGGGCGAATTGAGTGCATGCTTCATGCTCGTCATTCCGGGGCGATGCGCAGCATCAAACCCGGAATCTCGAGGTTCTCAGGTGCGCAATTGCGCACCGGAGTTCGGCCCTTCGAGCCGCCCCGGAATGACAACGAAACGAGAAACGAATGACCTTTGACCACGACATCAAGGCGAGCGTCCGCACCATCCCCGACTATCCCAAGCCGGGCATCATGTTCCGCGACATCACGACCCTGCTCGCGGACGCGCGCGCGTTCCGCCGCGCGGTGGACGAACTCGTGAATCCTTGGGCCGGCAACAAGATCGACAAGGTCGCCGGCATGGAGGCGCGCGGCTTCATCATCGGTGGCGCGGTGGCGCACCAGCTTTCGGCCGGCTTCGTGCCGATCCGCAAGAAGGGCAAGCTGCCGCACACCACCGTGCGCATCGCCTATTCCCTGGAATACGGCATCGACGAGATGGAGATGCACGTCGACGCGATCCAGCCAGGTGAACGCGTCATCCTGGTCGACGACCTCATCGCCACCGGCGGCACCGCCGAGGGCGCGGTGAAGCTGCTGCGTCAGATCGGGGCCAACGTCGTCGCCGCCTGCTTCATCATCGACCTGCCCGAGCTCGGCGGCGCCGCCAAGCTGCGCGCCATGGACGTGCCGGTGCGCACGCTGATGACGTTCGAGGGGCATTGAGCGGGACGGGCGGAGGAGACGCCCGGATGGATTGCGATCAGGACCGCTGCAGGATCAGGCTGAGCTCGAGTTCCCGGAAGGCGATGTAGTTCCGCCGGGTCCACTGGTGCAGCTCGGTCGAGGCGTCCTTTTCCTGGCGCAGATAGCCGGTGAAGGAGAAGCTCAGCCGGTCGATATAGGTCTTGAGGAAGCCGGGCAGTGCGGGCAGGCGGAACAGCCGGCCGCCCTCCATCGCGGGCGGCAGCTCGCCGCGCACGATATATTCGTTGTCCACCGTGATCAGGTTCATGCGCGGGATCTGCCCGCGCAGCATCTCATGGGCGCGGGCCGAGGCGCGGTCGGTGTCGGCGACGAACAGGATCTGCGGTGCGACATGGCGGCGCGCGGCCTCCTTCAACAGGCCGATCTCGTCGGTCATCTTGAAGAACTCGTCAAAGGCGTGGAAGCCGAGGTCGATCACCTTGGCAACGCCGTCATCGAGGATGACGCGGTCCATCAGCTGCATCTTGCCGTAGGTGTCGATCACGTCCGCGGTTTCCGTGACCTTCGGCAGATAGTCGAGCAGCGACGGCTCCTTCAGGTTGACGTCGAAGGCTGCCACGTTGCCGTTCTTGAGCAGCAGGAATTCGCTGAGGAGCCGCGCCAGCAGGGTCTTGCCGACCTGCGGGCGGGGCGAACAGATGATGTAGACGGGTGTCGCGGGCATCGGCAGCTATATCAGGCCAACTCACCACCCAATCCAGCCGTATCCGCCCGGACTGCGCAACTATTTTTCGCTGTTGCGGGTCGCGGGCTTCGAACCGACGATGTCGGTCAGCCGGATGCGGTCGAACTCGCTCCAGACATTGGCCAGCCAGTGCCGGACATAGCCGCGCAGCACGAAGGAGTAGTTGGCGGCCTCGTCGTTGATGCCCTTGTTGGCGACGAATTTCAGGAACGGGACGGAGGAGACCTCGACCTGCTCATAGGCCATTTCGTTGAGCTTGGGGATGGTCAGCTCGGTCGCGTCCTTGATGCGGTGGAAATAGGAATTGTAGGTCGCCTGGTCCCACTGGAAGAACTGGGTGTCGTTGATGAAGTTCTTCACCAGGAAATATTTCGCGCCGCTCATGAAGCCCGCGGTCTCGGCGATCTCCTCCAGCGAGGCGATCGAGGGGCCCAGGATGTGGAACACGGCAAAGGTGATCTGCCCGGCCTTGGCGGCATCGAGGAAGCCGATGTCGCGCAGCGAGGCGAGGGCGGGCGAGAGCAGGCCGGCGCGGACGTCGATCACGGTCACCGACGGGCTCACCGCATTGAGCGTGTCGAAGATCTTCATCTGGTCCGCCGTCGTCGTCATGTCGACGATCTCGGTGATATCAGGGTGGAAGCGCTTCAGGGTTCCGCGCGGGGACTCCGTGTCGAACGCCCGGGTCGGCACGTTGTTGGCTGAGAAATAATCGAGCAAGGTCCGCGACACCGTGGTCTTGCCGACCCCGCCCTTGTCCGCGCCCACCACAACCACTGCCGGCTTTGCCATTGCTGTCCCCTAACGCGCGCCCCCGATCGCGAGGTCGCAATCGGCCGGGCCCCAGATCGATGTCCCGAGTCTGCTGTTGGGCGCGAACATGGCAGAAACAAGGGAGAATTCAATTCCTTGGGCCGCAGTTGCGGCAATTCCAGTGGTTTTTCCGGATCACCCGGAAAACCGCCGCGTGTAGCGGTAAATCACGCGCTCAATGGCGGCCCCAAGGTCCGATCGCATTGCCCGCCGGAGCTCCTGAGGGGCCTGGGGCCGGCACGGGCGGCGGACCAGCCGGGTTGCTCGCGTCGTTCCACGGCCCATGCGGCAGCGGCGGCTGCGCATCCTGCGGGTTGGCTTGTGCCTCGGGTTGTTCCGTCTCGGGGTGATCCGTCTCTTCTGCGGGGTCTGGCAGCGGACCGGGGTCGTGGCCACCGGCGAACTTGACCAGCGCATCGACCCGGGACTGCACCGAGGGATGGGTCGCGAACAAATCGGCAAAGCCCTCGCGCGGATTGTCGACGCAGAGCTCCATCACCGCCGAGGTCGCGCCGGGCAGCTCGCCGCGGCCTTCGATCTTGCGCAACGCCGAGATCATCGCGTCAGGATCCTTCGTCAGCTCGACGGAGCCCGCGTCGGCGAGAAATTCGCGCGACCGCGACAGTGCGAGCTTCACCACCTGGGACAGCAGCCAGGCCACCACGATCAGCACGATCGCGATGATGATCACGATCACCGCGCCGCCGCCGGAGCTCTTGCTGTCGCTCGATGACGAGGACGACCGGGAGGAGGAGCCCGAGCCCCCGGAGCTCCAGTTGAAGTTCGTGAACAGGCGGAAGAACAACTCGCCGAAGAATCCGACCACGCCGGCAATGATGACGGCGACGACCATGAGCTGCACGTCGCCGTTCTTGATGTGGGTCAGCTCGTGGCCCAGCACCGCCTCGATCTCCTTGTCGTTCAGCGCGGCGAGAAGACCGGTGGTGACGGTGATGGAGTATTGCCGCGGATTGAGGCCGGTCGCGAACGCGTTCAGGGCTGGGCTCTCCATGATCTTCAGCTTCGGCATGGTGATGCCGCGCGAGATGCAGAGGTTTTCCAGCAGATTGTAGAGCCGCGGCTCCTCCTGCCGGGTCACGTCGTGGCCGCCGGTCACGGCATCGATCATCGACTGGTGGAAGAAATAGGCGATCACGGTCCAGAGCGCCGCCGCGATCGTCGCGAACGGTGCGGCCTTGAGCAGGTCGGTGAAGGCGCGGCTCAGATAGTAGGCGACCGTGCCATTGCCGTTGATGACGACCTCGGCGACCAGTGCGCCGGCATAGACCAGCACGTAGACCAGCATGAACAGGCCGGCGAGCAGCAGCATCGAACGAAACTTGTTCGAGGCGATGTGCGTGTAGAGACCATACGCGGCCATGACGCGATGTCCTGCTGGCCTATCGGCTCAGTTCAGAACTTCACCTGAGGTACGGTCTCGACCTCGGTACGGCTGGCGCCGAGATCGAAGAAGTCCTTCTTGGTGAAGCCGAACATGCCGGCGAACAGGGCGGCGGGCAGCTGCTGGATGCCGGTGTTGTATTCCTGGACCGCGCTGTTGAAGAAACGGCGGCTGGCCGCGATCTTGTTCTCGAGGTCGGAGAGCTCGCTGGCGAGCTGCTGGAAATTGGCGTTCGCCTTGAGGTCGGGATAGGCCTCCGACAGCGCGATCAGCCGGCCGAGCGCGCCGGACAGCTGGTTCTCGGCCGCGGACACCTGCGCCGGTCCCTGCGCCGACATCGCCGAATTGCGCGCCTTGATGACGTCATCGAGCGTGCCGCGCTCGTGCGAGGCGTAGCCCTTCACGGTCTCGACCAGGTTCGGGACCAGGTCGTGACGCTGCTTGAGCTGCACGTCGATATCGGCAAAGGCCTGGCCGACGCGCTGGCTCAGCGCCACCAGGCGGTTATAGGCGCTGAAGGCGAACAGCACGAGGACGACGATGACGCCGAGAACGATCCAGCCGGTCGACATGGAGAACTCCTGAAGAGGGAAGAAGACGAGCGCTTAGGGTAGACCAAATTGGCGCAGGATGAGAGCCCGACGCAGAGGGGAGGTTAGACTTGGTCGGATCGGGAGCCATCCGAGTTCAAGGTGAAAGCCCTTGACAGGGTTAACTTTCGGCAATGACGGCATCACCCCAGCGCCAGCGCCGGGCACGTGCATAGGCGGTCTTGTCGCGGCGGGGCACCTTCGCAAGTTCAACGCCGCCCTGGCTGCAGAGCTTTGCCGTGATCTCGGCCTTGCCGACATCCGGCGGGGCCAGCACGCGCGCCGCGCGCGTATTGGGCTGCGCGCGGGTCAAGGCGACGTAGATGAAGCGCTCGTCCTCGAACGGCACCTCGGCACCCTTGATCTGGCGGTGCGCCTGCGAGCGCGGCAGGCGCTGGCTGAAATGGCACCAATCGGGCGCAATGAGCGGGCACGACCTTTCGTGCGGGCAGGGCGCGGCGACGTAGGCGCCGGCCGCGATCAGCTGCTGGCGCAGTGCGAGAATGCGGGCGTAGCCGGCGGGCGTGCCGGGCTCGATCACGACCAGCGCGTGGCGCGCCTTGGCCCACATGGCCTCGGTGAGCGCGCGCTGCTCGGTCTCACCGAGTTCGCCGATGACGTAGCTGGCGATGACAAGATCGGCTTGCGAGACCTCTGCAAGGTTTCCGCCGGCATCGCCGGGCAAATAGCGGCACTCCGCCAATCGCGAGCTGCCGCGTGCCAGCTCGAGCGCGAGCCGGCTCAGCGTGGCATTGGCGTCGAGCAGCGTGAAATCCTGCAGCGACGGAAACGCCTCCGCGGCCGCCCAGCTCGCGGTGCCCGGGCCCGCGCCGACGTCGAGCAGCGTTTCCGGGGCGAAGTCGGGCGCGATCTCGGCGAGCGCATTCAGGCTCGCAGCCACCGCCGCATAGGTCGCCGGCATGCGCGCCAGCGCGTAGGCGAGGGCATCGGCCTCCGACTTGATCGCGCCGGAGCCGCCGCCGGCGCGATAGGTGGTCGAGATCTTCTGCGACCGCTGTGCCGCGTCGGTGCGGGAGAAGCCTTGCAGCTTGCCGTCGAGGGCGGCTTTGAGTTCAGCGGGGAGGGTGGGGGCGATCATCATCCGCGGTCATGCCCCGCGAAGGCGGGGCATCCAGTACTCCGAAACAGTGCCGTAAACCGAGATGTCACGGCGTACTGGATCATCCGCCTTCGCGGATGATGACGTCAATGGGTGGAGGACGAGAGCAGCCTCACGCCACATTCTGATCGAGAATGTCCACGGCCTCGGCGAGGCTGACCGACACCAGCTGCGAGACGCCGCGCTCGGCCATGGTGACGCCGAACAGGCGGTTCATCCGCGCCATCGTGATCGGGTTGTGCGTGATGATGATGAAGCGCGTGTCGGTCGAGCTGGTCATCTCGTGCAGCAGGTTGCAGTACCGTTCGACGTTGTGGTCGTCGAGCGGCGCGTCGACTTCGTCCAGCACGCAGATCGGCGAGGGGTTGGTGAGGAACACCGCGAAGATCAGCGCCATCGCGGTCAATGCCTGCTCGCCGCCCGAGAGCAGTGACAGCGTCTGCGGCTTCTTGCCCGGCGGCTTGGCGATGATTTCGAGACCGGCCTCCAGCGGGTCGTCGCTCTCGATCAGATGCAGCGCGGCCTCGCCGCCGCCGAACAGCTCGACGAACAGCCGCTTGAAGTGGTTGTTGACGACCTCGAACGAGGTCAGGAGCCGCTCGCGCGCCTCCTTGTTGAGGCTCTGGATGCCCTGGCGCAGCCGCTTGATGGCTTCGACGAGGTCGTCCCGCTCGGTGACGAGGCCGGTGTGCTGGGTTTCGACCTCGCGCAGCTCCTCCTCGGCGCGCAGGTTGACCGCGCCCAGCCGCTCGCGGTCACGCCGCATCTTTTCGAGGTCTTCCTCGATGTCGTGCAGCGGGGGCAGCTCGGCGCCTGGCTCGATCTCGGCAAGGCCGGCGACCGCCTGCGGCTCGACCTCGAGCATGTCGCGGATCTCGCGCTCGACATCCTCCAGCCGGCGCCGCGCACCCTCCATGCGCTCCTCGGCGCGGGCAGTGGCCTCGCGGGAGCTCGACAGTGCCTCGAGCGTCAGCTTGGCGACGCGATCGGTCTCTGCCATCGCGCTTTCGGCGGTAGCGAGCGCGTCGGCGGCCATGCGGCGGTCGTTCTCGGCGTACTCGATCTCGGTGATCAGCGCGCTGCGCTTCTCCGCGAACACGGCCGGCGCGTTTTCGAGCTCGCTGCGTTCGATCGTGAGCTCGGCGATGCGGGCCTGGATGGTGTCGATGTGGGAGGCCGCGCTCTCCTTGCGATTTTGCCACTCGGTGCGCTCGGCGAGGATCGCCTGCACGCGGCGGTCGGCGAGCTCGGCTTCGCGTGCCAGCGCCTGCGCCTCGGCGCGGACCTGGGCGGCCATGCGGCGATGGCCTTCGATGTCGCTGCGGACGGCGGCGAGACGCGTTTCGGTGTCCTCGCTCGACGGCAGCTCGGAGATGCCGGCTTCGGCGTATTCGTAGGCGGCCTCGGCTTCGGCGCGGTCGGCGGCGAGACGGCTGTGCGCTTCCGACAATGTCGCCTTGCGCGCGGCGTGGCGGCTGATCTCGCGCTCGGCGGTGGCATGGCGCTCGCGCGCGACATTGAGCTCGCGCTGCGCGGCGCGCCAGGCTTCGCGCGAAGCGCCTTCCGTGCTGGCCGCCATCTGCAGCTCGGACTCGGCGTTCTCCAGCGCCTGCCGCTTGATCTGGGCGTCGATGCGGGCCTGCTCCAGCTCGTTCTCGATATCGACGAGGCGGGCGCGCTCGGCAAGGCGGCGGGCGGCACCGGTCGGGGCGTGAGCCGCGGCGACAAAGCCGTCCCAGCGCCAGACGTCGCCCTCGGGCGAGACCAGCCGCTGGCCGGTCTTGAGCTGCGAGACCAGCTCCGCGCCGCGCTCGCGCGGCACCACGCCGATCTGCGCCAGGCGGCGCGCCAGCTCGGCCGGCGCCTGCACGTGATTGGCGAGCGGCACGACGCCTTCGGGCAGCGCCGGATCGCCTTCGGTGTGTCCGACATTGGTCCAGCGCATCGGCGCCGACGGGTCGATCGGCGCATCGAGATCGTCGCCGAGCGCGGCGCCGATCGCCTTTTCAAAGCCCTTGTCGACGTTGATGCCGTCGATGATCGGCGGCCATAGATTCTTGGTCTCGCCATTGACGATCTTGGAGATCGTGCGCGCCTCGGTCTCGAGCCGCTGCACGCGCTTGTCGGCCTCGACCAGCGGCGAGCGGGAGGATTCCAGCGTCTGGCGCGCAGCCACGTGCGCGGCCTCGCTCGCCTGGGCGGCGGCTTCCGAAGCGGCCAGCGTCTGCTCCGCGGTCTCGACCAGAGCGGTCAGCTCGTCGAGATCGCCGAAGCCGCCGGTCTCCTGCGCAAGCTTCTGCTCTTCGGCCGCCACATTCGCGATTTCCTGGTCGAGCCGGGCGAGCTTGTCGCGGTGCGTGCGGACGTTGGCCTCGAGCTGGTTGCGCTTGGCGGTGAGGTCGGCGAGCGCAGTGGTGAGCTCGGCGAATTTCTGCTCGGTTTCGGTCAGCACCGCCTCGGCTTCGGCGACGCGTTCGTCGACGCCGGAGCGCTTCTCGACGCGCGACTTGATCTCTTCCTTCAGCTCGGCGTCTTCTGCGTCGAGCCGCTGGAGGGCGACGTCGGCGTCCATGGTCTGCTGCTGGGCGCGGGAGATGTCGCCTTCGAACTGCGCGAGGCGCCGCTCGAGCTCGGCGACGCGCTCCTTGGCGCGCTCTTCCTCGCGGTCGAGCTGCTCGCGGGCATTGGTTAGGCGCTGGAGCCCGGCTGCGGCGCGTGCCTCGGCGTCGCGCAGCGCCGGCATTTCGGCGGCGCGGATCGCCTGGATGCGGGCGGCTTCGGCCTGGTGCTGGGTGCGCTCGGCCATCTCGCGCACCGCGAGATCGTGGGTCTGTCCGGACTCGTTGACGTCGGCATGCGCGCCGATCCAGCGCAGATGGTACAGCGTGGCTTCGGCCTTGCGGACCTTGGCGGCGACCTCGCGATAGCGCACCGCCTGGCGGGCCTGCTTCTTCAGGCCTTCCATCTGGCCGGAGAGCTGGCCGATCACGTCCTCGACGCGGGTGAGGTTGGTTTCGGCCGCCTTGAGCCGCAGCTCGGCCTCGTGACGGCGGGCGTGCAGGCCGGCGACGCCGGCGGCGTCTTCCAGCACGCGGCGGCGCTGTTCCGGCTTGGCCTGGATGATCTCGCCGATCTTGCCCTGGTGGACGAGCGCCGGCGAGCGCGCGCCGGTGGCGGCGTCCGCGAACAGGATCTGTACGTCGCGGGCGCGCACGTCGCGGCCGTTGATGCGGTAGACCGAGCCGGCCTCGCGCTCGATGCGGCGGGAGACTTCCAGAAGCTGGCTGTCGTTCATCGCCGCCGGCGCGGTACGATCGGCATTGTCGATCGTCATCGTCACTTCGGCGTGGTTGCGCGCGGGACGGTTGCCGGAGCCGGCGAAGATCACCGCGTCCATGTCGGCGGCGCGCAGCGATTTGTACGAGGTCTCGCCCATCGCCCAGCGCAGCGCTTCGACGAGATTCGACTTGCCGCAACCGTTGGGACCGACCACGCCGGTCAGGCCGGGCTCGATGACGAAGTCCGTGGGCTCAACGAAGGACTTGAAGCCGTGAAGGCGCAGGCGGGTGATTTTCATAAACACGCATCTCTGTTGGCAGGCGCGAATCTCCCTGCCGGGACAATACCATGGAAGGCAATGTCGCTGTCTGGGTGAGTCGCGCGAGGCGGCTCATGCGGCTGGACAATGGCCGCGGTGCGCCGCGAGGGCAACCAGCGAAAGCCGCTTTTCCCAAGGGATTTATGCCGGGAAGGATGCGGCTTGAGATGCGCGAATCAGGATTGTCGCGTGCGAATCAGCTCTTGAGCAGCGGATTGATCTTCTTGGCGAATTCCTCGAACGAGGCCTCGCCCTTGATCTTCTCGCCGTTGATGAAGAAGGTCGGCGTCGAATCGACCTTCAGCACGTCGCTGGCATATTTCTGGTCAGCGGCGATCTTGTCGAGCAGCGCCTGGTCCTTCAGGCAGGCCTCGACCTGCTGCTGGGTGAGACCGGCCTGCTTGCCGATCCGCGTCAAGGTCTCTGTGGTGTTCTTCAGCACCCAGTCGTTCTGCTGGCGGAACAGCATGTCGGTGACCGCGAAATATTTCTGCGCGTCGCCATTGGCGATGCAGCGCGACAGCATCGATCCGGCGGCGGCTTTGATGTCGAGCGGGAACTCGCGGAAGATGTAACGCACCTTGCCGGTGTCGATGTATTCCTTCTTGATCTTCGGGAACACCTGCTCGTTGAAGGCGGCGCAGTGCGGGCAGGTCATCGAGGCATATTCGGTGATGGTGACGGCGGCATCGTTCGGCCCGAGCGCCATGTCGGGCAGCGACACGGGCTTGGCGACATCGGCGGCGGACTGCGCCATGGCTTCAGGGATCATGGCCTCGGAGACGAACCGCAGCGGCGGGAGCCCGGTGAGCGCGGCAAGCCCGGTCAGCGACAGCATCGTGGTGAAGGCGCGGCGGGTGATGATCAAGGTCGGCTCCCGGGATTGGCAAGGTTCGTCCGAGGTTCCCGCCCGGACGGCCTGTCGCTAGCTTGAAACGTCGATTGAGGCAATGGCGAGCCGCACGGACGGGTCCAGTTTGGCGGCGGAATGAGGCTCAATTTCGCTTGATGGCGGCCCCGAGCCGGGCCAGTGCCGACTTGAGCTCGTCATCCTCAATGCCGCCCAGGCTCTCCGCCACCTTGGCGACGCTGTTGGGGTCCGGCGGGCCGGGCCGCACCCGGCGCTGGGCGCGCGACAGAGGAGCCTGGCGGAAGGCGAGCTTGCCGACCGCGTTCCAGCCGAAGAAGCGGTTGACCCGCTCCAAGATGACATCGGCGGAGTGCTGGATCTCCAGCGCCATCGGTCCCTCGACCCGCAGCACCAGGGTCGCCGGCTCCTGCGGCTGGCCCTCCACCGGGCGCGGCCATTGCATCTTGAGCGGCTCGGCATGGGCCGCGATCTCCGGCCCCGCGATCTGCGCCCACCGCGTCACCAGCTCGCGCGCGGCAAAACCCTGCTTGGCATAGGCCTCGGCAAACACGTCGTCGAGCAGGATGCCGAGCGGCTTGGCGCTGATGGGACCGGGCTTGGGAGGGAATTTGGACATGGGACCTTATAGCACTGTGCGCGACGCGTCAGGAACTGCCGCCGTCATGGCCGGGCTGTGCCGACCATCTGCGTCTTGCCGCGAATAAAGACGTGGATGCCCGCGACAAGCGCGGGCATGACGTGGAGAGATCGGCCCCACGTCGTTACAGTGCGAGTATGCCCCTCAAATCGGCCCGCAGGGCAAAATCGGAACCAGTTCAACCGGAACGTCTGGCTCGACCGCTGGCACTCCTCCAATGGTACGACCGCCACCGTCGCCGCCTGCCCTGGCGCGCGGCTCCCGGTGAGACATCGGACCCCTATCGCGTCTGGCTGTCCGAGATCATGCTCCAGCAGACCACGGTGAAGGCGGTCGGCCCCTATTTCGAAAAATTCGTCGCGCGCTGGCCGGATGTCACGGCGCTGGGGCGGGCTTCCCTGGACGACGTGCTGCGGATGTGGGCGGGGCTCGGCTATTACTCGCGCGCGCGAAACCTCCATGCTTGCGCGGTCGCGGTGATGCGCGAGCATGACGGCGTCTTTCCCGATACGGAGGAGGGCTTGCGCGCGCTGCCGGGGATCGGGCCCTACACGGCGGCGGCGATCGCCGCGATCGCCTTCGACCGCCGCACCATGCCGGTCGACGGCAATATCGAGCGGGTGGTGTCGCGCCTGTTCGCGGTCGAGGAGGAGCTGCCGCAGGCCAAGCCGCTGATCCAGCAACTGGCGGCGACGCTGCTGGCGGATTCTCGCGCCGGCGACGAGACGTCTCGCGCGGGGGACAGCGCGCAGGCGCTGATGGATCTCGGCGCCTCGATCTGCACGCCGAAGAAGCCGGCCTGTGCGCTGTGCCCGCTGAGCGAGGATTGCATCGCGCGTGCGCAGGGCACGCAGGAGACCTTTCCGCGCAAGGCGCCGAAGAAGAGCGGGACGCTGCGGCGGGGGGCGGCTTTCGTGGTCACGCGCGGCGACGAACTGCTGGTTCGCTCGAGGCCCGACAAGGGGCTGCTCGGCGGCATGACGGAGGTGCCGGGCTCGGACTGGCTCGCCGGCCAGGACGATGCGGCGGCGAAGCAGCAGGCGCCGGAGCTGAAGGGGCTGTCGCGCTGGCAGCGCAAGGTGGGCGTCGTCACCCACGTCTTCACGCATTTCCCGCTGGAGCTGGTGGTCTACACCGCGAAGGTGGAAGCCCGCACCCGCGCGCCCGAGGGCATGCGCTGGGTGCCGATCGCAACCCTGGCCGGCGAAGCGCTGCCCAACGTCATGCGCAAGGTCATCGCGCATGGATTGGGTTTCTAGGACCCCATCCTGCTGACAACAGGCTGTCAGCAGCCTTGCGGTACCAGCGGGCAACAGGAGATCTCGCATGGTCAAGACCGCGCTCGACAACTTCCGAAGGCCACCCTGCGCCGAGCTATTGGGCTGGCGCCTGCTCGATGCCCGCCCGCAGGAGGGCTGGATCAGGCTTGGTTTCGAGGGCAAGCCGGAGTTTTGCAACCCCGCGGGCTTCATCCAGGGCGGCATGCTCTCGGCCATGCTCGACGACACGATGGGCCCTGCGGTGCTGGTGATGAGCGAGGGCCGGCTCTACACCACCACCATCAGCATGACCGTGAACTTTCTGGCCCCAGCCAGGCCCGGGCCGATCATCGGCGAGGCGAGAGTGACGCAGCTCGGCAAGACGATAGCCTTCGTCGAAGCCAAGCTGATGGCAGAGGACGGCACCGTGCTGGCGACGGCCAGCGCGAGCGAGCGGCTGCTGGAGGCGGCGAGGGTGGTGGGGAAATAGTTTGGTGTTGCGCACTGCTCTTCCTTCTCCCCTTGTGGGAGAAGGTGGCGCGAAGCGCCGGATGAGGGGTTTCTCTCCGCGAGTCTAAACTGCGAGTTGGACTCGCGGAAAGATACCCCTCACCCGAGTGAGCCCCCGTCTACCGGCATCGCTGCCCTCTCCCGCAAGGGGCGAGGGCACATCAACGGGCATCTCGCCTCGTGCGAGAGCATCACGCCCTCGCGCGCGCACCCGCGCTCACGATCGGCGGCTTCGCATTCAGCGCGTCGACCTGAAATCCCGCGACGCGCTTGTAGTTCGCGGCGATGCCTTCCAGCTCCTGCTGGGACAAGACGTCGGTGACGACCTCAAAGCCGTCGGGCGCGCGCTCCTCGACGAGCTGCATCACCTGCTCGGGGCCGTTCTTGCGGTTGAGCAGGACGAGGTCGGTGGTCGCGGGCCTCCGCTCGGCCTCGTAGGCGAGCAGGGCGGCGCTCGTTGGCCCATGCGCGAGAATCTCGCGGGTGATGACGCGGGCATCGAGGATCGCCTGCGAGGCGCCGTTCGAGCCGATCGGATACATCGGATGCGCGGCATCGCCCATCAGCGTAACGCGGCCGAAGGTCCACTGCGACACCGGATCGCGGTCGACCAGCGGATATTCATAGGCATGCGGGCAGTTCTTGATCAGCCCGGGCACGTCGAGCCAGTCGAACTTCCAGTTTTCGAACCAGGGCAAAAACTCTTCCAGCCGCGCGGTGCGGTTATAGTCCTCGCGCCGCCACTGATAGGTCGGGGGCATGTGGCGCTCGGCGACCCAGTTGATCTGATGGTTGCCCGCCGCATCCGGCGCCTTGCTGATCGGATAGCAGACGAATTTCAGGATCTCATGCCCCGCCATGATCATGGTGCGGCCGCTGAGGAAGGCCTTCGCGGGCGTCACGCCGCGCCAGAGGATGCGGCCGTTCCAGATCGGGGGGCCTTCGCCCGGATAGAGCTTTTCGCGCACGGCGGAATGGATGCCGTCGGCGGCGATCAGAATCGCGCCATCGTAGGTCCCGGCGGCTTTGCCGGTCGCCTTGTCGATGAAATCGGCGCGCACGCCGTCCGCCGTCTCGGTCCAGCCGGTCAGATGGTGGCTGGTGAGGATGTTCTCGCGGCCGAGCCGCTCGATCGCGGCGTCGAGCAGGAGCTGCTGCAGCGTGCCGCGGTGGATCGAGAATTGCGGCCATTTGTACCCGGCCTCCAGTCCGCGGGGCTCGCTCCAGATCGGCTTACCGTGCTTGGAGAAATATGCGAGCTCGCGCGTCCGCACGCCGCTGGCGTCCAACTTGTCCATCAAGCCGAGCTCGATCAGCTCGCGTACCGCATGCGGCAGCACGTTGATGCCGACGCCGAGCGGCTTCAATTCCGCGACGCTCTCGAACACTTTTGCGGGAACGCCGATTCCGTGCAGGCTGAGCGCAAGCGTCAGCCCGCCGATGCCGCCACCGGCGATGAGTACCGTCATGAGAACCCCTCCCTATCGCAGGGCGTCTTGGCACAGCCGGATGGCGGTGGGCAACTGCGAATAGGATGTTGTGCTATGGACGTCGGGCCCGACAGTCGTTAATTTTCGGTTTTCTCATGAGGTCCGACATGCTCAAGCTCTACTACGCCACCGGCACCTGCGCGCTCGCCACCTACATCACCCTGGAAGAAGCCGGCGCCGACTACACGGCCGAGCGGCTGAGCTTCAAGGACAACCAGCAGAACAGCCCGGACTATCTCGCGATCAACCCGAAGGGCCGTGTGCCGGCGCTGGTCACCGACCGTGGCGTCCTGACCGAGACGCCGGCGATGCTGGCTTACATCGCGCAGACCTTCCCCAAGGCGAAGCTCGCACCGCTCGACGATCCCTTCGACTTCGCCGAGGTGCAGTCGTTCAACTCCTATCTCTGCTCGACCGTGCACATCAACCACGCTCACAAGATGCGCGGCGCGCGCTGGGCGACGCAGGAGAGCTCGTTCGCCGACATGAAGGCAATGGTCCCGAAGACCATGGCGGCCTGCTTCAAGCTCATCGAGCAGAAGATGTTTCGGGGACCCTGGGTCATGGGCGAGCAGTTCACGATCTGCGATCCCTATCTTTACACGCTCTCGACCTGGCTCGAAGGCGACAGCGTCGACATCAATGCGACGCCGAAGATCGCCGACCACTTCAAGCGCATGTCCGACCGCCCTGCGGTGAGCAAGGTGATGGCGGCGCAGAAGGCATAAGGCTCGGCGTCATATTCCGCCGTCGTCCCGGACAAGCGAGCGTCGCGAGCGCTGGTCCGGGATCCATACCGCGGAATCTGTCGATTGCGATCGGTTGAAGTCCCGAATGACCGGTCTTCGCCAAACATCTCTGTGTGGCTATCAGTCCCGGATCGGCGCGCGCTTTGACGCGCTTGTCCGGGACGACACCGTGTTTGGTGAGGGGCATCTAACCGGCGCGCCGCTTCTCCAGCTCCCGCCCGGTCTCCAGCATCAGCCTTCGCAGCCAGATCGAGCCGGGGTCCATCTGCGCGCGGGTCGGATGGAACATGAACTGCTCGTCGATCCCGGGGTCGAGCGGCGGCGTCACCGTGACGAGGCCGAGCTGCTTCGACAGCGCCGCGATCAGCCGGCGCGGCACGAAGGCGACGAGGTCGGTGCGGGCAGCGACGTGCAGCGCCTCGAGATAGCCTGACACCACCAGCGAGATATGCCGCTCGATGCCCTTGGCTCGCAGCCAGGGGTCGATCAGGTCCTCGGCACCGCCGCGGATGATCACGCCGACATGGCGCGCAGCCAGGAACGTCTCGCGCCGCTTCAGCTTCGCGCCTATCGGATGGCCGCGCCGCACCGCCAATGCGTCGCTGTCGGTATAGAGCAGCTGGCGGTGAAAACCCTTGAAGGCGTTTCCGATCGAGATCACGAGGTCGATGGTGCGGGCGAATTCGGCATGGAAGATCGCCGATCCCCGCCACGGCACGACGTCGATGCGGACGTTGGGCGCGGCCTGCGTCACCTTCTCCATGAAGCGCGGCATCAACAGCTCGACCGCGAGATCCGGCATCATCAGGCGGAATTGGCGCTCGCTGCGCGCGGCGTCGAAATCGTCGGGCACGAACAGCCCGCGCACCTGATCCAGCGCCTGCGCCAGCGGGGCGCGCAGCGCCAGGGCCCGTGGCGTCAGCTCCATCCGCGCGCCGGTGCGTACCAGCAGCGGATCGCCAAAAATGTCGCGCAGGCGCTGGAGCGCATGGCTCGCCGCCGGCTGCGACAGCCCGAGCCGCAGCGCGGCGCGGCTGACATTGGCCTCGCGCAGCAGCGCATCGAGCGCGGTCAGCAGATTGAGGTCAAGCGAATTCAAATTCATAAAGCGAATATATATCATATCGACTATCGATTTGAAGAATGCTGATCGGCCGGTGATGATCTTCGCGATGTCACACCACGGAGATGCCGCCATGAGCGCAGCCGCCAACAAGAAACTGATGCAGGATATCTTTGCCGCCGCCGCCAATCCCGATCCGGCCGTGCGCGACCGCGCCTTGTTCACCGCCAGTCTTGCCGACGACGCCAAATGGATCGTGACCGGGCAATATTCCTGGTCCCGCACCTTTTCAGGCAAGGAGGCGATCCTCAACGACCTGCACGGCTATGTGCGGACGCGCCTGCGCGACCGGACGCGGACAATCGCTCACCGCTTCATCGCCGACGGGGACATCGTCGTCGTGGAAGCCAAGGGCGACAACGTCACGCCCGAAGGCGTGCGCTACGACAACGACTATTGCCTGGTGTTTCGCCTCGCGGACGGCAAGATCAAGGAAATCCGCGAGTATTGCGACTCGATCCTGACCGAGAGGGCGCTCGGTCCGTTTCCACAAACGGTCGCGAGAGCCGCGGGCTAACGGTTTGAGCACCATCTGGTCTGCCGGCTGGCGCCCTTCGTTCCGGTCTGCGAGGGTCGTGTGGGTCTGGCGAAAGCTGGCGGAGATCATCCGGCTCCGGCGAGAGCGCACGCGGATACACGGCCAGCTTGCCGCCATGAGCGAGCGGGAACTTCTGGATTGCGGAATGACGCGGTCGGAGATTGCGTACGAGCTGAGAAAACCTGTCCGGCGGAAATAGAGCGGAGGCGCCTCTATTTCCTTCCGAGGCCGGCGGAACCTTCGGTTTTCGCCGGCGTTCCCCTCGCTCGGGAGCGATCGCGCCCCGGCAACCTGCATTTCCGGGAATTTCATGCTCGCTGGGGCTTCGCACGTTTCGACACAGGTGGGCTGCAGCTTCTCCGGACTCCGCGAACGATTGAGAGAAGCGACCTCGGCTGCGCACCGCGCGCTCGACACCCAGCTTTCCGCATTCGATCTCGGCGGGCTTGCCGGCTATCGCCGCTTTCTTCAGGCCAGCGCCGGAGCTCTTCTTCCGCTCGAAGCCGCGCTCGTCGAGGCCGGCGTGGAGCGCATGTTTCCGGACTGGTCCGAACGATCGCGCAGCGCTGCGATTGCGGTTGATCTCGGACGCCTCGGCACGAGCGCGGCGGCGACAGTGCCGGTGCCGCGGCTGACGCGCAGCGGGGTGCTGGGCACGATGTATGTGCTGGAGGGCTCGCGGCTCGGCGCGAAATTCCTGCTGAAGACGGTCACGGACGCGGGCGATTCGCGCATCAGTGAAGCCACCACCTATCTCCGCCATGGCGCGGGCAAGCGGCTCTGGCAGAGCTTTCTGATGAAGCTCGCAAGCGAAGAGCCGGGGGACGAGGACGAGATCATCGATTTCGCTCGCATTGCTTTCGACGCATTCGAGCGGGCGGCGGACCGGGCATGAACGAGGCGGTCAATCTCACCAATTGCGACCGCGAGCCGATTCACATTCCCGGCAGCGTGCAGCCGTTTGGCTTCCTGCTGGCTGTGCTGTCGGATTTCACGATCTGCATGGCATCGAACAACGTAGGGAGCTTCCTTGGAACGGATGTTGCCGACCTGCTCCAGCAGCCGCTGTCGAGCGTCGTCTCTGCGACGGCGGTCGAAACGATCCGCGGACGCGTTGATCATCTCGGTGGTCCGGACGCGACGGAACGCCTGTTCGGCGTGGAGCTGCAGCCAGGCAGGCCGCCCTTCGATCTCTCGATTCATCTTTCCGGCGTTTATCTGATCATCGAGGCGGAGCAGAGCGCGCACGAGCCCGGCGTCAATTCGGGCGAACTCGTGCGCTTGATGCTCGAGAGGATCCGCAAGACGCGCGGCATGGCCGATCTGGCGCGGGAGGCGGCGCGCCAGCTCAAGGTGCTGACCGGTTTCGACCGGGTCATGGTCTATCAGTTTCATCCGGACGGATCAGGCGAGGTGATCGCCGAGACCGTGGAGGCGGGGCTCGAAACCTTCCTCGGCCTGCGCTATCCGGCATCGGACATTCCAAGGCAGGCGCGGGCCCTCTACCAGCGCAACTGGCTGCGCATCATCGCCGACGTCAATGCCGGGCCGGCCGCGCTGGTGTCGACGGCTACGCACAACGCAGGACTGCTCGATCTTTCGATGAGCGTGCTGCGCTCGGTCTCGCCGATCCACATCGAATATCTGCGCAACATGGGCGTTGCCGCCTCCATGTCGGTGTCGATCCTGCGCGACGGCAAGCTGTGGGGTCTGTTTGCCTGCCATCACTATTCGCCGCGCTATATTTCGTTCGACAAGCGTACGGCCTCCGAACTGTTCGGGCAGATGTTTTCCTGGATCGTGGAGGGCCGCGAGCGCGAGGGCGACGTCGCCTATGAGGCCCGCGCTCATCAGGTCCAGGAGCGACTGATCGAGATCGCGGCTTCCCACGAGCACAGCCGCCGTGCGATCGTCGATTTCCTTGGTGACTACCGCAAGATGATCGAGTGCGACGGCGTCGCGGTCTGGTCCGACAACAAGATCGCGCTTGAGGGCGAGACGCCGACCGAAGACGAGGTGAAGGATCTCGTCGCCTTCATCAACCGGACTTCGCCGGGGCGGATTTTCGCGACCGCCGAGATCGCCAAGGTCTATGCCGCCGGCCAGGCCTTCCGTGACCGCGCGGCTGGCTTTCTCGCCATCCCGATCTCGCGCACCCCGCGCGACTGCCTGATCTTCTTCCGGCGCGAGGTGACGCGCTCGGTCAAGTGGGCGGTCGATCCCAACAAGGTCTACGACGAAGGTCCGCACGGGCCGCGCCTGACGCCGCGCAAGAGCTTCGAGCTCTGGCAGGAAACGGTGGCAGGACAGTCGAAGCCGTGGTCCGCGGCCGACATCCGCATCGCCGAGAGCCTGCGCGTCACGCTGCTCGAGGTGATCCTGCAACTGTCCGACCTCGCCGCGCGCGAGCGCCGCGGGGCGCAGGAGCGGCAGGAGTTAATGATCGCCGAGCTCAATCACCGCGTCCGCAACATCCTGAGCCTCGTGCGCGCCCTGGTGGCGCAGAGCAAGGACACCGCGACCAGCGTCGAGGAGTTCGCCGGCGTGCTCGGCGGCCGCATCCAGGCGCTGGCGCGCGCCCACGACCAGATCACAAACCTGAACTGGGCCCCGGTCGCGCTCCGCACCTTGGTCGAGTCCGAGGCCGGCGCCTATCTTGGTGCGCGCGCGGAACGGGTGAAGATGGGCGGTCCGGACGTCGCGCTCGATCCAAAGGCGTTCGCCACGCTGGCGCTCGTCGTGCATGAGATGATGACCAATTCCGCCAAATACGGCGCACTTGCTGATTCCACCGGCAGTGTCGAAGTGGTCTGGCGCCTTGATCCATCCTCCAGCCTCGTCATCGAATGGAAGGAGAGCGGCGGTCCGCCGGTGCAGCCGCCGTCGCGGCGCGGCTTTGGCACCACGATCATCGAGCGATCGGTGCCGTTCGACCTCAAGGGCGATGCCGAGATCCGCTTCGACCTGTTGGGCGTGCAGGCGAAGTTCGTGATTCCCCCCAACTTCGTCGAATTGGTACCGTCCATCGCAGGAGCCGCCATGCGCGTCGAGGAGCAGCAGTCCGCCCGACCCAGGATTTCCGACACGGCATTGATCGTCGAGGACAATCTGATCATCGCCATGGCGGCGGAGGTCATCCTGCTCGATCTCGGCGCCCGCCACGTCGACACCGCCGCGACCGTCGATCAGGCGCTGCGGTCGATCGAGCGCACCCGGCCGAGCTTTGCCCTGCTCGACCTCAACCTCGGCAGCGAGAGCAGCATCAAGGTGGCTCAGAAGCTCAAGGAGATCGGGGTGCCCTTCATCTTCGCGACCGGCTATGGCGAGCGCGCGCCGCTCCCGGAGCAACTGGCGTCGGCGCCGGTGGTCCAGAAACCTTACACTCTGGAAGTGGTCGAGAACGCGCTCGGCAAATTGCAGCAGGCGGGCGCCCGATAAGCATCCGTTACGGACTGCATGCGGAGTCCTGCATGCCCCGGCGGATTCGCATGCGGCTTTGCATAGCTGCCGATAAAATCAGCAGATTTGGCGCGGGCCCGAACCGGCGCGCGCGAACAATTGGAAGGTTCAATTAACAAGTGTCCCCCATTGTACCGCGGTGCAGCGTGGGTCGCCAGGGCGCGACGTGCGGCTGCCAGGGTGGCCGTGACGATCGCCGGAGTTGTTCGGCCCCTCGAATTCACATCATCTGGATGGACAGTGGGAATGCCGAAGTTTCGTTTGCGGATCAGGGGACGCCTGTACGCAGGTTTCATGGCCCTGGTGGCGGTCGGTCTCGTGATGGCCGTGGTTGCCGTCTGGAATTTGCGGGACGTGCAGGATCAGGTCGCAAGACAATCCGCGCTCTCGGACAGCACGGCGCGGGTGCTGGAGATGTCCACCCATCTTCAGGCGATCCAGCGCGCCAATCTGCGCTACGTCTACGATGCGAACGAGCCTGCGATGAAGGAGGCCCAGGAGCGGGAAACTGCCGCGATCACACTGTTGCAGGCCGAGGCGAAGCGCACGCTCTCGGAGGAGCGGAGAACGCTCTACAACGGCCTGATCGACGACATCGCCAAAATGCGACGCCTGCGTGACAATCTCGGGGACGCCGTCAACGAGGCCAGGACGGGCAAGGCGACGCTGCTGCCGAGCGGGGAGGATCTCGCCGTCAAGACGGGCAAGCTCGTCGACGTGGCGCGCGCCGCCGTCGACGAAGATACCGCGGCCCTCGTCGCCGATCTCGAATCGCGAATCCTGCTCGTGAGGATCGCAAACTGGCGTTTTCTGGCCCTTCGCGATACGCAGGGCCCTGCGACCTTCAGGGCGAGCGTCGACAGGGCAGCGCAACGGCTCGCGGCACTCGAAAAGAGCCCGCAGGCGGCGGAGTTGCGAGCCACGCTGGCGCCGGTGAAGACCGCGCTCGGAATCTACAAATCGGCGTTCGAGACCACCTCGGCAGCGATGCTTCAGGCGGACGAGATCTACCATAAGAACCTCGCGCCCCTCATCGTCGATAGCATCGGCAAGCTCAAGGCGGCGGAAACGACGCTGAAGCAGGACTACCAGGCATCGCGCGCCATCGCCGAAGCCGTGATCGCCGGAACGACGACCGTTCAGGAGATCGCCGGCGGCCTCGCCATTTTGTTCGGCGGCATCGTCGCCTTCCTGATCGCCCGCAGCATCGTCGGTCCCCTGACCTCGATGACAGGTGCGATGGGGCGGCTTGCCGGCGGCAATCTCGATGTCGAGATTCCCGGCCGCGGCAGGGCCGACGAGATCGGCGACATGGCCAAGGCGATCCAGGTGTTCAAGGACAACATGATCGAGACCGAGCGCATGCGCTCCGAGCAGGCCGAGCTCGAGGCGCGGCAGGCCGAGAACCGCAAGAAGGACATGGCCAGGCTTGCCGATCAGTTCGAGCAGGCGGTCGGTGAGATCGTCAACACGGTGTCGTCGGCCTCGGGCGAGCTCGAAGCCTCCGCAGGTACCTTGACCACGACCGCGGCGCGAGCCCAGGACCTGTCGACGGAGGTCGCCAGCGCCTCGCAGGAGGCCTCGGCCAATGTGCAGGCGGTCGCCTCGGCGACCGAGGAGCTCTCCTCCTCGGTATCCGAGATTGCCCGCCAGGTGCAGGAATCCGCCCGCATCGCCACCGAGGCCGTCGGTCAGGCGAGCCGTACCAACGAGCGCGTCGGCGCGCTCTCCAAGGCCGCCGCGCGGATCGGCGACGTGGTCGAGCTGATCAGCACCATCGCCGGCCAGACCAACCTGCTGGCACTGAACGCCACCATCGAGGCGGCGCGTGCGGGCGAAGCCGGCCGCGGCTTTGCGGTGGTCGCCTCCGAGGTCAAGGCGCTGGCCGAGCAGACTGCGAAGGCCACCGGCGAGATCGCCCAGCAGGTCTCCGGCATACAGGCCGCGACGGAGGAGTCGGTCGGCTCGATCAAGGAGATCAGCGGCACCATCGAGCGGCTGTCGGAAATTTCGTCGACGGTTGCCGCCGCCGTGGAGCAGCAGGGCGCTGCGACGCAGGAGATCTCCCGCAACGTCCAGCAGGCGGCCCACGGCACCCAGCTGGTGTCGTCCAACATCGGCGACGTGCAGCGCGGCGCCTCCGAGACCGGCTCGGCGTCCTCGCAGGTGCTTTCGGCGGCACGCTCGCTCTCGGCCGACAGCAACCGCCTCAAGCTCGAAGTGGCCAAGTTCCTGAGCTCGGTCCACGCCGCCTAAAATCTCAAACGCAAAAGGCCACGCGCATGCGCGTGGCCTCGAGGAGCGGCGCGATCAGGCTACCTTGGTCGTCATGTGCTTGAACATGTTGCTGCGCGCCTCGTCGTCCATCTCGGCCTTGAAGGTGAACTTGTCCTTCAGGGCGATGGCGCGCGCCGCCGCGGGCCGCGCCGAGATCTCGTCGACGAGCCGCTTCACGTTCGGGTATCGCGCGAAGGCGTCATCGCCGAGCTTGAACGGCACCATCCGCGCCCAGCCCCACAGTGCCATGTCGACGATCGAATAGCTGTCGCCGACCATGTAGCGGCGGCCTTCGAGGTGACCGTCGAGAATCCTGTAGTGGCGATCGGCCTCGTACTGGTAGCGATTATGGGCGTAGTCGTGGTTCTGGTCCTTCGGCGCGAAATGCTTGAAGTGGACGGCCTGACCCGAATACGGCCCGACGCCGGTCGCCACGAACATCAGCCAGGACAGCAATTCGGCGCGGTTCGAGGGCAGGAATTTGCCGGTCTTCTCGGCGAGATAGAGCAGGATGGCGTTCGAGTCGAACACGATCGTGCCGTTGTCGTCGATGGCCGGCACCTTGCCGTTCGGATTGATCTTCAGAAATTCGGACGCGAACTGCTCGCCCTTGCGGGTGTCGATCTTGACCGGCTCGAAGGCCAGTCCGGACTCCTCCAGAAACAGCGCAACCTTGGTCGGATTCGGCGATCCGTTGAAATAGAATCTGAGCATCGAGCATCTCCTCGGTGTCTGTTGCGCGGGCGAGCGCGGCGTGGTTAGGCGGACCTTGTCTTGCCTGAACCCGCTGCGGGAGAGCAACCGGCGAGTTTGCCGGGCGGTGTCTGCGCGGTGCGCAGGTCAAGCGGCGTAACAAAGGCCGATTGCCGCCGTAATGACCATGGCCGCGCCCACGGCCTCCAGCCGCAGCCCGAGTCGCGCGGCCAGATGCATGTCGGAGGCCCGAGCCGCGCGCTCCGGCCCGCGCGCGTAGCCGTGGACGATGACGTCGTGGTTGAAATTGTCGTGCGCCTCGTTGCTGCTGGCGAGCCCGACGCAAATCACGAGCATGCCGAACAGCGCGAGCCCGAAAAATCCCAACAGCGCGATCAGGAACATCGGAAACATGCCGACCAGGAAGATCGGCAGCAGCGGCACCAGCAGCAATGTCTCGGAATGTCGTCGCATGGAGCCCAACCGGTCAGGACGGGGCTGATCGCGGGAGTCTAGTCCTCGTGGAGGCGATGTTCAAGGCGCCGCTGGGTGGGCAAAGCGAAGCGTGCCCACGAAATCCGTGGCTCCGGGAGAGATGGTGGGCGCGGCGCTTTGCGCCTTTGCCCACGAGATCGGAAGTGGCTACTCCGCCGCCATGCCGGCGCGGATCTCGGCGCGCAGTTCGTCGATCAGCTTGAGACCCTTCTTGGTCTCGACATGCCAGAAGGTCCAGCCGTTGCAGGCCTGCGCGCCTTGCGCCACGGCGCCGATGCGGTGGATCGAGCCGACCTTGTCGCCCAGCATGATGGCGCCGTCGGCACGGACCAGCGCGCCCAGCTTCTTCTTGGCGTCGAACAGTTTCGTGCCGGGCATGATCATGCCGCGCTCGATCAGCTCGGAGAACGCCACCCGCGGCGCTTCGCGTGCGGTCATGAACGGGGCGAGGCTCTCTTCCGGCAGCGGCTCGACCGCGGCGATGCGCGCCTCGGCCGCCCTGGCGTAGGTCTTGTCGCGCTCGAAGCCGATATAGGAGCGGCCGAGGCGCTTGGCGACCGCGCCGGTGGTGCCGGTGCCGTTGAAGGGATCGATCACGAGGTCGCCGGGCTTGGATGACGACAGCAGCACGCGCGCGAGCAGGCCTTCCGGCTTCTGCGTCGGATGCACCTTCTTGCCGTCCGAGCCCTTGAGGCGCTCTTCGCCGGTGCAGAGCGGGATCAGCCAGTCGGACCGCGCCTGCACGTCTTCGTTGGCGGCCTTCAGCGCCTCGTAGTTGAACGTATAGCCCTTGGCCTTTTCGTCGCGCGCGGCCCAGATCATGGTCTCGTGCGCGTTGGTGAAGCGGCGGCCGCGGAAATTCGGCATTGGGTTCGACTTGCGCCAGACGATGTCGTTCAGGAGCCAGAAGCCGAGGTCCTGCATGATCGCGCCGACGCGGAAGATGTTGTGATAGGAGCCGATCACCCAGATCGTCGCCGATGGCTTCATCGCGCGGCGGGCGGCAAGCAGCCAGGCGCGGGTGAAATCGTCATAGGCGGCGAACGAATCGAACTTGTCCCAGTCGTCGTTGACGGCATCGACATGGGATTCGTCGGGGCGCTTGAGATCGCCCTTGAGCTGGAGGTTGTAGGGCGGATCGGCGAACACCAGGTCGACCGAACCAGCCTGAAGCTTCGACATTTCGGCGACGCAATCGCCGAGAATGATGCGATGCGAAGCGGACTCGAAATTTGTGCGGGGCGCCCTTGCAGACGCCCCGCGACGCGACTCTACCATGACTCAAGAACTCTGACTCAGGCGACGCTGTCGGCGACGCGGGACCAAACAACCGACTGGCCGTTACATTGAAGGGGCAAAGTAAAAAACGACTTAACCCGCCGCTTTCGTGAGCAGCCCTCGCCTTGCCGGTTGTGCGAACGTTGTTGTGCGCATACGCCGTGTTTTGCAGTGTATTTCGCGTTTGCTCGGCTCGCTGCAGCAATCATGGCCGCAAGAAGGCCGCAAATTTCTCTCGGAAAAAATTGCTCGACCCTCGGAAAAAATTGCTGGCATCGACATGCTGTCGCACTAGGCAATTTTTGCCGGCCACGATATTGATAAAAGCAACGGAAATTTTACGTGTGTGGCGCGTTGAGCTTCTCGCATACTTGTGCGCCGTCGAAACTGAATCAGGGACCCCCGAGGGAAAGCCGCCATGCGTTACGATGACTTCCGCCGCAGCGACGACATCGAGGATCGTCGCGACGAAGGTGGTGGCTTTGGCGGCGGCGGGGGAGGCGGGTTCGGCCTGCCGATCGGCGGCGGCGGGCTCGGCATCGGTACCATCATTATCCTCGGCCTGGTCGGCTACGCCTTTGGCATCGATCCACGCATCCTGATCGGCGGCGCCGAGATTCTGACCGGCGGCGGCCATGCGCCGACCTACCAGACCGATCGCCAGGCGTCCTCGGGCAAGCGCGGCGCGCCGACCGACGAGATGGGCAGCATGATCTCCGGCATTCTCGGCGAGATCGACGATCGCTGGAGCGAGATCTTCCAGGCCAGCGGCCAGTCCTACACGGGTCCGAAGATCGTGCTGTTCCGCAACGCCACCAACGGCGGGCGCTGCGGCATGGCGCAGTCGGCGATGGGGCCGTTCTATTGTCCGCCCGACCGGACCATCTTCCTCGACACCGCCTTCTTCCGCGAAGTCGAGACACGCTTTCGCGGCTGCGCCGGCAAGTCGGCGTGCAATTTCACGACGGCCTACATCATCGCGCATGAAGCCGGCCATCACATCCAGAACCTGCTCGGCATCATTCCGCGCGTAACGCGGCTCCAGCAGCAGGTCGGCTCGAAGGCCGAGGCGAATGCGCTCCAGGTGAAGGTGGAGTTGCAGGCCGACTGCCTGTCCGGCGTCTGGGTCAACCGCGAGGCGAAGAAGCGTCCGAACTTCCTGGAGCCCGGCGATATCGAGGCCGCGCTGACCACGGCGAGCGCGATCGGCGACGATACGCTGCAGCGCCAGTCGACGGGCCGCGTCGTGCCGGATTCCTTCACCCACGGCTCGGCGGCGCAACGCAAGCAATGGTTCATGACCGGCTACCAGCAGGGCACGGTCCAGGCCTGCAACACGTTCGGCGCGGGAGCGTTGTAGGGAAGGCTCGTGCCCCGGACGCAGCGCAGCGCTTTCTCAGCGGTGCGCTGCAGAGCCGGGGCCCACAATGCCGGTCTCACAAATCTCTCAAGTGGGTCCCGGCTCTGCGGCGCGGCGCTGATGCGCCGCACCTTGTCCGGGACACGAAAGACGCAACATGGCCATCGACGAAACCAAGCAGTTCATCCCGCTCAACATCGCGGTGCTCACCGTGTCCGACACGCGCGCGCTTGCGGATGACAAGTCCGGTCAGACATTGGTCGATCGCCTCACCGCGGCGGGTCATCATCTCGCCGCGCGCGAGATCGTCACCGACGATGTCGAGGCGATCCGCGCCGTCATCCGCCGCTGGATTGCAGATGGCGGCGTCGACGTCGTCATCACCACCGGCGGCACCGGCTTTACGGGACGCGACGTCACGCCGGAGGCGATCGAGCCGCTGTTCGAGAAGCGCATGGACGGTTTCTCGATCGCGTTCCACATGCTGAGCCATGCCAAGATCGGCGCATCGACGATCCAGAGCCGCGCCACCGCGGGCGTCGCTGGCGCGACCTACATCTTCTGTCTCCCTGGCTCGCCCGGCGCCTGCCGCGATGGCTGGGACGGCATCCTCGCAGCCCAGCTCGACTACCGCACGCGGCCCTGCAATTTCGTCGAGATCATGCCGCGATTGGACGAGCACCTGCGCCGGCCGAAGGCGCAAGGCGCGACGGTGTAGGCGGGTTGTGCGGATGATGTCCAGTTGATCGAGGCACGGACTTCTTCCCTTCTCCCCTTGTGGGAGAAGGTGGCGCGAAGCGCCGGATGAGGAGTGCTATCCACATGCACTGACGCTCGCGGAGGCATACCCCTCACCCAAGCGAATCCGTGTCAGCCAGCGGAGATGCCCTCTCCCGCAAGGGGAGAGGGCACATCAACGTGCATCTCGCCGCGACGTGCATTTCTCCCGCAGCGAGCTCGTTACAAATCCCGTTCCCAGGTCTCCCCAACAAGATCCTGCCCGAAGCTGCGATGCGGCTCGGTGGCGACGAGCCTGAAACCTGCACTTTGATAGATGCCGCGTGCGGCAACCAGGATGCTCTGCGTCCACAGCGTCATCTTGCTGTAGCCCCGCTCGCGCGCGCCCTGGATACATTGCTCGACCAGCGCGCGGCCGACGCCGAGGCCCCGCGCCTTCTTCTCCACCTGCAACAGGCGCAGCTTGGCGATCTCGCCCGTGGCCTTGACCAGGAAGACCGAGCCGACCGGCTCGCCGCCCAATTCCGCGATCCAGCAGTGCTCGCGCGCGGCGTCGTAGTTCCTGATGAACTGTGCGCAGATCTCGGCGACCAGTGCCTCGTAGCTGATGTCCCAGTTGTAGTCCGCGGCATAAGCGGCGCCCTGTCGGGAGACGACCCAGCCCATGTCGCCGACACGATGGCTGCGCAGCATGAAAGCCGCGGGCTGGCTTTGATGCGGCTCCAGCACCGCTTCAATGGTCGCCATGGCCTGGGTGAGCCGCGATGCATCGCTGGCCGAAAGTCGGGCCAGCATTGCGGCAACCTCGTTTTGCGAGCTCAGGTTCAGCTTGGCGAAAGCCTGGCGGCCCTTGGCGGTGAGGCTGAGCTGGTATTGCCTGCGATCTGCGGGCAGGGGCCTTCGCGTGATCAGCCCCTTTTCGTCGAAGCTCTGGATGATGCGGCTGAGATAGCCGGGGTCGAGACCAAGCTCGTTTCCGATCTCCTTCGCCGCCAGCTCGTCGCGATGTGAGAGCTCATAGAGCACCCGGGCCTCGCTGAGCGAAAACGGGCTCTTTCCAAGGTGCTGGTCGAGCACGCCAAGCTTGCGGGTATAGAAGCGGTTGAAGGCGCGGACCGCCGCGATCTGGTCGTCGGCGACCCATTCGGTCGCTGGGATTGATGGTGAAGATTGGGACGGCATGAGATCACCCTGATATTTGCCATTGTCAATTAATTATTTGACGTTGGCAAGTATCTGGGGCGGCTCAGGCGACCATGACGATCCGGCTGCGCAGCATGGTCCGGGAGGACCGGCCTAGCCGCCGGAGCAGCCGTGCCTCGGAATGGCGGGCCTGGGGCGGGTAGCCCCCGATCCGGTCGTAATGATCACGCGCGATCAACAGGCCCTGATCGCCGAGCGGACCGCCGAGCTTGCGTGCGACGGTCCAGACGATGTCGCGGAAGGTGGTATTTACGTAAGGCGAGCGTGCATAGCGGAACACGGCCGCGCGATCCCGGCCGCTACTTGCGACCGCCTGGATGAACTGGCTGGTTTCCTCGATCCAGCCGGTTTCCAGCACGGCGCCTGCGGGAAGGAACATCAGCCAGGGCGATCGGGCCTGGAGCGCGCCGGCGGCGAGCGCGGCGCCTTGCGAGTGTCCCTCGAACGCGATGAAGCGGCAGCCTGCGACGTCGGCAACGCGCTCGATGACGCCGTTGCGCGTGCGGTCGACCAGAAGGACTTCCCGGATGACGCCCGCGGCGGCGCCGGGGACCAGCGCGGCCAGGGTTGCGACCGCCGTCTGCTCGACACCTTCGGTCGGAATGATGACGCTCAGCATGATTGAGGCTTCAATGTCCGCACTTCGGGAGAAGCGTAGCGCTGCATGACGTTGTCATAAACCCGTAGCGTGGCCGAGTGCAACTTTCCGGCGGTGCCGCGGCATGCGATGGTAAACCGTCGCCAGTCATTGCAGCCAAAAGTGTCCTGCGCGGGCTGGTAATATTGCCGATTGTTTCGGCACAAGCCCGCCCGACAGTATTAACCCGGGGCTTCATGGCGGCATTGTCGCTGCGCCGGCACTCGCTCCCTCGCAGCTGAGGATGCAGCTTGCAGGAAAGGTCGAATGAAAATGTGTGATCTTACGCGCAGGAGAGGCCTGATATGAACGCCGATCAAATCGCCGTCGGCGCGGCGCCGCTCTCGCCGAAGCAGGCCGCGCCCACCTTGCGGATCCGGGCGCTGATGCTGGGCGACCGCATCAATGCTTCCAACCTGGAGATCGGAACCCTGGTGTCCTCGACGCCGGCCGCCTTCCGCGTCCATGCCGGCCTTGCCGTGATCTTTCGCTACGGCGTCGTCGTTCTCATCGGGCTGCTTCCGTCGGAGGAGAAGGTTCTCGTCGACAACCTGAAATCGCGGGTGACCGGAGAGTTCAGCCCCTACGAGGAGGAGATCGCGCAGGCGCAGCTCTGCCACGACGAAGCCGCAGAGGCGATCCAGCCGGGCGGGCCGATCTGCCTCGCCAAATTCTCCGACGACCGGCTGCTGCTGGTTGCGGATGCGCTCGCCAAGAGCACGTCGCTGGCGCGCGACGAGCGGCGCGTTGCCGCGGTCTTCGACGTGATCGAGCCGTTTGCACGGGAGCTCGCCGAACACGGCCGCACGCCGCAACGGCGCAAGGGCATCCTGCAATTGATCGGCAACGCACTGCTGGTGCAGCAGCGGGTCGCCGGCCGCGTCGCCATTGCCGAGAAGCCCGACGTGCTCTGGGAGAAGCCCGAGCTCGATCGTCTCTATTCGCGCCTGGAGGACGAGTACGAGCTGAAGGAGCGCCTCGACACGCTCGAGCGCAAGCTTGCCGCGGTGTCGGAGACCGCCAACGCGCTCACCGACATCATCGACACCCAGCGCTCGCTCCGCCTGGAGATTGCTGTCGTGGTGCTGATCCTGATCGAGGTCGCGATGGGTAGTTTTCAGCTCCTGACCGGCCGCGGTCACTAAAGCATGATCTGGAAAAGTGCGAAGCGATTTTCCGGAAAACCTAAAGCGCGACGGCGATTCATCCGAATCTCATCGCGCTTCAAGGCGCGGCGGCGTGCCTGCCATGTTGGCCGGATTGCGCCTGCCACGTGGCGATCTCGGCAAGCTCGGCTTCGGGCCGTGTCCGGATCGTCTCGCAGCGTCCGAGATAGAGCGCTCCGGCGTCGCCCTCGATCGTCATCCACTCGCCTTCGGCAAAGCTGACTTGGCCGAGCTGGGCCCGCTTCGCGACGGCATCGATCTTCAACTCGCGGCAGCCGACCACGCAGGGCTTACCCATTTGCCGCGCCACCAGGGCCGCATGCGAGGTGCGCGCACCGACCGATGTGACGATGCCGGCAGCCAGCGCGAAACCCGCGACGTCGGCGGTGCTGGTGTCGGGACGCAGCAGGATGACCGGCTCGCCCGCCGCCGCGAGGCGCTGGGCGCTTTCGGACGAGAACGCCGCGCGCCCGATCCCGATGCCGCCGGAGGCGCCGATGCCGGTCGTCGTGGGCTTGCCGGAGGCAACCAACCTGGTCTCGGTGAGCGAGGCGAGGTCGATCTCCGCGATCCGCTCCAAGGCCTCGTCCTGCGAGATCAGGCCTTCATGCACGAGGTCGATCGCGATTCTGGCGGCGGCCCGCGGCGTGCGCTTGGCGGTGCGGGTCTGGAGGATCCAGAGCTTGCCGTTCTCGACCGTGAACTCGACGTCCTGGACGTCTGCGAACGCGTGCTCGAGTCGCCTCAGGATATCGCCGAGTTCCGATTCGAGCTTCGGCAGCTCGCGGGCGATCGCCTCGGCCGTATCAGGTGTGCGTCTTCCGGAAACCACGTCTTCGCCCTGCGCATCGAGCACGAGGTCGATCATCGGACGCCGCGCGCCCGTGGACGGATCACGCGAGAATGCCACGCCCGCGCCGGAGGCAAGACCGCCATTGCCGAAGACCATCGCCTGCACGGTCACGGCGGTACCCTCGAGCGCTTCGAGGTGCTGGAGGCTTCGATACGTCAGTGCACGTTCGCTCATCCAGGAGCGATAAACCGCCTGGGCCGCCGCCTCCAGCTGCGCGAAGGCGTCCTCCAGCGGGGCATCGGCGCGATCCTCGACCAGCGCCTGCTCGCGGCTGGCGAGCCGCTCGAGCGCTTCGCTGTCGAGCTCACGGTCGCTGCCGACGTCTTCGGCTGCGACGAGTTCCGAGATGCAGGCGGCAAAGGCGGCCGGGTCGAGCTCGAGCACGGTCTCGCCAAAGCTCTCCAGGAAACGGCGGCGACAATCCCAGGCGAGCCGCGGACGACCGGTCGCGCGGATCAGGCCATGCACGGCGTCTAGCGTGCAGCCGACGTTGAGAACGGTGTCGAGCATGCCCGGCATCGATCGCGCCGCCCCCGAGCGCACCGACACCAGGAGCGGCTGCCGGCGGTCCCCGAAGCGCTTTCCGGTGGCGCTCTCCAGGAACGAGATTCCCTCCTTCAAGCCATCGCGCAGGTATCGCGTGGCGTGCGCATGGCCGGCGATGATGTCGGCGCAGAGCTTGACCGGGAGCACGAAGGCAGGCGGCACCGGCAGGCCCAGCGCCGCCATGCGGGCGAGATTGGCGGCCTTGGCGCCGATTTCCTCGGCAGGGCGCAATTCGGCGGATTCAGCGCCGATACGGACGATATGCATGGGTGCTTCCTCAAGCTGCGAGGTCGATCATGATGTGACGGCGGAGCAGATGGCCGAAGGCGGCGAAGCGGTCGGTGGCACGCTCGACGGCGCGGGCGAACTCGATCACCGACAGCGAGGTCGCGACGTCGAAGCCGCCGCGGAAGACCAGTGCAGTGATCGCGCGTTCGCGGCTGTCGGCGGCGTGCTCGGCGTCGATCAGGCGGGTCACGGCGGAGAGCGCGTCCTCGGAATCGGCGCGCCGTCCTTCCGGGACGTCGATCGCAGCCGCGACGCCGCTCGCTGCCACTTCGGTCGCGGTCTCGGCCACTGTGCAAAGCTCGACCAGCGACACCAGCAGGGATGGATCGGTCCTTTCCGGCATCAGTGCCGCGATGAATGCGGCCTGCTCCAGTTCGTCGACGGCTTCCTCGGCGCGATCGATCAATTGTCCGATCAGCGGGCGGGCATTGAGGCGGTCGACCTCGTTGCGGCTCTCGATCGCGATTCTGTCGGCCTTCTGCTCGATCGCGCCGCAGCGTTGCGTCAGCAGCTTGCCGTCGACGGGCTGGTTCGCGCGCAGCGCGGCAATATGGCGCGAGATCGCCGCGACGAGATCGTGGGCGAGGCCGATCTGGCGCAGCACGGCTGCCAGCAGCGTCCCGTCGACGCGATCGAGGTGCCGCATCAGGTCGGCTTCGATCTGGTCGCGCACCGTCCTGACCGAGCGGCCCGCAAGCAGTGCCTCGGTGGAGGCGCGCAGAGATGCCTTCAGAAAATCGATTGCAGCGTTGCGGCCGAGCGCCTGGTCGAGCCGCTCGCCGAAGCCGATCCGTGTGGGGGCGGCGTTCCGGACAGCGGAGCCCAGCAGATCGTTGCCGCCGAGCTCGAGGAAGCCGCGATGGCCGATCCGCTGACGCGCAGCCCATTCGAGGATGCGTGCCGCGTCATCCTTGGCGACCCAGGTCCTGAGCAGCTTGCGCGCCTTGTTCCAGTCGATCAGGAAAACCAGTGCGGCACCGAGCGCGGCGAGGAATTCGTTGCGATCGGCGGCGTGGTCGGCCTGGTGCTGCCCGGTGACGAGATAGAATGAATTGTCTTCGCCGAGGCCGGCCGCGGTGTGACGATCGAGGCCGCTCCAGGTCACCTCGAACGCGTCGAACAGCGAGATGAAGAACTTTGCCCGCGCCAGATGCACGTCGGTGTAGGTGACGGTGACCGCGTTCTTCTTCACCGCGATCACGACGACATGGGCGTCCGTGGTGCCGATGTCGTTCTGGATCAGCAGCCGGCCGCCGGCGCGCGTAGCCATGGTGTCGAGGCCTGGATGGTTGAACTTGAGACCCCGCGTCGCGTTCAGGCCCTTCATGAAGGCCGCGACGGCCGGCCGGTCCTCGCTGTGCAGGCCGAAGACATGGGCGCCGTCGAGCGCTTCTTCCGAGCAGCTCGCCGCAAGCCTGTTGAGCTGCTTGTGCAGGTCCATGACGAGGCGATGCAGGCTGTCGCTGCCTGCGTCAGCCACGCCGGTCAGGCGCGAGATGCGGGACATCTCGATCTCGCCGGTGGCATCGAGCAGGCCGGCTGTGCGGATCGCCTCGAGCCGCGCCTGCGCCCTTTCGCCTTCGCTCACCGCGCCGGCACCGACGGCGCGGATCATGGTCGCTGCATCGTCCGCAATCTCCTGCATCAGCTCCGCAAGTTCGGGGGCCGCGAGCCGGCCCTGTCCGATCAGACGGGCGCCGCCGATCAGCGCCGCGATCCCGGCGGGGGCGATGCCTGCAGTCTGACTTTCGACGGCGAGGTCATTCGCGGGCCGGTCAGGCTCCTGCGCATGCTGGGCCGCCGCCTGCAATGCGCTCATCCGCACCTTGATGCGGTCGTTGGCGGCGAGCCCTTCCGCCACCAGCGCGGGCAACAGGATGCTGCCTTGTCCGAGCTCTTCGATGATGTGGGTCTTCATGATCTGTCCGCAACCAGGATTGATGCGCTCTCTTTGCCGCGAAACCGCGGCGGCAGCATTGCGGCAGATCATTCATAAAATTGTCACGTGGCGTGGCGTCCACGGATCAGAGCCGCGCAATGGCGCGCGATCGTCATCTCTTCATTGGTCGGGATGACGAAGACATCGACGGTGCTGTCGCTGCCGTTGATGCGCCCGCGCACCGCGTCGTTGCTGGCGGCATCGATGCGCACGCCCATCCATGCGAGACGCTCGCCGATCGCGCCGCGGACCTCCTTGGCGTGCTCGCCGATGCCGCCGGTGAAGACCAGGCAGTCCAGGCCGCCGAGCGTGGTCGCCATCATCGCGACAGCCTGCGCCGCGCGGAAGCTGAAGAGATCGACCGCCTCTCGCGCCGCAACCTCGCCGCTCGCCAGCAGCGTGCGCATGTCCGCGGAGATGCCGGAGACGCCGAAGAGGCCTGACTCGTGATAGAGCAGCTGCTGGACCTCCTCGACCGACATGTTCTCGTGTTGCTGCAGATAGAGCAGCACGCCGGGATCGATCGTGCCGCAGCGTGTGCCCATCACGAGGCCGTCGAGCGGCGTCAGCCCCATCGTGGTGTCGATGCTGCGGCCATCGTGCAATGCGCAGAGGCTGGCGCCGTTGCCGAGATGCGCGATGATTGTCCGCCCGGCCGCAAGCTCCGGCGCGATCTCGGCCAGGCGTCCCGCGACATATTCGAACGAGAGGCCGTGGAAGCCGTAGCGCCTGACACCACGCGCCTCGAAGCGCCTGGGAATGGCGAAGCGGCTCGCCGGCGGCGCGAGGCCGTGGTGGAAGGCGGTGTCGAAGCACGCGATCTGCGTCAGCTCGGGCCGGATCGCCGCGAACGTGCGAACCGGCGCAAGGCAGCGCGGCTGGTGCAACGGCGCCAATGGCGTCAATGCCTCCAGCTTCGCGGTGATGTCGTCCGTCAGCGCGACCGGGCCGGAATAATCCGGCCCGCCGTGAACGATGCGGTGACCGACGGCGCGCAGGCTGCGTTCGCCGAACCGGTCCTCGATGAAGCCGAGCACGTCGGCGAACAGATGGCCGCCGGCGGCGTCCGGCGCGTCGCTTCGTGTCTCGAACAGGTCTTCGCCCGCGGTGCCCTTCACCACGAGCCGGGGTCTTGCCTCGTGCTCGTCGAGCAGGCCCTTGCAGAGCAGGGTGGGCTCAGCCGCCGAGATATCGAACAGGCCGAACTTGATGCTCGACGATCCCGAGTTGAGGACGAGGATCGTGTCCGGCATGGCTAGTCGCCGGCTTCGGCCGGCGTGTCGCCGCCGGCACTGTTCGGCCAGACCCAGTTGCGGATCTCAGGCATGTCCTCGCCATGCTCGCGGATATAGCGGGAGTGTTCGATCAGTTTGTCGCGGAACCGCTGCTTCACATGTGCGGCCTTGGTCGCCAGACCCGGTACGCGTTCGATTGCCTCGATCGCGAGATGATAGCGGTCGAGCCCGTTGAGCACGACCATGTCGAACGGCGTCGTCGTGGTGCCTTCCTCGGCAAAGCCGCGCACATGCATGCCGGCATGGTTGGTGCGGTTATAGGTCAGCCGGTGAATGAGATAGGGATAGCCGTGATAGGCGAAGATCACGGGCTTGTCCGACGTGAACAGCCCGTCGAAGTCGCGGCTGGAGAGGCCGTGCGGGTGCTGCGCCCTGGGTTGCAGCGTCATGAGGTCGACGACGTTGACGACGCGGATCTTCAAGTCGGGCAGCGCCTTGCGCAAGAGGTCGACGGCGGCGAGCGTTTCCAGCGTCGGCACGTCGCCGGCGCAGGCCATCACCACGTCGGGCTCGCCCTTTCCATCCTCCGTTCCGGCCCAGGTCCAGATGCCGATCCCGGCATCGCAATGCGTCGCCGCGTCCCGCATCGAGAGCCATTGCGGCGCCGGCTGCTTGCCGGCGACGATCACGTTGATGCGGTTGTAGGTGCGCAGGCAGTGATCGGCGATCCACAACAGCGTGTTGGCATCCGGCGGGAAATAGATGCGGACGATGTCCGCCTTCTTGTTGGCGACGAGATCGACGAATCCGGGGTCCTGATGGCTGAAGCCGTTATGGTCCTGGCGCCAGACATGCGAGGTCAGGAGATAGTTGAGCGAGGCGATCGGGCGCCGCCACGGCAGGTCGCGCGTGACCTTCAGCCATTTGGCATGCTGGTTGAACATGGAATCCACGATGTGGATGAAGGCCTCGTAGCAGGAGAAGAAGCCGTGCCGTCCCGTGAGCAGATAACCCTCGAGCCAGCCCTGGCAGAGATGTTCGCTCAACACCTCCATCACGCGGCCGTCCTGGGCGAGGTGCACGTCGTAGGATTCGATCGGCTCCATCCAGACGCGCTCGGTGGCCTCGAACACGGCATCTAGCCGGTTCGACGCGGTCTCGTCGGGCCCCATGATGCGGAAATTTCGCTGTTGTGCATTGAGGCGGATGACGTCGCGCAGGAATTTGCCGAGCTCGCGCGTCGCTTCGGCGATGGTGCCGCCCGGCTGCGGCACCTCGACTGCGAAGCTGCGGAAGTCGGGCAGCTTCAGCTCTTTCTTCAGGAGTCCGCCATTCGCGTGAGGATTGGCGCCCATGCGCCTGACACCTTCAGGTGCGAGCGCCTGAAGCTCGGGAGCGAGCGCGCCGTTCGCGTCGAACAGTTTTTCCGGCTCGTAGCTGCGCATCCAGTCTTCGAGCACTTTCAGGTGCGCCGGGTTTTCGCGGCAGCCGGCGACCGGCACTTGATGCGCGCGCCAAAAGCCCTCGACCTTCTTGCCGTCGACTTCCTTCGGGCCGGTCCAGCCCTTCGGGCTGCGCAGCACGATCATCGGCCAGCGCGGCCGCTCGACGCTTGTCCGCCCGTCGCGGGCGTGCAGCTGGATCGAGCGGATGCTGGCGAGTGCGACATCGAGCGCATCCGCCATGGCACGGTGCATCAATCTGGGATCATCGCCGGCGACGAACAGCGGCTCGTGGCCGAACCCACGGAAGAGATCGCGGATCTCGGCATCTCCCATCCGTCCGAGCACGGTGGGATTTGCGATCTTGTAGCCGTTGAGATGCAGGATCGGCAGCACGGCGCCGTCATGCGCCGGGTTCAGGAACTTGTTCGAGTGCCAGGACGCGGCGAGAGGGCCGGTCTCGGCCTCGCCGTCGCCGACCACGCAGGCGACGATCAAGTCAGGATTGTCGAATGCCGCGCCATAGGCGTGCACCAGCGCGTAGCCGAGCTCGCCGCCTTCGTGGATCGAGCCCGGCGTTTCCGGCGCCGCGTGGCTCGGAATGCCTCCGGGGAAGGAGAACTGCCTGAATAGCCTGCGCAATCCGTCCGCATCGCGCGCGATGTCAGGATAGATCTCGCTGTAGCTGCCTTCGAGATAGGTGTTGGCGACCATGCCGGGGCCGCCATGGCCGGGGCCGCAGACATAGATGATGCTGAGGTCCAGCGCGCGGATCACGCGATTGAGATGGGCATAGATGAAGTTCAGGCCGGGCGTGGTGCCCCAATGGCCGAGCAAACGCGGCTTGATATGCTCGGGCCGCAACGGCTCGCGCAGCAACGGATTGTCGAGCAGGTAGATTTGCCCGACCGAGAGGTAGTTGGCGGCGCGCCAATAGCGATCGAGCAGATCGAGGTCGCCGGTCGCGGCGGCCGTTTTTTGTTGAATTGTCATGTTCCTTCGGCTTTCACCCAGCGATGTCACCAACTTTGTTCCGGCACGATCGATCCCTGTGCGGGATCAAACGAGATCGCCGTGACGGGCGTATTGCGTGAGGTCAAAGCCGCGCGCCCGAAATTTGGGCGGCTACTTTGCATGGGGTTGTTTTCACGTTTTTTGTTTGTGTTCTTGATTTGTTCCGTGTGCGTGCTATCTTGATTGCATGAGTCCAGCATCCTCTCATGCTCTCAAGCACCCGCCGGTCACGGCGCCCTCCGAGCCGGCGGGTGCGCCTTCAGATTTCCCCGAGCTTGGCGTCGCCATCGATCGTGCGCGAAGGCGAGGGCGGGGCGCGCAATCCAATGCCAGCGGCCGCTACGAGGCCGAGGCGCGCGTCGCTTTCGATGACGGCTGGCAGAGCCTGGAAGAGCTGCCGCCGTTCAAGACCAGTATCGGTGTCGACACCTCGCGCAAGGTGATTACCCGCAACGATTCCCCAGACATCGGCTTCGACCGCTCGATCAATCCCTATCGCGGCTGCGAGCACGGCTGCGTCTACTGCTTCGCCCGACCGACGCATGCCTATCTCGGCCTCTCGCCGGGGCTGGATTTCGAGTCGAAGCTGTTCGTGAAGCCCGAGGCGCCGGCGCTGCTCGAGAAGGAGCTCGCCGCCCCCGGCTACGAACCCAGGATGATCGCGATCGGCACCAACACCGATCCCTACCAACCGATCGAGCGCGAGCGAAAGATCATGCGCGGAATCCTCGAGGTGCTGGAACGCGCCAGCCATCCGGTCGGCATCGTCACCAAATCGGCGCTGGTGGTGCGCGACATCGACATTCTGGCGCGGATGGCCAAGCGCAACCTCGCCAAGGTCGCGATTTCGGTCACCTCGCTCGATCCGAAGCTCGCGCGCACCATGGAGCCGCGCGCCGCGACGCCGCCGAAGCGGCTGGAGGCGCTGAAGCTGCTCTCGGAGGCCGGCATT
This sequence comes from Bradyrhizobium sp. GW821-FHT13H06, assembly GCF_058803975.1. Classification (NCBI taxonomy): domain Bacteria; kingdom Pseudomonadati; phylum Pseudomonadota; class Alphaproteobacteria; order Hyphomicrobiales; family Nitrobacteraceae; genus Bradyrhizobium; species Bradyrhizobium sp. GW821-FHT13H06. Next base: position 299,115 of record NZ_JBXAPN010000005.1, on the reverse strand, counting down.
CCGACCACGGTGATGGTCGCGCCCGTGATCCCCGCGCTGAACGATTCCGAGATCGAGCGCATCCTCGATGCCGCCGCCCATGCCGGCGTCAAGGAAGCCTCCTATGTGCTGCTGCGGCTGCCGTTGGAGGTTCGCGATCTCTTCCGCGAATGGCTGATGGCGAACTATCCGGACCGCTATCGCCACGTCTTCACCCTGATTCGCGACATGCGTGGCGGGCGCGACTACGATGCGAAATGGGGCGAGCGGATGAAGGGCACCGGCCCGATGGCCTGGACCATCGGCCGCCGCTTCGAGATCGCCTGCGACAGGCTCGGCCTCAACAAGCGGCGCTCCAAGCTGACCACGGATCACTTTGCGCGGCCGAAGCGGAACGGCGATCAGCTCAGCCTGTTCTGACGGGAAGGTGGAAGAGGCATGGCATGAGTCAGGAATTGGCGGCGCCGGTGCCGAGGCTCACCGTCGTCACGCTTGGCGTGAGCGACATCCGCGCCAGCATCGCCTTTTACGATGCACTCGGCTTCTCGCGCCGGCTGAAGGCAACCGGCGAGGCCGTCGCCTTCTACGATACCGGCGGTCCGGTGCTCGCCCTGTATCCGTGGGATCAGCTCGCGGCAGATGCGGTCTTGCAGGACGCGCCGAGGCCGTCGACTTTTCGCGGCATGACGCTCGCATGGAACTGCCGGACGCGTGAGGAGGTCGATGCGGTGCTGGCCTTCGCCATCGGGAAGGGAGCCAGCTCGCTGAAGGCGGCGCACGAGACCGACTACGGCGGCTATTCCGGCTATTTCACCGACCCCGACGGCCATCCTTGGGAGGTCGTGGTCGCGCCCGGTATCGATGTGGGCGAGGACCGACGGGTGCATCTGGCGGATTAGGACGGCCTGAATAGTGGGAATATCCTGGGTTCCCGGTTGCGCCGGCGAAGCCCCTTGCGCACGATCCCGACCATGATTCGGGACAAGTCCGCCAAGAACCCAGCCAAAGACGCGCCACAAAAGCAGGCTGCGAAGAGGGCTGCGTCGGCCAAGACGCCTGCGGCCAAAACATCTGCAGTCAAGGCTTCGAAGGTTCCTGCCGGCAAGAAAGGCATCATTGCCATTGCTCCCCCCAGCTTCCGCCGCGAGCGCGCGCTGATCAAGCGCGGCGTCTGGCCGGTTGCCGGCTGCGACGAGGCCGGCCGCGGCCCGCTGGCCGGTCCCGTGGTGGCGGCGGCTGTGATTCTCGATCCCGATCGCATCCCGCGCGGCATCGATGATTCGAAGCGGCTGACTGCGGAGGAGCGCGAGAAGCTGTTCGACAAGATCTGCGCGACAGCGCAGGTCTCGGTCGCCGTCGCCTCGCCCTCGCGGATCGACCGCGACAACATCCTGCGTGCCTCGCTGTGGGCGCTGAAGCGCGCCGTGGTGGCACTGCCCGAGACGCCCAGGCACGTCTTCGTCGACGGCCGCGACCGGCTCGACACCGAATGCGACTGCGAGGCCGTGATCGGCGGCGACGGTATCGTGCTGTCGATCGCTGCGGCATCCATCGTCGCCAAGGTGACGCGCGACCGGCTGATGTGCGCGCTGGCGCAGGATTGCCCCGGCTACGGTTTCGAGCAGCACAAGGGCTACGCCGTCCCCGAACATCTCGAGGCGCTCGACCGGCTGGGCCCGTCCATCCATCACCGCAGCTTCTTCGCCCCCGTCGTCGCCGCCCGCGCCAAGCACATGCCGTGGACGGTCGAGCCGGTGCAGGATCTGTTCGCGGTGAGAGAGGTCGAGGTGCAAGTGGACGCGGCCGTCGAGATCGACGTCTCGGCAAATCTCTAAATAGACCCCACAGCTCTACCATCCGTCATGGCCGGGCTTGACCCGGCCATCCACGCCTTACGCACCGTCCGAAGAACGTGGATGCCCGGGCCTTCGCCGCGCCGGAGCGGCTTCGGCCGCGCAGGCGGGACAAGCCCGGGCATGACGACCGATAGCGCAGGTGTGCACAGATGTGCTTGTGCCTCAGCCCGTAAGAGCGGGGAGAGGGAGCAAACCGTCGTTGCCACGACGCGCGGTGCCCCTTATCAAAGTATTCGTGAGCGAATAGGGCCGGCTGGACTGGCTGCATCATTCGGACGTTGCATGCGGTTTACCTCCCTGGTCATCGAGCTCATTCGCGCCCGGCCGCGGCTGATCGTGTGGATTGCCGTGCTGCTCCAGGCTTTGATGTGGCTGTTCGTGGCGCTGGTGTTCTACCGTAGCCCGCCCGGCACCCTCGCGACGCTGCTGGCTTTCGGACGCGAATACCAGGTCGGCACCGATCTCGGCCCGCCGCTGCCGGTCTGGCTCGCCGACATCGCCTATCGCGCCGCCGGCGGCCACATGCTGGGCGTCTATGTCCTCGCCCAGGTCTGCGAGATCGCGACCTTCATCGCGCTCTATCATCTCTCCCGTGCCGTGGTCGGCTCGCAGCAGGCGGTGCTCGCCGTGCTGCTGACGATGACAGTGCTGGCCTTCTCCTCGCCTGCGCTCGACTTCGGCCCCCTGGTGCTGGCGCGGCCGCTCTGGGCGCTCTTGCTGCTGCATTCCTGGCAGATCATCGGCCAGCGCCGCGGCAATGCCTGGTTCGCCTGGTCGATCGAAGCGGGCCTCTTGCTGCTGACGACACCGGCGGCGATCTTTCTCCTCCTGCTGGTCGTCGTCTTCGCGGTCTCGACCGCCGGCGGCCGGCGGACCCTGCGTGGGCTCGATCCGCTCTTTGCACTGATCGTCGTCGCCGTGCTGGCGTTGCCCTATGCGGTATGGCTGATGCGGGCCGAGACGTTGACGATGCCGGCCTTGCCGCAAGTCGCCGAGCTCAGCGCCCGCGCGCTGCATGCGGCCTGGCTGTTCGGCGGACTCGTGCTGGGGGCTGCCGCGATCCCGGCGCTGACCTTCCTCAACACCGGGTTGTTCGAGGGCAAGGGCGAGGAACCGCCGATCATCTACCGCCCGTCGGTCGAGCCGCTCGCGCGCAACTTCGTGTATTTCTTCGCGCTGGCTCCGCCGCTCGGCGCGGTGCTGATCTCCGGCCTGCTCGGGCTCGACTCCGTCATCGGCGGCGCCGGCGTCGTGCTGGTCATGCCCGGGCTTGCCGTGGTCGTTGCGGCCGGCGATCTCATCGCGATGCGCCGCACGCGGATGCTGCGCATGGTATGGGCTGCGGCCATCATCGCGCCCGCCGCCGGCGTGGTGCTCGCCGTCCTGTTCCTGCCCTGGACCGGCGCCAACGAAATTGCGACCTCGATGCCGGCGCGCTCAATCTCGGACTTCTTCGACGAGAGCTTTGCCCGTCGCACCAACCATCGCCTGCGTGCCGTCGCCGGCGAGACGCAACTCGCCAGCCTGATCGCGCTGCATTCCGGCCGGCCGCATCTGTTCATCGATGCCGATCCTGCGCGCACGCCGTGGATGAATCAGGCAAAATTCAGCGAGACCGGGGGCGTCGTGGTCTGGCGCGCGTCCGATACCGCCGGCACCCCGCCGCCGGACATCCTCAAGCGCTTCCCCGGCATCGTGCCGGAAGTCCCGCGCGCCTTCGAATGGCTGGTGACCGGCCGCCAGCAGCTGCTTCGCATCGGCTGGGCCATCGTGCGGCCGAAGGGGACGTGACTGTCGTGCCCCGGACGCAGCGCAGCACGAAGTGATGCGCTGCAGAGCCGGGGCCTATCTTGCCGTACGGTACGTGGTGCTCTTTGGGTCCCGACTCTGCGGAGCGTCACGACGTGCCGCACCGCGTCCGGGACACGAGAGCATCAACCCGCCAACACCTTTGCGATCGATCGCAGATCCTGCCAGGCCAATCGCTTGTAGGATGGTGAGCGCAGGAGATAGGCCGGGTGAAACGTCGGCAGCGCGCGGATGGTGCGCCCGCCGGTATCGTAATCGAACCAGCGGCCGCGGGTGCGCATGATGCCTTCGCGCGTTCCGAGCAGAGTCTGCGTCGAGGGATTGCCGAGCGTCACCAGCACGTCCGGGTTCACGAGCTCGATATGGCGCTGGATGAAGGGCAGGCAGATCTGCGTTTCCTGCGGCGTCGGCGTGCGGTTGCCGGGCGGTCGCCAGGGAATGACGTTCGCGATGTAGGCGGTGGTGCGGTTGAGCCCGATCGCGCCGATCATGAGGTCGAGCAGCTTGCCGCTGCGTCCGACGAAAGGCAGCCCCTCAATGTCCTCGTCGCGGCCCGGCGCTTCGCCGACGAACATGATGCGCGCCTGCGGATTGCCGTCGGCGAACACCAGCCGCGTTGCGGTGTGCTTCAGCGCGCAGCCTTCGAAGCCCTGCATCAGCTCGCGCAGTGCCTCCAGCGTCGGCGCTGTGCGCGCGGCCTCGCGTGCCGAGGCGATGGCGACGTCCGGTGCAGGCGCGGCCTCGCCGCGCATGACCGCGGGCGCGGCGACCGGCCGCGGTGCCTCGACCGGCGCCGTGCGCGGGCTGGGCGGCGGAGCATCGATTTCCGCCAGGCGATCTATCGGTTCCTCCGCAAGCGCGCAGTCGACACCGGCCTCCAGATAGAAGGCGAGCAGCTCTCGGACGGTGGGTGCGGGTTCGGGGATCATGGGAAAGTCTGACTTTTATATCACCTTGGACGGCCTTGCACCCCGACGAAACGCATTTCCATGGTTGTCCTACCCGGAAAAATCGGAAACAAGAGGGCGCAAACGACCGAGGACCGTCTCAAGGGCTGAGATCAGATGAGCACCGAAGAACTTCCCCCGCGCGAATCCATGGAATTCGACGTCGTCATCGTCGGCGCCGGCCCCTCCGGTCTGTCCGCTGCGATCCGGCTGAAGCAGCTCAACGCCGATCTCAACGTGGTCGTGGTGGAGAAGGGCTCCGAGGTCGGCGCGCATATTCTCTCGGGCGCGGTGATCGACCCGGCCGGGCTCGACAAGCTGATCCCGGACTGGCGCGAGGATGCCGACTGCCCGCTCAAGACTCAGGTCAAGGACGACCGCTTCTACTGGATGACGGCCGGCGGCGCGATCAAGCTGCCGAATTTTCTGATGCCGCCGCTGATGGACAATCATCACTGCTACATCGGCTCGCTCGGCAATGTCTGCCGCTGGCTGGCGCGCAAGGCCGAGGCGCTCGGCGTCGAGATCTACCCGGGCTTTGCGGCGGCCGAGGTGCTTTATGACGAGGACGGCAAGGTCAGGGGCATCGCCACCGGAGACATGGGCATCGGCCGCGACGGCAAGCCGAAGGACTCTTTTACCCGCGGCATGGAATTGCTCGGTAAGTACACCCTGTTCGCCGAAGGCGCCCGAGGCAGCCTGACCAAGCAGCTCATCGGCAAATTCGCCCTGGACGCCAAGAGCGAGCCGCCGAAGTTCGGCATCGGCCTCAAGGAAGTCTGGCAGATCGACCCCGCCAAGCACCAGAAGGGCCTGATCCAGCATTCGTTCGGCTGGCCGCTCGACATGAAGACCGGCGGTGGCTCGTTCCTCTATCATTATGACGACAATCTCGTCGCCGTCGGTTTCGTCGTCCATCTCAACTACGACGATCCCTACCTGTCCCCGTTCGACGAATTCCAGCGCTTCAAGACTCATCCCGCGGTCCGCGGCACCTTCGAGGGCGCCAAGCGGCTCGCTTACGGCGCGCGCGCGATCACCGAGGGCGGCTACCAGTCGGTGCCGAAGCTCAGCTTCCCCGGCGGCGCGCTGATCGGCTGCGCGGCCGGCTTCGTCAACGTGCCGCGCATCAAGGGCGTGCACAATGCGATGGGCACCGGCATGCTCGCCGCCGAGCACGTCGCAGCCGCAATTGCCGCCGATCGCGCCAATGACGAACTCGTCGAATACGAGAATGCCTGGCGCACGTCGTCCGTCGGCAAGGATTTGCTCCTGGTCCGCAACGTCAAGCCGCTGTGGTCGAAGTTCGGCACCGTGCTCGGCGTCGCGCTGGGCGGCTTCGACATGTGGTGCAACACGCTGTTCGGCGCCTCGCTGTTCGGCACCCAGTCGCACGCCAAACCTGATCGTGCCACGCTCGATCCTGCCAAGAGCCACGCCCCGAAGAACTACCCGAAGCCGGACGGCAAGATCTCCTTCGACAAGCTGTCCTCGGTGTTCCTGTCCAATACCAATCATGAGGAGGACCAGCCGGTCCATCTGAAGGTCACGGACATGAACCTCCAGAAGACCTCCGAACATGACGTCTTCGCCGGTCCTTCGAACCGCTATTGCCCGGCCGGCGTCTATGAATGGATCGAGGAGGGCTCTGGCCCGCGCTTCCAGATCAACGCCCAGAACTGCGTCCATTGCAAAACCTGCGATGTGAAGGACCCCAATGGCAACATCACCTGGGTTCCGCCCGAGGGCGGCGGCGGCCCGAACTACGAGGCGATGTAAGGGCAGGTTTGGTGATCTGGCGCACGTTCGCGTGAGGACCCGGCTGCGGCCACGCGCCGCGGTCACGATAAGGCCACAGTAGCGGCGTCTTGGGGCGCTCTTGGCGGATTCGCCTGGCCGATTTGGGGCATGCGGCGGGGAGAACGTCCGGCCCGAATCCTTGCGGCGAAGCGCCAAAAGCGGCATTGTCGGCCCGACGGTTCCGGGTCCCTATGCCACCGGCCGCGTTCGCATGCGATACGGCCCCCTGTTGCAAACCCAGGCACTACCAACTCAAGGCGAGCCCCTGATGTTATCAAATCGTTTCATCCGCCGGACTGCTGCCGCCATCGCCCTCATGGGCACCGCGATCGTGGCGGCCCCCGGTGCGGTCCTGGCGCAGACGCCGGACCACCCGGAGAACACGGCGGCGCAGTTTCCGACCCGAAACGATCTGAAATCGCTGACCGGTGCCGGCAGCTATCTCGCCGCCCGCCACGCCAGCGTCGAGCGTGACGCGGCCTCCGCCGCCGCATTCTACCGTTCGGCGCTCCGGACCGATCCCAAGAACAACGAGCTGCTCGACCGTGCCTTCATCTCGTCGGTCGCCGACGGCGACCTCGAGGAGGCGGTCAAGCTCGCCGAGCGGATCCTCACCATCGACAAGACCAACCGCGTCGCGCGTCTCGTCGTCGGCGTGCATGATCTCAAGCTGAAGAAATATGCGGCCGCGCAGACCAACATCAACCAGTCGATCCGCGGCCCGATCACCGATCTCGTCGCCACGCTGCTGTCGGGCTGGGCCGCATATGGTGCCGGCGATGCCAAGGGTGGCGTCGCCACCATCGACAAGCTGGCCGGCCCGGAATGGTATCCGCTGTTCAAGGATCTTCACGCCGGCATGATCCTGGAGCTCTCCGGCAGGGAGAAGGACGCCGGCACCCGCTTCGAGCGCGCCTACAAGCTCGACGATTCCATGCTGCGCGTGACCGAGGCCTATGCGCGCTGGCTCTCGCGCAACAAAGATTCCGCCGCCGCGACCACCGTCTACCAGGCCTTCGACAAGAAGCTCGCCCGCCATCCGCTGATCCAGGAGGGCCTGCGCGAGACCAAGGCCGGCAAGAAGATGCCGCCACTCGTCGATTCCGCGCAGGCCGGTGCCGCCGAAGCGCTCTACGGCATCGGCGCCACGCTGACCCGCCGCGGCGGCGAGGATCTGGCGCTGGTCTATCTCCAGCTCTCGCTCTACCTCCAGCCGACCCACCCGCTGGCGCTGCTGTCGCTCGCCGATCTCTATGAATCGGTGAAGCGGCCGAAGATGGCGATCAAGGTCTATGAGCGCGTGCCCGCGACCTCGCCGCTGAAGCGCAATGCGCAGATACAGCTCGCCATTGATCTCGACACCGCCGACCGCACCGACGAGGCGATCAAGATCCTCAAGGGCGTCACGTCAGAGGACCCCAAGGACCTCGAAGCCATCATGGCGCTCGGCAATATCGAGCGCGGTCGCAAGCGGTTCGGCGATTGCGGCGCGACCTATTCGCAAGGGATCGACGTGCTGCAGCCCGGCAACGACAAGGCCAACAGCGTCTGGTACTATTATCGCGGCATCTGCGAGGAGCGCTCCAAGCAGTGGGCCAAAGCCGAGGCCGACATGAAGAAGGCGCTGGAGCTTCAGCCCGACCAGCCGCACGTCCTCAACTATCTCGGCTATTCCTGGATCGACCAGGGCGTGAATCTCGACGAAGGCATGAAGATGATCAAGCGTGCCGTCGAGCAGCGTCCCGACGACGGCTACATCGTCGATTCCCTCGGCTGGGCCTATTACCGCATCGGCAACTACGAAGAGGCGGTGAAGAACCTCGAGCGCGCGATCGATCTCAAGCCCGAGGATCCCACCATCAACGACCATCTCGGCGACGCCTATTGGCGCGTCGGCCGCACGCTGGAGGCAAAATTCCAGTGGTCGCATGCCCGCGATCTCAAGCCCGAGCCGGAAGAACTTCCGAAGATCGAGGCCAAGATCGCCAATGGTCTCGCCGACGACAATTCGAACTCTTCCGCGGCTCAGGCCGAGAAGAAGAAGGACGACGGCAACGGCGGCTGAGGTTTTGTTTGGGGGCGTGTCGCCGATGTCGGCGTTGATTGAAGAGGGGCGGGCGAAGGTCAATTTGAGCCTTCGCGTCGTCGGCCGCCGTGCCGACGGCTATCATGATCTCGAAAGCGTGGTGGCATTCGCCGATTGCGCCGACCGGCTGACGCTGGAGCCGGGCAGCGAGCTGAAGCTCACCACCACCGGGCCGCTGGCGGAGGCCTGCGGCGAGACGTCCGACAATCTCGTGCTCAAGGCCGCCAAGCTTCTGGCCGAGGCGGTGCCCGGCCTGAAGCTGGGCGCGTTCGCGCTCGACAAGGTGCTTCCCGTTGCGGCGGGCATCGGCGGCGGTTCGGCCGATGCCGCGGCGGCGCTGCGGCTCCTGGCGTGTCTCAACGATTTGTCGCTCGATGATCCCCGCGTTCAGAAGGTCGCACTCGCGACCGGCGCCGACGTGCCGGTGTGCCTCATCTCGCGCGCCTGCGACATGACCGGCGTCGGCGAGCAGCTGTTGCCGCTCGCGCTGCCGAGCATGCCCTGCGTCATGGTCAATCCGCGCGTGCCGGTCGCGACCAAGGACGTGTTCCAGGCACTGGGGCTGCGCAACGGCGAGCTTCTGGTCGGCGTCACCGACGTCATCCGCGCTCCGGCCTGGCCCGGGGAGGGCGCCTCTATTTCCGATTGGGTCGAGGTTCTGGAAACCGTCGCCAACGACCTTGAAGCGCCTGCGCTGCGCATCGAGCCTGTCATCGGCGAGGTGCTGGAAGCCTTGCGCACCTCCGCCGGCGTCAAGCTCGCCCGCATGTCCGGCTCCGGCGCGACATGCTTTGCGATCTACGGCGCGCCGGCCGAAGCCCATGCCGCCGCCGAGAAGATCCGGCGCGACCACCACGGCTGGTGGGTGCATGCGGGGACGTTGAGCTAGGTACGGCAGTTGAGCTAGCCGTGGTCCTCAGCCAGCCCGAGAAACCTTCGGATCTCACCCAACACCTGCTGCGGCTTGTCGTGCTGCAGCCAATGTCCTGCGCCCGCGATGGCCTCGATGCGCGCCTGCGGGAAGTACCGTTCCAGGCCTGCGGCCCTGGCGCCGGCGAGAAAGCTTTCACCGGCATTGAGCAGCAGCGTCGGACAAATGATGCGCGACCACAGCTCGATGTGATCGTCGGGCCAGAGCCGGTGCGGCGCAGCGGCGCGCTGGTAGGGATCGAATTTCCAGCTGTAGGTGCCGTCCTCGTTCTGCCGCGCGCCATGCGTGGCGAGATGCAGGGCGAGGTCGCGGGACAGCCGTTTGTTGTGAAGCATCATCTGCGCGGCGGCCTCCTCGAGGGTGGCATAGCGGCGCGGCGTGCGGTCGTGCAGCTTGTCGAGCTGGCCGACCCATTTGCCGATGCGCTCATGCGCCGGCGGTTTTGGCGTATCCGGCAACATGGTCACGCCGTCGAGGATCACGAGCTTCGAGACCTGCTCGGGGAATGAGCCCGAAAAGATCAGGCTCACCATGCCGCCCATCGAATGGCCGATGAGAGTGACCTGAGGCGCTGCGATATTGCGGACGAGCTGGGAGAGATCGTAGACATATTCCGTCAGCGCGTAGCTGCCGCCTCGGGTCCAGTCGGAATCGCCGTGGCCGCGCAGGTCGGGCGCGAGCACGTGAAAATGCGGCTGCAACGACCGGGCAATGTGATCCCAGCTGCGGCAATGATCGCGGCCGCCATGGACCAGGATGAGTGGTGGCGCGCTCTCATTGCCCCAGTCGGCGTAATGCAGCCGCAGGCCGTGCGATTCATGGAAGCGGCTTTGCGGGGCGAGCATCGTGGCGCTATCCATTCACCGGCCGCCGCGCCAGCGCGAGCGAGAGGCCGAGGCTGGCGATGAAGACGCCGGAGCCCTGCGTGAGACGTCGCATCAGCTGCCGCCGTCCGATCAGCTGCGTGCGTGTCGCGGATGCCATCAGCACCACCACGACATCGGCGAGCGTGTTCAGCGTCACCGAGATCGCACCCAACACAATGAATTGCAGCGTCGGGCTCGATCCCGAGGGATCGAGGAATTGCGGAATGAAGGCAAGGAAGAACGCCGCGGTCTTTGGGTTCAGGGCCTCGACCAGCACGCCATCGCGGAATGCGCGCTTGTCGCCGATTGGCTCGCTTTCAAGCGACAGCGCGCGGCCGGCGCTGCGAAACGTCTTGATCCCGAGCCAGACCAAATAGAGCGCGCCGATGAATTTCACGACGGCAAACAGTTCCGCGCTGGCCAGGATGATCGCGGAGATGCCGAGGCTGCCCGCGACGACATGAACGAGCCCGCCGAGCGCCGTGCCTGCGGTCGATGCCAGGCCACTGGCGCGTCCCTCCGACAGGGTTCGTGCCGCGACGTAGAAAATGCCGGGGCCCGGAACGGCGGCAATGAGACAAGCTGCGGCCAGGAACAGCCAGAAATTCGTTTCGGTCATCCTGTTTTCGTAGCGGAGCGAGCGGCGATTGCAAGGCCTCTTCGCTCAGCCCATCCGGCGGAAGATCACGCTGGCATTGATTCCGCCGAAGCCGAACCCGTTGGAGATGGCGCTCTGCATCGGCATCGCTCTCGCTACGCCGGCAACGATGTCGATGCCTTCGGCGCCGGGATCCGGATTTTCGAGATTGAGCGTCGGCGGCGCGATCTGGTCGCGCAAAGCCAGCACGGTGAAGATCGCCTCCAGCCCGCCGGCGGCGCCGAGCAGGTGCCCGGTGGCCGATTTGGTCGCGCTCACGGCAATGCCGCGGTTACGGCCGAACAGCGCGGCGATCGCGCCGAGCTCGCTCTCGTCGCCGGCCGGCGTCGACGTCGCATGCGCGTTCAGGTGCTGCAGATCCGCAGGCTCGAGCTTCGCTTGCAGAAGCGCGATCTCCATGGCGCGGCGGGCGCCGTCGCCATCGGGCGGACCCGAGGTCACGTGGTAGGCGTCCGCGGTCGTGCCGTAGCCGACGATCTCCGCGATCGGCGTCGCGCCGCGCGCCAGTGCATGCTCCAGCGCCTCGATCACCAGGATGCCGGCGCCTTCGCCCATCACGAAGCCGTCGCGGTCGCGATCGAACGGGCGCGAGGCGCGCGCGGGCTCGTCGTTGAAGCCGCTCGACAGCGCGCGGGCCGCGGCAAAGCCGCCGAGGCTGACGATGTCGATGCAGGCCTCCGCGCCGCCGCAGATCGCGACATCGGCCTCGCCGGCGCGGATCATGCGGGCGGCATCGCCGATCGCCTGCACGCCGGCGGCACAGGCCGTGACCGGCGTGCCCAGCGCGCCCTTGTAGCCGTATTTGATCGAGACCTGGCCGGCGGCGAGATTGGCGAGGAACGAAGGGACCGTGAATGGCGAGAGCCGGCGCGCACCGCGCTTCTCGGTGATGCGCACCGCCTCCGCCATCGCCGGAAAGCCGCCGATGCCGGAGGCGATGATCGTCGCGGTGCGCTCCAGCGCGCTTGCGTCCTGCGACATCCATTTGGCCTGTGCGACCGCTTCTGCGGCGGCGAGCAGCGCGAACAGGATGAAGCGGTCCATCTTGCGCTGGTCTTTTGGCGCGGCGGCCTGCGCGGGATCGAAGCCGCCATCGGCATCATCGGCGTTGTCGGGCACGAGACCGGCGATGCGCGCCGGCAGTGCCTGCGCCCAATCGGGCAGAGGGCGAAGCCCGCTTTGGCCGGCGAGCAGCCGCCGCCATGACAATTCGACCCCACAGCCGAGCGGCGACACCGCGCCCATGCCGGTCACGACGATACGACGCATGTCAGTCTCCAGCCGGCGCAACGGCCGGGTTCATGGCCTTGAGCGAAGCGAGCCGCGCGCGCATTCCGCGGCTGGCGCGGGGCCCCGCGATGACGACCGCATTGGCGAGCGTGATCGGACGCATGTGGGCGGCATCGACCACGATCGGATCGAGCGGGCGAACGTCGCTCCGGTTCGCCAGCAGGATGGATTCGCCCTTCGGCGCGAGATGCTTGTTACCCCAGGCGAGCAGCGCGACGATGACCGGAAAGAAATCCCGCGCCTTGTCCGTCAGCACGTATTCGTAGCGCGGCGGACGTTCGTTGTAGCGGCGCCGGGCGAACATGCCGCTCGCGGTGAGATGGGCGAGACGCCGCGACAGGATGTTCGGCGCGATTCCGAGGCTTTGCGCGAATTCGTCGAACTTCGTCGCGCCCTGAAACGCATCGCGCAGGATCAGGATGCTCCACCATTCGCCGACGGTCTCCACGGCGCGGCCGACGGGGCATTCCTGGATGGAGGGAGATTTTGGCTGCATATGCAGGAGACTAGGGTAGTAACTTTCAAAATGCAAGTAACAGGTGGGCCGCGATGTATAGGATGAAGACGGCCGCGAGACCGCGACGCTATCGCACAGGTCGAACTCGACTTTGCGAACGATGGCGGTGCGCCACCCTCACCGTCATTGCGAGCGCAGCGAAGCAATCCAGATTCCGTCCGCGGAGACAGTCTGGATTGCTTCGCTGCGCTCGCAATGACGATGGTGCGTGCTGGGATGAAGCTTGATTGCTACAACGACGGAGGTGCACTCCCTCTCGCGCTTGCGGGAGAGGGCTGGGGAGAGGGTCTATCCCAGATGGGACAATCCCAAGAGGAGAAAGCCCTCTCCCGGCGCACGGGACGAAGCTTCGCTTCGCCCGGACGCGCCGACCTCTCCCCCAAGCGGGAGAGGTGACGGCCCGCGGCGATCGATTCAACCTAAAGCCATTCCGCTTCAGTGGATGCGGAAAGAGCGTCAGTGGCTCAATGCGACCTTGCCAAACAGAACGCCACGACCTGCTCCAGCGCGCTCTTCATCGGCGAGGGCGGGAATAGCGCGAGCGCGTCGACGGCCATGGCGCCGTAGTGCTGGGCGCGGCTCAGCGTATCCTCGAGCGCGCGGTGCTTGTTCATCAGGCCGATGGCGTGGTCGAGATCGCCGTCGCCGATCTCGCCGCGCTCCAGCGCGCGAATCCAGAACGCGCGCTCGGTGTCGTTGCCGCGGCGGAAGGCCAGCACGACCGGCAGCGTGATCTTGCCCTCGCGGAAATCGTCGCCGGTGTTCTTGCCGAGCTTGGCGCTCTTGCCGCCATAGTCGAGCACGTCGTCGACGAGCTGGAAGGCGATGCCGAGATTCATGCCGACCGAGCGGCAGGCGGTCTGCTCCGCCTTCGGCCGGTTGGCGATGACGGGGCCGACCTCGCAGGCGGCGGCGAACAATTCGGCGGTCTTGCCGCGGATCACGGCGAGATATTCGTCCTCGGTGGTCGCGGTGTTCTTGGCGGCGGCCAGCTGCATCACCTCGCCCTCGGCGATGGTGGCGGCGGCCGCGGAGAGGATGTCGAGCGCGCGGAGCGATCCGACCTCGACCATCATGCGGAAGGCCTGGCCGAGCAGGAAGTCGCCGACCAGCACGCTCGCCTCGTTGCCCCAGAGCATGCGCGCCGACAACTTGCCGCGGCGCATCTCGCTCTCGTCGACGACGTCGTCGTGGAGCAGGGTGGCGGTATGCATGAACTCGACCGAGGCCGCGAGCTTGATATGGCCGTCGCCGGTATAGCCGGCCAAGTTGGCCATGGCGAGCGTCAGCATCGGGCGCAGGCGTTTGCCCCCGGAGGAGATCAGGTGATTGGCGACCTCGGGGATCATGGTCACCTCGGAACCGGTCCGCGACAGAATCGTGGCGTTGACGCGCTCCATGTCAGGGGCGACAAGGGCAACCAGCTCTTCGATCGACGCGCCGGGAGTTTCGAAAGGTACGATGACGGCCACGCCGGTCTCCAATATTTGCCCCGGAAGGGCTATTCTGATGGAAAGACAATAGAAACTGGCGGCGGACGCGGCAAGACCTCGGAACCATTGACATTTGCCGCATGCCCCCCTTTCAGGCAGGAGATCTGCGTTTTGCGCGAACTGGTTCGGACCAATGACATGGTGCTGGTGTCGGCGATCGGCGCGCTGCTCGACGGTGCCAACATCCATCATCTGGTGCTGGACCAGAACATGAGCATCATCGAGGGCTCGCTCGGCATATTACCGCGGCGGATCCTGGTCCATGAGGACGATGTCCAGGAGGCCAGGGCTCTCCTCACCGAAGCCGGCCTCAGCCACGAACTGCGCGGCGATGATTGAGGCCGCAGATATTACCGAGGACGCCTTTCTCGGCGGGCAATTGCGGTTGAAGCAGAAGCGATCCGGCCATCGCGCCGGGCATGACGCCATCCTGCTTGCAGCGGCGACCGACGCCCTGGCGGGGGACCGCGTCGTCGATTTCGGCGCCGGTGTCGGTACGGCCGGTCTGGCGCTGGCCCGCCGCGTCGCGGGCATCAGGCTCAGCCTGGTCGAGATCGATCCCGAGCTGGCCGAGCTCGCGCGCGGCAACGCGGCAGCGAATGCGATTGCCGCCGAAACGATCGTGCTCGACGTCACGGGCGAGCCGCAGGCCTTTGCGTCAAACGGGCTGTCGCCCGACAGCGTCGACGTGGTGTTGATGAATCCGCCCTTCAACGATCCGACCCGGCATCGCGTCTCGCCGGACCGGGCGCGTCACACCGCGCATGTGGCGACGGAAGAGACGCTGCATGCGTGGTTGCATGCAGCGCGCCGTATCCTCCGATCCAATGGCGTGCTGACCCTGATCTGGCGTGCAGATGGAATCGCCGATGTCCTGGCAGCGCTGTCACGCGGTTTCGGCAGTCTCTCGATCCTGCCGGTTCACGGCGAGGCCGGGCGGCCCGCGATCCGCGTGCTGGTGCGTGCGGTGAAAGGCGGCCGGGCCCCGACGCGATTGCTGCCGGGCCTCATGCTCAACGACGAGTCACGCTTGTCCAAAAGCGAGGTGACGGAGATTCTGGAAGGGAGAGCGGCCTTGCCGCTGCTGGAACCGTGAGGGCTTACCGGGGAAGCGATTCCGGCTGCTGCTCTTGCGGGGACGTGAGGCGGATCGCCATGAACAGGGCGCCGACCAGCAGCATCAGCAGATAGATTTTCATGGTGTTCTCCGCTGGCTCATTGCAGCCTCCCAACGGGAAATCTGCAAAACACGTTCCGGGCACTTCCAATGACAGTCGCGTGATAAGAAATGGTTAATCAGAGGTAACGGCATGGCCGAACAATTGAACGATCGTGAGAGTTCCGGCCTGGCCGACAAGCTCATGCAATATCTGCCGGCACGCTTTCGACCGGGTACCCCGGTCGTGCCGGTGGTGCGGCTGTCGGGGGTGATCGGTGCGGTGACGCCGCTGCGCCCCGGGCTGACGCTTGCCGGCATCGCGCGGGTGCTCGAGCGCGCGTTTTCGTATCGGCACGCCAAGGCCGTGGCGCTGGTGATCAATTCTCCCGGCGGCTCGCCGGTGCAGTCGCGTCAGATCTACTTGCGCATCAAGCAGCTCGCGGCGGAGAAGAAGCTGCCGGTGCTCGTGTTCGTCGAGGACGTCGCGGCATCCGGTGGCTACATGATCGCCTGCGCCGGCGACGAGATCATCTGCGATCCGTCCTCGATCCTCGGCTCGATCGGCGTGGTCGGCGGCAGTTTTGGTTTCCAGGAGGCGATCAGGCGGCTCGGCATCGAGCGGCGCCTCTATACGGCCGGCGAGCACAAGGCGATGCTCGACCCGTTCCTTCCCGAAAACCCCGATGACGTCGCCAAGCTGAAGGCGATCCAGCGCGAGATCCACCGGATCTTCATCTCGCTGGTCAAGGACAGCCGCGGCGCGCGGCTGAAGGGAGCGGACGAGACCCTGTTCACGGGCGAATACTGGGCTGGCGACAGTGCCATCGCGCTGGGGCTCGCCGACGGCATCGGCGATCTCCGCTCAACTCTTCGTGCCCGCTATGGCGAGAAGGTTCTCACCCCCGTGATCGCGCAGCCGACCGGGCTGCTCTCCGGTCTTTTGGGGCGGAAATCGCCCGGCGCGGGGCAGCTTTCAGCCCTGGAATCAATGGCCGGCTTGCCGGACGAGCTGATCTCGGCGGTCGAGACACGGGCGATCTGGGCGAAATTCGGGTTCTAGGCAGCGCCATTTGGCCCGGGCCGCGCCAATTGCGGCGCTGGCCCATCTGCGCAACAATGCAGGTGGGGGCTGAGCACTAGACGAGGATCGACCGATGCCGCCGTTCGTCGCTTTCGCGGGCGTCCTGGGCGGGCTTGCCGTGGTCCGCTGGGCCTACAAGACCGCTGTCCGGATCAACCAGGAGCTGGAGGAGATGCGCCTGTCGCGCGTCGCCGAAACCGCCCGCATGGGGGATATCCAGACGCTGAAGCGTGACCCCGTGACCGGAGCTTATCGTCCGGGTTAGCTGCCACAGTCGTCATGCCCGGGCTTGTCCCGGGCATCCACGTTCTTCGTGCGGTTACACAAGGCGTGGATGGCCGGGACAAGCCCGGCCATGACGGAGAACAGCGCCGCTTTCCGGCCCCCTTCGCCTTGATTCCCATCCCCGCCGTCGATACGGTCCCGCGCGATTCAAAACCCCCCGCGAGAGCCCGATCTGACGATGGACGCCTCATTGCCCGCCCATATGCGCCCGGAACGCTCGTTCCAGGGCTTCATCCTCGCGCTCCAGCGGTTCTGGGCCGAGCAGGGCTGCGTGATCCTGCAGCCCTACGACATGGAGATGGGCGCGGGCACCTTCCATCCGGCGACCACCCTGCGCGCGCTCGGGCCAAAGCCCTGGAATGCGGCCTATGTGCAGCCCTCGCGCCGGCCCAAGGACGGCCGTTACGGCGAGAACCCGAACCGGCTGCAGCACTACTACCAGTTCCAGGTGATCATGAAGCCGTCGCCGCCGAATCTTCAGGATCTGTACCTGAAGTCGCTCGCCGCGATCGGCATCGATTCCGCCGTGCACGACATCCGCTTCGTCGAGGACGATTGGGAGAGCCCGACGCTGGGCGCCTGGGGTTTGGGCTGGGAGTGCTGGTGCGACGGCATGGAGGTCAGTCAGTTCACTTATTTCCAGCAGGTCGCAGGCTTCGAATGCGCGCCGGTCGCAGGTGAGCTCACCTATGGCCTCGAGCGCCTCGCGATGTATGTGCAGGGCGTCGACCGCGTCTACGACCTCAACTTCAACGGCCGCGAGGGTAACGCCAAGGTCACCTATGGCGATGTCTTCCTGCAGGCGGAGCAGGAATATTCGCGGCACAATTTCGAACATGCCGACACCGCGATGCTGTTCGAGCAGTTCAAGATGGCGGAAGCGGCCTGCCGGAAATATCTCGACGCCGGCTGGCGCGAAGGCGGCAATCGGAAGCAGCATCTGATGGCGCTACCGGCCTACGACCAGTGCATCAAGGCGAGCCATGTCTTCAATCTGCTCGATGCGCGCGGCGTGATCTCCGTGACGGAGCGGCAGAGCTACATTCTTCGCGTGCGTGAGCTGGCCAAGGCCTGCGGCGAGGCCTGGATCCACACTGAAGCGGGCGGAGCGGCCTGATGCCCGATCTTTTGCTTGAACTGTTCTCGGAAGAGATTCCCGCGCGCATGCAGGCCAAGGCGGCTGACGATCTGCGCCGCATGGTCACCGACAAGCTCGTCGCCGAAGGTCTCGTCTACGAGGGCGCGAAAGCCTTCGCGACGCCGCGCCGCCTCGCGCTCACCGTGCACGGCATCCCGGCGCGCCAGCCCGACCTCAAGACCGAACGCCGCGGCCCCAAAATCGGCGCGCCCGATGCGGCCGTGCAGGGCTTCCTGAAAGCGACCGGTTTGAAGTCGCTGGACGAGGCCAAGGTCCAGCGCGACCCCAAGGGCGATTTCTACATCGGCTTGATCGAGAAGCCCGGTCGCGACGCGATCGACGTGCTCGCGGACATCCTGCCCGTGATCATCCGCACCTTCCCCTGGCCGAAATCGATGCGCTGGGGCGCGCGTTCCGGAAAACCCGGCTCGCTCAACTGGGTGCGTCCGCTGCACGCGATCACCGCGACGTTCGGGCTCGAGACCGAAGAGCCGGATGTCGTGAAATTCTCGGTGGACGGCATCGAGGCCGGCCAGACCACTTACGGCCATCGCTTCCTTGCGCCCGCGGCTATTTCCGTGCGCCGCTTCGAGGACTACGAAGCAAAATTGCTCGACGCCAAGGTCGTGCTCGACCCCGAGCGCCGCAAGGATGCGATCCTCACCGACGCCAAGCAGTTGGCCTTCGCGCAGGGCTTCGAGCTGGTCGAGGACCAGAACCTGCTCGACGAGGTTGCCGGCCTCGTCGAATGGCCGGTCGTGCTGATGGGCTCGTTCGAGCCGGAGTTCCTGGCGACGCCGGCCGAGGTGATCCGCGCCACCATCCGCAACAACCAGAAGTGCTTCGTGGTGCGCGCCCCCAAGACGGGCAAGCTCGCGAACAAGTTCATCCTGGTCGCCAACATCGAGGCCACCGACGGTGGTGCGACCATCATCGCCGGCAACGAGCGCGTCATCCGCGCGCGGCTGTCGGATGCGAAGTTCTTCTACGAAACGGACCTGAAGACCAAGCTCGAGGACCGGCTGCCGAAGTTCGAGCAGATCGTGTTCCACGAGAAGCTCGGCACCCAGGCCGAGCGCATCAAGCGCATCGAGCGCCTTGCCGCGGAGATCGCGCCGCTGGTCGGCGCCGACGTCGCCAAGACGACGCGTGCAGCGCATCTGGCCAAGGCGGATCTGCTGACCGAAGTCGTCGGTGAATTCCCGGAGGTGCAGGGCCTGATGGGCAAGTACTACGCTCTGGCCCAGGGCGAGGACGCTTCCGTCGCCGCCGCCTGCGAGGAGCATTACAAGCCGCAGGGCCCGGCCGATCGTGTGCCGACCGATCCGGTGAGCGTGGCCGTCGCACTTGCCGACAAGATCGATACGCTGGTTGGGTTTTGGGCGATCGACGAAAAGCCGACCGGCAGCAAGGACCCGTATGCGCTGCGTCGCGCGGCGCTGGGTGTGATCCGGCTGATCGCGGAGAATGCGCTGCGTCTGTCGTTGATGAAGGTGGCGGCGTCGGCGCTCGCCGGCCTATCGTTGAAGCCCGCCGATGCGCAGAAGCTTCCGAGCGAGCTGCTCGCCTTCTTTGCCGACCGCCTCAAGGTCCAGCTCCGCGAGCAGGGCGCGCGGCATGATCTTGTCGACGCCGTGTTCGCGCTCGGTGGCCAGGACGACCTGCTGATGATCGTCCGCCGCGTCGAGGCGCTCGGCAAATTCCTCGAGTCCGACGACGGCAAGAACCTGCTCGCCGGCACCAAGCGTGCCAGCAACATCCTCTCGATCGAGGAGAAGAAGGACAAGCGCAGCTTCGACGGTGCGCCGGACGCCGCGCTCTACAGCCTCGACGAGGAGAAGGCGCTGGCGAAAGCGATCGGCGAGGTGAAGGCGGAAGCAAGCGCCGCCGTCGCCAGGGAGGACTTCGCTGCCGCCATGAGTGCGATGGCGAAACTTCGTCCGCCGGTCGATGCGTTCTTCGACAAGGTTCGCGTCAATGACGACGATGCGAAGGTGCGCGAGAACCGCCTGAGGCTGCTCAACGAGATCCGCAGCGCCACGCGGGCGGTGGCGGATTTCTCGAAGATCCAGGATTGAGGCGCGGATATTGCGGCTCTCGTGCCCCGGACGCAGCGCAGTGCGCCGCGTCTTGGCGGCGTGATGCGGCTGCAGAGCCGGGGCCGATGCCGGTCGAGCGCGCGGAGATTCTGGGTCCCGGCTCTGCGTCGCAACGCTTGCGCGTTGCGCCTTGTCCGGGACACAGGAGTGACAGAGCGCGTAAAAAAGTGCCCCACCCGGCGGGGGGAAGGACCGGGCGGGGCCTGATGTCCGCTTCAAACTGCTCGCGCCAGCCTGATATGGCGCGCCGGACATCTAGTCGATTTCTGTTAGCCGATCAGTCCAGCACCTCGACGATGCGGCGCGAGCGCGGCTCGACCAGAACGGTCTCGCCGTTCACGACGGTGTAGCGATAGGTGGTGGCGCCGAAACGTTGCGGCACGTCATAATAAGTGACGCCGCTTTCGGGTAAGGTGGTGCCGACCACCACGCGATCCGTAATCCGGAAGGGCGGCACACGTTGCTCGACGACATATTCGCGGAAGGCCGGCCGCTGGTCGGCCGCTATGGTCGGGGCGCTGTCGACCACGGCGGGCGCGCGTCCGACGGTGACACCGCTTTGCGCCAGCGCCGCAAGGGGCGAGCCGGTCGCGGCCGCGAGCGCTGCAAGAGCAAGAATCCTGTTCCGCATGGACAACTCCTTCGACGTGTTTTTCCGGACGCGCCAGTGGCGCGACCGGTTGCCAATGCGTGCCTCATGGCAATGTTCCGGGAAAAGGCCTGCCGCATTCGCGGCAATTTCGGGCAGTTTTCGCGAAGGACGGAACTCGCAGCGCGTCCTGCGCATCTCTACTCCCGGAACCGGGCCGGCTATGATCCGCGCGCGATTCGCCTCACCTCCACAGAAAGATAGTTCATGCACATCACCGTCGCCCACATTTCGCCGATCCTGTCGTTGATTGCGGGCGTGCTCATCCTGATCATGCCGCGACTCCTCAACCTCATCGTCGCGATCTTCCTCATCGTCAACGGCGCGATCGGGCTCGGGCTCCTGAAGTGGCTCCGCTTCTAGGCGTCACTTTTCGGAACTGTCCGACTTGCGCGGGCCCGCCCAAAATGGTGTAAGGCCCGCGATTTCCCATTCCTCTCGCAGGTTGTGTGCAAGCTATGGCCAAAGCCGCCTCGAAGCCTAAGAAAATGCCAGCGAAATCAAAGTCCTCTGCCGTCGCGAAGGCCGCGCCGCCGGCCCGCAAGACGCTGGCCAAAAGCGCGCCGAAGCCGGTCGCCAAATCCGCTGCCAAGCCCGCTGCAAAGCCCGCAGCCAAGCCGGCGGCCAAGGCCGTGACCAAGGCGGCTCTGCCGAAGGTCGCCGCGAAGCCCGCACCGAAGAAGGCTGCGCCCGCCAAGGCGGCGCCAGCCGCGGCCAAGGCCGGCAAATGGGTGTTCACATTCGGTGACGGCAAGGCCGAGGGCCGCTCGGAGATGCGCGACCTGCTCGGCGGCAAGGGCGCCAACCTCGCCGAAATGGCCAATCTCGGCCTGCCGGTGCCTCCCGGCTTCACCATCCCGACCTCGGTCTGCACCTATTTCTACGCACACGACAAGACCTACCCGAAGGAGTTGCAGTCGCAGGTTGAGAAGGCGCTCGACTATGTCGGCAAGTTGACCGGCAAGATCTTCGGCGACGCCAAGAACCCGCTGCTCGTCTCCGTGCGCTCCGGCGCGCGCGCCTCGATGCCGGGCATGATGGACACCGTGCTCAATCTCGGCCTCAACGACCAGACCGTGGAAGCGCTGGCCGAATTGTCGGGTGACCGCCGCTTCGCCTTTGACAGCTATCGCCGCTTCATCACCATGTATTCCGACGTGGTGCTCGGCTTCGAGCATCATCACTTCGAGGAAATCCTCGACACCTTCAAGGACACGCAGGGCTACACGCTCGACACCGACCTGTCCGCCGACGACTGGGTCGAACTGGTCGGCAAGTACAAGGACGCGGTCGCGCGCGAGACCGGCAAGGACTTCCCGCAGGATCCGCACGACCAGCTCTGGGGCGCGATCGGCGCGGTGTTTTCCTCCTGGATGAACGCGCGCGCGGTGACCTACCGCAAGCTGCACGACATTCCGGAATCCTGGGGCACCGCGGTCAACGTGCAGGCCATGGTGTTCGGCAACATGGGCGAGACCTCGGCGACCGGCGTTGCCTTCACCCGCAACCCCTCGACCGGCGAGAGCAAGCTCTACGGCGAGTTCCTGATCAACGCGCAGGGCGAGGACGTGGTGGCGGGCATCCGCACGCCGCAGGACATCACCGAGGAGGCGCGGAAGGAGTCGGGCTCCGACAAGGCATCGATGGAATCGGCGATGCCGGAGGCCTTCAAGGAACTGACGCGGATCTACACGCTGCTCGAGAAGCACTACCGCGACATGCAGGACATGGAGTTCACGGTCGAGCAGGGCAAGCTCTGGATGCTCCAGACCCGCGGCGGCAAGCGCACCGCGAAAGCGGCGCTGCGCATCGCAGTCGAGCTCGCCAATGAAGGCCTGATCTCGAAGAAGGAAGCGGTGATGCGGATCGATCCGGCCTCGCTCGATCAGCTCTTGCACCCGGCCATCGATCCCGACGCCAAGCGCGACGTGATCGCGACCGGCCTGCCGGCCTCGCCCGGCGCGGCCTCCGGCGAGATCGTGTTCTCCTCGGATGAAGCGGCCAAGCTTCAGGCCGACGGACGCAAGGTGATTCTGGTTCGCATCGAGACCAGCCCGGAAGACATCCATGGCATGCACGCCGCCGAAGGCATTTTGACCACCCGCGGCGGCATGACCTCGCATGCGGCGGTCGTCGCGCGCGGCATGGGCAAGCCCTGCGTCTCCGGCTGCGGCACCATCCGTGTCGACTACGGCCGCGGCACCATGAGCATCGGCTCGCGTACCTTCAAGACGGGTGACGTCATCACCATCGACGGCTCGCTCGGCCAGGTGCTCGCCGGCCGCATGCCGATGATCGAGCCGGAGCTGTCCGGCGAGTTCGGAACGTTGATGACCTGGGCCGACCAGGTCCGCAAGATCGGCGTCCGCGTCAACGGCGACACGCCGGACGACGCCCGCACCGCGATCAAGTTCGGCGCCGAAGGCATCGGTCTCTGCCGCACCGAGCACATGTTCTTCGAGGAGACGCGCATCCGCACGGTGCGCGAGATGATCCTCTCCGAGGATGAGCAGTCGCGTCGCGCCGCGCTCGCGAAACTGCTGCCGATGCAGCGCGCCGACTTCGTCGAGCTGTTCGAGATCATGAAGGGCCTGCCCGTCACGATCCGCCTGCTCGATCCGCCGCTGCACGAGTTCCTGCCGCACACCCACGCCGAGGTCGAGGAAGTGGCGCGCGCCATGAATACCGATCCGCGGCGCCTGGCCGACCGCGCGCGCGAGTTGTCGGAGTTCAACCCGATGCTCGGCTTCCGCGGCTGCCGCATCGCGATCGCCTATCCCGAGATCGCCGAGATGCAGGCGCGTGCGATCTTCGAGGCCGCGGTCGAGGCCGAAAAGCGCACCGGCAAGGCCGTCGGCCTCGAGGTGATGGTGCCGCTGATCGCGACCAAGATGGAGCTCGACCTCGTCAAGGCGCGCATCGACGCCACCGCACAGGCCGTGATGCGCGACAACAACACCAAGCTCGCCTATCAGGTCGGCACCATGATCGAGTTGCCGCGCGCCTGCCTGCTTGCGGCCGAGATCGCCGAGAGCGCCGAATTCTTCTCGTTCGGCACCAACGATCTCACCCAGACCACCTACGGCATCAGCCGCGACGATGCGGCGAGCTTTCTCGGGACCTACGTGTCCAAGGGCATCCTCCCGATCGATCCCTTCATCTCCCTGGATCAGGAAGGCGTCGGCGAACTCGTCAAGATCGGCGTCGCGCGCGGCCGCAAGACGCGCCCGAAGCTCAAGGTCGGCATCTGTGGCGAGCACGGCGGCGATCCCGCCTCCGTCGCCTTCTGTCACCACATCGGTCTCAACTACGTCTCCTGCTCGCCCTACCGCGTGCCGATCGCCCGCCTCGCAGCGGCGCAAGCGGCGCTCGGCAAGGCCGTCGCCAGCCAGGCATAAGCAGAACTAAAATGCCGGAAAGAGAGAGGCGGGGCCAAGACCCCGCCTCTTTCATTTTTGACGCCGTTCTCGCCACGCCGTCATTGCGAGCGCAGCGAAGCAATCCAGAGTCTTTCAGCGGAGGGATTCTGGATTGCTTCGCTGCGCTCGCAATGACGAGTTCGTGGGACGTGTTCGCCACACACTCCGCTGTCATCGCCCGGCTTGACCGGGCGATCCTGTACTCCGAGACAGCAGTGGTTGAATCGAAACGCCACGGCGTACTGGATGCCCCGCCTTCGCGGGCATGACAGCTGTGGCGTGGAGGCGCTGTGTGCAAATGCTAGCACCGGGAACTCATCACGCGTCCCGTAATGATACGCATGCGCAAGAGTTCCTTCACCATGCGCGTTGACCGGACGTTTACCGCTTCGCGTGAGGCCGCATTTACCAATGCGCGACATCGCCACGTGAAAACCCCTCTGTTCGCTTGAGTGTGCCGTATGCGCCACGCGGATTAACGCCCCGGCAACCTAAATTAGATACTTACGATAAAGATCGAATTGCACGGATGTACTGAGTTCGATCAGACGAGCGTAAGCGTAGCGTGAGCGTATCGATGTCAGTGTTGCGTAACCATCCGAAGGGCGCGCGGTTCGCGTCCTTCGGCATCGGTCTCTGCATCTTCGCATTGATGCCGAGAGAGACCGGCTATCAGGACATTGCCTCCCTGCTGGCGCGCCAGCCCGGCGTCGCCGAGCGTTGGCAGAAGCAGGTGTTTTCCGCTGCGTCCTCGATCCAGCTTGCGACCTACAGCTTCTCGCGGCCCATCGGCACCTCCGCTCCGCAGAGCGCGATGGTTCGGCTCGCGAGCCTCGACGGCCGCGACGTCACCGGCGCGATCAGCCGCAATCCTGCGCTTCAGGCGCCGCCGCGCTACCAGGCCTCCGACTTTCCCAAAGTCGATCGCTCCCTGAAGGGTGATCGCCTCGCAACCGTCGCGCCGACGCAGGCTCCCGAGACGGTCGCACCTGCTGCGGCGCCGGCCGAGGAAGATCCCGCGACGTCGAACCGCTCGGTGTTCGGCGCCAAGACCGCCGAGTTGCCGCAGGCGATGTCGCCGGAATCCGCAGCCGTGCTCGATCCCGAGCTCCAGGAGGCGTTGCGCGCGCCGCCGCTGCCGCAATACTCCAATCCGCCGCAGGCCAGCGACGCTGCGCGCGCGCTCGCGACCGCGCCGCTGGAGGCGTTGAAGCGGGCTCCCGCCGCGCCGGCACCGGCGCGCGAGCCCTTCGCCGTCAAGACCTCGAGCCTGTTCTTCGGCAGCTCATCGCTCGGCGGCAATCTCGAGCCCATCGAGAGCTGGCAGCCGGGCGCCGAGCCGCTGATCGTGATGCCCGATCCCGACATGAAGGTGACGGCTTCGCTGTCGCCGCCATCGGCGGAGATTGCCAAGGAGATCGAAGGCGGCGAGAGCGTTGCGCCGAAGGGCGAGGTCAACGCCGACAACCAGCGCGCCAGATCGCCGGCGGAGCGGCTCGCACTCGACGACAAGTCGCGCGCGAAATCGGAGAAATGCCTCGCCGAAGCCGTCTATTTCGAATCCCGCGGCGAGGCCGTGCGCGGCCAGATGGCGGTGGCGCAGGTGGTGATGAACCGCGTGTTCTCCGGCAAATATCCCGAAACCGTGTGCGGCGTGGTCTACCAGAACAAGTACCGTCATTTCGCCTGCCAGTTCACCTTCGCCTGCGACAACAATCCGGACGTGATCCGCGAGCCCGAAATGTGGGAGCGCGCCAAGAAGATCTCCAAGGCGATGCTCGACGGCCAGATCTGGCTGCCCGAGGTCGGCAAGTCCACGCACTACCACGCCTATTGGGTCCGCCCGTCCTGGGTCGCCGAGATGAAGAAGCTGTACAAGACCGGCGTGCACACCTTCTATCGGCCGCGCAACTGGGGCGACGGCAGCGAGGAGCCGAGCTGGGGCACCCCGGCCCAGACCGCCGCGCTGTCCGCCGAACTCGCGCAGGAGGCCAAGAGCTCGGCCGAGATGGGCGCGAGCGAGCGCAGGTAGCCGTTCAAAAAAGAGGTCGTCATGCCCGGGCTTTGTCCCGGGCATCCACGTTCTCCGTGCTGTGTGGCAAGGCGTGGATGGCCGGGACAAGCCCGGTCATGACGTTGTGGAGGCGTTAGAGTGCCAATCACGCCTCGATATCCAGCGCACAATCGAAGTTCGGCGCCGAATGCGTCAGCGCGCCCGCCGACGCATAATCGACACCGGTCGCCGCAATCGCGGCGATCGAATCCAGCGTGACGCCGCCGGACGCCTCCAGCTCGAGGCGGCCTTCGTTGATCCGCACCGCCTCGCGCAGCATCGCAAGGTCCATGTTGTCGAGCAGCACCGCGTCGGCCATCCCGCTGTCGAGCACCTCGCGCAGTTGCGCCAGCGTATCGACCTCGATCTCGATCTTGACGAGATGGCCCGCGTGGGCACGGGCGCGCTCCAGCACCGGACGGATGCCGCCGGCGACCGCAATGTGGTTGTCCTTGATCAGGATGGCGTCGTCGAGCCCGAAGCGATGGTTGAAGCCGCCGCCGCAGCGCACCGCGTATTTCTCAAGTGCGCGCAATCCAGGCGTGGTTTTTCGGGTGCAGCAGATGCGCATCTTCGTGCCTTCGGAGCGCGCGACATAGTCCGCCGTCAGCGTGGCTATGCCCGACAAGCGGCCGACGAAGTTCAGCGCGGTTCGTTCGGCCGTGAGAATGGCGCGCGCGGGGCCCGAGATCGTCAGCACATGCTGGCCGCGGGCAACCCGCGCGGCGTCGCGCACATGTGCACGCAACTCGATGTCGGGTGACAGCTTCTGCAGGGTCGCGAGCGCCAACGGCAATCCGGCGATCACGCCGGACTGGCGCGCGACGAGGATCGCCTGCGCCCTCGTCGCTTCCGGGATCGTCGCAAGCGAGGTGATGTCGCCGGCGCGGCCGAGGTCCTCGTCGAGCGCGCGCTGCACGGCCTCGTCGATCGCGAGCGGAGAGAGAAAGGCGTCGGGATAGAGCAGTGAGGTCGGGGTAATCATGGGGCCTCCTTCAGGCGATCATGGATTGCGCGATGCGTGGCAGCGGACGCTCGTTCAGGCTCTCCGCGACCTCGCGCATCGCGACGAGCGTCGTCATCGTTCTCCGAGCCGGTCGGGGAGCGTCAGCGGGATGATCGGAACGAAAATGCGCACCGCGGCTCTCGCGCCGCGTCCAGGCCGCAGCGGCGACGAGCAGGGCCGAAGTCGCCATGTTGCGAAGGGCGATGTCTCCGGCCTCGCGTTCGAGCATGGCGAAGTGGCGCACGGCTTCCGCAAGCCTGTCACCGTCGCGGATCACGCCGACATGCGCGCTCATCATCGCGCGCAACCGCTTCACCGCTACCGCATCCGGCGTGCCGGCACGCGGCATCACCAACGCGTCGGGAAGGCGGCCGGGCGAGGGTCCAAGGCGGCCGGCGATGTCGTCGGCAATGCGTGCGGCATAGACGACGGCCTCCAGCAGCGAGTTGGAGGCGAGCCGGTTGGCGCCATGCGCACCGGTCGAGGACACTTCGCCGCCGGCCCAGAGCCCGTCGATCGAGCTGCGGCCGCGCATGTCCACCGCGATGCCGCCCATGTGGTAGTGTGCGGCCGGCGCAATCGGAATCGGCTGCGCCGCGGGATCGATGCCGGCGGCAATGCAGCTCGCATGCACGGTCGGAAATTTCTCGGCGAAGTGCGATCCCAGCGCCTGCCGCGCATCGAGGAAGGCGCCGCGCCCGGCCGCGATCTCGGTGAACACGCCGCGGGCCACGATGTCGCGTGGTGCGAGCTCGGCGAGCGGGTGGCGTGCCCTCATGAATCGCTCGCCGTTGCCGTTGATCAGCGTTGCGCCTTCGCCACGCAAGGCTTCGGTGGCGAGCGGCGCCGGGTCGCGGCCGACCATGATGGCGGTGGGGTGGAACTGCACGAATTCGGGATCGGCAATCACGGCGCCGGCGCGGGCTGCGATGGCAAGGCCGGAGCCGCTGGCCTCGAGCGGATTGGTGGTGACGCCATAGAGATGGCCGATTCCGCCGGTCGCAAGCACGATCGCGCGTGAAGCGAGCACGGCCGGCCGTGCAGCGGGATTGCCGGCCTCGCGCAATTGAAGGCCGGTGATGGTGCCGTCCTGGGTCAACAGGGCTTCGGCGACAAAGCCTTCGATCAGGCGGATCGAGGGCGTGCGCCGCACGGCTTCGCTCAGCGCCGCGATGATCGCGGCGCCAGCACCATCGCCGCGCACATGCACGATGCGCCGCGCGGAATGCGCAGCTTCCCGTCCGACGGCAAGCCTGCCTTCGAGATCGCGATCGAACGGCACCCCGTAGGCGAGAAGGTCATCGATGCGCGGCGCCGCCTCGCGCGCGATCCCGAGTGCGACGGCTTCATCGACAAGGCCGCCGCCGACCGCGACGGTATCGGCGGCATGTGCCTCCGGCGTGTCGCCTTCGGCCACCGCCGCGGCGATGCCGCCTTGCGCCCATGCAGACGACGCGCCCTGTCCGAGCGGTGCCGCCGAGATCAGCGTCACCGGTCGCGGCGCAAGCTTCAGCGCGCAGAACAGTCCGGCAAGGCCGCCGCCGACGATGACGACGTCGTCGGTGCTGCGGGTGAGGTCGTGGACCTTGTGTTGCATGCTGTGCTCTCAGTTCTTCAGATTGATCATGCGCTCGACCGAGCGCCGCGCGCGTTCGGCAAGCGCGGGATCGATCGTCACCTCCTCGCGAAGCGTCAGCAGGCTCTCCAGGATGTTGGCGAGCGTGATGCGCTTCATGTGCGGGCAGAGATTGCAGGGCCGCAGCATCTCCACTTCGGGAAGCTCGGCCCGCACATTGTCGGCCATCGAGCATTCGGTGATCATGACGAGGCGCCGCGGCCGCTTCGCGCGCACCCAGTTGATCATGTGCGCGGTCGAACCGGTGAAATCCGCTTCCGCCAGCACGTCCGGCGGGCACTCCGGATGCGCGATGATCTGGACGGACGGATCGGCCTCGCGAAAGGTCCGCAGCTCCTCGCCCGTGAAGCGCTCATGCACCTCGCAGGCGCCTTTCCAGGCGATGATCTTCACGTCGGTCTTCGAAGCCACATAGGTAGCGAGGTATCGGTCGGGCAGGAAGATCACGCTTCGAGCGCCCAGACTCTCGACCACCTGCACCGCGTTCGAAGACGTGCAGCAGATATCGACCTCCGCCTTCACCTCTGCCGAGGTGTTGACGTAAGCAACGACGGGCACGCCCGGAAATCTCTCCCGGAGCAGCCGCACATCCGCGCCGGTGATGCTGGCAGCAAGCGAGCAGCCCGCGCGCGAATCCGGGATCAAAACGGTCTTGTCCGGATTGAGCAGCTTCGAGGTCTCCGCCATGAAGTGCACGCCGCACTGGACGATGATGCCTGCTTTCACCTTGGTGGCTTCGACCGCGAGCTGGAGCGAGTCGCCGCCGATATCGGCCACGCAATGGAAGATCTCCGGGGCCTGGTAGTTGTGGGCGAGGATCACCGCGCCCCGCGCGCGCTTCAGCTCGTTGATCGCGTTGATGGTCGGTGCCATCAGCGGCCATTCGATCGGCGGGATCACGTGCTTCACGCGCTCGTAGAGCGGGGCGGTGGCGCGTTGGACCCCTGGCGTCCATTCCAGTGACGGCATTGGCCACGTCGGTCCCGCGGGCACCGGCGCGGCGCGGGGAGGGGTGATGAGGTGGCCCTGCGGCCGGTTGGCAAAATCGTCGGGGCCGTAAATTCCAGTGATCGGCATTGAAGCCTCCCAGGCATGGTTATTATGCTCAAATTGAGAATATATGGGGCCTGAGAAATCCGGCCGAGAGGCCGGTCAGAGCAGGTTGCCCTAAATATGCTCAATCTGAGTAAATCAAAGATAGCATGCTCCGATACGGGCCGCTAGGCCCTGCCGCACACATTCCCGTCAGTTCGCGGCTGCGGCGTGGGGCGAGTCAGCATTGAAACGCAATGCTCCCGCGGCAGCTCCTCGTGGAATGCAATCGTCTTTGGCTTGGCAATCTTTTTGACTTGGGATCTTCATGCAGATGCATTAAACGGGCTCTCCCGCGGCTGCTGATCGCGGATTCGCCAACGACAGACGAGGAAGACCATGTCGACACAGATCGGCGAACTCGCTCCGGCCTCACGTTCCTCCAACTGGCGCACCCCGGCCGTCATCATTCTCTGCGGTTGTGCGATCGGCATGCTCGGCTTCGGTCCGCGCTCGGCGCTCGGTTTCTTCGTGCAGCCGATGAGTCACGAATTCAGCTGGGGCCGCGACGTGTTTGGCCTCGCGATTGCCGTGCAGAATCTGTTGTGGGGGCTGGGCCAGCCGCTCGCCGGCGCGGTCGCGGATCGCTTCGGCCTGTTCCGGGTGATGTGCGTCGGCGCCCTGCTCTATGCCGGCGGCCTGATCTTGATGCGCTACTCCTCGACGCCGCTCTCGCTCGACATCGGCGCCGGCGTCATGATCGGCTTTGGTCTTGCCGGCTGCTCGTTCAATC
This sequence comes from Bradyrhizobium sp. GW821-FHT13H06, assembly GCF_058803975.1. NCBI lineage: Bacteria > Pseudomonadati > Pseudomonadota > Alphaproteobacteria > Hyphomicrobiales > Nitrobacteraceae > Bradyrhizobium > Bradyrhizobium sp. GW821-FHT13H06. Next base: position 268,533 of record NZ_JBXAPN010000005.1, on the reverse strand, counting down.
TGGTGCTGTCGGCGTTCAGCAAGCTGTTGCCGGCCGAGAAGCGCGGCCTTGCGCTCGGTGCCGGCACGGCGGCGGGGTCGTTCGGGCAGTTCCTGTTCGCACCGATTGGCGTCGCGTTGATCGATAATTTCGGCTGGCAGCAGGCGCTCTCCGTGTTCGGCTTCCTGATGCTGCTGATCATCCCGCTGTCGCTGGCGCTGTCGACGCCGCCTGTCGCAAGCACGGCCAACACGGCGCCTGCGGATGAGCAGACCTTCACCAGGGCGCTTGCGGAGGCCTTCGGCCACCGCTCCTACGTGCTCCTGGTGCTCGGCTTCTTCACCTGCGGCTTCCAGCTCGCCTTCATCACCGTGCATCTGCCGGCCTTTCTGGTCGATAGCGGCATCTCGACGCAAACCGGTGGCTGGGTGATCGCGGCGATCGGCCTTTTCAACATCATCGGTTCGCTCAGCGTCGGCTATCTCCAGAACTATCTGCCCAAGCGCTACATCCTCTCGACCATCTACTTCACCCGTGCGCTTGCGACCCTCGCCTTCATCGCGTTCCCGATCACGCCGTTCTCGGCGATCGCGTTTGGCGCGATCTCCGGCCTGACCTGGCTGTCGACGGTGCCGCCCACCTCGGCACTGGTCGCGCTGATGTTCGGCACGCGCTGGCTCGCGACGCTCTACGGCTTCGCCTTCGTCAGCCATCAGGTCGGCGGCTTCCTCGGTGTCTGGCTAGGGGGCATCGTATTCGAGCGGTTCGGTTCCTACACGCCGATCTGGTGGCTCTCGATCCTGTTCGGCGTGCTTTCCGCGCTGATCAATCTTCCGATTGTGGAGAAACCTGTCGAGCGGGCGGTTGCACAGCCTGCCTGATCGGCTAAACAATCCCTGAAACAAGTCAGGGAGTGAAGTCGTGGCCACATTCAAGGCGATCCGGATCGACAAGGCGGACAAGGGCACCACCGCCCAGCTCACGCAGTTCGACGAAGCTGAACTGATGGACGGTGACGTTACCGTCCGTGTGGAGTGGTCGACGCTGAACTACAAGGACGGCCTTGCGCTCATAGGCAAGGCGCCGGTGGTGCGCCGCTTCCCGATGATCGCCGGCATCGACTTCGCCGGCACCGTCGAAGCCTCCTCGCATCCCCAGTGGAAGGCGGGCGACAAGGTGGTCTGCACCGGATGGGGCATGGGCGAGACCCACCTCGGCGCCTATGCCGAGAAGGCGCGGGTGAAGGGCGACTGGCTGGTCCCCTTGCCGCATGGCCTGTCGGCGCGCGACGCCATGGCGATCGGCACCGCCGGCTTCACTGCGATGCTCGCTGTGCTGGCGCTCGAGAAGCACGGTCTCTCGCCGAAGAGCGGCCCGGTGGTGGTGACGGGGGCGGCCGGCGGAGTCGGTTCGGTTGCGATCGCCGTGCTCTCGAAGCTCGGCTACCACGTCATCGCCTCAACCGGCCGGGCCTCCGAGGCCGACTATCTGAAACATCTGGGAGCAGCCGAAGTCATCGACCGCAACGAATTGTCGGCACCGGCAAAACCCCTCGCCAAGGAGCGCTGGGCTGGCGGCGTCGACAGCGTCGGCTCGACCACCCTCGCCAACCTGCTCTCGATGACGAAGTACGGCGGAGCGATTGCAGCTTGCGGCCTGGCGGCGGGCATGGATCTGCCGTCCTCGGTCGCGCCGTTTATTTTGCGCGGAGTGTGCCTTCTCGGCATCGATTCCGTGATGTGCCCGATTGAGCCGAGGAAGGCAGCCTGGCAACGCCTCGCGTCCGATCTGGATCGGGAAAAACTATCTGAAATCACTAAGGAAATTTCGCTCGATGAGATTTCGGAGTGGGGCGCGAAAATCCTTGCCGGCCAAGTCCGGGGCCGCATCGTGGTTAAAATTGGCTAACGGCGTTTAGACTTTACCAACCAAGCTGCTCCAATGTTGCCTTGGTTCGTATGGTAAGCAGCGGGTAAAGAGATAGAGGCATCGCCCGCTGCGGGGGTTGGGTTCGGAGTTGAGCATGCTTGCGCGTATTGTGTTGGGGGCTGTCACGGCGGCAGCAGCGTTTGCGCCCGCCATTGCTGGAAGCATGAACGCCGACGAGGCGCGCCGCTTCGTAGCCGGCAAGGTGTTCGCCTTCACCTGCTTCGACGGCACCCGCGGCGCAGGCCGCATCCTCGACGATCTCGGCGCCGCCGGTGCGGTGCAGTTCTCGGGAGCAGGCCCGGTCAAGCATCTCCGACTTCCCGGCAATACGCTCCAGATCCGCGGCCAGAACGTCTGCGCCTCGATCAAGGGCATTCCGTTCGAGCCCTGTTTCAACCTGGAAAAGACCGACGATCGCAGCTTCCGCGGTTCGGTGTCGGGCATGGGCTTCGCCTATTGCGACTTCCGTCACCAGGGCGGCAACCAAATGCTGATGGCCCGCGCTGCAGCGCGCCCGCGCTCGCTGCACAAGCCGGAGCACACCGGTTCGGTTGCCGTCTCGAACACCGAGGTCGCCGCGCGCGTCGAGACCCCGCGTGTCGAGAGCAACCGGCTCGAGCCGGCGAAGGCGGAAATCAAGTCGGAGCCCGCGAAGGCCGAAGCCCCGCTGGAGCTGCGCCGCTCGACCCAGTGAGACGGTCGCGCGCCATCGGCTTGCACGCTTTCTCGTTGAAGACGTCTATCGAACATGAAGACGCGGCGCCGTAATCATACGGACGACGGCTTTCATGCGTTGGTAGCTGTTCGCGCCCCAGTTTGCGTGCGGCCGGGGGCGGCCCGATCAAGGGTCCAACGATGTCGCTATACTTCTTCCGCATCAGCACCGGTCGCTATTCCGGCGCCGCCGACCAGCCGTACGAGTTCGAGGATCGTGCAGCCGCCTGGACCGAAATGACTGAAGTCTGCGCCAATCTGCTCGGCAGCATCGCACGCGGCCTGAAGCCGAACGCCGAGTGGTGCATGGAGCTGCTCGACGAGAGCAAGAAGCCGGTCTTTCGAATCAGTCTGGTCGGAGAAACTGTCGGATGCAAAGCGTCATAGCTCCGATCTCAAGCTGCAATTTACAACTATGACGAGATCATTTCCCCTCGGCTTCAATCATTTGGCGAAGAAAGTGAGTATTTCTGCGAGGGATTCCGTTAACCAAATCGGAACGTGAGGCGCTCAATTTTTGTGCAACGGCGCAGTCAATGCCCGGGGCGGCCGACAATGACTCGGTTGCGCATTTCCTTCGGGGGAAACATGCCCATGTTGAGCCTTGTTCAGAATCTGAAGATCGGGACCAAGCTGGCGATTGCGTCTGCACTAGGGGTCCTCCTGGTTGGCGCCATGATCGCAAGTCAGATGCTCGGCAATGCGAGCATCCGGGAGAGCAGCCAGAGCGCGCTTGCGCAGCAGCAGATCGCGCGCGACGCAGTTAAGGCCGAGGTGGCGGTTCGCGGCATGCAGCTCGCCGTACGCGACCTTCGTCTCGCCAATAGCTCGGCCGACATTCAAAAGGCCACCCAGAGCCTGGGCGACCAGCAGAAATCGGCGAACCTGCTGGTCGATGAGATGCTGAAGCTTTCTCAAGAGGCCGAGAATCGCGCTCGCATGGAGAAACTGAGATCGCTGGCCGCGAACTACGCAAAGGCGGCGCAGCAGATCGCGGGCGTGCGCGGCGAAGCCTTGGCCGCCAGCGGTGCAGACGGGCCGGCGCGTGCTGCGAAGCTCAATGAAGACGTCGTTCGCATCGCACGCGAGGTTACCCTGCCGATCGCCGGCGAGCTCGATGTGCTGATCGGTCAGATTGCCGACTACGCGAGACACAAATCCGACGAGAAAAATGCCGCGGCCGCCGTGCAAATGAAATCGAGCGAGCAACTCGCGATGCTGGTCGGTACACTTGCCATGCTCGTCCTCGTCGGCTCCTGGCTGATGTCGTTCGTGACCATCGCGCGGCCGATCCGCGCGCTCACGGTTGCCATGGACAAGCTCGCCGGCGGCGATCTCTCAGTGGTGCTGCCCGGTCTCGGCCGCAAGGATGAGGTCGGCGGCGTCGCTGCGGCCGTCGAAAAGTTCAAGATCGTGTCGGAACAGAAGGCGCGGGAGGAGGCCGAAGCCAAGATCAGGCAGGACCAGATTGCGGCCGCGCAGCGCAAGGCCGAGATGCACAAGCTCGCGGACAGCTTCGAGGCCGCGATCGGTGAGATCGTCGATACCGTCTCCTCGGCCTCGACCGAACTGGAAGCTTCCGCGTCGACGCTGACGTCGACTGCGGCGCGTGGACAGGAGCTCACCACCATGGTTGCTGCCGCCTCCGAGGAAGCCTCCACCAATGTGCAGTCGGTGGCGTCGGCGACCGAAGAGCTGTCGTCGTCGATCACCGAGATCAGCCGGCAGGTGCAGGAATCGGCTCGCGTCGCGAGCGATGCGGTGAACCAGGCCCGCACCACCACCGATCGCGTCGGCGAACTTTCCGCTGCCGCGGCGCGGATCGGCGACGTGGTCGAACTGATCAACACCATCGCCGGCCAGACCAATCTCCTGGCGCTCAATGCAACCATCGAGGCCGCGCGCGCCGGCGAGGCGGGCCGCGGCTTTGCCGTCGTCGCCTCCGAGGTCAAGGCGCTTGCCGAGCAGACCGCGAAGGCGACCGGCGAGATCGGCCAGCAGATCGCCAGCATCCAGACCGCCACCGAGCATTCGGTCGGCGCGATCAAGGACATCAGCCATACCATCGAGAGGCTGTCGGAGATCTCCTCGACCATCGCAGCCGCGGTCGAAGAGCAGGGCGCCGCAACGCAGGAGATTTCCCGCAACGTGCAGCAGGCGGCGGCGGGCACCCATCAGGTGTCGTCCAACATCATCAATGTGCAGCACGGTGCGAGCGAGACCGGCTCGGCGTCTTCGCAGGTGTTGGCGGCGGCGCAATCGCTGTCCGGTGACAGCAACCGGCTGAAGCTGGAGGTCGGAAAGTTCCTGGGTACCGTGCGCGCGGCCTGACGCTCGCGGTCCGCCTCGGAGGAATCCGCCGGCCTTTTCGAATGATGCCGCGCATCAAGCCGCATCCGCATTGCTCCATGCGGCTGCAACAGACGGGTTGCAGTGAACGGCGATCACGGGCGCGAACCGTAGTTCTACGTAGGTTCCTGTTAACGCCTGTTTGCGATTATGGGCGCAATCTCTCGGGACAAGAACCAGCCAGCATTGTTGAACTGACTTCCGCCCTGTCGTCCGTCGCGACGACTGCGGCGCAGGTGATTCGCGCGTTGCTGGCTACTGTCGGGATTGTCGTGATGTCGAAATTGTCGATCGTATTCAAGCTGCTGACCGTGCTGTCGGTCCTCGTGCTCTCGCTTGCCGGCGTCGGCGTGATGGCGATCGGCACGATGCAGAACATCAACGCCCATACGGTCGAGATCGCGGAAAGCTGGCTGCCGAGCGTGCGTGCGCTCGGCTCGATGCGCGCCGACATCAACGAGCTGCGCGTCGTCCTGCGACTCCACCTGATGCAGGAGAGCATCGAAGGCAAGGACGCCGCCGAGAAACGCATGGCTCCGCTACGCGAGCGCATCGAGAAGACGCGCAAGGTCTATGAAGGCCTGATCACCTTGCCGCAGGAACGCGCGATCTATGAGCAGTGGACCAAGGCCTGGGCCGAATACCTGAACGGCGTTCAGGAGACGATGGCGCTGTCGCGCAAGAGCACCGGCCGCTTCCCGACAGATGCCAACGAGCTGTTGCAGACCAAGGTTGCGAAGATGGCTCAGGCGGCCGATCCCCTGCTCCTGAAGAGCATCGAGCTCAACAACAGCGGCGCCGAGGCTGAAACCAAGGAGGCGGCCGACAGCTACGCCACGATCTTCCGCGTGCTCGTCGGCATCATCGTTGCAGCCGTCGCGATCGCGATCGCTGCCGCCTACTATCTCGTGCGCGACGTGTCTCGTGGCATCGCCTCGATCATCCGTCCGATGCAGTCGCTCGGCGAAGGCGACCTCTCGGCCGAGGTGCCGCATCGCGGCGAGAAGACGGAGATCGGCTCGATGGCGGATGCGCTCCAGATCTTCAAGGAGGCGTTGATCGCCAAGAAGGCCGCCGACGAGGCGGCGGCGCGCGACGCCGAGGCCAAGATCGAGCGTGGCCGCCGCGTCGATGCCATCACCCGCAATTTCGAGGTCATGATCGGCGAGGTCGTCGAGACCGTGTCATCGGCCTCGACCGAGCTCGAGGCCTCCGCGGCCACGCTGAGCGGCACGGCGCAGCGCGGCCAGGAGCTCGCGACCGTCGTTGCGGCCGCCTCGGAGGAAGCTTCCACCAATGTCCAGGCGGTGGCGTCCGCTTCCGAGGAGCTGTCGTCCTCCATCACCGAGATCAGCCGCCGCGTGCAGGATTCGGCGCGGATGGCTGCGGAAGCCGTCGAGCAGGCGGCGCGGACCAACGAACGCGTCAACGCGCTGTCGCAGGCGGCCTCCCGCATCGGCGACGTTGTCGAGCTCATCAACACCATCGCGGGCCAGACCAACCTCCTCGCGCTGAACGCGACCATCGAAGCGGCGCGCGCCGGCGAGGCCGGCCGCGGCTTTGCCGTCGTCGCTTCCGAGGTCAAGGCACTCGCCGAGCAGACCGCGAAGGCGACCGGTGAAATCGGCGCGCAGGTTTCGGGCATCCAGGCCGCGACGCAGGAATCCGTCAACGCCATCCAGGAGATCGGCGGCACCATCGAGCGGCTGTCGGAGGTGTCCTCGGCCATCGCTGCTGCCGTCGAGGAGCAAGGCGCGGCCACGCAGGAGATTTCGCGCAACGTTCATCAGGCCGCGCTCGGCACCCAGCAGGTCTCCTCCAACGTCACGGACGTGCAGCGCGGTGCGATCGAGACCGGCTCGGCCTCGGGCGAAGTGCTGTCGGCGGCGAAGTCGCTGGCGACCGACAGCACCCGCCTGAAGGTCGAAGTCGCGCAGTTCCTGGTATCGGTCCGCGCGGCCTGATCCTCAACTGCCCGTCTGCGGCGCGGCCGGCGGCGGTGTAACCTGCCGCCGGAACAGGATGCGTTGGTACAGCCAGCCGATCGCGACCAGCACCACGCCGAGGCACATGAACGAGAGCGCGCGGTAGACGCCCGTCAGCGTCGACATGTCGATGACGAAGGCCTTGAGGATCGTCAGCGCGATGACGGCGGCAGACGCCAGCCGTGCCCGTTCCGAATTGACGAGGATGCCGACGCCGAGCAGCACCACGCCGAAAGCGAGCCAGCCGATCGAATAGGTGTATTGCTCGGCGCCCGTGGTCGGTCCTGTGGACAGGATCGGCCCGTGATAGAAGCGGCGGATCTCCAGCGTGACATAAGCGAGCGCGAACACGAGCGCGCCGCCCGCAATCGTATTGGCGTAGACCTTGCCACGCTCGCCGACCACCGCATAGGACAGCAGCAGCATCAGCACGGCCGGCAGCGCGTAGCCCAGCAGCAGCAGGTTGAAGACGGCGCCGCCGACGTCGGTGTGCCACAGCAGCGGATTCTCCAGGATCAACAGACCGAACACGCTGACGAGTCCGGCAATCGCGGTCAGCACCACCGCGCCGACATTGTGCACGATGCTGCGGCTGCGCAGCCGCAACCGCTCCAGCCCGATCGCCATCGCCAGCGTGATACAGGCCTGCAGCGCGAATTCGAGCAGCGAGGGGGCCGCGGTCATGCGGCCGCCGGTCGCAAAGTGCCGGATCTCCATGAAGGCGAGCAGCGCAGTGAACAGGATCGCGGCGGCCTCGACCATGCGCAGTGGCGCATCGTCGGCGCGGCGGCGCAGGAAGACGCTCGCGGCCCAGAACGAAAGGGCCGGCAGGCCGTAGCCCCACAGCAGCCAGTTCAGAATCGGCGTGGTGCCGACGGCGTCGCCGACGATGCGAGGATCGTAGGCGATGCGCGCGGTGACGAGCGCCGCGAAGATCGCGGCAAGCGAGCGCAGGAACGGAATCGGCCGCTGCATCGAGATCCAGGCCGTGCCGAGCGACATCAGCGCCAGCGCGATCGTCAGCCAGCCCTTCTCCAGCGCGAAGGTCAACGCCAGCGCGAGTGCGCCGAGCGTGCCGGTCGCGAACAGGGCCGTGGAGATCGCGACGCTCGGCCGGGTCTCGCGGCGTGTGAGCGCCTCGGTTGCAGCGCCGAAGGCGGCGGCGAGCAGCACCGCCAGGATCGCGAACGGGATCGAGCGGTCGAGATGAGCGATACGCGCGTAGAGCGCGACCAGGATCGCGATCGGCGTCGCGACGCCGGCCGCCGACCACACCACCGGAATGATCGCCGAATTCGACCGGCCTTGTGCCAGGAAACCGGCGATGCCGAAGCCGGCGGCGAAGATCGCGGCCGTGACCAGGTGCAGCGTCACCGCGCCGTCGGTCGCTGTCGGTCCGATGCCGGGCATGGGGCCGCCCGGCAACACCAGCATATCGGGATTGGCACGCACCGCCCATTCGGCGAAGACGATGAAGACGGTCGCCGCGGCCGCACCCAGGGCGCCCGTGGCCGCCGGCGCACGCCAGGCGACGAACAGCGTTCCCGCGACCAGTAGCGTGAAGGCGATCAACGCCAGGTCGGCGTGCGCGCTCGACAGCACGATCAGCATCGCGCCGAACAGATAGGCGCCGAGCGCGCTCGACGAGACCGGCTCGATCTCGCCGTCCTCGATGCCGGGTCCGAACATGAAGCCGCAGACGACGAGCAGCGCGGCCAGCACGAAGCCGGCGATGACATGGAAGGCGTGCGGCGCGACCTGCAGTTCGGCGGCGTCGAGACCCGGGAAGATCCAGAGCACGGCGAACACGATTGTCGTGACTGCAAGCCAGCGCCAAAGCCGGATGCGGGCGAGACCAAAGCTCGCGGCGGTGACGATCGCAAGATAGATGTAAAGCGCCCAATAGTCCGGCTTGCCGCTGGAGACGAGGATCGGTGTCACGAAGGCGCCGACCACGCCGAGGCCGGCGAGCGCCGGGCCGTGCAACAGCGCGGCGGCAAGCGTGCCGAGCGCGACGAGGCCGAGCAGCACGAAGGCGGTTGCGGGCACGAGGAAGCCGTAGAGCGCGTAAGCGGCATAGATGGTGGCGAACGCCACCGCCGTGCCGGCCGCGGTGAGGATCGCGGGGATGTTGGCGATCGGCAGCGCCTGGATGCTCGATATGGCCTCCTTGCGCCGCGTCCATTCGCCGGCGCCGAGCAGCGCGACGGCGAACAATCCGCCGAGGAACACGCGCACGCCGGGGCCGAGGAGGCCGGCCTCGATCGAATAGCGCACCATGAAGAAGCCGCCGAGCGCGAGCGCGAGCCCGCCGATCCACACCACCCAGCGGGTGCCGAGCCGCTCCTCGAAACCGGGCGCCGGCGCGAGCAGCGGCGGTGGTGCGCCGGCTTCAAGGCCGGCTTCGAGTGGGGGCGGCGAAACATCTGCGGCGGCCGGCGGAGGCGGCGCAGGCTCGGGCTCGGGCGCAAGCGGCGGCGGCTCTGCCGGCGCTGTTGCGGGCGCCTCAGTCTCTACCGGCGCGGGCATCAACGGCGGCGGCTGCACCTGCCGCTGCGCGTACAACATCTCTTCGAGCGAGCTCAGCCGGCGGCGCAGCTCGGCGGCCTGGCTGGACGCCTTGATCGCGATCAGGAAGGCGATGATCGCAATGATCAGCGCAAAGACGTCGAACGGGCCGTCGAACATGAAGCCTCCAGGCAACCGGCGGGCAGGGGCCGGTACCCCAAATATCAGGATCTAGCGCCGGGAGCGCACGCGCAAGCCCGGCGCGGGCCGCTCCTGGAGCACGTCGCGGCGGAAGCGATAGAGCGCCGCCGGCCGTCCGCCCGTCTGTGTCGACATGACGCCGGTCGGTTCGACCAGGGCTTCCATTTCGACCAGGCGACGGAAATTCTGCTTGTGCAGATGCCGGCCGGAGATCGCCTCCACCGTGTGCTGCAGTTCGGTAAGTGTGAATTCAGCTGGCAAAAGTTCAAAGACGACAGGGCGATACTTCAGCTTTGCGCGCAGCCGCGCGATGGCCGTGGCGAGAATCCGGCGGTGGTCGAACCGCATCGAGGTCCCGAGCGGGGGAAGCGTCTTGCGCGCCAATGCCGCGGGGCGGCCATCGCGCCGCGCCTCCTCGATCAGCCCGGCCTCGTACAGCAGCTCGTAGCGGTCGAGCACGCGTTCCTCATCCCAGGGCGCGCCGTCGAGCCCGAAATAGAACCGCACGCGATCCTTCCGCGGCAGCGCGCGCGTCGTCTCCGGCGTCTCCTCCTCGGCCCACTTCGTCAGCGCCGGGATGATGTCGCGGGCGATGATCCCCGGCGGCTCCTCGCGCCAGTCTTCCCAGGGGAAGAAGCGATACCATGGCGCGAAGCTCGCCGCGTTTGCGGCGAGCTCGCCGTCCACAGGGCGCGTCAGTGCGAGATAGCCGATCGACACCATATGCGCGCCGGTGTCGCCGGCCTCGGCATGGCGGCCGCGATCGCCGAAGGTGTAGAGCTGCTCGACATAGCCGAGCCGCAGGCCCGCCTGCTGCTCGACCCAGGCGCGCAGGCCGATCTCGAAGGTGCGATGGCTCACCGCGTCGAACGGGCCGAACGGCAGGCCGGCAAGCCCGTCGGCACCTGGCGCGGTCAGGATCAGCGGCTCGTGGTTCTCGATCGCAACGATTGCGGCGGTGAGGCCAATCTCGATCGGCGTCAGCTGCGTGTCGCTCATGCGGCCGGGATCGCAGGTGCTGTGAAAACGGCTTGTTGGTTGATTGAGTCGGTCTCTCCGCGGGGGCGCTGCAACCTCTCCCGCCTGCGGGAGAGGTCGGCGCGTAGCGCCGGGAGAGGGTTGCCTCCACGCCGGGAGTGTCCCGATGAGGACGCACCCTCTCCCCAACCCTCTCCCGCAAGCGGGAGAGGGGGCTCACCTGCGTTGTGGCGCGTAATTCTCATTCGAGCTCGATCACGAAGGGGCGGCCTTCCACCATCATCGCGCCCGGGCCCATCTCGTCGAGCGCGCGCAGCATGCGGCCGTTGCGCCCGAGTGCGCGGTCGGCGAGGCCGACGATGCGCCGGTTCGGCGAGGCGATCGGCGAGGCCGCGCGGATCTTCCGCGCGATCTCGATTTCGTCGCGATTCGGATTGAGCGCGCATACCGCTGCAAACGCGCTGGCGGTGGAGCGGCTGATGCCGGCATAGCAATGCACCACCAGCGGTGCACCGCGATCCCAGCCGCGCACGAAGTTCAGCACCTGCTCGATATGCGCCTCCGATGGTGCGACGAAACCGTCCATCTCCTCGGTGATGTCATCCATCGACACCTTGAGATGGTTGGCTGGCAGCACCGACACCGGACGTGCCACCTGCTCGACATTGGCCATCACCGTCAGCACATGGCTGGCGCCGGTGATGCGGACAGTTTCGGGAAGCGCGGCGAGGGAACAGACGTGGATCATGGGAGACCTTTTTGGCGCCGATTATAGCCAGCCATTGTAGTGTGGGCAAAGCGACATGTCCGCCGTAGCTCGAAGAGCGAAGGCGGAAGCGTGCGCGCCGCTTCCGTCGCAAAAGCGAAAGGATGGCGGGCACGGCGCAGCTCGCCTTTGCCCACCCTGCAGCACCTACGCAAACACGGCGCCAAACCGCTCCAGGAACTGCTTCTCGGCCCGTGCCGCCGTCCAGGGCGTCATGTAGTCGCGCCGGACGCTGTCGGACAGGCCGGGATCCTTGCCGAACAGGCGCCTGGCCTCGCTCTCGCTGAAGCCGGCGAGCTCGGTTGCCTCGAGGTAGGCTGCGCCGCGATCGGCGGCCTTGATGGCTTGCGTGATCTCGTCGGGCAGCACCGGCGGCAGGCCGAAGCGGATATGGATGGCGCCGAGGAGGCGCTTCTCGACCGCCTTGTAATGGCCGTCGAGCACGGCCTTGAACGGCGAGATCATGTCGCCGATCACATATTCCGGCGCATCGTGCAGCAGGGCTGCCAGCCGCATGCGCTGGTCGGCCCGCGGCATCTCGTGCCGCAGCACGGTTTCTACCAGCAGCGTATGCTGCGCGACCGAGAAGATATGCGCGCCGATGGTCTGCCCATTCCAGCGCGCGACGCGGGCAAGGCCGTGCGCGATGTCGGCGATCTCGATGTCGAGCGGGGAGGGATCGAGCAGATCGAGCCGCCGGCCCGACAGCATGCGCTGCCAGGCGCGGGACTGCGCATCGCGCGCGGTCTTCTTCGCCGTCATCTGGCCTTGAGGCGCGGCTTGCGCTGCGTCTTGCCGCAGGCGGCGTGACAGTGGCAGTCGACGAGATGATCGTTGACCATGCCGGTCGCCTGCATGAAGGCATAGACGATGGTCGGGCCGACGAACTTGAAGCCGCGCGAGGACAGCTCCTTGGAGATCTGCACCGACAGCGGCGTCGAGGCGGGCACGCTCGCGGTGGTCTTGAACTGGTTGACCAGCGGCCTTCCGTCCATGAAGTCCCACAGCAGCTTCGAGAAGCCCGGGCCTTTCTCCATGATGTCGAGATAGGATTTCGCGCTCAGGATCGCGCCATCGATCTTGGCCTTGTTGCGCACGATGCCGGCATCGTTCATCAGCGCATGGACCTTCTTCGCGTTGTAGCGCGCGATCTTCTCCGGCTGGAAATCGTCGAAGGCTTTGCGGAAATTGTCGCGCTTGCGCAGGATCGTGATCCAGGACAGGCCGGCCTGGAAGCCGTCGAGCATCAGCTTCTCGTACAGTGCGCGGTCGTCATATTCCGGCACGCCCCATTCGGTGTCGTGATAGGCGACGTAAAGCGGATCTTCGCCAGGCCAGGGACACCGTTTCAGGCCGTCGGGATGCAGGCGGGCGGCACGGCTCATGCGATGGGCTGCTTGGCTGGAATTCGAACGACGTCTGGTTCAGCGAGCGTCAGCGGCAGCCCACCGGCGGTGAGCGGCTGGCCCGCGTCGAGCGCTTCGGCAACGCGGTCGATGCGCACGAGGGCAATGCCCTTGCCGCCGGCGGTCGAGCCGATGGTCCCGACCGGCTTGTCGCCGGCAAGAATGGTCGTGCCCGGCTCGGGTGACGCACCGTCGAGCAGCACCTTCACGCTGCGCGTGCGTGCAGTGCCGCGATGCTGCATGCGCGAGACGACCTCCTGGCCGACGTAGCAGCCCTTGTCGAAATCGACGCCGGCGAGACGGTCCATGTTGGTCTCGTGTGGGAACGCATCGCTGTACATGAAATCGAGCCCGCCGCGGGGCACGCCGAGCGCGATGCGGTGCGCCTCGTATTCGGCCGCATCGACCAGCTGGGCACCGATCAGGTCGGACAGCTTCTGCTTGAGATTTTCCGGGATCAGGATGCGGTAGCCGAGCCCGTCGTTCCGCGGGTCGACGAAGGCGAGGTCCGGCTGGGCCGCGGGCTGGCCGTCCCAGGCCGCAAGCACGCCGAGATCGTCGGAAAGGTTGTCCACCGTGACCTTGGCCCGCAGCTTGTAGAATTTCAGCTTGGTGGCGAGGCTATCTGCCAGCGGTTTCGGGCAGTCGATCAGGAACCCGCCGCCGTGACCCGCGGGCACCTCCGTGATCAGGAAATCCACGATGATCTTGCCCTGTGGCGTCAGCAGCGCGCCGAATCGCCCCAGGCCCGGTTTCAGCCTGTCGACGTCGGTCGTGACCAGGCCGTTGAGGAAGTTGCGCGCATCCTCGCCCGCGACCTTGAGCACGCTCCGGTCGGGAAGAAACGCCGATTTCATGCGAAAATCTCTTGCGACATGTTGCTCCGGAACGTAAGCCCGCAACGCATAAACGACAAGACCTCGAGCCCTGCGCTTGGGGACGAGAGAGGCCTTCAGCCATGAGCCAGCGTTTCGATGTGATCCTCAAGGGCGGCACCGTGGTCAACCAGGACGGCGAGGCTGTTCGCGACATCGGCATCACGGGCGGCCGCATCGCCGAGCTGGGGCCGCTGTCGCAAGGCAGCGCCGCGGAGGTGATCGACTGCAAGGGCCTGCACATCCTGCCCGGCGTGATGGACACGCAGGTGCATTTCCGCGAGCCCGGGCTGGAGCACAAGGAAGACCTCGAGACCGGCTCGCGCAGCGCCGTGATGGGCGGAGTCACCGCCGTGTTCGAAATGCCGAACACGGCGCCGCTGACGGTGACGGAGGCCGAATTCACCGACAAGGTGAAGCGGGCCAATCACCGCATGCATTGCGATTTCGCCTTCTTCATCGGCGGCACCCGCGAGAACGTGCAGGACCTGCCGGTGCTCGAGCGCGCACCCGGCTGCGCTGGCGTCAAGGTGTTCATCGGCTCCTCGACCGGTGCGCTGCTGGTGGAGGACGACGAAAGCCTGCGCCGCATCTTCCAGGTGATCCGCCGTCGTGCGGCCTTTCACGCCGAGGACGAGTATCGGCTCAACGAGCGCAAACCGCAGCGCATCGAGGGCGATGCGCGTTCGCATCCGGTCTGGCGCGACGAGACCGCGGCGCTGATGGCGACGCAGCGACTGGTCAAGCTCGCGCACGAGACGGGCAAGCGCATTCACGTGCTGCACATCTCGACCAAGGAAGAGATCGAGTTCCTGCGCGACCACAAGGATGTCGCCTCCTGCGAAGCGACGCCGCATCACCTCACGCTGGTCGCGCCCGAATGCTACGAGCGGCTGGGCACGCTCGCGCAGATGAACCCGCCGGTGCGCGGGGCCGGTCATCGCGCCGGCATCTGGCGCGGCATCGAGCAGGGCATCATCGACGTGCTCGGCTCCGACCACGCCCCGCATACGCTCGAGGAGAAGTCGAAGACCTATCCGGCCTCGCCCTCCGGCATGACCGGCGTGCAGACGCTGGTGCCGATCATGCTCGACCACGTCAACGCGGGCCGGCTCTCTCTGGCGCGCTTCGTCGACCTCACCAGCGCCGGTCCCGCGCGCCTTTACAACATCGCGTGCAAGGGGCGAATCGCCGCCGGCTACGATGCCGATTTCACCATCGTCGATTTGAAGCGCAGCGAGACCATCACCAACAAATGGGTCGCGTCCAAGGCCGGCTGGACGCCTTATGACGGTGTCCGCGTCACCGGCTGGCCCGTCGGCACCTTCATCCGCGGCCGCCGCGTGATGTGGCAGGGCGAGCTCGTGACGGCCTCGCAGGGCGAGCCGGTGCGGTTTCTGGAGACGCTGAAGGCGTAGGAGCTGTGCGGGGAGCGAATTGCTTCCCCACCCGTCATTGCGAGCGCAGCGAAACAATCCGGAATCTCCCCGCGACGGCAGTCTGGAATCTTCGCCGCGCTCGCAATGACGAGGGCAGAGGTTTACACTTGCCCTCGAACGGGAGTGCATTCCGATGTCCCAGCCATCCCCCCTCATCACCACCCAACAACTCGCCGCCATACTCGCCGATCCCAACCTCCGCCTCTACGATTGCACGACCTACAATGAGCCTGTCCCACCCGGCAGCGACGTGCCTTATCGCGCGGTGCCAGGCGACAAGTCCTTTGCAGCCGGCCACATCCCCGGCGCCGATTTCCTCGACCTGCAAGGCGAATTCTCCGACACCTCGTCGCAACAGTTCTTCATGATGCCTGGTGTGGCCCAGTTGGAGGCCGCCTTCGGCCGCCACGGCGCCGACGCATCCAAGACCATCGTGCTCTACAGCATCGGCACGATGATGTGGTCGACGCGGTTCTGGTGGATGCTGCGCTCGCTCGGGGTCGATGCGCTTGTGCTCGACGGCGGTTTCGACAAGTGGAAGGAGGAGGGGCGGCCGATCGAGACAGGCGCACCGAAGGGATATCCGGCGACGACCTTCAAGGCGACGCCGCGCACGGGCTGCTTCGTCGACAAGGCCACGGTGATGTCGCGGATCGGCGATCCCTCGACCGTGATCGTCAATGCTCTCGGACCGC
The DNA here is from genome assembly GCF_058803975.1 of Bradyrhizobium sp. GW821-FHT13H06. Lineage (NCBI taxonomy): Bacteria > Pseudomonadati > Pseudomonadota > Alphaproteobacteria > Hyphomicrobiales > Nitrobacteraceae > Bradyrhizobium > Bradyrhizobium sp. GW821-FHT13H06. Next base: position 252,709 of record NZ_JBXAPN010000005.1, on the reverse strand, counting down.
AGTTTCATTCCGGCCTCGAACCGAGCCGCTATGGCCGGCCCGGCCGCGTTCCCGGCAGCGTCAACGTATCGGCGGCAACCCTCCTCAATCCCGACAGGACCCTGACGACGCTCGCAGACGCAGAAGCGAAATTCGCCGCCCAAGGCGTCACGCGAGACAAGGATGTCATCCTGTATTGCGGCGGCGGCATCTCGGCGACAATCGATCTGCTCATGCTGGCGCAGCTCGGCTACGACAAGCTGACGCTCTACGATGCCTCCATGGGCGAGTGGGCGAGGGATCCGTCGCTGCCGATTGAGACGGATTGAACGCAATCCCGATACTTCCGGGAATATCTCCCGGCCAGTGTGAGATTAATGCTTGTCGGGAGCAAGCAGCTTCCGTGCGATAAAGACGGCAGACTTCGCGATGCTTTCGCAGAGTCATTCATCCGTCGACTGGCCCCGCCCGCGTGGCGGGGTCATTTTCGACAGGCTTACTGCCTGGAGATGCCGACCGAGAATTCGCCGTTGCGAATGCGGCCGGGAAAGCCCTCGACGAACTTCGCCACCGCGTCCTCGCCATAGGTGCCGACCAGCTCGGCCAGTGCCGCGAACAGGCTCGCCTGCGCCAGGCAATCGCCGTCGACGCCGTCATGGCGCGCCTCGGCCCAGGCCTCGTTGAGATAGCTGAGGGCAGCCTGTTTCTGCTCGTGATCGGGCAGCGGCGCGCGGGCGTAGGAAATCGGCTGGCTCATGAAACTCGGTCAGGGCTGGGGCGCGATCCACGGCGATGCGCTGTACGAGAGGTGTAGCACGGTCGTTAATGACCGCTAGGCCACATCTTTAAGAACGGTTAACGGCTGTGCACAAACTCGATGACAGGGGTCCCGCAAGGCGTTTTCTCGCGTCCCGGAATGACGAAGAGGGGTCAGTTCGCGTAGCGTGCCGTCAGGTCGCGCGAGATCTTCGAGCCTTCCTCGATGTAGCGGCGGATCGCCACCGTCGCGGCCGGCGTGCAGCTCCGATAGGTCTGCTGAAAGCCGTTATAGCCGCGGTTGAAACCGGCGATCATGCGGGTGCGGCGCTCCCCTGAGGGGGTTTCGGCATCGATCAGCGCCTGCATCTCGTTGCGCCACTTGTTGCCCTCGTTGGATCCGCAGATGCCGCGCAGATAGTGCAGGCCGCCGAGGATCTCGGCCAGCCGCTGCAATTCGCCGTCAAACGGCGCCGCCACGTCCTGGGCCCGGGCGGACCCGGCGGCGCAGGCGAGAATCAGGGCGAAAATGGCCAAAAATCGCGTGGACATCGGCGGGCTGTATGCCCCGTCGAGCCCAGGGAAGCAAGGCGGAGCCGCCTATGCCTGGATCAGCCGGGCGGCGGACTGGATGACCTCCTCCAGCCCGCCGGTCAGCTTGAGGTCGCCGAGGCTCGCCAGGGCGTCCGGCGCGATCCAGCGGTATTCGTCGAGCTCATCGTTCAAGGCCGGTTCCCCGGCCGCCCAGCGGGCGGCAAAGGACATGATCAGGTAATGGCCGGCGCCGGCCGCGGCCGGCAGCACCTCGCGCCAGCCGGCGAGGCCAATGATCTCGATACGAAGGCCGGTCTCTTCGTCAACCTCGCGGCTCAGGGCCTGATGCAGCGATTCGCCGAATTCGACCCGGCCGCCGGGAAGCGAATAGAACCCCTTGGCAGGCGAACGGGCGCGCCGGACCAGCAGCACCTTGCCGTCGCGGAAGATGGCTGCGCTGACGGCGAGCTGGGGGTGGGTGGGCTGGACGACCGCGGCCAATCTCGTCACCTATCCGGCCGAGTTCGCCATGATGGTGTCGACGTCGGCTTCCGCGCCGCCATTGATGATGCCGCCGCAAGCCGCGATCAGCGGCTTGACCCAGAGGGTGGCCTGCTCGGCGAGGCGGACGCGGGTGGTGTCCTTCTCGACTTCGCGCATGGCCGAGCCGACTGCGGTCAGGATCGATGTCATGGTGTCCGTGATGTGGTCGAACTGGGCACGCACGTTGGGATCGGCCTTCTCATAGGCCTCGATGGCCAAATCCCGCGCCTTGAAATTCGACGCTGTGAAATGCTCGGCATAGGACAGCGGCGTCCAGGTCAGGAAGTCGTCGGCGCATTCCGGCATGTCCGGGACCATTTCGAGCAGCATCACGGCTTCATTGAAATGGTTGAGATAGTCGGTGGCAAGCCCGGTCCGCGGGTTGATATTGGCCACGCGCAGGCGCTCGGCCCAGGCCTCGGCCTCGGGGCCCGTCTGTACATGCGTCCGCGCGGGTCGGGAGGCCGTTGAGCTCATCTGCCGCAGTGTTAGCATTCGGGGTTAAAAGGACCTGAACGGACCTTATATAGACGCCCAGGCATGTGTGGACGCTTCGTCATAACTTCGGCCCCCGCGGCTTTGCGGCAACTGTTCGGCTATGTCGAGCAGCCGAATTTCCCGCCCCGGTACAATGTCGCCCCGACACAACCGATTCCGGTCGTGTTGGTCGAGAACGGCGCGCGGCATTTCCGGCTGATGCGTTGGGGCCTGTTGCCGGGCTGGGTCAAGGATCCCCGCGGATTTACGCTCCTGATCAACGCCCGCGCCGAGACGGTGCTGGAGAAGCCTGCCTTCAAGAAGGCGATTCGCCGCCGGCGCGGCCTGATTCCGGCCGATGGCTATTACGAGTGGAAGACGGAAGGCGGCCGTAAGCAACCGTTCTTCATCCACCGCGCCGACGGCGAGCCGCTCGGCTTTGCCGCGGTGTTCGAGACCTGGGTCGGGCCGAACGGAGAGGAGCTCGACACGGTCGCGATCGTCACCGCGGCGGCGGGCGAGGACCTCGCCGCGCTGCATGACCGCGTGCCCGTCACCATCAGCCCGCGCGACTTCGAGCGCTGGCTCGACATCAGCGGCGACGAGGTCGACGCGATCCTGCCGCTGATGAAGGCTCCGCGCATCGGCGAATTCGCCTGGCACCCCGTTTCCACCCGCGTCAACCGCGTCGCCAATGACGACGAGCAACTGCTCTTGCCGATCAGCGTGGAGGAGATGGAAGCGGAGGCAGAGGCGGTGAAGCCGAAAAAGGCTGGGCGGAAGGTTGCTGCTGCGTCGTCGGATGACGGGCAGGGCTCGTTGTTCTAGCTGCGGCAGCGGAGTGTGTGACGGCCTACACGACCTCTCTTGCCCGCAACTCCGCGATCTCCCCCGCATCAAACCCCAGCTCGCCGAGCACCGCATCCGTATCCGCGCCCAGCTCCGGCGCCATCCGGTCCAGCCTGCCGCCGCCATGCGCGAGCTTGAACCCACTGCCGGCGAAACGAAGGCGGCCATAGGGCGTGTCGAGTTCCTGGATCGCTCCGCGCGCCTTCACTTGCGGATGGTCGATCACCTCCTCGACCTTCCAGATGCTGGCGCAGGGCGCACCGGCATCTTCCAGAATCGTCTCCCATTCGCGCGCCGGCCTTGCCGCGAGCGCCTCCTCGATGATGGCGCGGAGCGCGGGCTCGTTCTCGTTGCGCGAAAACCAGTCGGCGAAGCGCGGGTCGCTCAGCGTGTCCTCGCGGCCGAGCGCGCTCATCAGCGCGCGGTACTGCTTCTCGTTGTTGACGGCGAGCAGGATGTGGCCGTCGCCGCACTTGAACAGATTGGCCGTAGTCCTGCGGCTCACCGCCTGGTTGCCCGAAAGTGTCTGGCGATGGCCGGCAACCGACCAGTCCGCGACCTGGCCCGACAGAAATGCCAGTGTCGCCTCCAGCATCGAGACGTCGATGAGCTGGCCCGTGCCGGTGCGGTCGCGCTGGTACAGCGCGCTCGAGACACCGAATGCCGCCGTCGCGCCCGACAGCACGTCGCAGACGGCAAAGCCGGCACGCGTCGGCCCCGTTTCGGGGTGGCCGGTGATGGCCATGATGCCCGACAGCGCCTGCATCTTGCCGTCGTAGCCGGGCCGCAGGCGGTCCGGGCCGGTCTGGCCGAAGCCGGAGACCGCGCAATAGATCAGTCTTGGGTTGATCGCGGACAGTGCCTCGTAGCCGATGCCGAGCTTGTCCATCACGCCCGGGCGAAAATTCTCCATGACGACGTCGACCTGGCTCGCGAGCTTCCTCACGATCGCGATCGCGTCAGGCTTTTGCAAATTGAGCGTCAGGCTGCGCTTGTTGCCGTTGACGGCCTGGAACGCCGGTGCCAGCCCGCGCTCGGCCCATTCGCGGGAAAGCGGCGTGCGGCGCATGTCCTCGCCCTCGCGCCGCTCGACCTTGATGACGTCCGCGCCCAGAAGCGCGAGCTGGTAGCTTGCATAGGGGCCGGCCAGCACTTGCGTGAAGTCCAGGATCTTCACGCCCTCGAACGGTCGCGTCACCTCGCTCTCCCCTCTTTGTTGTCGTTGTCGGAGGACGTCAGGCGGCGCGGTTGCCGCGCGCGATCTCCTTCTGCTTGTCGAATTCGGCGCGGCGCCGCGCCAGCTCTTCAGGGCTCAGCTGTGCGACGTTGTTGTAGTCGAGCTTCCAGGAGGCATCCTCGCTCCAGCGCAGCGGCGACTGCATCGTGGTCTGCGGACCGCTTGCAGTCTCCAGCAGCTTGAGCGCCAGCTCCAGCGTCTGCGCCTGCGAGGCGATGTCATGCGGCTTGCCGGCGGAATTGCCGAGCGGGAAGTCGCTGAACAAAAAGCGCGGCACGGCCGCGTGCTCGATGATGTCCTTGGCGCAGCCCATGATCACGGTCGCAATGCCGTTCCGCTCCAGATGCCGCGCCACCAGCGCCGTGGTCTGATGACAGACCGGGCAGTTCGGCACCAGCACGGCGACGTCGACCGCATCAGTGAGGCAGCGCGAGAGAATTTCCGGCGCGTCGGTGTCGAGCGTGACGCGATGGCTGCGGTTGGTCGGCGCGCCGAAGAAGCGCGGAGCGACTTCGCCGATCCGTCCTGCGGCGCTTGCCTTCAAGAGCTGCGGCAGTGGAAACCAGGTGCCGCTGTCGGTGGCGCTGGTGTGCTTGCGGTCGTAGCCGATGTGCGAGATGCGCAGATCGTGCTGCTTCGACGTGTCGCCGTCATAGACCTGGTAGAATTTCGCGCTGCCGTTATACGCCGCGCCAGGCCCCTGGTCGCCCTTGGCCGGATCGTATGGCGCAGCCGTGGTGATGATGGTGACGCGCGATTGCGCCAGCGGCTTCTTAAGCGGCTGGAACGGCGCCGCGGTGTGATGCGCCCAACGATACGGCGTGGTGTAGCCGATCGCCGCGTAATAGTCCCGCGTCCGCTGCATATAGGGGACGGGGGAGTCGTAGTCGGGCGCAAAGCCGAATTCGTCGTCGCGCGGAGCGGACATGGGCGCGTCTCCTGGTTCTTGGTTGGGGCCAGACTAGAGATAGTTTCGGGGTTGCTCAACGGGGGGCGGGGCGACGCAGGACAGAATTGCAAATCAAGCTGGGGCCAGTGCTGCGCTTTCCCTCTCCCCTTGTGGGAGAGGGTGGCTCGCCGCGTGAGCGGCGAGACGGGTGAGGGGTCTGGCTCCGCGAGTCCAAGTCTCAGAGAGCTCGTGGACAGATACCCCTCATCCGGCGCTTCGCGCCACCTTCTCCCACAAGGGGAGAAGGGTCTGCACCGTACGCGCGGACAGATGCACCTACCTGAACAGATGCAGCGCCGCGTATTGCAGCAGCATGATCGCCTTGGCGTCGATGATGCGGCCGTCGGCGATCATCGCAAGCGCCTCGTCGATGCCGAGCTCCAGCACCTCGATGTCCTCGCCCTCGTGCTCGAGGCCGCCGCCGTCGCTGACCCGCATCGAAGGCTCGTACTCGGCGACGAAGAAATGCAGCTTCTCGGTGATGGCGCCGGGGCTCATGAATGCCTCGAACACCTTGTGCACGTCGTGCAGGCGATAGCCGGTTTCCTCCTCGGCCTCGGCGCGGATGCGCTGCTCGGGCTCGGCATTGTCCAAGACGCCGGCGGCCGCCTCGATCAGGAGGTCGTCGTAGCCGCGGATGAAGGCCGGCAGGCGGAATTGCTTCACCAGGATCACCGTCCGCCGCGCGCGATTATACGGCAGCACGGCGGCGGCGTTGTCGCGCTCATAGGTCTCGCGGTGCTGCGTCTGCCACTCGCCATTGGCGCGCCGGTATTCGAGGGTCGTGTTCTTCAGCGGCGTCCAATTGTCCGAGAGCACGCGGACGTCCTTGATGCGGACACGATCGGAAATGGTCATGGCTCGATCTCAGTTGCTTGGCGTGGTCGCGCGGCCGTCGAGCCACTTCTGGAACATCACGGAGGTGGATAGCTCGAAGCCCAGCGAGTCATAGAACGCATTGGCCTGCGCATTCTCGCGGCGGACCAGGAGCTGCAGTTTTGGAATTCCGGCCGCGCGCAGCCAGTCCTCGGCCGCCGCCATGATGACGCGGCCATGGCCGCGCTTCCGGCCGTCGGGATCGACCGCAACGTAGTACACCCAGCCGCGATGGCCGTCATGGCCGACCATCACGGTGGCGATGATCGCGCCGTTGTCGCGGCCGATCAGCACGGTGGAATTGTCGCGCCGCCGCGCCAGCGCGATGTCGGCATGCGGATCGTTCCAGGGCCGCGTCAGACCGCAGCGCTGCCACAGCGCGACGACTTTCTCGACGTCGGCATCCGCGATCGCGCTGATCGCGAGCGGAGCAGGGGGCACGCTCACAGCACCTTCCCCGGATTCATGATGCCGAGCGGATCGAGCATCGCCTTGATGGAGCGCATCAGCTCGATCGCGGTCTTGTCCTTCACCTCCGGCAGCTCGTCGCGCTTGAGCACGCCGATGCCATGCTCGGCCGAGATCGAGCCGCCCATGCGCAGCACGATCTCGAACACCACGGCGTTCACATCGTGCCAGCGCGCCAGGAAATCCGCCGTATCGGCGCCGATCGGCTGGCTGACATTGTAGTGCAGATTGCCGTCGCCGAGATGGCCGAACGGCACCGGCCGCGCCCCCGGGATCAGCTTCACCACGGCGGCGTCGGCCTCGGCGATGAAGGCGGGCACCGCCGCGACGGGCACGGAGATGTCGTGCTTGATCGAGCCGCCCTCCGGCTTCTGCGCCGCGGACATCTCGTCGCGCAGCTTCCAGAACGCACCGCGCTGGGTGAGGTTGGCGGCGATCACGGCGTCGTCGACGATCTCATCCTCCATGGCCCGGGTCAGGATCGTCTCCAGCGGCGTGCGGGCATCCTCGCCCGGCGAGGACAATTCCATCAGCACGTACCAGGGATGCTTCGCTTGAAGCGGATCGCGCACGTCGATGCCGTGCCGCACCGAGAAATCCACCGCCATCTCCGACAGCAGCTCGAAGCTCGTCAGCGTATTGGCGGCCTCGCCCTGCGCGATCGTGAGCAGCTTGAGCGCCGCCGCCGGCGATTTCAGCCCGACGAAGGCGGTCTCGACCGCCCGCGGCTTCGGAAACAGCCTCAAGGTCGCCGCCGTGATGATGCCGAGCGTGCCTTCGGCGCCGATGAAGAGGTTGTGCAGATTGTAGCCGGTGTTGTCCTTTTTCAGCTTCGACAGCAGATTGAGCACGCGCCCGTCGGCGAGCACCACCTCGAGGCCCAGCGCCATCTCGCGCGCGACGCCATAGGCGAGCGCCGCGGTGCCGCCGGCATTGGTCGAGAGATTGCCGCCGATGGTGCAGCTTCCCTCCGCGCCGAGCGAGAGCGGAAACAGCCGGTCCACCTCCGCCGCCTTTGCTTGCGCGATCTGCAGCACCACGCCGGCCTCGCAGGTCATGGTGTTGGAGGCGGTGTCGACCTCGCGGATCTTGTCCAGCCGTCGCAGCGACACCACCACTTCGCCATTGTGCGGCGTCTGTCCGCCGACCAGCCCGGTGTTGCCGCCCTGCGGCACCAGCGCGATTCCGTGAGCGGAGGCGAGCTTGCAGATGTCCGAGACTTCCGCGGTCGAGCCCGGGCGCAGCACCAGCGGCGAGCGGCCGTGGAACAGGTTGCGCTCCTCGGTGACGTAAGGCTCGATGTCGGTCGCATCGGTGATGGCGTGGCGGTCGCCGACGATCTTGCGGAATTGGGCGATCAGCTCGGGCGCAAGCGGCGGGGTGGCGGATTTATCGACGTTCATTCTCGTGTCTCTTCTCAAGCTTCTTATCGGGCAACCGCAGCCCGGCGCAGCCGGTCATTGATCGCTTCGCCAAGTCCTTCTTCGGGAATCGCCATCACCGCGATCGCGCGTGGCGCCCGGGCATCGAGGCTGCGAAGATAGCCGAACAGATTGGCGGCGGCTTCATCGAGATCGCCTGTGGGCGACAGATTCATGACGGCCGCAGCAGCATCGACGCCCGGCAGCCGCGCGGGGCCGAACGCCAGCAGCGCTTCGCCCGGCGCGACGTCGCGCGCATTGAGCCGCACATTGGCGCGCGGCGCATAATGCGAGGCCAGCATGCCCGGGGCCAGCGGCTGGCTGTCGCTGAGCTCGGCCTCCACGGGCGGCCGCGCCAGCGGCGTGCCCAGCACCGCCTCGATCCGCTCGCGTGACAGTCCGCCGGGGCGGAGCAGCATCGGCGCCTCGAAGCAGCCGACGATGGTCGATTCGACCCCGACCGTAACAGGCCCGCCGTCGACGATCAGGTCGATCCGCCCCGCAAGGTCGCTCTCGACATGGGCGGCCAGCGTCGGCGAGACGTGGCCGGAGATGTTGGCGGACGGCGCCACCACGGCGCCGCCGAACGCGCGGAGGATCGCCTGCGCCACCTTGTGGGCGGGGATGCGGATCGCGACGGTATCGAGGCCCGCGGTGGCGAGATCCGCCACCGGGCAGCCTTCGGTCTTCGGCACCACCAGCGTCAGCGGCCCCGGCCAGAACGCTTCCGCGAGCTTCAACGCGCGCGCATCGAACCGTCCGATCCGCCGCGCGGCCGCGATATCAGCGACATGCGCGATCAGCGGATTGAACGCCGGCCGCCCCTTGGCGGCATAGAGATGGGCGATTGCCGTGGCGTTGGCGGCGTCGGCGCCGAGCCCGTAGACCGTCTCGGTCGGAAACGCGACCAGGCCGCCGGCGGCCAAGGCCCTGGCGGCGGCTTCCGCGCCGGCCTCGCCGGCCGGTAAAATCAGCGTTTCAAGACCCGTTTTCACAGGGATAAAATTCCTCGGCTCGGCCGCTTGCAGTGCGTCAAACCCGACGCTATAAGCCGCCTTCTTGTCGGAGTGTGGCTCAGCCCGGTAGAGCACTGCGTTCGGGACGCAGGGGTCGCAGGTTCGAATCCTGCCACTCCGACCATTCTTCCAAAAGTCGACGTTTTCCAGAGACTTGGCGGACCGGCCGCCAGCACCTCGTGGGAGCCTTTTAGCAACGATTTTCGGGGCGGGTCCACGGCCGATTTGGCGGGGCAGGGGCGCTTGCCGCGGCGGCATGGCTTGGCGCGTCAGAGCTCTCCCGTACGAACTGACCCACGGCATATGGTCGGCGCTGGAACATGAGAACGGGCCGGTAGACGAAATGCCAGCGTGAAATTCGTCTCGGACGAAAAGCTGCAAGCAGAAGCGACCTCCGCGATTGACACGTCTTGCTTCACCAGGAGCTGGCACGCGTGTTCGAGGCGCCTGATGAGCTGAGTCCTTCCTCCGCAGACCAGAAGTCAGAAATTCGTGCGGCACGGTGAAGGGCGAGCGCGGCACCAGGACGCGGGAGGGCTCGATGCAGCGGGTCGTCCGAGCGCTTTGCAACGTTTCGACGTGACCCAGCGGACTTTTGATAAGGCCAGTGATCCAACCGTCGCGAGGCTTCGTTTCGTACGGGTCGATCGCAACTGATCGCACGATGGATGCGCCATGTCGGGTGCAGCCATCGCGTCGACATGGATTGAATCACATTTTTGGAGAACCTGATGATGCCTGCAATTCGTTCGTTCGTGGCCGGAGCGGCCATGGTCGCTGCACTGCTTGGTCCATCCGTGGCGCGCGCTGCCGACATCGTGGACACCGCGGTTTCCGCGGGTTCGTTCACCACGCTGGTGACGGCCGTGAAAGCCGCCGGTCTGGTGAAGACGCTCAAGAGCAAGGGCCCGTTCACGGTGTTCGCGCCCAACGATGCAGCCTTCGCCAAGCTGCCGCCCGGAACGGTCGAATCGCTGTTGAAGAACAAGGCAAAGCTCGCGGCGGTTCTGAAGTATCACGTCATTCCGGGCCGCGTGAAGGCTGCCGACGTCGCCGGCAAATCGCTGAAAGTGGCAACCGTCGGAGGCCAGTCCCTCAATGTCGACGGAAGCCTCGGTGTCCGCGTCAACGACGCGCACGTCATCCAGCCGGATATCGAGGCCTCGAACGGCGTCATCCACGTCATCGACACGGTGCTGCTGCCCCCGGCCCGTGCAAAGAACATGCACCACTGATACGGCAACCAATGAGTACCCGGCCGTTGCGACGGCCGGGTGTTTTTCGGGATGGATCGGCTGCGCTGAGAGAGTTTCGCTGTCGCTCGAAGAGGACTACCTCCGCGCCACCAGCATCCCCACCAGAAACGCCACTATCAGCGACGGCAGCGGGGCCTCGCGCACCATGCCGCGAACGATGTCTTGCCAGTGCTGCTCGGGGACCAGTCTCGGCGATCGCACCTTGGGCGCCGGTTCGATGCCCCAGCTTGATGCGAGCTCGGCGATCTCGCTTTGCGCGAGGCGCACGCCGTCGCGGACGCGGAAGACCGCGGCTTCGTATCGTTCGCGCGGTGCGAGCAGCATCAGCGTCTCGACGGCCGTGCGCAGCGTCATCTCGCCGTAGCCTTGCAGCCGCACCGACTCCTCGGGGTCCGATGTCATGCCAAATCCCTCGCAGCGCGAAATGCCGCGACGGTGAAGGCCGTCGCCGCGCACAGGACCTGCATGAATACCGTGCCGGCCACGGCGCGCGCGGGATCGGCTCGCGTCAGGTGCCTGGTCATGATCTTGCTCCATGCTCTGCATGGAAATGGCGGCGGCGGAACTTGGTTCCCTGCGCGCGATGCGAATCGCGGGCGTCCGCTACTTCCGCAACAGCTCGCTCAGGGCCGCCGTCGCCTCGGCGCAGCGGATGTCGTCGATCTCGCGCGACAGGCTGAGCGCGATCACTCTCAGCTCTTCCAGCGTCCCGCTATCCGGCTGCTGGTTTTCGAGCTGGCCGAGACGCTTGTTCAGATCGTCCAGTCTCGATTGAAGCTGCCCGATGCTGGCCGCCCCATTCACTTTCCAAACGCGTTGTGCACGCATCGTCGTTCCCCTGATAGTCTCACGGCCTTGTGAGAGCGGTTCGTGGCCGGAATGGGAGTTTGTTTTGTCCGGCTTCAGATCGCGGGGAACCGTTGCAGATCGGCAACGAAATTCCCTGAGTTTCGGCGCGCACTCGCCTGGCGCCGCAAGATGATACCCGCAGGCACGGAATTTGATTGTGCCATCAGGATGATGGGCCGAGGCGGCCTATGCGTGCGGCGCAGGCTCAAGCCCGCCGCACCCGGAAAAACGAAGGAATGACGCGTGGCGAGATTTGTGACGATTGCAGCCGGCCAGCTCGGCCCGATCGCGAGGAGCGAGACCAGGACCGCGGTGATGGCGCGGCTGATGGCCTTGATGCGCCAGGCTCGGGCTTGCGGCTGCGATCTGATCGTCTACCCCGAGCTGGCGCTGACCACGTTCTTTCCACGCTGGTATTTTGAGGATCAGGCCGAGATCGACAGTTTCTTCGAGCGCGAGATGCCGGGCCCCGAAACGCAGGCGCTGTTCGATCTGGCGCGCGAGCTCGGGATCGGCTTTTGCCTCGGCTATGCCGAGCTGACGGTCGAGGCCGGAATTGTCAGGCGCTACAACACCTCCATTCTCGTCGACAAGAGCGGCGCGATCGTCCTGAAGTATCGCAAGGTCCATCTGCCGGGCCATGCCGAGCACGAGCCGTGGCGCGAGTTTCAGCATCTGGAGAAGCGCTACTTCGAGCCGGGCAGCGGCTTCGGCGTGACGGATGCCTTCGGCGGCGTGATGGGCATGGCGATCTGCAACGATCGCCGCTGGAGCGAGACCTATCGGGTCATGGGCCTGCAGGGCGTCGAGATGGTGCTGATCGGCTACAACACGCCGGTGCACAATCCGCCCGCGCCTGAGCATGACGATCTCTCGCTGTTCCACAATCATCTGGTGATGCAGGCCGGCGCCTATCAGAACGGCACCTTCGTGGTCGGCGTCGCCAAGGCCGGCATCGAGGAGGGCGTCGACCACATCGGCGGCAGCTGCATCATTGCGCCCTCCGGCGAGATCATGGCGGCCTGCACCACCAAGGGTGACGAGATCGCGCTGGCGCTCTGCGATCTCGATCTCTGCAACTCCTACAAGCGCACCACTTTCAATTTCGATGTCCACCGCCAGCCGCGGGCCTACGGGCTGATCGTGGAACGGAAGGGCGTGACGACGATGGCGGATGGGACGCCGGTGCCGCGCAAGGGGAAGATCGCCTCTTCGTAGCCCGGGTGAGCGCAGCGATACCCGGGACCGTGCTTGTGAAATCCCGGATGTCGCTCCGCTCACCGGGCTACGGCACCTTGCTGTGTCGCCCCTTGTCAATCCACCATCGCGAAAATATTCCACTTTACCGAAATTCGGATTTATCGTATGTGTCGCCCATCCCGGCTCATCCTTGAGGGGCGATCATGTGGTCGTCATTGTCGCGAGCCGGGCTTGCGGTGGACGCGGCAGCGTCGTGCACGAGAGGTGAAGGGCAGGGCGGATTGCTCTCCGTGAGCCCGAAGCTGCGTGCGGACGAGCGGCGCTGCTAGGCTTCGTCTCGCCTGTAAGTTTCCGGCTCCGTCGACAGGGCCGGGAAAACTGCGGCGAAATGGCGGGCCGTGCGTACGGCAAAACCGTGTGGTCCTGGCCGTCGTTGCTACGGTCAAGCCCCTGCGAATGCGGCAGTCGCGTCAACCGGCGCGGCGCCGGCGACTTTCGCAGGAGTGAGGGAGGCCAGAGGGAACTCGGCTCCCGGGAGAGCACGGCATAAGCCGTCCGACCACTGCGCAGGGAAGGCCGAGTGATTGGCTACACCTGTATGCTGCTGTGCGGTTGTTCCTGCGTGTGCATTTCGCGCAGCGGACCGCGGGTGCCGGCCGGGCACCCGGCCTTCCCTGTGCCCTCTTGGTTTCATGAGGGTGAGCGACGAAGCAAAGCTCGGGCGAAGAGCGTCGCGAGAACGGGAAAACGTGTCTGCAAGCGAGATGTAGTGGAAGAGCGTGCTGTTGCGTCGTACTCCGTCATTGCGAGCGGAGCGAAGCAATCCAGAATCTCTCCTCGGAGAGACTCTGGATTGCTTCGTCGCAAGGGCTCCTCGCAATGACGCGGAGGAGAGAGCGTGCGCCATACTCCACTCTCGTGCCCCGGACGCAGCGCAGCGTCCCTTCGACGGTGCGCTGCAGAGCCGGGGCCCATATCGTTGTTGTCGTACCGTGTGGCTCTGGGTCCCGGCGCTGCGCCGCAACGCTGTCGCGTTGCAGCTTGTCCGGGACACGAGTGAGAGCGGCTTCGTCATAACCTTCCGAATCCTCCTCCTCGACCCGCTCACAACCACGTGTCTTTATTCGGAAACAATCATTCCCTATTATGCCGCAATGCAAAAGACTGCCCGCCGATCTCAGTCTGCCCGTCGTCCCGGCCGCCCTCGGGAGTTCGACATGGATACCGCGCTCGACCGCGCCGTGCGCGTGTTTCGCGAGCGGGGCTACCATGCCACCTCGATCGGCGACCTCACCGCGGCGATGCGGCTCGCCACCGGAAGCGTGTACAAGGCATTTCGCGACAAGCATGCGGTGTTCCTCGCCGCCTTCGAGCGCTACACGGCACTGCGCCAGGAGCAGACCCGCAGCGCGGCGGCGCGGGGCGCAAACGGCCGCGAGCAGATCCGCAACGTGCTGCTGTCCTATGTCGAGCACTCCCGGGGAGTCGAAGGACGGCGCGGCTGCCTCGTGGTCGGCAGCGCGGTCGAACTGTCCGTGCACGACGCGATGGTCGCGGCCCGCGTCAGCGCGCAGCTTGCGACCAACGAAAACTTCATCGCCGGCCTCATCCGCGCGGGGCAGGCCGACGGCTCGATCCCCCGCCATGTCGCAGCCGACGACACCGCACGGCTGATGCTCTGCATCACGCAGGGGATGCGCGTCGTCGGCAAGGCGCGCCTGCCGCTCGACGGGGAGCGCCTCGTCGGCGTCGCGATGAAGCTGCTCGCCTGAATTTTTTGTCAGAATAGGGAATGATCATTCCCTATACCTTATCTGGAGTCTATGCGAATGACGATGAATGCCACGATCGAGACCGCGCCCGGGCCGGATGCGGTGTCGCAGCGCCTGACCTTCGTGCTCGCCGCGGCCTGTGGCATGGTCGCCGCCAACATCTACTATGCGCAGCCGCTGATCGCCCCGATCAGCGCCGCGCTCGGCCTGTCGCATGCCGCGGCGGGACTGATCGTCACCATGACGCAGATCGGCTACGGCACCGGGCTGCTGCTGATCGTGCCGCTCGGCGATCTCGTCGAGAACCGCGCCCTGATCTGCTCGGTGATCACGCTTGGTGCGGCCGCGCTGCTCGCCGCCGCGTTCGCCACCCATGCGCTGCCGTTCCTGATCGCCGCGCTGTTCATCGGCCTCGGCTCGGTGGCCGTGCAGATCATCATTCCCTACGCGGCGCACCTGGCGCCAGCAGCCATCCGCGGCCGCGTCGTCGGCAACGTCTCGACCGGCCTGATGCTCGGCATCATGCTGGCGCGTCCGGTGTCGAGCTTCGTCACCGCGGCCCTGTCGTGGCACGCGGTGTTCTTCTGCTCCGCAGCGCTGATGATCGTGCTCGCGGTCGCGCTCTGGATGACGCTGCCGAAGCGCAAGCCGGTGACGCGGATGCACTACGGCGAATTGCTGCTGTCGATGCCGCATCTGGTGCGGGCCACGCCGCTGCTGCGGCGCCGCGCGCTCTATCAGGCGAGCCTGTTCGGCGCCTTCACCCTGTTCTGGACGGTGGCGCCGCTCCAACTCGCCGGCGAGTTCGGCTTCTCCCAGCGCGGCATCGCGCTGTTTGCGCTGGCCGGTGTCGCCGGCGTGTTCGCCGCACCGATCGCCGGACGCCTCGCCGACCACGGCCATAGCCGCATCGCGACGCTGGTCGCGATGCTGCTCGCGGCCGGCGGCTTCCTCGTGACCTATGTCGGCGCGCCCGGCTCGATGCTGAACCTTTCCTGTCTGGTGGTGGCCGCGATCGCCATCGATATCGGTGTCCAGGGCAACGTCGTGCTCGGCTTCCGCGCCATCTTCGCGCTCGGGCACGAGCACCGCAGCCGCCTCAACGGCCTCTACATGGCGACGTTCTTCGCAGCCGGCGCGGCCGGCTCCGCGGTCGGAGCCTTCGCCTTCGCGCAAGGCGGCTGGGCACTCGCATCGGCCATTGGCCTTGCCCTGCCCGTCGCCGGCCTGCTCTATGCGGCCACCGAGTAGTTGCTGGGCGCGCTCGGACGATGTGCGCGTTAACCAGCCTCGGACAAGAATCCGTCCGGCGCCTGATGAAGCGTGCGGCGCTCCAATTTCCATCTCGCGGCCTGCCGGCGGTTGGAGTATTTTTGCCGCAAACGCACCAAGTTAATGGGCGGCAGGGAGAGGCGGATGAGGCGTGCGGGGCTGTTTGGCGTACCGCGGGTACGGCCATGGTCGTGGCAGGCGTTTCTGCTCGGGCTGGCCGTCGTCACCATGTCGGCCGTGCTTCAGGGCATCTGCGTCGCGCTCGGCGCGCAGCTCTATTTCGCAGCGTTCCTGCCCAGCCTGTTCGTGCTGGCGCTGGCGGCGGGCGCACCGGCGGCGGCATTCGCCGCGCTGCTTACGATTCCGCTGGTGTGGTGGGCGTTCATACCGCCCTTCTTCCAGTTCACCACGCTGACCAGCGCGAACGCCGATTCCATCAACCTGTTCTGCCTCCTGGCCGTGCTGCTGATCGGCCTTGCCGATCTCTGCCGCGAGACGATGACGATCGTCAGTCGCAGCGGGCTGAAGCCTTCGGGCGAGAGCGCGGCAACGAATCCGCAATAAATCGGCCGGGCAGGACCGTGCGCGTTGCGGACGTGCAACAGTCCGGCAACCATCCGCGAACTTGCCGCGCGCCGCTAACTTTTCGAAAAAGATTTGGCCGCAGTTTCTCCCGCGGGAATGACGAGGGAGTTTTCGGACATGAACGGTCACGCCATCTTGGAGAACGTGCGCCGCTATCGCGGCATCGCATCGCTCTATCGCCAGACCGCCGCATTCCGCCCGGGCCAGAGCTGGTCGCTGCTGGAGCAGGCGAGGGATTGGGAAGCGCGGGCGCTGTCGGAGCTGGAGGCCTATTTCGCGGCGCGCACGGACTGCACCGCCCCGCTCGCGGCCTGATCGCCAGCCATCGGCGTGGCCGGCAACCGGCTTGCCGAAGGTGCGATCGCCCACGGGACAATTACGGAGTTGTCTCCGCATCCTTGTGTGCTAGCAACGAGCCGATCGAGATCTCCTTCACGTCGGCCCGGGCAAGCGATGACCACCTTCAACCGCATCTTCACGACCGAGCGTCTGCTCCAGATCATCGTGGTGCTGGCGGCGACCGTCGCCATGAAGCTGATGAGCTGAGCGCCGGCCGGCTATCGCCCGCCGAGTTCGGGCACGTCGGGCAGATAATTCGATCCTTCCGAGCCCAGAAAATCGAACATCGCCTGCGCGGGCGGCAGCAGCACCTTGTCGCTGCGGCGGATCACGTACCATTGCCGGACGATCGGCAGGCCGGCGACGTCGAGCACGACGAGCCGGCCCTCGGCGAGCTCATGCGCTACGGTGTGGGCCGAGATGAAGGCGACGCCGAGCCCGGCGATGACCGCCTGCTTGATGGTCTCGTTGCTGCTCATCTCCATGCCGATGACCGGCTCGAGATCCGACTTCTGGAACAGGCCCTCCATCAGCGTCCGCGTCCCCGAGCCGGGCTCACGGGTGAGGAAGGTCTCGTGCACGAGGTCGGTGAGGTTGAGGCCGGAATCCTTCTCCAGCCAGTGGCCCTTGCGCGCGACGATGATGTGCGGATTGCGCCCGAGCTGGCGGACGTCGACGGTGACGTCGGCCGGTGGCCGACCCATCACCGCGAAGTCGAGGTCGTAGCCGTGCATGGCCTCGCGGATCTCCTCGCGATTGCCGATGGTCAGCTTGATCTCGATCTTGGGGTAGCGCTTGGAGAACGCCGCGATCGCATGCGGCACGAAGTATTTCGCGGTCGAGACCGCACCGAGCTTCACCGTGCCGCCGGTCCGCCCCGCGAGCAGGTCGAGCGCGCCCTGGCAATCCGTGATGGCGGCCTCGACCCGCTCGGCCAGCGCCAGCACCTCCTTGCCCGCTTCCGTCAGGAGCATGCCGTCGCCGGTCCGCTGCACCAGCGGCAGGCCGGCCAGGTCCTGCAGTTGCCGGAGCTGCTGGGTCACGGCCGGCTGGGTCAGCCCGAGATGGCTGGATGCCGCCGTCACGCTGCCCTTGGCCGAGAGCGCCGCGAGCGAGCGCAGCTGCCGGATCGTCAGATGCCGGAGCTGGGCCGCCGCATGGCCGGGGCCATTATAAGAAAATTCTTTGAGGCTCATTATGAATAGAAATTTTCCTTATTAAGCCGGCCCTGTCAATCTCCTGATGCCGGGACTGATCGCACCGACCTCCAGCGGGGAGGAAACTGGATGCGGCGCCGACAGAGGGGATGGACGCAGATGACCGGGCAACTCAGGCTGGACGACCACCTTCAACGGTATTCCGAGACCGCACCCCACGCGCTGGCGGTGGCGGGCGCGGTGGATGCCATCGCGGCAGCGGCGATCGAGATCGCCGATCTCATCGCATCCGGCGATCTCGCCGACGCCTCGGGCCTGACCACGGGCCGCAACAGCGATGGCGATCTCCAGCGCGATCTCGACGTCCAGGCCGATGCGATCCTGCGCCGCTGCCTCAGCCGGCTGCCGATCGCGGCGCTGGCGTCGGAGGAGATGCGCGAGGCCCAGATCGTCGACCGTCAGGGGCGCATCTGCATCGCGATCGATCCCCTCGACGGCTCCTCCAACATCGACATCAACATGACCGTCGGCACGATCTTCTCGATCCTGCCGGCGCCCGATGATCTCTCGCTCGCCTTCCATCAGCGCGGCTCGGCGCAACTCGCTGCCGGCTTCGTCACTTACGGTCCGCAGACCTCGCTGGTGCTGACGCTCGGCGACGGCGTCGACATCTTCACGCTCGACCGCAAATCCGGCTGCTTCCGCCTCGCGCGCAGCGTGGTGCAGATCCCGGAGGCCTGCGAGGAGTTCGCGATCAACGCGTCGAATCGCCGGCACTGGGATCCGCCGGTGCGCGCCTTCGTCGACGAGTGCCTCGCCGGCGTCGACGGGCCGGCCAACCACGATTTCAACATGCGCTGGATTGGCTCGCTGGTCGCGGAAGCCTATCGCATCCTCACCCGCGGCGGCGTGTTCCTGTATCCTTCCGATGCGCGCCCCGGCTATGGCGACGGCCGCCTGCGCCTCACCTACGAGGCGCATCCGATGGCCATGATCATCGAGCAGGCCGGCGGCTCGGCCTCGACCGGGCGCGAGCGAATCCTCGAACTGTCTGCGCAGAGCCTGCACCAGCGCGTCCCGCTGATCATGGGCTCGAGCAACGAGGTCCGGCGGGTCGAGGAGCTGCATTGCGATCCGCTGCTGGTTGCCAGCGTCTCCGCGCCGCTGTTCGCGCGCCGCGGCTTCTTCCGGCTCTGAGCGAGGCGCGCCATGTCCAGGAAGCATCCGATCATCTCCATCACCGGCTCCTCCGGCGCCGGCACCACCTCGGTCAAGAAGACCTTCGAGCAGATCTTCTTCCGCGAGAAGGTCAACGCCGCCTATATCGAGGGCGACGCCTTCCATCGCTACGACCGCGCCGAGATGCGCGCGCAGATGGCCAAGGAGGCCGAGCGCGGCAACAAGCATTTCAGCCATTTCAGCCCCGAGACCAATTTGTTCGAGGAGCTGGAGCGAGCGTTCCGCGATTACGGCGAGACCGGCACGGCGGTGACGCGGCACTACGTCCACGACGCCGAGGAATCCGCGCTGCACGGCGCTGCGCCCGGCACCTTCACCGAATGGAAGGGGCTGCCGGAGAATTCGGACCTGCTGTTCTACGAGGGCCTGCACGGCGCCGTCGTCACCGACAAGGTGAATGTCGCGCGCTATGCGGATCTGAAGATCGGCGTCGTGCCCGTCATCAATCTCGAATGGATCCAGAAGCTGCACCGCGACCGCAGCGCGCGGGGCTATTCCACCGAGGCCGTCACCGACACCATCCTGCGGCGGATGCCGGACTACATCCACTACATCTGCCCGCAATTCACCGAGACCGACATCAACTTCCAGCGCGTGCCGACGGTGGACACCTCCAACCCGTTCGTCGCGCGCTGGATTCCGACGCCGGACGAATCGATGGTCGTGATCCGCTTCAAGAACCCGCGCGGCATCGACTTCCCCTATCTGCTCTCGATGCTGCCGCAAAGCTGGATGTCCCGCGCGAACTCGATCGTGTGTCCGGGCGCGAAGCTCGACCTCGCGATGCAGCTGATCCTGACGCCGCTGATCATGCAGCTGATCGAGCGCAAGCGAAACCTGAAGTGAACGAGGAGAGAATCCGATGAACATCTCCGTCCACGCCGAAGCCGACCTCACGGCGGTCACGCACCACGATCTCGCCAACGCTGTCCGCTTCCTCGCGGTGGACGCAATCGAGACCTCGCAGTCCGGCCATCCCGGGCTGCCCATGGGCATGGCCGATGTCGCGACCGTGCTGTTCTCGCGCTTTCTGAAATTCGACTCGGCGCATCCGAACTGGCCCGACCGCGACCGCTTCGTGCTCTCGGCGGGCCACGGTTCGATGCTGCTTTATGCGCTGCTGCATCTGACCGGCGGCGACGTCAGCCTCGACGACATCAAGGCCTTCAGGCAATGGGGCTCGAAGACGCCGGGTCATCCGGAATACGGTCATACGCCTGGTGTCGAGACCACGACGGGGCCGCTGGGGCAGGGCATCGCGACCGCGGTCGGCATGGCGCTCGCCGAGCGGATGGCCAATGCACGGCATGGCGACGGCCTTGTCGACCACTTCACCTACGTCGTCGCGGGCGACGGCTGCCTGATGGAAGGCATCAGCCAGGAGGCGATCTCGCTTGCCGGCCATCTCGGGCTCGGCCGACTGATCGTCCTGTTCGACGACAACGGCATCTCCATCGACGGCCCGACCTCGCTGGCCACCTCCGACGACCAACTCGCGCGCTTTGCCGCCTCCGGCTGGTCGGTGCGCCGCATCGACGGCCACGATCCCGAAGCCATTGCACAGGCGATTGCGGAAGAGCGTGAAACGACGAAGCCCTCGCTGATCGCCTGCCGCACCATCATCGGTTATGGCGCGCCGGAACGGCAGGGCACCGAGAAGGCGCATGGCGCGCCGCTCGGCACCGACCAGACGGCAGCGGCGCGGCGGACGCTTGGCTGGGACTATCAGCCCTTCGTCGTGCCGATCCCGATTCAGAAGGCCTGGCGGATGATCGGGCAGCGCGGACAGGTCGACCGTCTCGCCTGGCTCGATCGCTATGAAAGCGCAACGCCCGAGCAGCGCGATCTGTTCGTCGAGGGCAAGGCCGTGGCTCTGCCCGCCGTCTATGCGCTGGCTGCAGCGAAATTGCGTGAACGCTTCGCATCCGAGCGTCCGAAGCTCGCGACACGGCAGGCCTCGCAACAGGTGCTCGACGGTATCGCCGGGACCATCCCCGGTCTGGTCGGCGGCTCCGCGGACCTCACTCATTCGAACCTGACGCATGCCAAGGCGCAGGCTCCGGTCAAGCGCGGTGCGTTCACCGGCGACTACATCCATTACGGCATTCGCGAGCACGGCATGGCGGCTGCGATGAACGGCCTCGCGCTGCATGGCGGCTTCATCCCGTATGGCGGCACGTTCCTCGCGTTCTCCGACTACAGCCGGCCGGCGATCCGGCTTGCGGCCCTGATGCGGCTGCGCGTGATCCATGTGATGACGCACGACTCCATCGGACTAGGAGAGGATGGCCCGACGCACCAGCCGGTCGAGCATCTCGCGGCGTTGCGCGTCATTCCCAACCTGCTCGTGTTCCGGCCGGCTGATGCCGTGGAAACGTTGGAGGCCTGGGACTGTGCGCTTACGGCGGAGCATCGTCCGTCCGTGCTGTGCCTGTCGCGGCAGGCCTTGCCGACCTTCCGCAGCGATGCTCGCGGCAAGAACCGCGTCGCGCGCGGTGCCTACCTCGTTGTCTCCCCGGACGGCGGCCGCGACGTGACATTGATGGCAACCGGCTCGGAAGTCTCGATCGCCTTGGAAGCCGCCCGCCTGCTCGCGACCGAGCACATCCGAGCGGCCGTCGTCTCCGCACCCTGCTTCGCGCTGTTCGAGGAGGAGCCGGAAGACTACCGCGCCTCCGTGCTCGGCACCGCGCCGCGCGTCGGCATCGAGGCGGCGGTGCTGGGCGACTGGCCACGCTGGATCGGTGCCGACGGCGAGTTCGTCGGCATGCGCGGCTTCGGTGCCTCGGCGCCCGCGCCGGTGCTGTACCGCGAGTTCGGCATCACGCCGCAAAGCATTGCAGAAGCCGCCCGCCGGGCGATCGCCCGCAAGAGTCGATAAGGAGGATCAATCGTGGCTCGTATCACCCTTCGCCAACTGCTCGATCACGCGGCCAGCCACGGCTACGCGGTGCCGGCATTCAACATCAACAATATGGAGCAGGGCATCGCGATCATGCAGGCGGCGGCCGAGGTCGACGCGCCGGTGATCATCCAGGCCTCGCGCGGCGCGCGCAGCTATGCCGGCGATCTCATGCTCTCGCACATGATCGACGCACTGGAGCGGACCTATCCGGACATCCCGCTCTGCATGCACCAGGACCACGGCAATGACGAGGCGACCTGCGCCTCGGCCATCGCCCACGGCTTCACATCGGTGATGATGGACGGCTCGCTCAAGGCCGACGCAAAGACGGCGGCCGACTATGACTACAATGTCGCGATCACCCGGCGCGTCGTCGATCTCGCCCATTGGGTCGGCGCTTCCGTCGAAGGCGAGCTCGGCGTGCTCGGCTCGCTGGAGCACGGCGGCGGCGAGCAGGAAGACGGCCACGGTGTCGAGGGCAAGGTCAGCCACGATCAGCTCTTGACGGATCCCGACCAGGCCGTCGATTTCGTCCGCGCAACGAAGGTCGACGCCCTGGCGATCGCGATGGGCACTTCCCACGGCGCCTACAAGTTCAGCCGCAAGCCCGATGGTGACATCCTGGCGATGCGCGTGGTCGAGGAGATCCATCGTCGGCTGCCGAACACCCATCTGGTCATGCACGGCTCTTCCTCGGTGCCGCAGTCGCTCCAGGACATGTTCAACCAGTTCGGCGGCGAGATGCCGCAGACCTGGGGCGTGCCGGTGGACGAGATCGTCCGCGGCATCAAGAGCGGCGTGCGCAAGGTCAATATCGACACCGACTGTCGGCTGGCTATGACTGCGGTGTTTCGCAAGGTGGCGGCGCAAAGCCGCAGTGAGTTCGACCCGCGCAAGTTCCTCAAACCGGCGATGGATGCGATGCGCGAGCTTTGCCGCGAGCGCTTCGAGCAGTTCGGCACCGCGGGCCATGCGAGCAGGATCAAGGCGGTCCCGATGAGCGAGATGGCGCGGCGCTACCGCGCCAGCGAGCTCGATCCGCGCGTCGACGCCCGCGAGTTCGTGGCGGCCTAGTCAATCGGAAAGAGCAGAGAAAAGAGCAGGAGAGAGACATGAACGCACATGCAGGCACGGTCCGCGGCAAAGAGCGCTATCGCTCCGGCGTGATGGAATACAAGCGCATGGGCTATTGGGAGCCCGACTACACGCCAAAGGACACGGATGTCATCGCGCTGTTTCGCGTCACGCCCCAGGAGGGCGTCGATCCGATCGAGGCCTCTGCTGCGGTGGCCGGCGAATCCTCGACCGCCACCTGGACCGTGGTGTGGACCGATCGCCTCACCGCTGCGGAGAAATATCGCGCCAAGTGCTATCGCGTCGATCCGGTCCCGGGCTCGCCCGGCTCGTATTTCGCCTATATCGCCTATGACCTCGACCTGTTCGAGCCGGGTTCGATCGCGAACCTCTCGGCCTCGATCATCGGCAATGTGTTCGGCTTCAAGCCGCTGAAGGCGCTGCGCCTGGAGGACATGCGCTTCCCCGTCGCCTATGTGAAGACGTTCCAGGGGCCGGCGACCGGCATCGTGGTCGAGCGCGAGCGGCTCGACAAGTTCGGCCGGCCGCTGCTGGGCGCAACGGTGAAGCCCAAGCTCGGTCTATCCGGGCGCAATTACGGCCGCGTGGTCTATGAGGCGCTGAAGGGCGGGCTCGATTTCACCAAGGACGACGAGAACATCAACTCGCAGCCCTTCATGCATTGGCGCGATCGTTTCCTCTATTGCATGGAAGCCGTGAACCGCGCGCAGGCCGCCTCCGGCGAAGTGAAGGGCACGTACCTGAACATCACCGCGGGCACGATGGAGGACATGTACGAGCGCGCTGAGTTCGCCAAGGAGCTCGGCTCCTGCATCGTCATGATCGACCTCGTGATCGGTTACACCGCGATCCAGTCGATGGCCAAATGGGCGCGGCGCAACGACATGATCCTGCATCTGCACCGCGCCGGGCATTCGACCTATACGCGGCAGAAGAGCCATGGCGTGTCGTTCCGTGTCATCGCCAAGTGGATGCGGCTTGCCGGCGTCGACCACATCCATGCCGGCACGGTGGTCGGCAAGCTCGAAGGCGACCCCAATACCACGCGCGGCTATTACGACGTCTGCCGCGAGGACTTCAATCCGGCCAAGCTCGAGCACGGCCTGTTCTTCGACCAGTCCTGGGCGAGCCTCAACAAGATGATGCCGGTTGCTTCCGGCGGCATCCATGCCGGCCAGATGCATCAGCTGCTCGATCTCCTGGGTGAAGACGTGGTGCTGCAATTCGGCGGCGGCACCATCGGCCATCCCATGGGCATTGCCGCCGGCGCGATCGCCAACCGCGTGGCGCTGGAAGCCATGATCCTCGCTCGCAACGAGGGCCGCGACTACGTCCACGAGGGCCCGGAGATCCTGGCCAGGGCGGCCGAGACCTGCACGCCGCTAAAGGCGGCGCTCGAAGTCTGGAAGGACGTGACCTTCAATTATCAATCCACCGACACGCCGGACTTCGTGCCGACCGCGCTCGAAACCGTTTGAGGAGATTTGACATGAAGCTGACTCAAGGCTGCTTCTCGTTCCTGCCCGATCTCACTGACGATCAGATCACCAAGCAGGTGCAATATTGTCTGACCAAGGGTTGGGCGGTGAATATCGAGTTCACCGACGATCCGCATCCCCGCAACACCTATTGGGAGATGTGGGGGCTGCCGATGTTCGATCTCCAGGACGCCGCCGGCGTGATGATGGAGCTCGCCGAATGCCGCAGGGTGTACGGCGACCGCTACATCCGCATCAGCGGCTTCGATTCCAGCCATGGCTGGGAATCGGTGCGGATCTCCTTCCTCGTCAACCGGCCGCCGCAAGAGGCGGAGTTCGAGCTGGTGCGGCAGGAAGTCGGCGGCCGCGCGATCCGTTACACCACGATGCGCAAGCCGGCCGCCCACGCCGCTCAATAGCCATTCTCCTCCGCGCGGAGCTCTCCCTGCTCCGCATCCTTGGCGGACCACTGCTTCGCCGCTCCCGGCGGCGAAGCTCTTTTCTTCGAGGTGCCGATGCTCGATGTTCCCCATGCAACGACGACCGAACAGAACGAGACTCGTTTTGATCTTCGCAAGGAGGCCGAAGCGGCCGGGATCACCGATACGCTGCAACAGCTCGATCAGGAGCTGATCGGGCTCAAGCCGGTGAAGGACCGCGTGCGCCAGATCGCCTCGCTGCTGCTGGTCGAACGCATCCGGCAGCGGGCGGGACTGGCCTCCGCGCCGCCGACGCTGCACATGTCCTTCACGGGCAATCCCGGCACCGGCAAGACGACCGTGGCGCTACGCATGGCCAAGATCCTGCACGGCCTCGGCTTCGTGCGGCGCGGGCAGGTGATCTCCGTGACGCGCGACGACCTCGTCGGCCAGTATATCGGCCACACCGCGCCGAAGACCAAGGAGATCCTGAAGAAGGCGATGGGCGGCGTGTTGTTCATCGATGAGGCCTATTACCTGCATCGTCCCGACAACGAGCGCGACTATGGCCAGGAATCGATCGAGATCCTGCTCCAGGTGATGGAGAACCAGCGCGAAGACCTCGTCGTGATCCTTGCCGGTTATGGCGAGCGGATGACGAGCTTCTTCGCCTCCAATCCCGGCTTCCGCTCGCGCATCGCGCACCACATCGAATTTCCTGACTATGCGGAAGCCGAGCTGCTCGTGATCGCCGAGCTGATGCTGAAGGAGCGCGGCTATCGCTTCTCGGCGGCCGCGCGCGAGGCTTTCGAGAAGTATATCGAATTTCGCCGGACCCAGCCGTTTTTCTCCAACGCCCGTTCGATCCGCAACGCCGTCGACCGCATTCGTCTGCGGCAGGCCGATCGCCTGGTGTCCGATCTCGACCGCATGCTCGATGTCGCCGACCTCGAAACCATTGATCCCGCGGACGTCCTTGCGAGCCGCGTCTTCAGCGGCGGCGCCGACGCGCGGAGTGCAAAGCCATGAGCGGAGAAATCCTCATCGCCCCTTCGATCCTGGCCGCGGATTTCGCTCGTCTCGGCGAGGAGGTCGCGGCGATCGATGCGGCCGGGGCAGACTGGATCCATTGCGACGTCATGGACGGGCATTTCGTGCCGAACATCAGCTTCGGTGCTGACGTCATCAAGGCGATCCGGCCGTTGACGAACAAGGTCTTCGACGTGCATCTGATGATCGCGCCGACCGATCCCTATCTCGAGGCGTTCGCGAAAGCCGGAGCGGACCTCATCACGGTGCACGCCGAAGCCGGCCCGCATCTCGACCGCTCGCTCCAGGCGATCCGCTCGCTCGGCAGGAAGGCTGGCGTCAGCCTTTGTCCGTCGACGCCGGAGGCGACGATCGAATATGTGCTCGACCGTATAGATCTCGTGCTGGTGATGACGGTCAATCCAGGCTTTGGTGGCCAATCATTCATCGGGTCGCAGATCGAGAAGATCAGGCGGATTAGGGCCATGATCGGCGAGCGGCCGATCCGTCTTGAAGTCGATGGTGGCGTCACGCGCGACAATGCCGCTGCCGTGACTGCAGCGGGCGCCGACACGCTGGTCGCGGGTTCCGCCGTGTTTCGTGGCAGGGGCGCGGCCGAATATGCCGCCAATATCGCGGCCATTCGCGCCGCCGCCGAGGCCGGCCGAGTTCCGCACCTGCAAAACAGTTCTGCGCAGCGGATGCGCGCAAGCGATGGAGGCCGTAGCCGGTAGTCTAGAGAAGGCCGAGCGCTCCTGGGCGCAATTTGGAACTTTGACCCGCCTACGCATTTCCCAAGAACGAGCCGAGATCAGGCGAGGGGGCGCAGCAAATCTTTTGCACAATCG
Organism: Bradyrhizobium sp. GW821-FHT13H06; assembly: GCF_058803975.1. Classification (NCBI taxonomy): domain Bacteria; kingdom Pseudomonadati; phylum Pseudomonadota; class Alphaproteobacteria; order Hyphomicrobiales; family Nitrobacteraceae; genus Bradyrhizobium; species Bradyrhizobium sp. GW821-FHT13H06. Next base: position 226,161 of record NZ_JBXAPN010000005.1, on the reverse strand, counting down.
CCATCGGCCTGACGTAAACTAAGGCAATAACCTCGGCAGATGCGAGGGAGGGTCTCATGGAGAACGTACGTCGCTACCGGGCGCTGGCGTCCCTCTGTCGTCAGCAGGCGGCCTACCGGCCGCTCCAGACCTGGGAACTCCTCGGCCAAGCCGAACATTTCGAACACCTCGCCGAAGTCGAACTCAAGGCGCATTTCGACGCGTGCAATGTGCAACGCGACGGGGACAACACTGCTGCGCCCCCGCCATGGCAGGCTCCCGTCGCGGCGTAATGGCCCCAAGCCGGCTCGACTCAATGCGACATCAGCGTCGGCACTGTCATGGCTTCCAGCATGGCGCGGGTGACGCCCCCGAGAACGCGCTCCTGCAACCGCGAATGGCCGTAGCCGCCCATTACCAGGAGATCGAGGCTCTCGTCGGCCGCGAGCGACAGGACGGTCGGCTGAATGTCGGCGCGTGCCGCCGACAGGCTGACCGTGCGGGTCGGCAGTCCGCGCCGGCCGAGATGTTTTGCCAGACTGCTCGCTGAAGCCTCGCCGGAGACGGCGTCGGCCTCGTTGATGGTGATGATCACGATCTCTGCGGCGCGCGCCAGGAACGTCGCTGCGTCGCGCACGGCACGGGCAGCGAGGCGGCTGCCGTCCCAGCAGATGCCGATCCGGTTCGCCTTGAAGGCTCCACGGAAGGTGTAGGGCAGGAACAGCACCGGGCCGCCCGCCTGAAACAGGATCTCGCCTGGCACGTCGTTGTCAAACGCGCCTTGCGTCGGATCCGGCTGGAGCACGATGTTGAGATCGTGCAGGCGCGCCATCTCGCCGAGCGAGACGGCTGCATCCGCCGGGATCGCGCCGAGCGCGTGGCAGGCGTAGGAGATGCCGGCGTTCGCCGCTTCGCTCCTGAACACCGCGAGCGCGGCCTCGGCCCGCTCCACGGCCCGCTCGCGCTCCAGTTCGAACACGGCCGCCACCGCCGCGCCGCCCTCCATCACGTAAGCTGCACTGGTTGCGACATGGCCGACCGCGACCGCGTCGAGATGGGCGTTGAGATACGACGCGAGCGAGATCGAGCCCTCGATCGCGGGCCGCATGGGACGTTCGGTGGGAATGTGGACGAGAATGTCTTTGTACATGGCGCGCCTCCGGTGGACCTCATGAGCGCAGTTTTTCACTGCGCGAAGCGCCCGTGTTGAGCTGCATCAAATGGGCGGCGGCGATCTGCCTGCTGCGCCCGCTCTCCCGTTGTTTGCCGAGATTTAATCGGATGGACGGGACGCCGTAAGGTGGCAGCGACCATGTTGAGGGCAAGGCGACATCAGCTCAACATGGATATTTCGACATGAACGATCGCGTCAATTCCGACACCACCACGTCCCGCAAGATCTTGAGGCCGCGCCGGCTCGTGCTGCTCGGCACCGTGGCCGCGCTGGGCGTGGCCGCCCTGTCAATGGCGCCAGGCTCTGCGCCGTTCGGTACGAACTCCTTCATTACGCCGGCTCAGGCTGCGGAAGCCGCCGCGACGCCGCCGGGCTTCGGCGATCTGGTCAGCAAGGTCAAACCCGCGGTGATCTCGGTGCGGGTGAAGATCGACCAGAACAACGACAAGACCGCGATGCTGCAGCAGAACCGGATGGATTCGGACGAGAATACGCCGTTCGACCAGTTCTCGCGACAGTTCGGCTTCCGCTCCCCGGGCGGCATGAACGGCATGCCGCGCCAGCGCCATCAGATGATCACGGGCGAAGGCTCCGGCTTCTTCATTTCCGCCGACGGTTATGCCGTGACCAACAACCACGTCGTCGACCACGCCGAGTCCGTCCAGGTGACGATGGATGACGGCACGACCTACACTGCGAAAGTCGTCGGCACCGATCCGAAGACCGATCTCGCGCTGATCAAGGTCGATGGCAAGAAGGACTTTCCGTTCGTCAAATTCTCCGACCAGAAGCCGCGCATCGGCGACTGGGTGGTCGCGGTCGGCAATCCCTTCGGTCTTGGCGGCACTGTGACGGCCGGCATCGTCTCGGCCAGCGGCCGGGATATCGGCAATGGTCCCTATGACGATTTCATCCAGATCGATGCGCCCATCAACAAGGGCAATTCCGGCGGCCCGGCCTTCGACATGAACGGCAACGTGATCGGCGTGAACACTGCGATCTTCTCGCCCTCGGGCGGCTCGGTCGGCATCGGCTTCGACATTCCGGCCTCGACCGCCAAGCTCGTCGTCGCGCAATTGAAGGACAAGGGTGTGGTCACCCGAGGCTGGCTCGGCGTGCAGGTGCAGCCCGTGACATCGGATATTGCCGACAGCCTCGGCCTCAAGGAGGCGCGCGGGGCGATCGTCGACAATCCGCAGGATGGCAGCCCGGCGGCGAAGGCCGGCATCGAGGCGGGGGACGTCATCACCGCCGTCAACGGCACCACGATCAAGGACTCCCGCGACCTCGCCCGCACCATCGCCACCTTGGCGCCGGGCACGTCCGTGAAGCTCGACGTCTTCCGCAAGGGCGACAGCAAAACGGTGACCCTGGCGCTCGGCGAGCTGCCGAACGAGCGGCAAGCCAAAGGAAATGGCAATGCCGACGAGGGCAGAGGGCAGCCGAATGCCGGCACGCCGCGCCTCGGCCTCAGCTTGGCGCCGGCAGGTGACGTCCAGGGTGCGGGCCAGAAGGGCGTCGTCGTCACCGAGGTCGATCCGCAAGGGCCGGCGGCACAGCGCGGCATTCAGACCGGCGACGTCATCCTCAATGTCGGCGGCAAGGCCGTTGCCAATGTCGGCGACGTCCGTTCGGAACTGGCGCAGGCCAAATCGTCGGGCAAGCGCAGCGTGCTGTTGCAGGTCAGAAGCGCGGAGGCGACGAGATTCGTCGCAGTTCCGCTCGCGTAGAGACGCGCGCATCGAGCGACGCAGATCAAAAAAGGCGGCCCTCGGGCCGCCTTTCCCGTTCAGCCTCGAAATTCCCGTTGGGTTGTTGATAACATTCTCGTTAACCACAGGAATGGTGACGCAGTTCGTCCGAAAAAGCCGTGTTCGCTCATCACAGTTCCAGCACCGCTGCGGCAAGGGAGTCGCAAAGGTGGGTTGCAGTCGTGGAACTTCGAGCCTGCCGCTGCTTTGTGGAACTTGCCGGCGGTTCGCATTTGATCGGTGCCGACATGGTTCGATTGAAGCTCTCGCGGAGGAGTACACTGCTCGTAGCGTCATTTGTGCTCTGGGGCGGAAACGCGCTCGGGCGTGACGACGGCCGCTACGCGAACTCCCCCCTGAAACCATGGTTCGACAGTCTGCGCAGCCAGCTCGGCCCGTGCTGCTCGGATGCGGATGGATTTGCCGTCGCCGATCCCGACTGGGAGTCGCACAACGGGCGTTACCGCGTGCGTCTGGATGGGCAGTGGATAGATGTGCCGGACGAAGCCGTCATCACCGAGCCAAACCGGGCCGGCCGCACCATGGTGTGGCCGGTGAAGACGGCGTTCGGGATTTCGATCCGCTGCTTCATGCCGGGCAGCATGATCTGAGAGAGGTCAGCGTCAGCGTTTGCTGGATTTGCGCTTCGACGACTTCTTTGACGACTTGCTTGACTTAGACGATTTTCTCGACGTCTTCTTGGCACTCTTCCGCTTCGATGCCTTCTTCGGGACCTTCTTGCCCTTCTTGCGCGCCTTCGACAGTCCGATCGCGATTGCCTGCTTGCGGCTCTTCACGCGGCCGCCGCGTCCCCCGCGCCCGCTCTTCGCGGTACCCTTTTTGTAGCGCCGCATCTCGCTTTCGACATCGCTGCCGGAGCTGCGTGAGTAGCGACGTTTCTTTGCCTTGCGTGCCATCCATGCTCTCCCTTGGCGAGGAGAACCGTTCGGCTCCGCCATGGTTCCGGCAGCGCGTACACAACGTGCAGGTGCGCGGCGCAGCTAGAAGGAGTTCGCCAGTTCGATCTCCGCCTCCAGCGCCTGGATGCGCCGTGCAGCCTCACCGAAGGACAGGTCCCGTGCAAATTGGGCGGGTTGATAGGCCTCATCGCTCAGCCGCTTCAGCCTGAGACCCTGCGCCCGCGTCATCTGCTCGCCGAGAAAAACCCTGGCGTCGTATTTACCTTGAACCTGCATCTGCGTTCTCCGTTCTGAAATCGTGACTTGACTATATGTTCTTATTTTGTTCTAACAAGCCATGGACAACAGAATTAATGAAATTCGACGTAAAATCAGAGTCTTGAGGCTCGAAATGGCCGACGTCGAGGCGTCGGTGCGCGATCTCGTCGAGCGCGGCTGCGACTGCACGGAAAGGGCCCTGGCGCAGATGGATCTGCGCCGGAGAATCAACCTCCTGATCGGCGAATGGAAGGCAGCTGGCGGCAGCGACGTTCTGCCTGACGTCCGCGACCGGGTGCGCCTTCGTCCCGCGAAGACGGGCAATCCCGTGCGCGCGAGCGGGCCCCGCTGATCAGGGAGCGCGGCGGAGGAGGAGCTGGACGCGCACCGGATTTGAAACTGCGCCCGAGTCCCAAGAGAAAGGGCCCCGCAACGGGCGGGGCCCTCGATGGATTTCCAGGGAGTGGCCTATTTGGTGTTGGTCATGCCGCCTTTGTTCGTCATGGTACCGCCCTGATCGGAGCCGGGGCCGGAGCCGCCTTGGCCGGAAGGATCAGCGCCCTTGGAAGACTTGGTGTTGGCGCCGGTGGTCTGCGACGATGACATCGAGGATCCATGCTTGGCCTTGTGTGACTTGGCCTGCACGGCGAACGGCGCGGCGGCAAGGCCGGTTGCCAACATTACGGCGAGAGCGAGCTTGGTCGTCTTCATGCGGGAAACTCCCTGAGTTAATTTGACGCAGGCAGCCAACCGCTCTTCGCCGCAGGAGTTCCCGACAAAGCATCTCCCGCGGGTCACGCGCGCTTCAAGATTGCTTGTCCTCCTCAATGATGAACACGACGCCGGTGAGCGTCGCACCGATCGCGAACGTCGTCACCAAGGTGAGAGTGAAGACCAGAATGGCCTGGCTTCCGCCGTTATTGAGCAGGTTGGCCACGGCTGGATTGGACAGGACGAGCATGAGGCTGAAGGTGAGGCCGAGGGCCGCGCCCATCATTGCATGCGTCATCAGCTTGATAAGTCCGCTGGCAGAGATCAGCTCAGACGACTTCTTCGTGCGCATGGGAGTGCATCCCGAATTGGCATGCAAACACCCGCGTGCTTGTCCGGTTCCATTCGGTTGAAATAATTGTCATCGCCCGCTTCATCCGACGTTCATGCCGGGCTTGCGAGGATGAGTGCCATCAAAACGGGAACATGGATATGGGTAAGGTCGTCTTTCTTTACCGCTCGCTGGCCTATCGCAACGCGGCTGCGGACATCCTGCGCAAGGCCCGCAGGCTCCCGCGCGGAGCAGAGCGAAGCGCGGCGCGCCGCTACGCCAGGGCCCTGCGCGATCTCGCCCGGACGGAAGCCTGGCTGGAAGGGCGGGTTCCGCGCGAACCGCGGATGGCCCAGCGCATGACGAGCGCAGTGTCCGGTTAACCGGATGCGCGCTGCAATTCTGCGGAGCCGCCGGTGTCGAACTTGCCGGGTCCGGCGGTGGCCGTCCTGCGCGTCAGCGGCACCTCCAGGCGGCACAACAGACCTTCGGCGCGCCAATCGAACTGCGCCTGTCCGCCAAGCTGGGACTCGACGCTCGCAAGCAGGCTTCGCGTTCCGAAGCCGCGAGATTTCGGTGCCATGACCAGCGGACCGCCGGATTCCTCCCAGCTCAGCGTGAGCAGCTCGTCCTCGACCTGCCAATCGATTGCAAGCCGCCCCGATCGAGTCGAGAGTGCGCCATACTTGGCCGAGTTGGTGAAGAGCTCGTGGAGCGCGAGCGCCAGCGTCTGGGCCGTCGCCGGCAGCAACTGAACTTCGGGACCGGCCAATCTGATCTGGTCGCCGAGCGAATAGGGCGCAAGCTCCTCGTCGATCAGCCTCGAGAGCTCGGCGCCCTCCCAGCTCGACAGCGACAGGATGGTGTGCACGCGCGCCAGTGCATTGATGCGTCCCTCGACGGCGTTGACATAGTCCTTGACCTCGTCCGCCCGGGTGAGGCGCACGATCGACTGCGCCAGCGCCAGCGCGTTCTTGGCGCGATGATCGACTTCCCGCGCCAGGAGATTCTGCCGTTCCTCGGCGCGCTTGCGCTCGGTAATATCGACGGTGACGCCGCTGACGCGCACCACGCGCCCGCTCTCGTCGACCGTCGCCGCCGCCGTGCCGACGCACCAGCGTACCTCGCCGTCGGGCCGCACGATGCGGAACTCAGTTTCATAGGCGCGCGTGCCCTTGTTGAATTCGGCGATCGCCTTGCGCAACTGATCGACGTCATCGGGATGCAACAGCGCCTGGACGTTGGCCGGATTGACCTCGAAGCTCTCGGGGCCGACGCCGAAGATGCGGTATTGCCCCTCGTCCCACATCCAATCGCCGCTGATCCAGTCCCAGTCCCAGGATCCCATCTTGCCGGCAGCGATCGCCATGCTGCGCCGCTGCTCGCTCTCGCGCAGCTTCGCGGTGGAGCTCTCCAGTTCCGCAGTGCGTGCGCGGACGCGGTCCTCGAGCTCGTGGTTCAGCCGTTCGAGCTCGCGCGTCTTGCGGTAGAGTTCGGCAAATACCTTGATCTTCGCGCGCAGCACCTCCGGCACGACCGGCACCGGCACGTAATCGACCGCGCCCATCTCATAGCCGCGCAACCGGTCGATGTCGCTGACCTGGATGGCCGAGATGAAGATCATGGCGGTCTTCTGGAAACGCGGATGCTCGCGGATCATCGCGGCGAGCTCGAAGCCGTCGAGCTCGGGCATGCAGACGTCGACCAGGATCACCGCGATCTCGGTCTTGAGCAGCACCTCCAGCGCCTCTCGCCCCGAGGAGGCGATCACGAGGTTCTCGCCGAGATCCTTCAGGATCACCTCATAGGCGAGCAGCTTGGCCGGCTGATCGTCGACGAGCAGGATGTTGACCTTTTCGTGGTCCATATGCGGGCCCAACTCAGCGGTGCAGCCACATGCGGATCGCAAGCAGCAATTGGTCGGTGTTGACCGGCTTGGCGAGATAATCGGACGCGCCGGCTTCGAGGCATTTCTCCCGGTCGCCCTTCATCGCCTTGGCGGTCAGCGCAATGATCGGAAGACGGGCGAAGGCCGGGTTCTCGCGGATCACGCCGATGGTCTGATAGCCATCCATCTGCGGCATCATGATGTCCATCAGCACGATCGCGATCTCCGGATTGGATTCGACCAGTGTCACAGCCTCGCTGCCGGTCGTGGCCGTCAGCACTTTCATGCCGCGCCGTTCCAGCACACTCGACAGGGCGAATATGTTGCGGGCGTCGTCGTCGACGAGCAGGGCGGTCTTGCCGATCAAGTCCTCGTCGGAACTGTTCAGCTTCTCCAGCATACGCTGCTTCTCGATCGGCAGCTCCGTGATCACGCGGTGCAGGAACAGCGCGGTTTCGTCGAGCAGGCGTTCCGGCGATTCCACGCCCTTGACCACGATGCTGCGCGCCATGGTGTGGAGTTCCGCGTCCTCCTCCGCCGAAAGCTCGCGGCCGGTGAAGACCACGACCGGGATGTTCGACAGTCGCTCGTCGTTGCGGATGTGGTCCAGCACCTCGAAGCCGCTCATGTCGGGCAGCCGGAGATCGAGCACCACGCAGTCACACGGCTGCTCGCGCAGCGTCGAAAGTGCCTCCGCGCCGGTGGCCGTCGACACGATCTCGATGTCGTCATGGTACAGCAGCTCGCGGATCGAAAGCTGCTCGGCCTCGTTGTCCTCGACGATCAGCAGCCGCTTGCGCCGCGGCCGCGCATATTCCTTGATTTGCGTCAGCGCGGCTGAGACGCCTTCAGGCGTGGTCGGCTTGTTGACGAATGAGAACGCGCCCCGCGCCAGCGCATGCTGGCGGTCCTCGTCGAGCGTGATGATCTGCACGGGGATGTGGCGGGTCAACGGATTGTGCTTGAGCTGGCTCAGCACGGTCCAGCCGAGCATGTCGGGCAGGAACACGTCGAGCGAGACTGCTCTCGGCTGATACTGCTTGGCGAGCTCCAGCGCCTCCGCGCCCCGTGCAGCGACCAGAACCTTGAATCCCTTGTCGCGCGCGAGGTCGACCAGCACACGCGCGTAATGCGGGTCGTCCTCGACGATCAGGAGGATGCTGTCGCCAGGCTCGAGGTTCAAGCGGTCGTCGGGAAGCTGCTCGATGACGCGCTGCTGCTCCGGCGCGGCCGGCTGCAGCGCAGGCGTCTGGCTGTATTGCTGCGGCGCCGGCGCGGCCCGCGGCGCGAGCGTCGGGCCGGAATATTTCAAGGGCAGATAGAGCGTGAAGGACGAGCCCTTGCCCGGTGTGCTGCGGAGATGGATCTCGCCTCCGAGCAGGCTCGCGAGTTCGCGGCTGATCGCCAGCCCGAGGCCGGTGCCGCCGTATTTCCGGCTGGTGCCGGCATCCGCCTGCTGGAACGCCTCGAAGATCAGCTTCTGCTTCTCCAGGGGAATGCCGATGCCGGTATCGGACACTTCGAACGCGATCACCGCCGGCGCGGAGTTCAGCACCGGGTGATCCGTCCCCCAGCCGCCGATCGCGCCGGCGACCTTCAGGCGCACTTCGCCTTCGGCGGTAAACTTGAAGGCGTTGGAGAGCAGGTTCTTCAGGACCTGTTGCAGGCGCTTGGAGTCGGTGACGATACTGCGTGGCAGGTTCGGATCGACGTCGATCTTGAACGACAGATTGCGGTTGTCCGCCTCGTGCCGGAACGGGCGGCCGACTGTCTCGAGCAGGTTCGCGGTCAGGATCTCCTCGGCGTCGACCGTGACCGTGCCGGACTCGATCTTGGAGAGATCGAGAATGTCGCTGATGAGGTTGAGCAGGTCGGTGCCGGCGCCGTGGATGGTGCGGGCAAATTCGACCTGCTTGGCCGAAAGGTTGCCGTCCGGGTTGTCGCTGAGCTGCTGTCCGAGGATCAGGATCGAATTCAGCGGCGTGCGCAGCTCGTGGCTCATGTTGGCGAGGAACTCGGACTTGTATTTCGAGGTCAGCGCAAGCTCGGTCGCCTTCTCCTCGAGCGCGCGGCGAGCCTGCTCGATCTCCTGGTTCTTGCGTTCCACCTCGACGTTGCGTTCGGCGAGCTGCTGCGCCTTCTGCTCGAGCTGGTCGTTGGTCTGCTGCAATTCGCGCTGCTGGGTCTGCAGCTCGCCGGCGAGCTGCTGTGACTGCTTGAGCAGGCCTTCGGTCTGCATCGTCGCCTCGATCGAGTTCAGAACGATGCCGATGGAGTCGGTGAGCTGTTCCAGGAACGTCATCTGCGACGTCGTGAAGGAGACGAGGGAGGCGAGCTCGATCACGGCCTTGACCTGGCCTTCGAACAGGACCGGCAGCACGACGAGGTTTTTCGGTGCGACGCGGAACAGCGCCGAGTTGATCGGCACCACGTCGGACGGAATGTCCGAGACCATGCGCGGCCGCTTGTCGAGGGCGCACTGGCCGATCAGGCCTTCGCCGAACTGGAGCACGCGCTGATAGGGATAGATGCCGTCGCTGGCGTAGGATGCGAGCAGCAGCAGCTGGGAATTGTCCTCGTTCTCGACCTGGTAGATCACGCCGGTATGGGCGTTGACCAGCGGCGACAGCTCGGTGAGCAGCAGCCGGCCGACAGTGGTGAGATCGCGCTGGCCCTGGAGCATGTTGGTGAACTTGGCGAGGTTGGTCTTCAACCAGTCCTGCTCGGTGTTCACGTCCGTCGTCAGACGGAGATTCGTGATCATCGTGTTGATGTTGTCTTTCAGCTCCGCGACTTCGCCGCGGGCGTCGACCTGGATCGATCGCGTCAGGTCGCCCTTGGTCACGGCGGTCGCCACTTCCGCGATGGCGCGCACCTGAGAGGTGAGGTTGGCAGCCAGAAGGTTCACGTTGCCGGTGAGATCCTTCCAGGTGCCGGCGGCGCCCGGCACGTTGGCCTGGCCGCCGAGCCGGCCTTCGACGCCCACCTCGCGCGCAACCGACGTCACCTGGTCGGCGAAGGTCGCGAGCGTCTCGGTCATGTTGTTGATGGTGTCGGCGAGGGCCGCGACCTCGCCCTTCGATTTGACGGTGAGATTCTGCTTCAGATCGCCGTTGGCGACGGCCGTGACGACCTTGACGATGCCGCGCACCTGCTCGGTGAGGTTGGCCGCCATGAAGTTCACGGTGTCGGTGAGGTCCTTCCAGGTGCCGGCGACGCCTGGCACCTGGGCCTGGCCGCCGAGCTTGCCCTCGGTGCCGACCTCGCGCGCCACGCGCGTGACTTCGCCGGCGAAGGCGTTGAGCTGGTCCACCATGGTGTTGATGGTGTTCTTGAGCTCGAGGATTTCGCCCTTGACGTCGACGGTGATCTTGCGGGAGAGGTCGCCGCGCGCCACGGCGGTGGTCACTTCGGCGATGTTGCGGACCTGCGTGGTGAGGTTCGCCGCCAGGAGGTTGACGTTGTCGGTGAGGTCCTTCCAGGTGCCGCCGACGCCGGGCACGACGGCCTGACCGCCGAGCCGGCCTTCGGTGCCGACCTCACGCGCCACGCGCGTGACTTCGGCGGCGAAGGAGCGGAGCTGCTCGACCATGGTGTTCAGCGTGTCCTTCAGGAGAAGGATCTCGCCGCGCACGTCCACCGTGATCTTCTTCGAGAGGTCGCCGCCGGCGATCGCGGTCGCGACCTCGGCGATGTTGCGGACCTGGGCCGTCAGGTTCGAGGCCATGAAGTTGACGTTGTCCGTGAGGTCCTTCCAGGTGCCGGCGACGCCGGGCACTTCGGCCTGGCCGCCGAGCTTGCCTTCGGTGCCGACCTCGCGCGCCACGCGCGTGACTTCGCCGGCGAAGGCGTTGAGCTGGTCCACCATGGTGTTGATGGTGTTCTTCAGCTCGAGGATTTCGCCCTTCACGTCCACGGTGATCTTGCGGGACAAGTCGCCGCGCGCCACGGCGGTCGTCACTTCGGCGATGTTGCGGACCTGGGCGGTGAGGTTGCCCGCCATCGAATTGACGCTGTCGGTGAGATCCTTCCAGGTGCCGGCGACGCCGGGCACGTTGGCCTGACCGCCGAGGCGCCCTTCGGTGCCGACCTCGCGCGCCACGCGCGTCACCTCGCCCGCGAAGCGGTTGAGCTGGTCGACCATCGTGTTCAGCGTGTCCTTGAGCTGAAGGATCTCGCCGCGCACGTCGACGGTGATCTTGCGCGACAGGTCGCCGCCGGCGATCGCGGTCGCCACTTCGGCGATGTTGCGGACCTGGGCGGTGAGGTTGCCCGCCATCGAGTTCACGCTGTCGGTCAAGTCCTTCCAGGTGCCTGCAACGCCGGGCACGCCGGCCTGGCCGCCGAGCTTGCCGTCGGTGCCGACCTCGCGCGCGACGCGCGTGACTTCACCGGCAAAGGCGTTGAGCTGGTCGACCATCGTGTTCAGCGTTTCCTTCAGCTGAAGGATCTCGCCCGACACGTTCACCGTGATCTTCTTCGACAGATCGCCCTTGGCGACCGCAGTTGCGACCTCGGCGATGTTGCGGACCTGGCCTGTGAGGTTCGAGGCCATCGAGTTGACGCTGTCGGTGAGGTCCTTCCAGGTGCCGCCGACGCCGCGCACGACGGCCTGACCGCCGAGCTTGCCCTCGGTGCCGACCTCGCGGGCGACGCGCGTGACTTCGCCGGCGAAGGCGTTGAGCTGGTCCACCATGGTGTTGATGGTATCTTTCAGCTCCAGAATTTCGCCACGCACGTCCACGGTGATCTTCTTCGACAGGTCGCCACCGGCGACCGCCGTCGTCACCTCCGCGATGTTGCGGACCTGCGCAGTCAGGTTGGAGGCCATCGAGTTGACGCTCTCGGTGAGGTCCTTCCAGGTGCCGGCGACGCCGAGCACGTTGGCCTGGCCGCCGAGCCGCCCTTCGGTGCCGACCTCGCGCGCGACGCGCGTGACCTCGCCGGCAAAGGCGTTGAGCTGGTCGACCATGGTGTTGAGCGTCTCCTTCAGCTGAAGGATCTCGCCGGAGACGTTCACCGTGATCTTCTTCGACAGGTCGCCGCTCGCGATCGCGGTGGCGACGTCGGCGATGTTGCGGACCTGCGCCGTCAGGTTCGAGGCCATGAAGTTGACGTTGTCGGTGAGGTCCTTCCAGGTGCCGGCCACGCCGGGCACCTGGGCCTGGCCGCCGAGCTTGCCCTCGGTGCCGACCTCGCGCGCGACGCGCGTCACTTCCGAGGCGAACGAGTTGAGCTGGTCCACCATCGTGTTGATGGTGTCCTTCAGCTCCAGGATCTCGCCGCGCACGTCCACCGTGATCTTGCGCGACAAGTCGCCGCGCGCCACGGCGGTCGTCACGTTGGCGATGTTGCGCACCTGTGCGGTCAGGTTGCCGCACATCGCGTTGACGCTGTCGGTCAGGTCCTTCCAGGTGCCGGCGACGCCCGGCACGATCGCCTGGCCGCCGAGCTTGCCGTCGGTGCCGACCTCGCGGGCGACGCGCGTCACTTCCGAGGCGAAGGAGCGGAGCTGGTCCACCATCGTGTTGATGGCTTCCTTGAGCTGCAGGATCTCGCCACGGACGTCGACCGTGATCTTCTTCGACAAGTCGCCGTTGGCGACCGCGATCGTCACCTCGGCGATGTTGCGAACCTGGTTGGTCAGGTTGTTCGCCATCGAGTTGACGCTCTCGGTCAGGTCCTTCCAGACGCCGGTCACCTCGGGCACCTGGGCCTGACCACCGAGCTTGCCCTCGGTGCCGACCTCGCGCGCCACGCGCGTCACCTCGGAGGTGAACACGCCGAGCTGCTTGATCATGGTGTTGACGATGTTCGCCGACTGCAAAAACTCGCCGCCGAGCGGACGGCCATCGACGTCGAGCTTGACGGTCTGGAGCAGGTCACCTTGTGCGACGGCGGCGACCGCGCGCGTCACCTCGCGCGTCGGCCACAGCAGGTCGTCGATCAGCGTGTTGACCGAACCTTCCATGTCGGCCCAGGAGCCTGAGGCGAGGCCGAACTTGACGCGCTGGCGGGTCTTGCCCTCGCGGCCCACCACCTGGCCGACCAGCTCGAGCTGCTGCGCCATGCGCTGGTTGGCGGCGATGATTTCGTTGAGAGTGTCGGCGATCTTGCCGTCGATACCGAGGTAGTCGCCGCTCATGCGCACCGAAAAGTCACCGCTGCGCATGGCCTGCAAGGCGAGCAACAGTTCCGCCCGGGAATCCGACTCCGACGTACCGTTGGTTTTGGGCTTTGGGACGCGACGACCGGAGCCTGATGCAGTTCCGGGATCGAGGTCGCTCATACTGATTCCCCCGCAGGCGTTCGCCGAATCCGCGGCACGACGCGTTTGGTCGAAATGAAATAGAGCGTCAGCCAAATTCGAAATCAAGCGCCAAGGTGCGGCGCGAGGAATTGGAACCCGCTTTGCTCAGCCCGATGGAATTAACAATGATCCGCCGAATTGGTTCCACGCCCAGAAGGATGTCCTGGTGGGAGCCGCCGCTCTGCTCGTCCCTTGCCCGGCATTCCATCCTTCGGAACGGAGCACCGAGCCCTAAGGTTAACCCGCCGAGAAGAACGGCTATGAAAGCAGGACTGGCCGTCGTCGCCATTACTGTGTTTGCCGCGGGATCGGCTCTGGCACAGGGCGGTGCGCCCAGCGGGCGCGGGGCCGTGACTGGCGATCCCGCCGCAAGCTCCGCCAGCCCGCGGGCGGAAACACCGACCACCGGAACGGCCAGCCAGTCGAATCCAAGCGGCAGCGGCACGTCATCTTCGCGCGGCAAGGACGACAATGGCGATGCGGGTCGGGACAAGATGCCGGAGAGTGATCGCACCGTACGGCCGCAGAGCCAGCAACGTCATCCTAACGACAAGTAGAAACGGCTACTTGTCCGCCATGGTACGCTCGGCGTCCCTGACCTGCGAGCGCAACATCGGGAGCTGTTCGCGCGCGAACGCTGCGAGCGCTGCATTGTCGGGCGCCTTCAGATAGCGCTCGAGCAGTCCGATGACCGATTCATACTCGGGAATCTGCGCGGCATAGAAACTCCTGACGTAGGTCGGACCATCCGACATCTCGGGCTCGACCAGGCTCGCGGTCGAGGATGTCGCCTTGCCGACGCGCGGCTCTGCGCCAATGGCCTCCTGGACCTTCTTCAGGCCCTTGTCGCGCTTGGCCGCTTCCTCGGCGCGCAGGGCAGCGAGGTTCTTGACCTCTGCATTGCCCTTGAGGTCGGTATTCTCGAGAAGACCCTGTTGAAATCGGCTGAAATTGTAGACGCCGCTGATAACCTCAATCGCGGTCGGTGGCCGTTCGCCGGGCTTTCGCTCGCCGGTGCTGTCGGCAAGCGCCGCAGTGTTGATGAACGCCAGGATGAGGACGGCAAGAACTCGCATCGGTATCAATGATGAACGGCTTGCGAAGTTCCCTGACCATTACGATCCGGTAAGCGGGTTGCGGCGCAAGAGTTCCGTCCCCACGTCATCCACATGAAACAGTCTGACATCTTCAGGGATAACGCCGACAATTGTCTTCAGCTTGCCGAGCGAGCCGAGGGACAACCCGCCCATAAGCGCTATTCGCGCATGGCCGACGCCTGGACGGCACTCGCCGACGAGCAGGATTGGCTCGACGGCGAAGTCCCGCCCGTTGCGGTCCGCGCTCCTCCAAAGCGGAAGGCGTGAGACGCTCGTTCTCGTGAATCTGCGTGTGAGACCGCTCACGGAAGGCAAGCGACCGATCTGCGACCATCCGGGAACATTCGATCGCGTCGATTTCCAGTTCAGAAGGAGGTTTTGGCGATGGCTCCACGTCTGGCTCTTCTTTCCCTCATTCTCGCCTTTGGCGTCTCGGTCGCATTCGCAACGGTGACGACGTTGCGGCAGGTGCATCTCGAGAACGCATCTGCCGCGATCCACGCGGTGCGCAGTTAGCGCTGTACCGGAACATTCGACGCCGCGGTGCGTAGGCGTTCCGAGACACCAGAACAAGCGAGAACCCCACCATGGCCCATTCCGACCAAGGCATCGTCAAGGACAAGCGCGGGGAGGAGCAGCCGCGCGACAAGGAGCGTGCACAGTCCGTGCACAAGACGAACCCGAAAGGTTCGCCTTCGCGTGAAGCGACGCGCGATCCCAAGCTGAACGACAATAGCAAGACGCCAGGCTCCGGCGTAATGCCGGACGGCTCTAGCGACGCGACAGGTTAATTCTCACGGAACGAATCCCCGCGGGAAGAGTCGACGGATTGCTTCCGGTTGTCATGCCCCCGGTGCGCCGGAAGCAATCTCCAAGGACGGCCCTGGCACCCACCGTGCCAGGGCCGTTTCCTATGGGCAGAGGGCCTTCTGTGCGTGCGTCAGCCGCTGGTGCCGCTCTCTGGATCTCCCTGAGTATGTCCGTCAGGTCCGCGACCGAGCACGCCAAAGCTGCTTGACTTCACGCCCACGGCGGCATCGACGCCGACGGCTGTCAGTCCGAACCTGAGGAGTTCGCGGACTGCGGCCGCCCGCGTCGGCATTCGGTGCTTGAACCGGAAATCGTCGATGGCGGCCAACTCTTCCGGCGAGAGCATGACCTGAAGGCGCTCGGCGCGAAGGTCGTTCATGGCGATCACGCAAATTGAGTAAGTTGAGTAGTTTACTCAACGAACAAAGCTGGCGGGAGTTCCGCCAGAGTCGGCAAAGTCTCTCAATGAGTAAAAATACACAGTAAAATCAATAAGTTAATTTTGGAAACATATCCTGCCATGGCGCATTCTTCTCGAAAGGGAGGAGAGGCCATGACGGACGAAGTCACGTTACCTCGCAAGCTTTCCGAAGAGCCGGAAGCGTCCAAGGAAGCGTCCAAGCCGGTGCGGCCAAGCCACCAGAAGATCATCGATCAGGTCGAGCGCTGGGCCAACAGCCCGGGGCTCCAGCCGCCGCAATCGCAGACGTCGACGACGGCGAAAGCGGGCTAGTTCAGGGCTTCACGAAGCGGGAGCCCTCCGCCGATGGCGAGTGGGTACCGCGACTGTGCGAGACGATGCGAAGCTTGCGCCTAAGCCACCAGGCCGTCACGGAAACGCTGACCCAGACCGTCAACGCGGCGATGAAACCGAGTGCGACGCTTGTACCGACGGTGGCATGGAAGACGACAGCGAACGCCGCGAGGCCGATGCCGCCGAGTGCTGCGCCTGCGGCATCGAGCGCTGCGGCCTTCTGTCCGCGACGCCGCCCGTTCAGCCCGGCCTTCTCCTTGGCGTGACGCTCATGGCTTTCGATCAGCGTCGCGCTGGCACAGAAGATGGCCGGAAGTGCAAGAAAGAGCCCGCCGACAGAAACGCCGAAATGCGAGCCGATAACTCCCGCGAGCACCGTCGCGCAGCCGCCGAGCAGGAAGCGAACGGCGTATTCGTACCACCGCGTCTGTTTCAGTGCCGATGACGACAGCTTCACCAGCATCAGGCGGCACCTCCCAAACCCGCGAGCAGACCGAAGGCAACCCCGAGCCATACGACAAATGCAAGGACCGTCGCGGGGAGCGCGCCGAGACGGATCCTCATCAGGAGATGGCAGACGACGAGGCTGTAGCAGGCGAGCGCGATGGCGCCATAGATCATCGTCCAGCTCGCGGCCGCGGCATATTGCGGGCCGTGCTGGACCACGGCGATGCCAAGGGTGGCCAGCGCGACCGACGGAGCTGCGCCGAGAAGCCCGGCAAAGCTCTTTGGCCGCAGCATGTCACCGAGGATTGCAAAGATGGATACGATCAGCCCGCCGGCGACGAAGCGCACGAGATATTCCGTCATGGCCGTACCCGCGAGGCTTCGGTCCGCTGCTGCGGTGATTTCGCCAGCGTGAACCGTCTGAACAGTCGCTCGATGACGATGCCGAGCGCGAAGCCTGCCACCACGTCGCTGATCCAGTGCGCCAGCAGCGCCACGCGCGTCAGCGACAACGCCACGGCGAGCGAGCGTGCCACGCGGCGCGAGGCCGGTGGCAACAGGCCGGCCGCCGAGGCGAGGGCGCCCATATGCACGGCGTGACCGGAGGGAAACGCGTCGTGGGGGCGTCCCGAACAAGGAATACCGTGCCGGTGGCCGCTCACGGTCAGCCGGTCAGGCCTCGTCTGGTCGAATACGGATTTCAAGAGATGCGGCACTATCGCCGTCACCAGCGATACCATCAGGACGTGATCGGCAACGGGACGCCGCTGCGGATGCAGGAGGCAGGTGTAGAGCCATCCGGCAGCAGCGAGCGCGAGCAGCACATGCTCGTCGGCGCCCCAGGTCATTGCCTGGGCGGTCTGCTCGAGGCCTGAGTTGGTATTGCGTGCGATCTCGTTGGCGATCGCCGTATCGATCCGGGTGGGGTTCACTGTTACGAGCGCCATCGCTCCGCCGGCGAGTTTTCCTCCATGACAGTTTTGTAAAGCCCGGAGAGAAAGAAGGTTCCTGAACTCTCACGGGGCCTTAGCCCGCCGCGCCGCAACTACGGTTGTCCGAAGCCGCCGGCGGCGCCAAAGACCTGTCCCGTCGCATAGCTTGCATCGGCGGCGGCAAGCTGCACGTAGATCGACGCGAGCTCGACAGGCTGGCCGGGACGGCCGAGCGGTGTCATGCCGCCGAATTTTTCGAGCTTGTCCATCGTGGCACCGCCGGAGACCTGAAGCGGCGTCCAGATCGGTCCGGGCGCGACGGCATTGCAGCGTTTCCTTGCGCTGCTGAGGACGCCAGCGAAGCCGCCGCGAGTGTCGCGCTCGCGGCGTGGACGACGTGCCGGCGGGACAGCGAGGTTTTGCCGTGGTTCGACATCATGCTCTCCGCGATGTTCGAACCTCAATGCGCGGAGACGGTCGTCGTTGCCAAGCGAAGGATGCCGGACGCGCCGGCGTCCTTCAGCAATGCGTTACTTGGTTTGACCGACGCTCGGCGCCTTGCCGAGCTCCTTGGCCATGTCGAGGTGGTGCTTCAGTGCCGGCAGGGTCTTGCCGGCCCAATCCTTGAGCGCGGCACTATCGCCGCCCTTGGCATAGCGTTCGAACAGGGAGACGGCGTCCTCATGCGCGCTGACCTGATAGGAATTGTAGTCCGAGCTGAAGTCCTTGCCGGAGGCGTTCTTGAGCTTGTCGAGCTTGCTCTGATGGGAGCTGTCGAGCGCGGTCGGTAGCGTCGCCTGCAACTTGCTGTCGTTGACAAGCCCCTTGAGCTCGGTGCTGGTCTTGGTGTGATCGGTCACCATCTGTTGGGCGAAGCTCTTTTCCTGCGCGTTGCCCTTTTGCTGGGCGAGCTTGCTCGATTCGATCTCGAACATGTCGCTGATCGCCACCTGCTTGACGAAGTCGGCAGTGGATGGCGCGACGCCGAGCGCCGAGTTGACGCCGGTCTTCTCGCCGAGCGACTGGGCGAGCCCGGGGCCCGCGAGAGCCACGCAGGCAAGTGCGATGATGGTTCGCTTCATGGTCAGATCCCTCCGATAAGTCGCGCGGCCGTTTGCCGGCGAATGTGCGCCGACCAACACGTCGCAACAGCCGAGGTTCCTAATCACCGGCCCGCAGGACGGCGACCGGTCCGCGGATTGAGCGGATCGGTCGCCTTTCGCCGCAGCCGCTCCGGAAGGAAAGGCTCCGCCGGCGTGGGGGTCGCATCAGCGCGTACGTCCGCGTGGTGCTGCGCCCGCTCATGCGGCGTGCGATTGTCGTTGATCTGCCGCTTGACGTCGAGGCCCCCGACCGGATCGTTGACGCCGTGCTGGATGTCGCGGAAGTCACTCATTGTTCACCTCATTGCTTCCCGGGCAGGATCGATTCGAACATCTGGCGCGCCGCACCCTTGATCATCCCGCTCTCGTTCGGATCGCCCTTCATCAGGGCGAGCGAGAAATTCTTCGCCTGCTGGAGCGTGATGTGCGGCGGCAGCGGCGGCACCTCGGGATCGGTTTTCACCTCCAGCACGACCGGCATCTCGCTCGCCAACGCCTGCTCCCAGGCCGGGCCGAGCAGCTGTGGGCTGTCGACGAAGACGCCGGTGAGGCCGATCAGCTCGGCGAAGCGCGAATAGGAGACATCGGGAATGCGCTGCGAAGCCTCGAATTTGGGATCGCCGTTGATGATGCGTTGCTCCCAGGTGACCTGGTTGAGGTCTTCGTTGTTGAAGACGCAGACGATGAAGCGCGGATCCCGCCACGTGCGCCAGTATTTCGCCGCCGTGATCAGTTCGGCCATGTTGTTCATCTGCATCGCGCCATCGCCGACCAGCGCGATCACCGGCCGGTCCGGCTGGGCGTATTTCGCGGCGAGCGCATAAGGAACCGCGGCGCCCATCGAGGCGAGACCGCCGGACAGCGAAGCCGTCATGCCGCGCCGCATCTTCAGGTCCCGCGCGAACCAGTTGGCACACGAGCCGGAATCGCTGGTGATGATGGCGCGGTCGGGCAGGCGCGGGGACAGTTCCCAGGCGACGAGCTGCGGGTTGACGGGCGCCGCGGGCTGATGTGCGCGGTCATCCAGCGTCTTCCACCATCTCGCAACATCGTCTTCAATGCCCCGGCGCCAGGCGTCGTCAGCCCTGGGCGCGAGTCGCGGCAGCAATGCGCGCAGCGTCTCGGCGGCGTCGCCGACGAGACCGACGTCCATGGGAAAGCGAATCGACAGCATGCTGGCGTCGATATCGATCTGCACGCCGCGCGCGATGCCTTCCTTGGGCAGGAATT
Organism: Bradyrhizobium sp. GW821-FHT13H06; assembly: GCF_058803975.1. Classification (NCBI taxonomy): domain Bacteria; kingdom Pseudomonadati; phylum Pseudomonadota; class Alphaproteobacteria; order Hyphomicrobiales; family Nitrobacteraceae; genus Bradyrhizobium; species Bradyrhizobium sp. GW821-FHT13H06. The sequence goes on along the minus strand of NZ_JBXAPN010000005.1, from coordinate 206,466 downwards.
CGGCGTAGGGAAAGGCCGAGCCGACCATCAGCAGCGTGTCGCACTCCATCATCATGTTGTAGCTGGGCTCGGTGCCGAGCAGGCCGATCGAGCCTGTGACCCACGGCAGGTCGTCGGGCAGCGCGGCCTTGCCGAGCAGTGCCTTGGCGCAGCCGGCCGACAGCCGCTCGGCAACCGCGATCACCTCGTCGGTGGCGTGAAGCGCGCCAGCGCCGACGAGCATCGCGACCTTCTTGCCGGCGTTGAGCACCTCCGCGGCGCGGTCGAGATCGGCCTCACGCGGCGTGATGCTGGGTGGGCTATAGCCAATGCCGGAATGCAACGTGCCGTGTTCACGGGGCGGATCCTCGTAAGGCTCCTCCTGCAGGTCGTTTGGCAGGATGATCACGGTCGGAGTCCGCCGCGCCAGCGCAATCCGCACCGCCCGGTCGATCAGGTGCCGCACTTGCGCAGGCGAGGATGCCTGCATGACGTAGGCGCCGGCAACGTCCTTGAACATCGAGAGAAGATCGAGTTCCTGCTGATAGTGGCCGCCGAGGGCGTTGCGCGACTGCTGGCCGACAATCGCCAGCACCGGCTGGTGATCGAGCAGCGCATCGTAGAGCCCGGTGACGAGATGCGAGGCGCCGGGGCCGGAGGTCGCGATGCAGACGCCGAGCTCGCCCGAGAATTTTGCGTAGGCGGTCGCCATGAAGGCTGCCATTTCCTCATGCCGCGACTGCACGAAGCCGATCTTGCCGCCGGCCCGGTTCATCGCGCCGAACACGCCGTTGATGCCGTCGCCGGGATAGCCGAAGATGTGGCGCACGCCCCATTGATGCAGACGCTGGACGATGAAGTCGGAGACGGTCTGGGACATTGCGTGTGGCCCTTGATTTGTCTGGTGCATGAAACTCAGAGAACGGCTCGTTTGGTGCGATGTTCCTGACCGCTCGCGGAACATGCACCGGAACGATCCCGTGCCTATCCGGTTGGTTTTGCACGTGGCCGAGTGGAGAATTGCGATGTTGAACCAAGACGAACTGGATCGCAGTGAGACGGGCCGTTTGATCGGCAGCGACAAGGTTGAGGGAACATCGGTCTATGGCGCCGATCGCAACCGGATCGGTTCGATCGAACGCGTGATGATCGACAAGATCAGTGGCAAGGTTTCCTACGCCGTGCTCGGCTTTGGTGGATTCCTGGGACTGGGCAACGACCACTATCCGTTGCCTTGGCAGTCGCTGAAATACGACACCGAGCTTGGCGGTTATGTCACCGGCATCACCACCAAGGAGCTGGAAGGCGCGCCCAAATATGGCTCACGAAGCGATTGGAACTGGAGCGATGACGCGGCCGTGCGTGGTATCAACTCCTATTACGGCGTCCCCTTGGCTTGACGTTTCAGGAAAGGGAGATCGATGAGCAAGGAACGGCCCAACGACGATCCCCGGAAGCAGAACGACTGGGGTTCGCATCGACAGACGGACAAGCCCTGGAAGGGCAACCCGGAGAAGGAGCAGGGATCGGACAACGTCAAACCCGATCTCGAGAAGTGGCACGAGGCGAAGACGCACTGAAGGTGCGTGCGCCCCATGGCAACCCAGTGAGCAAGCGCGGCGTCCATGGTGCCGGGCTGCTCCTTTGAGCCGTGCGATCACCAATGACAGCGCTGCTGTTGCAGGGCGGGGCGACGAGCGCGGCCGGCCGCTGCTGCACGAGCACAAGATCTGCGGCAAGCTGTTCGATCCCGTGATGGTGTGCTCGGAATGCGGCGAGCCGCTGCACGCCAAGCAGGCGCATGTGCATGCGGGGCCGGGGCGGGACCAGGCGGTGGGGTGAGAAGGTGCGGGATAGCGAACAGGGCTCTTCGTCCAGCGTGTCCCACTTCATGGTGCGGTCTCCGGCGACAGTCAGTCCAAAAAAGGAGCTGACATTAAGAGTCAATGCAGTACCGAAACAATGCTCCCAATCTTCCCTTGAGTTTGACAGTTCTATTTCAGAACTATAGTCTTCGGCACACTGCCCGCCGCATGCCCATAGCGGCTCACCGGAGGAGGCGACCTTGCCCAAGCGAAACGCCACAGCGGCCGTCATCGGGGCCGGCGATTTCATCGGCTCCGAAATCGCCAGGAAGTTTGCCGCCGAGGGGTTCTCGATCTTCGCCGGCCGCCGCAATGGCGACAAGCTCTCGCCATTGGTGCAAGATATCGAAGCCGCCGGCGGTGACATCCACGCGCGCTCGCTCGATGCGCGGAAGGAGGATGAAGTCATCGCCTTCCTCGATGACGCCGACAAGCACGCGCCGCTGGAAGTCTGCATCTTCAATGTCGGCGCCAACGTCAATTTTCCGATCCTCGACACCACCGAGCGCGTGTTCCGGAAAGTGTGGGAGATGGCCTGCTATTCCGGCTTCCTTGCGGGGCGCGAGGCGGCGCGGCTCATGCTGCCGCGCGGCGGCGGCAACATCTTCTTCACTGGCGCCACCGCCTCCTTGCGCGGCGGCAGCGGCTATGCCGCCTTCGCCAGCGCCAAGTTCGGCCTGCGCGCGGTGGCGCAGGCGATGGCGCGCGAGCTCGGGCCGGAGAACATCCACGTCGCCCATCTCATCATCGATTCCGGGGTCGACACCGAATGGGTCCGGCAGCGCAGGCGCGAAGCACTCGGGCCGAATGCGCTCGACAATCCCGATCTGTTGATGCCGCCGTCGTCGGTCGCGAACGCCTATTGGCAGCTCTACCAGCAGCCGAAGAGCGCCTGGACCTTCGAGATGGAGATCCGCCCGTTCGGAGAGAAATGGTGACCGCGGTGCAAAAGTCCGGCTAGACTGATCTCAACATCAAGCAAATTCCGGGAGGTACTTAAGTGAAGACCGCGATCACCGAACTGTTCGGCATCGAGCACCCCATCATTCAGGGCGGCATGCATTTCGTCGGCTTTGCCGAACTGGCCGCCGCCGTCTCCAATGCCGGCGGGCTCGGCATCATCACCGGTCTCACGCAGAAGACGCCGGAATTGCTCGCGAAGGAGATCGCGCGCTGCCGCGACTTGACCGACAAGCCGTTCGGCGTGAACCTCACCTTCCTGCCGACCTTCTCGGCGCCGCCCTATCCCGAGTACATTGCGGCCATCGTCGAAGGTGGCATCAGGGCGGTGGAGACCGCAGGCCGTAGCCCGGAAGCCTACATGCCGGCCCTGAAGGCGGCCGGCATCAAGGTCATCCACAAATGCACCTCGGTGCGCCATTCCCTGAAAGCCGAACGCATCGGCTGCGATGCCGTCAGCGTCGACGGTTTCGAGTGTGGCGGACATCCCGGCGAGGACGACATTCCCAACATGATCCTGCTGCCGCGCGCGGCGGAGGAGCTGAAGATCCCGTTCGTCGCCTCCGGCGGCATGGCCGATGGACGCAGCCTGGTCGCAGCGCTCGCGCTGGGCGCGGCGGGCATGAACATGGGTACACGTTTCATCGCCACCAAGGAAGCTCCGGTGCATCAGAACGTGAAGAATGCGCTCGTCGCGGCGTCCGAGCTCGACACCCGCCTGATCATGCGGAGCTTGCGCAACACCGAGCGCGTGCTGAAGAACGCCAATGTCGACCGCCTGCTCGAGATCGAGCGCGAGAAGGGCGACAAGCTCACGATCGACGACATCCACGATCAGGTCGCGGGCGTCTATCCCAGGATCATGCTGGACGGCCAGATGGACGCCGGCGCCTGGAGCTGCGGCATGGTCGCAGGCCTGATCCACGACATCCCATCCTGCAAGGAGCTGATCGATCGCATCATGGCAGAGGCGGAGACCATCATCCGCAGCCGTCTGATCGGGTTCCTGGACGGGACGGGAGCGGCGCGAAAGGTCGCCTGACACCGTCAAACTTCTTAACCACGGCGGCATTGGACCGCTGGAATTGCGCGCGGCGCCTCCTAAATAGGGGTAAATTACCCCTTTAATGAATCAATTTCAGGAGGCGTCCGTGGTCCTGAAAAACGTTCCCTTCGCAATTGCCTTTGCCCTTGTGATCGCAGGGGGCGGCATTGCGCGCGCTGACGACTACAAGCCCGGCGAATATCTCGGCCTCGATCTCTCCAAGGCCGTCCTGTCGCCGAAGCGTCTCGGGCCGGAGACGCGCTTCGCGCCGGTGGCACTCGAAGCGCGCGGCGGCAACGAGGCGCAGGCTCGAGTTGAGCCTGTCGACGTGCCGAAGAAGGTTGCTGCCGAGCGCGTTCGTGTTGCCGAGCCAAAGGCCGCTCATACCAGGAGCGCACAGGCGCGCGGCGCGTCCCGTGCGAAGCTTGCGCGCCGCCACGGCAATCCGCTCGACGCGCAGGCAATGGATACCCGCATCCAGACCTGGCCATGCCGCTCCGGCGGTATCTGCAACTGGAAGCGTTAGTCGAGGCCAAAGCCGTCATCGCCGCGTCGCAAAACCGTAGGCGCGGAGTCAAGAAACCGTAAGCTGGGAGTTAAGGAGCGCAGGCACCTTTCGTCGTGATTCGACGAAGGTTTCCTGAATGGCAACGCTCCGCGCTCCGCGCGCATGGACCCGGCGGCAGTTCCTGGTCCGCTCCGCCTCCAGCCTCGCGATCGCCTCGCTTGCGAAGCCCTCCATCAGTCGTGCCGTCGACCGCCCGCAGATCGCGGGCGGGATCCAGTCCGGCGACGCCTCGGAGGGCTCGGCCGTGATCTGGGCGCGCGCCGACCGGCCTGCGCGGATGCAGGTGGAGTGCTCGACCGTCGAGAGCTTCAAAACGATCATTGCGTCGGCTTCCGGCGATGCGCTGCCCGACGCTGATCTCACCTCAAAACTGCTGCTGACGGATCTGGCACCGGGCCAGGATATCTTCTACCGCGTGTGCTTCGACGACATTGCCACTGGTGTCGCCGGCGAAAGCCGGCTCGGCCATTTCCGCACGGCGCCGATTGCGGGCCAGTCGATATCGTTCCTGTGGTCCGGCGATACCGCGGGGCAGGGCTGGGGCATCGACGTCTCGCGCGGCGGCTATCGCAGCTATCGCACCATGCTCGACAACCGGCCAGATTTCTTCATCCACTCCGGCGACCACATCTATGCCGACTGCCCGATTCCTTCCGAGTTGAAACTGCCGAACGGCGAGACCTGGCGCAATGTCGTGACCGAGGAAAAGTCCGAAGTCGCGCATACCCTGGCGCAGTTCCGCGGCAATTACAAATACAACCACCTCGACGAACACTTCCGTGCCTTCCACGCCGAGGTGCCGATGTTCGCGCAATGGGACGATCATGAGGTCACCAACGACTGGTCACCGATCGGAAGTCATGATGATGCCGGTTACGCGGATGACGGCACCCCGCGCCTGGTCGCGCGCGCCCGCCGCGCCTTCTTCGACTTCATGCCGATCCGCGACATCGGCGCGCGGCAGGGCCGGGTCTATCGCAAGATCGCCTACGGCCCGCTGCTCGACGTCTTCATGATCGACATGCGCAGTTTTCGCGACGAGACCTGGAACAAGGGCGATGACCATCGCGGCTGGATCCTCGGAACCGAGCAGCTCGCCTGGCTCAAGCGGGAGCTCGTCGCCTCGCGCGCAACCTGGAAGGTCATCGCGGCCGACTTGCCGATCGGCCTGATCAGCCTGGACGCCGTCGCGCTCGGCAACGGGCCGCCCGACCGGCGCGAGCACGAGATCGCCGATCTGCTCTCTTCCATCAAGCGCGCCGGCATCCGCAACATCGTCTGGCTCACCGCCGACATGCACTACACCGCTGCGCACTACTACGACCCGAGCAAAGCGCAGTTCCAGGATTTCGAGCCGTTCTGGGAGTTCGTCTCCGGTCCGTTGCATGCCGGCAGCTGGGGGCCTGGCGAGCTCGACGACACCTTTGGCCCGGTCGCGATGTATCAGCAGGGCTGCAGTGCAGCGCAGGGCGAGAACCTCGCGCCATGTTTCGGACTGCAGTTCTTCGGCAGGGTCGACATCGATGGCCGTAGCGGTGTGATGACGGTGACCTTGAAGGATGTGGAAAATCGCGATCTCTGGTCGGTTGAGATCGATCCGCAACCGCAAGCGCGTCCGGCATTGGTCGCAGAGCATTCGTAGGCCGCTAACCCGATCTTGACTGGCCGCGCCACGCCTCCCGCGCTATGGTGACTATCCCGCCACCCACTCTTCATCACCGAAAAGTCTGGTCCCGCGGCTATCCTGCGGGCTGAAATGCGTCAGGAGCTGCTTCATGGACCATCTGAGAACGCAGGGCATCAGCTTGCCCAAGCTCGGCCTCGGTACCTTCCGCATGCAGGGCGATGCCTGCCGCGCCGCAGTCGAGAGCGCGCTGTCGATCGGCTACCGCCATATCGATACTGCCGAGATGTATGCCAATGAGGAGCCGATCGGCTCGGCCATCGCGTCGTCTCGCGTGCCGCGCGGCGAGCTGCACGTCACCACGAAAGTCTGGCACGAGAACCTCGCCCCTGACGCGATCCGGCGTGCGTTCGATGCCAGCCTGAAGAAGCTCAGGCTCGACCATGTCGATCTCTATCTCGTGCATTGGCCGTCGAAGGCTGCGAACTGGGGCGCGGTGTTCGAGACGCTGATGAAGCTCAAGGAGGAGGGGCGCACGCGGGCCATCGGCGTTGCCAATTTCACCACGGCGCTGCTCAAGGTCGCGGTCGAGGACATCAAGGCGCCGATCGCCTGCAACCAGGTCGAATATCACGCCATGCTCGATCAATCGAAGGTGCTGGCCTATCTCCAGGCCAAGTCGATTCCGCTCGTCGCTTATTGTCCGCTGGCGCAGGGGCGCATCGCCTCGGATCCGGTGCTGGCCGAGATCGGCGCCAGGCACGACGCGACCGCCGCGCAGGTCGCGTTGAAATGGCTGCTCGACCAGAACGGCGTCGCCGCAATCCCGAAGGCCTCGCGCCGCGAGAGCCAACAGGCCAATCTCGACGCGCTGAAGATCACGCTCGACGATTCCGACCGCAAGAAAATCGCCGCGCTGTCGAAGGACAGGCGCTGCGTCAATCCCGGCTTCGCGCCGGCGTGGGATTAGCTCGCGTGCTTGGGCAACAGAAATGGCCCCGTGAGGGGCCATTTTCATTCGCGTTGCGCATTAGTCCCAGTGATGGTGGCGGTGGCTGCGCTTGATCACGACCACTCGGTCTCCGCGATGGTGGCGATGCCAGCCGCGGTCATGGTGGTGCATACGATATTCGGCGCGGGCGCCGTGCGGACCGTGATGATGATGACCGCGCTTGATCACCACCGTCTCTGCGCTTGCCAGCGTCGGCGCCGCGATCACGAGCGCACCGAGAGCTGCAACCACATAACCAAGCTTCTTCATGATGTCCTTCTCCAAATGAATGCACATCTAAACCGTGTATTCACGCGAACGTTCCGGAGGAACGGGGAGAGAATTCTGAATGGATGTTCAGGTGAGCATGATCCGGACTCAAAGAGCCGCGTCAGGGCAAAGTGTGCGGCGGTTTCCGATCAGATCATGCCTGGGAATGACGGCTAATCGCAGCGTTGCTGCGCGGGCGTTGGTGCGCCGGTGGCGACGTACTTGCCGTCTTTGATCGTGTACTCGCCGCGCTCGCTGCGATTGTAGATCGCGCGCAGGCTGCCGTCCTTCTGCAGCAGGAGCCCGAATTCGCGCGTCTGATGCAGCGAGGGGAAGAACACCATCACGTCGAGCAGGCCCTCGGCATTGACTGTGGCCGACACCAGCTCGTTCTCGTCTTTGGCTTCGCCGAAATTGCGCCGGTACATCACCCGGCCATCCTTCCTGATCTCGTAGGTCAGGAGCGCGCCCTTGTCGCGGTCCGGCCGGGCCGCGCAGTCGACCGCCCACGAGCCGAGCAGGCCCCATTGCTCGACGGTCGCGGCCAGCGTCTCGGCACCGGCCATGGAGGTGAACGCAACCCACAGCACTACAGCCGCGATCCAGCGGTTCAAACGTCGCATCATGTCCTGAAAAACCCCGCCTCGAAGACTTCCAAAGTGTAGCATCGCGCCGGCGGCCGTTCCACGGCGGCCGGCGATCGCTCGCGAATTTGATCCGCGTCAATGAGGCAGGGCATTTCGAGGGTAGGATGGCATTCCCGAAGGCGAACGTGGATAGACCAATGCTGAATCAAGTCGTGGATTTTGCGGGCGAAGTGCTGCCGGGGAGCTGCGCCGTACCGCCTTATTCCGAAGCGGCGTTTCTGACCGAGCTGGGCGATCGCTTACGGTCCTCGCGCATGCGCTGCGATCTCTCGCGCCGCGAGCTGGCCCGCCGCTCCGGAATCTCCGAGCGCTATATCGCCCAGATCGAGGCCGGCAAGGGCAACGTCTCGATCGTCCTGTTGCTGAGGCTCGCCTCCGCGATCCACAGCAGTCAGCCGCAGGCGGCCTGACGCTTCGAGGTGACGGCCATGGGGCAGCTCGTACTCGCGGCCAAGGTCACCCATGTTCCATCACTGATGCTGTCGGAGCAGCCCGGCAGCCCGCTGCGTGCCGCGCGCGAGCCGGCGGTCAGCTCCTTGCGCGAGCTCGGCCGGCGGGCGAGAGAGCGCGGCGTCTCCTGCTTCGTGGTGTTCGATACCCACTGGCTCTCCAATTTCGGCTACCACGTCAATGCCAATGCGCAGCATCGCGGCTCGTTCACGAGCCACGAGGCGCCGCAGATGATCCAGGATCTGCGCTACGATCTGCCGGGTGATACGCGCCTCGCCGAGGCAATCGCGGGCAGGGCGGCAGATGCGGGTCTCAACGTCACCGCCCACCAGGTGGCCAGCCTCGGGCTCGAATACGGCACGATCGTGCCGATGCACTACATGAACCCGGACGGTTTTGCGAAGGTGGTCTCGGTCGCCTCGCCCCTGTTCACCTCGTTCGAGGAGAGCCGGATCCTCGGTGAAGCCACTCGCCGCGCAATCGATGAATCCGATGAACGGGTCGCCGTCCTCGCCAGCGGGTCGCTCTCGCACCGGCTTTGGCCGAACAAGAAGCTCGGCCCCGAGGCGTGGACGTCGGTCGCCAGCGAGTTCAATCGTCAGGTCGACCTGCGCGTGCTCGAGCTGTGGCAGAGCCGCCGCTATCGCGAATTCCTCGACATGCTTCCGGACTACGCCACCAAGTGCAACGGCGAGGGCGGCATGGCCGACACCATCATGCTGTTCGCCGCGCTGGGCTGGTATGACTACCGCGGCGCCGCCGAGCAGCTTTGCGACTATTTTCCATCCTCCGGGAGCGGCCAGGTCAACGTGGAATTTCACGTCGGGGCGTGAGGCAGCAGCTTCAGGCCCGCCTCTCCACATTGGCACTACGGGTAGGCACGCCGAATTCCTTGCGGCAGACCTCGGCCAGCACGGCGACGCCCTCGCGGATCTGCTGATGCGTGGGGCTTGCAAAGCACAGCCGCAGCCGCGAGCTGGAATGGCTCTTGTTGGTCGACCATTCCGGCCCCGGATTGATCGAGACGCCGGCGGCGAGCGCGGCCTGGTACAGCTTCAGCGTATCGACCTGGTCGGGCAGCTTCACCCACAGGAAGATTCCGCCCTTGGGCTCCTCGAACTCGGCCGCCGTGCCGAACTGCTCGTTGAGCGCTTCCATCAGCGTGTCGAGCTTGGTGCGCAAGGCCTTCGTCAGGGCCGGCACGTGGGTTGCAAAATGCGGCTTGCAATAGGTGGCGAGCACCATCTGCTCGAGCGCGCCGGAGCCGGCATCCGTCTTCAGCGACAGCATCCGCGACATCACCTCCCAGGGCGCGACGATGAAGCCGACGCGCAGCGCCGGCGCGATCGACTTCGAGAACGAGCCGATATGGATCACGCCGCCGTTCGGGCTCATCGCGTAGATCGCCGGCGGCCGCTGCCCTGACCACACGAGGTCGGCATAGCAATCGTCCTCGAAGATGGGGACGCCGTATTCGGCCGCGAGCCGCACCAGCTCAGTGCGCCGGCTCTCGGGCATGATGCTGCCGGTGGGGTTCTGCACCGTTGGAATTGTGTAGATGTATTTCGGGCGGATGCCGCGGCTCTTCAGGTCGGCCAGCGTCGTCGCCAGCGCGTCCATGCGCATGCCCTCCTTGTCGAGGGGAATGCCGACGACATTGACACCGAGCCGCGCCAGGCGGTTCAGCGAGCCCTGATAGCTATCCTGCTCGAAGATCACGGTGTCACCGCGCGCCAGCAGCGTGGCGTTGACGAGATCGAGCGCCTGGAGGGAGCCCGAGACGATCAGCAGATCGTCCACCGTGCAGGTGATACCGGCATCGCACTTGAGTTTCGTCACCAGGAATTCGCGCAACGGGAGGTAGCCCTGCGGACCGTGTGCCAGACCGTAAGTGGCCAGCGAGCGGCCCTCGCGCCGCAGCACCGTGTTGGTCGCTTCGATCAGCTCGTCGAGCGGCACCTGTTCGGAATCATTGTTGCCGCCGACGAAGCTGTATTTGGCAAGGCCCGTCCAGCGCGCAGAGGGGGCCGGCAGCCCTGCCGGAAACAGGGGCGCGAAATCGAAGCTGGACGTCATGGGAGCGTTCCTCGTTTTGTTCTTGTTGAGCGGCGGCTTTGCACCGGCCGCCTTACTTCTTGCCGGCCGTCCTGGTCGGGCGGCCCTGGCTGATGAAAGCGTAATGCGCATTGGCGATGCCGCCAACCATCAGGGCCTCGACCACCGGCTCGGCGATCTCGCCCGTGGCGGCCCAGTCGACCAGGAAGTTGGCCCCGGTCCCGCCGCGCACGTCATCGGTCGGAATGAAGATCGAGACGGTGGCGAGCGGCTTCAACGCGACCGGCGCGTTCAGATAGCTCTCAACCTGCTTGCCTGCGGTGTCGAAATAGGCGATGCGTTTGACGACCAGCGGCTGGGTCTCGGAGGCGTTGTGCACGCTCAAGGTCACCGAGAAGTCGACGCGCAGCTTGCCCTGGCTCATCGCGACGCTGGAATAGGCGGGCACGTAGAACCCACCGGAAACGGCGAGGTCCTCCTTCGGTAGAGCGGTGAGCGAATCGGCAAAGTTTTGTTCGATATTGACCTTGGATTGCGCGGCGAGCGAATCGGCAAAGGCGAGGGGACCTAGCAGCATGGCTGCGACGAGCGCTCTCAGCATGTGACGAATTGCTCGCTTGCCGCACCGCAACCCGCCTCTAGGGTGCGGCAAAACGGACCAATTTGGCATGCACGAGCTCATTCGCGACATCACTCTCTCTATCCTGTTTGCCTGGATGCTGGGCCTGCTCGCCCATTTCTCCCGGCAACCGCTGATCCTGGCCTACCTTATCGCCGGCTTCTGCATAGGTCCATTCGGCGCAGGCTGGGTCCATTCGCAGGAATCGATCAGCGTCATCTCCGAGCTCGGCCTGATCTTCATGCTGTTCATGATTGGGCTCGAAATCGACCTGAAGAAGATCGTGCGGGCAGGGCGGGTGATCCTGTTCGCGGCGGGCAGTCAGCTGCTCGGCGGCTGTCTGCTCGGGGGCCTGTTCTTCGTCGGCATTGGCCTGTCGCTCGGCGGCGGGCATTTTGATGCGGTCTATCTCTGCGTCGCCTGCGCGCTGTCGAGCACGGTCATCATCGTCAAGGTGCTCTACGAGAAACGCGAGCTCGACACGCTGCCGGGCCGCATCACCCTCGGCGTCCTGGTGCTCCAGGACATCTTCGCGATTCTATTCCTGGCAGTGCAGCCGAGCCTGGCCAATCTGCAGGTCAGCGTCATCCTGCTCTCGATCGGTCGCGTCGCGGTCCTGGTTGCCGCCGCGCTTCTGGTCAGCCGCTATGTGCTGCCGCGCCTGTTCCATCAGATCGCCCGGCGGCCCGAGTTGATCCTGCTCGGCGCGCTGGCCTGGTGCTTCCTCGTTGCCGAGACCGCCGAGCGGCTCTCGCTGTCGCGCGAGATGGGTGCGCTGATTGCCGGCGTGTCGCTCTCGACCTTCCCTTACGCCCTCGACGTGACCGCCAAGGTCACCACGCTGCGCGACTTCTTCATCACGCTGTTCTTCGTCGCGCTGGGGATGACCATCCCCGTGCCCGGCCTCTCGGTGATCGGACTTGCCTTGATGATCGCGGCGTTCACGGTGGTGAGCCGCCTCGTCACCACCTTCACCCCGCTCTACCTGATGAAGCAGGGCTTGCGCGCCAGCCTGTTGCCGGCGCTGAACCTCGCGCAGATCTCCGAGTTCTCGCTGGTGGTGATCCAGACCGGTATCGCCGACCACCATATCGCCGCGGAGACGGCAAATGCCGCCTCCTTCGCCTTCGTGGTGCTGGCGGTGCTCTCGACCTTCGTGATGACCCGCAGCGACGAGATCACCCGCTGGGCGATCGGTCCCCTGAAGCGGATCGGCCTGCGCGACCTCGATCACGGCAGCGGCCATGCCGAGGACGGTCACGAGGGCGGCCATGGCGAAGCCCGCCGCGTCGTCATCCTCGGCTTTTTCCGTGCCGCGAGCGCGCTGCTGGCCGAGATCGAGCGGCAGGCGCCGGTGCTGCTGGAGCAGATCACGGTGGTCGACTTCAACCCCAATGTGTACCAGACCCTGCTTTCGCGCGGCCTGCACGTGATCTACGGCGACATCAGCAATGTCGATACGCTGCTCCATGCCGGCATCGGCAAGTCCGAGATGATCATCCTCAGCGTGCCGGATTCGCTGCTGAAGGGCGCCACCAACGAGAAGCTGGTCCGCCACGTCCGCGCGCTCAATCCGACCGCCCTGATCGTCGCCACGGCCGACCTCCTGGCCGACGTCGGGGCGCTCTACGAGGCCGGCGCCAGCTACGTCACCGTGACCCGGCTCAGCGACGCCCATGAGTTGTTTACCGTGATCGAAGCCGCCCAGGCCGGCCTGCTCGCCGACAAGCGTGCCGAACTCGATCAGCGGCTCGGCGAGCGGCGCGAGGTGCTGCCCTGACGGCGTCCGGCCGCCTTCTTTGCGGGCCCTGCGCGCCTATATCCCTGGTATCTTCGGTGCAAGCCTGAAACCGCGTGGACGGGCCTGCCCCGGGGCATATGCGGTTGCGTCCAGGACACTAGCATCCGGGGCCAAGTCCAGCTAAGGCGTCCGGCTGAGCCTCCGGCCCATAACCGATAGAGATTGGGAATGCCCGATACCGTCCAGGAAGTCTTGCAGGCCTTTGCCCGGGGTGAGCTCGTGGTCGTCACCGACGACGAGGACCGCGAGGGCGAGGGCGATCTGATCGTCGCAGCCTCGCTCTGCACCGCCGACAAGATGGCCTTCATCATCCGCCATACCTCCGGCATCGTCTGCGCTCCCGTGACGACCGAGGATGCGCGCCGCCTGCGGCTCGATCCGATGGTCGCCCACAACGATTCCGCGCACACCACCGCGTTCACGGTCTCGATCGACTACAAGCCCGATGGCGGCACCGGCATCTCCGCCGAGGAGCGCGCCTCGTGCTGCCGCGCGCTCGCCAATCCCAATGTCGGCGCCAACGACTTCGCCCGGCCCGGCCACATCTTCCCGCTGATCGCAAAGGATGGCGGCGTGCTGCTGCGCTCCGGCCATACCGAGGCTGCCGTCGACCTCTGCAAGCTCTCGGGCCTGCCGCCGGTCGGCGTCATCAGCGAGCTCATGAACGACGACGGCAGCGTGATGAAGGGCGAACAGGTCGCCCGCTTCGCCGCCCAGCACAAGCTCAAGCACGTCACCATCGCGGATATGATCGCTTACCGCCAGGCGCGCGAAAAGCTGATCGAGCGGGTCTCGACCTTCGTCACCGAGAGCCCGATCGGTCCCTTGCAGGGCTATGCCTACCGCTCGCCGTTCGATTCCATCGCTCACGTCGCCTTCGTCTATAACGGCGTCGGCGACGGCAAGAACGTGCTGACGCGCTTCCACAAGCCGAACATCGTCAAGGACACCTTCACCGGTCACAAGCGCATGGCGGCCGTGCTCGAGCATTTCAAGAAATCGGGCCGCGGCGTGCTGGTTTACCTGCGCGATGGCGCGGCCGGCGTCCCCGTGGCGCCGCTGCCGGACGAGTCGTCGACGGAGGCCGACCGCAACCGACAGTGGCGCGAGGTCGGTGTCGGCGCGCAGATCTTGCGCGACCTCGGCGTCACCTCGATCCGGCATCTCACCTCCTCGGTGCACGACTACAAGGGTCTGTCGGGCTTCGGCATCGAGATCGTCGCCAACGAGCAGCTCGAAAGCTGACCAGAACGTTTCCAGGTTCAGGCCGTGGCGCGAGCCGGAATGACCGAAACCAGGATGCAATTGAACTTGTTGCCGCGGCGCTTTAGTTTGTCGGGCAATTATTGACGGAACCAGACGCGAAAGGACGTTTCATGAGCGTGCGCCCTCAGGCCAAGGACAAGCCGGCTGCGGCTTCTTTCCAGTGGGACGATCCGTTCCTGCTCGACGAGCAGCTGACCGAAGACGAGCGCATGGTGCGCGACACCGCCCGCGCCTACGCCCAGGACAAGCTGCTGCCGCGGGTCTCCAAGGCCTATCTCGAAGAGAAGACCGACCGCGAGATCTTCAATGAGATGGGCGAGCTCGGCCTGATCGGCATCACGCTGCCTGAGGAATATGGCTGCGCCAACGCGAGCTACGTGGCTTACGGCCTCGTCGCACGCGAGATCGAGCGGGTCGATTCCGGCTATCGCTCGATGAACTCGGTGCAGTCCTCGCTGGTGATGTACCCGATCTACGCTTATGGCGACGAGAACCAGCGCAAGAAGTACCTGCCGAAGCTCGCCAGCGGCGAGTGGGTCGGCTGCTTCGGCCTGACGGAGCCTGACGCCGGCTCCGATCCCGCCGGCATGAAGACCCGCGCGGAGAAGGTCTCGGACGGCTATCGCCTCACCGGCAGCAAGATGTGGATCTCGAATGCGCCGATCGCCGACGTGTTCGTGGTCTGGGCCAAGTCGGCCGCGCACGACAACCAGATCCGCGGCTTCGTGCTGGAGAAGGGCATGAAGGGCCTGTCGGCGCCGAAGATCGGCGGCAAGCTGTCCTTGCGCGCCTCGATCACCGGCGAAGTCGTGATGGACGGCGTCGTGGTTCCGGAAGACGCCCTGCTGCCCAACGTCTCCGGCCTGAAGGGCCCGTTCGGCTGCCTCAACCGCGCTCGCTACGGCATCTCCTGGGGTGCGTTGGGGGCCGCCGAGGACTGCATGCATCGCGCCCGCCAGTACACGCTCGACCGCAAGCAGTTCGGCAAGCCGCTCGCCGCGACCCAGCTGGTGCAGAAGAAGCTCGCCGACATGGAGACCGAGATCGCGCTGGGCCTGCAAGCCTCCTTGCGCGTCGGCCGCCTGATGGACGAGGGCAAGTTCGCGCCCGAGATGATCTCGATCGTCAAGCGCAACAATTGCGGCAAGGCCCTCGATATCGCCCGCACCGCCCGCGACATGCACGGCGGCAACGGCATCTCGATCGAGTACCACGTGATGCGCCACGTCCATAACCTCGAGACGGTCAACACCTATGAGGGCACCCACGACGTCCACGCCCTGATCCTGGGCCGTGCGATCACGGGCATCCAGGCGTTTTTCTGAGCCAAAGCGGCTAGGGGTGGTAGGCAAGAGAACTCGCCAAAAACTCCGTCATGGCCGGGCTCGTCCCGGCCATCCACGTTCTGGCCCAAGCGACGAACGTGGATGCCCGGCACAAGGCCGGGCATGACGAAGTCAGCAAGATATGAGCAAGCCATGTCCGACAATGACGACGTCCCGTTCAACCGCAACTTTCCGCTGAAGCCCGGCATCGTCGAGGAGGTCCGCCCCGGCGTGCGGCGTGTGCTCTGCAACAATCCGAGCCCGTTCACCTTCACCGGTACGGTCAGTTACATCGTGGGCAAGGGCAATGTTGCCATCATCGATCCCGGTCCGGACGATGAGGCGCATGCGGCTGCGCTGCTCGATGCCGTGCGCGGCGAGACGGTGAGCCATATCTTCGTCACCCACACCCATCGCGACCATTCGCCGAACACCGCGCGCATCAAGCAGGCGACAGGTGCGCCGGTCTATGCCGAAGGCCCGCATCGCGCCTCGCGCCCGCGTTTCGAGAGCGAGAAGCACAATCCGGAATCCGGCGTCGACCGCGATTTTGCGCCAGACGTCAACCTCGCACATGGCGACGTCGTCGAAGGCGACGGCTGGCGGCTCGAGGCAGTGGCGACGCCGGGCCACACGGCCAATCATCTGGCATTCGCCTGGCCCGAGCGAAAGTTCAACTTCGTCGGCGATCATGTGATGGGCTGGTCGACCTCCATTGTGGCGCCGCCCGACGGCTCGATGATCGACTACATGGATTCGCTGGACCGGCTCGCGGCACGCGAGGAGGATCTCTATTTCTCGGGCCACGGCCCCGAGATCCCCGAGGGTCAGCGCTTCGTGCGCTTCCTGATCCGTCACCGCAAGGCGCGTGAGGCCTCGATCCTGCACCGCCTCGCCAAGGGCGAGACCGACATCCCGACGATGGTCCGCGCGATCTATATCGGTATCGATCCGAGGCTGACGACGGCCGCCGGCTACTCCGTGCTGGCGCACCTCGAAGACCTGGTCGCACGCGGCGTGGTCGCGACCGATGGCGATCCCGTGATCGGCGGGACGTATCGGCTGGCCTAGGGGCGAATGGCGAATAGGGAGTGGCGAATTGTGTTTCTCCATTCGCTATTCGCCACTCGCCAATTCGCTATTTTTTCACCGTCTTCGCCGGCGCCTTGGGCGGCGCGACCGGCGTCTTCTTCACCGGCTTGAGCGCGTCGGCATCGGCGGCGGTGTTGAGATCGTCGATGAACTTCTTGATGCGCGCGGCGTTGCTGCCGAGATCGCTGTCGAAATTGCGCGAAGCGGAGCGCATGTCGACCCGGGAATCATCGCCATCCGGCACGACCCTTATCGAAACGTCCTCGCGAAAACCCATGATCGGCGTGCGCGCCACCGCCTCGATGCGGCCGATGCGGCGCGGCGGCTGCGGCGCGCGCTCGTCGATGACGATCCATTTGCGCTTGTGCACGAGCTGGAGCGCGATCGCATAGGCGCGGTCGACGGAAATCTCGAGCTCGACGGGCACGATTTCGGGATAGAAGCGGCGCTGCTGCTCCGCCGAGTAGAGGCCGGCATAGACCGCGGTGTTGGTGCCCTCGCCGGTGCGCAGCCGCGCCATCGCGTCGAAGCGCGGCGGATCGATCGGGTCGGTGGTGATGTCGTAGATCGACGGCAGCTTGCGATATTGCAGGCCGAGATAGGCGGGATAGGCGAGGATTGCCCCGTCGATCAGGAAGGCGAGCAGGATGCGCGCCATGCCCCGCGAGCCGTTCTGCCAGATCGCGGCAAAGCCCGCGAGCCCGAACAAGATCGAGAGGCCTGATATCGCGAGCCCGCCGAAGAAAGTCGCAAGCGCCGGCTTCGGCTCCAGGAAATCGAAGCGGACGACGATGACCGACACCACCACCGCCACCACCGCGAACACGGCCAGATTGCGCGCCCAGCTCGCCAGGCTGGACACGGGCTCCGACTGGTAGGGAGCGGAAAACCTGCGGGCCATCGGGTGAGCTCTGCCGGATGTTGAGGGCGGCGCCGGCCGATCTGGCGCGACGATACGCCGTTGAGACCACGGCCCGAGAGCAAATTCAAGGGAGACCGGACTGTTACTGGCCCGTCATTCCGGGATGATGCCAACGGCATCGAACCCGGAATCTCTGGATTCCCCGGTGCGCAATTGCGCACCTGAGGTCTGGTCCTTCGGACCACCCCGGAGTGACGGAGTGTGGCTTCGCGTGCTAAGCGGCCGCGTTCGGGAAGCGATAATCCTTGAACTGGTCGCGCAGCGCCGTCTTCAGGATCTTGCCGGTGGCCGTATGTGGAATACCTTCGACGAAGGCGACGTCGTCGGGCATCCACCATTTGGCGATCTTGCCGTCCATGAACTTCAGGATGTCCTCGCGTGTGGCCTGCTGGCCCTGCTTGAGCTGCACGATCAAGAGCGGCCGCTCATCCCATTTGGGATGGAATACGCCGATCACGGCGGCTTCCGCCACGGCCGGATGGCCGACTGCGAGGTTTTCGAGGTCGATCGAGGAGATCCACTCGCCGCCGGACTTGATCACGTCCTTGGAGCGGTCGGTGATCCGCATGTAGCCGTCCTCGTCGATCGTCGAGACGTCGCCGGTGTCGAAGAAGCCTTCCTCGTCGAGGATGTTGGTGTCGACGCGGTAATAGGCCTTGGCCACCGCGGGACCGGAGACCTTGAGCCGGCCGAACGTCTTGCCGTCCCAAGGCAGCTCCTTGCCGGCATCGTCGGTGATCTTCATCTGCACGGCGAAGGGCGCATAACCCTGCATCTGGAGCACGTCGAGCAGCGGCTCTCCGGTGGCATTCTGGAACGGCGGCTTCAGCGCCGCGACGCTGCCGATCGGGCTCATCTCGGTCATGCCCCAGGCGTGACGGACGTGGGAGCCCATGTCGAGGAAGGCCTTGATCATCGAGCGCGGCATCGCCGAGCCGCCGCAGATCACCATCTTCAGATCCGGCAGCTTGAGATTGTTGGCGGCCATGTGCTGGAGCAGCATCAGCCACACCGTCGGGACGCCGGCGGTGTGCGTCACCTTCTCGGTCGAGAGCAGCTCATAGACCGAGGCGCCGTCGAGCTTGGCGCCGGGCATGACCAGCTTGGTGCCCTGCGAGGGCGCGGAAAAGGCGATGCCCCAGCTGTTGGCATGGAACAGCGGAACCACCGGCAGCATTGTCTCGGACGCGCTGGTGCCGAGCGCGTCGACATTGTTGGCCATCAGCGCGTGCAACACGTTGGAGCGATGCGAATACAGCACACCCTTGGGATCGCCGGTCGTGCCGGAGGTGTAACACATCGCGGCTGCCGTGTTCTCGTCGAACTCCTTCCACTTGAATTTGCCGTCGGCCTCGGCGATCCAGTCCTCGTAGGCGACCACGTTCTTCAGCGTGGTCTCCGGCATATGCGCCTTGTCGGTGAGCACGACGTAGCGCTCCACGCTCGGCAGCTTGTCGGCGATCTTCTCCAGGATCGGAACGAAGGTGATGTCGGTCATCACGATGCGGTCCTGCGCATGATTGATGATCCAGGCGATCTGCTCCGGGAAAAGGCGAGGATTGACCGTGTGGCAGATGGCACCGATCCCCATGATGCCGTACCAGACCTCGAGATGGCGCCAGGTGTTCCAGGCGATCGTTGCGACCCGGTCGCCGAGCTTGATACCGTCGCGCTCCAGCATCTGCGAGACCTTGAGCGCGCGCTTGTGGATCTCGGCGTAGGTGGTGCGGTGGATCGGTCCCTCGACCGAGCGTGTGACCACCTCCTGCTTGCCATGAATCCTGGCGGCGTGTTCGATGATCCGGTGGCAGAGCAGGGGCCAATCTTGCATCAAACCAAGCATTCCGACGTTCCTCCGAAAAGTCGCTGGGCGCGTTGTCGCTCTCAGCATTGGGCCAAAGACTTGTCATGACTTTTAGCGTGCCGGACTTTCGCCGCAAATGGTCTTGTCGCGGCTATATGTCCGTCGGCGCGGCAATGGTTACCGCCGCGCTCGGGCTGCTGCTCGTGCCTGCCGAGAGGGCAGAGGCACGGAAATATCCTGCGCCATTCGATATCTTCGGCCTTGGTACACCACGGCCGCGCGCTGCCGCTCATGCCGCCAAGATTCCGCTGCCAAGACCGCGCCCCGAAGAGGCTCCCAAGGCACCGAGCAAGGCCTCGGACGAGGCCCCGCCGGAGGCAGGGGGAAAGTCGTCTCCAGACCAGCCGAGCGCCGACAAGCCTGCCGAGGCTGCGCCGTCACCCCAGAAACAGGCCTCAGCCTGCCGCCTCGCGCTGACAGAGGATATTGCGATCGCGCCCTCGATCCCGGACATCCGCGGCCCCGGCGCCTGCGGCGGCGAGGATCTGGTGCGGCTGGAAGCCGTCGTGCTGCCGGACAAGCGCAAGGTGACGGTCAAGCCGGCGGCCATCCTTCGCTGCGCCATGGCGTCCGCGATCGCCGATTGGCTGCGCAAGGACATGGTGCCGCTGGCCGCCAGCCTCGGCTCGCCCATCAGCGACCTCGACAATTTCGATTCCTTCGAGTGTCGCGGTCGCAACCGCGTCGCTGGCGCGCTGCTGTCCGAGCACGGCAAGGCCAATGCCATCGACATCCGCGCCATCAAGCTTGTCAATGGGCAGTCGATCGGCCTCACGGACCGCACCCTGTCGCGCGACGTTCGCGAGCGCGTGCTGCACTCGGTCTGCGCGCGCTTTTCCACCGTGCTCGGTCCTGGCTCGGACTGGTACCATGAGGACCACATCCATCTCGATCTGGCGCAGCGCCGCAACGACTACCGCATCTGCCAGTGGAACGTCTGGGATCCTCTGCCGCAGGTCGCCCCGCTCCTGCCGGCGGAACGTCCCGAGGAGGCGCCGCCGCGCGAGGTCGCGGCCAAGCCTGAGGCGAAGGAAGGCGCTGACGACGAGCCGGCGGAGAAATCGTCTTCACCTGAAGAGAAATCGCTCCCCGCCAAGAAGTCTCAATCGTCCAAGCAGGCAACAAAAAAGCGCCGGTAAAACCGGCGCCTTTTGTTGTCCAGAGATCGGAGGCGATCAGTAGCTGGCCGCCTGGCCGGTTTGGCTGTTGCCGAGCGCCAATCGCGAATTGTACGGCGAGTCGCCGTGCTTGGGCTCGAGCACCACGACGAGGGTGCCAACCTTGACGCGATCATAGAGATCGATCGCGTCCTCGTTGGTCAGGCGGATGCAGCCTGACGAGATCGAGGCGCCGATATATTCCGGCTGGTTGGTGCCGTGGATGCGGAACAGCGTGTCCTTGCCCCCCGAATAGAGGTACAGCGCGCGGGAGCCCATCGGATTGTCCGGGCCGGGGGCGACATAGGTCGGTACGCCCAGACGCGAAATTTCGCCGGGGGTGGGGTGCCAGGCCGGCCACTCGGTCTTGCTGCCCACCTTGGCGATGCCCGACCAGGCCATGGCTTCTTCGCCAACGGTGATGCCGTAGCGGATCGCCTTGCCGCCATCCAGCACGTAATAGAGGTAATGGTTGTCGGAATCGACCACGATCGAGCCCGGCGATTCCTTGCGGTGGTATTCGACGATGGCGCGGCGGAACGGCTCTGCGACCGGGGTGTTCTCGTATTTGACCTTGGCGAGCAGTTCCTTGTCCTTCGGCTTGAAGGCCTTGGTGTCGGTCGCCTCATAGTGAGTGGCCTGCATGCAGCCCGACAGCATCAGGCCGGCGGCAAAAATCCCAAACATAACTTTCAGCGACGACATGGTTTGGTTCCAATCAAAACAATACCGCACGGAAGGCTTGAGCTTGGCGCCCAAGTTCCTCGACTCCGTTAAGCCCATTATCGTTGAAATCCGCCACAATTCCAGCTCTGAAGGTCTTTTCCCGCGCTACGAGACCCTAGCTGTGGCTTTTCTGCCGCAAATTTTGCGGTGTTGTGCGGTTTTTTCGGCGAGATGCGGCGAACTGTCGATTCCGTGCCACAGTTGAGCCTCGGGTCGCCGCAAGTCCAAACGCTCCGTTAATGTAGTTGTCATCGTGAACCTGCCAGAATCGCGCTAAGGGCTGGCTGTCGCAGGATCTCTGGAGCTTTTCATGTTTTCGGTGTTTGTTCCCTCCGAGTCCGCCCTCAAGAAGGCGGTCATCGAGGATCTTGCGGCCGTGCCGGAGAACGCCGTCTGGATCGACCTCGTCAATCCGAGCGCGGCCGAGGACAAGGCCGTGGAGCGGCTCGCGGGCATCGCCATCCCGACCCGGGAAGATATGCAGGAGATCGAGATCTCCAGCCGCCTCTATATGGAGAACGGCGCGCGCTACATGACTGCGACGCTGATGTGCCATTCCGATACCGACATGCCCCGGACCACGGCGGTGACCTTCATCCTCGGCGACCACCGCCTGGTGACGGTGCGATATGACCAGCCGAAGCCGTTCGCGCTGGTCGAGGCCAAGCTCTCTCGCTCCTGCACGCCTTCCGTCACGGGCGAGATGGTGCTGATGGAGCTGCTGGATGCGGTGATCGACCGCTGCGCCGATATTCTGGAGCGTTGCGGCGCCGAGATCGATCAGGTCTCGCACGACATCTTCGAGCCCGAGAGCGCGCGCCACGGGCAGGCAAAGAGGTACTCCCAGATCCTGATCTCGATCGGCCGCAAGGGTGATTTGACCTCGAAGGTTCGCGAGAGTCTGGTGTCGATCGGTCGCGTCGTGACGTTCCTGTCCGCGGTGGTCGAGGGTGTGAAATGGTCGAAGGACATGCGCGAGCAGCTCAAGACCATGCAGCGCGACGTCGCCTCGTTGACCGACCACGCCTCCTATCTCTCCAACAAGATCACCTTCGTGCTCGACGCCATGCTCGGCGTCGTCAATCTCGAGCAGAACAACATCATCAAGCTGTTCTCGGTGATGGCCGTCGTCCTGATGCCGCCGACGCTGATCGCTTCGGTCTACGGCATGAACTTCAAGGTGATGCCGGAACTCGAATGGGTGCACGGCTATCCGATGGCGCTGGTGATGATGCTGGTCGCCGCGGTCGTCCCGTACTGGATCTTCAAATGGAAGAAGTGGCTGTAGGAGTCGTGCTCGAGCGAAGATACCTACCGAGACCTTACGCCGCTCGCGGAGACACAGTAGAACGTGTCGCAGAATAGATCGGGATTGAGGCGGTGCCGTGATGTCCGCGCCGTGCCGCAATTCCTCCGGTAAAATTTGAGCGGTGGGCTGAACGTTTGCGCGAAACTTGTCTGCGATAAGCAGTGCGTAGCCGCGAGGAACAGCCATGGTTGAGAAACACATAACGACGCCCCGCAACGTCATCGATCTGGCGAACTATCGCCAGGTCCTGGCGAGCGGCAAGGCGCCGTCGATGTCGGCACGCATGTGCCGGCACTGTGGTGCTCCGCTGCTCGATGGTGAGAACGACGACGACTGCTCGACTGCATTCAGCACGGCCGCTCCGCGGCCGCGCGAGAGGTCGCGTCGGATTCGACTCGATTGAGGAACGGAAGGTAAGGGCGATCCAGGCCTTGCGGCGGCGTTGTCTGGATCGCCTTGCTTCCCGAACGCTGGTTCCAATTCCGTCATTGCGAGGAGCTCTTGCGACGAAGCAATCCAGAGTCTTTCCACGGAAAGATTCTGGATTGCTTCGCTGCGCTCGCAATGACAGTGACGCCTACACGTGCTGGCCGCCGTTGATGTGGATCTCGGCGCCGTTGACGTAAGAGCTGGTGTCCGTGCACAGCACGTAGATGATTTTTGCCACTTCGTCGGGCGTGCCGAGGCGGTGCATCGGGATCTGCTGCTCGACGATCTTCTCGGTGCCCGGCGACAGGATCGAGGTATCGATCTCGCCCGGCGCGATCGCGTTGACGCGGACGCCGATGCGGCCGAAATCGGACGCCATCTCGCGCGTCAGCGAGGCGAGCGCCGCCTTCGAGGTGGCGTAGGCGGCGCCCGCGAAGGGGTGCACGCGCGAGCCCGCGATCGAGGTGACGTTCACGACCGAGCCCTTGGCCGCCTTCAATTCCTCGATCAGCCCGCGTGCCATCATGATCGGCGCGAAGAAGTTGACATGGAAGACATGCGTCCAGGTGTCGAGGTCGGTGTCGACCGAGCCGAGCCGGGAGCCGCCCGGGCCCTTCGGCGAGATCGCGGCGTTGTTGACCAGCGCATGCAGCGTGCCGCCCTCCAGCCGGTTGCGGATATCGGAGATCGCGCGCGCAGTGTCCTTGGGATCGCCGAGGTCGACTTGAATGTGGTCCTCGGGCCCCGCGTCCCACGGGCAGTCCTCCGGGAAAGGATGCCGCGAGCAGGTGATGACGCGCCATCCCGCCGAGGAAAAGCGGATCACGGTGGCGTGGCCGATGCCGCGGCTTGCTCCGGTCAGGAGCAGCGTGCGGCGCGGCGCATTGGACGAATGCGGCATGGACATCTTTCAGTTCGGCCCAAGGCTAAAATCAAGGCTAAAGATCAAGGCTAAGATCAAGGCTCAAGGATACATCCGCGTCTTGGACCACGGCTGGCCGGCAGCGTCACGGCGAAATTCGATGCGGTCGTGCAGGCGGAACGGGCGGTCGTGCCAGAATTCGATCCGCAGCGGCGTGATGCGCCAGCCGCTCCAGCCCTGCGGCCGCGGCACTTCGCCGATGACATATCTGGCCGCAACCTTGGCGATGGCCTGCTCGAAGGCGAAGCGGCTCTCAAGCTCTTGCGACTGCTTGCTCGCCCAGGCGCCGATCTGGGCCTGCTTGGGGCGGGTGGCGAAATAGGCGTCGGCCTCGGCTTCGGTCACCGGCGTCACGTTGCCGCGGATGCGGACCTGACGGCGCAGCGACTTCCAGTGAAACAGTAACGCTGCCTTAGGATTTGCGGCGAGTTCGCGGCCCTTCTGGCTGGCGATGTGGCTGTAGAAGACGAAACCCTCGGTATCGAAGCCCTTCATCAGCACCATGCGGACGTCCGGCAGCCCGTCAGGGTCGACGGTTGCGAGCGCCATGGCATTCGGATCGTTCGGCTCGCTCTTGGTCGCCTCGTTCAGCCAGGCCTCGAACAGCGCAAATGGCTCGTCGGCGGCGGTGAAATCACCGGATGTTAAGGGTGTCTGGTGTTTCATCGAGGTCGTGTCGGTCATGTCTGGAGTCCGAGTTGCGTCCCGCGGCCCAAAATGCGTCCTTGTCCGCTACCGCCCTATATAGGGCATGGGATCACGTTGGCCTATCGGCGATCCGGCCCTCCGGCCTCGTCGTGACGATGATTCTGATCGGGCTCGGCACCGGCGGCTGCAGCTTCTCCCGCAATGAGACGAGTGCCTACGCCAAGACTGACGACAGCGATCTCACCGGCTCGATCGCGCGGCCGGCGAGAGACGCGGCGCCCACCGAGACCGATCTCGCCTTCGCGCGCAATGCCGCCTCGGACGTCCTCAGCAAGGGCGACAAGGATTCCAGCCAGCACTGGGAGAATCCGGAGACCGGGGCGCGCGGCTCGGTGACGCCGATTGCCCAGTCCTATGCCGCCGAGGACGGACGCAGATGCCGCGACTTCCTGGCGAGCTATGTCAACGGCACCACCGAAAGCTGGCTTCAGGGCGCCGGCTGCCAAAGGAGCCGTGGCCGTTGGGAGATTCATACGCTAAAGCCGTGGCGGAGCTAAGTTCACCACGCTGCTAGTTGCAAAAATGCCACTCTCTTCCCACATGATCCGCAGGTGGGGCGGGGAGCCCTTTGAACAATTCGATTTCTTGAAGGAGACGTGACGAATGCGCGACCCCTATGAGGTCTTGGGGGTGCCGCGGAGCGCCAGCGCTGCCGCGATCAAGAGCGCCTATCGCAAGCTGGCCAAGAAGCATCATCCGGACAGCAACAAGGGTGATCCGAAGGCCGCCGAGCGCTTCGCCGAGATCAACTCGGCCAACGAGATCCTCGGCGACGAGGACAAGCGCAAGCAGTTTGACCGCGGCGAGATTGATGCCGAGGGCAAGCCGCGCTTCCAGGGTTTTCCTGGCGGCGGGGGGCCGCGCGGCCGCGCGGGTCCCGGCGGGTTCGAAAGCTATACGTTCCGTAGCGGCGGTGCGGGTGGCGGCCCGGGCGGCGGCGCGTTCGAGGATATCCTCAACAGCATGTTCGGCGGCGGGGTGCGCGGCGCCCGGCCTGGGGCCGGCGGCGGCGCCCAGTTCGAATTCGATACCGGCGGCATTGGGCTCGATCTCGATGTGAATGTCGCCATGTCCGTCTCGCTGGAAGAGTCGGCCAAGGGTGGCGAGAAGCGCGTCCGGCTGCCGACGGGCAAGGAGCTCAACGTCAAGATTCCGGCCGGCGTCACCGAGGGCCAGCAGATTCGGCTCCGGGGGCAGGGCGAGAGCGCGCAAGGCCATCCGCCCGGCGATCTCCTGATCACCATCAACATCGCGCCGCACCCGTTCTTCAAGGTCGAGGGCGCCGACCTCAGGATCGACCTGCCGGTGACGTTGTATGAGGCGGTGCTCGGCGGCAAGGTCCGCGTGCCCACCCTCGGCAATGCCGTGGAGCTTTCGGTCCCGAAGAACACCTCCAGCGGCCGGACCTTCCGCCTCAAGGGCAAGGGCTTGCCGAAATCTGGTGGAACCGGGGATCTCTTCGTGACCATCAGGATTATGCTACCGGACGGGAACGACGCCGAGCTCGAAGCATTGATGGAGAAGTGGCGGGACCACCACCCCTACAATCCGCGTAGCGGGCTCGGCTAGGGCGCTATCCGAGGCCACCTCGACGATCGGAGCATTCTCTCCCGAAAGGATGATGCTCAACTTGGGTCTGAAGCGCAGCGCGCTTCGACGCTGACTTCAAGACATGTCGGCTGTCGGGCGGGGCAGCCGTGCATAAGGTGCGGCCTCGAGAGGGGG
Source organism: Bradyrhizobium sp. GW821-FHT13H06 (assembly GCF_058803975.1). Lineage (NCBI taxonomy): Bacteria > Pseudomonadati > Pseudomonadota > Alphaproteobacteria > Hyphomicrobiales > Nitrobacteraceae > Bradyrhizobium > Bradyrhizobium sp. GW821-FHT13H06. The sequence continues at coordinate 180,147 of NZ_JBXAPN010000005.1, read as the reverse complement.
ACCAGCGCGGTACCAAAAGCCCCAATCGAGGCCGCCCGCGTCGATCGGCGGATCGAACGCTGCTCATTTTCGCGTGATCATCCGGTGCGATAATGAGACGCGCCGATGTCTTGATTCCAAATTTTCAATGACGGAATCGAGGCATCCGCGTCGCGAAGCACGTCGAGAGCGTGGCTTCGGCCATGGCGCTGCTGTCAGGTGCCGTTTTTCTCTGCCTGGTCGTACACGGCCTGCGCCACCTTGGTCAGCCGCTCGCGATCGCCGCCGCCGCTGACGACGTAGCCGACGCCGCGTTCGGCCCAGAACAGCGCTCCGTCCTTGTCCGTTCTGGCGTAGCGCATCTGCGTCGCACCATTCTCGGTCTTGGCGGTGTAAATCGTGTACCGCTCACCCGAGGCGCCCTCATACATCAGGAACGACGCCGGACCGCTCGGCCCGGGCAGAAGCCGGCCGCCGACAAGCTTCAGCCCGCTCGCCTCCAGGTTCGGAGCGAACACCGTCCAGCCGCAGCGCCGGGTCAGCCAGGCCTGGAGATGGTCACGCTCGTTGCCGCCGACTTCGACGGGATGGCGGACCTCGACGACGTAAAGGCGGTGGGCATCGAGCGCGTCTGCCGTAAGGCTCTGGAACGTGGAGGGCGCGTTGGCGGCGCCATGTGCCACCCAGCCGGCCGTGCCGCCGGCAACGAAAGCAACCAGCACGGCCGCGGCGGCGCCATAGAGCCATTGCCGCGGGCGGCGCTCCAGCCGCTCCAGCTCCAGCCGTGCCGGCACCGGCTCCTGCGCGACGGAATCGTAGCGGGCGTGCAGCATCTCGGCCATGGTCCGCCAGGATTGGACCCGCTCGGCATCGTCAGGGTGGGCGGCGAGCCAGGCCTCGACATCGGCGCGACGTTCCGCCGGCAGCTCGCCGTCGACATAGGCGTGCAGTTCGTCTTCGGTCACCGGGATATTGCGGTCGTTCATATCGATCGTCTCTGGCTCTGCGGCCCAAAAAATCGTTCGTGGCTCAACTTCGCTCGCGTCCTCGGCCGGCTGCGAGCGCACGATGTGCGATGCATCACGCTGTCCTCATTTCACCCGCCTGAGCGCCGGGCGCTCACCCTCCAGCGAGGCTTTAACGTGGGCCCGTGCGCGTGCCAGGCGCGACATCACGGTGCCGATCGGCACGCCCTGGATGTCGGCGACCTCGCGATAGCTCATGCCTTCCAGCATCACCAGGAGCAGCACCGAACGCTGTTCCTCGACGAGGGTGGCCAGCGCCTTCTCGATGTCACGTCCTTCGGCCTCGGTCCCGCTGGCATCCGGGTTGTTCTCCGTCAGCGGCATGAACTGCGGCCGCCTTGCCAGTGAGCGCCGCCGGTTCTTGTTGAGGTTGGTCAGGATCGTATAGAGCCAGCTCCTGACGTCGCCTCCGAGAAACAGGCGTTCCGAACGCAGCGCGCGCACCAATGTATCCTGCACCAGATCGTCGGCCGCATCCGCATCGCGCGTGAGCGCGCGGGCGTAGCGGCGCAACGCCGGGATCATGACTTCCACACTCTGGCGAAACGCGTTCATTGCGGTCTTGAAGTCCCAGCGTTCGGCGCGAGCGCCTCAACGATCATAACACCCGAGCGGAACGGCTATTCCGGCACTCGAAACAGCGTTAACGCCGCGTATTAGGGCTGTACCGCAGGGGAGGGCTGGTGTACCTCCAGACCTCAGCGAGAGTTCGACGGGACGTTCAAAAATGGCGCAGAATTCAGGTCTGATGCAAGGCAAGCGCGGGGTGATCCTCGGTGTTGCCAACAACCGCTCGATCGCCTGGGGCATCGCCAAGGCATGCCACGCGGCCGGCGCCGAGCTCGCCTTCACCTATCAGGGCGATGCGCTGAAGAAGCGCGTCGAGCCGCTTGCCGCCGAGATCGGCGGTCTCGTGCTCGGCCATTGTGACGTCACGGATGCCGCGACCATCGACGCTGCCTTCGCGGTGCTGAAGGAGAAGTGGGGCAAGATCGACTTCCTGGTGCACGCGATCGCCTATGGCGAGCAGCTCGACGGCCGCTACGTCGACACGACGCAGGAGAATTTTTCGAAGTCGATGCTGATCTCCTGCTATTCGTTCACCGCGGTGGCGCAGCGCGCCGAGAAGCTGATGACGGATGGCGGCTCGCTCATCACGCTCAGCTACTACGGTGCCGAGAAATGGATGCCGCATTACAACGTGATGGGCGTCGCCAAGGCGGCGCTGGAGGCCAGCGTGCGCTATCTCGCCGCCGATCTCGGCGAGAAGAACATTCGCGTCAACGCCATCTCGGCGGGACCGATCAAGACGCTCGCGGCATCCGGCATCGGCGACTTCCGCTATATCCTGAAGTGGAACGAATACAACGCGCCGATGCGGCGCAACGTCTCGACCGAAGACGTCGGCGGCAGCGCGCTGTACTTCCTCTCCGACCTCTCGCGCGGCGTCACCGGCGAGGTGCATCACGTCGATTCCGGCTATCATGTGCTCGGCATGAAACGGCCGGATGCGCCGGACATCTCGCTGGGCGGGAAGGACTAGCCCTGAGCCGGAATGCCCGTGCCCACGATCTACTTCCTTCGCCATGGCGAGACCGAGTGGAACGCGCTCGGGCGACTCCAGGGCACCAAGGACGTCCCGCTGAATGCGCGTGGCCGGGCCCAGGCCGTGCAGGCGGCCAGCATTCTGGCCGATCTGTTCAGGCGCGAGGGCAGGGACAGGGCGGCGCTGCCTTACGTGTCGAGCCCGCTCGGCCGTGCGCGGCAGACCATGGAACTCGCGCGCGAGAAGCTTGAATTGCCGGCTTCGGACTATTCGCTCGACGATCGCCTGCGTGAGATCGGCTACGGCGTCTGGGAGGGGCTGACGCTGGCCGAGAGCGAAGCCTCCGATCCGGACGTCTATGCGAGGCGCCTCGCCGACAAATGGACCGTCGCGCCCGCGGGCGGGGAGACCTACGCGGCCGTGCAGCTGCGCATGCTAGACTGGTACGAGTCGCTTCTGGTCGATACCGTCGCAGTCGCCCATGGCGGCACCTGCCGGGCTCTGATGGTGGCCCTGGGCATCGAGACCCCTGGCAGCGCTGCGGAGCTCTTTATCGAGCAGGGCGCAGTGTACGTGTTCCGCGACGGCCGGCTGGAGAAGTTTAGCTAGGCTCCTCACCGTCATTCCGGGGCGCCCGAGCGGCGAACCCGGAATCTCGAGATTCCGGGTTCGATGCTGCGCATCGTCCCGGAATGACGGGAACGGGGTTGAACGCCGTGTTCCCGGGCGCTACCACAAGTCAGCACTGACTTACGAGCTAGCGAGCAGCGATGTCCTTCAACACCTTCGGCCACATGTTCCGCGTCACCACCTTCGGCGAGAGCCACGGGGGGGCGATCGGCTGCGTGGTCGACGGCTGCCCGCCCATGATCCCGCTCACCGAGGCCGACATCCAGCGTGATCTCGATCGCCGGCGGCCGGGCCAGTCGCGCTTCACCACGCAGCGTCAGGAGCCGGATCAGGTGAAAATCCTGTCCGGCGTGATGGCGCATCCGGAGACCGGCGTACAGGTGACGACGGGCACGCCGATCGGACTCCTGATCGAGAACACCGACCAGCGCTCCAAGGACTATTCCGAGATCAAGGACAAGTTTCGTCCGGGCCATGCCGACTTCACTTATGAGGCCAAGTACGGCCTGCGCGACTATCGCGGCGGCGGCCGCTCCTCCGCACGCGAGACCGCGATGCGCGTTGCCGCCGGCGCGATCGCGCGAAAAGTCCTGCCCGATGTGAGGGTGCGCGGCGCGCTGGTGCAGATCGGCCCGCACAAGATCGATCGCGACAAGTGGGATTGGGACGAGATCGCCAAGAATCCCTTCTTCTGTCCCGACAAGGACAAGGCCGCATTCTTCGAGACCTATCTCGACGGCATCCGCAAGAGCGGATCCTCGATCGGCGCGGTGATCGAGGTCGTCGCCGACGGCGTGCCGGCAGGTCTCGGCGCGCCTATCTATGCCAAGCTCGATTCCGATCTCGCGGCCGCGATGATGAGCATCAACGCTGTGAAGGGCGTCGAGATTGGCGCCGGCTTTGGCGCGGCCGAGCTCACCGGCGAGGAGAACGCGGACGAGATGCGCACCGGCAATGACGGCACGCGCTTCCTGTCCAACCATGCCGGCGGCGTGCTGGGCGGCATCTCCACCGGACAGCCGGTAGTGGTTCGCTTCGCAGTGAAGCCGACCTCGTCGATCCTGCAGCCGCGTCTCACCGTCGATCGCAAGGGCACTGATACCGAGATTTTCACCAAGGGCCGCCACGACCCCTGCGTCGGCATCCGCGCCGTTCCCGTCGGCGAAGCCATGATGGCGTGTGTGCTGGCCGATCACCTCCTGCGAGATCGCGGGCAGGTTGGACGTTGATGTCGCCGGACTAACCCACCGCGCAGCTTGACGGGCCCACCACTTCATCCGCAAATGGGCCATGAACAATTCCGAGCTCCAGCGCGTCTGCAACTGGCTGATCGACGGCGCCTGGTCGGTTGAGCCGGCCGAGATGATCACCGAATTCTGCGAACGTCTGGTCGCGGTCGGCCTGCCGGTGTGGCGGTTCGGAATCTTCATCCGCACGCTGCATCCCGAAGTCTTCGGCCGCAACTTCATCTGGCGGCAAGGGCAGGAGTTCGAAATCGGCAGCGTCGCCTTCGAGATCCTGGAGACTCCCGAATTTGCCCGCAGCCCCCTCCGCATCGTGTTCGAGCAGGGGCTGGAGGTCAGGGGGCGCGCGAACGATCCCGATGGTAAGCGCTTTCCGTTTCTCGACGACATGCGCGCCGAGGGTGCGACCGACTATATTGCGATGCCGCTGCCGTTTCTCGATGGCTCCATCCACGCGACGAGCTGGATCACGCGGCGTCCCGGCGGCTTCAGCGACGACGACATCGCGTCGATCCGGGCCATCATCGCGCCGCTCGCGCGTGTCAGCGAGATCATCACCCTGCGCCGCACCGCGGAGATGCTGCTCGACACTTATGTCGGTAATCGCGCCGGCGCACGCATCCTCGGCGGCCAGATCCGCCGTGGTCATACCGACACCATGCAGGCGGCTATCTGGCTCTCGGACCTGCGCGGCTTCACTGCGCTGTCGGACCGGCTGCCGGCCGAGACCGTGGTCGAGATCCTCAACGGTTATTTCGACTGCCAGGTCAGCGCGATCCTCGCACATGGCGGCGAGGTTTTGAAGTTCATGGGCGACGGCTTGCTCGCGGTGTTTCCGATCGACGAATATGTCGGCGATGCCGCGCATGTCTGCACGCAGGTGCTGGAGGCGGCGCGCGAGTCCCGCGCCAGTGTCGAGGCGCTCGCCTTTCCGGTCGGCGACGTCGTCGAACGTTTCCGCTTCGGCGTCGCGCTCCACGTCGGCAACATTCTCTATGGCAATATCGGCGGCGGCAACCGCCTCGACTTCACCTGCATCGGCCCTGCCGTCAATCTCGCCGCGCGGCTGGAGAAGATCGCGAGCCGGCTCGGCCGCACGATCGTGGCCTCGGAAGGCTTTGCCAATGTCTGCCGGCACGATTGGCAGGAGCTCGGTGAATTTCCGATTGCGGGATTTTCGAAGGCGCAGCGTGTGTACGGGATTTCGGATGAAGCGCCGGCGATCATGGCCTAGCGGACAGCGCATGTGCAGCGTTCGTCCCAATCGCATCGCGCTTTAGCTGCCGCGAAGATATGACTGCTTCAGGCCCAGAGTTATGATCCTCAGAGTGATCCACAGCCTCAGCATCGCGAAGCTGAAGATGAACACGAAGTAGACCAGGTTCTTGGTGAACTGTGTCGCCGACGAGGTCTGCCAGAAGTTCCAGATCGCGCTGCGCACCGCTTCCTGCCCATAGGCGAGGGCGACGTTGATGACACCGAGCACGATCACGCTGACGCCGAGCCACACGCCGCGCCGCGCGAACTCACCGATGGCGGCGAACAATGCGATCTTGCCGTCATTGCGCTCGGCATGGACGATCATGAGGAGCACCAACGTCGCGATCAACGCGCTCCAGAATCGCCCGAGATGCGTGAACTGGTCGAAAGCAACGCCATCGAGGCCGGCCATCAGGTGAGGCGCAAACGCGACGTGGCCCGCGGCTGCGGTGCCGAGCGCGGCCGCGATCATCACCAAGGCGATCCGCCACAGAACCGAGAAGGACAGCTTCAACTGTTCGCCGAGCGTCAACTCACCGAGGGAGGATTGGCCTCCGGCCGCCTCGATCGATTGATGTGCCGTGGCAAAGAAGGCCAGCAGCACCGAAATGTCCGCGACGACAATTGCCGGCAAGGCGACCGCGCCGCCGCCAAATGCGATCACCCGCATGGCGGCTGCAAGGATCAGCCAGGGCAGGGCATGCAGCAGCCTGAACGGACCGAAAGAGGTCTCGGGGCGGGCCGGCCTGAGGTCGAGCCGTTTGCGCAGTGCGACTGTCATGTCGCCGTGGTGACACAGGAGATTGAAGCCGTGGTAGCGCGGATCTGTAAAATTGATCCGAAGTGGAAGACCGCGTCCTATTCCTCCGGCTCGGTCGTGAACAGCAGCGGATAGCCCTTGGCGCGGCCGGCGTCGGTGGCGCGCGTCGCCTTGGTCTCGGCAACATCCTTGGTGAACACCGCGACGACGCAGGCACCCAGCTTGTGCGCGGTGATCATCACCTTGTAGGCCTGATCCTCCGTCATGCGGAATTCGGCCTTCAGCACCATGGTGACGAACTCGCGCGGCGTGTAGTCGTCGTTGATCAGGATGACCTTGTGCAGCCGCGGCCGCTCGACCTTGGTCTTTGTCCTGGTTTTCGGCTTGGTGACGGTGTCGTTCATCGTTTCCTGAAACCCGGCCCTGATGAGCTCCAGCCCTCTCATCATATTGCAGGCGCCCGGGCTTCTCCAAGGTGGTCGGTGCGCCGCCATCATGTCGTTGCAGACGGGCAGGGATGCGCCGGTTGCGCTGCGCCCTACGGAAGAGCGCGAACAAACTGCATTGCGGCGATCAGCGCCCCCACGGACAGCACCACCGATGCAATCATGTAGACGGCCGAGGCGACGGTCTGACCGCGCTCGATCAGATACCAGGCATCCAGCGAGAACGTCGAGAATGTGGTGTATCCGCCACAAATCCCCACCGTCAAGAATATCCGGGCGGTCTGCGGCAGGTTCCATCTCGTCGCGAACAGCGCAGCGAAGATGCCGATCAGGAATGATCCCGTCACGTTGATGATCAGGGTGCCCCAAGGAAAGTCGGTGCCGAAAGCGCGGCCCGAACCGATTGCAACGAGGTAGCGCACGACCGCGCCGAGCGCTCCGCCGGCGGCTACAGCCAGAATGTAATGGATGTTCAACGTCTCGTTCCCTGGTTTGTGACCTGCATTATTCGTCCTTGGCCGCCGCCAGCCCGTTGCCGACCGTGAGCAGCCCGACGAGCGAGACCAGCGCGAAGCCGAGCCCTGCGAGGAACGTGCCTTGGGGACCATATGCGTCCCAAAGTGCGCCGGCGATCACGCTCGCGGCCAGCAGGGCAAGCCCGGTGAAAAGGTTGAAATAGCCGAATGCGGTGCCGCGCAGGCTCGGTGGCGCAGCGTCGGCGACGAGGGCCGAGAGCAGCCCTTGCGTCAGTCCCATATGCAGCCCCCACAGCACGACCCCGAGCGCGAGGCCGGCCAGATTCGGCAGCAGCGCCAGCGCGAGGTCGGCGCCGGCGAGGAAGACCAGACCGAGTGCGAGCAGGCCGGTCCTGCCGATCCGGTCCGACAGCACGCCGGCCGGATAGGCCGACAGGGCATAGACGATGTTCATCAGCACCAGCACCGCCGGCACCCACATGGCGCTGAGTCCGATGTTCTGTGCGCGCAAAATCAGGAAGGCCTCACTGAAGCGCGCGAGCGTGAAGACGATTCCGATCGCGACGACGCGCCAGTACACCGCTCCAAGCTGCCGCATTGCGGCGAGATTGAGCGGATTCTTCGCAGGCCCCCGGCTCGGGTCGGGCTCAGGCTCGTTCACAGCGAAGGCGATCAGTCCAAACGACAGGAACGCCGGCAGCACTGCCACCCAGAACACGATCGTAAAATTATCGACCGTCCACCACATCAGGCCGATCGCTGCGAGCGGCCCGACGAAGGCCCCGATCGTGTCGAGCGATTGCCGCAGCCCGAAACTCGCGCCGCGCAGGCCGACCGGGGCGATATCGGCGATCAGCGCATCGCGCGGCGCGCCGCGAATGCCCTTTCCGACGCGGTCGATGAAGCGCGCCGCCACCAGCCATTCGACGCTGGGCGCAAGCGGGAATAGTGGCTTGGTGAAGGCGGCCAGCCCGTAGCCGAGCGCGGCGAGCAGCTTGCGGCGACCGAGCCAGTCCGACAGCGCACCGGAGAAGATCTTCGTGATCGAGGCGGTGGCCTCCGCAATGCCTTCGATGAACCCGACGGTGAGCGTGGAGGCGCCGAGCACGGTGACGAGATAGATCGGCAGCAGCGCATGGATCATCTCGGAGGAGATGTCCATCAGCATCGAGACGAAGCCGAGCACCCAGATCCCTCTGGGCAGCGTCGTGCGCGCAGCATTCGGTGTCGGCATCGTCACGTCGTCGTCTTCTCCTGGCCTTCTCCGGCTGGCCTTCGTTACAAGGCAACAAAAAACCCGCCATCGGCGGGTATGTCCATGCTCCCGCCAAAGGCAGAGGCCTTGAGATTGCCTCTCCTCGAGCAGGAGTCATCAGCCAAGCACGGTCATCGACCGCCGGGCGGTTGTCGGGGGACTCCATCCCCATCTGTGCGACCAACCCTAGCATGGAAATCGTGCCGGACAAGTGGGCGAGCGTACACTCCAGGCTCGCCGCCGCCATTCCAGGGCTCGCGAAGCGAGAACTCCGGCGCGCCCCTTGCGCGCCTGAGAATCTCACCATTACCGCTTCGGCTGTTCGAGCCGCCCCGGATTGACGAATCCTGTGATCGCGCGTGTTCCGGCGACGCAAGCGCGGCGACACGGCGGCAGTTTCGCGCTGGCACGCAAATTCTTAACTCGAATGTGAAGCGCAAGCGATCTTCGGCCTTTGCGGCAAGGCAATTGCATGTCACCATCGCGTCATACGACGGGAGACTGCGATGCGTTTGCTGTTCTCGATCGGGGCTGTGCTGTTAGCCGGCATGTTTGCCGGAGGGGACGTCGCGGGCATCGCGGCACCGGGACCCAAATTCGAATCGCCCGAGAGTCGATCGCAATCGCAGCGGCTGGCGGCCGACAAGGACGCGCAGATGGTCGACGTCGAACTGATCCTCGCGGTCGACGTATCCTACTCCATGGACATGGACGAGCTCGCGGTCCAGCGTGAGGGCTATGCGCAGGCAATCCAGTCGAAGGAGTTCCTGCAGGCGCTGAAGTTAGGCCCGAACGGCCGGATCGCGGTGACCTATTTCGAGTGGGCGGCCTCCAGCGACCAGAAGATGATCATCCCCTGGCGCCTGGTCGACGGACCGGAGACGGCGGACGCGGTCGCCGCCGAGATCATGAAAACGCCGATCCGGCGCGCCTCGCGCACCTCGATCTCCGGTGCGATCACGTTCGCGATGCCGCTGTTCGATGAGGATCCCTATCGGGGCTTGCGCCGTGTCATCGACATTTCCGGCGACGGTCCCAACAACAATGGCGGTCCGGTCACGGTGGCGCGCGATGCCGCCCTGGAGAAGGGCATCGTCATCAACGGCCTGCCGATCATGGTCAAGGAGCCGTCCTACTCGACCATGGATATCGACAATCTCGATTTATACTATGAGGACTGCGTCATCGGAGGTCCCGGCTCCTTCGTCATCACGATCAAGGATCGCGACAAGTTCAAGGAAGCGATCCGCACCAAGCTGCTGATGGAAGTCGCCGGCCGCACGCCGGAGCGCCCCGTGATGCGCGTTGCCGACAAGGAGCCGCGCGTCAACTGCCTGATTGGCGAGAAGATCTGGTCCGACCGCTGGGGACGTTAACGTCCCGGCTGAGACCTTTTGCCCATCCCAACCGGAAGTTGAACTTAACTGCCCATTAACCGGTGCATGGCCCTAATCAGACTGTTTCCTTCCGTTTCCAGCCGGCATCCCGACATTGCTGGAGCGAACGAAAGCGGGTTTTTCCAACCTGCCTTTGAGCAAGCCATGGCCATCGTCACATCGAGCACCAACCAGATTTCGCCTGCCAACGAGCGGATGTATCGCCAGAGTGCTCTGGTCGGTGACTGGAAGGGCAATTGGGTGGGCAACAACCAGCCCGTCGGCTTCAAGGTCGTGAACATCCGCGGTGCCCGGGCGCAGGTCGAGTACACCCATAATGGTCGAACCGAGCGCGGCTTCGGCGAGGTCAAGGGCACGCTCATCACCTTTGGCGGAGTCACGGTCGGCACCAAGGACGGTAAGAGTATGGTGCTGCTGTTCTCGGTCGGCGGCGTTGGCAAGCAGACCGCGAATTTGGAGAAGCAGGAGCCGCCGGCTTCCGACAGCCGTCTCATGGGAAGCTGGGGTGGCTATTCCAGCGACAACGGCAAGAGCGCGAGCTTCAAGGTGCTCTCCGTCAACGGCAAGGAAGCGCAGGTCAGCGTCACCACCGACGGCGTCACCCGCCAGGGCACTGGCATCGTCTACAAGAACGTCATCATGTTCGGACAGACGCAGATCGCGACCGACGACGGCAAGAACGGCAAGGTCATCTACCAGGTCGGCACGAAATCCTTCGTGGTGCCGGTGACGAAGTATCCACCGGCGGATTCGTCGTCCTCCGTCGACAAGACGGCATAGCCGTTCACAGCGTCGTTCCGCCGGATCGTATCAGCGCCTTCAATTGCTGATCGACCTGCCGCAGGATCGCGCAGGCCTGTGCCAAGCCGCCATGCCCGATCAGCCGCCAGATTTTCTCGGACCGCTCCACCAGATCGGGAATCGTCAGTGGCAAGCCGGCCGTCTCCAGGAGTGCGCCCTTTTCGTTGATGAGATATCGACGGTTCAATGCAAACAGCACCTGCGCGATGCACGCGAGCGCCCTGTAGGCGCAGCCCGCGACGTGGGTCCGCTCGTTGCCAGCTGTCGCCAGTTCCGCATTGTCGATGCTGAAAAGGATTTCCCATTGAAAGCGCCGCAACAAGGCGCGGCCCAGATCCTCCGGATAGGGGAGCGCGATTGTTTTGAGACGCGCGATCAGACCTTTCGGATCGTGCAGAGGCTGACAATATGCGATCTCACCCATCCAGATTGCCGAGCAGAAGCCGTGTGGATGGCCGGGCTGGTAGGCCATGAGGACTGCACCGTTTCGGCAGTCCATCATGACGCGCTCGACGTTGTCGGCGTGACGGTACAGCAGATCGACCTTTCGTCCCTCGACCGACAGCCACGCGCCTCCGACGATCCACGGGCCCCATTCGTCATACCTCGTCACGGTCGCAGCGCCGGGATCGTCGGCGATTTCCGTCACGGCAGTCAGGAGCCGGTCCGTATCGAGCGGGCCCGCGCTAGAGCAATACAGCCCGATGTCGTAGTCGGAGGAGGGATGCGCGCTGCCCCGCGCGCGCGAGCCGCCGAGCACGACGGCCTGAACGCCCGGTACCTCGGCAAGAACGGATGTCAGGCGGGTGAGCAACGGATCGTGCGGCATCAGGTGCAGTTCCCCGGGAGACCTGCAGCCGTGACCCCGGCGCGGTCGCTCCGCTGGCATTGATGATGTTCGCGGAGTATAGTTTGCGAAATTGTTGACGGTAATCTGAATGTTCAAGCTTGCACTTTCATGTGCTCTTGCAGCTCTCGCAGTGCTCTGCCTCGGCGGAGAGCGGGTTCATGGGCAAGTCGCGCCGCTGAGATATTGGATTCCCGGCGGACCTTTCGGCCTCAGCGGGGGTGCCGGCCAGAGCTCCGACAGCTACGGCAACTTTGCGAGCTTCAATGCCGGCGATGCCGATTGGCGCACCAGTTCTGCGAACGGTTTCTTCGTCGGCAGCCAACGCGGCAATCTTGGTTTGAGCGGCTTCAGTCAGGTGGGCTCGATCGGCAATTTCAGCGCGCTCTCTTATGACAGCACGCAGTTCGGCTATAACATGAAGACTGCGGGTGGCATGCCCGTCACGTTCTTTGCCGGTTTCGACACGCTGAAGTTCGGCAACGGCATTGGCAGCTCGCTGGCGCCGCTCACCTCCAGCGCTGCACCCGGCTATGGCGGATTTGCGGGTGTTGAATTCAAGCCGACCTCCAACCTCAGCCTGTCGTTTGGGGCCGGGTTCATCCAGCAGCAATCGGGACTCATGGACAGTGACATCAACTCGTCGATGCTGCCCGGCGAGTCTCCTGCGCTGGGCGGCCTTCGGCGCTAGAACATGATAAAGCGGCTTTCCGAAAGATCATGCTCAAACAAAGATCCAAAGCGAGCTGACGGTTCGTGCAGATCTCATCGCGCTCTAGGATTGCATCACCAGCTCCGGCGGACGCCGCAGCGATCTCGGCAGATCCGGACCGGTTCCGAAACGCATCACGATATCGGGACGCCGTTCGCCGAGGCCGAGTGAGGCCCCGAATTGCTGCCTCAGCGCCGCCACCTCGACCGGCTGGTTGATGAAGGAATATTTGAGTCCCAACGCGGTCGCCTGCAATCCGAAGCGCTGGCAGGCGCGGCCGACCGCGATCCAGTGCGACTTGTCGCTGCGATCGGCAGCGAGCACGACGACGCCCGCAGAGCTGTCGAGCTCTTCGCGATATTTCTTGTTCTCCCCGCTCTCGGTGAAGAAGAGCTTGAGAAGCGGCCGCGCCACCCACGAGGGCAGCGAGGGGTTTCCGGACGCGGGCGAGAACAGCCCGTCCAAGGTCGCGAGTGCCTCCGCCTCGTTGAAGCGAATCCAGCTGACGAGCTCGCGCATGAAGGCCTTGTCGCGCATTTGCGCCGAGTTGCCTTCGAGTACGTAGTCGGTGACCCCGGCGATCGCGGTGCGTTCGGTCATCAGGATCGCCGCGACGTTGGGTTCGCGACAGGCATCCTCGAGCCGACGCAATGTCTCCGGTGCGGCCGGCCTGCCGTCGAACGCAGCACGGGTGCATTGCCTGATCGGAATCGCGGCCGCCAATGCCGATGTGCCCTGTGGGGCCTCCTCGAGCGTGATCACGATGCGGTCGCCGCCGACGGCGGCATCGGCGTGCCAGCCCAGCGTGGACGCGGCGAGGATGAGATTTTCGGCGGCACAGCCGAGACTGACGAACAGATGATGATCGTCCGGGTCGACGGCCGGACAGCGGCGTGTGAAGTCAGGTGCAATCGCGATGACGTTGCCGCGGACCGAGAAGATCCACGGCTGGGTGTTGTGGCTGTTGGCCGCGAGGGTGGCAAAGCGCACGAGCTCGCGATCCCTCGGCACGGTTTGCAGCGGAGCCCGTGACGATTTTACCTCCTCGTCATAGGTCTTCGCCGCCGCTGCGGCAGAGGGGCTGGTGATGGTCGCTGCGGAGAGCCCCAGCGACGTCGCGATGAATTGTCGTCGGTCGAGCACGAGCGTCCGCTCCGCATCTCGTGGCGCGGAACGCTTTTAGCGGCAGCGGAGGGCAGAGCGATTGACTGGTATCAAGGTTGTCGGCTCGATGCGGATTTCGCAGCCTATCGCGCAAACCGCGCCACCAGCTCGACATGCGAGGTGTGGCGGAACTGATCGACCGGCACCACCGCCTCCAGCCGATAGCCGCCGTCGATCAGCAGCCGCGCGTCGCGGGCGAAGGTCGCGGCGTTGCAGGACACCGCGATCACGACGGGCACCTTGCTCGCGGCGAGCTTCAACGCCTGCGCCTGCGCGCCCTGGCGCGGCGGGTCGAACACCACCGCGTCGAAGTCGCGCAGCTCCGGCGGCACCAGCGGGCGGCGGAACAGATCGCGCGGCTCAGCCTTGATCGGTTTCAGGCCCGGTGTGCGCGCGGCCTTCGCGAGGGCCGCGACGGCGCCGGCGTCGCTGTCATAGGCCGTGACGCGGGCCTTCTCGGCAAGCCGCAGGGCGAACGGGCCGACGCCGCAGAAGAGATCGGCGACCTCCTTGGCCTTGCCGATGCGCTCGGCGACCAGTGCGGCGAGTGCCTCTTCGCCCGCCACCGTCGCCTGCAGGAACGAGCCCGGTGGCAGCGTCACCTCCGCGCGGCCCATCTTCACCGTCGGCGGCAGGCGCTGCAGCACCAATTCGCCGTGCCGCGTCAGCCGCGCCAGGCGATGCTGCTCGGCGACGCGCGACAGCGCCGTGACCAGCGGGGTCGGCAGCGGGCCGGAGCCGCGCACGTCGACATCGAGGCCGTTGGCGGTCGCGGTGACCTGGATGTCGAGCGGCTTCGTCACCGGCATCCTGGACGTCAGCGGCTCGGCCAGCGCCCAGGCCGCGTCGAGCGCGCCGTCGAGTCCGGGATCGAGGATGGGGCAGCGATGGATCGGGATGACGTCGTGCGAGCTCGTGGCGGAGAACCCGACCTTGAGGATGTCACGCGTGCCGAACCGGCCGTGCAGCGTGATGCGCCTGCGCCCGGCGCCATGGGCGTCGACCAGCGGCGCCACCTCGCAATCAATGCCGGCCTGCGCCAGCGTTTCCACCACGATGTTGCGTTTCCAGGCGCGATACGGCTCAGTCGCCCAATGCTGGATCGCGCAGCCGCCGCAGACGCCGAAATGCGGGCAGAACGGTTCGATGCGCTCGGGGCTTGCGACATCGACCGCGAGCAGCTTGCGGCGATCGGGATGATGGCCCGGGACGTGATCGACCTCGACGGTCTCGCCGCCGAGCGTATAGGGCACGTAGACCGCATCGCCCGCGGTGAGGCAGACGCCGTCGCCGCGATGGCCGACATGGTCGATCTTGACGCGCTCAACCACGGCGCGCGCCCAGGAAGAATTCGACATTGCCGTCGCCGCCGGTGATCGGCGAGGGGAATATCTCGATGTCGGTGCAGCCGAGCGAAGCGGCAAAGGCCGCGATATCGGCGCAGATCTCCTGGTGCACGGCGGGGTCGCGGATGATCCCCTTCTTGTTGTGCTTCCGGTCCGCCTCGAATTGCGGCTTGATCAGCGCCAGCAGGCTCATCGGCGCGGCCGCGAGCGACAGCGCCACCGGCAGCACCGCCTTCAGCGAGATGAAGCTGACGTCGATCACGACGACATCGGGCCGCGCCGGCAGGCGCTTGCCCTCATAGCTGCGGATATCGGTCTCTTCCATCGACACGATCCTGGGATGATCGCGCAGCGAGGGATGCAGCTGGCTGCTGCCGACATCGATCGCGAACACCAGGCTTGCACCGTTCGCCAGCAGCACCTCGGTGAAGCCGCCGGTGGAGGCGCCGACGTCGAGGCAAACATGGTCCTCGATTTCAATCGGGTAGCGCTCCAGCGCCCCGGCGAGCTTGACGCCGCCGCGGGAGACGTAGGGATGTGCCGGCTCGGCCTGGATCATCGCGTCCTCGGCGATCGTCTCCGACGGCTTTGAAACCTGCTTGTCGTCGGCCGTGACGAGCCCGGCTTCGATCGCCGCGCGTGCCCGCGCCCGGCTCTCGAACAGGCCGCGCTCGACCAGCAGGACATCCGCGCGCTTGCGGGGAGGGGGCATCGAAACTCCGAAAGACGACTGAAGAGCTTATGTAGCGATCAATCGCGCGGCCGCCATCCGGACGCAAGCCTCGAACGCGGCGAGGTCGTGCCAGACGTCGATCGGCATCGTGGCCGGTGTTACCAGCGGGCAGCCGCGCAGCTCCAGCGCATGGATCATCATGAGATTGTCGACGAGGCCAAAGTCCTCGACTATCAGCCCCTGTGCATCGACCAGCCGGCCGTCCTCCGTGGTGACGTCCATGAAACGGCCGACACGGTCGGCATAGGCTGCGCCGTCATTGGAATAGGCGAGACAGAATTTGCCGCGGCCGGCCATGTAGCCGAGTTCGTAGACGGTACCGGGATCGGCGCCGGCGCCGCGGAACGGGGTGAGGTTGGCAATGATGGCAACCGCCTCGTCCATCATCGCCTCGTTGCCGCAAAAGATCTGCCGCGAGGCGTCGGGCGCGGCGAGGTCGATGGCGTTGTCGAGCGGATAGAGGCCGGTCAATCCGTGAGCCGCGCAGATATCGACCTTGCGCCGGCCGATCTCGACCGCGTCCGGCAGGAAAACGTCGGGGCCTGCCAGGTAGATTTTCATGGGAGCCAAAGCCGAGCAAGTTTGGATCGAGGTGCGAGCCGCGCGGCGTGCTCTGCTCCCTCCCCGCACGCGGGGGAGGGTTGGGGAGAGGGGGACTCCTCAATCGAGAACCCCCGAGAGGAAAGAGCCCTCACCCGACGCTTCGCGTCGACCTCTCCCGCAAGCGCAAGCGGGAGAGGTGAAGAAAGCGGCCGTCAGGCCAACTTCACCGTCTCGGCCTTGACGTCCTTGCCGAGCGCCTCGAACACCTTGGCGACGATGCCCTTGGCGTCGAGGCCGGCGCGGGCGTACATCGCGGCGGGCGTGTCGTGATCCTGGAACACGTCGGGCAGCACCATCGAGCGGAACTTGACCATGCCGCTGTCGAGCACGCCCTGGTCGGTCAGGAATTGCGCGACATGCGAGCCGAAGCCGCCGACCGAGCCTTCCTCGATCGTGATCAGGATCTCATGGTCGCGGGCGAGCTTGAGCACCAGCTCGGTATCCAGCGGCTTCATGAAGCGAGCATCGGCGATCGTGGTCGAGAGGCCGTGGGCGGCAAGCTCGTCGGCGGCCTTCTCGCATTCGGCGAGGCGCGTGCCGAAGGAGAGCAGGGCGATCTTGCTGCCCTGACGGATCACGCGGCCCTTGCCGATCTCGAGCGGAACGCCGACGTCAGGCATCTCGACGCCGCGGCCTTCGCCGCGCGGATAGCGCAGCGAGCTCGGACGGTCGTCGATCGCGACCTGGGTCGCCACCATGTGCACGAGCTCGGCCTCATCCGCCGCCGCCATGATCACCATGTTGGGCAGGCAGCCGAGATAGGCGTTGTCGAACGAGCCGGCATGGGTCGCGCCGTCGGCACCGACGAGGCCGGCGCGGTCGATCGCGAAGCGGACGGGCAGGCTCTGGATCGCGACGTCGTGCACGATCTGGTCGTAGCCGCGCTGCAGGAAGGTCGAGTAGATCGCGCAGAACGGCTTGTAGCCTTCGGTCGCAAGACCGGCGGCAAAGGTCACCGCGTGCTGCTCGGCAATGCCGACGTCGAAGGTGCGGTCGGGGAAGGCCTTGTTGAAGATGTCGACGCCGGTGCCCGACGGCATCGCCGCGGTGATGGCGACGATCTTGTCGTCCTTCTGCGCTTCCTTGACGAGGCTCTGGCCGAACACGTTCTGGTAGGCCGGCGCATTCGGCTTGGCCTTGGCCTGGGTGCCGGTCGCGACGTCGAACTTCACGACGGCGTGGTACTTGTCGGCGGACGCTTCCGCCGGGCCGTAGCCCTTGCCCTTCTGCGTCACGACGTGGACCAGGATCGGGCCTTCTTCCATGTCGCGGACGTTCTTGAGCACCGGCAGAAGATGGTCGAGGTTGTGGCCGTCGATCGGGCCGACATAGTAGAAGCCGAGCTCCTCGAACAGCGTGCCGCCGTCCATCATGAAGCCGCGGGAATATTCCTCGACGCGATTGGCGCGGTTGGCGAGGATCTTGGGCAGCCGCTTGTTGATCTGCTTGGCCGCATCGCGCAGCGTGCGATAGGTCTTGCCGGAATAGAGCCGCGACAGATAGGCGCTCATGGCGCCGACCGGCGGGGCGATCGACATGTCGTTGTCGTTGAGGATGACGATCAGGCGCGAGTTCATCGCACCCGCATTGTTCATGGCCTCATAGGCCATGCCGGCCGACATCGCGCCGTCACCGATCACGGCGATAACGTTGTTGGTGCCGCCGGAGAGGTCGCGCGCCACGGCCATGCCGAGGCCGGCGGAGATCGAGGTCGAGGAATGCGCCGCGCCGAACGGATCGTAGTCGCTTTCGCTGCGCTTGGTGAAGCCGGACAGGCCGCCGCCGGTGCGCAGGGTGCGGATGCGGTCGCGCCGGCCGGTGAGGATCTTGTGCGGATAGGCCTGATGGCCGACGTCCCAGATCAGCCGGTCGCGCGGCGTGTCGAACACGTAATGGATCGCAGTGGTGAGCTCGACCACGCCGAGGCCCGCGCCGAAATGACCGCCGGTCACCGAGACGGCATCGATGGTCTCCTGCCGCAGCTCGTCGGCGACCTGGCGAACCTGCTCGACCTTGAGCTTGCGCAGGTCTTCCGGCGTCCGGATGGTGTCGAGAAGCGGCGTCTTACTGTATGCGTTCACGGCGATTTCCAATTTGTCAGCGCCGGAAGGTCATTCCGGTGCGCGATGGGTTTGCACAATATCG
Source organism: Bradyrhizobium sp. GW821-FHT13H06 (assembly GCF_058803975.1). Lineage (NCBI taxonomy): Bacteria > Pseudomonadati > Pseudomonadota > Alphaproteobacteria > Hyphomicrobiales > Nitrobacteraceae > Bradyrhizobium > Bradyrhizobium sp. GW821-FHT13H06. The sequence goes on along the minus strand of NZ_JBXAPN010000005.1, from coordinate 161,778 downwards.
GCGCAGCGCGAGTCCTCAAACCGTCGGAGCCACCTGCATGGGGCAAGGCCCCGTCTTCAAGCTTAGGTAAGCTTAAGTGCGCTCCGGTTCAGTCTCTGTGATCCCTGTCACTCAGATCGGCTTCGCCCGTCCCAAGCCAATTTCATTAGCAGTTTGAAGCGCTTGTCTTCGGCAATCGGTGCCTAAGCAAGGCTTGCAAAAAGCCACACTCCGCGCAGCTTTACACCAAAGCTTGGGCCAAAGCCAACCCGCCGCACCGATGAGTGGTATGCAGGTGCAACTTGCGGGCCGGATTGGTTAACCCTGGCCCGGGATGAGGGGTTCCGGCCTTGCTGGGTTCCGCGGCAGGCTTTTTTCACCTGACGGAGAGCTTTTTTGCCCTCGGCGGCCGAATCCCGAGAGGGTTTGGCATTGGCCCGCCCGCCCGAAACCACGGTGTTCGGTGGAACAGCCCCGTGCGATCGTGAAAGCGACACAGGAACCACGCCCCGCGAAGACGTTTTTGCGGGCCGCCGGTCGTCAGGCGACCGAGCGGGGAAAGTTCCCGGCTGACTTACTGGACGTCGAGCGGCGCGGTGCCGGTGGCCTGGCCGCTGGCATCGGTGGTGATCTTGTCGACGCGCGCCTCGGCCTGACGCAGCAACTCCTCGCAGCGCCGCTTCAGGGCCTCGCCGCGTTCATAGATCGTCACGGATTCTTCGAGCGGGACCTTGCCGTCTTCGAGCCGCTTCACGATCGTTTCGAGTTCCTCGATCGCGCGCTCGAAGGTGAGCCTGGAGACGTCGACTTGAGTATTTTCGGCCATATCCGTTTCCGATTGCCCGATTCGCTTGCCTTACAGTGAAGGCGGGTTTTGCGGGCTTAATGTGGCGGGCGTCCTCAGGCGCCCATCAAGGCGCCGACATGCGCCGTAACAGATTCTTTCAGTCCTTGCAGGTCATAGCCGCCCTCGAGCACCGAAACAACGCGGCCGCCTGCGGTCTTGTCGGCGAGGTCCATCAGCTTGCGCGTCACCCAGGCATAGTCCTCGGCGCGCAGGTTCAGCGAGGCCAGCGGGTCTCGGTAATGCGCGTCGAAGCCGGCGGAGATGACCACCAGCTCGGGGCTGAATTTTTCGAGCTGCGGCAGGATCAGGTTCTCGAACGCGGATCGGAATTCCGGCCCGCCGTCTTCGGAAGCGAGAGGCGCGTTGACGATGGTGTCGTGATCGCCGCGCTCGCTCTTAGCTCCGGTGCCTGGAAACAGCGGCATCTGGTGCGTCGAGCAGTACATCACGGTCGGGTCCGACCAGAAAATGTCCTGCGTGCCGTTGCCGTGATGCACGTCGAAATCGACGATGGCCGCGCGCTTGATGCCATATTTGCGCTGTGCGTGGCGCGCCGCGATGGCGACGTTGTCGAAGAAGCAGAAGCCCATCGGCTTGCCGATCTCGGCGTGATGACCGGGTGGGCGGATCGCGACGAAGGCGTTGCGGTGCTCGCCCGCCATCACCGCCTCGGTCGCCGCGACTGCGCCGCCGACGCCGCGCATCACGGCCTCCCATGTGCCCGGCGACATCGAGGTATCGCCGTCGATATAGATCTGCCCGCTGGACGGGGCGATGTGGCGCAGCTCGGTGACGTAATGCTCGTTGTGGCACAGCGTGACGAGATCGAGGTCGCCCTCGGGCGCCTCCTCTCGCACCAGGAACTGGAAACGCTCTTGCGACAGCGCTTCTTCCACCGCGCGCAGACGATCCGGCCTCTCAGGGTGTCCCGGCGGCGTGACATGGTCGAGGCAGGCCTTGTGGGAAAGGAGAAGCGTGCTCATCAGGTCGGCCTCATGGGATGCGGACTTTTGACGTCGTTGGCGCATCCAGCGCCAAAACGCAATGCAAAACCCAATCTAAGCGCTTGGCCGGGAATGGCAAAGCGCCGGCGGTTTGATCCGGATCAATTCACGCGCAGGATGCGGGTCGGCGGCAGCGGACCGACCGGCCCGTGTGCCCGGAAGAAGGCGAACAGCGCGTCCGCGTCGTAGCCGCCATATTGCGGCGCCGTGCCTTGTTTTGCGACGCTAAAGCCGTCTCCGCCGACGGCGAGGTAGTCGTTGAGCGTGACGCGGTAGCCGTTTCCAGGTTCGATCAGCCTGCCGTTGAGCGTCATCTTGGCGGGGATGACGCGCTCGCCGAATGGCTTCGATGCATCCCAAGTATAGCTGAAGCCGTTCGAGACCTGGAGAATCCGCGGTCGCTTCGGATCGAGCCATTGCTGCTCGAGCATGTCCTTGAGCTGGCTGCCCGTCAGCGTCATGGTGACGAGCCGGTTGCGGAACGGCTGGCTGGCGAAGACATCGCCGAACGTTATCGCGCCATTTTCCCTGGGAACGATGTCGGTGCGGATGCCGCCGGGATTGGTCAGCGCGATGACAGCGCTGCCATCCTTCGCGTCGCGGGTTGCGAGCAATTGCGCGTCGGCAATGATATTGCCGAGCGGGCTTTCGCCGGCCTCGTTCGGCACACGCGACAGCGTCTGCGTCACCGAGCCGGCCGGCCGGTTGGCGATCGGCGCAGACAGCTTGTCGTAGGCGTCGATCAATGCGGTCTGCTCGGGATCCTTGGCCAGCGAAGCGTTGGCGACGATCACATTCTCGGCTTTGGAGCTGACGATGTCGCGCGTTGCGGGATCGAGCTTGAGGTCGATCGCGGTGACCAGCGTGCCGTATTTGTCGCCGCTGGTGACGAGGCGCCCGTCGATATCGCAGACATAGGCGCGGTGGGTGTGGCCGCTGACCACGACGTCGACGGCACGATCGAATTTGTGGACGATGTCGACGATCGGCCCCGCAATGCCCGGACATTCATTGTAGTCGCCGGCGGGCTCGCCGCCCTGATGGATCAACACCACGATCGCTTCGACGCCACGCGCCTTCAGCTGCGGCACGAGCGCGTTCACCGTCTCGGCCTCGTCGCGGAATTCGAGCCCGGCAATGCCCGATGGCGAGACGATGCCGGCGGTCTCCCTCAAGGTCAGCCCGATGAAGGCGACGGGAACGCCGTCGAATTCCCTGATCTCGTAGGGCGGCAGCACGCTCTTGCCGGTCGTGGTCTCGATGGTGGAAGCCGCGAGATAGCGGAATTTGGCGCCCGTGAAGGGATGCGGTCCCTGGCAGCCGTCGACGGGATGGCAGCCGCCGTTCTGCATTCGCAAGAGCTCGGTTTTGCCCTCGTCGAATTCGTGATTGCCGACCGAGCTGATCGCAAGGCCCATCATCGAGAGCGACTCGATCGAAGGCTCGTCGTGGAACATCGCCGACAGGAAGGGGCTCGCGCCGATCAGATCGCCGGCGGCGACGAAGATGGTGTTCTTGTGCCCCTCGCGCAGCTGCTTCACCAGCGTCGCCATGTACTCGGCGCCGCCGGCCGCCACCGTCACCTTCTTGGTCTTGTCCTCAGGGTCATTGATGCGGATGCCGCCCGGTGGCGGGCGCAGATTGCCGTGGAAATCGTTGATCGCGAGCACGCGCAGCTCGACTGGAACGACGGTTTGGGCCGAGGCAGGGACGGCGGCGAGGACGGTCAGGATCAGGAAGACGTATCGCATGGGACAAGACTAGACGCAGCGCGCGAAGATTTCACGATGCTTTGTCGTGAACACGCGTGTCGAGACGTATGAAATCCTTGATGTCGGCGGTAAAGTCGCTGGAGCCGGCGGCGATGATCATGCAGCGGATATCGCGCGCCGCGACGCTCGCGGGTCTTGCGAAGCATCAGCCTGCATCATCTCGCAGGCGTGCCAATGCGCCGCTCAACCTTTTCGACGCCGACGTCCGATAATTTTGATGCATGGTACCCGCTGCCGTCGCGTGTCGCAACAATTGGCTACAATGTTTCATTTGAATAACCTTTGGTTGTGGTGCATGATCTCGCGCCGTTCCATGGCCGACCGCCCGATTGATGATTGCCGCAACCCGGATTGACGAATCCTCGCTGCACTATCGCGGCTGGCGTGTCGTGCTGGCCTGCTTCCTGATGGCCTTCTTCATGTTCGGCTTCGGTCTCTACGGCCAGGGCGTCTATCTTGCCGAGCTTCAGCGCGCCCACGGCTGGCCGGGCACGCTGGTCTCCGCGGCAAGTACTTTCTCGTTTCTCCTGAGCTCCGTCCTCGTAATCTTCACCGACGATCTGCTCGAGCGCATCGGGCTGCGCTCGCTGATCCTGAGCGGCCTGACGGCGCTCGGCGCTTCGACCGTGCTGCTGGCGTTGATGCAGACGCCTTGGCAGCTCTATCTCGCCTATGCGCTGATGTCGGTCGGCTGGACCGGCATGGGGACCGTGGTGATCGCGACCGTGCTCAATTCCTGGTTCGAGCGGCGCCGCGGGCTCGCGCTCAGCCTTGCCTTCAACGGCGCGACCTGCGGCGGCATCATCCTCGTCCCGCTGCTGCTGTCGCTGACCGGCAGCATCGGCTTCCGTTCCGCCATGTTGGCGGTCACGCTCGCGATGATGGTGCTGCTGTTGCCGGTGGTCGTGACCTTCATCGGCTGGCCGGCACGGATGTCACCGGCATCGGACGGAGGCCGGACCGCTGGCGGCGCGGCCGCGCCGGGCCATTCCCGCAAGGCGCTGCTCGCCAACGCGGCGTTCTGGACCATGGTGCTGCCGATCGCGATGGCGCTGCTGGCGCAGATGGGCTTCATCATCCACCAGGTGACGTTTCTCGAACCGCTGATCGGCCGCTCCGCGGCAGGGCTCGCGGTCACCATCATGGCGGCGATGGCGGTGGTCGGGCGCCTGTCGCTTGGCCTGTTCGTCGACCGGCTCGACCCGCGTCTCGCCTGCGCTGCGTCGATGACGAGCCAGGCGGCGGCGTTGTTCGTGCTTCTCCAAAGCACGAGTCCGACCGTGCTGCTGGCCTGCTGCGCCGTCTACGGCTTCTCGATCGGCAACATGATCACGTTCCCGCCCTTGATCATCCAGCGCGAGATCGGCTCTACCGCCTTTGCCGCCGCGATGGGGTTGGGCACTTCGATCAGCGGTGTCGTCAGCGCCTTTGGCCCGGGCATCGTCGGTGTCGTGCGGAGCTTGACGGGCAATTACACCACCGCGTTCGCGCTGTGCGTCGTGCTCGATCTCGTCGCGACGGGCATCGTGCTGTGGCGGCCGGGGAAGAGCGCAGCCCGAATCTCCGCAAGCTAAGGCCAGGCTAACGGGAAGGCTCGCGCAAGACATTCGAGGTCGTGGCGAGCCGATCCGACTTACCCCAGCAGCACCGCATCCGCCGCCGCGACCGATTCCGCGCTTTCCGTGACCGTGCGCTCGAGTGCGCCGGCCTGCACCGTGATGTTCTCGGCAAAGAAGCGCGCCAGCGTGACGTAGCGCGCAGCGTCCGAATTGCCGTCGGCCTTGGCGGCGAGCGCCTCGGAAGCGAGCAGGCAGCCGCCCAGCGTGGCGCCGAACTGCTGCAGATAGGGCGTCGCACCGGCGAGCGCCTCGTTCGGTGCGGAGGCAACGCGCTCCAGCAGCCATTTGCTGGTGCGCCCCAAGGCGTTCAGCGCCTCGCGCAGCTTTGCACCCGTGGTGCCGAAGCCGGGATCGTTGGAGGCCTCGACCTGGCTGACGGTCGCTGCGAGCTCGTCGAGCAGCGCCCACACCGACGCGCCGCCATGGGCTGCGAGCTTGCGCGTGACGAGATCGATCGCCTGGATGCCGTTGGTGCCCTCGTAGATCGCGGTGATGCGGGCATCGCGGTAGTGCTGAGCCGCGCCGGTCTCCTCGATGAAGCCCATGCCGCCATGCACCTGCACGCCGAGATAGGCGACCTCGTTGCCGATGTCGGTGGAATAGGCCTTGGCCATCGGCGTGAGCAGCGCCGCGCGTGCTGCCGCATCGGCGCGCACCTTCGGGTCCTTGGCGCGCGTCGAGACGTCGATCGCAACGGCGGTCGCATAGCAGATGGTGCGCGCGGCCGCGGTCTGCGCCCGCATCCGCATCAGCATGCGCTTGACGTCGGGATGCACGAAGATCGCATCGGAGCCGTCGCCCTTCTTGCCGACGGCGCGGCCCTGCTTGCGTTCCTGCGCATACGACAAGGCCTGCTGGTAGGCGCGGTCGGCAACGCCGACGCCCTCCAGGCCAACGCCGAGGCGGGCCTGGTTCATCATCGTGAACATGCAGCGCATGCCCTGGTTCTCTTCGCCGATCAAGAAGCCGATGGCGCCGCCGTGATCGCCCATGGTCATGGTGCAGGTCGGGGAGGCGTGCATGCCGAGCTTGTGTTCGACGCCGGAGGCGTAGATGTCGTTGCGCTGACCCAGCGATCCGTCGGCATTCACCATGAACTTGGGGACGAGAAAGAGCGAGATGCCCTTGGTGCCGGCGGGCGCGTCCGGCAGACGCGCCAGCACGAAATGCACGATGTTGTCGGTCATGTCGTGCTCGCCATAGGTGATGAAGATCTTGGTCCCCTTGATGCGATAGGTGCCGTCGGCCTGCCGATCAGCCCGGGTGCGCAACGCGCCGACGTCGGAGCCGGCCTGCGGCTCGGTCAGCTGCATCGTGCCGGTCCATTCGCCGGAGACGAGTTTTCCGAGATAGATTCTCTTCAGCTCGTCGCTGCCATGCGTGTCCAGCGCCTCGATCGCCGAGGCGGTCAGCAGCGGGCAGAGGCCGAAGGCGACGTTGGCGGCGCTCCAGATCTCGGTGCAGGCGGCGTTGATCGCGAGCGGCAGGCCCTGGCCGCCGAAATCTTCCGGGCCGGACACCGCGTTCCAGCCTCCCTCGGTCCAGCGCTTGTAGGCATCCGGCCAGCCGGGTGCGGTCGTGACCTCGCCGTCGCTCAGCTTGATGCCGTGCTCGTCGCCGACCTTGTTGAGCGGCGCCAGCACGTCCGAAGCGAACTTGCCGGCTTCCTCCAGCACGGCGGCCGCGAGATCGGCGTCGAAATCGCCGTAATGGCCGGCCTCCACGGCGGCCTTGAGGCCCGCGCCATGGTTGAGCGACAGTAGCATGTCAGAAATCGGCGCGCGGTAGGTCATGGCTCACTCCCGGGGGACAAATATTGACGCCGTATTCTCACGAAACGGAGGCAGTCTCAATGGTCGGAAGGTGGGCAGGGGCCGGCCGGAAACGGAGCCGGTTCGGGTCCATAGAGCATCAAGCGCGGCCGATCCCGGGCCTGCGGTATTTTGCCCCTCCAGACGGTTGAAATGCCGCCCCGCTCCCTATAGACCGGCTGCGACTGGAGAGAATCCGCGGTAGCCCGATCTTCCGCCATTCCGTCAGTCGCCTGGTGGGGCGTAGCCAAGCGGTAAGGCAGCGGATTTTGATTCCGCCATTCGGAGGTTCGATCCCTCCCGCCCCAGCCAGATCGCCCGCCCGCCTGACATCACTCGCGGGGAGCCGCGGCATGGCCCTGCGACGCATCACTGCCGCGCATGCTTCCGCGGAATGAAGCTCGCCCCCGTTGAAGCTGGAACGCGGTCATCGCGATGTCGCGCTCACATCGGGATGCGCTTTCGCAAATCCGGATCCTATCAACTCACGTACGGCTTCGCCGAGGATGTGCTGCGCGAATTCCGGCGACGCGTTGCCTCGGCGCACCGAGCGGGGCGAAACGGTCTCGTTGCTCTCTCCGATGAGCCGAATTGGCGGGCGTCTGCGCCCGGTCTCTTCGCCAGGCCGGGATCGACGTCATCATTGGCGCAGTCATTCGATCGGTATCCCGCGGCACCAATAGATTCGAGAGCTTGTTTGTTCAGCGGCGCAGAGCGCCACCGCCTGCGTGATTTCCCATTCTGTCAACTCGCAGGGGCCATCGATCTGCCGACTGCATCCCGACCATTGATCGAGATCAACGAACCGGAGGTATCCGCGCCGATGCTGAGCGTGGCCAACAGGGGCGACAAGCCCTCCTGGCGCTGAGCCATGGAGACGACGCGGAATGCAGCTCTGGCTGATACCATCCCTCTATGCCGCTGCGAGCATCGTCGCAGGCTTGTTGGTGCCGCGGCTGGAAGCCAGGTTCCTGGCGTCTAGTCTTGATCTCTCGACATCATCTGCCCAGGCGTACCTCTCGGCCGTCGCTTCCGGCATGATGGCGTTGACCGGCATCGTCTTCTCGATCGCCTTTGTGCTCGTTCAGTTCAATGCCATCGTCTACTCGCCGCGGCTGGTGGTCTGGTTCGCGCGCGACCGGCTGCTGTTTCACTCGCTGGGCATGTTCGTCGCGACCTTCATGTACAGTCTTGCGACGCTGGCCTGGGTGGATCGCCAAGGCACTCAAGGCGTTCCTTTGTTGTCCGCAATGATTGTCGGTGCCATGCTGATGGCGAGCGTCTTGATGCTTGCACAGCTGGTCCAGCGCCTGAACAACCTTCAGATCACACGCGTGCTGCAGTCGCTGGGCGATTCCGGAAGGGAGGTCATCGCAAGCACATATCAAGAAGTGCAGTCGTCGACCGCAGCAAGCGCAGGTCCCGCCCCACGGCACTCCGAGGTACCGGCGCTAGCCATCCGGCACGTCGGAAACCCGCAATCGGTGACCTCGATCGATGTTGCGAAGCTGGTCGGGCTTGGCCGCCGGATGGACGGCCTCGTCGTGCTGGAGTGCGCCGTCGGCGATACCCTGCTTGAAGGCACCGTAATCCTGCGTGTTCGCGGTGCGGCCAGCGCCGGGTTCGAGAGCCAGCTGCGCGCGTCCATCCATCTTGGCGACCAGCGGACATTCGAGCAGGATCCGAAATATGCCATGCGCCTGCTGGTCGATATCGCCATCAAGGCCCTGTCTCCAGCCATCAACGATCCGACGACGGCCGTCCAGGCCATCGACCAGATCGAAGACCTTCTGCGCCGGCTGGCCAAATGCGATCTGGAAGCCTGTCGGGCGTTCGACGAGGACGGCATTCCGAGGGTGATCTATCGAATGCCGACATGGGAGGATTACCTCGCACTCGCATTCGACGAGATCCGGCAGTTCGGATCGACGTCCATCCAGGTGATGCGTCGCCTTCGATCGGCCCTCGTCGAACTTGCCGAATGCGTCGACAGCGAGCGCGCACGAACGGTCCACGCCTATCTCGGTCATCTGGATTCCGGAATCGAACGGTCCGGCTTCGATCCGGAGGATCGCGCCGCGGCCCGCATCGAGGATCGACAGGGCCTCGGCCTGTCTCATCGCCAGGAGGAGAACGACCCGATCAGCCTCGGGGGACAGGGGCGGGCGGCATCATGAGCGCCGGCTCCTCAGGATTGACGCGCGTGAGGTTGCGGGCGCCACGCGTCGCTGCAGTAGCCTACACCGGTCTCACGCCGGGGTGGCTCGCTTGCGGCGGATTTCACATCGCCGCGGTTCTTCCCCTCGGGAATTCCTACATTGACTGGAGCGGTGTCGTCCTTCTGTTCCGGGGTCTCCTGGTGAGCATCAGCATCTGTCTCCATCGAGATGGCGGAGAGGGGCGGTCATGAGGACACTCCTTCAACGCCTCACCGGCGAAGACACAATCCAGCTGTTGATGCGCCTTGGATTGCTCGCTCTGTTGATCTTCTGGACATTCTACCTGGTCCGCCCGTTCGTGACCATACTGGTCTGGGCCCTCGTGCTTGCGGTCGCGCTCCATCCCGCCTTCGTCCTGCTCGCCAACGCTTTGGGCGGGCGCCCAAAGCTCGCGGCGGCCATCTTCACCGCAATCAATCTCGCCATCTTCATCGGCCCTGCGGCCTGGCTCGGCATGGGTGCGGCGGATGGCATCAAGGACTTCGCCGCCGAGCTGGCCGCGGGTGAACTGACAATTCCATTGCCGCCGCAGGCCCTCAAGACCTGGCCGCTGATCGGAGCGCAGCTTTACGAGCTGTGGGAGCAGGCCTCAACGAATCTTCGCTCGGCCCTGCAGCAGGTCGCGCCTTATCTGAAGCCGTTCGCCGGCACGCTGCTCGGTCTGGTGGGTGATGCTGGCGTGGGAGCCGTCAAGTTCCTGCTTTCGGTCGTCGTCGCTGGCGTCATGCTTCCCTATGGCCAGCAGCTCGTGGCCGCGGGCCGAGGCTTTCTCGCGCGGATCGTGCCCGAGCAGAGCGAGCATTTCCTGGATTTGGCGGGAGCGACCATTCGAGCGGTATCCCAAGGCGTGATCGGTATCGCGGTGGTCCAGGCGCTGCTGGCCGGTATCGGCTTCAAGCTCGCGGGCATCCCGATCGCCGGCCTGCTGGCGGTTCTGGTCCTGCTGCTCTCGATCGTGCAGGTCGGCGCAGCTCTCGTCATGATTCCCGTGATCGTCTGGATCTGGACCGACAAGGACGTCACCACCGCATTGCTGCTGACCTTCTTCCTCGGAATCGTCAGCATCCTCGACAACGTCTTGAAGCCCCTGGTGATGGGACGCGGCTTGACCACGCCGACACTCGTCATCCTGATCGGCGTGATCGGCGGAACGCTGGGGCATGGAATCATCGGTCTCTTCATCGGCCCCATCATCCTGTCGGTCGCCTGGGAGCTTGCGGTCGCCTGGATCAAGACGGACGCCGCCCAACTGCCGTCCGTCGTCGAACGTTGACTTAAATCAACGGTGGCGCCTCGCGGAAGCGCCTTCTGAATGCGTACGACAGCGAGATCGGGACATGACGATGGAAAACTTGAACCTGCCGGGTGGTCCCCTGTCCGGGGTCGTCGCCGCGGCCGTCGAATACATGGTCGATGCAGGGCAGCGGAGCGTGTTGTTTCTGGACATCATGCGCCAGCGCGGCGACCAGTATCGCGAGCACGTCGCGCAGACGGCGCCGCATGTCCTCCAATATGCCGCTGAACTGATCATCGATGGGCGCAAGCTCGACGAGCCCGTCAACTACGCGCTGGTGCGCATCATTCCACCCAAGGGGGTCGAGATCGATCTCGAACGGCGGCCGTTCATCGTGGTCGATCCGCGCGCGGGACACGGTCCGGGAATCGGCGGCTTCAAGGCGGACAGCGAGATCGGCGTTGCCATGAAAGCGGGGCATCCCTGCTACTTCATCGGCTTCCTGCCGGAGCCGATGCCGGGGCAGACCATCGAGCGCATCGCGCGCGCCGAGGCGCTGTTCATCGAGAAGGTCATCAGCCTGCATCCGAAAGCCGACGGCAAGCCCTGCGTGATCGGCAATTGCCAGGCCGGCTGGGCCGTCATGATCCTGGCGTCGCTGCGGCCTGAATTATTCGGGCCATTGATCATCGCCGGCGCGCCGCTCGCTTACTGGGCCGGTGTGCACGGCAAATATCCGATGCGTTATTCCGGCGGCCTGTTGGGAGGGAGCTGGCTGACTGCATTGACCAGCGATCTCGGCGCCGGAAAGTTCGATGGCGCCTGGCTGGTGCAGAACTTCGAGAACCAGAATCCATCCAACACGCTCTGGACCAAGCAATACAACGTCTATTCCAAGGTCGATACCGAGGCCGATCGCTACCTGGATTTCGAGCGCTGGTGGGGTGGGCACGTCAACCTGAACGCCGAGGAGATCCAGTTCATCGTCGATGAGCTCTTCATCGGCAACAATCTCGCGGCCGGCAAGATCGAGATGTCGGACGGGCAGAAGGTCGATCTGCGCAATATCAGGTCGCCGATCGTGGTGTTCTGCTCCAAGGGCGACAATGTCACGCCGCCGCAGCAGGCACTGGACTGGATTCTCGATTGCTATGCAGACGTCAACGAGATCAGGGCATATGGACAAACCATCGTCTACACCGTTCACGAAAGCATCGGGCACCTCGGCATCTTCGTCTCCGGCGGCGTCGCGAAGAAGGAGCATGCGGAGTTCTCCAGCAACATCGACCTGATCGATATCCTGCCGCCTGGACTTTATGAAGCGACGTTCGAGGCCAAGGGTGAGGAGACCACGAGTTCCGATCTCGTCGTTGGACAATGGGTGATGCGCTGCGAGGCGCGAACGCTCGACGATATCCGCGCCATGGGCGGCAATTCGCCCGAGGACGAGCGGCGCTTTGCGGCCGCAAAACGCGTCTCCGAGATGAATCTCGCGGCGTACCGGAAGTTCGTGCAGCCCTGGATCAAGAAGATGGTCACGCCACAGATGGCGGAGACCATGCGCAACCTGCATCCGCTGCGATTGCAGTACGAGGTCCTCAGCAGCCGGAATCCCTGGATGGGCGCCGTGAAGACGGCCGCCGAGGAGATCGAGGAAAAACGCAAGCCTGTGGCAAAGGACAATCCGTTCCTGGCCTTCCAGGAGCAGATGTCCAAGCAGATCGTTCATGCGCTGGATAGCTGGCGCGACGCACAGGAAGCCCTGAGCGAGACGATCTTCCTCAATGTCTATGGCTCGCCTGCACTTCAGGCGGCGGTCGGGATCGATCCGAACTGGGAGTCTTCGCGCAAGCGCGAGATGTCGGCGGAGCACCGGACAATGCTCGAGAAGCGAATCGCCGAACTGAAGTCCAGGGTGGGCGAGGGCGGTCTTCGTGAAGCCGCCATTCGCGGCCTGCTCTATATCGGCTCGGCCCGCGGAATGGTCGACGAGCGGAGCATCGAGGCGCTGCGTCAGATACGCCGCGATGCCGGCGGTTCGCGTTTGACGCTGCCCGAGTTCAAGATGCTGGTGCGCGAGCAGTTCTTCATGCTGTTGCTCGACCAGCAAGGCGCCCTGGCCGCGATCCCGAAGATGCTTCCAGAAGATGTCGCGCAACGACTCGCGGCATTCACAATGATCCGCGAGGTCCTTTCCGCGAGCGGCGAAATCACCGGCGAGCGTGCAAGCCGCCTGCAGCGTATTGCCGCGCTGTTCGGCGTCGAGGCGGAAGGGGGAACGTCAAACATTACCCCTTTCGACCCAAAGGCGAAAGCATCTTAGGCGTTCATGGAAGAGGCGGGAGCGAGATCATGTCAGCCGATACGAGGCCAGCGCAGTCTCCCAGCAAGTACGATCGCTTGATTGCGGCAGCGAAGGCCGTGCCGCCGGTGCCGACCGTGGTGGTGCATCCTTGCGATGAAACCTCGTTGCGCGGAGCCGTCGATAGCGCGCAAGCCGGGATCATCCGACCGATCCTGGTCGGACCCGAGAGAAAGATCAGGGAGACGGCGGGCAGGCACGATCTCGATATCTCCGGCTTCGAGATCGTCGATGCCGCGCATAGCGAGGAGGCCGCGTCCAGGAGCGTCGAGCTGATCCATGCAGGCAGGGGCGAGATGCTGATGAAAGGTAGCCTGCATACCGACGAACTCATGCGCGCCATCACGGCCAAAGTGGGCGGCCTGCGCACCGACCGCCGTATCAGCCACGTCTTCGTGATGGATGTTCCGGCCTATGCCGACACGCTGCTCGTCACCGACGCCGCCATCAACATCTTTCCCGATCTCGATGCCAAGCGGGACATCATCCAGAACGCCATTGATCTGTACAACCAGGCCGGCTTTGGAAAATCGCCGCGCGTGGCGATCCTGTCGGCCGTGGAAACCGTGACATCAAAGATCCCATCGACGATCGAGGCGGCCGCCCTGTGCAAGATGGCCGACCGCGGCCAGATCAGTGGCGGCGTGCTCGACGGGCCGCTGGCCTTCGACAACGCCATCGATCCCGAGGCGGCACGGATCAAGGGCATCAAGTCCGAAGTTGCCGGGCGAGCCCAGATCCTCGTCGTTCCCGATCTCGAAGCCGGCAACATGCTGGCGAAGAATCTCGCCTACTTCGCCAAGGCCGACGGCGCCGGCATCGTGCTCGGCGCCCGGGTGCCGGTCGTGCTGACGTCCCGGGCAGACACGCCCCGTGCGCGCATGGCGTCCTGCGCGGTGGCGTCGCTCTATGCCAACGCCCGGCGCCAACATGCGCCGACAGTCGCTGCGTGACCGCGATGGATACGATCCTCGTCGTCAACGCAGGTTCCTCGAGCGTCAAGTTCCAGATCTTTTCTGTCGAGGGAGAGGGTATCCTTCGCCGGCAGATCAAGGGCCAGATCGACGGCATTGCCAGCCGACCACGGTTGCGGGCGAGTGGTGCGAACGGTGAGACGCTGGCCGAGCGAGCGTATCCGATCGAGGCCGTCGCGGACGTTCCGGCGGCGATGGAGATCGCCGGGAGCTGGTTGCGGGACGAGCTTCGCATCCACCCGATCGCGGTCGGACACCGCGTCGTGCATGGCGGCCCGGACTTTGACCGGCCGGTATCGATCGATCACGGCGTTGTCGCCCGCCTGGAACGCTTCGTCAATCTCGCACCACTGCACCAGCCGCACAATCTGGCGCCGATCCGGTCGATCCTTGCCGGCTTCCCGAGCTTGCCGCAGGTGGCCTGCTTCGATACCGCCTTTCATCGAACGCACAGCGCGGTCGCCGATCACTACGCGATCCCGCATCAGCTCCATGCCGAGGGGGTGCGCCGCTATGGTTTCCACGGGCTGTCTTACGAATATGTCGCGAAGGCCCTGCCGCAGATTGCGCCCGACATCGCGAACCGGCGGGTCATCGTGGCTCATCTGGGTAGCGGCGCCTCGATGTGCGCGCTCAACGAGGGACGAAGCGTCGAAAGCACCATGGGCTTCACGGCGTTGGACGGGCTGCCGATGGGCACGCGGCCCGGCCAGCTCGACCCCGGTGTCGTGCTCTATCTCATCTCCGAGAAGGGCATGTCGGCGTCGAACGTTCAGGACTTTCTCTATCGCGATTGCGGACTGAAGGGACTCTCGGGCGTCAGCAACGACATGCGGGAGCTCGAGGCCAGCGACGACGCCAAGGCCAAGCTGGCGATCGACTATTTCGTGTATCGGATCTGCCTCAATGCCGGCATGCTCGCGGCCGCATTGCAAGGTTTGGACGCCTTCGTCTTCACTGCCGGCATTGGCGAGAATTCCGCGACGATTCGCGCCCGTGTGGTCGAGCAGCTCGGATGGCTCGGTGTCAGCCTCGACCGCGCCGGCAATTCTCGCAATTCGCGGCTGATATCGCGTGCCGAGAGTCGTATCCCCGTCTATGTCGTACCGACCGACGAGGAGCTGATGATCGCGCAGCACACGCTGTCGCTGCTGATGAAACAGCCATCGAGCAACTCCAGACAAGAGAGGGCGTCATGATCCCCGTGTTCCCGGATACCAAGGTTGCCCTGAAGGGTAAAAAAGGCCTCATCGTCGGCATCGCCAACGACCAATCCATCGCCTGGGGCTGCGCAAGGGCGTTTCGCGCCCTCGGGGCGGAGCTCGCCGTCACCTACCTCAATGACCGTGCCAAGAAGCATGTCGAACCGCTCGCGCATGCGCTGGAAGCGCCGATCTTCATGCCGCTGGACGTCATGGTGGAAGGCCAGACCGAACAGGTGTTCGAGCGGATTGCAAGCGAGTGGGGGCAACTCGATTTCCTGCTGCATTCGATCGCATTTTCGCCGAAGGAGGCGCTGCACGGCCGCGTTGTGGATGTCGGGCGCGACGGTTTCCTGAAGACGATGGATGTCTCCTGCTGGTCGTTCATGCGGATGGCGCATCTCGCCGAGCCGCTGATGAAGAACGGGGGCACGATGTTCACCATGACCTATTACGGCAGCCAGATGGTCGTGAAGAACTACAACGTGATGGGGGTGGCCAAGGCGGCGCTTGAAGCGGCGGTCCGCTACATTGCGGCCGAACTCGGCCCGAAGGGCATCCGGGTTCACGCGATCTCACCGGGGCCGCTCGCCACGCGCGCGGCATCGGGCATCCCGGAATTCGATGATCTCATGGACAAGGCGCAGTCCACCGCGCCGACCCGCAGCCTCGTCAGCATCGAGGACGTCGGCAATGCCACGGCGTTCCTGGCGCTCGACGGGGCCAAGCTGATCACCGGCGGCGTTCTCTATATCGACGGCGGCTATCACATCATCGACTGATTGACGGAGGAGGTTCAGGTGCGTGCGCTTGGGTTGAGCCTGTTTCTGCTCGCGATCCATTTCGTGCCGGCGCAGGCACAAACCTACGATCCCCGCTACGCCGTATGCATGAAGGTCTATGAAGGGTCCTTGGGCGGAGGCGAATGGATCGATTGCAGCTACACATCGCTGCCGCAGTGTCAGGCTTCAGCATTCGGTCGAGCCGCCACATGCGTGATAAACCCGTACTTCGCTCAGGCTTTCCCCCGTGGGGGATACCCGCGATATCCACGAGCCTATTGACGGCATCCTCCGGATTGCGGCAGCCCAGCCGTGGCTGCACACCTAGCGATAATGCAGCGCGATCAGCTCGGCGACGCAGGCCGGCTTCTTGCCGCCCTCGATCTCGATGACGAGATGATAGTTGACGCGCAGGCCGTCCGGCGGCACGTCCTCGGCTTCGGCGACCGTGATCCGCCCGCGCAGCCTCGATCCGGCGGGGACGGGGGCAAGATATCGGATTCGATCCGCGCCGTAGTTCAGGGTGTTGCGCAGGCCCTTCAGGTCCATCACCGAACGAATGAAAAGAGGCGCGAGCGACAGGGACAGCAGGCCGTGCGCGATGGTGGTGCCGCCTGGCGCTTCCCTCCTGGCGCGCTCCTGATCGACGTGGATCCACTGCTCGTCGCAAGTCGCCTCGGCGAACTGGTTGATGCGATCCTGCGTCACCTCGATCCAGTCGCTGACGCCGATCTCGGTACCGACCGCGGATTTGATCTCGTCGAAGTTGCTGAATATGCGCATGATGGTGGCCCGCTCAGATCTTCATTTCCGGGATGTCGTCGGGCACGACGAGTTCGGCGTCCGTCACCGCCATGACCTCGCCCACGCTGATGCCGGGAGCAATCTCCAGCAATGTGGCCTTGCCGTCAGGAAAGCCGATCACCGCCATGTCTGTCACGACCAGCTGCACCGGCCGGACCGACGTCAACGGCAGCGTGCATTTGGCGACGATCTTGGACTTGCCTTTCGCAGCGTGCTGCATGGCGACGATGACCCGCTTGGCGCCGCTGACGAGGTCCATCGCGCCGCCCATGCCCGGAACCATCTTGCCGGGGATCATCCAGTTGGCGAGAAGTCCGTGTGCATCGACCTGGAGCCCGCCGAGCACGGTGACATCGACGTGGCCGCCGCGGATCAGTCCGAACGACATCGCGCTGTCGAAGGTGCTGGCCCCCGGCAGCGCGCTGATCGGGCGGCCGCCGGCGTCGGTCAGAAGAGGGTGCTCCAACCCTTGCTCCGGAATCGGGCCCGTGCCGATCAATCCATTTTCCGACTGAAAGAACACGCTCAGCCCCGCCGGGACGTAATTGGCGACGAGCGTCGGAATGCCGATGCCGAGATTGACGAGGTCGCCGCTTCTGAGCTCCCTGGCGACGCGTCGGGCGATGATCTCCTGTGCGTCCATGGCTTCACCCGTTTGGGTTGGTAATGAGATAGTCGACCAGCGGCGCCGGCGTCACGACGTGGTCGGGCGCGATGACGCCAACGGGCACGATGTGTTCCGCCGTCACGATCACGGTGTCCGCCGCCATCGCCATGACCGGATTGAAGTTGCGCGCGGTCAGCGCATAGGAGAGGTTGCCGAGGTAATCGGCGAGAAAAGCGTGCACGAGCGCGAACTGCGCCCGCAATGCGGTCTCGAGCAGGAACGGCTTTCCGTCGACTTCGATCTGGCGCTTGCCCTCCGCGACCAGCGTGCCGACGCCGGTCGGCGTGAGGACGCCGCCGAGACCACATCCGCCTGCGCGGATGCGCTCGACGAAGGTGCCCTGTGGAATCAAATCGACTGCGATTTGCTTGGCCAGCATCTGTTGCTGCGCCTTCGGATTGAGGCCGATATGGGTCGCGGTGAGACGCGAGACCAGTTCCGCATCGAACAGCTTCCCGACCCCCTTGCCGGGCAACGCAGCGTCGTTGCTGATGATGGAGAGCCCTGCCTTTCGTTGCCGGACGAGCTCGTCGAGCAGACGCAACGGCGTGCCGACCCCCATGAAGCCCCCGACCATGATGCTTGCGCCTGCCGGGATCATCGCGACGGCTTCTTCGATGGAAACGGCCCTCATGGTTCCAACTCCAGTCGGCAGAGATCAAGGAAGCGAGGGTGGAATGCTCGCTTTGCGTTCATCCCGGTCCCTTGATCTGCGTCAAGGCTTCTCATGATTCGTGGACCGCGATGCCGACGCCTTGGAGCGCGCTGGTCCATAGCTTGCGAATCTCGACGTGGCGATGTTCGAGCGCAGCGCTGACAGCGTCGCGATGGGGCAGTAGTTCCGGTCCTTTCAGAAACAGGATTTGCGCCTGCAGCAGCCTGCCGCTCTCCAGTTCGATGCGCCGCAAGGCCATGACGAAGGGATCGTCGGCATTGGCTTCCCTCGGGAGCAAAGCTGCCGGCCTTATGCCGGCATGCACGGCATGCGCGAGTGTTGCCAGGCCGACTGCCCGCGCCAGCGGCTGATCCGGAATGCCTTCGGCTGGTTGCGGAAACCATGCCGTCTCCCAGGACATCGATAGGTACCCCAGCGCAAGGTCTGGGACCCAGGACGTCGCCCGAAGCAGCAGGGAGACGATCTCCGCCTCATGGTAGACCTGCGCGTTCAATTCGGTCTGCCAGGCGGACACGAGCTTTGCGGGCAGCGCGAACGCGAACTGCCGCGCCAACGCGCCATGGGCGGAGGTCAAGAACGCGGCGACGCGAGTCTGCTGCTGCGGCGGCACACGGCCTTGCGGGTCGAGCGGTCCAAGGAATTCGCTCATGTGGCCGGTCCCTGCACGGGAATGGCACGCAGATGATCGTAGCCGGCGGGAAACGCAATGAGCTCACCGCCGGCCTCTTCCGGCGCGATCCAGACAGCCTTGTTGCCCTGCCAGTGGCCGGCCAGCACGCCCTCGGCGAAGCGGGCGAGCAGGTCTGCGGTCAGCGCCGGCTTCTCCAGTGTGAAGGCGTGATAGGCGCGCTGGATGATCACGAGCGCGCTGTTCGGAATCTCGGCGCGCAGGGTCTCATGGACTGCGCGGGGCGTCAGGAAGTCGAACTCGCCGTTCAGGATCATGGTCGGCAGGGTGATCGACGACAGTTGCGGCGTCAGCGGACGGAAGTCGAGGAAGGACTCCATCAAGTTTTGCAACGCGAAGACGTCGTTGACCAGCCAGCCCTGCCGTTTCACGCTGTCGAGCTTGTCCAGTACAGGCCCTAGCCATTGATCGGAGACGTTCATTGGCAGCAACAAATCCTGCAGGTAGCTGGTGCCGCCCAGGATCAGCCCGGTGCGGAGTGCGTTGCCAAGCAGGAACAGTTGCGGCGGAAGCTCCGCGAAGCAGCTCATCGGCGCCAGCCCGGCCAGCCGCTCGCCGTGCTCGATCGCGTAGCGTAGCGCGATCAGGCCGCCGAAGCTGATACCGGCGAGAAAAATGGGTCCGTCGCCGAGTTCGTCGACCAGGAGATGAAGCGCCGCCACCTGATCATCCTGGCTGATGAAGAGAGCGGGCTTGTCGGACTCCCCCTGGCCGAGCAGGTCGAACGTCGCGACGCGGAATTGCCGCGCAACCAGGGCTTCACGATACGCGGCCCAGAGCGCGGCATATTGTGTAAGCCCGTTGACCAGCACATAGGCGGGAGCGTTCGCTGGCCCGTCAAGCTCATAGCGGATGCGATACGAGCCGTGACTGAGAAAGGGCATTGCGAGGTCCGGACCAGATGGATGGCAACCACAATGCTCGTCCACGAAGACAGCGATCCATTGAGTTAGATCAAGGGTCGGCCACGATCGCGTACCTAGCCTTTTGACAAAATTGCCAGGAGGAAGCCGCCATGGCCGGAAAGAATTTCATTCGGCATTGCTGTGTGAGTCTGCTGTTGCTGTTGGTGGGGACCGCGTTGGCGGTCGCGCAGCCCTACAGCCGCCGCTCGTCGCAGATGCAGCATGATGAGCTGAAGAAGACGGTCGAGATCCCGAACTTTCGCCTCGGCGGCAAGTACGATCTGTCCGATCCGTCGAAATGGGAGAATGGTGGCGAAGGCGGCGTGACGCTGGAGTCGCTCGGGGCGGGCAAGCTGCACTCGGCCTACATCGCCGTCGGCACGCCGCGGCGCAATGCTGCCGGGGAGATCACCAATGCCGTGATCATCAACTCGTACTATTCCGGCGATTCGACGGACATGTACGAGCAGTGGGTCAAGGGTGCTGCCTTGTCGGGTGGCGTGCCGATCATTGGGCCGGGCCGGCCGATCGACACCAATCGCTACTATGTCGTCATGGTCGATCCGCTTGGCACCTGGGGCGCGAGCAAACCGTCCGATGGTCTCGGCATCAAGTTTCCGCAATACAGCTACTACGACATGGTCCAGGCGAACTACCGCATGCTGCGGGACGGCTTGAAGATCGCCCGCGCTGCCTTGGTCACCGGCGTCTCGATGGGAGGCACGCAGACCTATGTCTGGGGCGTCATGCATCCGGAGTTCATGGGCGGCTTGATGCCGATCGGTGGCACCACCCAGTCGGATTCCGAGGACCCCGTCGGCAACTGGACCTTCCAGCTCATGACCGCCGCGATCGAGGCCGATCCGGTGTGGCAGCAGACCAAAGGCGATTACTACAAGCTGCCGAAAGAGAAGCACCCGATTCCCGGCATCGCCTTCGGCTGGTCGGTGCTCGGCCTGACCGGCTACGACTTCGCTTTCCGCACGACGCAGAGCTTTGCGGCCGTGCAGCCGGAAGTATTCTACTGGGACCCGCCGAACGAGAAGGCCGCCAGCAGCGTGATCACGCGCGCCAAGCTCTACGACGCGGTCGATCTCGTCTGGCGCAACAGGGTGGGTGAGATTCACAACGTCAATCCCTATCTGGGCCGCATTCAGGCGCGCACGATGGTGATGCACATCACCAACGATGGCTGGCTGAACTTCAAGCTTGCCGAGCGCGCCGTCGATCGCGTGCCGGGGGCCCAGCTGATCTCCGAGGAGAGCCCGGTCGCCCATTACGGCGTGTTCTCGATCGTCAACCACCGCAAGCACGATCCGAAGTTCGTCGCCTTCATGGACGACGTGGCGAGCCTCGACCGCGCGCAGAAATACGTCGACAAGAATTATCGCGCGCCCGGCGTGGCCGCGAACATCGATCCGGGCAAGTCGTTCTGGAAGGACTTTGTGACCTACCCTTATCCTGTCAAATACGCGACCACGAAAGACAAGCGGGGCACGTCCTGGCAGATCGGCTACATGGACGAGTACGCGGGCACCGATAAGGATCCAAAGGTGCTCGTCATCATTCATGGCAAAGGCGCGTTCGGCGGGCACTACGGTAACGTCATGCAATATGCCCTGCGTAGCGGCCTGCGCGTGATCGTGCCGGACCTGCCGCACTACGGCATGTCCGGTCCCGGTAATCTCGATAAGAGCCCGGCGCGGACGATGCAGGACATGCGCGAGGCCGTGTACGATCTCGTGGTCAATCAGCTCGGCGTCAAGAAGGCCTATTACCTCGGTCATTCGCTCGGCGGCCAGGTCGTCATGGGCTATGCGCTCACGTGGCCGGACGCCGTCCTGGGCCTTGCGCTCGAAGCACCCTCGGGCCTTGAAGAGTATCCGCGCGACATCACGATCGCCAAGGACAAGAAGGCGCGCCTGTTCGATCAGGTGTTCGATCATGATTTCGACAAGTGGAAGGAAACCTGGGGTCCGACCGGCATCCTTGCCGCGGAGGTCGGACGCCCGGAGCAGAGTGTCCGCGACTTCTTCTATTTCAAGAAGCGTGATCCGGAGACCAACGCCGTGTCGGCGGCGAAGAGCGGCTATTTCTACAGCGACAGCGAATATGCCCGCTTCCACACGGAGCAGCGCGTCGGGCTCATCAAGGGCAACCCGAAGGAGCTCGAGCAATGGGCCAACGTCTTCATTTACGACATCTATTCGATAGGGTCCGAGCTGCAGCAGGATGACCCGAAGAACCTCTACCAGCGGGTGGCCCAGATCAAGGCGCCGATCTTCATCTCCTTCGGCGACAAGGAGCCGTTCATCCCGACGCCGGCGTTCAACGGCTTGACGGACCTCGGACGCGACGTCATCACGCCGTTCATGTCGCGCATGACCAGTGCGGGCAACCGGCCGATCCTCAAGATCTATCCGGAGACCGGTCACTTCATCCACACCGACAATCCGGTGGAATTCCCGGTCGACGTGGTGGACTTCGTGATCAAGGGAACGGTCGATACGTCATCGCCGCTCGGTACGGATCGGATGATCAAAGGTTCGGCCGTCTCGGCCTTGCCGGTGGCGCCGACTCCACCGGGCGCCGCACCGACGGCCGGCCTGAACAAATAGGCCGGACCATGTCAACGGTTGAGGCGGGTGAGGTCCGGTTGGGCTGGCGAGAGTGGGGCCAAGGCGATGTCACCGTCGTCTTCATCCACGGCAATCTCGCCAGCAAGGACTGGATCGAGCTCGCTGCGCCGATGTTTCCGAGCGGACTGCGCGTGATCGGAATCGACTGGCGCGGCTGCGGCGACAGCGATCGGCCGAAACCCGCGGCCGACTATGCCAACTACTCGATGCAGCAGCATGCGCACGACATGCTGGCGGCACTGGATGCGCTGGGCGTCGGATTTTGCCATCTCGCGACCCACTCGACCGGCGGCATCATCGCCGCAAGGATGCTGCTGATGCAGCCGCAGCGGTTCGGGCGGGTGTTTGCGCTCGACCCGGTCACGCCGCTCGGAATGTCCTTCAATGCCGATCAGATCGGCCTTTTCCGGGCGATGATGGCGAGCAAGCAGCTGACGCGGACGGTGATGGCCACCGCGGCATCCTCGCTGTTCGTGCCTGAAAGCCTTGCGCCGAACGCGATCCCGCGATTCCGCGAGGGCCTCGGCGAGATCCCGGCGCTATTCGATCGCATCATTGAGCAGACTTTTGGCGTCTCCGAGGGCATCTGGATCGGCACGCCGGTCAACCTCAACCGGGAAAAGGAAAGCCGGGAGCTGGAGCGCCGCATGCCGGAAATCCAGCATCCGCATCTCGTGCTCTGGGGCGAGCAGGACGGGTGGATACCGCCGGCGGATCTCGAAAGCATGGCGGCGGCGATGCCGGACTGCCGGCTCGTGACCGTACCCCGGATGGGTCATTCCATGAATCTGGAGCTGCCGGCGCTTTATGCCGGCTATTTCGGCGCCTGGTTCGGAGGATTGGCGCAATAGCAATTGTTCAATGGAGGATGCGCATGGCTGAAACCAAAAAGCTTTCCGTCGAGAAGGCGCTCGACAAGCTGCGCGGCGAAGAGCAGACGAAGTCGAGGACTGAGCGGCAGGACGAGAAGACCGAAGCGCTTCACGAAGAGATCAAACGCATGAGAGCTCAACGGCTGCGCCTCGACCGGAAGCCGGGTAAGCAAGGTTGAAGTGCGCTCACGCCATCGGGCGGGCAAGCCTGGCGACCGGGCACGCGGGGAGGAGGGACAATGGTGCTTCAATTCCTGCTTGGCACCATTGTCAGCCTGATGAACATCATGATCCACGCGCTGGTCACGGTCGGCGCGATCGGGATCGCCCGTTCGGCCGGGCTGCGACATACGGTATGGCCGAGACTGCACCTGATGGCCGTGATGGTCGTCACCGCCGCCGTTCTGATGGTGGCGCATACTTTGGAGAGCGTCGTCTGGTCGGCGGCTTACCTGATGGCCGGCGTGGCGCCTGCCGGGAGTGACTTGGTCTATTTTGCCTTCGTCAACTACACCACGCTCGGCTATGGCGACATCACGCCGGTCGAGGCGCGCCGCCTGCTGGGCCCCATGACTGCGATGAACGGCATCCTGTTGTTCGGCTGGTCGACCGCCGTATTGTTCGAGGTTCTGCGCAAGACCGTCAAGCACCTGGCGGCGCTCGAGATCCGCGACTGATCTATCGCTTCAGCTTGATCCCTTCGCGGGCCCGGTAGTCGTTGAAGACAACGTCGATCGCCTGGATGACTTTCTTGCCGGGATTTGCCTTGCAATGGACGATGATCTCGTGCTCGAGCGCCTTGGTGCGGTCGACGCGCATCAGATGCTTCTTGCCGAGACCGTTGTACCAGCCGCTGTACCAGACCATCAGGTAGTCCGCGTCCTCCTGGAAGGTGTTGGCCAATTGAGCACAGGTCAGCGCCTGGACGTCGATATAGCCGTCCGCATTCGCGTAGGTCTTCAGTTCGACCTGTGCAACCGCGGGTACAGCGGCGAGCATGGTGCCGCCGATGGCAATCCAGATCATGCGTGACATCTCTTAGCTCCTGATGCGAGCGAACGAGGACGACTGGTCGGTTTCAGCGACGGCCAACTCGATTGACGGGCCCCCCTCGGTTCGCCGGGGTTCCAGGTCGCACTGCTTCGCGGGCGATCGGGCGCGGCCGTAGAACGACCCCGGCTCTCGCGACGCAACTCGGCGGATAATCCACGTACTGGCAGTAAACGACGGCTCCGGCCGGCCGAGTCGTCGCCATCAAGCTCGAAAATGCCACCGTTGTCCCGATGGCCAAGGAGGCCAACGTGAACGAGGCCGAAAATGAGTTGCGCGAACGCATGAATCCCTCCCTGAAATGTCGTACTTCGCGTTCGAAGTATTCCGACCTTGCTACCTGGACGGTGAAGCCGTCATCTTTCGTTGATTGAAATCAACCGCCAAGTACGGTTGGCTGCATGATCACGGCGTAGGTTGCGACCAACGACTCGCGGCTTCAGCTCTGGAGGTCGAGGCTGGCAAGCTTCGCCCGGTCTTGCAGCACGATCTGCCGTTGGGTATTGCCGACGAAGCCGAGAACGCCCAATTCGTGCAGCCGCGACAAAGCGCGGGACACCGTCTCCAGCGTCAGGCCGAGGTAATCCGCAATGTCGCGCCGCGACATCGGCAGCGCGATAACGCCCGCGGCGGTCAGGCGCTTATCCATCTCGAGCAAGAAGGCTGCAACCCGCTCAAGCGACGTCTTGCGGCCCAGGAGCAGCATGTGGTCCTCGGCATGATGGAGATTGGCGGTGGTCATGCGAAACAGGTTCTTGGCGACCATGACGTCGCTCTTCGCCACCAATTCAAGACTTTGGCGCCTGATCAGGTGAACGGTGGTGTCGATGATGGCTTCCGCCGTGAAGCGATGAGCTCCGCCATTCTCGAGGCCGAAAATGTCGCCCGGGAGGTGAAACGCGCCGATCTGGCGCCGGCCGTCGGTCAGCAGCTTGTAACTTCGCACTGCACCAACCTTGACCTGATAGACGTACTCGGCCGGCTCTTTCTCCCCGTAGACTTCAGTGCCCTTCTTGTAGGTGAATTCGCTTAGACTGACGATCGTATTCGAATCGCTGGTCATTCCGAAGTCACGGAGAGAATTGGGGCGCGGGGACCGGTCGGTTGCGATACGCACAAACATGGACCGCCTCCTCTGGTCGCTTGACTGGTTCGTCGCTGAGATTATTTCGCTGCCGGGAGCGCCTCGCTGTTTCCCGGACGATTGGTGTACGATGAAGGCCGTGTTATAAGCCATTGTCTCTCAGGTCATTGTACCAAGGGGCAGGGCGGAATACGTTGCACGACATGAATTGCCTCAGACGCATTTTTCTTTGGTTGCTTTTGTTGCGCATTTGAAGGTTGCGGACCCCCCCAGGAGGTCAAATGCCCGGCTTGGTTCACGTGGTAGACGACGACGCCTCCTTCCGCACGGCCGTCGAGCGCCGGCTGAAGCTCGCTGGTTATGAGGTCGCCACCTATTCATCGGCCCAGGACCTGCTCGAGCGGCTGCCGGACGGCGATGGCCCCGGATGCATCTTGCTCGATGTGCAGATACCCGGGCTCTCCGGTCCCCAGCTGCAGAGCCACCTCACCGGGCTCGGGTCCACGCTCCCGATCGTGTTCGTGACAGGCTACGCCGATACGGCGACGACCGTGCGCGCCATTAAAGCCGGAGCCGAAGATTTTCTCACCAAGCCCGTCTCGTCGGAACAGCTGCTCGATGCGCTCGCGCGTGCCTTGATCCGCCAGCAGGCCGACCACATCCAGCGCACGAAGCTCAGTTTGCTCCAGATGCGGCTGAAGTCACTGACGCCGCGCGAACGCCAGGTGTTCGAATTGATCGTGCGCGGCAAGATCAACAAGCAAATTGCCCACGAACTCGGCACCGCCGAACGCACCGTAAAGGCCCATCGCCATCAGGTGATGGAGAAAATGCAGGTGCAGTCTCTGGCGGAACTTGTGTCGATGGCGGAGCGGCTGGGCGTACTGGATCCCGAAGCCAACCGGCCCGGCTGACGACGCCTGTGGTTCCGGCGGGTCTTCACCAAGCAACCTGCACACAAGGACTATTTCAAAGCTCGGCAAGGGTATGCTGTAGTCCGGATGCGCGGGCTGCAGTCGGGCTTGTTGTCCGACTGGATCCAAATCGTCCGGCAAACTGACGCCAGCCAATACCTGGAAGGACCGCCGAACTTGTCCTCGTGCAAGCCTGTTCTTGTCGTCGACGACGACGCGTCGATGCGCATGAGCATCAAGCGCCTTCTGCGCGCGCACGGCTTCACTGTGCTGCTGTTCGACTCGGCACATGCGCTGCTCGGCCATGGCGGCTGCGGCGAGGCAGCATGCATCATCATCGACATCAATCTGGACGATGCCTCCGGGATCGAGTTGCGCCGCAGGCTTGCTGAGCATGGCGTTGCGGCACCGGTCATCTATATCACCGGCAACGACAACCATTCGAGCCGCACGGCCGCAATCGAGTCCGGATGTATTGCCTATCTGACCAAGCCTTTCGCGGCAAAGGCGCTAATCGACCCCATCCATCGCGCCTGGTCGGCGGCAGACTAGCGGCCAGCGATTGCCTCTTCATCCCGAATTGGGGGTGTCGGTTGACGCGGATCAACCCCATCATCCGTGGCGCTGGATATTGAAGTCTGCTTCTCAGTGGGAGCAATCGCCTATGCAGGGAGATGAGGTATGAAACGCTTATTGATGGTCACTGGCATGGCTGCTGCGCTGACGTCCGGCGCGGCGCTCGCCCAATCGGTTGACCTTACCGGCACTTACACATGCGTCCAGATGTGCCGTGGTGATTTGCCGGCCCACGTTACGCAGAACGGACCCGAGCTCAATCTCACCACCGAGGCGGGCGTGCCGTCGCGCGCATGGCCGGACTGGTACTCGCCAGCGAGCCGCATCTGGATCGATGCTTACGACATAAGCGCTGTTTATACGCCTGACGGCATGACGATCCAGTTCGACAACGGGACCATCTGGCAGCGCTATGTGCCGCCGCCTGCGCCGTCACGTCGCAGGGCGAAATGAGCCAAATCCGTCGACAAGACCCTGTGGCGGCTTGATGCCGACCAACATGGCTCGACCACCAACCTATATAAGAAGGGCGTAGGGCCCAATTGCGCAAACTTCCCCCCATGGTGGCGCAGAGCAGCACATGGCCTTTCGAACTCCTGGTGCCCGTCCTCGCTCGCCGCGGGCAATCACGTAGCCACCGCTTGGAGTTGAGCTAGATCAAATGCGCTCGTATGCTATTGCCTAAAGTTCCCGAATTCACTGCCAATTCAATTTGTAGGGAGTTCTGCAATGTTGATCAGGACCAGGACAGTGAGCCGTCCTGCCAATGACGGGCAATTGGCGGCCCTCGCCGGCGAACAGGTCTTTTGCAGCGAGTTCACTTATCGGAGGGGAACGGAAGTCTTTGGAGAGGGCGAGGAGGCCGGGTACGTCTACCAGATCGTGTCTGGTGCGATCCGGACCTACAAACTGCTCTGCGATGGCCGCCGGCAGATCAACTCGTTCCATCTTCCGGGCGACCTGTTCGGGCTGGAGAACGGCGCGGTTCATCGTTTCACCGCAGAAGCAGTCATTCAGACCAAGGTTCGCATCACGAGCCGGCGACACTTGCTCGACAGGATCGAGCACCAGGAGGAGGGCCAGGCAAGCCTGCTCACCCTCGTCACGCGCAATCTTCAGCACGCGGAGAACCACATGCTTCTCCTGGGCCGGAAGACGTCCGTCGAGAAGGTGGCCGCATTCCTTCTGGAAATGGATCGGCGACAGGATCATCCAGACGTGATGAGCTTGCCGATGAGCCGCCGCGACATCGCTGACTATCTTGGATTGACGCTCGAGACGGTATCGCGCGCTCTCTCGATCCTGCGTGATGACAACATGCTGCGGTTTGACGGGCAGACGCAGCGCCAGCTCGTGCTTCTGGATCGCAAAGCGCTGGCGCAGCTCGATGCCTGACGGTACAGGGACGATGTTCGGTGGGTTCGCCGTTTCATTCGTCGATGTCCTGCTCGAGCATCTGCGCCGGAGCCCCCTTGTGGACAGAGCCGAACTGCGCCAGCGGCAGCGAAGTCGTCAGCGACAGCAGATTGGAATCGACCACTTCCAACAGGAGAGCCTTTCCCGCTTCCATGTCTCTGATGATCCTTGGGTCTGCGACATCCGCCGCGATGCAGGCGTTGCTGAGGCACCAGGTGTAGGGGAAATGATAGGAATTGCCCTGATCGACCGTGAGCTTGACAGGGTGCTGCAAGTACATGCCGACGGGCACGAACACTTGCAGGCGCCCGTTGCGGTCGCCGTCGCGCTCGATCAAGTCCACACGGACGGCTATCTGACCGGTTGGAAAGGTGCCGGTAATCGAGGTCCGGCACAGCGTCGGAGCTCCAGCTGCCTTGAAGCACAGCTTGCGCCAGCTTCCGTACGTGATGTCCTTTGCCTCGCGCTGGCCCCGGGGTGCGACTTCGGCAGGCTTGGCCGCGCGCGGCTTTTCGCGCGCGACCGCCTCCACAACCGGCGCCGTCGTGACGATGGATGCAATCAGCCAGGCCGACAGGCAGTAGCGTGCGGTGATCATGGCCGTGTCTCCAAACATGGCAATTCGGCTATTTTCGAGCCTCGAGAAACTTCGCGACGAGCGGCGACCAGATCGGGATTGCGTCCGGCGATCCTATGAAGAAGTGGCCCTCGTTGCCGAATGGCGGCATCAGGTGATATTCGGCGCTGCCGCCTGAGGCGGTGAATGCGTCGTGCATGCGCTTCGACAATGCGGGGCCGAAAAACGTATCGTTCTCGATATAGATCCAGAGCATCGGTATGCGCGAGGTGCGACCGAATTCACGGGTTGCTTCGACCAGCTTGTCGGGCGCGCAGTTGTTGTTCGGCTTGCCGTCGACACGGCCGCCGCGGCCGGCCGCAAAGGTGATGATCGCCCTGACCTGAGGCGGGTTGAGACTGGACAAGGCGATAGACCCCCAGCCGCCCGCCGATTGCCCGACGACGATGACGTCCTTGGGCATGATGCGCTTGTCGGTGACCATGTGGTCGATGATCCACAGGTCGGCCTGTGCGAGCGCCATGCCGGCGGAGCGGAAGCTGGGGTTGCTGCACTTGCCGATCTTGGCGAAGAACGGGCCGTACAGCGCGCGCTCCGGGATGTCGATGGCGGAGGCGCCATAACCGGTTCCGACCGGTGCGACGACGAAATGGCCGCGCATGGCGAACCATTTGGCAGCATCCCGGAATTCCACCAGCGGAAAGAAGCTGCGCTCCGTCGGATTGAGCGACACGCCATGGTTCATGATGACGAGCGGAAACGGACCGTCACCGATTGGGCGCACCACGTAGGCGAAGGTCGGCAGCGGCAGCGGCAGCGCCCAGACCTCTTCCTGGATGCGGCGTGAAGCGGCTTGATCGTCCGCGCGGGCCGGCGCCGCGATGCAGGCCAGAAGCAGCAACGTTTTCAGGAGCAGTCGAACGCTTTGATGACGGCGAGACTTCATGCTTGTGTCCTCACCCGGTGAACGTGCAGGCCACGATGATCGGTCCGAGCACGGTCAGGACGACGTTGCCGACCGCATAGGGAACGGCCACGCCGAGCACCGGCGTCTGACTTTCGGCAACCTCGCAGCATCCCGTCACGGCCGCATCGACCGTCATGGCGCCGGCGAGCGCTCCGCAGGTGATGACCGGATTCATGCGAAGCACGTGATAGGCAAACAGGGTCGCGACGATCAGTGGAACCAGTGTGACGACGAGGCCCATGCCGACCAGCATCACGCCGTGCTCCTGGATCGCGAGCCAGGCAGCGTGTCCATTCGCAAGGCCGATTGCCGCGATGAACCCGCCGAGGCCGAAGTCGCTCAGGGTCTGCTGCGCGGCCGGCGGCATGGCGCCGATGGTCGGCCGGCGCGAGCGCAACCAGCCGCAGACGAGGCCCGCGATCAGCGCGCCGCCGCCGCCGCCGAGCGTCAGCGCGATGCCGCCGACGTTGAAGCTGATCAGCCCCGCGAGCAGACCAGCGGCGATCCCGGCCGCGAGGAATGCGATATCGGTGCGGTCGCCGGAGCGCACGATCTGTCCGACCTGGGCGGCGGCGCGCTCGATGTTGCGGGTGGTGCCGACCATCGTCATGACGTCGCCGACATAGAGCCGCGTGTCGGGGCTCAAGGGAACCTCGCGGCCCATCCGGGTCAACGCGCGCAGAAAGACGCCGCGTGCGTCGTTGCCAAGGCGATCGGCGACCTCCTGGAGGGAACGGCCGTGGAGCTTGCGATTATCGACCAGGACGTCGACCACGTTGCCTGGTATCGCCTTGAGAATCTCATCGGCATCGATCTCGGTCCCGATGATGGGTCGAGCGGCGACGATGGCGGCCGTTCGCCCGGCAATGACGATGTCGTCTCCGGTTTCGAGCACAGTATCCAGATGCGGCTCGATATCGGCGCCCTGGCGCACGATGCGTTCGATGACGGTGCGGCTGCCGATCTCCTGCTCGATCGCCTTGACGGTGCGGCCTGCGGCGGCGGCAACGCGATAGGCGCGGGCCTGGAATTTGCGATAGTGCAGGTTCTCTGTCTTGGGTGGTTCGCCGCCGGAGAGTTCAGCCTCGAGCTTCTTCGCCTCGACCTTCAGGTCGATCCCCATCACCTTCGGTGCAAGCAGCGGGACGTATATCAGCGTGAGAATATAGCCCAGCACATAGGTGACGGCATAGCCGGCAGCGATATTCGCCTCCTGATGCTCCAGCACGTCCTTGGGAAGTCCGAGCTGGGCCAGCGCACCCGAGGCCGTGCCGATCACCGAGGACTGCGTCAATGCGCCGGCGGCAAGTCCCGACGCCGTGCCGGGATCGAGACCGAAGCTGAAGGCGAAGACGAGCACGACGATCAGGCCGGTGCCCCCGAGCACCAGCGCGAGCGCGACCTGTGCCAGCGTTCGGACGCTCAGAGAGGCGAAGAACTCAGGCCCGGACCGATAGCCGATGGTGAACACGAACAGGCTGAACAGCACGATCCTGAGCACGGAGGGGAACGTGAAGGTGCCGAGCTGACCGATCAGCACCGCCACGATCAGCGTGCACGCCGTCGTGCCGAGGGAGAATCCGCGAATTTTGAGGCGGCCGAGAATGGTCCCGAGCGCCATCGACAATAGCAGAAAGATCTCCGGCGCAGTTGAAATGATTCCCCTGACTGCGTTCATCGTCGTGGATCCCGGCGCCTCGTGGCGGGCCAAGCTGGGCTCGCAAGCGGCCGGGATGGTTGATCCAAGTCAACCCTTTCGCGGGCGGGACCACTCTTGATGGTCCAATGCACCCGCGACGAACCACGCCACGAACATGAGCCTGACGAATACCGCCAGTCCTTCGCTGCGCCGCGACGAGACGGTGTCGATCGCGCTGCTGCTGGCTTTCGTTGGCGGCTATCTCGACGCCTACACCTGGATCATCCATGGCGTGATGGCGAATGCCCAAACAGCAAACCTCGTTCTGCTATGGGTCCATGGTTCGGCCGGGAATTGGGACGATGCGCTTCATTTCGTGCCGCCAATTCTCGCATTTGCAGTCGGCATTCTGCTGGTGACCTGGCTTCGCGGCGTCATCGGACAGCGCATCAGCGCCATCGGCTCACTCCTCGAGATCCTGCTGCTGGTGACGATCGGCATCCTGCACAACCGCCTGCCGGATCTCGCCGGCACGCTCGGAATCTCGTTCGTTGCGGCGATGCAGACGGCCGCTTTTACCAAGGTCGAGGGCGTGGCCTACAGCTCGGTGATGATCACCGGCAACATGCGCCAGGCCATTGAAGGCGTTCTCATGGCTCTTTCGGGTGGCGGTCCGCCCGGGCCGCTGCGACGCTCCGGCATATTTGCCGCGCTTTGCGTCGCCTTCGGCGTGGGCGCGGCCGTCGGGGCCTTTGCGACCAAAGGCATTCCCGATCTCGCGCTTGGCATTCCCGTGACCGCTCTGCTGATCATCCTGTTGCGCTGCGAAATCGAACGGAGCGAGGTGCCCGCATGAACTCGCCGCCCGACCGACCCGTGGGATGGTCGCGATTCTTCCCAGTCTCCGGCTGGCTTGTTGCCTATCGTGGCGAATGGCTGGCATCGGACGCAGTGGCCGGCATAACACTGGCCGCGTACGCGATTCCCGTATCGCTGGCCTATGCGACGCTCGCCGGCCTGGCGCCGCAGGTTGGCATCTATGGCTACATGCTCGGCGGTATCGGCTATGCGCTGCTCGGGTCGTCGCGGCAGCTCGCAATCGGTCCGACTTCGGCGATTTCGCTGATGATTGCCTCCACGGTCGGGGTGCTCGCCGGCGGGGACGCGGTGCGATACGCGCAGATCGCCAGTCTTGCGGCTTTTGCGGTCGCGGTCCTGTGCTTCGTCTGCTGGCTGTTTAAGCTCAGCGTCCTCGTCCGCCTGGTCAGCGACAGCATACTGGTTGGCTTCAAGGCCGGCGCCGGGCTCACCATCATCATGAGCCAATTGCCGAGCCTGTTCGGCGTCGCGGGCGGTGGGCATAATTTCTTCGATCGTGCGTTGCGACTCGTCGCGCAGATCGGCGACACCAACCTTCTCATCGTGACGATCGTCGCGCTGTCGATCCTCGCTGCCACACTGCTCTCCCTTCCGGCCGCCGGCGTACCGGTGACTGGAAAGATCCCCGAGGGATTGCCGACACTGGCTCTGCCGACGTTTGGTCTCCTGCAGTTTGACGATCTCTTTCCGCTCGCCGCAGGCTGCGTGCTGCTGGCCTATATTGAGGGCGTCTCCGCTGCTCGCAGCTTCGCTGCCAAACATGGCTACGCACTGGACGTGCGGCAGGAATTCCTGGGGTTAGGGGCCGCGAATCTCGCTGCGGCTTGTGGTCACGGCTATCCCGTCGCCGGCGGGCTGTCGCAATCCGCTGTCAACGACAACGCGGGGGCGCGCACGCCACTGGCCCTGCTGATCTGCTCGATCGCGCTGGCGCTGTGCCTGCTGTTCTTCACGGGACTTCTGACGAATCTGCCGAAGGCCGTCTTGGCCGCCATCGTCTTTGCCGCAGTGTATCGGTTGGTGGACGTCCAGGCCCTGCTGCGGATGTGGAAGGTCAGCAGGCTCGACTTCTATGCTGCGGCGATTGCGCTCGTGGCCGTGCTGCTGCTCGGCATCCTGCAGGGTGTCCTGCTTGCGTCGATTGCATCGATCTTCCTCCTGCTGGCCCGCGCATCGCAGCCGAACATTGCATTCCTCGGCAGGCTTCCGGGAACCGGACGCTATTCCGACAACGCCAGGCACGACGGCGTCGAGCCGCTCGTTGGCGTCATTGCGTTCCGTCCTGAGGCGTCGCTCCTCTACATCAATGCCGAAACCATCCTGGCGGTGGTCCTCGAAGCCCTTCACAAGTCGTCCGACATCAGGCTGGTGGCCTGCGACCTCTCCGCATCGCCCTACATCGATCTGGCTGGCGCGCGCATGCTGCGGGATCTCCATGACGAGCTCGCCTCCCGTCGCATCGCCTTCTGCATTGTTGGCGCTCATGCGCAATTGCGCGACCTGCTGCAGGCGGAGGGGCTCGCGGAGAAGACCGACAGCTCGCAGTGGCTGCGATCGCTCGACAGCGTCCTCGGTGACTCTCAAGTCAAATAGCCTCTGCTGCAGCGCGAAGCGTCCGAGCGAGAAGTCACCAGCGCGTCTCCGATATCTCGCGACCGTTGATTTGGATCAAAGGAGCGGGCCCCCCGCCGTCCACGGTCCATCATCACCTTCCACGCGAACCGATAATAATCGGGAGATACATATGTCGAAGGACGCCAAGCCCACGCAGAAGCGCATTGATCAGTTCTTTTCGGGGCCCGGTGCACGGGCTGACGATTGGCGTGATCTGGTGGATGCTGCCAAAGCGTGGGCCCGCGGCGGCGACCGCGCGAAATACGATGCGGCGCTGGCCGATCTCTCGGTCACGGAGGAGTTTCACGGCTATCCCGGCCTGCAATTGATGGGGGCGCTACGCGAAGCAGCGGCGGCCGGCGATGGGGCAACCTCGCTTGCCCTTGCGACACGGATCACCCAGGCGTTGGCGACGCGATCCTTCCGCCAGCATTCCGGCGACTGGAGCGCGAAGGACGAGGGCGACGGCGATGTGCCCGAGCTGGTCCCACCGACCTTCGGTGCGCATACGACGCGCAGGCCCTATTTCGAGACGCTGATCGTCACCGGGCTGTCTCCCGGCCACTGGCCGGCGCTCGCTGCCGAATGGCGCAAGCTGCGGCGCCCGGTCGATGCCTTCGTCTATGAGCCGGTCATCGTCGGCAGCCTCGAAGACGCCTTCTGCGCGACGATGCTCAACCCCAACATCGGGGCCGTCATCATCAACGAGGGGTTTGGCCTGCGCTCGCGGCACAATGCGCCGGTGCTCCGTTCGATCACGGCGTCGGCTGGCCTCAACGACGAATCCGATGCCTCCGCGCTGCGGCTTGCACAGATCATCAAGCGCGTCAGGCCCGAGCTCGATCTGTACATGATCTCGAATCGCGACGTCGAGGAGCTGGCCGGAAATCCCGAAGCCAGCGTCATCCGCCGCATCTTCTATTCGGTCGAGGAACTGCTCGAGCTGCATCTGTCGATCCTCGAAGGCATCCAGGATCGCTACGACACGCCGTTCTTCGACAATCTCAAGAAATACGCACAACGCCCGATCGGGACGTTCCATGCGCTGCCGATCGCCCGCGGCAAATCCATCTTCAAGTCGGACTGGATCCGCGACATGGGCGAGTTCTACGGCCCGAACCTGTTCCTGGCCGAGAGCAGCGCCACCACCGGCGGCCTCGACAGCATGCTGGAGCCGACCGGCAACATCAAGAAGGCGCAGGAGAAGGCCGCCCGCGCGCTCGGCGCCGACCGCGTCTTCTTCGTGACCAACGGGACCTCGACCTCGAACAAGATGGCGGTGCAGGCGTTGCTCGCGCCGGGCGACATCGCGATCGTCGACCGCAACTGCCACAAATCGCACCACTACGGAATGGTGCTCGCAGGCGCACAGCCGCTCTATGTCGAAGCCTTCCCGATGACGGAATATTCGATGTACGGCGCCGTGCCGTTGAAGACGATCAAGCAGGCGCTGCTCAGCGCCAGGGCCGACGGCCGGCTCGAGCGGGTCAAGATGCTGGACCTCACGAACTGCACCTTCGACGGCCACATCTACAACACCCGGCGTGTCATGGAGGAATGCCTGGCCATCAAGCCCGACCTGATCTTCCTGTGGGACGAAGCCTGGTTCGGCTTCGCGCGCTTCTCGCCCTTCCTGCGCCGGCGCACAGCCATGGGGGCTGCCAACGAGATCGAGGCCTGGATGCATGATCCGAAGTCGGTCGCGGCCTATGAGAAACAACAGGCCGAGCTCGGCAAGAGCCCGTCGGACGAGGTGCTGCTCAAGACGCGGCTGATTCCCGATCCGCGCCAGATCCGGTTGCGCGTCTATCAGACCAACTCGACCCACAAATCGATGTCGGCGATCCGGCAGGGCTCCATGCTCTCGGTCAAGGACGTCGAATTCCACACGGTCGAGCAGCAGTTCAAGGAGGCCGTCTTTACCCATGCCTCCACCAGTCCGAACCAGCAGCTCATCGCTAGCCTCGACATCTCGCGGCGGCAGATGGAGCTGGAGGGCTACGGCCTCGTCGCCAACGCGATGGAAATCGCGCTCGCCATTCGCCATGCCGTCAACAACAACCCGCTGCTGTCGAAATATTTCCGCATCCTCGGCGCCGACGCCATGGTGCCGGCGCAATACCGCCAGAGCGGCTTCACCGACTATCTCGCACCGGGCGTCAACTGGGTAAATTCTCTGAAGAGCTTCGACGAGGACGAGTTCTGCCTCGATCCGACCCGGATGACGCTGGTATGCGGCACGGCGGGCTACGACGGCACCCAGTTCAAGGGCATCCTCGCCAACGAGTACAACATCCAGGTCAACAAGACCTCACGCAACTCGGTGCTGGTCCAGTCCAACATCAACAACACCCGCAGCGACGTCGCGCATCTGATCCGAGTCCTCGCCGAGATCGCGGGCGAGGTCGATCGCGGGCTCGCGCAAGGCGGCGCCAACGCGAAGAAGACTTTCGAAGCGCGGGTCAAGAGCTTGATGACCGACGTGCCTGACTTGCCGAACTTCTCGCATTTCCACCCGAGCTTCCGCGGCGATGCCGGCACCAGGACGAACGAGGGCGACATCCGCACCGGCTTCTATGCCGCCTATGATGTGGCGGGGTGCGAGCATATCCGCCTCGACGATCCCGAGATCGACCGGCGGCTGAAGGCCGGGCCCGAGCTCGTCTCCGCCAATTTCGTGATCCCGTATCCGCCGGGCTTCCCGATCATGGTGCCGGGCCAGGTCATCACGCAGGAAACCATCGACTTCATGCGCAAGCTCGATGTGAAGGAGATCCACGGCTACGACGCCAAGGAGGGGCTGAAGCTCGTCCGCACCGAAGCGTTGGCGAAGCTGGGCCGACCGAAGCCGGCCGCTCCGTCGAAGCTCAAGGCCGCGTCATAAGAGGGGACGATCATGCAGGGCTTTTTCACGTTCTTGCAGCAGAATCCCTATCTGCTGCTGTTCTTTGTCGTCGGGCTCGCCGTCTACATCGGTCGGGTCAGCATCAAGGGCTATGGCCTCGGCATGGTCGCCGGTGCCATCGTGGTAGGCGCGGGGCTCGCGGTCTGGTCTTCGAGCTACGGCGTCAAGCTCGAGCTTAACAACTTCACCAAGAGCTTGTTCTACTACCTCTTCATGTACGGTGTCGGCTTGCGAGTCGGGCCATCCTTTGTCAACAGTTTGAGGGGCGACGGCATCAAATTCGTGTTCCTGGCGGTGGTGTCGAGCGTTCTGGGCCTCGCGCTGGTCGTCATATTCGCGAAGCTTTTCGATCTCCCGACCGGCGCCGCTGGCGGCATGTTGGCGGGTTCGCAGACCATGTCGGCTGCGATCGGCTCGGCTGAACAGGCCATCACCTCGGGTGTCGTCAGGCTTCCTGATGGCATGAAGCCCGAGGACGCGACGGGCATGATCGCGCTATCCTACGGTATCACCTATATCTGGGGCACGGTCGGCATCATCCTGATCTGCAAATACCTGCCGCGCTGGTGGGGCGTCGACGCCAAGGCGGCGGCAAAAAAGTACGAGAAGGACTTCGGCGTCAAGGATCTCGAGGGAGGAGGCCTGACCGGTTATCGCCAGTTCGGCCTGCGTGCTTATCGACTGGAAAATCCGGCGCAGGTCGGCATGAGCATCGCCAAATTCCGCTCGATCCATCCGGAATACCGCATCGTCAACGTGGCTCGCGGCGGCGAGCCACAGGGAGCCGATCCCGAGTTGGTGCTGCAAAAGGGCGATGTCGTCGCACTCGGCGGCTCGACGGAGCATCTCACCGACAAGATGGGCCTGATCGGGCCTGAGGTCGCTGACACTACGGCGCTGGGCATTCCCATGGATCAGGCGGACATTCTTGTCACGAACAAGGAGATGGTCGGGCGCACCTTTGAATCCTTCCGCGACACGGCGATCGCCGGCCAGCTGCAGGTCACCAAGGTCGAGCGCGGTGGTGTGCCGCTTGCCGCCGGTCTCAAGACCGAATTGCAGCGGATGGACATCGTTTCGGTGGTTGGCCTCAAGTCTGCCGTCAACGAACTCGGCGAGATGTGGGGACGCATTGCGCGGACCAACACCTCGACCGATCTGCTGACGCTCGCCGTCGGCATGATCATCGGCTTCCTGATCGGCATGATCGAATTTCCGGCCTTTGGCGCCAAGATCGGCCTCGGCAATGCAGGCGGCCTGTTGCTTTCGGGCGTGATCGTCTCCTCCCTGGTCTCGCGGCTGCGCTTCTTCGGCAACACGCCGAACGCGGCGCGCAACGTGCTGGAGGATCTCGGCCTCGTCGTCTTCGTCGCGATCGTCGGTGTCAACGCCGGTGCCGGGCTGCTGGCGCAGCTCACCGGTGCGGTTGCCCTGAAGATCTTCGTTGCCGGCTTCATCGCCTGCACGATCCCGCCCTTCGTCGTCTGGGCGATCGGCTTCCACGTCTTCAAGATCAACCCGGCCGTGCTGATGGGCGGCGTTGCCGGCGCCCGGTCGCATTCCGGGCCATGTCGTGAAGCGGCGGTTGAAATCCAGAGCACGGTGCCCTGGATCGGATTCCCGGTCGCCTATGCGGTCTCGGGCATCCTGCTCACCGTGTTTGGCTACTTCGCGATGCTGCTCGCCCAATAGTCCGGCGTCAAACTCCAAGAGGAAACGAAAACCATGAGAAAGCCTGTTGTCTATGCGGCCCTGATCGCCTCCCTCACCGGTGTCGTCGGATTCAGCACGCCGTCGCGTGCCGAGACCGGCGAGGTTTCGGTCGTCTTCACCAAGGGCGGCTTCATCGTCGGCGTCGGGGGTGGCGAGGGGGTTCTGCTGCTTCGGGGCAAGAGATATCCCTTCACGGTGTCGGGCATGAGCGTCGGCTTCACGATCGGCGCCTCGACCACCAAGCTGGTCGGCCGCGCTCTCAACCTGAGGGGCCCCGCTTCGATCGAAGGCTCCTATGCCGTAGGCGGAGCGGGCGGGGCGGTTGCCGCGGGAGCCGGCGCGGTTCAGCTGCAGAACGCGAACGGCGTCATCCTGCAGCTGAGCGGCCCGAAAATCGGCGCGGAGGTCTCGGCTGCCGTGGGCGGTGTCACCATTCGCCTGAAATGAGCGGGACGACGGGCCGCGTCGATGCGTGGCCCGTCCTCCTGCGCGGTGGGATGCGTTTCATGGATCCATCTTTCTGACGGTTTACGACAGGAGCGAGCGATAGCATCTCATGAGCCTCGATCGGCTTCATCAGAAGCCATTGCCGAATCCCTAGAAAAATCTCCATTGCCGCGCGACCTGAAACGTGGGCGGCATCGTACGCCTGTGCGCAATCTTGCGGTTACGTTGCGGCTTTGCGTCTCGCACCTTCTGCGCAAGCGGTAGCTGGATCGCGTTCGGCGGAGGCAACAGCGCCATTGCGTCCCGCGCCGTGGCGGGCATGTCGGCGGCCAATGCCGGCGCAGCGACGCCGGCCTTGCTCGAGACTTGTGGAGGAATGACTAGCGGGGCGCTCGTATCAAAAACGATGCGCTCCGGCCATGTCCGATCGGAGTGAATGCGGATGACGGGCGAGGTGTCCTCCGCGCTGTCTGTGACCTGCGATCTCGCAAAGTATGCGCTGGAGACGAGCAGCAGCGCAAACAAGCT
This sequence comes from Bradyrhizobium sp. GW821-FHT13H06, assembly GCF_058803975.1. Lineage (NCBI taxonomy): Bacteria > Pseudomonadati > Pseudomonadota > Alphaproteobacteria > Hyphomicrobiales > Nitrobacteraceae > Bradyrhizobium > Bradyrhizobium sp. GW821-FHT13H06. The sequence continues at coordinate 122,413 of NZ_JBXAPN010000005.1, read as the reverse complement.
TGCGCCGACAAAGAGAAAATACCGTGCCAGGGGCATCTTGGCTCCTTCGTCCCCGCCCTGATCTGAAGAAAATGCCATATGCGTGTCGATTGAGGGGTGATGCCGATCTCCCAATCACGCTGAGTGCCGCGGTATCGGCGGCAGGCCGGTCCCCTCAATCGGGGACAGGCCTGTGAGCGTAGTCTAGTAGCAAGGCGGGTATGGTGCGTATCCGCAACGTACATAGGCTCCGGTCGCGGCGGCTCCGACCGCAGCCGCCCCGACGCCGACCGCCACTCCGCGGCGTACTGGTGCCCGGGTGACGCCAACACCGGGAGCGCCAACGCCAACCCCTGGGCGTCCGACGCCCGCGGCGCCGCGTCCGGCGCGTGCAAATGCGTCAGTTGAAACCATCGCAATGCAGCTTATTCCCATAATCGCCGATGCGGCGAGGCAGGTAATGATTTTACGTGACATGATTGATCTCCTTTCTAAGGCTGATCAATTGTCACGCTATTCCTCTTGTGCAGGCTGGGATTGACGTAGAACAAAAAACTGATCACCCGCCGTCACGCATTGTGCGCGTTGTGCTCTGCACGCTTGAACTTGCCGGCATGCAATGCATGCCCTCGGGCACTCCAGGTCGATGGATATATGAGGGGACGTAGAATCCGATCGGCAGTCTGAAGATCTCGCATCATGGCAGCCGTGCTGACAATTGATGCGGATCAACCTGAGGGCTCGACTTACGGCCAGCTTGGCGCGGCGGCAATGCAGCCTGGGGCAGCCAATGGTCTTCACCTGGTACGTCACTTTTGAAGTTCACAAGCGCGGTGCTCTGCCCAAAAGGCGAAGCCCGCGGGAGACCAGAACGTTTGAAACGGAGACGCAAGCCAAGAACTTTGCGCGAGCCAAATCCGACCAGGGGCTGATCGTCTACGCCGGCACGATCAACCCATCGATCCCGAGACGATTGATTCCCTCTGGTGAAATCTCGCATTGGATTGGAGAGGATCGAGGGATCCTCGATCCGGATAGCGAAGGCACCGGCTAAGCTGGAGCGGCAGCCGCTTGTCCGCGAGGGCAGCCCGCTTCATGCGGAGCTGGGCGAGTGGAGCTGCGAGTTCAGCAGGAGCGCTTCGGTTCAACCTCGGCGGTGCGACGTGCTTGCACTCTGGCCTGGGCTCGAAGGCGACGAGCAGGCCGGCAACATCATCCGAACGGATGTCTAAACGATCGATTTGCCGTTTTTTCCCGCGTGTGGCCATTTTGATACATGGTCGGCGGGACGACGTACGTACTGTCGTGAATTGGAAGCGCGCATTGAAAAAATCAACCGTCGTTCAAATCCGAACGGACCAGCGATGAGCAGGGAGACTTAGATGAAGACGTATTTTTTGGTCACGGCTGGGGTGCTGGCATTGTTGGGTGTGGCGCCCGCGTCTGCGGCAGATATGGCCGTCAAGGCAGCACCGCTCCCCGTCATGGCTCCGGTCTACAACTGGACCGGCTTCTATATCGGCGCCAATGGCGGCTGGGGTCAAAGCCATAATTGCTGGGATTTCGTGACGCCCGGAGGAGTGGTCGCCGACGGCTGTCGGGACCGGTCTGGAGGTGTCATCGGCGGCCAGCTCGGTTATCGCTGGCAAGCCGGTCAATTCGTGTTCGGCCTTGAAGGCCAGGGCGATTGGGCCGACCTCAGCAGTTCACGCACCAGCTTGATCAACCCGGCCTTCTCCACCCGCACCAGGACCGACGGCATCGGCTTGTTGACCGGCCAGATCGGCTACGCCTGGAACGCCGCCCTGCTGTACGTCAAGGGAGGCGCGGCCGTCACCGGCAATACCTTCGACGTATTCAACGCGGCGGGAGTTAGCGTCGCCTCCGCGAGCTCGACTCGATGGGGTGGCGTCGTGGGCGTCGGCTTCGAGTATGGCTTTGCTCCGAATTGGTCGGCAGGCATCGAATACGACCACCTGTTCATGGGTGACGCGAACAACTCGTTCTCGGTCGCAAATCCGATCGTTGCGGGGGCGATAAATCGGATCAGCCAGGACGTGGATATGGTCACCTTGCGCATCAACTACCGGTTCGGCCCCATGTCCCAGCCGGTGGCAAGATACTGACCGATCCGGCTTCGTATCGCTTGGAATGCGGGCCGGCAGAGATGCCGGTCCAGTCGGGATGCGTGATCGCGCCGCTCGGAGGATCGTCTGCCGAGGGGCAGGATGTTCGTTGAGCGTCGCTGCGGTCAATATCGCTCGGCGACGAAGTTCATTCCGCGCAAGCCCGCCTGGTCATTGTAACGCCCCTTACCGGAGCGTCGCGGCAGCTTGACCTTGTCCTTCTTGATCCGCTTGTAGGGGATTGCCTTCAGCAGATGCGCGATGCAGTTCAACCGTGCCCGGCGCTTGTCGTCGGAGCGGATGATGTACCATGGCGCGTGCTTCGTACTGGTCCGCTTGAGCATGAGGTCGCGGGCCCGCGAATAATCGTACCAGCGACGATAGGATTCGAGATCCATCGGGCTCAGCTTCCATTGTCGTACTGGATCATCGATCCTGGCCCTGAAACGGCGTTCCTGCTCGTCCATTCCGACCTCGAGCCAGATCTTGACCAGGATAATTCCGCCGTCGATCACGTATTTTTCCATTTGGGGACAGAGCGTCAGAAACCGGTCGTGCTCCCTGGGCGTGCAGAAGCCCATGACATATTCGACCCCAGCGCGATTGTACCAGCTCCGGTCGAAGATCACGATCTCACCGCCGGCGGGAAACTGTTCCATATAGCGCTGGAAGAAGAGCTGCGTCTTCTCCCGATCGGACGGCGCCGGAAGCGCGACGACGCGAAACACCCGCGGACTGACCTTCTCCGTGATGGCCTTGATCGTGCCGCCCTTGCCGGCGGCGTCTCGGCCCTCGAAGAGGACGATGACCCGCAGCTTGGTCGCCTTCACGAAGTCCTGCAGCTGGCACAGCTCGACCTGAAGCTTTTCGAGCTGCTTCTCATAGTCCTTGCGCTTCATTCGTTCCGCAGGTTCGTTCTTTGCCATGCGTCCCTCTTCGTAGCTTCTGTTCGGACGGCCTCCGGAAAGCGCTACTCGTCTCCCCAGGAGATGGTCACGCCGATGTCTCCCGGCATGCCGCCCGGGAAATCGATGATCTGGTAGGCGATGCGATAGCCGCGCGGCTTCAGATAATCCGTCCAGAGCTGGAAGATCTCCTTCGGAATGCCGGTCAGCGTGTTCTCCCAGCCGGGCTCCATCTGGTTGATGGCGCGCCCCTTGTCCGTGCACAGCGTGTTGGGAAAGCGGTAGACCTGAACTTCCGTGAGGCCGTTTCGCACCGCACGCTGAATGACGGTCGAGGCGAGCTTGATCTTCTCCTCCTCCGACTTCCCGGATGGTTTGGTCAGCCGCTCGATCAGGGCCTGCTTCTCGGCCTCGGCGGCGGCGGCGAGGCGGACATACTGCTCCGCCTTCTCGGCCTCCTTCAGCGCGGCTTCCTTCCGGATCTGCGTTGCACTGGGAATGAGATCGTCAATGCCTGGCATGGCGGCGGCTCCTGATTGCTGGTTTGTTCCGGAGATCGAGGCTAGGCGGGGCGAAGTGCATTCCCTTGATGCAAATCAAGCAATTCGGGGCCGGGGTCGTCACTCTCGGCGCAATTCAGGGGGACACGCGGTCCCGGTCAGGAGGGAACGTTGAGCGAGCAGCTGCACCCGTTGGGCCCGCATCATCTGCCCTTCTTCATTGTCGCGCCCGGTGAGACCGATTGGCTGATGGTGGTGACCGGGCTATTCTTGATCGGCGCAGTTTTCAGCGTCGGGCTGTTTTACTTGTATCTGCACAGCCTGCCCGAGCGCATGGCCCACAAGACGCAGAAGCTGCAGTTCGAGATTGTGGCAGTGCTGGCCCTGATCGCGCTGTTCACGCACGAGCATCTCTACTGGATTGCAGCGTTGGTGCTCGCGATGATCGAGCTTCCGGATTTTGGGACGCCCTTGCGCAGCATCGCAGGATCGGTCGAACGGATTGCGGACGGTGCGTCGCCGAGCGACGACGATCGGGTGACCGCCGTTGATACGCCTTCGACGGAAACACGGCCCCAAGAACTGCATCCGGCGGCATCCAGCAGCAAGGTACCCAGCCATGCTTGAGCTTACCATCTGCTCGCTCTTGACGATTCTTCCGGACTATCTCTATCGGCGTTTCGTGCAGGGCAAGCGGTTCGGCAAAGAGATCACGCTCTTCTCCGTTTGGTACGAGCTCAGATGGGGCATCACCGGCTGCCTGATGCTGACGGTGGCGTTGATCACGAGCGTCTTCTTCTTCCATCCGGCGACCCAGAACGCGGCGCTGTTGTTCCGGACCGTCCCGATCCTGCCCGAGGGCTCGGGGCGCGTGGTCGACGTCAATTTCGGCTACAGCGCGGCGGTGAAGAAGGGCGACGTCCTGTTCACGCTGGACAGTTCGAAGCAGAAAGCCGCGCTCGAAACCGCCACGCGCAAGGTCGCGGAAATCGATGCCTCACTGGAGACCGCGAAGTCCGACGTGGCCAAGGCTGAAGCGCAGCTTGGGGAAGCGAAGGCCAACTATCAGCAGGCAAAGGACGAATTGGACGTCAAGATCGAGCTGCAGCGCCGAAATCCCGGCATCGTGCCGCAGCGCGATATCGAGAAGCTGCAGGTCATGGTCGATCAGCGGCAGGCGGGAATTGACGCGGCGACGGCCACGTTGCAGTCGGCGGCCTTGCGGGTCTCGACGCTCTTGCCGGCGGAGAAGGCGAGCGCTCAAGCCGCGCAGGCCGAGGCTCAGGTTGACCTGGACAAGACCTTCGTTCGCGCCGGCGTCGACGGACGCGTTGAACAATTCCTCATTCGCTCCGGCGACGTGGTCAATCAGTTGATGCGGCCGGCCGGTATCCTCATTCCCGAGGGGGCCGGTCAGGCCAAGTTGCAGGCCGGATTCGGCCAGATCGAGTCCGGCATCATGCGGGAGGGGATGGTCGCCGAGGCGACCTGCATCTCGAAGCCATGGGTAATCATCCCTCTGGTGGTGACGTCCGTTCAGGACTACATCGCAGCGGGTCAGTTCCGGTCCGGCGAGCAACTCATCGAGGCGCAGAACCTTGCCAAACCCGGCACCATTCTCGTGTTCCTCGACCCGCTTTTCAAAGGCGGTCTCGATGGGGTGACGGCCGGCAGCAGCTGCATCGTCAATGCCTACACCAGCAATCACGATGAGATCGTCGACCCCAAGACGTCGACCGGCCGCAAGATCGCACTCCATGTCATCGACGGCATCGGGTTCGTGCATGCCTTGCTGCTGCGCATCCAGGCTTTGCTGCTGCCATTCAAGACGCTGGTGTTCGGGGGCGGTCACTGATGCGGAATGGATGCATGCATGATGTGAGAGCGCTGGTCGCGGGAGCAGCGCTATCGCTCGGCGCCATGTTCGCATCAGCCAGTGGCGCGGGGGCCGTCGAGCTGAACGGCGCCTGGGCGAGCAGCGCGGATCAATGCGACAAGGTGTTCACTCGCGAAGGCGGGAAGCTCGGCTTCACGGACATGTCCGAAGTCTACGGCGGCGGCTTCATCGTCGATGGCAGGCAGCTGATCGGCAAGTTCGCGCGGTGCACGGTCAAGGCACGAAAGGACGATGGTCCAAATGTCAATCTGGTCGCGTCCTGCGCGACGGACATCATGCTGTCCAGTGTTCAGTTCAGCCTGAAGCAGCTCGATGCGAACAGCATCGCCCGGCTGTTTCCGGGAATGGCGGACATGGAGATCATCTATCATCGCTGCCCGTTCAATTGAGCAAGCGGTCGCGCAGGCTTGATGCATGTCAAGCAACTGCGTGCGTGCAGGCGTCAAGTGCCGTTCATCCCGGGAGGATAGACATGAAATCCAACAGACGTGTTCACAAGACGATCTACGCGATGCTCGGAGCAGCGACGGTTGTGGTCGCTCCTGGCATCCGGGCGCACGCGGACGATCCGGCCAAGATTCTCAAGTCGATGTCGGACCATCTCGCCGGTCAGAAGACGCTGTCCGCGTCCTTCGACAGCGACATCGAGATCATCACGCCCGAACTCCAGAAGATCCAGTTCGCGAGCTCCGGCGAGATCAAGATGAGCCGCCCGGACAAGCTCCGGGTCAGGCGCACCGGCGGTTATGCCGATGTCGAGCTGGTCTATGACGGAAAGCTGATCTCGATCTATGGCAACAATGCCAAGAGCTATGTTCAGGCAGACGCGCCCGGGACCATCGACAAGATGATCGACGCGCTTCAGGCGCGTTCCGGCGCCGGGATGCCGGGCGCCGACCTGCTGCTCTCCAATGCGTTCGACGAGCTGATGGCCACCGTCATCGAGGGCAAGCATATCGGGCAGGGAGTCGTCGATGGTGTCGAGTGCGAGCATCTTGCGTTCCGCACGCCGGACACGGACTGGCAGATCTGGATCGAGGCCGGCGCCAAGCCCGTGCCGCACAAATACGTCATCACCAGCAAAACACTCGCCGGGGCGCCGCAATACACGCTCCGGATCAAGGATTGGAAGACTGACGCTCTGAACGCCGATGCCTTCGCATTCGTCGCGCCGGCGGGCGCCACCAAGGTCGATCTGGAGGGTGCCGCAATTGCAGATTTCGACGAGCTTCCCGCTGGTACACCGACAGGAGTAAAGAAATGATCGCGCTTCGAAAAGTCATCCTGTTTGCCGCAGGGGTCACCGCCTTCAGCGCCGGATTGTCCTCGAATGAAACAAACGGCCTCATCGAAGGAAGGTTCTTTGCCGAGGCCCAGGCGAGGGTCGGGCGCCCGTTGACTCCCATGAGCTATGCCGGTGTTGCCCGGAGAACCACACGCCGCGCGGTCGCCGTAGGAGCGGCGGGAGTTGCTGCCGGTGCCTACTACGGCTCGTCCTGCGTGCAGGTCGTCGATGCCTATGGCCGGGTCGTGACGCGCTGCTGACAACACCCGGCAGGGCGAGACGCTTCTTCCGTGCGGCCGTGCTCGAATTGTGCTTTGATGAGAGCCGTTCGATCATTGTGGCCGCCGAAAGAGAGCATGAGCGGACGTGTCCCCAGTGCTGCAGGCGCCTCGTCCGGCCGGGCCGCGTGTCTCGCCGCTTGCCTGGTCGCCTTTCTGGTCGTCGTCGCCGCGCCGGCGATGGGGGCCGAGCGCAGCGCGCCCAAACGGATCTTGTTGCTGCATTCCTTCGGGCGAGACTTTCGCCCATGGAGCGAGTATGCGCTAAGCATCAAGGCCGTGCTGGAGCAGCAGGCGCAGTGGCCGCTCGACGTCCAGGAGCACACCCTGCTGACGGCACGGTTCAACAACCCCGGGCCGGAAGAGCCGTTCGTCAACTATCTCCGCTCCCTCTACGCGGGCGTCCCCCCGGATGTTGTTGTTAGCATCGGCGCGCCGGCTGCGCGATTTGCCCAGAAATATCGCGATCAGCTTTTTCCCGATACGCCGATGGTTCTGACCGTGGTCGAAGATCGGCTGGTGAACCGCGCGGACTTGACCGACAACGACACCGTGATCTCCGTCCAGAACAACTTCTCGGCTGCCTTCAACGGCGTCCTCAAGGTCCTGCCGGACACGAAGACGATCGCTGTCGTGATCGGCGCTTCTCGCCTGGAAAAGTTCTGGCTCGACGAGATCAAGCGCGAGACGACACCTTTCGAAGGGCGCGTGGCCTTCGTCTGGTACAATGAACTGTCGTTCGACGAGATTCTGAGGAGAGCATCGGTGCTTCCGCCGCACACGGTTCTGTTCTGGGGCTTGATGTCGGTCGACGGGGCCGGCATTGTCCATGAAAGCGATCTCGCCCTGCGCAGCCTTCGCGCCGTCGCCAACGCTCCGATATTTTCCTACCAGGAGCCGTTTTTCAACGGCTATACGGTCGGCGGGCCGATGCATTCGATCGGCGCGACCACCACGAAGACGGTCGATGCCGTGATCCGCATCCTGGCCGGCGAGAGACCAGGCACGATGAAATTCGAGCCCCTCCAGTTGGGGTCTCCGAAATACGATTGGCGTGAAATGCAGCGCTGGGGCATCAGCGAGAGCGACCTGCCCGCTGGAAGCGAGGTTCTGTTTCGGCAGGCTGGCCTTTGGGAGACGTACCGCTGGCAGATCGCAATGCTCGCCGCCGTCATCCTGATCCAGGCGGGTCTGATCGGCGGCCTGCTTTACGAGCGACGCCGGCGGCTCGTGGCCGAGGTCGAGTCCCGGCAGCGTCTTGCGGAGCTGGCCCACGTCAACCGGTACGCGGCGGCAGGGGAGCTGACCACGTCGATCGCCCACGAGCTGAATCAGCCGTTGGGGTCGATCCTGACGAATACCGAGACGGCGGAGCTGATGTTGAAGAGCGAGTCGCCCAATCTGGCGGAAATCGGAGAAATTCTCGCCGATATCCGGCGCGACGATCAGCGGGCCAGCGAGGTGATCCGCAGGCTGCGCAGCATCCTGAAGAAGACGCCGTTCGAGATCGCCAACATCGACCTCAACGACACGGTGGGCGAGGCAATCAGGCTGTTGTCCGCTGTCAGCGATGGGCGCCGAATTGCCCTGAAGTTTGCGCCATCCGCCAGCGTGCTGCGGGTCAAGGGCGATCCCATTCAGCTGCAGCAGGTCATTCTCAACCTGATCATCAACGCGATCGACGCGATCTCGCAGGCCGGTGCGACGGAGCGGGAGATCAATGTGGCAACGGCCCAGTCCGATGCGTTTGCGGAGATCCGGATCGGCGACAGCGGGCCGGGAATTGCTCCCGCGGACGTGAAGAATATCTTCAACCCGTTCTTCAGCACCAAGCCGCAAGGCATGGGCATGGGCCTTGCCATCGTCAGGACCATCGTTGAAGCCCACGGCGGCAAGATCGTTGCCGAGAACCAGCCATCGCGCGGTGCGCTGTTCACGATCCGGCTGCCCATCGCGCATTGACCGTCGGTCGCCGAACTGTCGACGGGCGCATCGCAGCAAATCGCATGCGCGCGGTTTCTTTGATCTTTGTCAACGAAGGCCGGCTTGGCGCACCGATGCTGACACTTGCCTCGACGATGGAGGATGCGATGTTTCGTAGCGGCAAGACCCTGATTGCGCTCATGATGCTTATGGCGACACCCGTCGCAACGTTCGCGCAGACGTCTGACAAGCCGGCGGCCCCGGCGATGCAACCGGCGAGCCCGGCCGCGCCGTCCGCGGAACTGCTGAAGCCCGAGCAGATCGAAGCTCTCGTGGCACCGATCGCTCTTTACCCGGACGATCTGCTCGCAAACGTGCTGGCCGCCTCCACCTACCCACTTGAGGTGGTGCAGGCAGACCGATGGCTCAAGGAGCGCAAGTCACTGAAGGGCGATGCATTGAAGACCGAGGTCGACAAGCAGCCCTGGGACGACAGTGTCAAGGCGCTCGCGAGCACGGCGGACGTTCTCGCCATGATGAGCGACAAGATCGATTGGACCAAGAATCTGGGCGATGCGTTCCTCGCCCAGCAGCCGGACGTGATGGACGCGATCCAGCGCCTGCGCACCAAGGCCTATGACAACAAGAAGCTTGTTACGACGAAGCAGCAGAAGGTCAGCGTTCAGACCCAGGAGAACAAGCAGGTCGTCGTGATTCAGTCGGCGGATCCCGAAGCGATCTACGTGCCGTATTATGATCCGGCAACGGTCTATGGGTCGTGGCCCTATGCGGAGTATCCTCCCTATTACTTCGGATATCCGTCGTATATCGGCGCCGGCGTAATCGCCGCGGGTCTCGCGTTCGGTACGGCCTGGGCGATCGGACGCTGGGGCAATTATTGGGGAGGCGGCTGCAATTGGGGCAACCGCAACGTCTACGTCAATCACCGGGCCACCAACATCAACGCCGGCTGGCAGCATAATCCGACGCATCGTCAGGGCGTGCGCTACAACAACGCGAACGTATCGCAGCGTTTTGGCAACAACAATATCAAGGCCGGCGCGTCGGACCGGATGGATTTCCGCGGCCGCGATGGCAATCAGGTGCTGCGTCCCAATCAGGGTGCTGGAGATCGCGCGGGTGACCGTGCAGGTGACCGTGCGGGCGATCGCGGCGATCGTCAGAGAGCAGGGGATCGCGCCGGGGCCGGTACGCGAGATCGTCCCGGCGGCGGCGATCGCGCGGGCGCAAGCGATCGTGCCAAAGGTGCCGGCAATCGTGCCAAAGGTGGCGGCGATCGCGCCAAGGCGGCGAACCGCGCCGGTGGCGGTGCGGCAAACCGCGGCGGTGGTGGCAATCGTGGCGGCGCCATGAACGTCTCGTCGGGGCGGTCGGCGGCCGCGGCGTCAGCGCGCGGTCGATCCAGCATGGCGAGCATGCCGCGCGGCGGAGGCGGACCGAGCATGGCCGGCCGTGGTGGCGGCGGAATGTCGATGGGAGGTGGCGGCGGCTTCCGCGGCGGAGGCGGAGGAGGCGGCCGCGGTGGCGGCGGCGGCCGGCGCTCCGATGTCGCGCTAAAGCATGATGTCGTCCTGCTCGGCCATCTCGGCAATGGGCTCGGCTACTATCGCTTCAGCTATATCGGCAGCGACAAGGCATATGTCGGCGTCATGGCGCAGGAGGTCGAGCAGATCATGCCGAACGCCGTCATGCGCGGCAGCGACGGGTATCTGCGGGTCCATTACGAGAAGCTCGGCCTGAAATTCCGCACCTACCGCGATTGGCTCGCCGCCGGCGCAACGATCCCGGCGGAGGTGACGCCATGATCGGTCTGAAATCATGTCGTCGCGCTGTTCTGCCGAGCGTCATGGCGCTCGCGCTGATGTGCACCGCGGGCCTGGCACAGCAATCCTACCGGACGCCTGAGGAGGCGGGGTCCGCGCTCGCAGCCGCGATCAAGAGTGGTCCGCGTGAGATCCTGAAGGTCCTCGGCAGATCGGCGGCCGACATCGTCTCGTCCGGAGACGAGGTCGCCGATGCCGATATCCGTGCACGCTTCGTCTCCATGTATGACTCCAAGCATGCGATCAAGGCGGAGGGCAACAAGAAGGCCACGCTGATGCTCGGACCCGAGGACTTCCCGTTCCCGATTCCGCTCGTCAACACCAGAACGGGCTGGGAGTTCGACACCGACGAAGGACGCATCGAGGTGCTTCGTCGCCGTATCGGACGCAACGAGCTCGATGCGATCCAGACTTGTCTCGCCTATGTCGATGCCCAGAACGAATATGCCGACAAGGATCGCGGCGAGGGCGCAGGCGTCTACGCGCAACGCATTGTCTCCACGGCCGGCAAGAAGGATGGGTTGTTCTGGTGGGACGACAGCGACCCGAGCCCGCTTGGCGCGCTGGCGGCACAGGCCTCGGCCGAAGGCTACAAGCCTGGTGAGAGGCCGGCTCCGTATCACGGCTATTACTTCCGTATCCTCAAAGGGCAGGGGTCCGATGCGCCGGGCGGCGCGCTCAACTACGTGGTCAAGGGCAAGATGATCGGTGGCTTCGCGTTGATCGCCTGGCCCGCGGAGTACGGAAATTCCGGCGTCATGACCTTCCTGGTCAATCACGCCGGCACCGTCTACCAGAAGGACCTCGGCAGGCGGACAGAGTTCGTCGCGCAGCGCACCACGCTTTTCGATCCCGACCAGACCTGGAAGAAAGTCGATGCTGCCAAGCCTTGACCACATGCGCCCTTCACGGCAGGCGTTCGTCATTCGCCTGGCGGCGCTGGCGCTCCTGGCAGTTTCAGTGCCGGTGACGCCTTCGCTTGCCCAGGCATCCGGCCAGGTGCGCGTCAAGATCGTGAAGGCGGGCCTGCTGGTCGGTGGTGGCGCCGGCAGCGGCGTTCTGACCTATCGTGGCCGCAACTATCCGTTCCGCATGACTGGCGTCAGCCTGGGCATCACCGCTGGCGCGACGGTCGGTCGGCTCGATGGTTGGGCGTCAGGAATTCGCCACATCGGCGACTTCGCCGGCACCTACAGTTCTGTCGGTGGCGGCGCCGCTCTGGTCGGCGGCGTCAATGGCGTCCATCTCCGGAACGACAAGGGCGTCACGATGGTGCTGCAGGGACCCAAGGCTGGGGTGGAATTCGCCGCCAATCTCAGCCGCATCACGATCTCTCTGAGATGACGGGCGCGCATCGCAGCCCGGCAATCGTCATGTCTCATTTCGATCGGTCGTCCGTCGCGTGATCCGTGCCAGTTCAGGGGGCGGCATCTCCGCGGGGGTGATCGGCGGTTTTGCCGTTGGCATGCTGACAGGAGCCGCCGTGGGAGGGCCTTATTGGCGCCCATATCCATACTATCCGGCTCCGGTCTACTATCCTCGGGACCTTACTATGCGCCGTATGGGTTCATCCATTACGGGCCGTGCGGTCGCCGCACCGGAATTGGCCTGAATGAACCGGCTTGTGGAAATGCGAGCGATCCTATAATTCCTTCGGAAGCGACCGTCGAACAAGTTCAATTGCATGATCCCCTTGCTTCTCATGCAGTCGCGATCGCAGGCGCGCAACTGAAGCAATGCGGCGCGTCCGCGACATCGCGGCAGGTGAAAAGCGGCACCTCACGTGTGATCAGTTGGTCTATCCTCGGAAAGCAAGCTGGTTCTCCAGGCTGTTGCTCTCGCCAAGCGGGGAAGCCAGTCACGTCGCGCCTGCCGGAAGACCCCGGGATGCTGTGCGCGTTTCGCTCGCGCTCTTCCTGATATCGCTGGGCGCCATCGCCGTCGTGTGGTGGTGGTTGGGGACTCCGGTCCATCTGGTGCGCGCACCCATCGATCCGAACGACAAGGTCCAGTGCATCTCATACGCTCCATTCCGCAACCATCAGACGTCACTTTCGCCTGCGACGCAGGTATCGCGTGAGCAGATCGCGGAGGATCTTGCCCAGCTGGCGGAGATAACCGACTGCATCCGGACCTATGCGAACGATCTTGGTCTCGACCAGATCCCCGAACTTGCGGCCAGAGCGGGGCTGAAGGTCATCCAGGGCATTTTCCTCGACAAGGACAAGCAGAAGAACCGAACGCAGATATCGACGGCGATACGCCTCGCCAGGGAATATCCCGAGACCGTGATCGCACTCGTGGTCGGCAACGAGACGCTGCTGCGCAAGGACATAACTGTATCCGATCTCGCCGACACGATCCGCTCGGTGAAGGCGCAGGTCAGTGTCCCCGTGACCTATGCCGACGTCTGGGAATTCTGGCTGAGCAATCGTGAACTCTATGACGTCGTCGATTTCGTCACGATTCATATCCTGCCCTATTGGGAGAACGTGCCGATCCCGGCGGAATCCGCTGTTACGCACGCCGACGCAATACGCCGACAGGTCGCGGCGGCTTTTCCGGGCAAGGAAATCCTGATCGGAGAAATAGGTTGGCCGAGCCAGGGACGGATGCGGGAATCGGCGTTGCCGTCCCCTGTCAATCAGGCCCGGGTGGTCTCGGAGGTCCTCGACCTTGCCCGACGCGAGCATTTCCGCGTCAACCTGTTCGAAGCCTATGACGAGTCCTGGAAGCGAGAGATCGAGGGCACGGTCGGCGGATCATGGGGTCTGTTCGGAGGCGAGGAGCGCGTGCTCAAATATCCTGCCGGCATCCCCGTCAGCAACTTTCCGCTCTGGAAGCTGCAAATGTGCAGTGGAATTGCGCTGGCGACGCTGGTCTTCGGCGCGGCGTGGTTGACCTCGCGTCGTAAGCCCGGCAGCGCTGGCCTGGCTTCATGGTTTGGGGTCGCAATATCGGCGACGGCAGCCGGAATCCTGTTTGGCGTGGCCGCCCAAAAGGTGGTTCTTGAAAGTATCGGAATGGGTGGCTGGCTCCTGTGGAGCTCTCTGTTGGCGGCCGCCACGGTATCGCCGGTGCTCGGTGTCAACGCCCTGATGTCGGGGCGCCCACTGCCCAGTTGTCAGGAATTGCTCGGCCCCAAAGGCTACCGGACGGAGTCGATGCTCGTGACCATGCACGGGTTGGCCCTGATCGGAACGGTCGTGATCGGTACGGCCACCGCGCTCGGGCTTGTGTTCGACCCGCGCTTTATCGATTTTCCTTTTGCCGCGCTCACCATGGCAGCGTTACCTTTCGCGGCCGTCACATTGCTCAATCCACCCGGGAAGGGAAGCCGTCCTGTGGCGGAGACGCTGTTTGCGGGCGTGTTTGTCGGAGCGGCGGTCTATGTGGGGTTCAACGAAGGGCCGGCGAACTGGCAAGCGATGTGGACTTGCGCCGCCTATCTCCTGCTTGCCGCGACGCTGTGGCGGGTGCGCGCCTCCTGATCGCCATCAAGGTCGCCTCGGAGCCGGAGCACGCGATGATCGCACACGCTTGATCTGACACTCCTCGAGCGGGAGCTGGCTCTCGGCATCTTGCCGCCTTTCGTGCCGGCGGGATTGATCGGGACCAGGGAGCGGATGAACCGCTTGATTTGCGTCAACGGGACGATTGGGAAACGCGGGATAAAGGTTCCATTCGAGCAATGGAGCAATGACATGTCTCTTGCCAGCGTCATGGTCTACGTCGATGCCGAGCAGCAGGACGAAGGGCAGATCGCCGTTGCCGAGGCGGTCGCGAACGGCTTTGAAGCCGCCTTGCTCGGCGTCTCAGCCATCGCAATCGATCCACCGTTCGTCGCCGAAGGCGTGATCATCGAACAGACGAGTGCGGAGGATCTCGAGCGCATACGCGCAACGTTGTCGGACAAGGAGGCGTGGTTCAGGCGCATCGTTCGCCTGCCGAGTGAAAAGGTGGAATGGCGCTGGACGATCGGTTTCCCGACCGAGTTCCTGGTCGAGCAGTCCAGGGCGGCGGATCTCGTCGTGGTGAGGCGCAGCCAGCTGAAGCCGAATTACTCCCGTCACCTCGATGCGGCGGGAGCGATGTTGCGGCTGGGCCGTCCGATCCTCTCGGTGCCGGACGGCGTCACCCGATTTTCGGGCGATCGGATCGTGGTCGGCTGGAAGGATGCCCGGGAGTCGCGCCTGGCCGTTCGGGACGCGCTGCCATTTCTGACTCGGGCCTCGCAGGTCACGGTCGCCGAAATCTGCACGTCGAGCGAACAGGATGCGGCGCGAGACCGGGTGCGGGACGTGACCAGATATCTTCAGCGTCACGGCGTGAGCTGCCAGCACGAGGTGCGCGTGCATACGGCGGAGCCTGACGCGGGCTACCTCGTTCGGCTGGCCGCCGATGTCGGCGCCGACCTCATCGTGACCGGAGGCTACGGGCACAGCCGGTTGGGCGAGTGGGTTTTCGGCGGCATGACGCAGAGCCTTCTGCGGCACGCTCCGGTCTGCCTGCTGATGTCGCACTGACGTCCACGTCCCAGGAGAGTGTGCAATGGACAAGGATGGCCAGGCGGCGAAGAAGAGCGCGGCCGAGCGAAAGGCGGAGGTCCCCGCGCCGGATCGGAGCGCGCCGGTGCTGGAGACCAGGCCGGCCGACCGCGCGATCAGGGATGTCCTCGAGGACGACGAGGTGCGTGAGGCGCTTGGCGTACATCGCAGGAACAAGCGCCCCTGAAGCATGATCCCGAGAAGCGCGCGGCGGTTGTCCCGTCGCGACAAACGCGGAGCGCGTTTGCGCGGAGATCATGCTCAAACAACAACTCATCGCACTCTAGCCCACAGCCCGCCGGCCTTCCCCACTGTCGCGCTCTGCGGTGCGGACGATCTCGATGGTCCGCAACACGCTCGACGGATTCACGCTGATCGAGTCGATCCCGAGTTCAGCCAGATATCTCGCGATCTCCGGATAATTGGCGGGAGCCTCGCCACAGATGCCGACGTGGCGCCGGTTGCGCTTGGCGCCAAGCACGGCCATCGACAGCATCTGCAGCATGCCGGGATCGCGCTCGTCGAAGTCGAAGGCGACGATCTCGGAGTCCCGGTCGACGCCGAGCGTCAGCTGGGTGAGATCATTGGAGCCGATGGAGAAGCCGTCGAACAATTGCGCGAACTGGTCGATCAGGATGACGTTGTTCGGGATCTCGCACATCATGAATATCTCCAGGCCGCTCTCGCCTCGCTTGAGGCCATGACTTGCCATGGCTGCAATGACCTTGCGCGCCTCCTCGACACGCCGGCAGAACGGAATCATGATCTTGAGATTGGTGAGGCCCATCGCCTCGCGCACCCGCTTCAATGCGGCGCATTCCAGCGCAAAACCCTGCGCATAGGCGGGGTGCGCGTAGCGCGCGGCGCCCCGAAAGCCGAGCATCGGGTTCTCCTCGTGAGGTTCGAAATCGGCGCCGCCGAGGAGGTTCGCATATTCATTGGTCTTGAAGTCGGAGAGGCGCACGATCACCGGCCGGGGATAGAACGCGGCGGCGATGGTGCCGACGCCCTCCGAAAGCCGCTCGACGAAGAATTCGGACGGCTGTTTGTGACGTGCGGTCAGCAGCTTGATCTTCCGCCGGTCCCGCGCTGAGGTCACCTTGTCTGGGCAGGCGAGCGCCATCGGATGGATTCCGATATGCTGGTTGATGATGAATTCCATGCGGGCCAGGCCAACGCCATCGCTCGGCAGGGATGCGGTCTTGAACGCGACCTCGGGATTGCCGAGGTTCACCATGATTTCGGTGCGCGGCTTCTGCACGCTTTCGGCCGCGGTCCGTTCGACCTCGTATGGCAGGGTCCCCTCGAAGACGTGGCCGATATCACCTTCCGCGCAGGATACCGTCACCGCCACGCCCGTCTTGGCTCTCTTGCTGAAACCGCCTGTTCCGACCACCGCGGGCACCCCGAGCTCGCGTGCGATGATGGCGGCATGGCAGGTTCGGCCGCCATGATCGGTCACGATCGCGGCGGCGAGCTTCATGACGGGCTCCCAGTCCGGGCGCGTGGCCGTCGCGACAAGCACCTCGCCCGGACGGAATTTCTGGAGATCCCGCTCGTTCCTGATCAGTCGGATGCGTCCTGTCGCGATCTTTTCCCCGACGGCGCGGCCTTCGGCCAGCGCCGTACCGGACGATTTCAGGACATAGTTCTCGAGCGCCTCCGGCTTCCGCCGCGAGGCGACCGTCTCGGGCCGGGCCTGGATGATGTAGAGCGAGCCGTCCTTGCCGTCCTTGGCCCATTCCACGTCCATCGGGGTCGGCTTGCCGGATTTTTGCGAGTAGTGCTTCTCGACGAGCATCGCGCATTCGGCCAGCGTCAGGACTTCGTCGTCATTGATGCAGAATTGCCGGCGCGCATTCGCCGGCGTTGCCACGTTCCTGGTCGTATTGTGCCCGCGGCCGTAGACCATCCGCTTTGCCTTCGATCCCAGGCGGCGCGACAGAACCGCGCGGAAGCCGGCGTTGAACGTCGGCTTGTGAACGTAGAATTCATCGGGGTCGACGACACCCTGCACGATATTTTCACCGAGCCCGTAGACGCCGGTCACGAATACGACGTCGCGAAACCCGGTCTCGGTATCGAGCGTGAAGGTGACGCCGCTTGCCGCGAGATCCGAGCGGACCATCTTCATCACGGCAACCGACAGCGCGACCTTGAAGTGATCGAAACCATTGTCGATCCGATAGGAGATCGCACGATCCGTGAACAGGGAAGCAAAGCAGCGGCGGCAGGCCTCCATCAGCCCGTCTGCGCCCCGGATGTTGAGAAAGCTGTCGTGCTGACCGGCAAAGCTTGCGGTCGGAAGGTCCTCGGCCGTGGCCGAGCTGCGGACCGCGACCGCGACGTTGCGTCCGTATTCCTGCTCCAGCAGCCGATACGCCTGTCTGACCTGATGGCGCAGATCCTCCCGGTCGGTCGCCGCGTAAACGATCGCGCGCGCGGCGGCGGCGCGGCGGGCAAGATCGGCGATCCGCCGCTTGTCCAGCCCGGCGAGGAGCCGGCCGAGCTTGTCCCATGCGCCCGCCTCGGTCAGGGCGTCCCGATACGCGGCCGCGGTCAGCGCAAAGCCGTTCGGGACCTTGACGCCCTCCGGCGTCAGCGCCGAATACAATTCGCCCAGGGATGCCGTCTTGCCTCCGACCAGCGGCACGTCGGCGAGACGTATGTCCCTGAACCAGCGAATGTAGCTCGATGCGTCCATCGCGCATTCTCCCGCGCTGCAAATTGGGTCTGAATGGCGACAACTTTCGCGCATCTCCACGCCGTCGGCTTGCGAAAGATCAAGTGCGCAGCACATGCCGCTCTGCCGATTGGATGTCGTCGCTCCGGCGCTTCCGACTGGCTCGGTCAAATTGCCGTAGAGAGAATGACCTGCTCGGCGAGACGCTTGATGTCGTCGGGCCGGCAGAGTTCTGTGCCGGGATTGAGCAGGGCGGCGGCGCCGGCGGCGACCGCTTGTCGAAAGCAGTGTTCGAGGCTGGCTCCAGATGCCAGCCCGTAAACCAGCGCGCCGAGAAAACTGTCACCTGCACCAACGGCGCCGACGGGCACGATCGCCAGAGGTTTGGCGCGCCACACGCGGTCGCTCGTCACCAGCGCGGCGCCGAGATGTCCCATCGTAAGCGCGACCATCGCCGCTTTGCGGCTGCGCACCAGCGTTCCGGCGGCGGCTTCCCATTCGGCGGAATCAGACGGCTCGTGGCCGACCAGCTCGCGCATCTCCCGCAGGTTCGGCTTGACCAGTTCGACCCCTTCCGCCACCGCAGCAACAAGGGCCTGACCCGAGGTATCAAGGATCATCTTGGCGCCGCGCTGTTTGACGATCCTGGCGACCCTTGCATAGAAGTCGTCGGGCACCCCTGCCGGCAGGCTTCCGCTGGCAACCACGAAGCTGGGAAACGGCTGCAGCGCCGACAGCAGGGCAAGGCATCTCTGCCATTCGTCCTCGGCAAGAGGCGGCCCTGGCAGGATGAAGCGATAGGGCTGGCCCGTGCCGATCTCGCGGACGAAGAAGTCTTGCCGGGTCTCGCCCGCGATCGGAAAAGTCAGGCTTTCGACGCCCTCCTTGTCCAGCAGTTGACGCAGCAGGTCTCCCGTGAGGCCGCCCACCGGATACAGCGCGGTGGCATTGCCGCCGAGGCGCTTGACCACGCGCGCAACGTTGATGCCGCCGCCGCCGGGATCGCGACGCTGCCCGATGCCGCGCAGCTTGGCGACAGGAACGATCCTGTCCACCGCCGTCGACACGTCGACCGCCGGATTGGGCGTGATCGTGAGAATCCCGCTCATCGGCCTAGCTGGGGACCGTGGAGGCGGCCTTCGCGCCGGGCGTTTCCGTCACGTCGTCGAGCCCCGCACGGTCTGCGGCAATCTGCGATCTTCGCGCCGACCGGATGAGATCCGAATACCAGTTCGCCGACGCTTTCGGGGTTCGCTTCTGCGTGGCAAAATCGACATGAACGAGACCGAAGCGTTGCGGATTCGCTGCCGGCACGCGCGTCTGAGGTGGAGGAGCGGCTCGGTCTGTCGTCGTCATGTGCCTGCCTTGCGATGGCGCAGTTCAGATCGTGTTTAGTCCACAATGCTGCTCTTTCCCCTTCCTGGCTTGACCGAGATCAACCGCCGGGCAAGCAACGCGCGAGTGGAGCGGGACGGGTTCTGGCACAGCGGGCCGGCTCTCAACATTTCGAGATACGCCGCGACCTCGTCGATCTGGTACTCCGCGAGCTGCGGGTTCGGGATCGCCTGGTCAGTCCGAGCCTGCGGTACTCGATCGCGGCCGGGCGGTTGATCTCGATCAAGACCCTGTTGGGGGCGGCAACTACCTGTGAGTTCTCTGGAGTTAAGACATGCGCGCGCACCAGATCATGTCCCGGCGGGTGATGACTATTCGGCCCGAGGCTTCCATCGCCGATGCCATCAGGGTCATGCTCGCTCACCACATCAGTGGACTGCCGGTCACGGATGCGGCGGGAAAGCTCGTTGGCATCATTTGCGAAAGCGATTTCCTCAGGCGGGCGGAGCTCGAAACCGAGCACAAGCGTAGCCGGCTGCTGACCGTCCTGCTCGGAACCGACCGAATCGCGTGCGAATTCATCAAGGAGCACGGGCGCAAGGTCGAGCAGGTGATGACGCGAGATCCGGCGACGACCAAGGAGGATACTCCCCTCGAGGAGATTGCCGATCTGATGGAGCGTCGAGACCTCAACCACGTTCCGGTGATGCGCGACGATCGCGTCGTCGGCATCATCACACGGTCCGACTTCCTGTCCGCCGTTGCCGGTCCGCTGACCGGCGCACCCGGCTATTCGGAAGACGACAATCAGATCCGCCGTACGGTCCTTGCGGCCATGGCCGGGATGCCCTGGCAGCCCGTCGGCTTGAACGTGAGCGTCAGGGATGGCGTGGTGACGCTGCACGGTGTCGTCAAGGGCGACAACGCCCGCCGGGCGGCGATCGTGGCCTGCGAGAACGCTCCAGGCGTTCGCGGCGTCGATGACCGCCTGTGCCTTCAATCGACCAGCGCCGATCCGGAGGACGATTACGGCGGCGGTGACTTCGTCTCGCTGCAGGCAGAGCCTTCCCCGCGCGATGACGAACCATTGTGACGATCGTCCCTGACGCCGCGGTCTCGCGACGGGCGACCGCGTGGATCGACCTAGTCCTCCGCCACGGGACGGGTGAAATCGGGATTCGCAGTCCGGCCGGGTGTCGAACGCACCGATTGCTTGGCAGATCTGGCCATCGACGAAAAATAGAGCGCGAGTTCGAGGATGCCATACATCGCGAATATCATCAGCGCTTTGATTGCTTCGTTGGTCATCTGAATATCCTCCAACAGCCCGATCTCGACTAGCGCTGGGCCATTTCGGTCAGTGCGTGCATCGGACGTGCCTGGTGAACGGCCAGAGTCTTCGCCTTCTGCAAGCTCAATTCGGGCTGGGCCAAGTGCACGGTCAGCGTGGTCGCTACGACGGCGATGCCGGCCAGCAATCCGGTAACGGCCACTTTCAGATGCGTTGTCCTGTCCGCAGTGTAGATCGAGTGGTTCATTTGCAGTCGCCGGTGCGTGCTGACAAACCCTTACTAGCGGATAAACTGTCCGGCCGAAATTTGGGAGCTTCACCTAAGGTGATGTCCGGAGCCACACGGCGAACACCTGCACTCCCGGAGTACCGGCCCACCGCGTTACCTTTGCTGTGCCTTGCCGGTGCCATCGGGCGGCTTCGCGCATCGGTTCGGCAGGAGCGGGCGAGCCGGTCGGCGGTGGCTTCAGGGGCCCCGGCCACCGTGTCGCGTCGGCAGCTAGCGCGGGGCCTGTCGGTCCCGCCCGGTATAGGCTGCGACCAGCCCGACCAGGGCAGTCACGAGCAACATGGTCACGATTGTCTGGATCAAGCCGAAGTTCAGCGCGTCACGTGCCACGAACAGCGCCGTGATCGGCGCTGCTATGGCGAAGAGAATCCGAACGAACCATCCGAGCATGGCAGCCTCGATTTGCAGGGAGTTCAGCCGGCGGCCTTCATGTCTTCGGGCGATTCCACATAGAACCCGCTATAGGTGTCGACGAAGCAGAGATGGTCGTGAACTTCCTTGACCCCGGCGGTGCTCTCGGCGGCAACGATTGCGGCCCGACGCGCCTCGTCGGTGGTGACGAGGCCGTGCAGATGCACGACGCCATTGCGGACATTCACCTCGAAGCCGATCGGACGCCAGTCCGTGGCGTTGACCGCGCGCGTGATGCGCTCGCGAACGTGCTCGTCATCGGCGGTCGGATCGGGAATTTCGTGCAAGAGGCTCGCCACGGCCTGCAGCAGGTTCGACCTCGTGACGATCCCGACGAGCGTCTTGCCCCGCATCACGGGGACGCGCTTGATGTCGTTCTTCTCCATCAGGTCGACCAGTTCGGCCAGATCCGTGTCTTCCTCCACCGCGACGACCTGCTTCGTCATCACGTCCTCGACCTTGCGGCCTCGCTCGTGAACGAACTCGGAGGCCGCGCGTCCTGGTCCCATGAAGAACTTCAGCCAGGCGGCGTGCCTGCGGCCGGTGCCGATCTCGCTACGGCGGAGGAAGTCGCTTTCCGAGACCACGCCGACGAGATTGCCGACATCGTCGATGACGGGCAGGCCGCTGATGTGCATTCGGAGCATGATCTTGGCCGCCTCCTCGATCGTCGTGTGCGGCGTTACGGCAACGACGTCCTTCGTCATGATATGATGCGCGCGCATGGTGTGTCCTCGAATTCGCTGGCGAATGTCCTGGGTGAGGCGAGGCTGCGGCGGCCGCAGCCTCGCGTCGGCGGCCGTCAGGCGGCCTTCACACTGATGGTCTTGGCCGCCTTCTGGGCTTCTTCGGTCTTGGGAAGGACGACCTTGAGCACGCCGTTCTTGAACGTCGCCTCGATCTTGTCGGTGTTGACCCCGTCGGGGAGCGCGAAGTAGCGCTCGAACGAGCCGTAACGGCGCTCGGAGACGTAGTAGTCCTTCTTCTTCTCTTCGGTCTCTTCCTTCTTCTCGCCTTTGATGGTGAGACCTCCGTTGACGAGCTTGACGTCGATGTTCTTCTCGTCGAGGCCGGGAAGCTCAGCCGTGATCTCGTAGGCCTTGTCGCTTTCGGCGACGTCGACGGCCGGCGCATTGAAGTTCTTGGACAGGTCGCGCTCCAGCCGTGCGAGCGAGCGGAACGGCCGATTCCAGAAGCCGTTGCCGAAATCGTCGAAGATCTGGTCGATCTCGTTTCTCAGCGTCTGGAACGGCTGCCATGCCTCGCCGGCGGCTGCAGGTGCGGTGGATGTCTTGGTGACAGGAAGCTTGGTTTCGGTTGCCATGATCATTGTCTCCATCGAGCTTGACCATCCCGGTCGCCGGAAAGAATAGTCATGGCGCATCGCGTACTGGTTGATTTCGCTCAAACTCGGGAGCATCGCGATGCGAGATCGGGTGTGTCGGCAGGTCATCGGATGATCATGCCCGATGCGGGCCCGGCGCTGGTCAATTCCCATTCCGACGTCGCGCATTTGCTGGCAGCGCGTTGACCTGGCGCAATCTGGAACCGGTGCGGTGCGGTATTCAGTTCGGGGGAATTCGCAACAGCGCAGAGTCATGGACGAGCAAACACTATCTGTTCCCAAGCAGGAGCATGTGAGCCGGCTCTCCGCCGCGTCGGCGTGGTCGGGAGTCCTCGCTCACAAATGGTTCGTGCTCGCGATCCTCGTTCTGCTCGCCCTTGGTGCCTGGCAGGGAGTCCGTATCCTGTTCGGACCTGCCGTTGTGGTCGACCAGGTCGCGCGCGGGCGATTGATCGAGACGGTGGTGGCGAGCGGGCATGTCGAGACACCGTACCGCGTCGAGATCGGCAGCCAGATTACCGGCACGGTTGCGGACGTGCTGGTGCAGGAAGGCGAGAAGGTCAGCAAGGGGCAGCCGCTGATCTCGCTGGAGGCACGGGAACTCAAAGCGAGCGTGATCCAGGCGCAGGGGGCGGTAGCCCAGGCGGAGGCCCGGATCAGGCAGCTCGAGGAGCTGACGCTGCCTTCCGCGAAGGAGGCTCTGACACAAGCACAAGCGACGCTTCTGAACGCCCAGCAGACCTATGACCGCACGGCGCAGCTCGAACGGAATGGCTACGCGACCAGGGCGGCCTTGGATGACGCGCAGAAGACGCTCGACGTCGCGCGCGCCGTGAAGCGCGCGGCGGAGTTCCAGGTCTATACGGCAAGCCCCGGCGGCAGCGACTATGTCATGGCGCAGACGCAGCTCAACCAGGCGCGCGCCAATCTGGACACGGCGGACTCCCGCCTGGGCTATGCGACGATCGTGGCCCCTCGCGACGGCGTTCTCATCACCCGGAACGTCGAGCGAGGCACCGTGGTGCAGGCTGGGAAAGCGCTCCTGGTGCTGGCGCCGTCGGGTGACCTGCAGCTGGTCTTGCAGATCGACGAGCGCAATCTCGGCAAGCTCGCGCTCGGACAGAGCGCGCTGGCCTCCGCGGATGCCTACCCGGACCGGCGTTTCGCCGCAAAGGTCTCCTACATCAATCCGGGCATCGACATTTCCCGCGCGACCGTCCAGGTGAAGCTGACGGTGGTGGAGCCATCCGACGATCTGCGCCAGGACATGACCGTCTCGGTCGACATCCAGGTTGCCGCGAAAGACAATGCGAAGGTGCTTCCCGTCCGCTCGGTCCATGACGTTCTCTCCGGACAGCCCTGGGTCCTGACCGTGGAGGGCGGTCGTGCGGTCAAGCGTCCGGTGAAGCTCGGCCTGCGCGGCAACAGCAACATCGAGATCGTCGAGGGGCTCGAAGCCGGTGATGTCGCGATTCCGCAAAGCTCCGGCGTCGTGACCGGGCAGCGCTTGCGGCCCGTCCGGCCATGAATCGCTGGCTTCCATTCGAGTGGATCGCTGCCGTGCGCTTCCTGCGTGAGGGGAGATTGCAGACCGCCTTCATCATCGGCGGCATTTCGATCGGCGTTGGCGTCATTGTCTTCATGTCGGCGATGCTCGCGGGCATGGAGGCGAATTTCATCAAGCGCGTGCTGACCTCGCAGCCTCAGATCCAGCTCCTCACGCCGGATCAGGTCGCGCGCCCTTTGCGCAACGCCGCCGGCGAGATCGAGGACGCGGTGGTGCAGCGGCCGAGCCAGCGGGTGATCTCGATCGACCAGTGGCCGAAGATCCGAGTCCAGATGCTGGCGATGCCCGAAGTCACCGCGGTCTCGCCCACCATCACCGGATCCGCGCTGGCGATCCGCGGCGACGCCAACCGGGCGGTGACGCTGACCGGAATCGAGCCGGACACCTATTTCGACATCGTCAGGGTGCCGGACTACATCGTCGCCGGCAGCGCGCGGCTGACCAGCGAGGACATCATCATCGGCACCGAACTCGCCAAGAATCTCGGCGCCACCGTGGGCGACAAGCTGAACCTCCAGGCGGCAAGCTCCGCCAACCGGGTGCTGACGATCTCCGGCCTGGTCGATTTCGGCAACAAGGGCGCCAATCAGCGGGTGGCCTTCATCGCACTGCGGACGGGACAGTCTCTGCTCGGCATGATCGGCGGCGTCACCACCATCGACATGACGATCAAGGACATCTACGCGGCCGAAACCATCGCCAAGCGGATCCAGGCCGCGACGGCCGTCGAGGCCGATAGCTGGATCGCCACCAACGCGCAGTTCTACACCGCCGTCCGGGCGCAGATCTACACGAACACCTTGATCCGTGTGTTCGTGGGCCTGTCTGTGGCCTTTGGCATTGCCGCGGTGCTCATCGTGTCGGTGATCCAGCGCTCCAGGGAGATCGGCATCCTCAGGGCAATGGGCACCTCGCGCGGCCAGATCCTGCGGGTGTTCCTGCTCCAGGGTGGTCTGCTCGGCTTTGTCGGCTCGCTGTTCGGCGCGACGATGGGCGCCCTTGCGCTGATCTATTGGCACGCTGTCGCCCGTCAGGCGGATGGAAGCGAGTTCTTTCCGTTGATCCTGGAGCGAAATCTCTTCATCTACACGGCGGTGCTCGCCACGGTCACCGGCCTGTTGGCTGCGACAGCGCCGGCGGTGCGCGCCGCGAAACTCGATCCGGTGGTAGCGATCCGTGGCTGACGAGATCCTGAGGCTCGAGCGCGTCTGCAAGACCTACAATGTGGGCCTGCCATCGGAGGTCGAGGTATTGCACGACATCGATCTCGAACTCGGCCATGGCGAGTTTCTGGCCTTGATGGGTCCGTCAGGCTCCGGCAAGAGCACGCTGCTCAACATCGTCGGTCTGCTCGATCGGCCGACGTCCGGCCGGCTCCTCATCAAGGGGCGCGACACCGGGCTGCTGGACGACAACGAACTCACGCATCTCAGAGGCCACACCATCGGCTTCGTGTTTCAGCATCATTTGCTGATCTCTGCCTTCACCGCGCGCGAAAACATCATGATGCCGATGCTCGCGGATCGCGGATTTCCGAGCGCGGAGATCGCGGCCCGGGCCGATCATCTCCTCGCCGAGGTCGGTCTCGAGAGATTCGGAAACAATCTCGCCAACAACATGTCGGGCGGCCAGCAGCAGCGGGTGGCGGTGGCCAGGGCGCTTGCGATGAATCCGGATCTCGTGCTGGCGGACGAGCCGACCGGAAATCTCGATTCGAAGTCGGCCGATGCCGTCTTCGAACTGATGCGACGGGTCAATCGGGAGAGCGGCACGAGCTTCCTGCTTGTCACACATAATCTGGACCTCGCGCGTCGCTGCGACCGCATCATCGAGGTGGTCGACGGCCGGATTGCGCAGCATTGAACGCTGGGACTCCGGCGCAAGCGTCGACATGTTCTTTCAGTCCCGTCGAGTTCGCCGGCCCGGCAACGGGGCCACCGCGTTGACCTGAATCAAGCAGAGGCCGCCGCTCCCCCATTACCATTCATAGCGCAGCCGACGGCGATGGGAGAAGCAGAGTGGAGTCCGATCAAGTTTCACGGAAGCAGGCCCTGGTCATGGCCGCCATCTTGGCAGGCGGCCTGCTGCTCGTCGTGCTGCAGTTCGGTCTCACGACGTACAATTCAGTCGAAACCATTCCCTACAGCCAATTCGAGCAGCTGCTGGCGCAGGACAAGCTTGCCGAGGTGTCCGTCGGCTCGGACATGATTCAGGGGAAATTGAAAGAACCGCTTCCGAGCGGCAAGTCCGCATTCATCACCGCGCGCGTCGATATGGCTTTGGCCGAGAAGCTCGCGGCAAAAGGCGTGAGTGTGATCGGTGTTCCCAGTGCCGGCGGGCTGCAGAGCTTGCTGTCCTGGATCTTTCCGGTCGTCGCCTTCTTCGTGATCTGGTTCTGGATCGGCCGTCGCATGGGCGGCGGTCAAGGCTTGGGCGGGCTGATGGCGATCGGGAAGTCGCGCGCAAAGGTCTATGTCGAAAAGGACATCAAGGTCACCTTCGCGGACGTAGCCGGAGTGGACGAGGCGAAGTTCGAGCTCCAGGAAGTCGTTTCTTTCCTCAAGGACCCCAAGAGCTATGGCCGCCTGGGGGCGCATGTGCCCAAGGGAATATTGCTGGTCGGACCGCCGGGAACGGGGAAGACGCTGCTGGCCCGCGCCGTGGCGGGAGAGGCCGGCGTTCCGTTCTTCTCGATCTCGGGCTCGGAATTCGTGGAGATGTTCGTTGGTGTCGGCGCAGCGCGCGTCCGGGATCTGTTCGAGCAGGCCCGAAAGGCGGCACCGTGCATCATCTTCGTCGACGAGCTCGACGCGCTGGGACGCAGCCGCGGGCCGCTGTCGTTCGGAGGCTACGACGAGAAGGAGCAAACCCTGAACCAGCTGCTGTCCGAGCTTGACGGCTTCGACCCGAGCGCCGGCGTCATCCTGCTGGCGGCCACCAATCGCCCTGAGATCCTGGACCCCGCGCTGTTGCGCGCGGGCCGGTTCGACCGCCAGGTTCTGGTTGACCGGCCGGACAAGAACGGGCGCGTTGCCATCCTCAAGGTCCATGTCCGCAAGATCCGCATGGGCAACGACGTCGACCTCGACAAGGTGGCGGGACTCACGACCGGCTTTACCGGCGCCGACCTCGCAAACCTCATCAACGAAGCCGCGATCGCCGCGACCAGACGGAGCGGTGAGGAGGTCACGTTCGACGATTTCGTCACGGCGATCGAGCGGATCGTCGCCGGCATCGAGAAGAAGAGCAGGGTGCTCAGCAAGGACGAACGGCGCAGGGTTGCCTATCACGAGATGGGCCATGCCCTCGTCGCGGCCAGCCTGCCCGGCGTCGACCCGGTGCAGAAGGTCTCGATCATTCCGCGCGGGATCGGCGCACTGGGATACACCATCCAGCGTCCGACCGAGGACAGATTCCTGCTGACGATCGAGGAGCTCAAGAACCGCATCGCGGTGCTGATGGGGGGGCGCGCATCGGAGCGCCTGATCTTCGACGGTGCGATCTCCACCGGCGCCGCCGACGATCTTCAGCGTGCGACCGAAGTCGCGATCGAAATGGTGACCAAGTACGGCATGGACGAGACGGTGGGGCAACGCACCTACGCGCCCAAGCCGCAGGCGTTTCTCGGGGCGGCCCAGGACAAGATCGTCGGGGCTGCCGAGGCAACGGGCCGCGAGATCGATCTCGCCGTCCGCAACCTGATCGAGGAGGGGGACCGCCGTGCCCGGGACATCCTGCAGCGCCGGCGTGGTGACCTGGATGCCGGTGTAGAGCTGTTGATCGCGAACGAAACGGTGACGTCCGAGCAGTTCGCGCCGCTGCTCGGCCAGCGCAGCGAGGAGAGCAAGCCGGTCGCCGCGTGATCGCGGCCCGCATCAACGGCTGCGGCTCGCTTTGCAGGAGCGCGCGTCAAGCCTACCGATGCGATCAAACGCCGCGCGAGTGGATCTTCCGGCGCAGGCGATGACACGTATCTTCCAGGAGAGTTTGAAGATTCTCGACGTTCACCAGCAGCTCTTCTCCGTGCCGCCGTTCGAGCGTCCCGAAAGCCAAACCGTCGCGCTGATGTGCGACGTGTTCTACGCGTTTGCGTCCGGCTGCGGCTCGATTTTCGAAGAACTCGAGTTGCTCCAGATCATGTTCGAGCTCGTCCACCTCGGTGATCAGCATCTTGGTGATCGCGCTCCGGCGGTCAGGCATGAGATCGGCGCCGGTCAACAGCGCGATGTAATGGTCAACATTCGCCCGAGCGATGTAGTGGTGCATGGCACGCTCCCACCCGATAGTACCACCGCAGGGGCAGGCGGGGAAGATAAACCTCTTTGGGCAGGTGGGTCGTTGCGGTATTATAGTAGTTGAAGGCGAAGGCGCAGCCCATCCAGGATGTACATGATCTTCTGGATGGCAATCGAGGTCGCGAAACAGATGTCGCGGCCAATCGGGCTTGATCCGGATCAAGCCCGGGATGCGCGGGCTCATTAATGCTTGGCTTGCGTAACACGACCCCACGGTTACGTCTTCAAGTCGCCGCTGAGTCCATCCCACCGCATCTCGGCGGCTTTTTTTCTGGATGATGATTTCAGCCAAGCTGTGTGGGCTGCGGGAATGAGCCGATGCCAACCTACTACTTCGATATCAAGGACGGCGTGCCCGTCCGGGACAAGTCAGGACTGGAGCTTGTAAGTGATGGTGCCGCCATCGCACACAGCAAGAACCTCGCCGACAAGGTGCGCAGAGAGAAACCGAAAGGCCATCCCGCGCTCCAGATCGTCGTCATCGACGAGAGCGGCCGGGAAGTTCACCGCGAACGAATTTATGGAGACGCGACCTGAGCACCGGTAATGCGATGTGGTGCGGCTCTCTCTGCCTGAGCCGATAGCTGCTCCAGATCGCGGAATTCGGCCGCCTCATTGATTTGGCGCAAAGCCGCAGGCCGTTCGGCTTCTAGCTTAAGTCAAAGCGCCGGGTCGGAGTGCTCGTGTCCCTCGCCCAACAGGTGCTGAACGGAAGGTGCCTGGGAGGGGCGAAGCACCGTGAAGCCGCATCAGATCAAGCAAACCGTATCGTTTCAGGACCGCCTTTCGGCGTGGGCCGAACAGCTCCGTAAGCAGGCCGCCAGGCTGAAGCCCGGCCGCGAGCGGGACGACCTGCGCGCGAAGGTTCGTCAGGCCGACGTCACGGCTCACCTCGACGAATGGATCAACTCTCGCGGTCTTCAGCCGCCAAAGTAGGGTTGCCTTGCTTCCAGCTGGATGCGGGCCAGACGGCGCGCTGTCGCCTTCACGCACGGCGTCGAACCCGTTCGATCGTCTCGAGTGTCAAGGCTCCGGGATTGCGAGGCGCTTGGCGGCGTTCGCCGAGATCAGATAGGCGGCTGCGATGGCAATGATCGCCGCCAGTATTCCTCCGGAAAGCGCGGTAAAGCCGAACAGCCCGCGCCACGGACCAAGCGCAAGCGCCAGCCCGGCGAGAAGGGCGCCGATAGACGTCGCGATCAGGATGTTGTGGGGGCGGTTCGCGCGCCATGGCATGCGGCGAGACCGGATGACGAAGATGACCAGGATCTGGGTGCAGATCGATTCCACGAACCATCCGGTTTGAAACAGTGCTGCATCCGCCTCGAACACCTCGAGGAGAACGACGAAGGTGATCGCATCGAACAGGGAAGACGCCATTCCCATGATGATGGAGAAACGCATGATGCCGGCCATGTTCCACGTTTCGGGCTGGGCCACGTCTTCGCGGTCGACCTCGTCGAACGGGATTCCGATTTCGGAGAGATCGTAGATCAGATTGTTCAGCAGGATCTGCAGCGGCAGCAACGGCAGGAATGGAAGAACGATCGACGCCAGGGCCATCGAAAGCATGTTGCCGAAATTCGAGCTCGTTCCCATTCGGACATATTTCAGGATGTTGGCAAAGGTTCTGCGGCCCTCGCGCACGCCGGCCGCAAGCACTGACAGGTCGGGAGTCACCAGGATCATGTCGGCGGCAGCGCGGGCGACCTCGGTCGCGCCCGTGACGGATATGCCGACATGTGCTGCGTGGATCGCCGGCGCATCATTGACGCCGTCTCCCATGAAACCGACGACGTGATTGCGGCGCCGGAGTGCGGCAATGATCCGCCGCTTCTGATCGGGGTCGATCCGGGCAAACAGATCGACGTCATCGACCCGGGCGACGAGCGCGGCATCGGTGAGCTCTGAGATCTCGGCTCCGGTCATGACTCGTCCCGACGGGAGCCCGACCGCTCGCGCGACATGGGAGACCACGGCGTCATGGTCACCCGAGAGGATCTTTATCGTCACGCCGAGCGTGGTGAGCGCTTCAATCGCCGAGGCCGCATCCTGCTTCGGCGGATCGGCGAAGACACAGAAGCCGAGCATGGTCAGACTGGTCTCGTCACCGACGGCAATCGTCCGTTGCCCAACGGGAATGGACCTGATCGCGACGGCAAGAAGCCGGAATCCGTCGCGGGCATATCGAGCCTGGATGTCTGCCATTTTCTGTTGCCACGCGGCGTCGAGCGGATGGGCCAGGCCATCGATCTCCACGGCAGCGCAGCGGGCCAGGATGGATTCCGGAGCCCCCTTTGCGATCAGCATGTGCTCGTCGTGCCGTGCGGCGAGAACGGACAAGCACCTCCGCTCGAAGTCGAACGGGACTTCCGAAAGCCGGACCCAGCCGTCCGCGCCATCGCGGCCCGCTGACAGGATCGCGTCGTCGAGAGGACTTCTGACCCCGGCCTGGAACGTGCTGTTCAGGCGCGCGAAGCTCAGGACGCGATCACTGGACCGATCCTGCGGATCGATATGCGACTCCAGCGTGATCCTGGCTTCCGTCAACGTGCCGGTCTTGTCGACGCAAAGCGTGTCCATCGCGCCCAGGTCGTGAATGGCGGACAATCGCTTGACGATGACTTTTCGCCTCGCCATGCGCAGCGCGCCGCGGGCGAGGGTGACCGTCATCACCATGGGCAGCAATTCTGGCGTCAGGCCGACGGCGAGTGCGACGGCGAAGAGGAAGGACTCCATTGCGGGACGATGCGCGACGAGATGAGTCATCAGCACAAAGAGGGTGAGAAAGAGCGTCAGTCGAAGGATCAGCACGCCGAGCCTTCGGACGCCTTCCTCGAGAGCCGTCGGCGGTGCGTCGGCGGCCATTGCCGAGGCGATCGCGCCGAAGCGCGTCCGGCCACCGGTCTTCACGACCAGCATCCTGCCGCTTCCGCCCACGGTGCTGGTGCCTGCGAACAGGGCGTTCGTGGCGTCCGCCGGCAATGCCGCCGCGCAAGGAGCGTCCGTCTTGAAGGCCGGAAACGGCTCGCCCGTCATCAGGGCTTCATTGACATGTAATTCCTGGGCATCGAGGACGATGCCATCGGCCGGTATCAGATCGCCGATGCGGAGCTTCACGACGTCCCCGGGGACGAGAGCCGTCACCGAAACGGTCATGTCCCTGCCGTCCCTGATGACGTCGGCCTGAATGGCGACGGATTCCCGCAACGCTTCGGCCGTCCGCTCGGCGCGATGCTCCTGAACGATATCGAGCGTGATGGACAGGGACAGCACGGCCGCGATGATGGCAAAACTGCCGACGTCGCCGCTCAGCCCGGATACGAGCGCAGCTGCCAGCAGCATCGCAACCAAGGGATTCCAGAGGCGTTGGCCCAGCTTGCGCAGGGCTGACCGGCTTTGGGAGGCGTCAGCGCGGTTTGCTCCGAAGATTGCTTGCCTTCGTTTCGCTTCGGTTTGTGTCAGGCCTTCCGGACCTGAGCCGAGCGCGCGGCAGAGCTCGTCCTTTGGTGTTTGCCAGAACTCGGCAGTAAAAGCTTCCGCCGGAATGGATTGCGCGATCATTGGAAGGGCTCGCCGGTCACTGACATCTGGGCCAGGCGAGGGTAAGAGGCTGCTCGATCCCTGGGTTGACGCAGCTCAATCCGGTTTCGGGGTGACACGGGCTGTGGTCCGTCGGGGAGAGGCGAGCCGCGGCCACGAAAGCCGAGAGCCGCGCGCACCCGACGCCCTGGACCGACCGCGCCTCGCATTCCTAATAGACGGACACAGCACGACCTGCGTCTGCGTGAGAACCATCGTGATGCGGCCGCTCGACGGCGGCGAGGGCGGCCTGCTCGTGCGACAGGCGCCATTCGATGTAGTTGCGCTCGACATCGGTGAGACGCGTCTTCAGCAAGCGGTGATAGCGCTCGATGTTCCTGCTGTGGGCGCGACTGAGCGCAAAGCTGGCTGCCGGCATGTCACCCTCTCGTGCTGATGTTCTGAGCCGGAGCATGATCCGGAAAAGTGTGCAGCGGTTCTCCGAATAGACCATGCTCAATGATGACCTGAAGCGTGATGACGATTCATCCGGATCTCATCGCGCCTCAGGCGCTTCGGCGCATCATTTCTTCCGGCTGTTCGCCGATGGCGCGAATATCTGGTTGGCAGGTGGTTGCCCGCCGGTCGGAACGGCGATGGTCACGAAGCCGCGGCCCATCGCGGTGTGGCAGGCGTTGCAGCCGTCGGTCAGCGCGCGCATGGAAGCGACGAACTTGCGATCATTTCCCGCCGCGATCGCGTCGGCGACCGAGACCAGCGGCTCCCTCATCGTGGTCACGTTGCTGATGGGCACCGCCGGATAGAAGACGGCTGCTTCGGCCAGGCTATTCGTCAGCTGCCTGAGCTCATACGCGGCCAGGTCCCAGTTCTTCGCCTTGCCTGCATACCACAGCTTGAGATGCTCAAGCTGCGCCATGCTCATGACCTCGACGAGGCGAGGGACCTCCTGTTTCGCGCTCGCGGACGGCGGAAAGTCGGACTGAGCAATCGCGGATGTGACCGCACCGGCCGAAATCGCGAGAACCACGCACCAATGTTTTAGCGTCATCCGAGCATTCCCTGTCAGTTTCGCCCTTTACTATCAGGCTCCTGTTCCAGGCCCTTGCGCTGAATCAAGCTTTCGCGTTCCCGCCGCCGGATCTCGGCAGGAAGAGGCGCAGCGAACAGGGTCGAGAGAAGCAGCGGACGGTCAATTCGAATTTGGTGCCTCGGCGCGAAGCGCCCGAGCGGGATCAATTCAGCCTTCCAAGAAGTCTGCGGATGATCTTCCTCAAATTGTCGGCGTACTCGTCGATGACCTGACGCCTCTCGGCCGATGGCGAAAGCCGACAATCATCGCCTTCATCCGCTGACGGAGTATCCGTCCGGGATCCCCCGCGGATGATGGAGGCAGGGGGCTTTGTCGGCTTCACGGGAATTCTGGCCTCTGGATAGAGCTGCGCGCACCGTTCAGGATAAGAGCCAGTTCCATCCGCCTGATCCCTTCCACTCGCGCCGGGCTCAACGCCCCGGGGCCGTCGGATCGCATTTGGGGCAGCATCCGTCGGCGGCTGCTCCGAGCTGGCGGCCAATCTCCGTCCTGAGAGTTTCTTTCTCCCATTTCGTGCCGTCACTTCGGGCCATTCGCTTCACGCGTTCGAAGGCGTGGCTCTCGGCAGCGTCATCTCCGATGCGGACGATCACGTCGCGGTGGAAGGGGCAAACAGTCGTCGCACGGGTCGTCTCCAGTGCGTAGCGCACGACCGCGGTGAGATCGTCGGTGTGAGTGTCGGTAAGCATGTCGGCTCTCCTGATCAGCGTACTCCTTTGCCCGGACGATCCCAAGGGTTCGACGAAAATCGGCCCCGGGCTCCATGGGAGCGCCGAGGCCGATTGTTCGCTTGGTTCTTCCATTCAGGGTCCGAGCCCGTCCAACAAACCCGCGTTGCCGACTTTCGTTCCATTGAACTCTCCGGCGGAGCCGCGCTCCGGCCTGCTCCATGCTCGCGGTTTTCTGTACCTGTCTATGAAGGCGCCGCCCGGAATGCCTGAAAATCCGAACTTCGCTTCCTCCGGCAACGGTACCTCAGCAAGCGTTCCCGATGCCGTTATGACGCTACAATCAGGGTCACCAACATGCCTTGATCCAGCTCAAAGGCGCGATCAGGCGTTCATGTCCCTGAGGTGCCGACGATTGCGCAGCACGATCTCTGATGGAGCTCCCAATACGCTAGCGCATCGTGCCCGGACATTTCGGGAGGATTCGTAAGGCAATCTCCTTAAGTATGTTTGCGTAAGTCGGCTTGGTCGGAAACGCACGACTGACCGCTCTCGATTGGCGACTTGCGCGCCAGCGCTGCGCGATATCCTCGCCACTCCCGTGTGGATCCGTCCAGGACAGTTGCCTAAGTATTGGTCCGCAATTTCAATGCCGGCGCGGCGGGCGCATATTGTCAACATGGAGCGCAACATCATCTTCAAGTGCCCGCGCACTGGCATGAACGTGCAGCACTGGCTTTCCGGCGCAATCTCCGACGCCGCGGATGCGCACGTCTCCGTCCGATGTCCCGCTTGCGGCTCCCTGCACTTCGTCAACATTGCCACTGGCAAGATGCTGAGTGAAGGAAATCGTCCGGCGTCGAACGACTACGGCTCCAGCCGGTCTTGGCGCCCAGCCTGATCCCTCACATGCTTGACGCGGTGAGAGCCGCGCCCGCGATAACGCCATCACTCCACCGGCCGGAGCGGCCGTTACGCGTCCGTCGCTGCGCCGTCCGCCGCGCTCACCTTGCGGTGGACGCGATCGTCTCCGATCAAGTCGCACGCCAAGAAGATCACCTCCAACGATGAGATCGCCCAGGTCGGCACCATCTCCGCCAATGGCGACACCGAGATCGGCTGCTTCCTGGCGGACGCCATGCAGAAGGTCGCGTCGACTTCAGCCTCCGTGCTTGGCTCGACGCGTGACTCCCGCATCGGCATTTTGCCGCGGCCGGTGTGTCGCAGCGGCAACAGCCGATCCTTTTCCGTCGATTGTAACCGGCCCGGCGCTCGCGCGCCCTTGGCGAACTGCGCCGCGGTTCCAACATAGGCACGGACCACGCGCCGGGGGGCGGTGCGGTGGCGGGACGGCTGCCGACAGCGAGTGACCAACCATGCGCGTATTCGTTCGAATCGCGATCCTTCTATCCGCCATCTGGTGTCTTGCCGACCCGAATGCAGCCTCGGCACACGCCATCATCGTGTCGTCCTCGCCGGCGGCCGGTGCGACCGTCTCGGGGGACGCCGTCGCGATCAGCCTGCATTTCAACAGCCGGATCGATCGCGCCCGTTCCAAGCTGACGCTGCTGGCGCCGAACGGCGCCACGCAGGCGCTGACGCCCGCGGCCAATGCGCCGGCCGACGAGCTCAAGGCCGAGGCGACGCGGCTTTCCGGCGGCGCATGGCGCCTGCGCTGGCAGGTGCTGAGCGTCGACGGACACATCACGCGCGGCGACATTCCGTTCATCGTTCATTGACCTCGCCTTGTACCTGTTTCTCGACATCTTCGGCTATCTGTCGGTCGTTCTGCGCGGCCTGATCCTGATCGCCCAAGCCTTCACGCTCGGCGGTCTTGCCTTTCAGATGCTGTTGTGGTGGCCGTTGCAGCCGCAGCTGTCGGTGTTCGGTCTCACGATCGAGGAGAAATGCCTGACGGTGCTGAAGGTCAGCGCCTTCGCCTGGGCGCTCCTCACCATCGCTTCGCTGGGTCTCAATGCCGCCGCGCTGGTCGGGACGCTTCAGGTGTCGTGGCGCGAGGCGATCAGTGCCGATTTCGCCCGGGCTGGTCTCATCATTGCGGCGAGCGCATTCGGCCTCGCCATGCTGGCAAATGGACGCGCGCAGGGCCCGCGATCCCTGGCACTCCTCGCGCTTGCGCTGCTCGCGCTCGCGATGCAGACCCGGCTGACCCACGCGGCGAGCCGGCCGGTCCTCAGCTGGCCGCTGCTCCTGTCCGATGCCGGCCACATGCTGGGCGCAGCGATCTGGATCGGCGGGCTTCCCTATTTCCTGATCGCGCTGAACGGCTGCAAGGAGCCCTCCGACTGGCGCCTCATCGCACGGCGCTACTCGCTGATGTCCATGGCCGCAGTCGCGGCCATCGTCGGCGGCGGCCTCCTCATGGCTTTCGATTACATCGGCTCGATCGAGGCGATCTACGGCACCGCCTATGGCGTCATGATCCTCGCCAAGATTGGGTTGCTGCTGATGCTGCTCGCGCTTGGCGCGGGCAATTATCTCTTGGTCGAGCGGCTGCGGCGGGATCCCGCAACGCCGATCCTCCGCCTCAAGCGCTTCGCCGAGGTCGAGGTCGGCATCGGTCTCACCGTTCTGCTCGCGGCTGCGTCGCTGACGTCGCTACCGCCCGGCGTCGATCTGTCGCGCGACCGACTGAGCTGGCAGGAGATCGTCGAGCGCGCCACGCCGCAATGGCCGCCGCGCCTGACCAGCCCGGACTACGACAAGCTGACCATCGCGCAGCTCCAGGCCAGGATCACCCTGGCCGATGCCGGGCGCAGCAGCGCACCGGCCGCCTACGTTCCCGGCGAAGGCACGATCCTGCCGCGCAACGCCGAGGACATCGCCTGGTCCGAGTACAATCATCACTGGGCCGGCGTCTTCGTGGTGCTGATCGGCCTGCTCGCTTTGATCGAGCGTTTTCGCTGGGGCCGCTGGGCGAGGCATTGGCCGCTGCTGTTTCTCGGCATGGCGGCCTTCCTGTTCCTCCGCGCCGACGAGCAGGCCTGGCCGCTCGGGCCGGCCGGATTCTTCGAATCGTTGCGCGATCCCGAGGTGGCGCAGCACCGCATCTTCGTGCTGCTGATCGCAGTATTCGGACTGTTCGAATGGCGCGTGCGGCTGCGCGGCGACAAGGCCGGCCGCGCGGCCTTGGTGTTTCCCCTGACGACCGCGCTCGGCGGCGCGCTCCTGCTCACGCATTCCCATGCCATCGCCAACATCAAGGACCAGCTCCTGATCGAGATGAGCCACACGCCGCTTGCGCTGTGCGGGATCGCCGCGGGCTGGGCGCGGTGGCTCGAATTGCGGCTAGACGGTCGCGTCCGCAGCGTCGCGGCGTGGATCTGGCCGGTCGCCTTCATTCTGGTCGGGTTCGTCCTGCTGGACTACCGCGAGGCCTGAGCGCCGGCGCCATCTTGCCGCGGCAATCATTCCCTGTAATCTGAGCAAAACGCTGGGGAAGAAGCCGATGGGAGGAGTTCTGGAGGGCGTGCGCGTGCTCGATTTCGGGCGCTATATCGCCGGGCCCTATTGCGCCACCCTGCTGGCGGAGTTCGGGGCCGAGGTCATCCGCGTCGAGAAGCGCGACGGCAGCGAGGACCGTTTCGTGGCGCCGGTGGGTGAAGGCGGTGAGGGCGCGCTGTTTCTCCAGGTCAATCGCAACAAGAAGTGCATCACGCTCGATCCGATGAAGGCCGAAGGGCAGGAGGTGATGCGCCGCCTGGTCGCGACCGCGGACGTCGTGGTCGCCAATCTGCCGCCGCAGACGTTACGTGCGATGAAGCTTGACTACGAGTCCCTGAAGGCGATCAAGCCGGACATCATCCTCACCACGGCCACCGCGTTCGGCGGGCCGGGTCCCTGGTCCGACCGCGTCGGCTTCGATGGCGTCGGGCAGGTGATGTCGGGCGCGGTCTACATGACGGGCGCGGGCGATCCGCCGTACCGGGCCGCGGTGAACTGGGTCGATTTCGGCACCGCGCTGCACTGCGCGTTCGGCACGCTGGCCGCCCTGATCGAGCGCGGCAAATCCGGACGCGGGCAGATCGTCGAGGGCGCGCTGCTTGCAACCGCTTTGTCCTTCACCAATGCGACACTGATCGAGCAGGCCGTCATCAACGTCAACCGCGTACCCACCGGCAATCTCGGCCAGACCGCGGCTCCCGCCGACATCTACCGCACCAGGGACGGCTGGGTGCTGTGCCAGGTGACGGGGCATCCGCTGTTCAAGCGCTGGGCCAGGCTGATGGGCGAGGAGGCGTTTTGGCTGAACGATCCGCGCTTCGCCGACGATATCAGCCGCGGCAACAACGGCCGCATCATCAGCGAGCGGATGGCGCGCTGGTGCGCCGAGCGCACCACGCAGGAGGCCGTCGATGCGCTGGGTCAGGCCATGATTCCGACCGGCCCCGTGCTCTCACCGCAGCAGGCGCTGGATCATCCGCACATCCGCGCCGCCGGCTTCATGCAGGACGTCGATTATCCGGGCCTGCCGAAGCAGGCACCGGTCGCGCGCGCCGCGGTGCGCCTGTCGGAAACGCCGGGCGAAATCGTGAACCGCCCGCCGACGCTCGGCGAGCACACCGATGTCGTTCTGACGGAGCTCGGCTATGACGAGGCCGCGATCGCCGCGCTTCGGCAAGGCGGCATCATCTAGCGTCACAGCAGCTGCTTCAGCGCCAGCGCATCGGCCGGTGCTGCGCTCTTCTGGTCGTTGTCGAAATAGACGTAGACGTTGCAGCCCTGCCGCTTCCAGGACTTGATGCGCTTCGCCCATTGCCCCAGCGTGGCCTTGGTGTAGTGGCCGTGATAGCGCCCGCCGGGCCCGTGTCCGCGCACATAGACGAAATCCGCCGTGCGCTTCCACGGCGCCGGCGCATCGTGATGGTCGGACAGGCACAGCGAGATGTTCTCGTCGGCCAGCATCCGCAGGATGCGCGGCTGATACCAGCTCGGATGGCGAAACTCGAAACTGTAACGCCGCTTTCGCGACAACAGCTTGAAGAAGGAGGCGAGCCGGTCCGCGTTGGCCTCGAATTGCGGCGGCAGCTGGAACAGGATCGGGCCGGCCTTGCCGCCGAGACGCAAGATGCGGTCCTCCAGCAGCTCGAGGCTGTTGACGGAGCGGTCCGACAGCCGCTTCCAGTGCGTGATGAACTTGGACGCCTTCCAGGCGAACACGAAGTCGCGGCCGGTCTGCTCGCGCCAGCCCTTCACCGCCTCCGGCGTCGGCGTGCGGTAGAATACTCCGTTCAGCTCCGTGGTGTCGAACTGCCCGGCATAGTAGCGCAGCTGCTCCTTCAGCGTCACGCCCTCGGGAAAGAACGGGCCCCGCCAGGAGGCGTAGTGCCAGCCGGAGGTTCCGATCAGAACGCGCGCCATCGATCTGCCATCCGTTGGGCGCAGCGGGAGGCCGCGCCTTGTTGGAGGCAACGTTCGTGCGCGAGATATGTTGCTGTCGGCGTGGCGGGCGCGCGTGGGTCAGTTCGAGGCCAGCGCCGCCTTGGCGACCTCGGCCATCCAGCTCGACGCCACGGGCAGGATCCCATCGTTGAAATCGTAGCGCGGCCCGTGCAGCTCCGCGCCGTCGCGCAACTCGCCATTGCCGATCCAGACGAAGGCGCCCGGACGCTGCTGCAGATAATGGGCAAAATCCTCGCCGGCCATGCTCGGCGCGAGGTCGCGCCGCACCGGCGCCTGCACCTTCTCCGCAGCGATGCGCGCGAGCTCCGCTTCGGCCGGCGAGTTGATCACGACGCCCACACCCCAGACGATCTCGGGCGTGACCTTGACGCCGAAGCTGGTCGCAATGCCGGCGCAGGTGCGCTCGATGCCGTCAAGGATGGTGTCCTTGACCGCCTCGCGATGGTAGCGCAGCGTGCCGCGGATGGTGACGCGCCCGGCGATCTGGTTCGGCGCGGTGCCGCCTTCGATCGTGCACAGCGACAGCACGGCGGTGTCGAGCGGATCGACGCTGCGCGATGCGATCGATTGCAGCGCCACGATCAAATGCCCCGCCGCCACCACCGGGTCGCGCGTCAGATGCGGCATGCCGGCGTGGCCCGCATGGCCCTCGATGGTGATGGTGATGCGCCCGCCGGAGGCCATGACGACGCCGTCGTGCACCGCGATGGTGCCGGCGGCAAGGCCCGGCCAGTTGTGGAAGCCGAACACCCGCTCCATCGGAAAGCGGTCGAACAGCCCGGCCGCGACCATCGCGCGCGAGCCGCCAAAGCCCTCCTCCGCGGGCTGGAAGATGAAATCGACCGTGCCGCTCCAGCCGGTATCGGCGGCGAGCAGCGCGGCCGCGCCAAGCAGCGCGGCGGTGTGCCCGTCATGGCCGCACGCATGCATCACGCCGGGAGTCTTTGAAGCATAGGGCAGGCCGGTGTCCTCGGTGATCGGCAGTGCATCCATGTCGGCGCGCAGGCCGACCCGGCTTCGTGCATGGCCACGCGTCAACGTCGCGACGATTCCGTGCCCACCGATACCAGCCTCGAACGGAATGCCGAGCTCGGTGAGCCTGTCCTGCACGAAGGCGGCGGTGGCTTTTTCCTGGAGCGACAGCTCCGGGTGGGCGTGGAGGTGCCGACGCCATTCGGTCAGTTTCTGGTGCAACTCGGGTGTCAAGGCAACGCTCTCTCGCAAGGTGTCGGTTGTCGACACCATAACGGATTATCCGCGCCATGCATCACGCGCCTTGGAATGCCTCGCGTGCAGATCGGCGATCGCGGGGGCACCAACAGTGCCGAAGTGCTCCACTTCACCTCTCCCGCTTGCGGGAGAGGCCGGGAGAGGGCTGGATCGTCATTGGGAGTCTCACTGCGGAGACACCCTCTCCCCAACCCTCTCCCGCAAGCGGGAGAGGGGGCGCACCTCGCTTGTTGTCGCATCTCTCTAAGCCATCAGCTTCGCCAGCCCCGCCCAGTCGAAGTTGATGCCGTGCCCGGGCCTATCAGGCGCGAGCGCAAGCCCGTCCTTCAGCACCAGCGGATGCTCGATATATTTGTCGAGCCCGAAGCCGTGCGCCTCCAGATAGGAGCGGTTCGGGCAGGCCGCGAGCAGATGC
The DNA here is from genome assembly GCF_058803975.1 of Bradyrhizobium sp. GW821-FHT13H06. Classification (NCBI taxonomy): domain Bacteria; kingdom Pseudomonadati; phylum Pseudomonadota; class Alphaproteobacteria; order Hyphomicrobiales; family Nitrobacteraceae; genus Bradyrhizobium; species Bradyrhizobium sp. GW821-FHT13H06. The sequence continues at coordinate 81,543 of NZ_JBXAPN010000005.1, read as the reverse complement.
ACGGTGATGTCGTGCGCGCCGTGGCTGGTGACGGGCAGGTTGAACGCTTCCGCCAGCCGGGCGATCTTCATGAAGGTGCTGACGCCACCGCAATTGGTGACGTCGGGCTCGGGATAGGACACCGCGCCTGATGCGATGTAGTTCTTGAACTCCCACAGCGAGCGCAGATTCTCGCCTGCCGCGATCGGCACGCCGCCGGCCTGCATGATGCGCACGTGTCCCGCGACGTCGTCGGGGATGATCGGCTCCTCGAGCCAGGTGAGGTCATAGGGAACGAACGCGCGGGCGGCCCGGATCGCCTCCTCGACCGTCCATTTCATGTTCGCGTCCACCATCAGCGGAAAGCCGTCGCCGAGATGCTGTCGCATCGCGGAGACCTTCGCGACGTCGGATTTCAGGTCGGGCCGGCCGACCTTCATCTTGATGGCGCGAAAGCCCTTGGCGAGATTGCCGTCGGTCTGCTTGAGCAGTGCATCGACGGAGAGATCGAGATCGATGCCGCCAGCGTAGCACGGCACGCCCGCATCGAAGCCGCCGAGCAGGCGGAACAGCGGCAGCTTGGCGCGCCGCGCCTTCAGATCCCACAGCGCGATGTCGAGCGCGGAGAGCGCCAGCACCGTCGGCCCGCCGCGCCCGCCATAATGCAGCGCCCACCAGACATGATGCCAGATCGCTTCGGTGTCGTCGGCCTCGCGCCCTTCGACCAGCGGCGCAATCTCGCGTGCAAGGATATCCGCAGTCGCGCCGCCATTGCGCCCGACCGTGTAGGTGTAGCCGACGCCCTCGGCACCGTCGGCATCGCGAATGCGGCAGGTGATCAGCTCGAACGCGGCGATCTCGCCATGGGTGGAGTCGGACAGCGTGACGGGGAGGGGAATCCGGTAGAGTCCGGTCTCGGTGTTCGCGATGCGTGCCATGTTTTCTCCCGGCTTTTCTTGTTCGTAGGGCGGGTTACGCCTTCGCCTAGCCCAGCCTGCGAACTCCGGGTGAAACAACTCATCGCATCGTCGCGAGTTGCACCGCCAGCGCGCAGGCGCGGTCATATTCGTCGAGATTGATCCATTCGTCGACCGTGTGCGCCTCGTTCTGCCCTGCGCCGAAGGTCACGGTCGGAATGCCGTGGCGGACCATCCAGTTGGCGTCGAGGCCGCCATTGGCCGTGCGCACGTTCGGCGTGCCGCCGACCGCGGACACGGCCTCGACCGCGCGCTTGATCACGGGCTGGCTGTCCTTCATGCGGAACGGATAATAGTCGGTCTCGGCCTTGAACTTGACCTTGCCGGACTTGCCTTGCGCATTCGTGACTTTCTTGGCCGCCTTCTCGAACGCGGCCTTGTAGGCCTTCGTGATCTCCTTGAAGAACTTGCCGTCATGGCTGCGGCTTTCGCCGCGCACATGCACGTAGTCGGTGACGACATTGGTGGCATCGCCCGCCGGGCGGCCCTCGCCGCCGGTGACGGGGCCGACATTGCTGGTGCCTTGCCGCTTGCCCTTCACCACCTTGCCGAACCAGCCGCCGGCCTTCACGTCCGCAAGCGCCAGCGCCATGATCATGGTCGAGGAGATGCCGCGCTCCGGCGCAACGCCGGCATGCGAAGCGCGGCCGAAGATCTCGACGCTCCAGCGGTCGGCGCCGACGGCACCGATGACGACGTTGGAGGCGGCGCCGCCGTCATAGTTGAACGCCATCACCGGCGAGCCGAGCTCGTCCAGCTTGACGTGGCGCGCGCCATAGAGCCCGCTTTCCTCGCGCACGCAGAACAGCAGCGTGATCGGCGGGTGATCGAGCTTCTGCCTGGCGAGCTCGGCGGCCAGCGTCACCAGCACGCCGCACCCGCAGCGGTTGTCGCCGCCGAGCGCGGTCCTGGCTTCGTTGACGATCTTGCGTCCCGATTTCTTCGGCTTCGCTCCGGCGCAGAGCGGCACGGTGTCCATGTGGGTCATGAACATGATGCGCGGCTGGTTGTGCAGCGCGCCGCGGCCGGGCAGGTCGACGATGAGGTTGCCGGTCTCGGTCGGCACCGGAATGCGAGTGTTGGCATCGTCAAGCCGGATCGCCTTCGCCGGCACGCCGGCCTCCTTCAGTGCGGCGGCAAGCTCGCGCCCGATCGCCGCCTCCTGTCCGGTCACGCCCTCGACGGCGAGGAAGCGCATGAGACGGTCGGTGGCGGCCTTGGTGTCGACGGGCATGAGTGATTCCTTTGGCGAGCGGGGCGCGTCATCCTATGGGCTTGGCGAGGTGTAAGCCAAGAAGATCAGCACGCCGAGCGCCAGCATGGCAGCCATGAACAGCAGCACCGCCGGCAAGCCCGCGAGCGCCGCCACCGCGCCGGTGACCGACTGCATCAGCGCCGCGCCGAGGAAGAAGGCGAGGTTGACAGCCGCGAGGGCCTTGCCCGCGACTTGCGCGTCCACCAGCTGCCTGGACATGCCGAACAGCAGCGGCTGGGCGGAGGTGGCCAAGCCGATCAGCACGAACAGCGCGAGGTCGTATTGCGGCGGCATCACGGGCAGGCCGAACAGCGTGGAGACCGCATAATGCGGCGCGCCCAGCGCCATCAGCGCCAGCAGCACCGCCCCGGCCATATGCGAGCCCGCCACCAGCGCGCGGCGGCGGCCGAGCCTGCGGTCGATCATGCCGATGCACAGGGGGCCCGCGATCATCGCCAGCGTGAACGCGCCGAGCTGGTTGCCGGCCTCGACCCGCGAGAGTCCCTTGACGTCCATCAGCCACGGCCCGCCCCACAGGCCGCGCAGCACCAGCGAGGTCGCCAGCGACACCAGCGCCAGCGCGATCAGCCCGCGCAAGGGCCGCGAGAGGCCGAGCCTGAGCACTTCGATCATCTGCGTCAGCGGCGAGGACTCGTCCTTGTGCTCGGCCGGCTGGTGTGGGACCAGCGCGAACACCGCAAGCGCCACCGCGATTCCGCCGATCGCGGACATCCAGAATCCGGCGCGCCAGCCGTAGGCGTCCACCACGAAAGCGAGCGGGCTCGACGACAGCAGCATGCCGATATTGCCGATCGAGAGGATTGCGCCCGACCACAGCCCGAAGCGGGCCGCCGACAATTGCTTGGCCGCCAGCGTCATCGGGCACATCAGCATGCCCGAGGTGGCAACGCCCAGCAGCAGCTGCCCGACGGCAAAGCTTTCCGGCCCTGTCGCAAACCCCGACGCGACCGCGCCGAACACGGTCCCCGCGAGCAGGCTCAGCGACACCGGCCGCACGCCAAACCGGTCCATCGCCGCCCCGACCGGAATCTGCGCCGCCGCAAAGGCGAAAGGATAAATCGAGGTGAGGCTGGCGAGGGCCTGCGGCTCGATATGGAAATCCGCCGCCATCAGGTCGAGGCTCACGGCCGGAATGGTGCGCAGCAAGGTCGAGAGCATGTGCCCGCAGGCGAGCGCCACCAGCGCGAAGATCAGCGCGCGGGTGGTCGTGCCCGCGTCGTTGGCGGCTTTGGTCATGAGCGTTCCGTCCCGAGCAGGTTTTGGATGGGGTTACATGATGGCGAGGCGGGCGCCAATGGTGGGAGCGGGACCCCCTCATTCCGATTTGTGGGCCTCTCGGGATCGCCGCATGAAAGACCAGATTCGGGCAGCCGGCGATCAGCTCGTGAGGCGGCTCGCCGAGAGCGGACAAGGAGCATTCCTGCTTCGCTCCGGGATCGGCTCGGCCGGTGTCTGGTTGCGCCGCTATTGTGCTGCGACGACAGGGAGGTGAGGCCTTCCGGCCGGCGGACGATAGGAACAAAAAAGACATATCGCGCTTACCCCGGTCAGGAGGCCTGCTCATGCTGTGCTCGAGACCGCCGCGGCCCATTCGCACGACGCTCGATCTTGCGAATGCGGAGCAGGTAAAGTCCGTCCGAAGACGGCTTCGCATCTCCGATACCGATTTGGCCAGGATCGTTGACAAGATCGGTAATTCTCTGGCCGCCATAGAAAAGGAAGTGGAGCTCGAAAGGCTGGCCATTCAGCAGTGTAATGCCAAGAACGCGCCCGCGAGCCCCGAATAGATTCAACTCATTCTCCTAAGGAGAATTGCAATGAACGGCCTGATTTATCTCGTAGGACTAGTCGTTGTGATCGCGGCCATTCTTTCGTTCTTTGGCTTGCGATGACCGTCTCCGTTCTGCACGCTGACGCACCGCCGATCAGGTGAAGAAGTCTGCGATTCGCGAGCCGCAGATGGTTGATGCGCACCAGGTCAACACCATCATCGCAACGACGGTTTGCGCCTTCTTCAAGGAACATCCCGACGCTAAGATCGGAATTGAAGAAGCGAAGCTGCTGGCGAAGCAGATCGCTGATGCGCTGAACGAGGCCGGGCTGCAGATTGCTGCCGTCGATCCTGAGAGCTCGACGCGCTAGCTCTGCCGCGGGCGATCGGATGATTTATTTCGATCAAGTCGCCGCGTCGCTTCTCCGCCGTCAGCCTGACTTGATTTCGGCCAACAGCTTCTGCGTCTCGCCCAGCAACTCGCGTATGGCGCGCCGTTCCGCAATCCCATCCTGGGCGAACACGCCGTGCTTCCGCGCATTCTGATTCCCTATTGGCGCGCCTGATCTCCACGCGCCGCCGTGCATACGGCAGCGGGGGCTGCCGTGCACCGCCGGCGCGCGGCAGGCGGTGCCGTTGCGCGTCGCGGCCCCGCAGCGTGGGCTTGCCATCATCGCGCCGGTGTTGCGGATGTGATTGCCGCTCACGGGACATTGCCCCGGCTGGCGGGGGTCTGTTCGCGCTCGCCGGCTTGGGACGGGATCTGTCCCGCCTCCGTTGCGGTGCCGGGCTCGCCCACGATCAGATGCGCATGCTGAGTGACGTTGCCCATGATTGCGCTGCCGCCATCCTGCACCGACAAATTCTGCACCGTGATCGGACGCTCGCCGTTGCCGCGGTGGCGGTTGAGGGCCTCCATCTGGGCAGCGAAGGTGCGTGCCAGCCGGGTCAATGTGCGGGTGATGCCTTCCTGCTGCGAGAGGTCTTCGGTGCAGGCGAGGCGGCAGGCGGCGCGCATTGTGGCAACGTGAACGGACACCATCTGCGCCACCAGCATGGCTTCGAGCGAATCCCTCGGCGCGATGCTCTTCATCATCGAGATCATGAAGGAAAGATTGGGTTCGTCGGGCTTCTGCAGGACCACGCTGGCCTTCATCAGCTGCTTCAGGATGCCGTGCAGCGCGTCGTGATCGACGGCGCCGAGCGCGTCGGCCAGCAGGCGCTCGCCGGCCTGCGCGTCGGGATGCTGGATCACGATGCGCCGCCGGCTGAGCTTGATCCGCGGGCTTGGACTGCTGCCATGATACTTGGTGACGGGTGTCGTGCTGTTGCGTGTCAGGGCTGTCGTCATGTCGATATGTCCTTGGGCCCACGGCAGGCGCGAGGGGACTCGCTGGGCGAGGCCGACCCGCGCAGCTGCCGTGCGGCGGCTGCGATTTTCAGATGTCGATGAAGGGCTTGGTCGCGATCGGAGCGAGGCGCCATGGCCGGGCAGGCCAGGTTGCTCACGGCTCTCGCGATGTTGCCATTATGCCCCTGTTTTGCCCGACGAGTCAAAATACATTTCGTAACATCCGAATATCGTTTCCCCAGCGCAAGTCCTTGTTTCGACAGGGGCCGTCTACTGTGCATGGGGTTGTTTTCGCATTTTTTGTTTGGAAGGGGCGCGCACGTGCCGTGCGGCGGAATGCCGGCGCCCGAACGCGATTGCGAAATCCGGCGTGGCCGCTATTCATGATCCTCGAATGCGTCGCACGAACAAACATGCACAAGCGGCGCTGTGAGGCCTGGGAGAGAACGAATGCAACGAACGGTCCGCCTGCTGGCAGCCATCGCCGGATTGTGCGCTTCTGCGCTGTCGACGCAGGCCCTGGCTCAGAAATACCCGGTGCGGCCGGTCAAGGTCATGGTCGGCTTCAGCGCGGGCGGCCCGGTCGATGTGGTCGCGCGCATCATCGGCGATCGCCTCGGCAGCAAGCTCGGACAGCCCTTCGTGGTCGAGAACCGCGCCGGCGCCAACGGCATGATCGCCGCCGAAGGCGTCGCGCGCGCGGACGCGGACGGCTACACGATGCTGGCCTGCAATTCGTCCACGATCACGCTCAACAAGACGCTGTTCAAGGACGTCCGCTATGACCCGCAGGGAGACTTCGCGCCGCTGACGACCGTCGTCTCGGCGCCGCTCGTGCTCGTCGTCAATCCCGAGAATCCCAAGACGGCCAACATCAAGACCGTCGCCGATCTCGTCGCCGCGGCAAAGGCCGCGCCCGGGGCGCTCGCCTACGGCTCGGGCGGCAACGGCAACCTCGCCCATCTCGCCATGGAGCTGCTCGGCCAGAAGGCCGGCATCAAGATGATCCACGTGCCCTATCGCGGCGGCTCGGCCGCCGAGGTCGGCATCCTCGCGCAGGAGGTGCTGGCGGTGTTCGATCCGCTCTCCGCCGTGCCGCTGGTGAAGGCCGGCAAGCTGCGCGCGCTGGCGGTATCGTCGGCCGAGCGGTTGCCGGCGCTGCCCGACGTGCCGACGGTCGCGGAAGCCGGCTATCCCGGCTTCGACATCTCGTTCTGGGTCGGCTTCTTCATGCCGAAGGCGACGCCCGCGCCGATCCTGGAGACACTGCACCGGGAGATCGTCACTGCCGCCCAGGATCCCGCGGTCGCGGAGAAGCTCGGCTCGCAGGGCGTCGTCAGCGTGCTCAGCCCCGCCGACTACGCCGCGAAGATCGCGAAGGAGACGAAGGAGCTCGCCGAGGTCGTCGCGGCCGCGAACATCAAGGCGGAGTAGGGCTCGCTCGAATTCGAGCCTGATCGCGCCGCGGGATCTTTCGCCTCTCCCGCAAGCGGGAGCGGCGGATCGCGACAGCCTATCCGCTGCTCGAACGTGATGAGATGAGGCTTGATCGCTGCAACGACGGAGGTGCTCTCCCTCTCCCTCTCCCGCGCGCGGGAGAGGGTCGGGGAGAGGGTATTTCCGCACTGGGACAATCCCCAAGAGGAGAAAGCCCTCACCCGACGCTTCGCGCCGACCTCTCCCGCAAGCGGGAGAGGTGAAGGAGCCGCGGCAGCCGATTCAACCTAAAGCCGTTCCGCCTTAGCCAGCTGCGCCAGCCGGTCAAGCAGCGGACGTTGTCCAGCGTTGATCTTCTGCTGCGCCGCTTCGAGCGTGAACCATGCGGCGCGGTCGACCTCCGGGAACGTCTGCCGTTTGCCGCTGCGAGGCGGCCATTCCATCTCGAACGTGTTGCTGCGAATGCTGGCCGTGTCGATGTCGAGCTCGGCCGCGAACGCGGTGACGACCTTTCCGCCGCGTTGCTTGACCTGACCCAGCGCGGTCAGCGGCATCGTCACCTCGAGGCCGAGCTCCTCGGCAAACTCCCGTCGCGCGGCGGCCTCCGCATCTTCCGCGTCCGCATACTCGCCCTTCGGAATCGACCACGCACCGAGATCCTTGTTGCGCCAGAACGGGCCCCCGGGATGAACGAGGAGAACCTCGATCTCCCCGCGCTTCCGATAGGCGATGATCCCCGCACTCTTCGATGGCATCTCAGGTTCCGCAAGAAAGGGGCGCGGCCTTCGCCCGGGAAGAAGAACCGAGCGTTTGGCGCATCGAGCCCCGTGAACGTCGGGTGATCGAGTAGCCGCACGCCGGTCGGAGGCCGCTCCATCGAGCGGCTTGTCCATCTTCATATCAGATCGCAGAGCGTTCCCGAGCGGCGATGCGAACGGCGCGCGCTTTTGCGCTCTTTCCGGCGGCGCGTGCCACGATCTGGCTGCGTGCCTTGCGGTGGACCGTGGCATTCTTCCGCAGCAGGGTTGCGAACCGCTTGCGCGCCCGGCTGGTCGCCACCGGGGTGGCGAGTTGCTCGGCCTTGTGAATGATGCTCGCGACCGAAGGCGTCAGGTTGACCGGCACCCAGGCGACGTCCTTGGCCTTGGAGAGACTGCCGATGCCTTCGCACGGCGCTTCGCGCGGCAGGTCGATGCGGATCGCAAGCGCCTCGGAGCGTTCGATCCAGTCTTCGGCTTTGGTGCCGGTGATGATCCGGACATAGTCGCGCGTCTCGCGCGGCAGCTCGCTCTCCCTGGCAAGCCATTTCTGGATGCGGCCGGGACCTGCGTTGTAGGCGGCGGCAGCAAGGCCGAGATTGCCGAAATCGTCGCGAAGCTTGCGCAGGAATTTTGCCGATGCCGGCAGCGCCTTCATGGGATCGAAGGGATCGTCGAGTCCGACCTCGGCGGCTGTCCCCGGCATGAACTGCGCGACGCCCTGCGCGCCAGCATGGCTGACCTCGTTGGACTTGAAGCGGCTCTCCTGCCAGAGCAGGCGGGCGAAGAAGGGCACCGGAATGCCGCTGGACTCGGCGGCTTCACGAAGCGCGTGACAGAATTGTTCGGTCGGTGAATCCGGCGCCTGTACCGCCGGCTCGACGGAGCGCGGCGGCTCGATCACCTGCTCATAGGCAGCGTGCGCGTTCGTAAGCTCGATGGCCTGCACGCTGGCGACGAAGAGCTCGACCACCGGAACAAGTCGTGAGGCATGATTGTTCTGAAGAATGGTGCTGTGGAACGGTGATGCTTGCCGGGATGACGACGGATCGAGGTCGCACATCAGAATCAGGAATGCGGCGCAAGCCGCGACGACAAATCGCATTTGCGGAGACAACCTCGAACTGTGGGATGAATGGTCGGCGATGCGCCGGCGACAGCGAGTTCTTAACCGTCCGATTGCGGCAAAGCTGCGATCTCGCCGGTTCCTTCGGTGTTAGTACGGTGTTCCCGAAGTGAAACTCTCCGCGGCCCTCGGGCCGCTTGCGAGTGGGATGCGCGATGACGATGCGATCGATGCTTGGCGCGGTGCTTTCGCTGTGGCTCATCGGCCCGGCGTTCGCAGGCAATCTCGATCCGGTTGCGGTGAATGACGCTGTGCGTCCTGCGAAACCGCCGGCTAGCGACAAGCTCAATCCGGCGGTGGTGAAGCTTCAGGTCCTGCTCGACCGCGCGCAATTCTCGCCCGGCGAGATTGACGGCAAGTTCGGCGAGAATGCGCAGAAGGCGCTCAGGGCATTCGCGGAGCAGAACGGCATCGCATCCGACAAGGCCATAGCGCCGGAGCTCTGGGACAAGCTGACAGCGGCGAGCGAGGGTCCCATCGTCGCCGACTACAGGATCGTCGACGCCGACGTAAGAGGCCCGTTCCTGAAGGAGTTGCCGGGCAAGCTCGAGGACATGAAATCGCTGAAGGCGCTGAGCTACACCAGCCCTCTCGAAGGACTTGCCGAGAAATTCCACATGAGCGCGGATCTGCTCAAGGCGCTCAACCCGGGCAAGGCCTTCGACAGGGTGGGAGAGACGATCGTCGTTGCCAACGTTCAGGCACGGAGAGAGCTGCCGCGCCTGGCCCGGCTCGAGGTCGACAAGAAGAGCGGGACGTTGAAGGCGTTCGACGCAAGCGGCGCTCTGCTGGCGTTCTATCCGGCGTCAGTCGGCAGCCCGGATCGTCCGACGCCGAGCGGCACGCTCAAGGTGACCAGTGCACACGAGAATCCGACCTATCGCTACAATCCCGACTACAAGTTCAGGAGCGTCAAATCCAAACGGCCGTTCGACATCGAGCCGGGTCCGAACAATCCCGTCGGAGCGTACTGGATCGGCTTGTCGGCGCAGGGCTATGGCATCCACGGAACGGCAGAGCCCGACAGGGTCGGCAAGTCGGCGTCTCACGGCTGCGTCAGGCTGACCAATTGGGACGCGCGTGCGATCGGCGAGAACGTCAAGCGCGGCACCCCCGTCGTCTTCCTCGACGCGCCGACGGATACTTCCGCGAAGCAGCAGGGCGGGCCCGCGGCGAAGCGGGCCTCGAACTAGTCCTTGGGGAAATCCTTGCGCATCGCGATCTCGGCGGCATCGCCGGGCGACAGCACGGTCTGGTCGAACGCCGGTTGCGGCGTCGTCATGATGTCGTAGAGCGAGATGCCTTTGATCGGCTTGCCCATGAGCTCGCGGACGCATTCGGCGAGCGTGCCGTTGTAGACGAGATAGGGCGGGCCCCGATCCTTCAGCCTCTCGCCCTTCAGCGACGGCCACTTCTTCAATTCGGCCGGCGCGTCATAGGCGATCGGCGATTCCTCTTTGAACATGCGTATGGTCCCGGCGACTTGGATTGCCGGGAATCCTAGAGCCGCCGGGGTAAACACCCGTTAAAGAATTAGTTCAAATCAGCCGGCAACGAAGGCGAGCAGCGTGCCGTTGGCCTTGGCCGGCGGCACGCAGATCGCATCGCCGCTTCGGACAGCGGCTGAACCCAGCGCCTTCCCGGTTGCCGCGAGATCGCCGCTGACCAGCACGAGCGCGGCGCCGCCGCGCTCGGAGAGACCGGTCAGCGGCACGCCGGGATAGCGTTTGCCGAGCTGGTCCAGCGTCAGATAGACGAAGTCGGCGCGATCGCCGCCGGAAGGTACGGTGACCGCGCCGTCCGCCTCAGTTTTCGGCGCGCGGTCGATGAGCCCGCCGAGATGCGCGGCTTCCTGGGCCGGCTCGGGCGTTGCGATCAGCGTCTGCTTGATCCGCCTCGCCGCATTGGCGTGCTGCATCAGCTCGGGAATCCACACGGTCTCGCGCGTCTTGTGCTGGCACGCGAAGATGCGCACGCCGCCGGGCGCTTCCGCAGTCGGCCACATGAAGGTGCGGAATTTCGCTGCCGAGACCGTGCCGTCAGGCAGCGTCACCGGCCGCTCGAAATCGGTCGGGCCGATCGGCGCCAGGCCCCGTGCGCGGATCTCCTCCGCGCCGGCGGCGGAATCGACCGCAGTGAACGCGATGCGCTCGATGCCCTCTCCCTGCTTGTCGAGGAACGCGCGCGCCGGCGCGTTCTGCTCGGTCGCGGCGAGCACGCCGAGCAGCTCCATGTAGTCGGGATCGAACATGATGGTGTAGTTGCCGGTGCCCATATGCACGCTGTGAGTGCCGCGCGGCGACACCGTGAAGCCGAGCTGCCGGTAGTTCTCGGCGGCCTTGTCGAGGTCCTTCACCATGACCACGGCGTGGTCGATACCGATGACGTTCTTGAGGGCCACTGTTCTTTCCCCGATTGCAAACTGATCTTGCGCCGCGCCGGCGGCCACGGCTCCTGTCTACGCCGGTTAGGCGGTCAAGTCATTTTCAATTCAGCAGGGCAAAGCGGAAATTCATTCCGCCGAATGGTCTGGCCGCGCAAGTCGGCGCGTCAGCGCGCCTGCGCGATATAGGCCGCGAGGACGGCGCGCTCCTCGCTGGTCATCTCCGTGATGTTGCCCGGCGGCATCGCGTTCGACCAGGCCGCGACACGGCCGATCAGGCGGATGTTGCGATGGATGTGCTCGGGCGCGTCGAGCAGGATGCCTTTCGGGGCGGTCACGATGCCGGCCCAGACCGGCTCGGCCGCGTGGCACATGCTGCAGCGGGCCATCACGATTTCCTCGACATTGGCGAGCGTCGGCTGTGCGGGCAGCGCGCCGGTCTTGACATCGCGCGGGCCGGCCGCGGAGAGGAACAAGATCGCGACCACGCCGGTTGCCGCCACGCCCCACACCCACCACGGCGATTTGCGCCCCGCGTGTCGCTCGTTGAAGAAATGGCGTATCACCGGGCCGAGCGCCAGGATGATCGCGACGATGATCCAGTTGAAGCGCGTGGCGTAGAGCAGTGGATAGTGGTTGCTGATCATCAGCACGACGACGGGAAGCGTCAGATAATTGTTGTGGACCGAACGCTCCTTGCTCGCCTTGCCGAGCTTCGGATCGGGCGCCTCGCCCGCGATCAGACTGGCCACGATCTTCTTCTGGTTCGGGATGATCAGCGCGAAGACGTTGGCGACCATGATGGTGCCGATGATCGCCCCGATCTGGTTGAAGGCGCCGCGGCCGCTCAGCACGTGGGTGAAGGCGTAAGTCAGCGCGACCAGGAACAGATAGCCGCCGATGGCGAAGGGCAATTCGTGCTGCGCAAGCCCGCTGCGACAGGCGGCTTCATAAAGCAGCCACGCCAGCGCGAGGCTGCAGAAGCTGAACAGCCCGGCCTGGAATGGCGTGATGTCGAGGATCGCCTTGTCGACCAGGAACAGGTCGGCCTCGAGATAATACACCACCACCATCAGCGCGAAGCCGGACAGCCAGGTGGTGTAAGCCTCCCATTTGAACCAGGTCAGCTCGTCCGGCATCCGGCTTGGGGCCACCAGATACTTCATGATCCGGTAGAAGCCGCCGCCATGAACCTGCCAGGCCTCGCCCTGCACGCCATCAGGCAGGTCGCCCGTCAGGTTGCTCCTGGGCTTGAGGCTGAGGTCGAGGGCGATGAAATAGAAGGAACTTCCGATCCAGGCGATCGCCGCCACGACGTGGAGCCAGCGCAGCAGCAGGCTCGCCCATTCCGATATCACGGATCCCCACATGATCTTCCCATCAGTCGCGACGGCGATGTCGCAGCTTTCATGACCGCAGCCACACCCTTACAATGTGTCGCATCTATCTGCGGTGTTTTCCAGTACGGTGGGTGCACCGGATGCATATCGTGCGGGCATGAGCTGACGTCGAATGCGGCGGGTGTTTGACCTGCCGCAGAACGTTTGCGGATGAACGGCGTTGACGCCCTGTAGGTACAGGTGGGGAGAAGGCGACGTGAAGAACAGGATTTCGTTCATGGCAATATCCGCGGGGCTGCTGGTCGCGGTTGCGGCCGGCGCGCAGGCCGAGCCGGTGTTGCAGGGCAAGGACGCCTATGGCGACTGGCGGGCCGACAAGCCCGGCACGGTCAGGCTGATCCGGCCCCAGGATCTGGTCAGGCCCGGCGCCACGCGGTCGGTTGCGAGCTCGTCGCGCGTGGTGCCGCGTCCACCGGAGGCGGCGCTCCAGGTGCCGGCCGGCTTCAGGATCGAGCTGTTCGCCGAAGGCCTGCGCGCGCCGCGCATCATACGCGTGGCGCCGAACGGCGACGTCTTCGTCGCGGAGACACGGGCCGGTAACATCCGCGTGTTGCGCGCCGGGGAGGGCGACAAGGTCTCGCCCAACGAGGTGTTCGCCAGCGGACTGCGGCAGCCGTTCGGCATCGCCTTCTTTCCGAACGGCGACAATCCGCAATGGGTCTATGTCGCCAACACCGACGGCGTCGTCCGTTTTCCCTACCAGGCCGGCGATCTCAAGGCGCGCGGCAAGGCGGAGACGATCGTGGCAAGCCTGCCGCATGACGGCGGCCATTCCACGCGCGACATCGCCTTCACGCTCGACAACAAGCGCATGCTGGTCTCGGTCGGTTCGCTCAGCAACGTCGCCGAAGGCATGGGCACGCCGCCGGGCGGATTGGAGGCGTGGTCGAAGGCGCAGCCGCTTGGCGCGGCCTGGGCGAGCGAGACCGAGCGCGCCACCGTGCTGGCCTTCAATCCTGACGGCAAGGAGCGGAAGATCTTCGCCACCGGCCTCCGCAACTGCGTCGGCCTCGCAATCCAGCCGCAGACCGGTCTGCCCTGGTGCTCGACCAACGAGCGCGACGGCCTCGGCGACGACCTCGTCCCCGATTACGTGACCAGTGTGAAGGAGGGCGCGTTCTACGGCTGGCCCTGGTTCTATGTCGGCAGCAATGAAGACCCGCGCCATGCCGGCGCGCGGCCGGACCTGAAGGACAAGGTGACGGTGCCCGACGTGCTGATCCAGCCGCACTCGGCCTCGCTCGGCATGACCTTCTATCATGGCACGCAGTTTCCGAGCGAATATCAAGGCGACGCCTTCGCCGCTCAGCACGGCTCCTGGAACCGCTCGAAGCGCACCGGCTACAAGGTGATCCGCATCAAGATGAAGGACGGCAAGCCGACCGGCGAATACGAGGATTTCGTCACCGGGTTTGTCGTGAGCGACACAGAGGTGTGGGGCCGTCCGGTCGGTGTCGCCGTGGCGAAGGATGGATCGCTGCTGGTGTCGGAGGATGGGAATGGCACGATCTGGCGGGTGACCAGCGTTCGGCAATGACGGTGCACCCTCTCCCCTTGCGAGCAGGGCAATCGCATATGAATTGCACGGTGACTGTCTGCAGGCTTGCTCCGCCTCTCCCGCTTGCGGGAGAGGCCGACGCGCTCGCAGAGCGCGGCGGGTGAGGGCTCTCGCCGCACAGGGAGGTCCTCTCAGTTATTCTCAATAATCCCTGCGCGGAGACACCCTCTCCCCGACCCTCCCCCGCAAGCGGGGGAGGGAGCCCACCGCACTCGCGGCTTCTAACCCCGCCGCACGCTTGCGCCGCCGTCCACCGGCAGCGTCACGCCGGTAATGAAGTTCGCCTCGTCGGACGCCAGAAACAGCGCGGCGTTGGCGACGTCCCATCCGGTGCCCATCTTCCTGCGCAACGGCACCTTGCTGTCGCGTTCGGATTCGACCTCGGCGCGGGTCTTGTGCCATTCGCGGGCGCGGGTGTCGACGGCCATCGGGGTGTTCATCAGGCCGGGCAGGATGACGTTGGCGCGGATGCCGTATTCCGCGTTCTGATAGGCGAGCTGTTCGGTGAAGGCGATCATCGCGGATTTGGTGGCCTTGTAGGCGACATAAGGATACGTCGTGATCGCGGCCATCGAGGAGATGTTGATGATGGCGCCGCTTCGTTGAGCGCGCATGATCGGGATCACTTCCTTCGCGGCGAGTATGCAGCTCTTCAGATTGATGGCGACGACGCGGTCGAACGCCTCCTCGGTCAGTTGCAGCAGCTCGGCGTCGCCGCCGGACAGGCTGACGCCGACATTGTTATGCAGCACGTCGACCCGGCCCCAGCGCGATTGCGCGTCGGCCACCATCGCCTTGATGTCGGCAGCCTTGGTCACGTCGGCCTTGAAGGCCGCGCCGGTGCCAAGTTTCGCGGTGATCATCGCCACCGTTTCCTGCGCCGACTCCAGATGATGGTCGACGCACAAGACCTTCGCGCCCTCGCGCGCGAAGGTGAGCGCGGTGGCGCGGCCGTTGCCCATGCCTTCGCCGGGACTTTGCCCGGCCCCGACGACGATCGCGACCTTGTCCTTCAAGCGCATCTCAGTTCACTCCCCGGCACGGGCACCATTCGTCCCATTATTTTCGTGCAGATTAGCAATCGCCCCGACCGGAGAGAAGGGCGTGGCTCCTGCGTGCATGTCATTGACATCACATGGAATTGCATGTTGCGGCCGGCCCGTCGCGCATGACTGAGCCTTGCGGTGCAGGAACCGTTCCGAGGTCGCAGCGTTTGCTGCCGGAGCCTTTCCCGCGCTAGGCTCGGTCCGGGGGCTCCCAACCGCCAGTGGCTTGCCGATGAATCTGCTCGATCCGCAAGGGCCCGTGGCTGCGGGCAACACCACCATCCTGGTCGATTCCGTCTTCATCATGCTCGTGATCGTGGTGCCCACCATCATCGCGATCCTCGGCTTTGCTTTCTGGTTTCGCGCCTCGAATCCGAGAGCGCGCTACCAGCCTGGCTTCGTCTATTCCGGCCGCGTCGAAATGGTGGTGTGGTCGATCCCTGCACTCACGGTCATCCTGCTCGGCGGTGTCGCCTGGATCGGTTCGCACCAGCTCGATCCGGCCGCGCCCGTGCCGGGCACCGGAAGCCCGGTGCGGATCCAGGCCGTGTCGCTCGACTGGAAATGGCTGTTCATCTATCCGGACCAGCGCATCGCCACCATCAACACGTTGACGGTGCCCGCGGGCGCCGAGCTGAATTTCCAGCTGACATCGTCGAGCGTGATGAACACGTTCTTCATCCCGCAGCTTGGCAGCATGATCTACACCATGAACGGCATGGTGACGAAGCTCAACCTGCGCGCCGACAATGAAGGCAAGCTCCAGGGCCTGTCCGCGCATTTCTCCGGCGACGGTTTCCCCGACATGATGTTCGACGTCAACGTCGTCTCGCCGCTCGCCTTTCCGGAATGGGTGGCGAATACCGCGAAGACGGATGCGGTGCTGAACGCGGACAGCTACAAGAAGCTGATGCAGCAGGGCATCGAGAAGGGCCGACCTGTCTACCGCCTGGACGATCCACGGCTGTTCGACCTGATCGCGACCCAGCACATTCCGCCGGGACCAGGGCCGGAGCTCGCATCCGAAGCAGGCCGGGCGCACAGTGGAGGCCATGATGCTCGGTAAGCTCGATTGGTCGGCCATTCCGTTTGATCAGCCGATTCCGCTCGTCGCCGGCGCGCTGGTGCTGGTCGCCATCCTCGGCGTCCTGACATGGGTCGTGGTGAAGGGACATCTGCCCTATCTCTGGAGCGAATGGATCACCAGCGTCGATCACAAACGCATCGGCGTCATGTACATCCTGCTCGCCTCGGTGATGCTGCTGCGCGGCGGCAGCGATGCCATCATGATGCGGATCCAGCAGGCGGTCGCCTATCAGTCGCAGGGCTATCTGCCGCCGGAGCACTACAACCAGATCTTCTCCGCGCACGGCACCATCATGATCTTCTTCGTGGCGATGCCGTTCGTGATCGGGCTGATGAACCTCGTCGTGCCGCTCCAGCTCGGCGTGCGCGACGTCGCATTTCCGACGCTCAATTCGGTCGGCTTCTGGCTGACCGCGACCGGCGCACTGCTGGTCAACGTCTCGCTCGTGGTCGGGGAGTTCGCGCGCACCGGCTGGCTCGCCTTTCCGCCGCTGTCGGGGCTGGCCTACTCGCCCGGCGTCGGCGTCGACTATTACGCCTGGTCGTTGCAGATCTCCGGCGTCGGGACGCTGGTCGCCGGTATCAATCTCGTCACGACCGTGCTGAAGCTGCGCACGAAGGGCATGAACTATTTGCGCATGCCGATGTTCTGCTGGACCACGCTGGCCTCGAACCTTCTCATCGTCGCGGCCTTTCCGATCCTCACCGCCACGCTCGCGATGCTCTTGCTCGACCGTTACCTCGGCTTCCACTTCTTCACCAACGAGGCCGGCGGCAACGTCATGATGTTCATGAACCTGATCTGGGCCTGGGGCCATCCCGAGGTGTACATCCTGGTGCTGCCAGCGTTCGGCATCTTCTCGGAGGTGGTCTCGACCTTCTCCGGCAAGGCGCTGTTCGGATATCGTTCCATGGTGCTCGCGACCATGGCAATCTGCGTCGTCTCGTTCATGGTCTGGCTGCACCATTTTTTCACGATGGGGGCGGGGCCCGACGTCAATGCCATCTTCGGCATCGCCAGCATGATCATTGCGATACCGACCGGCGTGAAGATCTACAACTGGCTGTTCACGATGTATGGCGGCCGCATCCGTTTTGCGACGCCGATGTTGTGGTCGGTCGGCTTCATGGTCACCTTCATCATCGGCGGATTGACGGGCGTCCTCGTCGCGGTGCCGCCGGCCGACTTCATGCTCCACAACAGCATGTTCCTGGTTGCGCACTTCCACAACGTCATCATCGGTGGCGTGCTGTTCGGCGCCTTCGCCGGCTTCGAATACTGGTTTCCGAAGGCGTTCGGTTTCCGCCTCGACGAGCGCTGGGGCAAGGCCGCGTTCTGGTTCACCTTCCTCGGCTTCTACGTCACCTTCATGCCGCTCTACATCGCCGGCATGCTCGGCATGACCCGTCGCCTGCAGCACTATGACGTCGCGGCCTGGCGGCCCTGGATGATCGTTGCAGCGTTCGGCATGGCCGTGCTGACCATCGGCGTGATCTGCCAGATCGTGCAGCTCGTGGTCAGCATCCGCAATCGCGAGGCGTTGCGCGATCGCACCGGCGATCCCTGGGACGGGCGCTCGCTGGAATGGGCGACCTCGTCGCCGCCGCCGGTGTTCAACTTCGCCTTCAATCCCGATGTGCGCGGCGAGGACGCCTATTGGGAGATGAAGGTCCACGCCCGGCAGCAATCGCTCGAGCACGAACGGCCTGAATATCAGGACATCGAGATGCCCCGCAATTCGCCGACCGGCTTCGTCTGCGCGTTCTTCGCCACCATCATGGGCTTCGCGCTGATCTGGCACATCTGGTGGATGGTGATCCTCGGCGGCATCGGCGCGTTCGCGACCTTCGTCGTGTTCGCCTGGCGCGACCATGACGAGTACGTCATTCCTGCCGAGGAGGTCGCCCGGATCGACCGCATCAACGTCGAGGAGCGGCGCGGCCTCGTCAGCATGGCGGGAGCGGTCTGATGGCGATGACCGCGACTGCCGACCACGCCCGGGCCGATCCCCATCACATCGGCGTCGTCATCGAGCATCCCGGGCCCGCGCCGAAGCGGATCGTGACCGCCTACGGCTTCTGGATCTTCCTGCTCTCCGACATCGTGATGTTCTCCTGCTTCTTCGCGGCCTATGCGGTGCTGTCCGGCCAGACTGCCGATGGCCCGAAGGGCTCGGAGATTTTTGAGCAGAAGACCGTCGCGATCGAGACGGTCTGCCTGCTGCTGTCGAGCTTCACCTGCGGCATGGCCAGCATCGCTGCCGATGTGCGCAACCGGTTCTGGTTCTATCTCGCCATGACCGTGACCTGCGTGCTCGGGCTGATATTTCTCGTGCTCGAGTTCCGCGAATTTGCCGATCTCATCGCGCGCGGCTACGGTCCGTCGCGCAGTGCGTTCCTGACCGCGTTCTTCTCGCTGGTCGGCTGCCACGGCCTGCATGTTTCCGCCGGCGTCCTGTGGCTTCTCACCATGATGGCCCAGGTGTTCGCAAAAGGCTTTCGCGCCGACATATTGCGCCGGATGATGTGCTTTGCGCTGTTCTGGCATGCGCTCGACATCATCTGGGTCGCGGTGTTCTCGGTCGTTTACCTGCTCGGGAGTGCACCATGAGTGAGCAGACGCATGGGATGGTCAAACACGACCTCGCACCGGGCGAGGAAGAGCAGCATAGTGTCGGCGCAAGGATCCTCGGTTACGTCGTCGGGCTCGTGCTCGCGCTGCTGCTTACGGCGACCTCGTTCTTCATCGCCGGCACCGATCTGGTCTGGCAGCCCTCGATTCCGGTCGCGCTGATCGTGCTTGCGATCGCACAGATGGGTGTGCATCTCGTGTTTTTCCTGCACATCACCACGGGGCCCGACAACACCAACAACGTGCTGGCGCTCGCCTTCGGGCTGCTGGTCGTCTTCCTCGTGGTGGGCGGGACGGTCTGGATCATGGCGCATCTCAACGCGAACATGCCGCCGATGGACCAGATCATGCGGATGCAGTGATCACGCGCAACGATCGCATCAGGGCGTCACGGTGCATCCGGAGCGCTGACGTTGCCGCGGCGTCGTCGCTCGTCCCGGGCACGACGCCTCGGCCTGCACGGCGGCGCACAGAAAAGAACGGCCGCTTGCTCGTGACAAGCGGCCAAGTCTAGGGAGGAAACGCCCGAGCAAAGACAATCGGGCCGAAGCCGGATTGTTGCCAAGGAAACGCTCGCGCAAGGCGCTCGCGTACGCATACACATGCAGCAACTGCCGATGAAATTCAATTCCGGATCAATACGGAGCCGGAATACTACTCACGGGTGCGGAACCCGCCCATTCATTTTGGCCGGCGGCAGTTATAGGCCTTGCGGAAGCCGGCGGCCTGGGCGTCGTCCTCCGAGCAGAACCAGCGGTCGGGTCTGGTGGTCGCGGGATAGCTCGGGCAGCCGCGCAGATGATAGATGCCGATATTGCCGGTGACGCGGGCGCGCACCGCAAGCTTGCCCTTGATGCTGCAGCTGGGCGGCATCGTCAGTTCCTCCGGGAACAGCACGGCGCGAATCTCCTTGTCGCGGTCGGGCCGGCAGGCGGCGCCCAGGAGTGTGCCGTCCTTCTTGCCGGCGCGAAAATCTTGCGGTGCAACAAAACAGCCCTTCCAGATCCCGGCGGCGGCTGTCTTGGCTTCGGCCGCGGCGGGCTTGACGTTGGCCTTGATCGGCTCCCGGGCGACGGCAAAGCCGAGCTTGACCAGCTGTTCGTTCAAGGTCGACTTGTCGCCCTCGGCCGTGCAGAGCGCCCGGTGTCGCTTGCCGAAGCTCTTTTCCGGACCGACGTCGTCGCAGCGCACCACGCGTCCCTTGATCAGCTTCGTGAGCTGATCGCGGGCCTCGATGCCGCAGGTCCAGGCATCGGCGTGATCGTCGATGCAGACCTGGTCCAGCTCGGGCGCATCGACGCCGTCCAGCCGATACGTCACGTCGCCAAGCTGGATGGAGTTGGCGTCGCGGGCCGTCGCGGCGCCGGTCAGCGCCGAGGCAGGGGAGGAGGTGCCCAGAAATCCGGACAAGGCGAAAAACGAAACGAGCGCAAAAGCGCGGGCGCTGGCAAAGTAATTTCGGAAGGACATACGGTCTCGCTATCGATGGCTCGTGCGTCTCGTTCCTAGCATCGGGATGTGGCGATACCAATGGTCTGCACCCCGCGAAGTGCGACATTCCGGCCTCGCGGCTTTACTCGGCCGTCGCTCTGACCCTATCGTTCGCCGGCGTCGCCGAGCGCGAAAGGCCGAATCGCCCGGGAAGCGGCGAGGGGGAGGAAAAGCTTGCGATGAAAGAGCCCGTGGACGTCCTGATCATCGGCGCCGGCGCGTCCGGCGCGGCGGTGGCGTGGTCGCTGGCCGAGACCAAGATGCACATCCTCTGCCTGGAGCAGGGCGGCTGGATGAATCCGGCGGAATATCCCAGCACCGGCCGGGATTGGGAGGCCAAATTCTACGGCGAGTGGTCGTCGAGCCCCAACGTCCGGGGCCGGCCCGAGGACTACCCGATCAACGACGACAACGCCCCGATCAAGGTCGTTAATTACAATGCGGTCGGCGGCTCGACCGTGATGTACACCGCGCACTGGCCGCGGCTGCATCCCTCCGATTTCAAGGTGAAGACGCTGGACGGCGTCGCCGACGACTGGCCAATCGATTACGACGCGCTGACCCCGTTCTTCGAAGAGAACGACCGCATGATGGGGACGTCCGGCCTGTCAGGCGATCCACTCTCGCCGCTGACGCATCCGCCGATGCCGCAACAGCCGCTCGGATTGTCCGGCGCCATCATCGGCAAGGCCATGAACAAGCTCGGCTGGCACTGGTGGCCGTCGGACACGACGGTCGCGACCATGGACTATGAGGGCCGGGCACGCTGCATCAATCTCGGCCATTGCACGCCGGCCTGCGCGCAAGGCGCAAAGTCCTCCACCGACATCACCTACTGGCCGCATGCGGTCCGCGCCGGCGTCGAGCTGCGCACCCATTGCCGCGTGCGGGAGATCCGCACCGACGAGAACGGCATGGCTTCGGGCGTCGTTTACTACGACAAGGAGGGCGTCGAGCAGTTTCAGCCCGCGCATGTCGTCATCATCGCCTGCAACGGCGTGGGCACGCCGCGCCTGCTTTTGAACTCGGCCTCGGGGCGCTTTCCGAACGGGCTTGCAAATTCGTCCGGCCTCGTCGGCAAGAACCTGATGTTCCATCCCTATGCTCAAATCTACGGATTTGTGAAGGAGCCGACCGACAGCAATCGCGCGCCGCCGACCTGCCTGTGGAGCAAGGAGTTTTACGACACTGACCTGTCGCGCGGCTTCGTGCGCGGCTACGGCATCCAGTTCGGCCGCGGCGCGGGGCCGGTGTTCGAGGCGGTCGCGAGCGAGCAAAAGGGCATTCTGCCATGGGGCGCCGACCATCATCGCGTATTCCGTAAGCTCAACGGTCATCGGCTCGCGGTGTCGGCAATCTGCGAGGATCTACCCGAGGAGCACAACCGCGTCACGCTCGATCCCGTGCTGAAGGACAGTCACGGCATCCCCGCGCCGAAGGTCGACTATACGATCAGCGAGAACAGCCGGAAAATGATGGAGCACGGGTTGGCGCGCGGCCGGGAGATTCTCGAGACCGCCGGCGCGACCGACATCTGCATCAACAATCCGATTCCCTGGGGCGGCTGGCATCTGCTCGGCACCGCGCGGATGGGCACCGACCCCGAACGTTCCGTGGTCAACGAATGGGGCCGCTCGCACGACGTGAAGAACCTCTTCATCGTCGACGGCAGCATCTTCGTCACCTCGGGCGGCGTGAATCCGACGTCGACCATTCAGGCCCTCGCGCTCTACATCGCCGACCAGATGAAGCAGCGCCTCGCCAATTTGTTCGATTGAGAATGATGATGTTCAGACCCAGCCACGCGCTCGCTGCACCTCTCCCGCTTGCGGGAGAGGTCGGCACGTCCGGGCGATGCGAAGCATCGTCCCGCGTGCCGGGTGAGGGCTCTCTCCTCTTGGGGAATCCCTCTGTCGAGATACCCTCTCCCCAACCCTCCCCCACAAGCGGGGGAGGGAGCGCACCGGCAACTTGGCCGCAACGTTTCGATGCGAGGACGCCATGACTGATCAGCTCACCCTCACGCCGCGGCAGCGCCAGGACTTGCGCACCATCGCTGCGATGATCATTCCGCCAAGCGAGGAATACCGCGTTCCGGGCGCCGATGACGACATCATCCAGGCCGACATCCTCGCAACGCTCGGCCGCGACACCAAACAGGTCGTGGCGGCGCTGGATCACCTGTCGCGGCTCGCCGGCATGCCGCTGGCCGATCTCGAGCACGCCGCGCGTGACGGCGTTGCCCAGCAGTTCCGCATCTCCGGCGGCGTCGCCGCCGCAACGCTCGTCCGCGTGGTGCTGCAATGCTACTACCGCGACGACCGCGTGCTCGGTTCGCTGGGGCTCGAGCTCCGCGCGCCGTTCCCCAAGGGCCATGTGCTTCCCGATGGCGACTGGTCACTGCTCGACCCGGTCAAGGCAAGAGGCGGCTCGCTGAGGCGAGCGCCCTAGCCATCTGGGCAGTCCAGCCCTGCGCTCCAGGCGCGCATCTTGCGCGGCAGGAAACAGGCCACCATCTGTGTGAGCCTCAAGGACTCTTGCCATGTTGGACTTCACCTCAGAGATCGTCGATGACGCGCCGTCATCGCGAACGACGACATCTGCCCCTGTCGACGACGGGGCCCTGCTGGACGCCTATTCCAATGCCGTGATCGACGTGACCGACCGTGTCGGTCCCGCGGTCGTGCGCGTCGAGACCGGGCCGAAGGTGCCGAACGGCCGCGAGCGCGGCGGGCTCGGCTCGGGTATCGTGATCTCGCCCGATGGGCTCGTCCTCACCAACAGCCATGTGGTCGGCAGTTCGAAGGAAATTCGGCTGCGCGACGTCGAGGGCCATGTCGGCGACGCGCAGGTGCTCGGCGTCGATCCCGACACCGATCTTGCGCTCCTGCGCGCCAACGGCGTGCGCCACTTGCCCTATGCCGCGCTGGGCAACTCCAAGAGCCTGCGCCGCGGCCAGCTGGTGATCGCGATCGGCAATCCGCTCGGCTTCGAATCGACCGTGACGGCCGGCGTCGTGTCGGCGCTCGGGCGCTCGATCCGCTCGGTGAGCGGGCGCACCATCGAGGACGTGATCCAGACCGATGCCGCGCTCAATCCCGGCAATTCGGGTGGGCCGCTGGTGTCGTCGAATGCCGAGGTGATCGGCATCAACACCGCCATCATCAACGGCGCGCAAGGCATCTGCTTTGCGGTCGCCAGCAACACCGCGCAATTCGTGCTGTCGGAGATCATCCGCCACGGCTATGTCCGTCGCGCCTATATCGGCGTTGCCGGCCAGACCGCGCCGGTCCCGCGGCGGCATGCGGTGCTGGCCGGCGTCGAGAACAAGATGGGCGCGCTCTTGATGCAGATCGAGCCGGATGGACCTGCGGCCAAGGCGGGCCTGTTGCCCGGCGACGTCGTGATCAGGCTCGACGGCGTCGAGATCAACGGCGTCGACGATCTGATCCGCGTGCTCGACCGCGACCGGATCGGCCGGCGGCTCGCCATGGACGTGCTGCGGCTCGGCCGCCTGCGGGCGATCGATATCGATCCGATCGAGCGCAAACCGGCGCGCTAGTCTAGCGCGGAGCAGTGGCGAGCACGTCTCCACAATCTCGTCATTGCGAGCGGAGCGAAGCAATCCAGAAATGTTCTGCGGCGACGGTCTGGATTGCTTCGTCGCAAGGGCTCCTCGCAATGACGAGTGGAGAGATTTGCGCTAGCTGCTACTCCGCCGCCGCGGCAAAGCGGCTGTTCTCGAGCTCCGCCTCAAGCCGCGCCGCCTCGGCCGCTGCCAGCCTGATACTGGCTTCCTTGACATGGCCGAAGCCGCGGACCGTCTCGGGCACGCGTGCAAGCCGCGCCAGCAGCGGGATCTGTGCCGCTTGCAGCCCGACGATCCGCTGATCGATCATCGCCAGATAATCCGCGATCAGCTTCCGCTCGGTCCGGCGCTCCTCGGTGCGGCCGAACGGATCGAGCAGGCCGCCGCGCAGGAACTTGAGCTTTGAGAGAATGCGGAAGGCATGGATCATCCAGCCGCCGAATTCCTGCTTCTGCAGATGTCCGGTCACCTTGTCGCGCTTTGCGAAGATCGGCGGGGCGAGGTGGTACTTCAGCGTGAAGTCCCCGTCGAACTTCTCCGACACCTTCCTGGCAAAGCTGCCGTCGGTGTAGAGCCGTGCGACCTCGTACTCATCCTTGTAGGACATCAGCTTGAACAGGTTCTTCGCGACGGCCTCGGTCAGCTCCGTCGATGCGGGCGAAACGGCGCTCTCCGCCTTGCGCACCTTGGCGACCGCCGCGAGATAGCGGTCGGCGTAGGCCTTGTCCTGATAGAAGGTCAGGAATTCGGCGCGGGTCGCGACGATATCGTCGAGCGATTTCGCCGGAGTGGATGCGCGGCTCTTGAATTGGAGCACGCTGCGCACCCGCGACATGTCGTGGGCGGCGAGGCGGCCCCAGGTGAAGGCGAGCTTGTTCATCTCGATCGCGGCGCCGTTGATCTCGATGGCGCGGAGCAAAGCCTCCAGCGACAGCGGGATCGCGCCCTTCTGGAAGGCGAAGCCGAGCATGAAGGGATTGGTCGCGATGCTGTCGCCCATCAGCGCGGCGGCAATGCCCGTGGCGTCGATGATGTCGAGGTTCTTGTCGCCGATCGCGTCGCGCAGCACGGTCTGCATCGTGCCCATCTCGAAATCGAGATCTGGGTTTTGCACGAAGCTCGCAGTCGGCTGCAGGTCGGCGTTGATGTAGGCCTTCGTCACGCCGCGCTCGGCGCGGCTGAGCGCGGTCGGGCCCGCGGAAACGATCATGTCGCAGCCGAGGATGACGTCGGCACCGCCGGTGGTGATGCGGACCGCGGAGATATCTTCCGGCTTCGGCGCGATGCGCACATGGCTCATCACCGCGCCGTTCTTCTGCGACAGGCCGGTGAAATCCAGCGCCGAGCAGCCGCGGCCGTCGACATGGGCGGCCATGCCGAGCAGCGCGCCGATGGTGATGACGCCGGTGCCGCCGATGCCGGTGACGAGGATGTTGTAGGGGCCGTCGAGCTCACGCGCCGGCGGCAGCGGCAGATCGGCGAACAATTGCCCGGAATCGACCGCCGAGGTCTTCATCCGCTTCAGCGTTCCGCCATGCACGGTGACAAAGCTCGGGCAAAAGCCCTCGACGCAGGAAAAGTCCTTGTTGCAGTTCGACTGGTCGATCTGGCGCTTGCGGCCGAACTCGGTCTCCAGCGGCTGCACCGAGACGCAATTGGAGGCCTGCGAGCAGTCACCGCAGCCTTCGCAGACGAGCTCGTTGATGAAGGCGCGCTTGGCGGGATCGGGATAGAGCCCGCGCTTGCGGCGGCGGCGCTTTTCGGCGGCGCAGGTCTGGTCGTAGACGATGACCGTGAGGCCCTTGATGTCGCGCAGCTCGCGCTGCACGGCATCGAGCTCGCGGCGGTGGTGGATGGTCGCGCCCTGCGGGAAGTAATTTCCTTGCGGGTATTTGCCCGGATCGTCGGAAACGATCGCGAGCCGCTTGACGCCTTCGGCCCAGACCTGGTGCGCGATCTGCGCGACATTGAAGGCGCCCTCGGCCGGCTGCCCGCCGGTCATGGCGACGGCATCGTTGTAGAGAATCTTGTAGGTGATGTTGATGCCGGCGGCGGAAGCGGCGCGGAGCGCCAGAAGACCGGAATGGGTATAGGTTCCGTCGCCGAGATTCTGGAAGATGTGCTGCTCGGTGGTGAAGGGCGATTGGCCGATCCAGTTCACGCCCTCGGCGCCCATATGCGAGATCAGGTCGGTCCGGCGGGTCGGCATGCTCAGGGCCATGCCGTGGCAGCCGATGCCGGCCATGGCGCGGCTCCCCTCCGGCACGCGCGTCGAGGTGTTGTGCGGGCAGCCCGAGCAGAAGAACGGCGTGCGTGCGAGCTTGATCTGCGTGCTGGTGGTGACGGGTTGGTCGAAAGCCTCGAGCCGGGCGAGGCGCTGCTCCAGCACCGGGCTGTGATGGCCGAGCTTGCGCAGCCGCGCCACCAGTGCGGCCGCGACGATGGTCGGTGTCAGTTCGCCCTCGCTTGGCAGCAGCGGCGCGCCGCGCTCGTCGCGCTTGCCCGTGACGGTCGGGCGCTTCGACGCGTCGATATTGTAGAGGATGCGCATCAGCTGGTCTTCGATGAAGCCTCGCTTCTCCTCGACCACCAGCACGTCCTGAAGACCTTCGGCGAAACGCCTGGCGCCGCTTTCCTCGAGCGGCCAGGTCAGCGCGACCTTGTAGATGCGCAAGCCCAGATCCTGCGCGTCCTTGTCCGTAATGCCCAAATCGGCGAGCGCCTGGCGCAGGTCGAGATAGGCCTTGCCGGTCGCGACGATGCCGAGCCGCGCCGGCTTGGAATCGAGCACGATGCGGTCGAACTGGTTGGCGCGGGCGAAGGCCTGCACCGCGGCCATCTTCGGTCCGAACAGGCGCTTCTCGGCTTCGAGCGGCGGATCGGGCCAGCGAATGTTGAGGCCGCCTGGCGGCATCTCGAAATCGTCTGGCAGCCTGATCTGGATGCGTTCGGGATCGCTATAGATCGACGCGGAGCTCTCCACGGTCTCGCTGATCGCCTTGAAACCGACCCAGCAGCCGGAGAAGCGCGACAGCGCAAAACCGTAGAGGCCGAGGTCGAGATAGTCCTGCAGCGTCGCGGGATTGATCACCGGGATCAGTGCCGCCGCGAACACCTGCTCGCTCTGATGCGCCAGCGTCGAGGACTGGCAGCCGTGGTCGTCGCCGGCAAGCGCGAGCACGCCGCCATTGAGCGAGGTGCCGGCTGCATTGGCGTGCTTGAGCGCATCGACCGAGCGGTCGACGCCGGGGCCCTTGCCGTACCAGATGCCGAACACGCCATCGACCTTGGCGCCGGGAAACAGGCCGACCTGCTGGCTGCCCCACACCGCGGTTGCCGCGAGGTCCTCGTTCAGGCCGGGCACGAAGGCGATGTCGTGCTGCTGGAGGTGCGACTTCGCCCGCCACAGCGCGTGGTCGTACATGCCGAGCGGGGAACCGCGATAGCCCGAGATGAAGCCGCCGGTGTTGAGCCCCTGGAGCCGGTCACGTTCGCGCTGCAACATGGGCAGTCGAACCAGAGCCTGCGTGCCGGACAGAAAGATCCGCTTCGATTCGAGCCGGTATTTATCGTCCAGCTCGACCTGCATCAGCGTCATTTCGGGAGTCCTTGTCTTTCATTCGGCGTGGAGTTTGCGCCGCGGGAGGGATTGCGGCGGCGCGACGCGAATTATGACAGTCAAGAGTATGTGTGGGCGAAGTCAATATCGCTGGCCGCATCTGTGGCGCTCCTGCTAGTCATGGCTGATTGTGGAGAACATCATGGCTGCAACAGCATTCGACATTGAGATCGCCGAGACCGCCGAAGCGCTGATCGGGCCGTGGCGCCGGCCGCGCCAGATGCTGCAAGCGCAAACCTACGACGCGCACGCCTCGATCCATGACGACGCAACCGCCCAGAAGCTCGGCTTCAAGGGCGGCACCATCGAAGGGCCGACCCATTTCAGCCAGTTCGCGCCGCTCGGCGAACGGCTATGGGGGCGTGCCTGGTTCGAGACGGGCTGCCTTTCCGCGCATTATCGCAGCGTCTGCTACGAAGGTGAGGAGGTGCAGGCGATCGTGTCGAAGCCATTGCCCGGCACGAGCCAGTGCCAGATTCAGATGGTCAAGCGCGATGGCACCGAGGTGCTGCGCGGCACGGCCTCGGCCGGCGATGCGCCGGTCGCGACCGCGCTCGAGACGCGCCTCGGCGAGCTCAAGCCGCTCACCGATCCCGTGATCCTGCGCGATGTGAAGGTGGCGCAGACCGGCAAGCGGCAGCCGGTGCGCATGGCCTTCGATCAGAACATGGGCGACCTCTATCCGTTCTCACTCCGGCAGAAGCTCGCCGTCATCACCGAGAACTCGCCCTACTACTCTGGCTCCGACAATCCCTGGGGCAGACCCATCATCCCGATGGAGATGCTGAGCGTGCTGTTCCAGTACCGCTCCAAGGACGATCCGCTGCCGGCCAAAGGCCCGGCTGTCGGCCTGTTCGCCGACCAGGAGATCCGCCTCGTGAAGGGCCCGCTCTTCGTTGGCGAAGAGTACGAAGTCGAGCGCGAAGTGGTCGCGCTCTCCGGCAGCCGCCGCACCGAGAGCGCCTGGGTGAAGACGCGCGTGTTCGACAGGGCGGGCGCGATGGTGGCGACCATGCTGCTGAACATGGCGACGCTGAAGGATTCCTATGCGCCGTATGAGGACGAGTATCGGCGGTTGTACGGGGCGGGGCGGTAGCGCCACTCCTGTCATTCCGGGGCGCGCATAGCGCGAACCCGGAATCCATTTCACCTCGCGTGCCGCCGCCCGATGGATTCCGGGCTCGACGCTTCGCGCCGCCCGGAACGACAGGGAAGAGAGTGCCACAGCCAGCTCATGCTTTAAGCAATTGCACGTCGCGAAACCGCCGCACAGGGAATAAGCAGCCGCCGACCGTGATCGTAACCTTCTGACTGCACAACGAATTCCCTCGCGATCGGCCGTTCTCCGCAATTGTACACAATGGCACGGCGCTTGCAGAACTCCTGGCCAAGAGAGTTCTCGCGGGGGTCTGCGTCATGTTGAACTCAGCCAAGCCGGCAAAGGGCGTCGTCAGCGCCGAGCCCGAGCCGATCACGCTCGACTGGCCCGCCACCGCGCTTCTCATCATCGACATGCAGCGGGACTTCATGGAGCCCGGTGGCTTCGGTGAAACGCTCGGCAACGACGTCAGCCAGCTTGCACGCGCGGTGAAGCCGATCGGCGCGGTGCTGACGGCGGCGCGCGAGAGCGGCATGCTGGTCGTCCACACGCGCGAGGGGCATCTGCCCGATCTCTCCGACGCGCCGCCGGCGAAGGTCGAACGCGGTGCGCCCAGCCTTCGCATTGGTGATCCCGGTCCGATGGGACGCATCCTCATTCGCGGTGAGGCCGGCCACGACATCATTTCCGAACTCTATCCGCTCGACAGCGAAATCGTGATCGACAAGCCGGGCAAGGGCGCCTTCTACGCCACCGAGCTCGGCGATGTCCTGGAGAAGCACGGTATCGAGAATCTCCTGGTGTGCGGCGTCACGACAGAAGTGTGCGTCAACACCACCGTGCGCGAGGCCAATGACCGCGGCTATCGCTGCGTCGTCATCTCCGACGGCTGCGCATCCTACTTCCCCGAGTTTCACGAGATGGGCCTGAAGATGATCAAGGCCCAGGGCGGCATCTTCGGCTGGGTCGCGAGCTCAGCCGCAGTCCTGGAGGCGATGAGGATTTCGACCACATAGGGGTATGACCATGAGCACATTGACGGGGACGGCAGGCAAATCTGAAATCGACAAGTCCGGGTTCAAGCCGGCGCTATGGACATCGGGCGACTGGAACGCGTTTTTCGGCTTCGGCACCAACATCCTCGTCAACATGCTGGTGCTCACGGGCCTGTTGCGCTTCGTGCTGAAGATGCCCGACAGCCTCGTGTTCGGCCGCATCCTGCCCGCCCTCGGGCTGATGATGTGCCTGTCCACCTTCTATTATGCGTATCTCGCGTACCGGCTGGCGCAGAAGACCGGCCGCAACGACGTCTGCGCGCTGCCCTCAGGCGTCAGCGTGCCGCACATGTTCATCGTCACCTTCGTGATCATGCTGCCGATCACGCTGAAGACCGGCGACCCGCTCAAGGGCTGGTCGGCGGGCCTCGTCTGGGTGTTCTTCCAGAGCTTCATTCTCATGATCGGCGGCTTCATCGCGCCGTTCATCCGCAGGATCACGCCGCGCGCAGCGCTGCTCGGCACGCTTGCCGGTGTCTCAGTCACCTTCATCTCGATGCGTCCGGCGCTCGAAATGTACATGACGCCGCAAATTGGTCTGGTCTGCTTCGCCATCATTCTGGTGAGCTGGTTCGGCGGGGTGAAGTACTGGCGCGGCATTCCCGCCGGTCTCGTCGCCATTGCCGTCGGCATGATCATCGCCTGGGGCTCGAACCTGTTCGGGCTCGGCCTTGGCGGCTTGAGCCTCAAAGGCGTTGGTGCTGCCTTCGCCAACTTCGGCTTCTCGGTGCCGATCCCGGCAATAGGCTATGTCTTCTCCGGCTTCGAGTTCCTCGGCATCATCCTCGTCACCGCCATTCCGTTCGGCATCTACGACCTCGTCGAGGCCATGGACAATGTCGAGAGCGCGGAAGCGGCCGGCGACGACTATCCGACCACGCGCGTGCTGACCGCTGACGGCGTCGTCAGCCTGATCGGCTGCCTGATGGGCAATCCCTTCATCAACGCCGTCTATATCGGCCACCCCGGCTGGAAGGCGATGGGCGGCCGGATCGGCTACTCGGCGGCGACCGGCATCATGGTGGTCGTGCTGTCCTGGTTCGGCATCATCTCTGTGCTGCTGGCCCTCGTGCCCGTCGTCGCGATCTCGCCGATCCTGCTCTATATCGGCATGCTGATCGGTGCGCAGGCGTTCCAGACCACGCCGGTCAAGCACGCGCCCGCCATCGTGCTGGCGCTGACGCCGCATCTTGCCGCCTGGGCCAAGCTCCAGATCGACACCATGCTCGGTTCGACCATGAATGCGGCGACAACCGTCGGCGGCTTGGCGGCCGACAAGGCCGATGCGGTCAAGGCCGCCGCGATTGCCGCGCTGCCGCAGCAGGGTGTATTCTATCATGGGCTTGAGGTGATGGGCGGCGGCTCCATCCTCGGCGGCCTCATTCTCGGCGCGATCGGAGTCTTCATCATCGAGCGGGATTTCGAGAAGGCGTCCGCCTTTGCGCTGGTCGGGGCTGTGCTGACTTATTTCGGCTTCATGCATGGCGAGGCCGTCGGCATCGGCGGCGGCTTTGGCGTGACGCCCGCGGTGGCCCTGGCCTATGCAGTAATGGCCGCCGGCCTGTTCGCCGCCGCCAAGCTCGGCGCCAGCGAGCCCTACGCCGCACATCCGGAGATGTCGGCCGCGCCGGCGGAGTAGGCGTGGCCTCAAGTCTCGCGGAACGGCCGGGCGGTGTCCCGGCCGGTTCCTTTCAGGGACGCACCGCCGGCGTCTCCATCGGCAGGCCACGCGCCCGCGACATCAGATAGAGCTCGAGCGCGACCAGCTCGGGTGAGCCGTAGTCATAGGCCTGGGCGCGGACGCCGGTCATGCAGCTCCGCAGCCGCCGCTCGAGCGATCCCAGCGTCTGCCATTCCAGGCGGTAGAGCGGATAGCCGGTCGGCTGTCCCTGCGTGATCGGCGCGCCCGCAAGGCGCTTGTCGAAATTGTCGTCATGGCAGTTGGTGCAAGCGAGGTTGAGCTGGCCCTCGCGCTGCATGAAGAGCGCGCGGCCCTGCGCGACAAAGGGCTGGGCTTGCGGATCGTCACCGGCCGTGATCTGGGTGCCCCGCGACTGGTGGGCGACGAAAGCGGACAATGCGAGCAGTTCGCGATCCTCGTAGGGCAGCGGCGTCGCCTGCTGATGATCGGCGCGGCAGAGATTGATCCGCTGATCGAGCGTGACGGGACGGCCGAGTGCCTTGTCGATGGCGGGGTAGCGCGCCGCGACGCCTTTCATGCTGCTGCGCGCATCGCCATGACAATCCGCGCAGGCCTTGTTGGCGCTGCCTGTCTTCTTCGCCCAGAGCGCTTCGCCGTCGAGCACGAACAGCATGCCGGGATTGGTGGTGTCGTCGTCCTGCATGGCGCGCGTGTCCGGGCCCATGAAAGTGTAGCCGGAGCGGCGTGCATCGGGCGGGATTTCACCGGCGAGCAGGGCAGGGGCTGCGGCGAACAAGGTTGCCACCGCTATCGCGCGCCAGGATATCATTCGACCGTGATCGATGCCGACGCCGTTGTCGAATAGCCGTTGTCGCCGATCCATTCGAACTCGAACTTGCCGCTGTCCTTCGCGACCGTGAAGAACGACAAATACGGGTTCGCCGCGATCGCCGGAAACAGATCGGCGCGAAAAATCTCCGTGCCGTTGTAGCGACATGCAAAGCTCGTGATGATGTCGCGCGGGACCAGCTTGCCGTCGGCGGTGTGGCGGAA
Organism: Bradyrhizobium sp. GW821-FHT13H06; assembly: GCF_058803975.1. Lineage (NCBI taxonomy): Bacteria > Pseudomonadati > Pseudomonadota > Alphaproteobacteria > Hyphomicrobiales > Nitrobacteraceae > Bradyrhizobium > Bradyrhizobium sp. GW821-FHT13H06. Next base: position 49,215 of record NZ_JBXAPN010000005.1, on the reverse strand, counting down.
GCCGGTCTCCATGATGTGCGAGGTCAGCGTGCGGATCTCGATGATGTCGCCGCGTTTGGCCTTTGCCGGAACGTTGATGAGGGCGGCCATCAGTTCGTCTCCTCGGTGCAGGCCGCCAACGTCACGACGACGTCGGCGGCAACCTGCCAGAACGTGTCGTCGGAGAGATGCGCGATCGCGACGACCTTCTGGGTATCGGCGAGCCGGATCCGGGTCGAGACCTGGGCTCGGCCGGAGGAGGGGCCGAGATAGAAATTGCCGATGTTCGGCTGCGGGTTCTTTTCGTTGAAGACGTGGATGCTCTTGACGTGGTCATCGGCCGTCATCGGGCTTGCAACGCTCACCGTCATCGGCACCGTGTTGCCGTTCTCGACCAGCGGCGGAATGTCGAGCTTCACCCTGCCGCTGCGAATCTGTGCTTCGCCGACGACGTTGCGGATCGCGGTGTTGAGCATTGCCGGCGTTGCCTCGACCGGCCGCAGCGTGACGATCGGGATCGTGCCGGCGACCGTCACGCCGCCGGCGAGGCCCAGGAATTGTCGTCGTGTGGTTGGCATGAACCTAGTCCCGAAGCGTTGCAAGAAAAGCCACGATGTCCTCGATCTCCGCAGCCGACAATATCGGCTTGCCGGCGAAGTTGCGTCCGACGCGGACGAGGCCGTCGGCGCGATAGTAGGACGGCATGATGGTCTGCGGGTTGAAGCGCGAGGCATCGACCAGTCGAAGCCGCAACTGGCTCACCGACCACCGGTTCCCGGCGCCGGTGAGATCAGGCGCGAGATCACCCTGGAACCGCGTTTCCGGAAATGGGCCGGAATGGCAGAGAATGCAGGTCGTGGTGCGCGCCAGCACCAGAGCGCGGCCGCGCGCGGCATCGCCGAGGGAGCCTGTGAGCGAGGCCGGAATGCCGTCGTTGACGATTGTGTAGGGCAAGAGTTCGTTTGTTTCGGCAGGCGAGGCGAAGGCGAGGCTCGCTACGATGATTGCCGCAGTTGCAGATATCGGATGGGGTGCATGATGTCGTCGCGAACTCCACTTACCTCTCCCGCTTGCGGGAGAGGTCGGCGCGCAGCGGCGGGTGAGGGCTCTTTCCTCTTGGGGATTCTTGATTGTGGAGACACCCTCTCCCCAACCCTCCCCCGCAGGCGGGGGAGGGAGCGCACCTTGTTCGTGGCGAGTGCTTCGTCTCGTCATATCCTAGCCAAAACAATCCGCCGTGATGGCCTGAAACCAGCGCTCGGCTTCAGTCGCCTCGCGCGCGCGCAATTCGCGCGGCGCGTCGACCGGGCTGGTCGCGCCGCCCTCGACCTCGGCGAAGATGTCGCCCCTAGGCTGGTAGTTGCCGGCGAGCGAGAAACCGTAGCCGGGCGCGACGGTGCTGTAGCAGACCCCTGTGAGTCGTGGCGCCTCCGGTGTGCGACCCGAGAGCAGGCTGACGATCGCGGCGGCGCCGGCCTTGCCCTGCGCGCTTGCAGCGGAGGCCGATTTTGGGATGCCGCCACCAAGGCAGGCGTCGCCGATGACGTGGACGTTCGGGACGAGTTTCGACTCGAACGTGACAGGATCGATCGGGCACCAGCCGGTGGCATCGGCAACACCCGCGAGCCCGGCGATGCGGCCGGCGCGCTGCGGTGGGATGATGTTGGCGACATCAGGGGTGTAGTTGCCGAATTCGGTGACGATGGTCTTGGTCGCGGCATCGATTGAGGTGACGCGGCCGCCTTGCGACAGTGCGACGCGTTCGACCATGTCGCCATAGAGCTCCTTCCATGCCTGTTCGAACAGCCGCTGCAGGGAGAAAGTGTCCTTGGCATCGAGGATCAGAACTTTCGAGCGCGGCTTCTTCGTCTTCAGGTAATGCGCGATCAAGCCTGCGCGCTCGTAAGGCGCGGGCGGGCAACGAGAGGGATTGGCCGGGATTGCAATGGCGACGGTGCCACCGTCCGGCATTACTTCGAGTTGCCTGCGCAGCAAACGCGTTTGCGCGCCGGCCTTCCAGGCGTGCGGCATCGTCTCCGATGCGGCCTCGTCGTAGCCGGGCAGGGCTTCGAGATGGAAGTCGATGCCGGGCGAGAGCACGAGCCGGTCATAGCCAAACGCGGTGCCATCGCCCGTGGTCACGCGACGCTTTTGCGCGTCGATGGCCGTTGCAGCCTGGGCGACGACGGTGATGCCGGCGGCGGCGAGCCTGTCATAGCCGAACTGCTGCGCCTCGATCTCGCGCAGGCCCGCGATCACCTCGTTGCTGAAGGGGCAGGAGATGTAGGTCTTGTTCGGCTCGATCAGGGTGACCTGCAATCTGGCGTCGGCGCGCTTGAGCGCGCGGGCGCAAGCCGCGCCGCCAAAGCCGCCGCCGACCACGACGACGCGGCCCGCCGGTTGCGCGCGCAGGATCGAAGGTGCGGCGAGCGATGTGGCCGCGACGGCGATGCCGAGGACGGCATTCCGCCGTGTCACCGGCGTATTCATGAGGCTTGTCCGGAAAATGCTGCGGCGGCCGGCATGGCCGCCGCGAGTCGTTGTTTGAGCATGCTTTTCCGGAAAACCGCTTCGCACTTTGCGCTAACGCGGCCCTTCGGGTCCGGATCATGCTTTACGCGAAGGTGATGTTCTGGTCCCGCAGCGGCACCGAGCGGATGCGCTTGCCGGTCGCGGCGAAGTACGCATTGAGCACGGCCGGCGCCGCGACGCCGATGGTCGGCTCGCCGACACCGCCCCAGAACCCGCCGCTCGGCACCATCACCGATTCCACCTTCGGCATCTCGTTGATGCGCATCGAGTTGTAGGTGTCGAAGTTGGTCTGCTCGATCTTGCCGTCCTTGACGGTGCAGCCGCCATAGAACAGCGCGGAGAGGCCATAGACGAAAGAGCCCGCGATCTGCCGCTCCACCTGCGCCGGATTGACGATGTAGCCGGGATCGGTGGAGGCGACGATGCGATGCACCTTGATCTTGCTGCCGTCGGTCACCGAGATCTCGGCGGCGCCGGCGACATAGCTGCCGTAGCCCATGACCTGCGCGATGCCGCGATAGACGCCCTGCGGCGCCGGCGTGTCCCAGCCGATCTTCTCGGCCACGGCATTGAGCACCGCGAGGTGCTTGGGGTGATTGCCCATCAGCTTGCGACGGAATTCGAGCGGGTCCTGGCCTGCGGCCTGAGCCAGCTCGTCCATGAAACATTCCATGTAGATCGCATTGTGATTGACGTTGACGCCGCGCCAGAAGCCCGGCGGAACGTGCGGGTTGCGCATCGCATGCTCGATCAACAGGTTCGGCACCGAATAGCCGAACGCGGCGTCTCCGGACTGGGCGACGCCCTGGAACGCGACGGGATCCATGCCGTTCTGCAGCGCTTCGGGGCGAAGCGAGAACAGGATCGACTGGCCGGACAGGCGGTAGTGCAGCGCGATCAGATTGTTGTCGGCATCGAACGCGCCGGTCATCTTGCACTGGGTGATCGGGTGATACCTGCCCTGCGCCATGTCCTCTTCGCGCGACCACAACAGCTTGATCGGCGTGCCCGGCATCTGCTTGGCGATCATCACCGCCTGGCGCACATAGTCGGTCTGACCGCGCCGGCCGAAGCCGCCGCCTGGCATCACCTTGTGCACGTCGCACTTCTCGGCCGGCAGGCCGGAAGCCTCCAGCACGGCAGCAAAGGCCGCCTCGCCATTCTGCGTGCCGCACCAGACCTCGCATTTGTCCGCCGTGTAGATCGCGGTGGCGTTCATCGGCTCCATGGTGGCGTGGTTCTGGTAGGGATAGCTGTAGACGGCCTCGACCTTTTTCGCGGCGCCGGCGATCGCCGCCTTGGCGTCGCCGTTCTTGTTGCCGACATAGGCCGGCTGCGCGTCGTCGAGCCCCTCGGCCAGCCACTTCGCAATCGACGCACTGGAGACCTTGGCATTGTCGCCCTCGTCCCAGACGATCGGCAACGCCTCCAGCGCGGTCTTGGCGTGCCACCAGGTGTCGGCGACGACGGCGACTGCGGTGTCGCCGACCTTGACCACCTTCTTGACGCCTTTCATGCCGGCGATCTTGGCTTCGTCGAAGCTCTTCAGCTTGCCCCCGAACACGGGGCAGTCCTTGATCGCGGCGTTCAGCATGCCCGGCAGCTTGACGTCGATGCCGTAGATCATGGCGCCGGTGGTCTTGTCGACGGTGTCGAGCCGCTTCACGCCCTTGCCGATCAGCTTCCAGTCCTTCGGATCCTTCAGCTTGACGTCCGCTGGCGGCGTCAGCTTCGCCGCAGCCTCGGCGACCTTGCCGTAGCTCGTGGTCCGGCCCGAGCGTGTATGGGTGATGACGCTGTTCGCGGCCGTGCATTCGGAGGCCGGCACCTTCCACGCATCGGCGGCCGCCTGGATCAGCATCACGCGCGCGGTGGCGCCGCCCTTGCGGACATAGTCCTGCGAAGAACGGATGCCGCGGCTGCCGCCGGTCGAGAAATCGCCCCAGACGCGCTTGCGCGCGACGCTCTGGCCCGGGGTCGGATATTCGGTCGTGACCTTGGTCCAGTCGCATTCGAGCTCCTCGGCGACGAGCTGGGCGAGACCGGTGAGCGAGCCCTGGCCCATCTCGGAGCGGGCGATGCGGATCACCACGGTGTCGTCGGGCCTGACCACGACCCAGGCGCCGATCTCGGGCGAGCCGTCGGCGGCGCGCACCACGGCGGGGCCGCCGAAGGGAATGTCGAGGCCGATTGCAAGGCCCGCGCCGGCAGCAGCGCTGCCGATGACGAAGGCACGACGGTTCATCTTGGGAGAGACGTGCTTGTTCATGGGGCGGCTCCTTACGCGCTTGCGATCGTGTGGATCGCCTCGCGCACCTGCTGGAAGGTGCCGCAGCGGCAGATGTTGGTGATGGCCTCGTCGATGTCGGCGTCGGTCGGCTTCGGCTTCTCGTTCAGCAGCGCCGCGACCGCCATGATCATGCCGCTCTGGCAATAGCCGCATTGCGGCACGTCCTGGGCGATCCAGGCCTCCTGCACCTTGTGCAGCGTGTCGCCCGAGGCGAGCCCCTCGATCGTGGTGATCTTCTTGCCCTCGGCCTCGCTGACCGAGATCCCGCAGGAGCGCATCGCCACGCCGTCGATGTGAACCGTGCAGGCGCCGCATTGTGCGATGCCGCAGCCGTATTTTGTGCCGGTCAGGCCGGCATTCTCGCGGATCGCCCAGAGCAGCGGCGTATCCGGCTCGACGTCGAGAGTGAAGGGTTTTCCGTTGATTGTTAGGTTTGCCATCGCAAGTCCCCTGATTGGCCCAATCCACCGATTGAACTCAGGGGCGCAATCTGTCCGGCAAACTGGAACTGTTCAAATCAACACTCCGAGGGCTAGCCGGGATGCATTGCCGGGCCGCGCGAGAGTATGGACCGCGGCGCTGTTTTGCCTCATCCCTTCATCAATCGATTCGGGTTGACGTCTCCTCCATGGGCGCCAATCCGCGGCTTCAGGCGACGACCGGCCGTCAAGGCCGGTTCCAGGCCCGGGTCGCGCCCCGCGCAGCGGCGACAGTTTGTCCCTTTTGCCGGGATGCAAGACGCCTGCGCTCTGGTACACTGGGCCGAAGCAATAGGAGTTCCATGAACGTGCCGAGTCCCTGCAACGTGCTGATGCTCTACCCGCTGTTCTCGGCAGAGTCCTTCTGGAGCTTTGGCGAATCCTGCAAAGTGATGGGCGTCAAGCGCCCTGCCGCCCCCTTGGGCCTGATCACCGTTGCCGCGATGTTGCCTGAGAGCTGGACGGTCCGGCTGATCGATTGCAACACGGCGCCGCTCGGCGACGACGATCTCGCCTGGGCCGACGTCGTCTTCACCGGCGGAATGATGCCGCAGCAGGCCGACACGCTGCGCCTGATCGAGCTCTGCCGCGCGGCTGGCAAGCCGGTGGTGGTCGGCGGTCCCGATCCCACCTCGAGCCCCCACCTCTATGAGCGGGCCGACTTCCGGGTGCTCGGCGAGGCCGAGAGCGTCATCGACGAATTCATCGCGGCCTGGGAAAGCGGCGCGCGATCCGGCGTCTTCACCGCGCCGAAATTCCAGGCCGACGTCACCAAGACGCCGGTGCCGCGGTTCGACCTGCTCAAGTTCGAGGACTATCTCTATCTCGGTGTGCAGTATTCGCGCGGCTGTCCCTTCACCTGCGAATTCTGCGACATCATCGAACTCTACGGGCGCGTGCCGCGGACCAAGACGGTCGAGCAGATGTTCGTCGAGCTCGAGACGCTCTACGGGATGGGCTACCGCGGCCATCTCGACTTCGTCGACGACAATTTCATCGGCAACAAGAAGTCGCTGCGGCAATTCCTGCCAAGGCTCGCCGAATGGCAGCGCACGCACGGCTATCCCTTCGAATTCTCCACGGAAGCCTCGGTCAACCTCGCCGACGATCCGGAGCTGCTGGAGCTGATGGGGGCGGCCAATTTCTTCGGCATCTTCGTCGGCATCGAAAGTCCGGACCCGGCGACGCTGGTCGCGATGCGGAAGAAGCAGAACACGCGGCGCAACATCGCCGAGAGCATCCACAAGATCTACGCCGCCGGCATGCTCGTCACCGCGGGCTTCATCGTCGGCTTCGACAACGAGAAGGTCTCGATGGCGGAGGCCATGATCGAATTCATCGAGGAGGCGGCGATTCCCGTCGCCATGGTCGGCCTGCTCTATGCCTTGCCGAACACGCAGCTCACGCGCCGCCTCGAGCGCGAAGGCCGGCTGCATCCGGGCCACGATGTGGCGCCGACAATCGGCGCCGATCAGTGCACGGCCGGCATCAATTTCGATCCGGTCCGCCCGTTGCGCGACATCCTGCTGGATTACAGGCGGGTGCTGGAGCACACCTACAGCCCGGCGGCCTATGCAGGACGCGTCGACCGCCTGATGACGCTGCTCGACCGATCCAGGCAGCGTCCCGAGCTGGCCGAAGGAGATATCCGCGCCAAGCTCGGGGCGATGGAGACGGTGCACAAGGTGGTCTCCGCCCTTCCCGAGGCACGCGGGCCGCTCTGGCAGACCTTCATGAATTGCGCCAAGCGTGACACCTCGTCCGCACGCATCGCCGTGCAGATGATCGCGGCCTACGCGCATCTCGGACCGTTCTCGCGCAAGGTGATCGCTGCCATCGATGAGCGCCTGGCCGCGCTGGACGAGCACATGCCTCATCCCGTCGTGGCCGCGGAGGCGACCGAGGTTCGACATCTGGCCTGACTCCGGAGAGCCGATGGGGATCGCCGGGACGCTTGATGCGCCGCCCGGCGGGCCTTCCGGCAATCAAAGTGGCTGCCATGTGTGAGATCCCGGCTTGACAGCCGAACAACCTCAAGCTGATCGTCATCAGGACGACACCGGGCCTGCCATGATTTCGGTGCGCGGCTGCGTCATTGCCAGATCGGCTTTAGCGGGGTTGAGCCATGTTCGGGAAGGTGATCCGCTGGTCGATTGCATTGATTGCCGTGGCCGTTCTGGCCTTTGCGTATCTGCCTTCCTTCATCGCCGATTCCATCTACAAGAACGTCGACGACATCACCGACGGCGAGATGCCTGCCACCGTCACCGCCTTTCAATCGGGGCCGGACGTCGTCAGTACCATCGGCGGCAGCGGCGAGGGCTTGAACTGCAGCCTGCCGCCCTGGGCCAACATCTTGTTCGACGGCGGGACGGATTCCAACCAGAAGCGCCATCTCGTCCTGCAGCGCTTCAGGCAGGCCTGCGTCTTTCACGACCTGTGCTATCGCCACGGCCTTGCGACCTACGGCTATAACCAGAACGATTGCGATCGCATTCTGCAAAACGCGGCTTTTCGGCTGTGCGTGTACATACGAAACAGCAGTCAGGAGAGCAGCGCGGCGCGCTGCCAGACCGATTCCAAGATGGTTCTGGCCGGTGTGAGTCTAGGAGGATATGACGCCTATCGCGGCTGGGACCGATCGACCTATTTCGAATTCGATTCGGATCCGTCGCGGTCGAACGGATTTCAGGTCAGCCGCGTGGTCAAGCATCCATTCAAGGCGATCCTACCTGCCAAATACGCAGGTGACCCCGATCAGGTCATTCTCATGTTCGAGAACCTTCGCTCCAATCTGGCCGTGACCTGCATCACCTGCGCGACTGTTCCCGTTCTCGAGTGGACCACCGATCCCAACGCCGTCAGCGCCGAACTGCGCTCGGTCGGGGTGACGCGGTTGCCGGACGTGCTGCTCAAACGCGTGCCCATGCTGACTGAAACCATGCCGGTCTGGTTGCCGCCGCGCCGGCGGCACGCGGCGCCGCATCTCCTGGTCGATGGAGCGGGCAAGGACCATCTGATCTGGATGAGCCGGAACAACTCGGAGAACAGCATATCCTGTGTCGTCAGCGCCGATGCGGCGCGACTCCTCACCAATACCTTGCCGACCCGGGATCTCTGCTCGGTCGATGCGGGTCCATCGCTGACCCGCGTGGAAGTCGACATGTTCGCGACCTCTCCGCTTCCGATGGAAGTACCCGGAAGTTCGGATCTCATCTATGCGACCTCGGCGAGCCCACAGAAGACGGCAGAGCACCATCTGAGCTTCTGTTCGCGCTCTGCGTCCCGGAAGGTCGAGGAGACCGACCATGACGATCGGTCCAAATGCGTCACCTTCCCCGAAACGGAGGTCCGCAACGGCGCGGCGCTCGGCGCATTTCAGAACTTTCCGCTGGTTCGCCCCGGGCAGCAGATCTATTTCGCGCGGGACATCGCGCAGCAGACGGACTCGCTGCTGACCGCCGCCCGGCAGCGCGCCTTCGGCAATACCTTTTCGCCCGAAGGCGCCCTGCTCGTGATCGACGTTGCACCGCCGCTCGCCGCAAAAGGCCCCCTCTCGGCCAAGCTGAAGAAGATCGTTCGGTTCGACATCGACGATCGCTTCGATCCGATGATGCCGATCACGCGCAAGGTGGACGACCTGCGCTTCCTGAGCCTCGAGGCGGCGAAGTCGAGCGTGCACCTTCGCATGGTCGATTTCGCCAAGGACAAGCCCTCCGTCGGCAATGTGCAACTGATGATGAGCAACGGCGAGGTGGACCTGGATCGCTCCTGGGCGGAGAGGCCCATGCTGGTGCTGGAGACCAGGGACGCGCGACCCAGAACCAAGCTGGTGTTCTCGCGTGGAGAAGTCGCGGTCCAGCCGGGCAAGCCCGTCACGTCCGGCGCGACGACGGAAGCGTTGACGCTGCAGACATTGGTTTTCGAACGCGATGCAGCGGCGCCTTCGAACTCGCCGTTCGTGAAATCGGCCGGCGCGGCGTGCCGGATCGTCTACGAGTTCGCGCCGAACCACACCGATTGGCCGTGCTACCGCGCGTTCGATCCCGAGCGTACGATGCGGGCGTCGCCGGCGACGCGGATGCAGGCCTCCCAGATGCTGGTCGGGCGGTTCACCGGAGCCGGCGGCCATGGCATCGCATTTCCCGATCTCTGCCTGAAGTCGGAGCCGATCATCCTGGCGCCGCAAGGGAGCACGTTTGTGCCCGTGAGCGAGACCGCGGGCTGGCAGGGCCCGCCAAGGCTGACACGGACGGTCACATGCGAGCCGCTCGATGCGGCGGCAGTCGTGAGCCGTCCGATCGCGCAGAAGGCGCCGTGAAGCCCGCCCGAAAAGCGCGCCAACGCGCCCGGTCTACTTCACGGCCAACCGCAGGAAGCTCATCACGCTGCCGAGCGCGGCAAAGCCTGCGCCAAGCGCCAGCGCCAGTGTCGCGCCGTCATGACCTGCGAGCGCGAAGCAGGCTGCGGCGAGCGCCGCGCCGGTCGTCTGTCCCGTCAGGCGCGCAGTGGCGACGATGCCCGAGGCGCTGCCGCTGCGGTGCGGCGGCGCGCTCGACATCACCGCCTTCATGTTCGGCGCCTGGAAGAAGCCGAACCCCATGCCGCAGATCACCATGCGCCAGATGATGTCGGGGATCGCAGGATTGGCCGGCAGCATGGCGAGCAGCGCCATGCCGAGGCCGAGCAGCACGAGGCCGATGCCGCCGAGCAGGCCGACGGCATAGCGGTCGGAGAGGCGCCCCGCGATCGGCGCCATGATGCCGACCACCAGCGGCCAGGGCGTCATGAAGAAGCCGGTCTCGACCTGCGAACGTCCGAGCACGTCCTCGAAGTAGAACGGCAGCGAGACGAAGGCGAGGCCCTGCACGGCGAAGGAGCACACCGCGGTCGCCGCCGACAGCGCGAACATCGGCCGGCTGAACAGGTCGATCGGCAGCATCGGCGCGGGATGGTCGGCGTGGCGGCGCGTCAGGATGAAGCCGAGCGCGAGGGCGGTGACCAGCTCGATACCCACGATCACCGGCGACAGGTTGTGCGCGGCGCTGCCGATGCCGGTGATGAACAGGCCGAGGCAGGCGGCGGCGAGGATCGCGCCGAGAAAATCGAAACCGTGATCGGCGCGCGGGGTCTTCGGCAGCATCGCAAAGCCGATGCCGATGGCGACGAGGCCGAACGGGATGTTGACGGCGAACAGCCAGGGCCACGGGCCGATCGCCAGGATGGCGGAGGCGATCGAGGGACCGAAGGTGAAGGCGGTCGCGACCACCAGCGCGTTGTGGCCGAAACCGCGGCCCTGCAGCCGTCCGGGATAGACGAAGCGCACCAGCGCGGTGTTGACGCTCATGATGCCGCTCGCGCCCAGGCCCTGCAGCGTGCGCGCGACGAGCAGGCTGTCCAGCGACCACGCCACCGCGCAGAGCAGCGAGGCCATGGTGAACAGGATCAGGCCGCCGAGATAGATGCGCTGGTGCCCGACGATCTCGCCGAGCGCGCCCAGCGGCAACAGGGTTGCGACCAGCGCGATCTGGTAGACGTTGACGACCCAGACCGACTGCTCCGGTGTGACGCGAAGATCGGCGGCAATTGCGGGCAGGGCGATGTTGGCGATCGCGGTGTCGAGCGAGGCCATCGCCAGCGCGGTGAAGATCGCAGCGATGGCCCAGCGCCGCTGAGTGGCCGGAAGGCCGTCGGTGACGGGATGGTCGGCCTCGCGGGCCGCGGCAGGTAACGTGATTGTCATTGCCTTGATGTCATTGCCCGGCGCGTTGCGCCGAGGGCGTGGCCGAGGGGACCTCGGCATGTACTACGGACGGGCCACCTGCCACAGACACACATGTGCATGCTGTGTATGCGCACCGCCCGCGGCTGTGCGCTTGGACAAAAATGCGAAAACAACCCCATGCACAGTAGAAGGCACCTTGATCGACAAGGGTTTTTACAACTCCGTCGCGACGATCGTTTGTCGCCGCGATCACGTTGACACGTCGGGCAAAACACCGGCAGCGTTGCCGTAAGCGGGCGCGGCTGCAGCCGTCCCCCGTTTGGCTCAGGCGGAACTCATCCCCGCCTTCACCGCCCGAGGCGTTGCAGCACCAGCTCGTTCGATTGGGCGGGCAGGGAGGACAGGCGCCGCTTCAGTTCGGCGAAGGCTCTATCCGTGATGTCGAGCGTGTTGTCGATGTCGTCCGTCGTCAGGGCGGCGTTGAAGAACATGTTGTGATAGGGGTGAAGGTAGGCCCCAGATCGAACTGCGAAGCTGGCCCAGAAGTAACCCTTCCGCATGTCCGGATCGTCGTCGAACAGGATTTGTGGCATCTGCGACGGTCCGGTCTGGCGGACCGCAATGCCGTGTGCGGAGGCCTGCGCCGCGATCCCCGCCCGCAGCCGCGTGGAACTGGCGACGATCCGTTCGAGATAATCGCTCGTCCGGATCTCCCGCAGGGTCGCGATCGCCGCCGCCATCGGCACGGCGGAGAACCAGAAGGATCCCGTGACGTAGATGCTGGACGCTGCGCTGCGCGCCTTCTCCGAGCCGAGAAGGGCCGAGATCGGATAGCCGTTGGCGAGCACCTTGCCCCATGCGCTGAGATCGGGCTGAACGCCGTGCACCGACCAGCTGCAGTCGCGCGAGAGGCGAAAGCCGGTGCGTACCTCGTCGAGGATCAGCAACGCATCCGCATCATCGCAGAGCTTCCTCAGTCCAAGCGCATATTCGGCCGAGGGCGCGTACTGGTCGTTGAACGTCTCGTGACGGAATGGCGTCGCGAAGACGCCGGCGACGTCGCCGGCGGCCTTGCGAAACGCCTCCGTCGCACTGTCGAGGTCGTTGTAGTCGAAATAGATGATGTGGGCCCGGTCCTCCGCGGTGATGCCCTTCATGTTGGGAGTATTCCAGGGGGCCGCGCCGTGATAGGTGCCCTTCGCGACGAGAATTTTGCGGCGATCCCGATAAGCCCGTGCCGTCACCATCGCCATCGAGGTCGCATCGCTTCCGTTCTTGCAGAACATGGCCCAGGCTGCATGCCCGATCATCGATACGAGGTCTTCCGCAAGCACGACCATGGCCTCGGAGGGACCGGTCATGGTGTCTCCCATCGCGGCCTGAGCCCGTGCGGCTTCCTCGATGCCGCGGTGCCGGTAGCCGAGCAGATTGGGACCGAACGCACACATGTAGTCGACGTAACGGTTGTGATCGCAGTCCCAGAGATAGGCTCCCTCGGCTCGCGAGAAGAATTGCGGAAAGTCCTCTGAAAGAAGGGCGACCGATTCGTGACCATACATGCCCTTCGGGATCACCTGCCGTGCGCGTTCGCGCAGTTCGGAGTCCTTCGAATTTCTCATCATGGATTGTCCTGTCGGATTTGGGGCCGCGCGTCAGCTTGGCATCGCGATGTCGGGACGACGCTGTCTCCACGGCATTGCAGCCTCGAAGGCGGCGGCTGCCTGCAGGACGCCAAGATCGTCGAAGCGACGGCCGACGATCTGCAGGCCCGCGGGCAGGCCGGCGCGGGTCATGCCGCAAGGCACGCTCGCCGCCGGGTGGCTCGACATGTTGAAGGGGTAGAGGAATTCCGCCCATTCAAGCCAATCCCAATCGTGATCGGGCCAATGTTCCGGTCTGACCCGCTCGACGGGAAAGGCCGCAACCGAGGCGACCGGCGTGATGAGATAATCCCAATCCTCGAGAAAGCTCGATATCTGCGCGACGTACGCGAATTTGCGCTCGCGCATGTTCATGTACTCGGTCGCGGAATAGTTGGCTCCCTCGCGAATGCAGGCGACGAGGTCGCTGCCCATGCTGCCTTCCCATTCCGGCAGCAGTCCGGCCCGGCGCCCCCAGAGAGCCGCCCAGAAGAAGCGCCCGAGCTCCGGTCCCTGCGGCCCCCACGGCGGCGTCACGATCTCCACTTCGGCCTGAAGCTCCCCGGCAAAGACTTTGGCCGCCGATGCAACGATCCCTGCGATCTCGTCATCGACACGGGCGTGACCGAGATCCGGGCTGAAGGCGATGCGCTTGCCCTTCATCGAGGTTTTCAGCTTCGCGAGGTAGGCATCGGGCGCCGCTTCGCACGATGTGTGGTCGAGCGGATGCGGGCCGGCCATTGTCTCCAGCATCAGCGCGGCGTCGGCAACGGTTCGCGTCATCGGGCCGATATAGGTGGCGTAGTCGTTGTTGGAGACCGGCGCGTAGGGGACCCGGCCAAAGGTCGGCTTCAAGCCGAAGACGCCGCAGAAATGGGACGGCATCCGGATCGAGCCGGCTCCATCCGAGCCGAGGTGCAGCGGTCCGTAGCCGGCCGCTGCACCTGCGCCTGCGCCTGCGGACGAGGCGCCGGCATTGAAGCCGCGTTTCCACGGATTGTGCGTCACGCCCGTCACCGGATTGCGGCTGATGCCGGACCAGCCGAATTCGGACATCGTGGTCTTGCCGAGGATGATCGCGCCGGCATCGCGCAGTCGCGCCACGACGACATTGTCCTCGCGGGCAACGGGGCCCTTCAGCGCATGCGTGCAGGTCGCCGTTTCGTAGCCGGCGACACCGAAGGCGTCTTTGATCGTGACGGGAATTCCTTCGAGCGGCCGAGCCTCCCCGCTGCGCAGGCGCCGCTCGGAATCCCGTGCTGCCACCAATGCGTCGTCTCTCATCACCACGGAGAACGCGTTGATCGCCGGCTCGAGCGCCGCGATCCGGTCGAGGACGCCTGATACGGCTTCTACCGGCGAGAGCTCGCGGCGTTCAAAGCGCGCCTTCAGTTCCAGCGCGGTTGCGTAACCCAATTCGGCGTGCAAGTCGTTCATGTTTTCGGCCATCCCACCGAGGCGTTGATTGCATGGGTCGAGGTGTGATCGACGGGCTCTGGGGATCAGGCCTTCTTCACACCGTAGAACTGGGAGAAGCCCAAGGGAATGTCGCTGAGCTTCTGGGAGTATGCGGCCGGTTGCGCGAAGTAGCCAAGCGGCAGGTAGGGGGTGTCCTGCATGGCCTGCGCCTGGATGTCCCGAACCAGCCGCTGTCTCTCCTTGTCGTCCTCGGCCGACAGAAATGCGAGGCGCAGGGCCTCGATCTTCTCGCTGCTCGGCCAGCCGAAGGTGCCGGCCTTGCCGATGCCCCTGAGATAGGAGTGAGCGGCGGGATTGATCGCGGACGCGCCGGGGACGTAATTGCACCATGCGCTCCAGCCGCCCTGGTCGAGCGGGCGCTGCGACGCAATACGCTGCAACACGGTGCCCCAATCGGACACCTGGTAATCGACTTCGAGGCCGATCTTCTTGAACATGTCGGCGGCGACCAGGCTCATGGAGTTGAGGGCGTGGAGGTCGGTCGGGACGACGAAGACGATACGCTCGCCCTTGTAGCCCGCCGCCTGCAGATCGCGCTTGGCCTTGGCGTAGTCCGGCGCCCCCGCGAAGACGTCCATGCCGGCATCGTTTGCGAAGGGGGAGGCGGGCAGGAAGAAGCCGACATTGTCCTTCCAGAAAGCGCCATTGGTGCCCATGACGGCCGTCATGAATTCCGTCTGGCTGATGGCCGACAGGATGGCGCGACGGATCGCGGGATTGTCAAAGGGGGGAACGAGATGATTGAGCCTGATCATCGCGAGATAGCCGCCGGTGTCCTTGACCTCGACCTTGATGTTGCCTCGCTTGGCGAGCAGCGGCAACAAGTCCGGAGTCGGTTGCTCCCACCAGTCGACCTCGCCGACCTGAAGGGCGGCCGCGGCCGTCGCCGCATCCGGCAGAACGCGCCAGATCACGCGGTCGAGGTGGACGGTCTTGGGGCCGGCCATGAAGCTGGCGGTGCCTGACGGTCGCGGGACGTAGCCGTCAAACCGCTTGTAGACGACCTGGGATCCGACGATGCGTTCATCCGGCACGAACTGGAACGGTCCGCTGCCGATCATCTCCTTGACCTGCTCCGTGCCCGGCGTGAGCGCGAGGCGCTCGGGCATGACGGGGCACACGCTCGACGGTTTGCCCAGCGCATAGGCCAGCAAAGGAAAAGGCTTCTTCAGGTCGAAGACGATCGTATTGTCGGACGTTGCGGAGAGTTCAGCGGTGGCGCTGCGAAGATCTCCACCGAAGACGTCTCGGCTCCACCAGCGCTTGATGCTGGCCACGGCATCCCGCGCCAGGACCCGTTCGCCGTCGTGAAACTTCAATCCCTCTCGCAGCGTCAATGTCCAGCGCAGGCCGTCGCGGTCGATCTCGTGACCAGCCACCATCTGCGGCTGTGCTTCGAAACGTTCGTCGACGCCGTAGAGCGTGTCGAACACCATCAGTGCATGGTTGCGGGTCACGAGCCCCGTCGTCTGCACAGGATCGAGCAAAGTGAGATCGGATTGCGGAACGAAGGTCAGGACCTTCTCACCCGCCGCCGAGGCGAGGCGAGGCGCTGCAACTGTGGCCGTCGCCGTGGCGGTTGCGGCTTTCAAGAAGTCTCGGCGGTTCATGGCACTCCTTTCAGGGAAACGGAGATCAGGCGCGGACCTCACCATGCGCGGAATGATATTGATATTAATTTCGATTATAAAGCGGAGTCTTTGGGCGCATCTTCCAGGAAAAGATCCCTGCATTTTCACGATCATACAGAAATATGAGCAAAAAATGGTCACAGAGCCGCCCACGGCGGAAGCGGGGAGCGTAGGTGTCCCGAGAGATAGTGGAATTTTATATGATTAGAGGCGGGGTCAGGGGGCGCGCCGATCGACGACTTCCGGCAGGTAGCATCGCAAATATGCGATGGAGCATCTGATCGATTCCTCGAGATATTCCGGGGTGATGGATCGATGGAGGCTGTAGGACAGCGCCCAGATTCCATCCACGAGCGCGATCGACACCGCGACCCATTTCTCCAGATCCGGTACCTTGGGCATGTCGAACGTCGCACGCAGATAGGCGGTACGCTGCTTTGCGAGATGGGCGTTGCCGCTGAGATCCGTGTTTCTCACCTCGACACTGACGCCTGCGCCCATGAAAAGGCGCAGCGCTGCAGGATTGCGGTTCAGATGCGCTGCGCCGGCCTTCTGGCTGTTGGCGATGTAGTGCTGCCAGGTCTGAGGACGAGGATGAACCGGGCCCGCGGCGCGCGCCGCGATCTCGGCGTGGTAGCGTTGCGCCAGGGCTACAAAGGCGGCGCCTCGGTTCGGAAAGAAGTGATAGACCGAGGCGAGAGGCACGTCTGCTCTCTCGGCGATTTGAGCGAGACTGATATCCTCGTCCAGCCGTTCGGCGAGCAGGTCTGCGGTGGCATCGAGCAGAAGCTGAAGCCGCTCGCGACCGCGCTTGCGCATCGGCGCACGACGTCCAGCACCCAATTCTTTGCCGTTCCCCAAATTGTTCGCCATCACGCACAGAGATTCAGACGAAGCGCGCGCGAAGCACTGAAATGCACTGCGCTCATCGACAGCCCGGCGTGTACCGGTCATTCTAGTTACCATCAACCCGTTGGCCAGATCAACCGGCGCTGCCGACGTGAAGCTGTCGCATCGCGTCGGTCGCGGATCGTCGCGGTCGTCTGTCACCCACCTAAAACTGATATCTCCGCAAACCCCCATCCACCGGGATCACCGTGCCCGTGATGTAGCGCGCCACCGGCGAGGCCAGGAACACCGCGAGGGCCGCGAGGTCTTCCGGCTCGCCCCAATAGCCGACCGGAATCTCTTCCTCGGCAAAACGCTCGCGGTAATCCGGCGCGTAGTTGCGGCGGATCTGTTCGCTCATGATGCGGCCGGGCGGGATGCAGTTGATGGTGATGCCGTGCGCGCCGATCTCGCGCGACAGGCCCTTGGCCCAGGCGTGCACCGCGGCCTTGGCGGCAAAGGCGGCGTTGAGGCCTTCCGGCTCCGACTTGCCGGTAATGTTGACGATGCGGCCCCATTTGCGTTCGATCATCTGCGGCAGCAGCGCATGCGCGATGCGGCGATAGCTGGTGAAGTTGAGCGCGATCGCCTCCTCCCACTTGCTGTCGGGCGCATCGACGGGGAGGGGACGGCTGCCGCCGGCATTGTTGACGAGGATGTCGACATGGCCGAACTCCTTCAGCGCGAAGGCCGCAATGTTTTCAGCGGCGTCCTTGGCCATCACGTCCTGCTCGAACGGCATGATCAATCCGCCGCCGATTTGTTTCGCCAGTTCGGCCAGCAGGTCGGTGCGGCGCGCCACGGCGATGACGCGCACGCCTTCGGCCGCAAGGCCCCTGGCGATGGCGCGGCCGATGCCGATGCTCGCGCCGGTGACGACAGCGGTTTTCGATTTGAGCCCGAGGTCCATGGTCGCACGCTCTCTTGGTTGCTTTGCGTGTTCTTGGTTGCTTGCGTTTTGCTGTTCGTTTCCTGCCCCATCCCGCGTGCGACGATTTGCCGAACCGAGACGAGCAGTGGTAACCAGGAGCCTCGGCGAAGGAAACACGAAAAAGAAAAGGCTGACATGATGGTCTGGGATCCGCAGCAATATCTGAAGTTCTCCGGCCATCGGCTCCGGCCCGCCGTCGACCTCCTGATGCGGATTCCGGATTTTGCCCCGCGCGCGATCGCCGATCTCGGCGCCGGCGCCGGCAACGTGACGAAGCTGATCAGGGAGCGCTGGCCGGATGCGCGCGTGACCGGTGTCGAGGGATCGGCCGAGATGGTTGCCGCGGGGCGGAAGGCGGCGCCGGACGTGGAATGGTCACATGAGGATCTCGGCCATTGGAGTCCCGCCGGGCAGTACGACTTGATCTATTCCAATGCCGCACTGCACTGGCTGCCCGATCATGCGGCACTGTTTCCGTCGCTGATGGAGAAGGTGGCGCGCGGGGGCATGCTCGCGGTGCAGATGCCGCGCAACTTCACCGCGCCTTCGCATGTGCTGATCGGCGAGACCGCGCTGGATGGTCCGTGGCGGTCCAAGGTGGAGCATCTCGTCACCCCGCCGCCGGTCGAGGGACCGGCCTTCTATCACGATCTGCTCGCGCCGATGTCGGCCAACATCGACATCTGGGAGACCGAATATCTCCAGGTGCTCGAAGGCGAGAACCCCGTGAAGGAATGGACCAAGGGGACCTGGCTGACGCGCTATCTCGACGTCTTGCAAGGCGAGGAGAAGATCGCGTTCGAAGCCGCCTACGGGATGCGCGTCGCAAAGGCCTATCCGAAGAATGCTGCGGGGCAGACGCTGTTCCCGTTCCGGCGCCTCTTCATGGTCGCCCAGCGCAAAGGCTGATTGCGCTGCCGCATTGCGGCATAAGCGCTCGTTCCCTTTGGACTCGCGCGGACACCGGGTTGCGCATGCAGCGGTCCTCAAGTTAGCTTGGCTGCGGCAAACAGGGCTTGGGTCCAGTTGTTCGAGTAGCGGATTGCTGCCAGGACCGACCCGAAAAACAAGAAGAACCCGGTTTCCGAGTTGTTGGGAGGTACGTTCATGCGCAAGCTGCTTGCCGCGGTCACCGCCGCGGCTGTTCTTTTGGCTCCTGCCATCGCCCAAGCCCAGAGTCCCATCGTCATCAAGTTCAGCCACGTGGTCGCCAACGACACCCCGAAGGGCAAGGGCGCGCTGAAATTCAAGGAGCTCGCCGAGAAATACACCGACGGCAAGGTCAAGGTCGAGGTCTACCCGAACTCCACCCTCTACAAGGACAAGGAGGAGATCGAGGCGCTGCAGCTCGGCTCGGTGCAGATGCTTGCGCCCTCGACGGCGAAATTCGCGCCGCTCGGCATCAAGGAGTTCGAGGCGCTCGACCTGCCCTGGCTGTTCAGGGACGACCAGACCTATGCCAGCGCGATGAAGGGCACGATCGGCAAGTGGCTGTTCCAGAAGCTCGAGGCCAAGGGCATCACCGGGCTCGCCTATTGGGACAACGGCTTCCACATGCTGTCCGCCAACCGTCCCTTGCTGAAGCCGACCGATTTCCAGGGGCTGAAATTCCGCATCTCCGGATCGAAGGTCGCCGACCAGTATCTCCGCATCATGGGCTCGATCCCGCAGATCATGGCGTTCTCGGAAGTTTATCAGGCCTTGCAGACCGGCGTGGTTGACGGCTGCGAGAACACGGCGTCAAACTACCTCACGCAGAAGTTCTACGAGGTGCAGAAGGACATCACCGTATCCTATCACGCGCATCTGCAGTATGCCGTCATCGTCAACTCGAAGTTCTGGTCCGGCTTGCCGCCCGATATCCGCGGCCAGCTCGACAAGGCGATGGCGGAGGCGACCGACTATACCAACTCGATCGCGCGGCAGGAGAACGAGGACGCGCTGGCCGAGATCAAGAAGACGGGCAAGACCAGTCTGCATTATCTCACCGACGCCGACCGCAAGGCCTGGCAGGAGGCGATGCAGCCGACTTATAAATGGGCAAAGGGGCGGGTCGGGCAGGAGGTGCTCGATCTCCTTGCCAAGGAACTCGACGTCAAGATGAACTGACGGGCTGCGCCCCAACAAGAACAATACCAACGGTCGGGGGTGATCGCACTCCCGGCCGTTGCGCTTGAATGATCCAATCCGGGGGGACCAAGTTGCTGCGCGCGCTGAATCGTTTTCTCGATCATCTCGAGGAGTGGCTGATCGCGACGATGATCGCGGCTGCGACATCGCTCATCTTCGTCGCCGTGCTGCACCGTTACGGTGCAGGACTGTCGATCGACATCGCGAAATGGGCGGAAGCGCGAAATCTCGCCTTCCTCGCCGTGCCGGCGCGAGCGGTGTTCGTGTGGCTTGCCGCTCTCGACCTGTCCTGGGCGCAGGAACTCTGCATCTACATGTTCATCTGGATGGCGAAGTTCGGCGCCGCCTATGGCGTGCGGACCGGCATCCATGTCGGCGTCGACGTGCTGGTCAACATCCTGCCCGGCGGGTCGCGCCGGCGCGTGATCACCTTCGGCCTTCTGTGCGGCGCTCTTTTCACCGCCATCGTCGCCTATTTCGGGGCCGCCTTCGTCACCCACATGTGGCAGAGCGGCCAGCAGTCCAACGATCTCGAAGCGCCGATGTGGATAGTGTACCTCACGATCCCGCTCGGCTCCGGCCTGATGTGCTTCCGCTTCCTCCAGGTTGCCTGGTCGTTCTATCGCACCGGCGAGCTGCCGCATCACGACATGGCGGGCGTCGAGGGTGTCGAGGCGGATCCGGTGCATCCGGCCCCGGTCACGCCGAGCCAGGTCGTCCGCGACGAGCGTAGCCCGCTCGGCTGGATCCTGATGCTGCTGCCGGTCCTGATCGTCGCGATATGCTTCGCCCATGCAGGCCATCTCATCACGCTGCCGCAGGGCGTGCGCGTCGCCATCGTGTTCGCGCTGCTGCTCTCGCTGATGCTGACGGGCATGCCGATCTCGATCGCGCTGGGTCTGACCGTGCTCAGCTTCATGTTCACGCTGACCGACGTGCGAACGGAATCGGTGGCGCTGAAGCTGTTCACCGGCATCGAGAATTTCGAGATCATGGCGATCCCGTTCTTCATCCTCGCCGGAAACTTCCTGACCCATGGCGGCGTGGCGCGGCGGATGATCACCTTCGCAACCTCGCTGGTCGGCCATTGGTACGGCGGTCTGGCGCTGTCGGGCGTGGTCGCCTGCGCGTTGTTTGCCGCCATTTCCGGCTCCTCGCCGGCAACCGTCGTGGCGATCGGCTCGGTGATCCTTCCCGCCATGGTCGCGCAAGGTTTTCCGAAGCGGTTTGGCGCGGGCGTGATCACGACGTCGGGCTCGCTCGGCATTCTCATCCCGCCGTCGATCCCGATGGTGCTCTACGCCGTGTCCACCAACAGCTCGGTCGGCAAGCTGTTCATCGCCGGCATCGTGCCGGGGCTTGCGCTCGCCTCGCTGCTCGGCGCAACCACGTTCTATCGGGCCTGGCGCAACGACTATCCGCGGATGCCGAAAGCCACCTTCCTCGAGCGTCTCGATGCATTCCGCAAGTCGATCTGGGGCATCCTGCTGATCGTGATCGTGATCGGCGGCATCTACAGCGGCCTGTTCACGCCGACCGAAGCTGCCGCCGTCAGCGCGGTCTACGCCTTCATCGTCGCCGTGTTCATCTACAAGGACCTGAAGCTGCGCGACGTGCCGCGCGTGCTGCTGTCGTCGGCGAACCTCTCGGCGATGCTGCTCTACATCATCACCAACGCCGTCCTGTTCTCGTTCCTGATGACCTACGAGAACGTACCGCAGGCGCTGGCGCAATGGATGATCGACCAGGGCCTGGGCTGGATCGGCTTCCTGCTGCTCGTCAACCTGCTGCTGCTGATGGCAGGCAACGTGATGGAGCCGTCCTCCATCATCCTGATCATGGCGCCGATCCTGTTTCCGGTCGCGATCAAGCTCGGCATCGACCCCATCCATTTCGGCATCCTGATGACGGTCAACATGGAGGTCGGGTTGTGCCATCCGCCCGTCGGCCTCAACCTCTACGTCGCCTCCGGCATCGCCAAGATGGGGATCACCGAGCTCACGGTCGCGGTGTGGCCGTGGCTCCTGACCATGCTGGGATTCCTCGTGGTGGTGACGTACTGGCCCGGCCTGTCGCTGTGGCTGCCTCGCTTGCTCGGCATGTAGCCGCCGCGGGGCGGGACGGAGACAATGAGCATGGGTCTCCGCCCGTCCTGGGACGAGACATGGCTAATGCGCGGTAAATCCGCACGCTCAAATGCGATCGTTGAGTAGCGAGCGCATCTTTACGGGTCTGCGGTAGATGCCAGTGGGTGGGAGCTGGCATGTTTTTCAACAGAATGGAATCCGGACCGGCGTCGATTTCGGACGCCGTCCATTTGGAAGTCATCACGGGCCTTCACGGCACGATGATGCCCACAATTCTCGCGGCCGCCTGCCAGGCGATGGTCGGCGCCATCACGACCTACGAGACCGGTGACATGATGACGGCCGGCCTGACGGTCGCCGGCGTGGTGGTAGCGATTGTCCGTCTCGTCGAGATATTTGCATTCCGCCGCCGCCTCGCGGCTTCGCCACGTCTCGGCCGGGCCGAGGCCGTGCACTGGGAACGGCGCTACATTGCCGGCACCGTGGTAACGGCCCTCGTGCTCGGCGTGTTCGCTGCGCGCAGCATCGTGCTGGGCGATGCGCTCTGCTGCGTGATGGCGGTCGGCATCGGTTTCGGCTTCGGCGCCGGCGTGGTGGCGCGGCTGGCGCTGCGTCCCGCTGCGGCGCTGCTCGATCTCGCCGCGATCGCCGCGCCTGCCGCGATCGTGAGCTTCATGCAGCCCGATCTCCGTCATGTCGGGCTCGCTCTCCTCATTCTGATGTACGTGGTCGCGAGCTTCGAGATGGTTCGGCTCAGCTTCAACGCCTCGATCAGCCAGATCACGCTCAAGCGCCAGTTCGAGCAACTCGCGCGCTCCGACCCGATGACCGGCGTGTCCAATCGTTCGGTGCTGGCAAGGGATCTGCCCGTGATGCTGTCGGCCGGGATGGTTGCCGTCCATACGCTGGATCTCGACCGCTTCAAGGAAGCCAACGACCGGTTCGGCCACCCCGCCGGCGATGCGCTGCTGAAGCAGGTCGCCGGGCGGCTCAAGGCGCTGGCCGCGCCTGACGACCTCGTGATCCGCATGGGCGGCGACGAGTTCGTCCTGGTGCAGCGCACCGCATCCGATGCGGAGGCGATGGCAGGGCGGATCGTGCAATCGATCGGCACGCCATACGAGGTTGACGGACAGGTAATCGATCTCGGTGCGAGCGTCGGCGTTGCCGTCGCGCCGGACGACGGCCGAACCGCGGAGGCACTGTTGTCGCGCTCGGACAAGGCGCTGTACCGGGCCAAGCAGAATCGTGGCGGCTACGTGCTGGCCAGCGAGCTGCGGATGGCGGACAACGCCACGGCATCGCGCCAAGCCGCTGAAGGCGTAGCCGCCTAGCCCATGCACCCTCTCCTCGCGGGGAGGCGAGAAGGGAAGAAGGCATCCATTTCCTTCGTCTCCTCCAATGGCAATCGACCGCAAGATGCGGTTAGATGCCGTGCATCAGGCGGGGGGACGCAAATGACCGAACTCAGCAATGAGCCGAAGGACGCATCGCCGTCCGTCATCGCGCAGCAAACGGCGATGCTGAACGCACTGCCGTTTTCCGACAGACGGGATTTCGACGACGCCGCGCGCGGCTTCCTCGGCACGATCGAGAATGCGACGATCACGAATCCGCAAGGGCGGACGGTCTGGAGCCTCGAGCCCTACGGCTTCCTGTCCGCCGAGCAGGCGCCGCCCACGGTCAATCCGAGCCTGTGGCGGCAGTCGCGCCTCAACATGCAGCACGGCCTGTTCGAGGTCGTGCCCGGCGTCTATCAGGTACGCGGGCTCGACATCGCCAACATGACGCTGATCGAGGGCGACAGCGGCGTCATCGTCGTCGACACGCTGACCTCGATCGAAGGCGCCCGCGCCGCGCTCGATCTCTATTTCAGGCATCGCGGCCTGAAGCCGGTCTCGGCCGTCATCTTCACGCACACTCATACCGATCATTGGGGCGGCGCGCGCGGCGTGCTGGCGGAGGATGCGCTCGCCACTGGCAGCGTGCCGATCATCGCGCCGAACCTGTTCATGGAGCACGCCGTCTCCGAGAACATCATCGCAGGACCGGCGATGCTGCGCCGGGCGCAGTACCAGTTCGGACCCCTTCTCGCCAAGGGCGCGCGCGGGCAGGTCGATTGCGGCCTCGGCAAGTCGATGGCGGCGGGCTCCGTCGCGCTGCTGCGCCCCACGGACCTGATCATGGCGACCGGCGATACGCGCGTGATCGACGGCGTCGCATTCGAATTCCAGATGGCGCCGAACAGCGAGGCACCGGCGGAGATGCACTTCTTCGTTTCGCGCTACAGGCTGTTGAACCTCGCCGAGAACTGCACGCACAATTTCCACAATCTGCTGCCGTTCCGCGGCGCCGACGTGCGTGACGCGCTGGCCTGGTCGAAATATCTGGGCGAAGCCTTGCGGCTCTGGGACGGCAAGGCCGAGGCGATGTGCGGCCAGCACCATTGGCCGGTGTGGGGACGCGAGCGCATCGGCACGATGATCCGCCAGCAGCGCGACCTCTACAAGTTCGCGCATGACCAGACCATCCGCCTGATGAACCACGGCCTGACCGCAGCCGAGATCGCCGAAACGATCCAGCTGCCGAAGAGCCTGGAAGGCGCCTGGCACGGCCGCGGCTATTACGGCCACATCCGGCACAATGTGAAGGCGATCTACCAGAAATATCTCGGCTGGTACGATGCCAATCCGGTCAATCTCGATCCGCTGCCGCCGGTCGAGTCGGGCAGGAAGTATGTGGAGTACATGGGCGGCGCGGACGCGATCCTGGCGCGGGCGCGCACCGATTTCGACAAGGGTGAGTTTCGCTTCGTCGCGCAGGTGCTCGGCCATCTCGTCTTCGCCGAGCCGGACAATGCGGCGGCGCGCGCACTCCTGGCCGATACGCTGGAGCAGCTCGGTTATGCCGCCGAGAGCGCGACCTGGCGCAACGCCTATCTGTTCGGCGCGCAGGAATTGCGCCAAGGCATGCCGAAGGTGCCGGCGCGTCCGCCGATGCCGCGGGAGACGCTGGCGGCGCTGCGCACTTCCCAGCTCTGGGACGTCCTCGGCATCCGCCTCAACGGCCCCAAGGCGGAAGGCAAGCATATCGTCCTGAACTGGCGCTTTTCCGACACCGGCGAGACGTTCGTGCTCAATCTGGAGAACTGCGCGCTCACTTACACCGAGGGCGCGCAGGCGGAAAATGCGGACGCCAGCTTCACGCTCGCGCGGGCAACGCTCGATGAGGTGATCGCGAAGCTGACGAGCTTTCCGGAAGCGGTCGCTGCCGGCAAGATCGAGCTATCGGGCAACCCGATGCGGCTCGCCGAACTGATGGGACTGATGGACGAATTCCCGCGGATGTTCGAAATCGTCGAGCCGAAGCGGGCGATCGTCAGATAGGACGCTGTTTCTTTCCCTTCTCCCCTTGGGAGAAGGTGGCGCGAAGCGCCGGATGAGGGGTATCGCTCCACTGGGAGAGTTCCAATGCGGAAGCAACCCCTCACCCAAGTGAGTACGCCGCTCCGCGCTCGAAGCCCTCTCCCACAAGGGGGAGAGGGCACTTCGACTGACAGCGATGTAGAAGCTCTACTCCGCGCTGCTCACCAGCTTGATCCGTGGCGCCTGTGCCTCGGTCAGGCTGCGATAGGCCGCAAGATAGTCCAGCGCCATGCGCCGCGCGGTGAAGCGCGTCTCGAACTGCTTGCGGATCGCGGCGCGGTCGAGTTGCGGCAGGCGTTTCACCACACCGGCAGCGCTGATGACGTCCTCGACGATGAAGCCGGTCAGCCCATCGTCGATAATCTCCGGAACCGAGCCGCGGTTGAAGGCGACGACCGGCGTCCCACAGGCCATGGATTCGATCATGACGAGGCCGAACGGCTCCGGCCAGTCGATCGGCAGCAGGAGGCCCAGCGCGCCGCTGAGGAAGTCCGACTTCTCGTGATCGCCGATCTCGCCGATGAACTCGACCAGCGGATTGTTCTCGATCATCGGCCGGATCAGCTCGTCGTAATAATCCTGGTCGGCGCGATCGACCTTGGCCGCGATCTTGAGCGGAATGCCGCAATGGGTCGCGATCTTGATGGCGCGGTCGACGCCTTTTTCCGGCGCGATGCGGCCGAGCACGGCGAGATATTCCTGTTTCGCCGGCTTCGGCGTCAGCAGGGTCTCCGGCAGGCCGTGATGGATGGTGGTCACCCAGTTCGCCTGCGGCACCGGCCGCCGCTGCGCGTTGGAGATCGAGATGACGGGCATCTTGGAGAAGGTGTTGAAGACCGGCTGATGCTCCGGCAGGTCGAGCCGGCCGTGCAGCGTGGTCACGAATGGCGTCGGCTGCCGGTGGAACAGCGACCAAGGATAATAGTCGAGATGGAAGTGGAGGAAATCGAACTCCTCGTCGTCACATTTCTGCCGCACCCGCTCCAGCAGCACCATGTGCAGCGCATTGGGATCGCGCACGGAACCGTCGAGACGGAGCGCCTTCGGCCACAATGCATCCAGCTTTGCCGACGTCTGCGAGTCGCCGCTGGCGAACAATGTGACGTCGTGTCCAAGGGCTACCAGTTCCTCCGTCAACCAATGCACCACCCGCTCGGTGCCGCCATACAGCTTGGGTGGAACAGCCTCCGTCAACGGAGCTACCTGCGCGATGCGCATCTCACCATCTCCTCTGCGATCATGAACGTTGAAAGCCCCCGTACGTCGGCACCGGCTATGCCCAGCCAAGGGAACGTTCCCGCACCTGCGAAGTTCCTTCCTCCGAACGTTACATATTCGACACGTCGGGGGATCGTCGCGATGCTGCCACTAGATCTTCGCACATCGCCCGCATCCGCATGTCGTGATGACGTTGCCCGGGAACCGAGGCGAAGTGGTCGATGTTCACTCGGCCAGTAACGAAACGAAAATCAGCATAACGGGGCGATAGCCATATGGATCAGCTTTCTGGATACGCGCGCAGGCCATTTGCCTTTGTCTTGCGCTATCTCCGGCGTCGTCTCGCCTCGCATCTGGTGATCCTGGCCGCCGTCGTGGCGGCCGTCGCCTGTTCCGTGGGCACCCAGTACGGCGTCAAATCCCTGGTCGACAGCCTGTCCGCCGGACCGGGGCATGGCGGCAGCGTATGGCTGGCATTCATTCTGCTCATGTCGCTGATTGCGGCCGACAACTTCCTGTGGCGGATCGCGAGCTGGACGGCGAGCTTCACCTTCGTCCGTGTCACGGGCGATTTGCGCCGTGACATATTTCGTCATCTGACCGGGCATGCGCCGAGCTACTTCTCGGACCGGATGCCCGGCATGCTGACGAGCCGCATCACGGCGACGTCGAATGCGGTGTTCACCGTCGAGAACATGTTCGTCTGGAACGTGTTGCCGCCCTGCATTGCCACAATTGCGGCAATTGCCCTGATTGGAACCGTCAGTCCTTACATGGCCCTCGGCCTGGTCGTGATCGCCGGTGGCATGGTGGTTGCGATGTTCCATCTGGCAGCCGCCGGCAAGCCGCTGCATGACGATTTCGCCGACAAGGCCGCGGTGGTCGACGGCGAGATGATCGACGTCATCAGCAACATGCCGCTGGTCCGTGCCTTCTGCGGCATCGGCCACGAGCACGAGCGGTTCGACGCGACGGTGAACCGGGAGCTCACCGCGCGAAGCCGCAGCCTGCGTTATCTGGAAAAGCTGCGGCTGTTACATGCCGCCATCACCGTGCTTCTGACGATCGCGCTGATGGCCTGGGCAATCACGCTGTGGCAGAAGGGCCAGGCGACGACCGGCGATGTCGTGCTTGTCTGTACGCTCGGCATCTCCATCCTGAGCGCCACGCGCGATCTCGCGGTGGCGCTGGTCGATGTCACCCAGCACGTCGCGCGCCTGACCGAGGCGATCGCCACGCTGCTGGTGCCGCACGAATTGCGCGACCACCCCGAAGCCGAGCCGCTGGTGAAGAGCGGCGCTGCAATCGCGTACAACAACGTCACCTTCGGCTATCCCGGCGGCGAGAAGATCTTCGAGCGGTTCAGCCTGCGCCTCCAGCCGGGCCAGCGCGTCGGCCTCGTCGGGCAGTCCGGCGGCGGCAAGTCGACGCTGTTCACGCTGCTCCAGCGCTTCTACGACGTCGACGAGGGCAGCGTCACCATCGACGGCCAGGACATCTCCAAGGTGACGCAGCTGAGCCTGCGCGAGGCGATTTCCGTCGTGCCCCAGGACATTTCCTTGTTTCATCGCTCCATTCGCGAGAACATCCGCTACGGCCGGCCCAATGCGACCGACGACGAGGTGCTGCGCGCGGCGATCGCTGCGCGCTGCGACTTCGTCGAGAGCCTGCCTGACGGCCTCGACACCATGGTCGGCGACCGCGGTGTCAAGATGTCCGGCGGCCAGCGCCAGCGCATCGCGATCGCGCGCGCCTTCCTGAAGGATGCGCCGATCCTGCTGCTGGACGAGGCGACTGCCGCGCTCGACAGCGAATCCGAGGAGGCGATCCGCGAGGCGCTGTCGCGTCTGATGCGCGGCCGCACCGTGATCGCGATCGCGCATCGGCTGGCGACGCTGCGCAATTTCGACCGCGTGGTGGTGCTGAGAAATGGTAAGATCATCGAGGACGGCTCGCCCGAGCGTCTGATGCAGGGCCACGGGCCGTATCGTGAGCTGGTCACGCAGGAAATGAGCCGGCTCGCGCAAGCTGCCGCGTAAACCAACAGTCGCGTTTCTCGAGTCGGTTGCGTTTTGAAACAGGCGCAGGGGAGCAGCTCATGTCGGCCGAAGCCGTCACCCAATTCGTCTCCGTGACGCGGACCTCGGAACAGGTCGCGGAGCAACCGTTCTATATCCCGATGACGGGGCCGTCGGCGCGGCCACGGCGTTCACTCAAGCACGATGACACTTTCATCGTGCTCGACAGCCATGGCGACATCGGCGCATCCGCCGGGGGGCCGGACGGCCTGTTCCATCACGACACGCGCTACCTTGCGCGGCTCGAGCTCGTGCTCGACGATCTCCAGCCGCTGCTGCTCGGCTCGAACCTGCGCGACGACAATTCGGCATTGACCGTCGACCTCACCAATCCGGACATCTACCGGCAGGGCAGCCTCGTTCTGCAGAAGGACCTGCTGCACATCGTGCGCACGATCTTCCTGTGGCGCGGCACGGCCTATCAGCGCATCGGCGTGCAGAACCATGGCGACCGGCGCACCAGCGTCGACCTGACGCTGCTGTTCGGCAACGACTTCGCCGATTTGTTCGAGGTCCGCGGCGAGCGGCGGCCGCGCCGCGGGATCGGAACCAGCCGGCTGCTCGGGCCGACCGACGTCATGTTCGAGTATCGCGGCCTCGACGAGGCCGAACGGGCGACCGGACTGCATTTCGACCCGCGTCCGACGCGGCTCTCGGTCAATGCCGCGACCTGGGAGCTCGACCTGGAGCCGCACCAGGCCAAATCACTGTTCGTGGCCGTGTCCTGCAACCGGCCGGTGACGGAAAAGCCGGTGCGGTTCTTCCCGGGGCTGCTGGCGCACCGCCGCGAGATGCGGCAGTTGACCATGGGCGCGGCCAGCATCGAGACCTCCAACAACATCTTCAACGAGGTGCTGTGCCAGGCCATGGCCGACCTCAACATGCTGATGACCGAGACGCCGCAGGGGCGATACCCCTATGCCGGCATCCCCTGGTACTCGACGACGTTCGGTCGCGACGGCCTCATCACGGCGCTCCAGATGCTCTGGGTCGATCCGCGCGTCGCCAAGGGCGTCCTGCGCCGGCTCGCGCATTTCCAGGCCACGGCGATCGATCCGCTCGCCGACGCTGCGCCCGGAAAGATCCTGCACGAGATGCGCGGCGGCGAGATGGCGGCGCTCGGGGAGGTGCCGTTCGCGCATTATTACGGCAGCGTCGATTCGACCGCGCTGTTCGTGCTGCTTGCAGGAAGCTATTTCGAGCGCACCGGCGACGAGGCCACGCTGATCGAGCTGTGGCCGGCGATCGAGGCGGGGCTGGCCTGGATGGACGGCCCTGGTGATCCTGACCAGGACGGGTTCGTCGAATACCAGCGCGCGACCGAGAAGGGGCTGGCGAACCAGGGCTGGAAGGATTCCTACGACGCGATCTTCCATGCCGACGGACAGCTTGCTGAGGGCAATATCGCGCTTGCGGAAGTCCAGGGCTACGTCTTTGCCGCCAAGCAGCTCGCCGCGCGTTGCGCGCTGCGGCTCGGCAAGCCGGAGCGGGGACGCAAGCTCGAGGCCGACGCCAGGGCACTCGCCGAGCGCTTCGAGACGTCGTTCTGGTGCGAGGAGCTCGGCACCTATGCGCTCGCGCTCGACGGCGAGAAGCGCCCCTGCAAGGTGCGGACCTCGAACGCCGGGCAGGTCCTGTTCAGCGGCATGATCCGCGAGGATCGCGCCCGCCTCGTCGCCGCCGATCTGATGAGGCCGCATTTCTTCTCGGGCTGGGGCATCCGCACCGTCGCGCAGGGCGAGGTGCGCTACAATCCGATGTCCTATCATGACGGGTCGATCTGGCCGCACGACAATGCGCTGATTGCGCTCGGGCTCGCGCGCTACGGCCTCAAGCATTCGGTGGCGCATGTCTTCAAGGGGCTGTTCGATGCCGCGACCTATATGGATCTGCGCCGGCTGCCCGAATTGTTCTGCGGCTTCCGGCGCGAGAAGCGGCGCGGCCCGACGCTCTACCCGGTCGCCTGCGCGCCGCAGGCCTGGGCCAGCGCGACGCCGTTCACGCTGCTGGAGGCGGCGCTCGGCCTCGAGTTCGACGTGGCGCGCGGTGAGATTCGCCTGCGCAATCCGCATCTGCCGGCGTTCCTCAACGAGGTGATCCTGCGCGATCTGCGCCTCGGCGAATCCAGCGTCGATCTTCGCGTCAGCCGCCACGGCGACGACGTGGCGCTGGAGGTGCTGCGCACACGCGGTCAGATCCAGGTCTCGATCGTGCTGGCGCGCTAGCGGTGCATCGTGAGGAGGGTGTCATGCGTGCGATCGGAGCTTTGATCCTGAGCGTGGCGATCGTGATTGGCCTGACGGTTGCACCATCGCGCGCCGCGGAGGATCAGCCCGCAGGCCAGAATGAAGCGAACGTGCCTCCGACGGCACCGCCGCCGGTCTCGACCGTTCCGGTGACGCCCAAGGACGCCGCGCCGCCACCCTCGGTGACCATCATCGGCGCGAGCGAGGCCCACGGCGTGCTCGGCCGCGACGTTCGCAGCGCCGCCGGCGAGGACATGGGCCGCATCGTCGACGTCATCGTCGATCGCACCGGCCATGTGCGGGCCGCGGCGATCGATTTCGGCGGCTTTCTCGGCGTCGGCAGCCGCAAGATCGTGGTGGACTGGAACGCGCTGCGCTTCGGCAAGATCGCCACCAAGAAGGACAGCATCACGCTGGAATTGACCAAGGCGCAGGTCGCGGCCGCGCCGGAATACAAGGAAGACACGCCGATCGTCGTGCTCGGCGCGTCCGGCAGCCTTCAGCCGCTGCAAGCGATCCAGTGAGGTGCCGGGAGGGCTCACCGCCTGTGCTGTTGTCGAGGAAGCCGAACCAAGCGGATCGCGACGCCCGCGCCGAGCAGGTGAACGTCGCTTCGCCGTCGGCCGCGGGTATTCCGGCGCCCTCGCGCCAGAGCCTGCGCGGCCTCGACTGGTTCATCTTCTTCCTCGCAGACGTGCAGACCGGCTTCGGCCCCTTCATCGCGGTCTACCTGACGACGCAGAAATGGACTCAGGTCGAGATCGGCCTCGTGCTGTCGATCGGCGGCATCGTCGCGTTGATCGGGCAGATGCCGGGCGGCGCGATCATCGACGCCGCGAAGTCGGAGCGCCTGGTCGCCGCCCTCGCGATTGCGACCATCGGCGCCTGCGCGCTTGCCTATGCCGCCATGCCGATCTTCCCCGTTGTGGTCGCCGCCGCCACCTTGCACGCGGCGGCGAGCTGCGTGCTCGGGCCGGCGATCGCCGCGATCAGCCTTGGCCTCGTCGGCCCGCTCGCGATCGGCGAGCGGCTCGGCCGCAACGCGCGGTTCGCCTCGCTGGGCAACGGCGTCGCGGCAGCGGTGATGGGCACCGCGGGCTATCTCCTGTCGAGCCGCTCGGTGTTCCTGGTCACCTTCCTGCTCGCGATCCCGACCCTGATCGCGCTCTCGCGCATCCGCGAGAATGAGGTCGACATCAGGCGCTGTCACGGCGAGATGCCGCCTGAAGCCGCGGACCGCGGCGATACCAACATCTGGCACTTGATCCGGCAGCGTCCGCTCATCGTCTTCGCGCTCAGCGTGCTGTTGTTGCAGCTCGCGAACGCCGCGATGATGCCGCTGATGGCGAGCGCGGTGACGGCGCGGTCGAGCCAATGGGCGACCGTGCTCGTCGCCGCCTGCATCATCGTGCCGCAGGCGATCGTGGCGCTGCTGTCGCCGACGGTCGGGCGCAAGGCACAGCTCTGGGGCCGGCGTCCGCTGCTCCTGATCGGATTCGGCGCGTTGACGATTCGCGGACTGCTGTTTGCGACCGTGCGCGATCCTTACCTGCTGGTGCTGGTGCAGGTGTTCGACGGCTTCACCGCCGCGGTGTTCGCAGTCATGATTCCGCTGATCGTGGCCGACGTCGCCTTCGGCAGCGGTCATTTCAACCTGGCGCAGGGAATCGTGGGGACCGCGACCGGCATCGGCGCATCGTTGAGCACGGTGCTCGGCGGCTATGTCAGCGACAAGTTCGGCAATGCCACCGCCTTCATCGGGCTGTCCGGCGTCGCCGCGACGGGGCTCCTTCTGATCCTGCTGATGATGCCGGAAACCCGGCGCACGGCCTGATCGCGACAAAAGAGACAAAAGAGAAGGCCGGCCGAATCGGGTTCGGCCGGCCAAGTCACGGGGGAGAAAATCGGTCAGGCGTCGAGATTGTGCAGGCGCTGGCGGTTGCGCAGCACGATCTGGCGGGCGCCGGAGAAACCGAGAATGCCCTGGGCGTGAAGCTGCGACAGTGCGCGCGATACGGTTTCGAGGGTGAGGCCGAGATAGTCGCCGATGTCGCGGCGGCACATCGGCAGCGCCATCATGCCGGCAACGGCGAGGCGGCGGTCCATTTCGAGCAGGAAGGTCGCAACACGCTCCATCGCGGTCTTGCGGCCCAGCAGCAGCATGTGGTCCTCGGCATGACGAAGCTCACCGGCGGTCATCGCCCAGAGCTTGCGGGCAACCTGCACGTCGGTGCCGGCGGCCTTCTCGAGGCTCGCGCGCTTCACGAGGCGCACGGTGGTGTCGATGATGGCTTCCGCGGCGAGGCGGTGAGTGGGACCGGATTCGAGGCCGAATACGTCGCCGGCGAGATGGAAGGCGCCGATCTGACGGCGGCCGTCGGAGAGAAGCTTGTAGCTGCGCACCGCGCCGGTGACCACCTGATAGACGTATTCGGCCGCCTCGTCCTCACCGTAGATCTCCTCGTCCTTGCCGTAGGAGAACTCGGTGGCGACCAGGCCGACATGGCCCGTGACCGCGCCGAACTGGTCGGTTACGGGATGGGCAGGGGCAATCTTGCCACCGATTTGGGTGTTGATCGCCTGGGTGTTGATTGTCTGGGTCAGCATCTGCGCCATCTCCGTTGTGATGGCGCTTTCCTACGCGGTATCGGGGGCTTCGAAAATTTCGAGCGATATCTTAAGGGGGGTGCCTTACGTAGAATCCCGTAGGTCAGGCGCGGGGGCGGTCCTGGATGGCGTGGCGGATGCACTTGACCAGGTTTTCGTCGAGTAGCGGCTTCAAAACCACGTCTTTGATGCCCGCCGTCGCCGCCCGGGCCGAGATGTTCTCGTCGGGATAGCCGGTGATCAGGACCACGGGCGCGTCGCGGTCGGATTTGCGCAGGCGGCCGGCCAGCTCGATGCCATTGATGTCTGGCATCTTGTAGTCGATGACGTAGCAGTCCGGTCCAGGCGCGCTGACATTGAGCAGCGCCGTGCCGCTCCTGAAGGTCCGCACGGCGAAGCCGTCGGTCTCCAGCAGGAACCGCAGGGATCCCAATACGGCGGCATCATCGTCGACCACAAAGACGGTGGGCTGTGGGGAGGACGACGTCCACGCACGATGTGAGCTGACCTCGATCATGCTTTCCGGTTAGCATGGCCCCGGAAAGGCGCTTTGACTTGCCTCAATCGTTGAGCATGCCGGCGCGCATCGCCAGGCGGACCAGTTCTGAAAGGCTGCTCGCCTGCATCTTGGTCATGACGTTGGCCCGGTAGACCTCGATCGTGCGCGGGCTGATGTCGTATTCGCGGGCGATCAGCTTGTTGGAGAGGCCCGCGACCAGCCCCTCCATGACCTGGCGCTCCCTGGGACTCAAGGACGCGACGCGGGCGGCGATGTCCTGCGCGACGGCTTCGTTCTTGGCGGCGGGCTCGGCCTGGCGGATCGCCGAATCGATCATGGCGGTGAGACGGTCGTCATCGAACGGCTTTTCCAGGAAATCGACCGCGCCGAGCTTCATCGCCTCGACCGCGAGCGGCACGTCGCCGTGACCGGTCATGATCACGATCGGGAAGGGGCTTTGCTGTGCCTTCATCCGCTTCAGCAGCTCGATTCCGTCGAGGCCGGGCATGCGCACGTCGGAGACCACGCAGCCGAAGTCGAGGCCCGGCAGGGCTTCGAGAAAGGCCAGGGCATCGTCGAACAAGGTGACGTCGAAACCGGCGGAATCCAGCAGGAAATTCAACGAGTCCCGCATCGCTGCATCGTCGTCGATGACGTAGACATGTCCCTTGGTCGTCATGATTCAGCTCTCGTCGGTTGCCGGCAAGGTGAAGCGGAATGTCGCTCCGCCCGCCGCGTTGCTCTCGGCCCACATGCGGCCGCCGTGAGCCTCGATGATCGAGCGGCTGATGGACAGTCCCACGCCCATGCCGGTCTCTTTGGTGGTGAAGAAGGTCTGGAACAGGTTTGGAATGACGTCGTCCCGGAAGCCGATGCCGGTGTCTGAGACCTCCACCTCGATCATGTCGTCGCCGACACGGGTGTTGGCGACGACGAGCTCGCGCTGCTGCGACTGCGCCATGGCTTCGAGCGCGTTGCGGAACAGGTTCACCAGCACCTGCTGAATCTGCACCCGGTCGGCGAGGACGAGATCGGCGTCGGGATCGAGGCTGAAGCGGAGCTGCACGTTCTGCTCGCGCGCGCCGGCGAGCCCGAGCGCGCCGGCTTCCTCGATCAGCTTGGACAGGCTCTCGACCCGCTTCTCCGATTCGCCGCGGGAGACGAAGTCGCGCAGGCGCCGGATGATCTGGCCGGCGCGCAAGGCCTGCTCCGCCGCCCGATCCAGCGCACTCTCGACTT
This sequence comes from Bradyrhizobium sp. GW821-FHT13H06, assembly GCF_058803975.1. Taxonomy (NCBI): domain Bacteria; kingdom Pseudomonadati; phylum Pseudomonadota; class Alphaproteobacteria; order Hyphomicrobiales; family Nitrobacteraceae; genus Bradyrhizobium; species Bradyrhizobium sp. GW821-FHT13H06. Next base: position 14,112 of record NZ_JBXAPN010000005.1, on the reverse strand, counting down.
TCGGCATGTTGGGATCGCTGCTGCCCGCGAGGAGGCGCCGCGACCCCTTCATGTAGTTGCTGATCGCCGCCAACGGCTGGTTGAGCTCGTGGGCGAGCGCTGAGGCCATTTCGCCCATCGCGGTCAACCGCGACACGTGTACGAGCTCGGATTGCAGCTCCTGGAGCCGGGCCTGGGTCTGCTGGTGCTCGGTGAGGTCGCGCACGAACCCTGTGAAAAAGGGCTCGCCCGCGCGTTGCGTCTGCCCGACGGACAGGTGCATCGGGAAAGTCGTGCCGTCGCGGCGCTTGCCCGTCACGATCCGGCCGATGCCGATAATGTGCGGATCATTCGTCCGGAGATAGCGCGCGAGATAGCCGTCATGACGCGACTGATCGGGCTCCGGCATCAGAATGCTCACGTTTCGGCCGATGGCTTCCTGCTTGCTGTAGCCGAACAGCCGCTCCGCGGCGCTGCTGAAGAGCTGCATGATGCCGCGCGAATCGATGACGATCATGGCGTCCGGCACCGTTTCGAGAATCGAGCGAAGATGATTCTCCTGGGAGCGCAGGGCCTCCTCGAGCTGCTTTTCCTCGTTGATGTCGAGGAATATCCCGCTGAGGTGACGTGGCGTGCCCGAATCGTCCCGGATCACGCCGGCCCTGGCCCGGATCCATTGACCGTTTCCGGACGCGCCGTCGAGCTTGAAGGACAGATCAAGCTCCCCGCCGCCTTCCGAGGTGCGCCCGATCGCCTTCAGGAAGTGCTCCCGATCGCTCGACTCCAGCAGGGAAAGAAAGAGATCGTAGCTGACGGCCTGATCCCGCTCGAGGCCAAACAGCCGCTTGGCCATCTCCGACCATTCAAGCTCGCGCGTCTTCAGATCGAGGTCCCAGGTGCCCACCCCGAATCCCTCGATGCGGCCCCTGAAATGCTCGCCCCGACCGTCGTCTGCCGGATGGGTCACGCGGGTCGGCGCCAAGCTCTGCTCCTGTTCTCAGCGGGCAGGCAGGATGCCTTTACCGCTACGGCAATTTCGCCCAAGGCTCGCCCAGAGGCAAGCGCGGACGTTGAATTCGCTGTCGTATCCTCATCGAACAGCGAGAGAGCCAGAAAGCGCCTGTTTGATCTATCTCATCCTGCCGCGCGGCAGCCGGCTTACGATTTGAGAAAATTTGGTGATGCTGGAGATACCCGATGACATACGCGACCGTCATGGTCAGCCTGGCGCTCGATCAGCCCAACGAAGCGCGTCTTCAGGTCGCGGGGGAGCTCGCCGAGCGATTCGAGGCGGCGATCGTCGGGGTTGCCGCAGCGCAGTTCGCGCCGCCACTCTATTTCACCGACGGCACCGAGGCGCAAGCGCTGATCGACGAGGGCGAAGCTTCGGTCAAGCGGCGGCTGGCAGACCTGGAAGCACAATTCCGCGCCGCCACGAAGGATCGCGGCGGGCATGTGGAGTGGCGCAGCGCCATGGATTTTCCGGCGCGATTCGTCCTGGCGCAGGCGCGTTGCGCCGACATCGTCGTCAGCGGAGGGCAGAGCCCGGCCTTCTCCGATGCTTTCTCGCTCGCGAGCCCCAAGGATCTGGTGCTGCAGGCCGGCCGTCCGCTTCTCGTCGTCCCCGATCGGGTCAACTGGCTCGACCTGCGCAACGTGCTGGTGGCGTGGAAGGACACGCCGGAGGCGCGGCGGGCAGTCACCGACGCGCTGCCGATGCTGCGCAAGGCGAGGGACGTCACCATCGTTGAGATCCCAGAGAAGGACGACGACCGTTCGGCCGTGATGGCCGGCGTCATCGACGTCGCTGCCTGGCTCGGCCGTCACGGCGTCACCGCGACCGCACGCGTCTCGGAGGCCGCAAGAGACGAAAGCCCTGCGGCGCATCTGGAGAAGGTCGCCGGCGACGTCGGCGCCGGCCTGATCGTCGCGGGCGCCTATGGTCATTCGAGATTTCGTGAGCTGATCCTCGGGGGCGTCACCCAGTATCTGGTCACACAGACCGCCCGCAGCGTGCTGCTGTCGCACTGACCGCCGCCGGTCAGCATCGAATCGAGGAGGACGCGCCGTGTACAGATTTCTTGAACAGACCGTCGACGGCTACATGACGCGCAGCGTCAAGGCGGTGCAGCGCGGCCTCGACCTGTTCCAGCTCAGCGAGATGTTCGAGACCGACGATTTCAACAGCTATCCCGTCGAAGACGACGGGCAAGTGGTCGGCATCGTCACCAAGTTCGACATCCTGAAGTGCTTCGCCTTCACGCCGACCCAGATGTTGCCGCGCTATGACGACCTGATGAGACGCAAGATCGGCGACGTCATGACTCCCGAGTTCATCTATGTCAGCCCCGACACGCGGCTGACACGCGTGCTCCAGATCATGGTCGAGCACCGCATCAGGAGCATCATCGTGCTCGACGGTGCACAGAAGCTGGTCGGCATCATCGCCCGTGAGGACGTCATCGCGGCGCTCAAGGCGACGGCGCGGGACTGACGTGACGCCTTTTTCCTTCTCCCCTTGTGGGAGAAGGTGGCGTAGGCGGCCTTCGGCCGCCGTCCCACTTGGGACGCCGATGCTTCGCATCGGCTATGGCGCCGGATGAGGGGTATCTCTCCACACAGACACCGTTCCCCGCTGCACCAACCCCTCACCCAAGCGAGTTTGCCGCGCTGTCCTTGCTGCCCTCTCCCACAAGGGGAGAGGGCATTTCAACTAGCCGCACCGAAAAAATACGGAGGAACCCAGAAAATATTTGTCCGCTACGGCTCGCCTCCAAGGCCAGCTTGATTTCAATCAATTCCCCGAGAGGGTGAATGTGATTTCTGGCGTTGTGTTCTTTCAGAGAGAATCCGCATGAGCCAGCCCTCCATCCCCAAATCCATGACCATCGGTGAAAGCGGCTTGGCTGTCGTGTTCGCAGTCACCGCTTTTCTTTGCGTGATCGCCTCGGCCAAGGCGCTCGATGCGCCCTTCGCCTTTCACGCCGCGCTTAGCGCGGCGGCGAGCCTGGCTGCGGTGTTCTTCATCGTCAACCGCTACTTCGAACGGCCGGCGGCGTTGCCGCCCCAGGAAATCAACGGCCGCCCGAACTACAACATGGGGCCGATCAAGTTCTCCGCCTTCATGGCGATGTTCTGGGGCATCGCCGGATTCCTCGTCGGCCTCATCATCGCCTCGCAGCTGGCTTGGCCCGCACTGAACTTCGATCTGCCCTGGATCAGCTTCGGTCGTCTGCGGCCGCTGCACACCTCGGCCGTGATCTTCGCCTTCGGCGGCAACGTCTTGATCGCGACCTCCTTCTACGTGGTGCAGAAGTCCTGCCGCGCGCGCCTCGCCGGCGACCTCGCGCCGTGGTTCGTCGTGCTGGGCTACAACTTCTTCATTCTGGTCGCCGGCACGGGCTATCTGCTCGGCGTCACCCAGTCGAAGGAATATGCCGAGCCGGAATGGTACGCCGATTTGTGGCTGACCATCGTCTGGGTCGCCTACCTGCTGGTCTTCCTTGCCACCATCTTCAAGCGCAAGGAGCCGCACATCTTCGTTGCGAACTGGTTCTATCTCGCCTTCATCGTGACGATCGCGGTCCTGCATCTCGGCAACAACCCGGCGCTCCCCGTCTCGGTGTTCGGCTCGAAGTCCTACGTCGCCTGGGGCGGCATCCAGGACGCCATGTTCCAGTGGTGGTACGGCCACAACGCGGTCGGCTTCTTCCTGACCGCCGGCTTCCTCGCCATCATGTACTACTTCATCCCGAAGCGGGCCGAGCGGCCGATCTATTCCTACCGGCTCTCGATCATCCACTTCTGGGCGCTGATCTTCCTCTACATCTGGGCCGGCCCGCACCATCTGCACTACACGGCGCTGCCGGACTGGACGCAGACGCTGGGCATGACCTTCTCGATCATGCTGTGGATGCCCTCCTGGGGCGGCATGATCAACGGCCTGATGACGCTGTCGGGCGCCTGGGACAAGCTGCGCACCGATCCCGTGCTCCGCATGCTCGTGGTCTCCGTCGCCTTCTACGGCATGTCGACCTTCGAAGGCCCGATGATGTCGATCAAGGTGGTCAACTCGCTCAGCCACTACACCGACTGGACCATCGGTCACGTGCACTCCGGCGCGCTCGGCTGGGTCGGCTTCGTCTCCTTCGGCGCACTCTACTGCCTGGTGCCGTGGGCCTGGAATCGCAAGGGCCTCTACAGCCTGAAGCTCGTCAACTGGCACTTCTGGATCGCGACCCTCGGCATCGTTCTCTACATCTCGGCGATGTGGGTGTCCGGCATCCTCCAGGGCCTGATGTGGCGCGCCTACACCTCGCTCGGCTTCCTCGAATATTCCTTCATCGAGACCGTCGAGGCGATGCATCCCTTCTACATCATCCGCGCCGCCGGCGGCGGGCTGTTCCTGATCGGCGCGCTGATCATGGCCTACAATCTCTGGATGACGGTTCGCGTCGGCGAGGCGGAAGTCCAGATGCCCGTCGCTCTTCAGCCGGCGGAATGAGGAGCTAAAGAAATGTCGTTCTGGACACGCCACCAAATCTTCGAAAAGAACTCGATCATCCTGATCGTCGGCATCCTGCTGGTGATCGCGATCGGCGGACTCGTCGAGATCACGCCGCTGTTCTACCTCAAGAGCACGATCGAGAAGGTCGACGGGGTCAGGCCCTACACGCCGCTGGAACTCGCCGGACGCAACGTCTATGTCCGCGAGGGCTGCTATCTCTGCCATTCGCAGATGGTCCGGCCCTTGCGCGACGAGGTCGAGCGCTACGGCCACTTCTCGCTCGCCGCCGAGAGCATGTTCGACCATCCGTTCCAGTGGGGCTCCAAGCGCACCGGTCCGGACCTCGCCCGCGTCGGCGCCAAATATTCCGACGACTGGCACGTGACCCACCTGACCAACCCGCGCGCGATCGTGCCGCAGTCGGTGATGCCGGGCTATCCGTTCCTCAGCAGGGCCGAGATCGACCCGGATGCGATCGCCGGCGACATGCGCACGCTCAGGACGGTCGGCGTCCCCTACAGCGACGAGCAGATTGCCAATGCCGCCGCCGACCTGAAGGCCCAGGCCGATCCGGACAACGCCGGCACCGATGCCTTCGGCAAGCGCTACGCCAAGGCCGTCGTGCGCAATTTCGACGGCAAGACCGGCACGCCGACGGAGATGGATGCGCTGATCGCGTACCTGCAGATGCTCGGCACGCTGGTCGACTTCAAGATCTACAACGAGAAAGCCAATCTTCGCTGAGAAGGCATGAACGATGAAAGCCATCCTGACCGTCCATAATCTTGCGTCAGATCTCGTGACGACGATCTGGACACCGGTGTTCGTCGCGATCTTTCTCGCGATCGTCGCCTACGCATTCTGGCCCCGTAACAAGGCTGTGTTCGACAAAGCGGCGCACCTGCCGTTGCGGGAGGAGTAGAGAACCATGACCGATCATTCTAGCGACATCGATTCCGTCTCCGGCAAGTCCACGACCGGACACGAGTGGGATGGCATCAAGGAGCTCAACACGCCGCTGCCGCGCTGGTGGGTGATCACCTTCTATCTGACCATCGTCTGGGCGATCGGCTACTGGATCGTCTATCCGGCCTGGCCGCTGATCTCCAGCAACACCACCGGCGTGTTCGGCTACTCCTCGCGCGCCGACGTCGCAGTCGAACTCGCCAACCTCGAGAAGATCCGCGGTGACAAGATGGTGGCGCTGGGTGCGGCCTCGCTCGCCGACATCGAGAAGGACCCGGCTCTGCTGGCGCTCGCCCGCGCCAAGGGCAAAACCGTGTTCGGCGACAATTGCGCGCCGTGTCACGGCTCCGGCGCCGCCGGCGCCAAGGGTTATCCCAACCTGAACGACGACGACTGGCTGTGGGGCGGCACGCTCGACCAGATCATGCAGACCATCCAGTTCGGCGCACGGTCCGGCCATGCCAAGACGCATGAGGGCCAGATGCTCGCCTTCGGCAAGGACGGCGTGCTGAAGGGCGACGAGATCGTCACGGTCGCCAATTACGTGCGGTCGCTGTCGGGTCTTTCCACCCGCAACGGCTACGACGCCGCCAAGGGCCAGAAGATCTTTGCGGAGAATTGCGCCGCCTGTCACGGCGATGCCGGCAAGGGCAACCTGGAACTCGGCGCACCGAACCTGACCGACAAGATCTGGCTCTACGGCTCCGACGAGGCGAGCCTGATCGAGACCATCAGCCAAGGGCGCGCCGGCGTGATGCCAGCCTGGGAAGGTCGGCTCGATCCCGCCACCATCAAGGCGATGGCGGTCTATGTCCACTCGCTCGGCGGCGGCAAATAGCCGATCCGCGACCGACGACTTCAGGCGGGGGCGAAGAAAAGCGCCCCCGTTTGCGTTGGATCAAGGGCCTTGCCGGCGCCGGGTCTAGGTTTAATCGCACCTCTTGAAAGATTCAGCGATGAACAAGGCCGTCAATCCGAACGAACTCAAGCCAGCGGACGACAGCGGGCCGCTCTATGCGGCCCGCAAGAAGGTCTACCCGCAGAGTGTCTCGGGCACGTTTCGCCGGATCAAATGGACCCTGATGGCGATCTGCCTCGGCGTCTACTATTTCCTGCCGTTCGTACGGTGGAATCGCGGCCTCGGCGCCCCCAGCCAGGCGGTGCTGATCGATCTTCCCAACAGCCGCTTCTACTTCTTCTTCATCGAGCTGTGGCCGCAGGAGGTCTACTACTTCACCGGCCTGTTGATCGTGGCCGCGGTGGCGCTGTTCCTGATGAACTCGGTCGGCGGCCGCATCTGGTGCGGCTATCTCTGCCCGCAGACGGTGTGGACCGACCTGTTCTACGCCGTCGAACGTCTGGTCGAGGGGGACCGGCGCGAGCGGATGAAGAAGGACAAATCGTCCGATCCGCTGAAGCTCGAGCGCATCTCCGAGATCGTGCTCAAGCATTCGATCTGGATCATGATCGCCTGGTGGACCGGCGGCGCCTGGGTGCTCTATTTCAGCGACGCGCCTACCCTGGTGAAGGAGCTCGTCACCTTCCAGGCGCCGATGATCGCCTATATCTGGATCGGCATTCTCACCGCGACGACCTACGTCCTCGCCGGCTTCATGCGCGAGCAGGTCTGTACCTATATGTGCCCGTGGCCGCGCATTCAGGCCGCGCTCACGGATGAATGGGCGCTCAACGTCACCTATCGCTACGACCGCGGCGAGAAGCGCACTTCGGTCAAGAAGGCCGCCGAGCTGCGCGCGCTCGGCCAGCAGGTCGGCGATTGCGTCGACTGCTACCAATGCGTCGCGGTCTGCCCGACCGGCATCGACATCCGCAACGGACCGCAGCTCGAATGCATCCAGTGCGGGCTCTGCATCGACGCCTGCGACAACGTGATGGCGAAGATCGGTCGGCCGAAGCGCCTGATCGGCTACGACAACGACATCAACATCCACCGCCGCCAGGAAGGCAAGGCGCCGATCTACCGCATCGTCCGCGCCCGCACCGTCGCCTACAGCGCGATCATCGCAGCGGTCGGCGGCATCATGATCTACACGCTCGCGACCCGCAGCCTGCTCGACGTCAACGTGCTGCACGACCGCAATCCGGTCGCGGTCAAGCTCAGCGACGGCTCGATCCGCAACGCCTACACGGTGCGGCTGCTCAACAAGAGCGGCTATGACCGCGTCATCGCGATCGACGCTGACGGGCCGGTCAATTCGACCGTTCACGTCGTCGGCGTCGATTCGGTGACCCCGGATCGGCCGATGATCGTGATCCCGCGCGACTCGACGAGCGAGCTCCGCCTTCTCGTCACCGCGCCGGCCGACAACAACCCGGAGAAGTCGATTCCGGTCCGCTTCCACGTCACGGACATCGGGCTCGGCGTCGTCGCGTCCGCCACCGATAATTTCGTCTCGCCCTAAGGATCAGGAGACTGCCATGGCTTCCAAGCCTCTGACCGGAACCAAGGTCTTGCTGATGCTGGTCGCTTTCTTCGGCGTCGTGATCGGCGTCAACGGGACCATGATGAAGCTCGCGATCGCGACGCTGCCCGGCACCGACGTCGACAGCCCCTACGCCGCGGGCCTCGTCTATGACCGCGAGATCTCGGCGGCGCAGGACCAGGCCGCGCGCAAATGGAAGGTCAACGCCCATATCGAGCGCCGCAGCGACGGCGGCGCCTCGGTCCAGGTCGAAGCCCGCAATGCCGGCGGCCAGCCGATCTCCGGGCTCAAGTTCGGCGGCCGGCTGGAGCGGCCGACCGACAAGCGTGCCGATCTCGCCGTCGAGCTCACCGAATCCGGCATCGGTCTCTATCGCGGCAGTGCCGCGTCCGTCGCGCCGGGCCAATGGGACCTGGTGATCGAAGGCGAGGCGCGGGGAACACGCGTGTTCCTGTCGCGCAACCGCGTGATCCTGAACTGAAGGATTTCGTCATGCACGTCACGCGGGATTTCTCGCACTACGTCCGAAGCGCGGGTGAGGGCATCCAGCACATCGATCTCGCGGTCGAAGGCGTTCACTGCGCCGGGTGCATGGCCAAGATCGAACGCGGCCTGTCCGCCATCCCCGACGTCACGCTGGCACGCGTGAACCTCACCGACCGCCGCGTCGCGCTGGAATGGAAGGCGGGCACGCTCGATCCCGGCCGTTTCATCGATCGACTCGAGGAGCTCGGCTACAAGGCCTATCCGTTCGAGACCGAAAGCGCTGAGGAGGCCGAGGTCGCCGAATCGCGTTTCCTGCTGCGGTGCCTCGGCGTCGCGGCATTCGCCACCATGAACGTGATGATGCTGTCGATCCCGGTGTGGTCGGGCAACGTCTCGGACATGCTGCCCGAGCAGCGCGACTTCTTCCACTGGCTGTCGGCGCTGATCGCGCTGCCGGCGGCGGCCTATGCCGGCCAGCCGTTCTTCCGCTCGGCCTGGCGCGCGCTGTCCGCGAAGACCACCAACATGGACGTGCCGATCTCCATCGGCGTGATCCTGGCGCTCGGCATGTCCGTGGTCGAGACCATCAATCACGCCGAGCATGCCTATTTCGATGCGGCAATCATGCTGCTGACCTTCCTGCTGGTCGGCCGCTTCCTCGACCAGAACATGCGGCGGCGGACCCGCGCAGTTGCCGGCAATCTCGCGGCGCTGAAGGCGGAGACGGCTGCGAAGTTCGTGGGCCCCGGCGAAATCTCGCAAGTGCCGGTGGCTGCCATCCACCCCGGCGACATCGTGCTGCTGCGGCCGGGCGAGCGCTGCGCGGTCGACGGCACCGTGATCGAGGGGCGTTCCGAGATCGACCAGAGCCTGATCACCGGCGAGACGCTCTATGTCACGGCGGAGCAGGGCACGCCGGTCTATGCGGGATCGATGAACATCTCGGGCACGTTGCGGGTGCGGGTCTCGGCCGCCTCGGAGGCGACGCTGCTCGCCGAGATCACGCGGCTGTTGGACAATGCGCTGCAGGCCCGTTCGCGCTACATGCGGCTCGCCGACCGCGCCTCGCGGCTGTACGCACCGGTGGTGCATGCGACCGCGCTTCTGACCATTCTCGGCTGGGTCATCGCCGGCGCGAGCTGGCATGATGCGATCGTGACCGGTGTTGCCGTCCTGATCATTACCTGTCCTTGTGCGCTGGGCCTTGCCATTCCGACCGTGCAGACGATCGCCTCCGGCGCGATGTTCAAGTCCGGGGTGCTGCTGAATTCCGGCGACGCGATCGAGCGGCTGGCAGAAGCCGACCATGTCATCTTCGACAAGACCGGCACGCTGACGCTGCCCGATCTCGAAGTGATGAATGCGGCCGACATCCCCGCCGACATCTTCGAACTCGCCGGCCGGCTCGCGCTGTCGAGCCATCATCCGGTCGCTGCCGCCGTCGCTCAGGCCGCCGATGCGAAGTCTCCGATCGTCGGCGCGGTCGAGGAGCCCGGGCAGGGCGTCCGCGCGACCGTGGACGGCGTCGAGCTTCGCCTCGGCCGTCCGTCCTACTGCGGTGCCGAGGCGCTGGTCGGCGGCGCCACGCTCGATCCCGAAGCCTCCGTCGTCGCCTTCAGCAAGGGCAGCGAGAAATTCGTCCTCTCGGTACGCCAGGGCCTGCGTCCGGATGCGCAGGCCGTGGTCGCGGCGCTGAAGGCGCGCAACATCGGCATCGAGATCCTGTCCGGCGACCGCGAGCCGGCAGTGAAGGCGGCGGCGCATGCGCTCGCCATTCCCGAGTGGCGCGCCGGCGTCACGCCGGCCGACAAGATCGCGCGGATCGAGGAGCTGAAGCAGCGCGGCGCCAAGGTGCTGATGGTCGGCGACGGCATGAACGATGCGCCGTCATTGGCGGCTGCCCATGTCTCGATGTCGCCGATCTCGGCCGCGCATCTCAGCCAAGCCACCGCCGATCTCGTCTTCCTCGGCCGGCCGCTCGCCCCCGTGGTCGCCGCGATCGATGCTTCGCGCAAGGCGCTGCACCTGATGCGGCAGAACCTCTGGCTTGCGATCGGCTACAACGTGCTTGCCGTTCCGGTCGCGATCAGCGGCATCGTGACGCCCCTGATCGCGGCAGCGGCCATGAGCGGATCCTCGATCCTGGTCATGTTGAATTCGCTGCGTGCCCGCAGCACCTCGCGGGAGATCGTGTGATGGAGATCCTGGTCATCCTGGTGCCGCTGGCCTTGATGCTCGGAGGTGCCGGTCTTGTCGCCTTCCTCTGGTCGCTGCGCAGCGGCCAGTACGACGATCTCGACGGTGCCGCCTGGCGCGCCATCGCCGACGACGAGCCGCCGCAGGAGGCCCCGGTCGAGCGTTAGCGCTTCAGGTCGAAGGTGAGCAAAGCCGCCAGCACGAGCGCCACGCCCACACCGGCGACGCAGGCCTGCCAGCCGAAAGCATCGAACAGCCGGCCGAGCACGGCCGTGCCGACGAGCCCGCCGCAGAAATAACACGCAAGATAAGTCCCGCTGGCGATGCCGCGGTTGTCGGTTGCGGCCTGTCCGACGAAGCCCGTCGCGGCGGCCTGCGCGAAGAATGTGCCGACGCCGACCAGAACCATGCCGGCGAGCACCGCGCCCAGATGCGGCGCCAGCATCAAGGGCAGGCCCAGCCCGGCGACAGCGAGCGCGCTCCAGATCGTGGGCCGCGTTCCCAGCCGCGCGGCCGCCTTGCCGGCGAGAAGCGTCGTGACGACGGACGGCAGGAAGACCAGATAGACGAGACCCAAATCCATCATGCCGAGCGACAGCGGCGGCCGGACCAGAACGAAATTGACGAAGGTGAAGGTGCCGATGAAGGCGAACAGGATGCAGAAGCCGATGCCGAAAGCGGCGCGCAGCCGCCGATCGCGCCAATGCGCGATGGTGGCGGAGAAGGGCGAAGCCGCCGGCATCATCGCATGCATCGGCCGCACGCGCTGGATGGTGAAATGGACCAGCAACGCGCCGGCAAGATTGAGCCCTGCGAAGAAATAGAAGTTCCAGGCAAGGCCGAGGCCATCGGCAACCGCTGCCGAGACCAGCCGGCCGACGAGATTGCTGGCAACATTGCCAGTGATGTAGGCGGCAAACGCGCTGCCGGCATCCGCGGCGCTGCATTGCTCGCCGAGGTGGGCGAGGGTGAGTGCGAAAGCGGCCGCCATGCACAGGCCCTGCGTGACCCGCAAGGCGGTGAAGACGACAAGATTTGGCGCAAACGCCAGCAGGCCGGTGGGAATCGCAAGAAGCGTCAGGCTGAGCAGGATGCCGGTCCGCCGGTCGATATGCGGGCTGAAGAAGCCGACGACGAGGCCGGCGACCGCCATGCCGAAGGTGCTGGCATTGACGGCAAAGCCCATCGCTGCAGGGGTGACGCCGTAGTGCCGCGTCAGCGAGGGCAGGATCGCCTGCGTCGCGAAGAGATCGACGACGGTCAGGAAGGCGGTGAGGCCGATCACGAGCGAGCGAAGCGCGAGACCAGGGGAATGCGCCTCGTTCGTCATTGCGCGGGGTTGGATGGCGGAAAGATCGGTCATGGTGTGGCGCTCCCTCATGCCTGATGTCAGTCCGGGTGCGGCTTCGACTCGGAATGACGCAGGGCTATCGCGTTTCGCGCCTTGTCCGTCCCGAGCGCGCGCCTCGTCCTTCGAGACGACCGCTTCGCGGTCTCCTCAGGATGAGGCTCAGCGAGATCAGCGCGCGCTGAGGCTGCTGCCGCGCACTCCGTCCTCATCCTGAGGAGCCCGCTCAAAAGCGGGCGTCTCGAAGGATGGCGGCAGCGAATTACATGTGATGGTCGTTGGGATCCTTGCGGACGTCGCCGACGTAGAGGATGACAGTCTCCTTGCCGAGATTCTTCCACCAATGCGAGGTGCCGTAGACTTCGGGGCGGATGTCGCCGGCCTTGTGCACGATCGGATCGACACAGTTGGAGGCGTATTCGACGATCTCGCCCTGCTGCACGAAGATCAGGGCGGGGCGGTCGTCATGGCTGTGCCAGGGCACGATGCCGCCGGGCGCGATGGTCAGCCTGCGGAAGCGCAGCTCGCGGCCCTCGATATGCGCCGGCTGCTTGCCGAGGTCGATCGCCCCAAGCGTGACGTCGGTAACGCCGACGGGTTTGTGGTCGACCATCTGCTGTGCGTTCGGCTTGATCTTGCCGGCCGGACATTCGCCGGCGACTGCCGGCTGCGCCGAGAGGGTCAGGGCGCCGACGATTGCAAGGCCTGGCCAGGTCAGGCGCGACAGAGCGTGGCTCGTGAACATGGGAGGTCTCCTGTGTTGGCCGCAACCTCGCTGGTCGCCGGCTGTGGCAGGAGTTTCTTCGAGCCGCGGCTCGTCCTGAAATGCCCTTTCGCTCTTGGTGCGATAGCTCGGCGCTATGCCGATAGGCGGCGGCTATCGAACCGATTGTGGATCGGCATTTCCGCTCGCGCGGCTTCCACCGTTCGATGGCAAAGCGCCCGATTGGCGGGCGTGCACGTCAATCCGGAGGAGCATCTCATGACAAGACTGTCCAAGACCCTGATCGCCACCGCCGCGTTTGCGGTCATCGCCACATCGGCCCTCTCGGAGGCCGCCTGGGATTTCAAGGCAGGCATGGCCTATGTCTATGGCGGGCCCGGCAAGATGTCGGCGATGGCGATGGCGCCGGCCGAAAAGAACCACGAGGCCATGATGAAGCACGCGAAGAAGGTGCCCGACCACACGGTCTTCTTCATGGACAACGGCGCGCTGTACTCTGCCTCGGGGCGGCTCGATCCCACCGGCAACTTCTACGTGAATTGAACAGATCCTGGCATCGCGGCCGCCCCTTGCGGGCGGTCGAACCGGGAAACTACTATTGGCCCCAGGGAATGCCGGAGCAGAAAGATGACGTCTCTCTCGCCAGCCGACGCCGAACAGCTCAGGCTCGCCTTCCAGCGCTGCCGCGACATGGACGGTACCCTGAACGAGCAGCTCCGCGCCTATGCCGATGCCAGCCGCGAAGTCTTCCCGGCCTATGGCGAGGCGGTCGATCGGCTGGTGGCGCGATTGGACGGAAACGGCGGTGGCGCGACGGCGCCGCGCCCGGGCGATGCAATGCCGCCGTTCATGCTGCCCGACGAGGGCGGGCGTCTCGTCGCGCTGCCCGCGCTGCTGGCGTGCGGCCCGCTCGCCGTGATGTTCTTCCGCGGCCATTGGTGTCCCTATTGCCGGCTCAATGTCCGCGCCGTGGTCCAGGCGCTGGACCGCATCAAGGCGATGGGGGCACAGGTTGTCGCCATCATGCCGGAGACGCAGGAATATACCGGGCAGCTCAAGGCCGAATCCGGCGCGCCGTTTCCGATCCTGACCGATCTCGACAACGGCTACGCGCTGTCGCTCAATCTCGCGATCTGGCTCGGCACCGAGATTCAGCAACTGCTGTCCTATCAGGACATGGAGAAATTCCACGGCAATGACGGCTGGATGCTGCCGATCCCGGCCGTGTTCGTCGTCGGCCGCGACGGCACCGTGAAGGCCCGCTTCGTCGACCCGGATTTTCGCAAGCGCATGGAAATCGACGATCTGATCGAAGCGCTGGAGAGCGCGAGCCGGGAGCGCTGAGCTTCTCTTCCCTTCTCCCCTTGTGGGAGAAGGTGGCCTAGTGTCCAGACCGGATAGATAGGTAACACGGTAGACCGGATGGATGGGTGACAGTTCTCTGTCGGCTGGGAGGATCAGC